>JADJVF010000011.1 GCA_016716705.1 Holophagales bacterium
CCAAAGCCGAAGTCGATCGGGCGCGAGATGTTCGAGACGTTCGCCGGCTTCTCCGATTACGTGAAGAGCTACGGCCTCGAAGGAGCGAGGAACGTCCTCCTTCGTTACCTCTCGCAGCTCTACCGGACGCTCGACCAGACCGTCCCCGAGCCAGCGAAGACCGGACGGGCTCTGGACGTCCTCAGCTTCTATCGCACCCTCGTCGGCGAGACGGACGCGAGCCTCCTCGAGGAGTGGGAGAGCCGCCGCCCCGAGGAGATGCTGGAGCTGAAGACGCAACCGGAGAAGCGGAAGGAAGCCACCTGGCTGAAGCTCCTCCGACCCGCGTGCGTCTTCTCGGCGCGCGTGCGTGCCGAGATGCACCTCCTCGTCCGCGCCCTCGCAAGGAAGGACTGGGAGGACGCCGCCGAGCGGGTCTGGCAGCCGGGGGAGGTCGCCGGAGCCGGGGGAGGCGTCGGCGTCGACGCCGATACGGAGAACGCCTGGAGCGGGGAGCGCTTCGAGGCGACCCTGACCCCGTTCTTCGAGGAGCACGCCGAGCTCGCCTCCGGGCCGGAGTCCCGCTACCACCAGTGGACGAACCTCAGGCCGACCGGCCAACGGCAGTGGAGCGTCACGCAGACGCTCCTCGACCCGGAGGGGGAGACGAGCTGGGCCGTCTTCGCCGAGATCGACCTGCGGGACGAGACGGCGCCCGACGGGCCGATCCTCCGCGTGACGCGGATCGGGACGTAGGTGCCCTCGAGTCCCTCCCGGCGAAACAGGCACTTCCGTCCGTCATGACATTCGAAAGGTGATGTTTCGTCGATCCGCCCCCCTCCCGTCCCGCGGAGGCGTCGTTCCCGTTCGTCGTCCCGCGCCTCTCCCACCCTGCTGCGCTGCAATAATCCGCGCTGGGGGGCGGGACGGCCCCGCCAGGACGGAGGACGCGATGGAGACGACGAGGCCGGCGGAGTCGCGGGTGATCGGGCTGATCCAGGGGATCGTGGGGAAGGCGCGCGCCGAGGCGCTGGTGGCGTCGGTCGAGATCGACGCCGCCCTTCTCCGGCCGCCGTCCGGAACGGTCTCCCGCGCCGAGCTCGCAGAGGCCCTCAACCTGCTCCTCTTCGACGACCTCCTCCGGCGGGTCCCCGCGGGCGCGCTCTACGTCCTCGACCGCGTCCGCCGCGGGGAGAAGGTCGTCCACGACCACGGGGCGGTCCGCACCGTCCTCGGCGAGAGCGGGACCCTTCCCCCGGGCGAGATCGCGCTGACCCGCATCCTCGCGCCGCTCGGCTACGAGGTCGGCGAGGTCTACCCTCTCGACCGGCTCGGGATGACCGGCCGCTCCTGGCGCCACCGCGACTTCCCGAATACGATCGCCCAGTTCTTCGTGAGCGAGCTCCACGTCGACCGCTTCTCGCCCCGCTTCGAAGGCAGCGCCCGCCGGGTCTTCGGCGCCTCGCGCGATCCCCTGCCCGCCGCGACGGCGGCCGCCCTCGACGAGCTCGCGGCGACGGGGGAGCTCCCCGCCGAGACGGCGCGGCGGATACTCCCCGACCTCGCCGGCGCCTTCGACCGCCAGCACCCCGTCCCGGCCCTCGTCGACTACGAACGGCTCCTGGCGGAGAGCGCCGAAGCCGCCTGGATCGCGACGGAAGGGAACGCCTTCAACCACGTGACGGACCGCGTCGCCGACGTGGCGGCCCTCGCGGAGGAGGAGCTCGCCCTCGGGCGGCCGATGAAGGACCGCGTCGAGGTCTCGGCGACCGGACGCGTGATCCAGACGGCGTACCGCGCCGCGCCCGTCGAGCGCCCGTTCGTGGGGTCGGCGGAAGCGCTCGTCCTCCGGCCGGTGCCCGGCTCCTTCTTCGAGTTCATCACGAGGCACCACCACGCCGACGGCCGGCTCGACCTCGGCTTCGACACGAGCAACGCGCAGGCGATCTTCAAGATGACGGCGCCGGTCCTCGCGTGAGCACGACGCGCGACGAGGTCCTCGCGTCTCTCCGCGCCCTCCTCGGCGAGGGCGCCGTGGTCGTCGAGCCGCACGAGCTCGAGCGCTACGAGAAGGGCTGGCGCTACGGCCGTGGGAAGGCGCTGGCGGCGGTGCGGCCGTCGAGCACGGAAGAGGTCTCCCGCCTCCTTCGCCACGCCTCCGCGGCCGGCCTGCGCGTCGTTGCCCAGGGGGGCAACACGGGACTCGTCGGGGCGTCCACGCCGGACGGGAGCGGCGAGATGCTCGTCCTGAGCCTCGAGCGGCTCAGCCGGACGGTCGAGGTCGACCCCGTGGACCGGACGGTGACCGCGGACGGCGGAGTCCTCCTCAGCACTCTCGACGCCGCCCTCGCCGGGCACGGCCTCCTCTTTCCGATCGACCTCGGGGCCGACCCCTCGATCGGCGGCATGGTCGCGACGAACACCGGCGGCACGCGGCTCCTCCGCTACGGCGACGTCCGCCAGAACCTCCTCGGCCTCGAGGTGGTCCTCGCCGACGGCACGGTTCTCGACCTGATGCGGCCGCTCCGCAAGAACAACACGGGATTCGACGCACGGCAGCTCTTCGTCGGCACCTCGGGGGCCTTCGGCGTCGTGACGAAGGCGGTGATGCGCGTCGTTCCGCGCCCCGTCCAGAGGGTGACGGCGCTCGTCGGCGTCTCCTCGGGGGCCGCCGTCCTCGGACTCCTCGCGCGCCTCGAGACGCAGCTCGGCGAGGTGCTGACCGCCTTCGAGGCGATCGGCGCCGCCGCGCTCGCCCCCGTCTTCCGCCACCAGCCGCGCCTTCGCGACCCGTTCGGCGGCCGGCCCCCGGCCTACACGGTCCTCGTCGAGCTCTCCTCGACGCTCGACCCGTCGCGCCTCGCGCTCGACGACCTCCTCGAGTCGGCCCTCGGCGAGCAGCTCGAGGCCGCGGACGGCGGCGAGATGACGGACGTCTTCCCGGGGAAGCCGTCGGAGCTCTGGGAGATCCGCCACGGCGTCTCCGAGAGCCTCCGCCAGGAGGGCGAGGTCCTCGCCTTCGACATCTCCGTCCCGCGCTCCTCGATGGCCGCCTTCGTCGACGCCGCGCGCGAGACGGTGGCCGCCGGCTGGCCCTTCGTCCGCTTCTGCGACTACGGCCACTGGGGGGACGGCGGCGTCCACGTGAACCTCGTCTGGAAGCCCGAGGACGCGCCGCGGCCGACCGCCGAGCTGAAGGCGGAGCTGCAGCCGCGGCTCTACGACCTCGCCGTGAACCGCTTCCGCGGCAGCTACAGCGCCGAGCACGGGGTCGGCCCGCACAACCAGGCGTTCTACGACCTCTACACGCCGGAGCTCGTGAGGGAGGTCTGCCGCCTGCTCAAGGCGCGGCTCGATCCCGCGGGGCTCCTCGGGACGGTCCGGCTGGGATGAGGGCGGACGTGCGGCCCGGGGCGAGTCGCGCGGAGTCGATGGTCCGGGTCGGCTGCCCGGCCCACAACTGCGGCGGCCGCTGCGTCCTCCTCGCCACGGTGAGCGACGGGCGGATCGTCCGCCTCGAGGCGGACGACCGGCCCGACGTCCTCGAAGCCCCGCAGCTGCGGGCCTGCGCCCGCGGGCGGGCCTACCTCCGCCGCCAGTACCACCCCGACCGGCTCCTCCACCCGCTGAAGCGGGTCGGAAAGCGTGGGGAGGGGAAGTTCGCCCGCGTCTCCTGGGACGAGGCGCTCGACCTCGTGGCCTCGGAGATGCGCCGCGTTCGGGAGACGTACGGCCCCGGCGCCCTCTTCGTCCCGTACGGCACGGGCTCGTACAACCAGACGAACGGCTCGCACGTCGCGCGGCGCCTGATGAACGTCGCCGGCGGGTGCCTCGGGATCTGGAACAGCTACTCCTGGGCGGCGATCAACGTCGCGACGCCGACGGTCTACGGCACCCTCACGACCGGCAACCAGCGCCAGGACTGGCTGAACGCGAAGCTGATCCTGATGTGGGGCTGGAACCCGGCGGAGATGCGCGACGGGACGAACAGCGACTTCTTCCTGAAGCTCGCGCGGCAGCGGGGCGCCCGCGTCGTCTGCATCGACCCGCGGCACAGCCTCTCGGCGGCCTCCCTCGCGGACGAGTGGGTCCCGATCCGCCCCGGCACCGACGCCGCGCTCATGACCGCGATGGCGTACGTCATGGTGACCGAGGGGCTCTACGACGCCGAGTTCGTCAGGACCCACTGCGTCGGCTTCGACGCCTCGCAGATGCCGCCCGGGTGCGAGGGGGAGGAGAGCTACCGCGACTACCTCCTCGGCGCGAGGGACGGCGTGCCGAAGACGCCGGAGTGGGCCGAGCCGATCACCACCGTGCCGCGGGAGACGATCGCCCGCCTCGCGCGGGAGTACGCGACGAAGGTCCCGGGCGTCCTCTACCAGGGGTACGGGATGCAGCGGCGGGCCTACGGCGAGCAGGTCGTCCGCGCCGGCTGCGTCCTGGCGGCGCTCGCGGGGAACGTCGGGATCCCGGGCGGCTGGGCCTCGGGCCTCGGGAACCAGGCGCCCGACGGCGGCCCCTTCTGGACCGTCTTCCCGACCGGCGAGAACCCGTTCGGCGCGGCGATCCCGTGCTTCCTCTGGACCGAGGCGGTCCTGAGGGGCCGCGAGATGGGAGAGGCGGACGGCGTCGTCTTCTCGGGAACCGTCGCGCGAGGGCGCGACGCGGCCGCGCTGCTGGGGGCCGAGCCCTCCTCGCGCCGCCTCGGGACCGACGTGAAGCTGATCTACGCGGTCGCCACGAACGCACTGATCAACCAGCACGCGAACGTGAACCGGACCGCGCGGATCCTCGCCGACGAGTCGAAGGTGGAGTTCCTCGTCGTCCAGGACAACTTCCTGACGCCGACGGCCCGCTTCGCCGACGTCGTCCTCCCCGCCTGCACGCAGTTCGAGACGTGGGGCGTCGAGGACGGGTGGAAGTACGGCGACGAGGTCATCCTGATGCCGAAGGTCGTCGAGCCGCCCGGCGAGTGCCGGAGCGACTACCGGATCTGCGCGGACCTCGCGAGGCGCCTCGGCGTGGAGGAGGCCTTCACCGAGGGGCGCGACGAGCGGGGCTGGGTGGAGTGGGTCCTCGACCGCTACCGGGAGACGCGGTTCCCCGACCTTCCGCCGCTCGCGGACCTCCTCGAGAAGAACGTCGGCGTCTGGGCGAAGCCGGTGACCCGCCCCGCGGTGGCGTTCGAGGAGTTCCGGAGGGACCCGGAGGCGCACCCGCTCGACACCCCGTCGGGGAAGATCGAGATCTTCTCGAAGGCGCTTCACGAGAAGGGGAGGCCCGACGAGATCCCCGCCGTCCCGAAGTACGTCGAGGAGTGGGAGAGCCCGTTCGGCCCCGAGGCGGCGGCGTACCCGCTGCAGGTGATCGGCCACCACACGCTCCACCGCGTCCACTCCACGCACGACAACAACGACTGGCTGGAGGAGGCGTTCCCGCAGCGCGTCTTCCTCAACCCGCTCGACGCCGGCGACGCGCGGCGTCGCCGACGGCGACGAGGTCCGCGTCTTCAACGGCCGTGGCGCCGTGGTCCTCCGGTGCCGCGTCACGCCGCGGATCCTGCCGGGCGTGATCGACATCCCGCAGGGGGCGTGGTGGACGCCCGACGAGCGGGGCGAGGACCGCCGCGGCAACGTGAACGTCCTGACGAGCGAGCGCTGGACGCCGCTCGCCTTCGGCACCGCGCAGCACACCGCGATGGCGCAGGTGGAACGGGCGGAGACGGGGAGCGAGAAACGAGAACGGACCCGGTGGCCGCGTCCTGCGGCCGCGGCGTTCCGATGCGAGAGGGGGCGCCGGTGAACGGCCCCTTCGTCGTCCACTTCGACGCCTCGTCCTGCACCGGCTGCAAGGCCTGCCAGGCCGCCTGCAAGGACCACAACGACCTCCCCGCCGGGATCCTCTGGCGGCGGGTCTACGAGGTCTCGGGGGGCGGGTGGGCGCGAGCGGGAGCCGCGTGGACGCACGACGTCTTCGCCTGGAACCTCTCCCTCTCCTGCAACCACTGCGAGCGGCCCGTCTGCGCGGAGGTCTGCCCGACGGGGGCCGTCCGCCGGCGCGAGGACGGCGTCGTCCTCCTCGACTCCGGCAAGTGCATGGGATGCCGCTACTGCGAGTGGGCCTGCCCGTACGGCGCCCCGCGGTTCGACGCGGCGCGGGGCGTCATGACGAAGTGCGACCTCTGCGCCGACCGCCTCGAGGAGGGGCTCGCGCCGTCGTGCGTCTCCGCCTGCCCGATGCGCGCCCTCGACTTCGGGCCGCGCGAGGAGATGGAGCGCCGGTACGGGGAGGCCGCGGGCTTCCCGCTTCCCGACCCGCGGCTGACGGAGCCGGCCCTCCGGCTGACGCCCCACCCGGCCGCGCCGCGCTCGGAGGCGGACGGCGAGATCGCGAACGTCGAGGAGGTGGAGCGTTGAGGGAAGGGTCGCTCGTCGCCTTCACGGTCCTGACGCAGGCGGCGGCCGGGACGTGCGCGTTCCTCCTCGCGTTCGAGTGGCGCGCGGCCCGCGCGGGCGCGGGCGCTTCCGTGGAGGCGGCCGCGCTGCCGATCCTCTCGTTCGCGCTCGTCGCCGCCCTGCTCGGCCTCGCGGCGTCGTTCCTCCACCTCGGGAACCCCCGCAACGCGGTCCGCGCTCTCGGGAACCTGGGCTCCTCGTGGCTGAGCCGCGAGATCCTCCTCGCGGCGCTCTTCTCCGCCGCCCTCGCCGCGGCGACCCTCCTCCGGCTCCGGCCCGGCCCGGCGGGCTTCGCCGCCGGCTTCGCGCACGGCTTCGCCGCGGTCGCGGGATTCGGCCTCGTCGTGACGATGGCGCGGGCCTACCGACTGCGGACGGTTCCCCCGTGGGATCAGCGCGCGACGCCGGTCGCATTCTTCGCGACGACCGTCGCCCTCGGTGCCCTCGCCGTCGCGGCGGGGCTCGCGCTCCGCGGGTCCGCCTCGACGGACCCTGCCCGGGGCCCGATCCCGCTCCTCGCCACGGGGCTCGTCGTCCTCGTCGTCGCCCTCGTATCGGGGCTCCTCTGGCTCCGGCGGCTCGCGGGGGGGAGCGGAGCCGAGCGCGAGGCCTTCGCGCGGACGGGCCGCGAGCGGCGCGGGCTCGTCGCGGCGCGGCTCACCCTGACGGCTCTCGCCGTCGCCGCCGGCCTCGCGACCCGGATCGCACCGGACGCGGCGTGGCCCGTCGTTTCGGCCCTCGTCCTCGCCTTCGCCGCGGAGGCGGCGGGCCGGGTGCTCTTCTACGAGGCGCGGGTCCGCTCGGGGCTCTGAGCGGGTTCGGGGGACCAGCGCTCCGGCGTCTCCCGAAGCCCGAGGTCGACACCCCGCTCATCTCTCGTTGTACGGCGGAGGCGGCCGGGAGCTCTCGCCGCCCCGACCGCCTCGCCGAAGGCGCTTCAGAGCTCGAGCTTGCGAAGCCGGAGCGAGTTCACGATGACGGAGACGGAGCTGAGGCTCATGGCGGCCCCCGCGACCATCGGCGACAGGAGGACACCGAAGACGGGGTAGAGGAGCCCGGCGGCGAGCGGGACGCCGAGGAGGTTGTAGCCGAACGCCCACGCGAGGTTCTGGCGGATGTTCCGCATCGTGGCGCGACCGAGGCGGCGTGCGCGGACGAGGCCGGCGAGGTCACCGTTGAGGAGCGTGACGGCGGCGCTCTCGATCGCGACGTCGGTGCCGGTGCCCATCGCGATCCCGACGTCAGCGTGGGCGAGGGCGGGGGCGTCGTTCACGCCGTCTCCGGCCATCGCGACGACCCGTCCCTCCGCGCGGAACCTCTCGACGACGGCCCCCTTCTCCTCGGGGAGGACCTCGGCCTCGAACCGGGCGATCCCGAGCGATTTCGCCACGGCGGCGGCCGACCGGCGCGCGTCTCCCGTCAGGAGGACGATCTCGATGCCGTCGGCGCGAAGGGCCGCGAGGGCGGCCGGAGCCGAAGCCTTGATCGGGTCGGCGACGGCGACGAGTCCCGCGGGGCGGCCGTCGACGGCGACGGTGACGGCGGTCCGGCCCTCTTCCTGGTGGGCCGTCGCGAGGGCGGCGAGCGAAGACGTATCGACCCCCGCTTCCGCGAGGAAGCGGAGGCTCCCGACGAGGACGTCGTGGCCCGAGACGCGGCCCGCGACGCCGCGGCCCGTGACGGACCGGAACTCCGAGACGAGGGGAAGCGGGCCCGCGCCCGCGGCGGCGACGATGGCCGCGCCGAGCGGGTGCTCGCTCGCGCGCTCGAGGGCGGCGGCGAGGCGCACGACCTCGTCCTTCGTGAACGGCTCGACGGCTTCGAGAGCCGCGACGGCGGGCCGCCCCTCGGTGAGCGTACCGGTCTTGTCGACGACGAGGACGTCCACGGCGGCGAGGCGCTCAAGGGCGTCGGCGTTCTTCACGAGGACGCCGGAGAGGGCGCCGCGCCCGGTGGCGACCATGATGGAGAGGGGCGTCGCGAGGCCGAGGGCGCACGGGCAGGCGATGATGACGACGGCGATCGCCGAGGCGAGCGCGTGGACGACGCGGGGCTCGGGCCCGAGGACCATCCACAGGGTGAAGGTCGCGAGGGCCGCGACCACGACCGCCGGGACGAACCAGGCCGACACGCGGTCGGCGAGCTGCTGGATCGCGGCGCGGCTCCTCTGCGCCTCGGCGACGAGCCGGACGATCCGCGCGAGCGTCGTCCCCTCGCCGACCCGCTCGGCCACCATGACGAAGCCGCCGGCCCCGTTGACGGTTCCGCCGGTGACGGCGCTCCCCGCGGCCTTCTCCACCGGGATCGGCTCGCCCGTGATCATCGACTCGTCGATCCAGGAGGTGCCGTCTTCGATCGTCCCGTCCACCGGGACGCGCTCGCCGGGCCGCACGCGGAGGCGGTCGCCCGCCGCGACGTGCTCGACGGGGACGTCGACCTCACGGCCCTCGCCTTCGATCCTCCGCGCCGTCTTCGGCGAGAGGTCGAGGAGGGCGCGGATGGCCGAGCTCGTCCGGCTCCGGGCCTTCAGCTCGAGGACCTGGCCGAGGAGGGCGAGCGCCGTGATGACGGCCGCCGCCTCGAAGTAGACGAGGGGCGCCGCCGCCGTGTCCCCGGTAGACCTCGGGGACGAGGTCGGGCCGGAGAGCGGCGACGACGAGGGCCACGGCGCTGTAGAGCCACGCGGCCGCGACGCCGAGGCCGATGAGCGTGAACATGTTCGGGCTGCGGTTGACGAGGGAGGCCCAGGCGCGCCGGAAGAAGGGCGCCCCGGCCCAGGCGACGACGGGCGTCGCGAGGAGGGTCTGGGCGAGCGTGAGGAGCCAGGGCGAGACGGCGTGCTGGAGCGGCTGGCCGGGGACCATGTCCGACATCGCGAGGACGAGGACCGGCAGGCCGAGAGCGGTCGCGACCTTCAGCCTCCGCGTCATGTCGGCGAGCTCGGGAGAGTCGACCTCGGCCGTCGGCATCTCGGGCTCGAGCGCCATGCCGCAGACCGGGCAGTCGCCGGGGCCGTCGGAGACGACCTCGGGGTCCATCGGGCAGATCCACCGGGTCGCGCCGCCGGCCGCGGGGACGGAAGCGGCCGGGGCGAGCGTGCCGGACGGGCTCGGGTGGGCGTGGGCGGTTGCGTGGGCTCTCATGCTCGCCTCCTGTCGGTTTCATGGGAGGAGACGCGGGCCGGGCCGGGGCCTTACAGCGCCTCTTCCGCGATCCCCTCGCGGACCGGGCGCAGGCCGCCCTGTAAGGTTTGGCCAGGCCCGTCGTCTCCTCTTGCGACCGACGAGAGGAGACCGACATGAAGATCGCCGACCGCTTCCGCTCCCTCCTGAGCACCAGGTCCGACACGAAGGCACCGGAGTCCGGGGGTTCCTGCTGCCACGCCGACGGGTCCTGCGAGCGCACGGCCGGCGCCTCCGGCCCCGCGCCGACGCAGCAGCTCGAGGTGACCGTCGAGAAGGGCTACCGCCCCGCCCGGCTCACGGCGAGCGCCGGCGCACCGGTGCGCATTACGTTCCTCCGGAGCGAGACCTCCGGCTGCTCGAAGGAGGTCGTCTTCCCGGGGCTCGGGATTCGCAGGGCGCTTCCGACGGGGGAGAGGGTTTCGATCGACCTCCCCCCGCAGGCCGCCGGCCTCGTCCCGTTCACCTGCGGGATGGGGATGATGAAGGGGGGGATCGAGGTGCGATGACGCCGGACCTTGGCAGAATGCGCGGGTGACCCGCCCCGACCCGGTCGTCGCCCTCGCGGAGGAGTACCCGCGCTTTCTCGCCTTCCTCGCGAAGCGGACGGGGGACCGGGCCGTGGCCGAGGAGATCCTCCAGGAGGCCTTCGCGCGGGCCGTGGCGAAGGCTCACGGCCTGCGCGAGGACTCCTCCGCCGTGGCCTGGTTCTACCAGGTCCTCCGCAATGCCCTCGTCGACCACCATCGGCGCAGCGCCTCCGAAGGGCGCGCGATGGCGGCGTTCGCGGCGGAGCAGGGGGGGGAGGCGAGGGACGAGGAGCTGGAGCGGGAGGTCTGCCGTTGCGTCGGCCGGATCGCCAGCGACCTGAAGCCCGAGTACGCCGAGGTCCTGCGCGGCGTCGAGGTGGAGGGGCTGTCCCTGAAGGACTTCGCAGAAAAAGTCGGGATCACGCCGAACAACGCGGCGGTCCGAGTCCACCGCGCCCGCGAGGCGCTCCGGAAAAGGCTCGTCTCGACCTGCTCGTCGTGCGCGGCGCGGGGCTGCACCGATTGCACCTGCCAGCGCGACGACCGGCCCGAAGGCCACGGCTGAAGCGTCCGCGGCCGGAAATCCCGGCCCCCAACCGGGTCTGCGTGCGGCGCGGTCTCCCCGATTCGGTCCGGGTGATTTACGCTCTGGACATCGCCCGAAAGAGGAGGTCCGGAAGATGGCGCATCGCCCGTGCAGGTGGCTTCCCGTCACCACGACCCAGACGGTACCCGGGCCAGGGTCCGGGCGGAGCAGCGCTGGCGTCCCGTGCGGAGGGCCTCGGCCGTGAGCGAGGCCGTGAAGTCCCTCCTCGGCCGGCTCGGTTCGCTCGTCCCGGGCTACGCCGGCTACTCCGACCGGGAGAGACGACGCGAGAGCGACCAGGCGCTCCGGCTCTCCGTCGCCGCGCGGCTCGGGACGGCGCGCGGCGCACTCGACCGGCGAACGGCCGAGTGCGCCCGAACGAGCCGGTTCGACGTCCTGGACCCGCTCGACGCGCTCGCCCGCCGGGTGGCGGCGCTCGCGGACGCCGTGCGGCACGCCCCGGCCGGCTACGCGGCGCTCTTCGACGCGGCGGCGATCGGCGCGGTGGAGCTGGACCGTCTCTACGCGTTCGACCTCGGCGTCCAGGAGGCGTGCGAGCGGGTCGTGGAGGAGTCGGAACGCCTCCCGGCCGCCGTGGACGTCGCTGGCCTCGACCGGGTGAGCGCGGCGGTCGCGGACGCAGAGTCGGCCGTCTCGCGCCGCGCCGAGTCTCTCCGGGAGGTGAAGTGATGCCCGACCTCGCCGACATCCTGGAATTCGTCGACGCGACGGGCGACGTCCTCGCCGCGCGCATGCCGACGGAGGGACCGGCCGTCATCCGCTGGGGCTCCCAGCTGATCGTGCGCGAGGGGCAGAGCGCCCTCTTCCTCCGCGACGGCCGCTCGATGCAGGTCTTCGAGCCGGGACGGCACGTCCTGACGACCCAGACCGTCGCGGGGCTGACGGGGTTCGTCGCGGGGCTCGCCTACGACGGCGAGACGCCTTTCCGGGCCGAGGTCGTCTTCGTCGGGAGGCAGCTCTTCCGCGATCTGCGCTGGGGAACGCCCGAGCCGGTCTACATCCCCGACCCCGTCCTCCTCCAGATCCCGGTCCGGGCGAACGGCCGCTTCGCGATCCGCGTCTCCGACCCGACGGTCTTCGTCCCGAAGGTCGTCGGCACCCGGCCCGTCTTCCGGCAGCGCGACCTCGAGGAGTTCCTCCGGGCGCAGTACCTCGTCTCGGCCCTCACCGACGCGCTCTCGTCGCTCGGAAAGCCGTTCGTCGAGCTGCCGCGCTTCACGCGCGAGCTGGGGACGGGAGTGAGGGCGATCCTCGGCCCCGAGTTCGCCGCGCTCGGCCTCGAGCTGACCGACCTCTCGGTCAACTCGGTGACGACGACCGAGGAGATCCAGGCGACGCTGAACGGGAACGCGAAGATCGCCTCCGAAGCGTTCGCGAAGGCGAAGGGAACCCAGTACGACCTCCAGGCGCGGGCGGCGGGCGCGGAGGCCCTGCGCAATGCCGGGACGAGCTACCGCGAGGTGGGAGCGACCGACGCGCTGAAAGAGCTGGCCGGGAACGTGGGCGCGGCGGGCGGCGAGGCCTCGCCGCTCGACGCCGGGGTCGCGCTCGGCGCCGCGATGCTCGTCCCCCGGATGATGCAGGGGATGCTGAAGCCCGACGCGGTCCCGGCGCCGCCCGACGTCGACCCGGTCGTGAGGCTGAAGCAGCTGAAGGAGCTCCTCGACGTCGGAGCGCTCACGCAGGAGGAGTACGAGGCCAAGAAAGCCGAGTGGCTGAAGCGGCTGTGAGCGCGGCCCTCCCGCGGGTCCTCTTCCGGACGAGGCGGGGCCTCTGCCCCGCCTGCGGAACGCCCCTCGAGCTGGACGACGACGTGCCCGAGGTGACGTGCCGCTTCTGCGGCTCGCTCGCCGTTCTCGAGAGGCGTCTCCGGAAAGTGGAGCCGCAGGTCGAGGGGGCGCCGCTTCGTCTCTACCTCGACGCGGCGGCCGCCGAGGCCGGGGGAACGTCGGCGTCCGTCCCGTGGGTCCGCTCGAAGGGCTACCGGCAGAGCGATGTCGAGCGGACGGTGTGCCCCGGGTGCGGCGACGCGCTGGAGTGGAAGGACGACGCCGAACGGGTCGACTGCCCGTCGTGCGGGTCCGACTGCCGTCTCGAGCGGCGCCTCTGGGCCCCGCTCCCCGACCCGGACCGGACGATTCCGCGACGGCGAGGCCCGGACGAGCGGCCGGCCCAGGAGGATGACGACGACGACCCGCGGACGGAGCAGCTCGTCTTCCGCTTCGTGGGCGAGGCCGACCCGGGCCGGCGCGTCGCGCTCGCGCTCCGCTTCGAGGAGTGGGCGTTCGTCAACGCAACGGCCGCGCGCCTCCTTCCGTCGCTCCTCCGCGTCGCATGCGAGTCCGGACCCGCTCTCCAGGTCCCGATTGCCGACCTCGTCGGAAAGCTCCTCTGCGAGGGGAGCGCCGAGCTGCGGAACGCGACGCTCCGGGCCATCGAGCCGTTCGTCTTCGAGCGGGCGGTCCCGCCGACGCTCGTCTTCGCGCTCGGGCTGGGCGACGGCACCGGCCTGAAGGTGCTCCTCGACGCGGCCGAGCTGGCCCACCGCCGCGGCGACGACGACACCGCGACGACCGCCCTCCTCGCCGTGAACTGGATCTTCCAGCGCAACGTCGGGCACCACGGGGTGATGGGGGAGATCCTCCTCCACCGGATGCTCTACCTGAGCGGGCCGGCGCTCGCGTTCGCGCTCCTCCTCGCGCGGCGGCGCGTCACCGGGACGGGCTTCCACTACCCGGCCGAGACGCTCCTCTCGTTCATCGACGAGGCGGCCGTGGAGCGGCCGTCGCTCGTCCCCGAGCTCGCGCGGTGCTTCTACGTCGGCCTGCCGAAGGACGAGACGGAGTGCCGAAAGCGGATGGCCTTCTTCGCCACGCTCCGCTCCCGCGAGGCGCGCGAGGCGGCGCTGCGCGAGTTCCTCCTCCCGCCCGAGGAGGCGCCCGACGCGCTCTACCGCGACCTCTCGGCGCTCCTCCCTCCGCTCGCCGCAGACCCCGCACTCGCGCCGGCGGCCGAGCTCGCGCTGAGGCGGATCGTCGACGTCCCGCGCGCGATCCCCGCCTGCATCCACGAGCTCGTCGCCGAGCGCGGACGCTCCCTTCCCCACGAGGTGCAGCGGGCCTATCTGAGAGTCGTCCCCGACACGCCTCATCTCTCGTGGGAAGGGCTCCCGTACTGGGTACCGGAGCGCGAGCCGCCGCTGTCCCCGGATCTCCAGGCGCTTCTCGACCGCTGGAACGAGGACCTGGGGCGGGCGGTCGAGGCCGTCGAAGCCGCGCGGGCGACTTTCCGGGAGTCCCGGGAGTCGATCGCTGGACTTCAGGTTCCGCTCTTCGACGTGGGCTGAGCCTCGAACGAAAGCGCCCGGCTTTCGCCGGGCGCTGGAATGAAGGCTCTTCGAGCTCCGGGCCGCGTCAGGCGGCCCGTGCTTCAGTGGCTCACTTCTTCAGCCACTCCCCGAGCCAGCCGAGCACCGTGTCGTGCCACTGGAGGGAGTTCGCGGGCTTGAGGACCCAGTGGTTCTCGTCGGGGAAGATGAGGAGCTTGCTGGGGATGCCGCGGCGCTGGAGGGCCGTGAACGTCGACAGCCCGTGGGCGTAGACGACGCGGTAGTCCTTCTGCCCGTGGATGACGAGCGTCGGGGTCTTCCAGTTCTTCACGTAGTCGATCGGGTTGTGGTGCCCGAAGCTCTTCGCGGTCCAGGGCGTCCCGCCGTTCTCCCACTCGGGGAACCAGAGCTCCTCGGTGTCGTAGTAGGCCATCCGCTCGTCGATGTTCCCGTCGTGGACGACGAGGCACCGGAAGCGGTCGGTCTGCCCGTTGATCCAGTTGATCATGTAGCCGCCGTACGAGGCGCCGAGCGCGCCGACGCGGTTGCCGTCGAGGAAGGAGTACTTCGCGAGCGCCGCGTCGAGCCCCTTCATCAGGTCCTCGTAGGGTGCGCCGCCCCAGTCGCCGTTCACGGCGTCGGTGAAGGCCTGGCCGTAGCCGGTCGAGGCGTGGAAGTCGATCATCACCGCGGCGTAGCCGGCGCCCGCGTAGGCCTGCGGGTTCCAGCGGTAGTGGAAGTCGTTGCCGAAGGAGCCCTGCGGGCCGCCGTGGATGAGGAAGGCGACGGGGTACTTCTTCGCCGGGTCGAAGTCGACGGGATGGACGATGTAGCCGTAGACCGTGTCGCCCTTGGCGCCCTTGAACGTGAACTGCTCCGGCTTGCCGAAGCGGGCCGCGGCGACCTTCGCGTCGTTGATCGTCGTCAGCTTCTCGAACGCGCCGCCGGCGACGGGAATCGAGTAGATCTCGGTCGGCCCGAGGAGAGAGTGCCGGGTGAAGAGGACCCGGTCCTTGCCGAGAGGGGCCGGACCGTCGATCGTCCCGTCGGAGGCGAGGATCTTCGCCTTGCCGCTCGCGGCGTCGATCGAGAAGAGCGCCTTCTGGCCGAGGTGGTCGGCCGCCGCGTAGAGCGACTTGCCATCGGCGGACCACGTCAGGCCCGCGGGCGAGCGGTCGTCGTTCTTCCCCGTGCCGGCGCGGAGCGTGAAAGAGCGGTCCTTCCCGGTGGCGAGGTCCCTGAGGACCACCTCGTACCGGTCCGCCTCGTAGCCGGCGCGGGTCATCGCGAGGTAGGCGAGGGTCTTGCCATCGGGCGAGAAGCGCGGAGTGGCGTCCCAGGCGGGGTTCGTCGTGATCTTCTTCGGGGCGGCCGAGCCGTCGGTCGGGACCTCCCAGAGGTCGAAGTTCGTCGACCAGGCCTCTTCGCGACCGACGTCCTTGCAGGTGAAGACGAGCTTCTTCGCGTCGGCGGTGACGGCGATCTCGTCGAGGCCGCCGAACGGCTTCGTCGGCGCGTCGGCGTCCATCTGCGGCATCAGGTCCTTCGCGGGGCCGGCGGGCTTCCCGTCCGCGCCGAGCGGCAGGACGAAGACGTGGTTTCTGCGGCCGTCCTTCCAGGTGTCCCAGTGGCGGACGAAGAGGCGGTCGAAGAGCATCCCGCTCGACTTCACCGCTTCCTTCGCCTCGAGCGCCTTCTTCGTCTCTGCGGGGCTCTTCCCGGGGAAGACCTCCATCGAGAGGACGAGGAGCCTGCCGCCGGGAGCGACCTCGAGGTTGTCGACGTCGAGCGGCTCGGAGGTGACCTTCTCGGCCTCGCCGCCGGCGAGCGGGAGGTTCCAGACCTGCTGCGAACCGCCGCGCGTCGAGAGGAAGTAGAGGCTCTTCCCGTCGGCCGACCAGCGGGGGTTCGCGTCGGCGGCCTCGTGCGTCGTCAGTCGGCGGACGGCCTTCGTTCTCACGTCGAGGAGCCAGAGGTCGGTCCGGCCCCGGTTCGCGGCGAGGTCGGTCGTCCTGAGGACGAACGCGGCCTGCGTCCCGTCGGGGGAGACCTGGGCGTCGGAGATCCGGTCCATGGCGAGCATGTCGTGGATGGAGAAGGGATGGGTCTCGGCGGCCGTGCCCGGGAGGGCGACGGCGAGCACCGCGACGAGGAGGAGCGGAGTGCGCAGGCGGCGGAACATGCGCTGATCGTAGCCCGAGACGGGGGCCTGCGACGGTCCGTATGGCGCCTGGCACCGCACGAAGCTCTCCTGCCGCACTAAGATCCGGGCCGAGGAGTCACATTGAAGGGAATCATCCTGGCCGGCGGCTCCGGCACGCGCCTCCATCCCGTGACCCGCGGCGTCAGCAAGCAGCTCGTCCCGGTCTACGACAAGCCGATGATCTACTACCCCCTCTCGACGCTGATGCTCGCGGGCGTCCGCGACGTCCTCGTCATCACGACGCCGCACGAGCAGGAGGGGTTCCGCCGCGTCCTGGGGGACGGCAGCCCGTTCGGGGTGTCGATCTCCTATGCCGCGCAGCCGAGCCCCGACGGCCTCGCCCAGGCGTTCATCATCGGCAGGGACTTCGTCGGTTCGGAGCGGGCGGTGCTCGCCCTCGGCGACAACATCTTCTACGGCCACGGATTCTCCGAGCTGCTGCAGTCCGCCGCGAAAAGGAAGACCGGGGCGACGGTCTTCGCCTACCGCGTCCGCGACCCGGAGCGCTACGGCGTCGTGGAGTTCGGGCCCGGCGGCCAGGCGATCAGCCTCGAGGAGAAGCCGGCGAAGCCGCGGTCGTTCTACGCCGTCACCGGCCTCTACTTCTACGACAACAGCGTCCTCGACATCGCGGCGAACCTGAAGCCCTCGCCGCGCGGGGAGCTCGAGATCACCGACGTGAACCGGGTCTACCTCGAGCGGGGCGACCTTCACGTCGAGGTCCTCGGCCGGGGCGTGGCGTGGCTCGACACCGGGACGCACGCGTCGCTCCTGCAGGCCTCGAACTTCATGCAGGCGATCGAGGAGCGGCAGGGGCTGAAGGTGGCGTGCCTCGAGGAGGTCGCCTACCGGATGGGCTACATCGGGGCGGACCAGGTCCGCGAGACCGCGATGGCGATGAAGAACAACGAGTACGGGCAGTACCTGCTCCGGCTCCTGGAAGAGGAGGCCGAGGCGGGCGCACGACAGGGAGGGTAGACGTGGCCGACCTCTTCACCGCCGCCGACCTCGCCGCGATGGCGCGCCTCGGGATCGACCCCGCCGAGGCGGCCCGGCACGTCGCCCTCCTGACGCACCCTCCCGCCGCGGCCCGTCTCGCGAGGCCCTGCACGCGCGGCGACGGCGTCGAGCGGATCGCCGAGGAACGCCACCGGGACCTCCTCTCCCTCTTCGAGGAGGCGGAGAAGGCGGGGCGGCTCTCGAAGTTCGTTCCGGCCTCGGGTGCGGCGAGCCGGATGTTCCAGTCGCTCCGGAAGGCGCTCGACGACGAGGAGGCGACCTGGTTCGACTGGAACGACCGCGCGGAGAAGGGGGACAAGGGGGCCGCCGAGGTCGTCCGGTTCGTCGAGAACCTCGAGCAGCTGCCGTTCGCGGCCGAGCTGCGCGCGGCGGCGGGCGGGGAGGTCTTCTCCGACCCGCGCGGTCGTCTTCGCGAGGTTCTGGCAGCGACCCTCCAGGCCCCCGGGCTCGGCCTCGCCTCGCGTCCGAAAGGGCTCGTCCCCTTCCATCTCGAGGAGGAAGGGTCGCGGACTCCGTTCGAGGAGCACCTGGTGGAGTCGGGCCTCACGGTGAGGTCGTCCGACGGCCGGACGCCCGTTCACTTCACGGTCGCCGAGGAGGCGCAGGGCGATTTCGAGGCCCTTCTCGAACGGCACCGGGATGGCCTGCAGCGGCGTCTCCACGCGCGGTTCGAGGTGACGTTCTCCGTTCAGGCGCGTTCCAGCGACACGCTCGCCGTCGGCCTCGACGGCCTGCCGTTCCGGACGGCGGAGGGAGAGCTTCTCTTCCGTCCCGGGGGGCACGGCGCCCTTCTCGGGAACCTGGCCGCGATCGGCGGCGACATCGTCTTCGTCAAGAACATCGACAACGTCGTTCCCGACGCGCGCAAGGGACCGACGCTCCTCTGGAAGCGGCTCCTCGCCGGTCGCCTCCTCGAGGTCGAACGGCGGATTCGCCACCTCGTCTCGCTCCTTCATGCCGGCGACCCGACGGCGGCGGCCGAGGCGCTCTCGTACCTTCGCGAGACGTTCGGCGACGCGACGGCCGAGGCCGACACCCTTTCGCCGGCCGAGCGGGTGGCCTGGGTGCGGGCCCGCCTCGAACGTCCGCTCAGGGTCTGTGGGGTCGTGAGAAACCAGGGGGAGCCGGGCGGAGGTCCCTTCTGGGTGCGCAGCCGCGACGGCCGCCTCTCCCGTCAGATCGTCGAGAGCGCAGAGGTCGACCTGGCCGACCCGGCGCAGGCGGCGCTCTGGGCGGCCGGGACCCATTTCAACCCGGTCGACCTCGTTCTCTCTCTGCGCGACGCCTCGGGGCGCCCGTGGGACCTCTCCCGCTTCGTCGACGAGGAAGCCGTCTTCATCTCGAAGAAGTCGCACGGGGGCGTCGAGCTTCTCGCCCTCGAGCGGCCGGGGCTCTGGAACGGCGCCATGGCCTTCTGGAACACGCTCTTCGTCGAGGTGCCGATCGAGACCTTCGCCCCGGTCAAGAGCGTCCTCGACCTCCTGCGGCCCGAGCACCGTCCCGGGCCGGAGTAGCCGGCCTCAGGGCGGCGACGGCGTCGGGGTGCGGCGGAAGAGCCACTCCTCCCGGCGCCTCTCGTCGGCCGTGCACGGGACGCCGAAGGAGGCGTCGAAGGCGCAGCCGGGAAGGCGGGGACCGGCGAGGTCCGGGCCCGGCGGGCGAACGAGCACCGGGTCGAGGAGCGCCAGGAAGTCCTCGGAGTAGAAGGCGAGGTCGGCGATCGGGAGCGCCGGCGCGAGGCCCCTCAGCCGGGCGAGGAACTCGGGGGAGACGACCCCGGAGGCGCGGTGCCTGAACGAGGACGCGTCCTTTCCAGAGAAGGCCGAGAGAGGCGCGGCGAGCCTTCCGCGGGAGCCGTCGAGGACGAGGCAGGCGTCGGGTGGTTGGATGGCGGCACATTCCGGAGCGTTCGGCGGAGGAACGTTCGCGAGAGTTCGCGTGACGGTTTCACCGAGGGCGGGGAGCGTCACCTCCTCGCGGGTCCCGGAGCCCACGGCGGGCTGCGTCGACCGGAGGGTCCAGCGTCCGGCCGGGGTCTCGACGAGGAGGCGGGTCTCGTCCTCGCCCTCGGTCCGCCGGAAGAGGACGGACCATCGAACGCGCGGAGGACCGGGGACCTCGTAGTGCCACCGGCCGCGAGGAGTGAGTGCGCGGCCGGCAAGCGCGGGAGCGGAGACCTCTCCCGCCGCGACCAGCGGGAGGAGGGTCGCGAGCAGGAGCGCCGCGCCGGCCACGGCTAGGGGTGACCCGCGGGCACCCAGATCTTCTCGCTGACGAAGACGGTCACGAGCCAGGGGTCGAGGAGGCCCGCGCGCCCCTCGTCTTCGAGGATGCGGAGGGCCTTCTCGCGCGGGACGGCGCGCTTGTAGGGGCGGTCGGCGGCCGTCAGGGCGTCGTAGATGTCGCAGACGGTCATGATCCGCGCGGGGACGGGGATCCGGTCGGCCCGGAGGCCGCGCGGGTAGCCGGTGCCGTCGAGCTTCTCGTGGTGGGCGTGGGCGATCTCGGGGACCCGGGCGAGGTCGGCCGTCCACGGGATGGACGAGAGGAAGCGGTAGGTGTGGGAGACGTGGCTCTCGATCTGCGTCCGCTCCTCGACGGACAGGCTCCCTTTGCGGATGGAGAGAAGCTGGAACTCGTAGTCGTCCAGGAGCGGCGTCATGACGCCCCGCCGGTCGCGGAAGGAACGGGTGAGGAGGCGCCGCAGGGTTCCCCCCGCCTCTTCCGGGAGGACGGTCGGCTCGTTGGCACGCCGCACCTCCTCGAACATCTCCTCCAGCTCCTGCGCGCGGTCCCACCGCGCCAGGTCGAGGTGGCGGACGTCCTCCGCCGAGGGCGGGACGCCCGCCTCGAGCAGCTTGAGGAGAAGCTCCCGGCACTCCTGCGCGTCCTCGGCCTCGAGGGCGAAGTCGAACCGGTCGCGAATCCGGAGGACCTCCTCCTCGTCGAGCTTCTTCGCCTTGACGAGCACGCGTTCGGGGATCGAGATCTTTCCGAAGTCGTGGAGGAGCGCCGCCGTCTGCAGCTCGCGAATCTCCTCCCGCGAGAAGGCGACCCGGGCGTAGGGCCCGTCGGCGGCGCGGTCGACGACGCGGGCGAGCGCCACGGAGAGGTCGGCGACGCGGTTGCTGTGGCCGGCGGTCGTCGGATCCCTCAGCTCGACCGCCATGATGGCCGCGCGTGCGAAGTCCTCGAAGAGGCGCCGGATCGAAGCCGTCAGCTGGTTCGCCTTCACCGACACGGCGGCCTGCGTCGCCAGGGAAAGCAGGAGCGGCACGAGGTCGGTCGGGTAGGGGCTGTAGGCGCCGTCCGGCAGGCGCCGGTTCATGAGCTGAAGGACCCCGACGAGGGCGCCCGTATGGTCGCTCATCGGGACGACGATCATCGATCGAGTCCGCCAGCCCGTCTGTTCGTCGAATGCGGTGTTGTGCCGGTACGGGGCGCCGGCCGGTACCGCGTAGGCGTCGTCGAGGTTCACCGGCTCGCCGTGCCCGGCCACGTAGCCGGCGAGGCTCGCGTCGTCGACCGGCATCGTCCTCTCGGAGAAGGCGAACCTCACCGCGTCGTTCTGCGCGAGCTTGAAGCGGAGCCGCATGCCGTGCGGCCCCTCCTCGAGGAGGTAGAGGCTTCCCGCTTCCGACCCCGTGAACCGGCGGGACTCGGTGAGGATCTTCTCCAGGAGGCGGTCGAGGTCTCGCTCGGCGGAGAGGGCGATCCCGATCCTGTTCAGCGCGGAGACGCGCTCCTCGGCCTCGGAGAGTCGGCGGGCGAGCGCGGCGGTCGACGCGCGGGCGGAGGCGACCTCCGCGGCGGCCGAGAGAATCGCGGTGAGGATGGTTGCCGGAGCGTTGCGGGGAAGGGCGAAGGCCGGAAGGAGCCCCTCCGGCGCCGTGCCCCACCGGACGAGAGCTGCGGGGGCGTCCGCGGGGAGGAGGCCGGAAAGAGCGTCCTGCCAGTGTTCCGTCGCGAGATAGAGCGCGGGTCCGTCACCCGGCGCGGGCGGTCCTTCGATCGACGGCCGGTCGTCGAGTCCCGCCGCGCGTACGGCCTCGTCGAGAGCATCCGGCAGAGGCTCCGCCGGCCGGTGGAAGACGACGCGCTCTCTCATGTCGGGATTCTGTCGGTTGTTCGCCCGCGGGGTCAACGCAGGCGTCGATAGAGACCGAGGGGGCGGAGAAGGGGAAGAGCCGGCCCGAGGCCGGCCGCACGTCACTTCGGGCCGATGAGCGCAGAGAAGACGAGGTAGGGGTTCACGACGAGGCCCTTCCACGGACTCGGGGAGTCGGTATCGCGGAAGATGGAGAAGTGGAGGTGCGGGCCGGTGGAGCGGCCTGTCGAGCCGACCTCGCCGATCTTCTGTCCCCGCGCCACCCTGTCGCCGACCTTGAGTCCGGGAGCGTAGCGGGAGAGGTGGGCGTAGTAATAGACGAACCGTCCCGTGGCGTCGCGCAGGTAGATGACGATGCCGCCACGGCGGTCGCGGCCGAGGCGCTCGATCGTCCCGTCATTCACCGCCACGATCGGCGTTCCCTTCGGGGCGCCGAGGTCGATCGCGTGGTGTTTCCTGTGGCGGCCGCGCGAGGCGTCGAAGGTGTCGCGCAGCTTCTCTTTCGGGAAGGACTCGATCGGAAGCGGGAAGTCCGTGGCGAAGAGGGTCGCCAGCTCCTCCTCCGGGATGGAGGCGGGCCTGCTGTCCTTCTTGCTCACGACGAGCCCCTTCAGCGTCCGTCCGAGGTTCTGCCAGAAGGATTTCTGCTCGTCGGAGAGGGAGGGGAGTACGGCCGGGACGACGGATCCACGGGAATAGAGGCCGTCTTCCATCGGCTCGTCCCCGTCGGGGTCTTCCTCGAGCGGGAGGTCGTCGGCCTGCTCGCGGGCCGCGGCAAGAATGGCCGGGAGACCGGGCGGAAGCGCCACGTGGCGGCTCTGGGGCGCCTGGTTTCCGCGCGTGATCCAGGCGAGATCGGCCTCGTCGGCCGTCCGATAGCAACTGCCGTCTTCGGGATCGCGGACAGGGCACGGATTCACGGAGCCGGGGGCGGGGGCGGACTTCTCGGCGCCGGGTGCGAACGAGGCCGTCGCGTCGGCCGGAGCCGAGCCGCCCGGGGCTCCCGCAGCGGAAGCGGACGCGGAGACAGCCGCCGCGAGGGCGAGCCCGAAGAGGGCCGCGGCCCCGGAAAGCGCGGGTCTCGTCAGCCTGCCCTCTCCAGGTAGGAATCGTCGCGGGTGTCGATCCGGATGACCGTTCCCACGTCGACGAATTGCGGGACCATCACCTGAAGGCCGGTCTCGAGCTTCGCCGGCTTGTAGGAAGCGGTGGCCGTGGCACCCTTCATTCCCGGGTCCGTCTCGACGATCTTCAGGGCGACCGTCGTCGGGAGCTCGACGGAAATCGGGTTCCCTTCGTAGAAGTCGACGTCGATGACCGTCTCGGGAAGGAGGTACTTCATCGCGTCGCCCACGATCTCGTCCGTCAGGCGGATCTGGTCGTAGGTCTCCTGGTTCATGAAGTGGTGCCCCTCGCTGTCCGAGTAGAGGTACTGCATCTCGTGCGTGTCGAGGCTCGCCTTCTCGATCTTGTCCTCGGAGCGGAAGCGGTGCTCGTTCATCGAGCCGGACTTGAGGCTGCGGAGCTTGGCCTGGACGAAGCCGCGGAGGTTCCCCGGCGTCTTGTGGACGACGGAGTGGGCGCGGTGAAGCTCCCCGTTGTGGACGACGATCATGCCGGCTCGAAGTTCGGTAGCTGAGATCATTCCGCGTCCTGGTACAGCCCTTCCGCTCAGCACAGCTTTCGCCGGACGATCCGGTCTCCTGCGGCGCCAAACGCGTGGAGGGTAAACCGACTACGCCTCCCAAAGCAAGCGGGACCGCCCGAAGGCGGTCCCGCTTGGAAGCTATTTGGCTGGAATGGCTTAGTCGATGAGACTCACGCGCGGGACGCGAGGTGCCACCGGGATCGGGAGTTCGCCGTTGCCGTCTCCGAGGACGAGGCCCCTCGACTGGGTCGAAACGCCCATCGTCTGCCAGAAGTTCTCGAGGACTTCCGGCGTGAAGTACGCCGCGGCGTACTCGATGATTTCCTGCTGGCTCGGAGGGCCGTAGGAGCTGGTCGGGAAGCCGCCGGCCGACGTATTGCCGTTGAAGAGATACGCCGACATGTCGACCCGCGGGAGGCTCGTCCCGTAGTTCGCGTTCACGAACTGGACGAGGGCGTCCGCGACGATCGCGTAGCCCGTGGCGCTCGGGTGGACGCCGTCGTAGGAGAAGACGCCGCCCGAGAGGTAGTTCGACGTCAGTGTGATTCCGGCGAAGTCCCGCCCGTGGACGGCGATGTCGACCAGGAGAGCGGCGGCGTCGAACACCTTGTAGCCGGCCGCTTCGGCCAGGGTCCTGATCTGCTGGTTGTACTCGGTGCCACGGGCCTGCAGGAGCGACACCTCGCTCGGGTAGAGGAGGCCTGGTACTGCGGTGCCATTGATGACGGTCCCGTTGTCCGGCAACGGGGTGTTGCACTTGGGGAGCGTGGGGGCGACAGCGCAAGGAATCCCGTACCCGGCCTTCATCAGGGCGCCGAGAGGCAGCGGCACGTAAGTTCCAAACGGCACCGGGCACGCGGGTACGCCCGCCGGGCAGCCCGTCGGCCCGAGGACGTAGATCGGAGCGCCCGTCGAGGGGTTGACACCGAGGAAGGGCCCGACGGCCGTGAAATACGGAAGGGTCAAGACGTTCGGGATCGTCATCACGATTCCCTTTCCGGTGCCACCCTGAGCCGCTTTCATCGTGTCGACGATGGTCTTGTACGAGGCCGCGTAGGCCTCCTTGGAGATCAGCGTCACGCCGTCGATGACGGTGCCCGAGGTCGCCGGTCCGAGGAGCTCGTTGCCGAGGACGCCGATCGCGAAGAACGTCGGCTTCAGCGAAGCGGCCTGCTGGAGGACCGTGGCCCCGCTGCCCCGGAGGACGACGTCGATCAGGGCGTTCTTGCACGGCACGGTGCCGGTGTTCGTGACGCAGTTGACGACGCTCGCCCCGAGGTAGCCCGGGATGGCCAGGTTGTTGTAGGGGGTGGGAAGAGTGAGGTTCTCGGGCTTTCCGGTGTTCGGCGCGTAGCTGAAGGTCGGCGCCAGGCTCGTGAGGATCTGGCAGGGGCCGAGGCCCGGCTCGCCGATGATCGGCTGCTGGAAGCCGGAGACGCCCGCCTGGCGGGCGAAGATCGCGGGCCAG
Organism: Holophagales bacterium; assembly: GCA_016716705.1. Lineage (GTDB taxonomy): Bacteria > Acidobacteriota > Thermoanaerobaculia > UBA5066 > UBA5066 > UBA5066. The sequence goes on from JADJVF010000011.1 coordinate 24,529, forward strand.
GAGTCCGTCTGGCCGTGCTTGACCCAGCAGCTGTCGATGAACCCGGCGTCGACGGACGCGCCGACGGCGACGAACTTGGTGAAGTCAGCCTGCGCGGCGGCCGGGGAGGCCGAAACCACGAGGGCGAGCGCGAAGGCGACGAGGAGGGTGTTCTTCATGGTCTTCACTGGTCACCCCCTCAGAAGGACGTCCGGAGGTTGAGGACGGTCAGGTTCGCGTGGTTCTTGTACCGCCCGTTGAAGTTGTCGTCGTTTGTCGTGACGGACCGCTCGTTGAAGAAGAGGAAGAGGTTCGAGGCGTCGACCCAGACGTTCTTCATCATCTTCCAGCTGAAGCCGATGGAGTAGCCGTTGCGGTTCATGTCGGGGAGGAGCGGGCCTACGTCGCCGTCGGGCTCGGGAGTCTGGTCGTAGACGTAGCCGGCCATGAGGTCGAACTTGTCGCTCGCCTGCCACTTCGCGCCGAAGCGGAACGCCCAGGCGTTCTCCCAGTCGTGGGGAAGGTTGCTCGTCGGGATCTGCTTTCCGTCGACCGCCTCGAACTCGAGGACGGTCGTGTCGAAGGCCGACCACTCCGTGTAGGTACCGGCCGCCTCGACCGTGACCTTTCCGAAGTCGTAGGAGATGCCCACCTGGGTCATCGCGGGCGCCTGGATCGTCGTCTTCACCGGGACCGGCTTGCCCAGCGGGACCTTCGCGGCGAAGGCGGCGTCGAGGTCGGCGTAGCCGGTCCCGAGCTGGTAGAACATCGCCTCGCCGTCGAACTTCGCGTCGACCGCACCGTGGTAGGAGGCGCCGATCGAGAGCCTCGGGGTCGGCGTGATCTTGATGCCGGCGCCGAAGGTGACGTCCATCTCCATGTCCGCGCGGATGTCGGTGTGCGCCGCGTCGACGACGCGGTTCGTGTAGGGGTTGAAGAGCGGGATCTTCCGCTGGAGCTTCACGTCGGTGAAGCGGAATTCCGGGCCGACGCCGACCGCGAGGTAGTCGTTGATCTGCCAGGCGACCTGGAGGCCGGCGGCGTACTGCTTCAGGTCGACGTAGGTGGAGAGGTAGCGGCCGCGCCAGTCCGGCTCGCTCCACCTCGTCGCGAGGCCGAAGGGGAACCAGGTTCCGAAGGAGAGGCTGACGCACTCGCTGAGGCCATAAGATGCGTAGAAGTTCGGCGGGAAGAAGAACTGGTCGTGCATCTTGCTCGAGTAGCCCTGGCCCGGGTAGGGGTTGTAGCCCTCGGCGAGCTCGGACGTCGGGACGATGAGGGTCACCCCGACCATCGCCTTCAGCTCACCCTTCTTGACGTACTTGGCGAGACCCGCGGGGTTGTAGAACATGGCGGACAGATCGTCTGCCTGCGCTACGAACGCCCCGCCCATGGCCGTGGAACGGGAGCCTGCTTCAAAGATCGAGAACCCCGCGGCGGCCGCCGGGCCTGCCGCGAGCAACATGGCGGCCAGAAGGAGCGATAGCCCTCCAAGTCCGTACCGGGAACAGCCTCTCAACACGAATCCCTCCTCTTCCGCGTAAACGCGCCGTGTAACAAGACTCCAGGAACGGGGCGATTCTCTCTCCCGGCTGTCCAGAGTCAAGGCCCCTCCCGGACGGTGTCGTCCGGGAGGGGCCTGAGGGTGCTCGGAAGAAGGGCTAGGAGCGGCGAACCGGCGCCCGGAGAACCGGGGCGAAGTTCCCGGGCTTCGAGGCTTCACGTGCCAGGAGGGCCTCGTCGACCCGGCCGACCGGGGTGACGTGGGGCGCCGAGGTGACGAGTTCGGGGCTCTCTTCGGCCTCCCGGGCGATGGCGATCATCGCGTCGGCGAAGGCGTCGAGCTCCTCGATCGGCTCGGACTCGGTCGGCTCGATCATGAGCGCGCCGTGGACGATGAGGGGGAAGGACATCGTCGGCGGGTGGAAACCGTAGTCCATCAGGCGCTTGGCGACGTCGATGTTGTGGACGCCCTTCGCCGCCTGGAGGGTGTCGTCGAAGACGACCTCGTGGTAGCTCGGGGCGTCGTACTTGAGGTGGTAGAACGGGGCGAGCTTCTTCCGGAGGTAGTTCGCGTTCAGGACGGCGTTCTCGGCGACCTCGCCGATCTCCTGGCCGTACGACAGGATGTAGGTCAGGGCGCGGACGAGGACGCCGAAGTTGCCGTAGAAGGTCCGCATCCGGCCGATCGAGTCGGGGCGGTCGAAGTCGAGGCGGAAGCCCGTTCCCTCGGGCTCGATCGTCGGGACGGGGAGGAACGGCACGAGCGCGGCGCCGACGCCGACCGGGCCGGCGCCCGGGCCGCCGCCGCCGTGGGGCGTCGAGAACGTCTTGTGCAGGTTCATGTGCATGACGTCGACACCCATGTCGGCCGGCCGGATCTTCCCGACGAACGCGTTGAAGTTCGCGCCGTCGAGGTAGACGTAGCCGCCCTTCGCATGGACGATCCGGGTGACCTCGAGGATGTTCTCCTCGAAGACGCCGAGCGTGTTCGGCACCGTGATCATCACGGCGGCGACCTCGTCGGTCATCATCTTCTCGAGCTCGGCGGGGTCGAGAGTCCCCCGGGGCGTGGAGGCGAGCTCCTTCACCTGGTACCCCGCGAAGTGAGCGCTGGCGGGGTTCGTGCCGTGGGCAGAGTCGGGGACGAGGACGTACTTCCTCGGGGCTCCGGCCTTCACGTGGGCGGCGCGGATCATCAGGCAGCCGGCCAGCTCGCCATTGGCGCCGGCGGAGGGCTGGAGCGTGACGCGCGCGAAGCCGGTGAGGGCGATCAGGGCCGCCTCGAGGCGGGCCATCAGCTCGAGCGCCCCCTGGGAGAGGTGCCCGGGGGTGTACGGGTGGACGTCGGCGAAGCCGGCGAGCCGCGCGATCTCCTCGTTGATCCGCGGGTTGTGCTTCATCGTGCACGACCCGAGCGGGTAGAGGTTCGCGTCGATCGAGAGGTTCTTCTGCGACAGCCGGGTGAAGTGCCGGACGGCGTCGACCTCCGACGCCTCCACCTCTCCCTCGACCTCGGTCCGGTGGAGCGCACCGAACAGCGCCTCCGGGTCCGCCCCGGGGACGTCGAGCGGCGGGAGGAGGACGCCCCGCCGTCCGGGACGGGAGGCGTCGAAGATGGAGGAGGCGCCGCGACGGCGGTCGAGCCGCGCGGCGTCGGGAGCGGGGTTCGTGAGGTTTCCGTGGTCGCTCATGGTCGCCTCCTCAGAAACCCTTCAGGACGTCGAGGAACCGGTCGAGGTCCTCGCGGCGGATCCGCTCGGTCGTGGCGACGAGGAGGAGGTCCTCGTGCTCGCCCGACCCGGGGGCGAGGCGGGCGAACGGCACGCCGCCGAGGATCTGCGCCTTCTCGAGGGCGGAGAGGACCTCGTCGACGGGAGGACCGCACCGGAGGGCGAACTCGTTGAACGTCGCCCCGGGGAAGGCGACGGCGAACTTCCCGTTCCCCAGCTTTCCGATCCCCGCCTTCAGGTACTCGGACTTCGAGAGGCAGAGGAGGGCCGTCTCGCGCAGGCCGTGCTTTCCGAGGGCGGTGAGGGTCATCGTCGCCGCGAGGGCGAAGAGCCCCTGGTTCGTGCAGATGTTCGAGGTCGCCTTCTCGCGCCGGATGTGCTGCTCGCGCGTGGAGAGGGTCAGCGCGAAGACGGGGCCTTCCGGGGTCTCGAGCCGGCCGGCGAGGCGCCCCGGGATCTGCCGCTTGAAGCCGTCGCGGCAGGCGAGGAAGCCGACGAGCGGGCCGCCGAAGGATGCGGGGAGGCCGAAGGAGGCCGCCTCGCCGCAGGCGATGTCGATCCCCGCCGCGCCCGGCGGCTTCAGGAGGGCCAGCGAGAACATCTCGTTGACGACGCCGATGGCGAGGGCCCCCTTCGCGTGCGCCGCCTCGGCCGCGACGGACCAGTCCTCGACGAGGCCGAAGACGTTCGGCGACTGGACGGCGACGGCGATCGTCTCGTCGTCGACGGCCGCCGCGAGGGCCGCAGGGTTCGTCACGCCATCCTCGCCGGCCGGAACCTCGACGATCTCGAGCCCCAGGTTCGCGAGGTAGGTGCGAAGCGTCGTGAGGTACTCGGGGTGGATCGTCTTCGAGACGACGATCCTGGTCCGCTTCTTCGTCAGCCGTTCGGCCATCAGGACCGCCTCGACGAGGGCCGAGGCCCCCTCGTAGACCGAGGCGTTGGCGACGTCCATCCCGGTCAGGAGCGCCACGTGCGACTGGAACTCCCAGATCGCCGTGAGCGTCCCCTGCGAGACCTCGGGCTGGTAGGGCGTGTAGGACGTCAGGAACTCGCCGCGCAGGAGGAGCTGCGAGACGAACGCCGGCGAGTGGTGGGCGTAGAGGCCGGCGCCGAGGAAGGATGCGAAGCAGGTGGCGGCGGCGTTCTTCGCGGCCATCGCGCCCAGCTCGCGCCTCAGCTCGATCTCCGACATCGGCGGGGCGAGAGGGGGCGGATCCTTCCGGAAGACCTCGCGCGGGACGGTGGCGAAAAGGTCGTCGACGGAGGCGACGCCGACCTCGCGAAGGAGGGCCGCCTGCTCGGCGGGGCTGCTGGGGATATAGCGCATGCGGGATCTCCCGGGCGTCCGCGCGGACGCGCGGGCCCCTCGTCTTTAGCTCTCTACGCCGCGATCCGGGGGCGGATGGGGGTCAGGCCTTCGCCTCTTCCTCGACGAACTTCTCGTACGCGGCCGCGTTCATCAGGCCGTCGAGGGCGCCGTCGGAGCTGACCTTCACCTGAACGAGCCAGCCGTCGCCGTGCGGGTCCTCGTTGACGGCGTTCGGCTCGTCGACGAGGGTCTTGTTCACTTCGACGATCTCGCCCGCGACGGGAAGGAAGAGCTCCGAGACGGCCTTGACCGACTCGATCGTGCCGAACTCCTGGCCCTCGTCGAAGATCTCGCCGAGGTCCGGCAGCTCGACGAAGACGACGTCTCCGAGCTCCTTCTGGGCGTGGTCGGTGATGCCGATCGTCGCGGTCTCGCCCTCCACGCGGATCCACTCGTGGCTCTTCGAGTAGAGGCGGTCGTCGGGATAGCTGCTCATGGCTTTCGACTCCTGGCGAAGACGTCCTAGGCGGACGCGCGCTTGTAGAAGGGGGTCGGAACGACGACGGCCGGGACGTCCTTCCCTCGGACGTCGACGAGCAGCCGGGTCCCGACGGTGGTCGCCGAGAGCGGAACGTAGGCGAGGCCGAGGGCCCTGCCGACGGTGGGCGTCTGGGTGCCCGAGGTGACGACGCCGGCTTCGCCGGACCCCTCGACCTTCAGGGGGTAGCCGTGCCGGGCGATGCCGCGTCCGTCGACGAAGAAGCCCGCGAGCTTCTTCGTCAGTCCCTGCTCTTTCTGCTTCGCGAGGGCGTCGCGGCCGACGAAATCGCCCTTCTTCATCTTGACGATCCAGCCGAGGTCCGCTTCCCAGGGGGTGACGGTGTCGTCGATGTCGTTGCCGTAGAGGGCGAGCTTCGCCTCGAGGCGAAGAGTGTCGCGAGCCCCGAGACCGGCCGGGAGGAGACCCTTCGGCGTGCCGGCCTCGATGAGGGCGTTCCAGATCTTCGGCGCGGCGTCCGCGGGGCCGTAGATCTCGAAGCCGTCCTCGCCGGTGTAGCCGGTGCGCGAGACGATGCAGCGGGCGCCGAGGACGTCCGCCCAGGTGAACCAGTAGTAGGCGACCGTCGCGAGGTCGGCCTTCACGAAGGGCTGGAGGATCTCCTGGGCCAGCGGCCCCTGGATGGCGATCTGGCTCCAGGCGGGCGACTCGTCCTCGATCGTCGCCCCCTCCACCGCGAACGACTTCGCCCAGGCGACGTCCTTCGGGGTGTTCGAGGCGTTGACGACGAGGAGGTAGTCGTCGGCCGCCAGGCGGTACGTCAGGAGGTCGTCGACGAACGTCCCGCGCTCGGTCAGGAAGGCCGAGTACTGGATGCGGCCGTCGACGAGGACCGCGACGTCGTTGCAGGTGATCTTCTGGACCACCTCGAACGCCTTCGGGCCCCTCACGCGGATCTCGCCCATGTGCGAGACGTCGAAGAGACCGGCCTTCGTCCGGACCGCGACGTGCTCGTCTGCGAGGCCGGAGTACAGGACGGGCATCTCCCAGCCCCCGAACGGGACCAGCTTGCCGTGGAGAGCCTTGTGAGATTCGAACAGCGGTGTGCGCTTGAGGGAGGAGAGTTCTGGAGCGTTCATAGGCCCGGCCGGGCACGATACGGCTGCCGCGGGAGGTCGTCAACCGCGGGAAGGGCCGGCGAGGCAAAACCTCGATAGACTCTCTTCCGCCCCATGACCGACACCTCCTCCCGCGACGTCTCCGTCCTCTCGGAAGGGCGGCTCCTCATTCCGCTCGACGCGGACTCTCCGATGACGGACGGGTCCGACGACGTCTACCTCCTCGCCGAGGGGGAAGTCGTCGCGAACGTCCTCACCCCTTTCGGCCCTCACCCCGTCGGCACACCGCGGGCCCCGTCGTTTCTCTCGCTCCACGGCGCCCTCACGGGGGCCTACGATCTCTGTCGCTACGACCCTCGCTCCGGGGCCGGCATGTACGTCTTCTCGGGGACCGAGGCCCGTCAGCACCTCTTCGACCCGTCGCCCCTCGGGGCCTCATTCCGGCGCCTCGCGCTGGCGAGCGTGACGACGGCCCTGCGCGAGGTCAACGCCTCGCTCGTCCGGTTCTTCGACGACGTCGTGCCGGACCCGGGCTGGAAGCCGAGGCCCGCGTCCCCGGCAGCCGAATCGCCCGCGGGCTCCCCGGCCGATCCGCGGCGCGTGCAGGACCTCTTCGACGCCGCCGGCCTCGATCCGACGACCCTCCCCGACCTCGGCCTGACCGAGCGGCGGATTTCCGCCGGCAGCCGTCTCCTCGCGGCGGGCGATACGGGAGAAGAGGCCTACGTCGTCGCCGAAGGCCGGTTGCGCGTCTCCGTGAGGATCCCCGGCGTCGGCGAGGAGGCTCTCGCGTTCCTCGGCCCGGGCGAGGTCGTCGGCGAGATGGCCCTCGTGGACGATTCCCCGCGCTCGGCCGACGTCGTGGCCCAGGACGGGCCGGTCACCGTCTTCGCCCTGCCGCGGGAAGTGTTCCGACGACTCCTGACCGATGGAACGCCGGAAGGGGCGCCCCTTCTCGGCGGCATCGTCGTCGCCCTCGTCCGCCGGTTCGAGGAGTCGGTCCGCAAGGCGGCCACGTTCCGGGTCCTCGCCGGCCCCTTCTAGGCGGGATTCAGGGCTTCCGGAGCTTCTCCCGTACGATGGCCCGTTCCTTTCCCGTAGAGGGGGAGACGAGGACGCGGACCGTCCGGGGCAGGTAGCCGGGCGCCGTCAGGACGACGTCGTAGACCCTCTGTTCCCTGAACTGCATGTCCTGCGCCTGGAACCGCGACGCGGGGCCCATGTCGTTCCCGTCCACGAACACGGTCGCGGAGGGGGGCTCCACTTCGACCCGGACGAGGCCGACGGTCTGGTAGTCGGGTCGCGAGATCTTTCCGCCGGGGCCGGTCGGTCCGTCGGGCGACCCCTTCTCGAGCGAGCGATCGATCTCGACGCGGTCTTCCCCGACGCTCGCCGCGACGACGACGTCGACGTTCATGTCCTTGCGGCCGGGGTAGGTCAGCCGGATTCGCTGCCGCCCGTCGGACGTGAAGGTCAGCAGGGATCCGCCTCCGGCGTCGTCCCAGTCGTCCGCAATCCCGACATAGCGGCCGTTGATGAAGACGCGGGCCTGGGAGGGCGACACGTTCATCTTCACGGACCGGCGGGTGATGTAGGTCTTGTCCGCGGGGATGACCGGTTGAGGCGTCGGTGTGACCGTGGGCGGCGTCGTCGGCACGGGAGTGGCGGTGTCCGTCGGCTTCGGTCGGGGCGTGCGGGTCGGCACGGGGGTTCGGCCGCCGGGCGGAGCAATCCCAGCTGTGGCCGGGGTCGCCGTGGGCTCCGGAACGGGGGTCGTTCCCGGCGCGATCGGGGGCGTGACGGGAGCCGTCCCGGGGTCGGAGCGAGATCCGCACCGGCCTCGGGAGTCGCGGTGGCCGTGGGAACGGGAGCGACCGCGGGGGGAGGGCCGCCCCGCCCGAAGAGGCCCTGTGAGCGGAGGAAGAAGAAGCCGCCGACGACGATCCCCGCCAGGACGAGCCCTCCGGCGGCCGCCCCGGCCATCGCCGCAGGGCTGTGCTGCGAAGAGGTCGTCGAGGTCCTCCCGCCGGTCCTCGTCATTCGCCGCGACCCGGAGACGTCGGTCGGAGGTCCGCCGGATGCCGAGACCTGAGTGCCGGTGAGCGCGCGAGGGGACGTCCCCGCCGGCATCTGCATCGTCGGGGGGGCCGCCACCGCCGCCACCGCGGCCTGCTTTCGCGCCCGGCCGACCTTGCTCTCGGTGAGCCCCGACGTCGAGACGAGAGGGACGATCCCGATGACGGCCCGGAGGTCGTCGGCCAGCTCCGCTGCGTCTCCGTAGCGCTGCTCGCGGTCCTTGGCGAGGCACTTCAGGGCGATCTCGGTGATCTCGGGAGGGAGCTCGCCGTTGTGCACGAGCGGGTCGTCGGGCTCGTTGTTGAGGATCTGGTAGACGAGCGTCGTCAGCGTGTCGGCCGGGAAGGGCTTCTTCAGCGTCAGCGTCTGGTAGAGGACGACGCCGAGCGAGAAGATGTCGCTCCTCACGTCGAGCTTGTCGCCCCGGATCTGCTCGGGGGACATGTAGGCCGGCGAGCCGACCATCTGCCCGGTCGACGTCAGGTCGGTGTCCCCCGTCAGGAGCTTCCCGATTCCGAAGTCGGTCACCTTGGCGACGGAGGCCTCGGTGAGGAGGATGTTCGCCGGCTTGACGTCGCGGTGGATGACGCCGCGCTGGTGGGCGTGGGCGAGCGCGTCGGCCACCTCGGAGAGGATCCGGATCCGCTCGGGAATCGGGAAATCGAGGCCGTCGGTCAGGCGCTGGTTGAGAGCCCCTCCCGAGATGTACTCCATCGCGAGGTAGAGCACGCCCTCGTCCTCGCCGACGTCGAAGACCGTGACGATGTTCGGGTGCTGCAGCCGCCCCGAGATCTTCGCTTCCTTCAGGAAGCGGGCCTTGGCCTCGGAGACGCTGAAGCTCTGCGACGGCCCGTCGAACCGGACGGTCTTCAAGGCGAGAGTCCGTTCGATCTGTGGATCGCGCGCGAGGTAGACGACACCCATCGCCCCCTTCCCGAGGGGGCGCAGGATCTCGTAGCGACCGATCCGGGCTGGATTCACGCCGATTCTGGAATTCTAGTCAGTTCGACCCGTTCTCGGTCGGGTCGATCTCGGCGGGGCCTTCGTCGGTCATGAGGGTCGCCTCCCCCTCGGTGGCCGAGGCGAAGTCATCGTCGCGCTTCTCGAGGCTGGCCGACGCCTCCTCGAAGCGATCCGAAGGGACCGCGACCTCGATGGCGGCGAGGTCCTCGTCGGCCGGGACGGGGTTCTGCGAGAAGCTCTTGTCGACGAGGCGCGTGGGGATGCCGCGGCTCTCGAGGAACCCGACGATGAAACTGGCCTCGGACTCCGTCCCGACGGACGCGACCCCGCTCCAGTCCTGCCCGGTGGTTTCCTTCTGCTCGTCGCTCATGGCTCACCTCGTTCCGCGGAACCGGCCCGCGCCGTGCGTCTGGAGCTGACCGGCTGCCGCGGCTCCAGTATCACCCCTTCCGGGCGGGTCCGAACGCAAAGTTCCGGTGCGCTCACGGGCCCGGACCCCTCCGGGTCAGGGCTGCAGGCGCACCGCCCGTCAGAAGTCCGTCGACTCGAACGCCCGGGAGAGCTGCCTCATCACCGCGTTCGTCGCCAGCCCGGCGGCGGCCGCGGCGATCGCCTTCCCGCGGTGCCGGCCGATCCAGAACCCGAGGGCGGCGGCGCCGAGCAGGCACGGGACGGGGTACTTCCGGACGACGTCGAGGGCGACGTTCTGGAGCTCGAGCCCCCGCTCGAACGCGAACGGCGCCTCGGCCCCCCCGACGGGGCCGTCCGGCGACGCCCCGTGCGGGGCGGGCGGGCGGATCGTCGGCTCCGACATCAGTCGTCGCTCCGCCGGCGCAGAAGGAGCCCGAGCGCGAAGCCGACGCCGAGGGCGATCGCGAGCGACTTGCCGGGGTTCTGCCGCACGTAGTCGGTCGCCTTGTCGGTGACCTCGTCCCAGTCCGTGTCGCGGATCTTGTCGCGCAGGGCGCCCGCGCGGCTCTTCACCCCGTCCGCGACCTCGCCGATCTTCTCCTTGACGCGTCCGCCAAAGCCCTCGCGGGCGGCGTCGATCTTCTCGTCGACCATCTTCGCGGCGTCGATCGTTTCGGCCATATGGACCTCCCTTACCAGTAGTCGGAGCTGAATCTTCGCACGGCGGGCAGGCCCCTTCCATCGCGAACGGACGCCCCGGGGCTACGATGGAGGGAGGAGGACCCCGATGAAGATCGGCTTTCACGGCGCGGCCCGGACGGTGACCGGCTCGAAGTACCTCCTCACCCTCGACCACTACCGCCTCCTCGTCGACTGCGGCCTCTTCCAGGGCGGCTTCGAGATGCACCAGCGGAACTGGAGGCCGCTCGCCTTCAGCCCCGCCTCCGTGGACGACGTCCTCTTCACCCACGCGCACATCGACCACACCGGCTACTTTCCCCGCCTGGCCGCCGACGGCTTCACGGGGCGGGCTCTCGCGACCCCTCCGACGAAAGCCCTCCTCGGGGTACTTCTCCCCGATTCCGGCGGGCTCCAGGAAGAAGAGGCCCGGTTCGCCAACAAGAAGGGCTTCTCCCGGCACCAGCCTGCGAAGCCCCTCTACACCGAGGACGACGCGAACCGGTCGCTTCAGCTCCTCCATCGCATGGAGTTCGACCAGGAGACGACGCTCCACAAGGGGCTGAAGGTCAAGCTCCACCGGGCGGGGCACATCCTGGGGGCCTCCTTCGCCGAGATCCGCTACCGCGACCCGGAGGACGACTGGAAGACCGTCGTCTTCTCCGGCGACCTGGGGCGCCGGGCCGTCCCGATCCTCCACGACCCCGCCCCGCTCCCCGCCTGCGACGTTCTCGTCTGCGAATCGACGTACGGCGACCGGCTCCACGAGGCGACCGACCCGAAGGAACAGCTCCGGCGGGAGCTCTCCGACTCCTTCCGGCGCGGCGGCTTCACCGTCATCCCCGCCTTCGCCGTCGGGCGGACGCAGGAGATCCTCTACCACCTCTTCGAGCTCTTCGAGGAGGGGCGCCTCCCGAAGGTCCCGGTCTACGTCGACTCGCCGATGGCCAACTCCGTCGTCGAGCTCTACTGCCGCTACCGCTCCGAGCACGACGTCGAGATGCAGGAGCTGGAGGACAACGTCGGCTCTCCGCTTCAGACGCCCTACTTCACGGTCGTGAGAAAGCGGGACGAGTCGAAGAAGCTGAACGACCTCCCCGGACCCGGCATCGTCATCTCCGCCTCGGGCATGGCCACGGGCGGGCGCGTCCTGCACCACCTCCTCCACCGCCTGCCCGACGCGCGGAACACCGTCCTCTTCGTCGGGTACCAGGCCGAGGGGTCGCTCGGGCGGCGCCTCCTGGAAGGGGAGACCGACGTGACGGTCCTCGGCGAGGGTCTCACCGTGAAGGCGGCGATCAAGAAGATCCCGGCCCTCTCGGCGCACGCCGACGCCAACGAGATCATCGCGTGGATAAAGTCCGCGCCGACGCCGCCGAAGCGCGTCTACCTGACCCACGGCGAGCCGGCCGCGCAGGACACCTTCGCCGCCCGCCTCCGGTCGGAGCTCGGCCTTCTCGTCCACGTCCCCGAGCCCGACGACGTCGTGGAGGTCTGACCTGGGCCGCGGGACCGGGGCCTTCCCCGTCCGCGCCCCCGAGCTGAAGGGGATCGGGCGGGCGATCGCGCTCGCCTGGGTCGTGCTTCGCAGGAGCGTGAAGTCGTTCCTCGACGGACGCGGCGTGGGGCTCGCCGCCGGCCTCGCCTACTCGTCGCTCCTCTCGTTCATCCCGCTCGTCGTCGCGGTCACGGTCCTCACCTCGACCTTCTTCGGCGAGCGGGGGACGGGCTTCTTCAGGCTCCTCCGCTTCTTCGTACCCGGCACCTCGCGCGAGGTCCTCAGGGGCGTGGAGGCGCTCGTCGACGAGGCCCAGGCGGCCTCCTGGGTGGCGACCGCGCTCCTCGTCCTCACGTCGCTGCGCGTCTACTTCGACGTCGAAGGGGCCGCGAACCACCTCTGGGGAACCCTCCGGCCGAGGCGGGTGAGCCAGCGGTTCGCCCTCGCCGTCCTCGTCGTCGTCTTCGGGCCGGTGGCCCTCGGGGTCGCGACCTCGTTTCTCCTCGAAGCGGGCGTCCCCCTGACGCAGCTCCACCTGCGCGGTCTCTTCGCGTCGATCTTCGCCCTGACCCTGATCTACAAGGTCGTCCCGTCGGCCCAGGTCCGCTGGGGCGCGGCCGCAGCGGCCGGTGTCCTCGCGGGCGCAGGGCTGACCGGACTGAGGCAGCTCTTCACCCTCGGGTTCGTCGCCGCCGCCGGCGCCGCGAAGGTCTACGGCACGATCAGCGCCATCGCCGTCTTCGTGACGGCCACCGGCTTCGCCTGGACGATCCTCCTCTTCGGCTTCTCGTTCGCGCACGCCGTCCAGTTCCGCGACGAGCTCCTCGCCCACGACGCCCCGCCGCCCGCGGCGAAGAAGCCGGGGGCGCTCGAGGAGGCGGTGCAGCTCCTCCTCCGCCTCACCGAGGCGTGGCACGCGGGCGTCTCCCTGGACATCCCTTCTCTGGCCCAGGCCTGCGGCCGCGCCGCCGACGACCTCAGGTCCCGTCTCAAGCGCCTCGGCACCGCCGGGCTCGTGGACGTGACGGGCGAGAGCGTCCGCCTGGCGCGTCCTCCCGACACGATCACCCTTTACGCCGTGGCCCGCGCCGTCGGCGAAGCGGCGCCGCGTGCGGTCCCCACGGGTTCCGAGCCGGCCGCAGCGATCCTCCGCGCCCTCTACATGCGCGCCGACGCCGAAGAGCGGGGCGTCCTGCAGGGAACCAGCCTCGAGGACGTCTATCGCCCGCACGCCCGCCGTCGATCCGAAAGCGAAGATGCCAGCGACCTTCGTCTCGGTCCGTCCGAGGCGGCGCAGGTCCGGCGAGGGACCGGGCACGGGGCGGGGCACGGCTCCGGGGTTCACCCCGTCAGCCCCGCGAGTCCCGAGAACGGAACAGCTCTCTGTACGGATGACGGTGGCGACGGGAAGCCGGTGGACGGCTCCACTCCGAACGGCTCCCCAAACGGCTCCGATTGACGAATCCACCCGTACCGGCTAGATTCTCCGCCCCCACGGTGGGGCTGTAGCTCAGCTGGGAGAGCGCTAGAATCGCACTCTAGAGGTCGGGAGTTCGATCCTCCTCAGCTCCACCATTTATTTCGAAGAGCACAGGCCGCGGGTCTCCCCCCGCGGCTGTTTCGTTCAGGGCCTGAGGTTGCGAGGTCGGAATCCCTCCCGCCCGGGCGGGCCGGAGGACCGGCCCGCCTTCGGCGCGAGGGCGGTTTTCAGAACGTCGCCGCGGCCCCCATGGCGAACGTCCGTCCCTGGCCCGGGAAGCCCGCTTCGCTCTCGTAGTCGGCGTCGAGGAGATTCCGAATCGCCACGTGGGCCCGAATCCCCTTCACCACCTCCTGCGTGACCTTCGCCCCGAGGAGGACGTAGCCGTCGATCTCCTTGACGGGGTCGTTCGGGTAGATGGGCGACGGGAGGCTCGTGTACATCGACCCGACGTAGACGGCGTCGAGGTCGAGGAGCGTCTTCGGACCCGGCACCGTGTACGACGCGAGGAAGCCCGCCTTGTGGGCAGGAACGTTCGTCACGTCGTCCGTGACGCGCCCCTCGCTCTGGTCGGCGGAATGGACGTAGGTGTAGTCCGCGCGCAGGGTGAGATCCGGGACGGGGGTGACCTCGACGACCGTCTCGAAGCCGGCCATCCGGACCTGCCCGATGTTCTGGTAGATGTTCAGGCTGCCCGACCCGTTCCGCGAGATCAGGTTCCGGACGTCGTAGTAGAAGCCGCCGAGCTCCAGCCGCACGGTCGCCCCGAGCGGATGGGAGACGCTGACGGTCGTGTTGAGGCTCTTCTCGGACTCGAGCGCCGTGTTCCCGTTCTTCGTCGAGTAGAGCTGCGAGAGGGTCGGGAACCGGCTCTTGCGCGCGATCGCGGCGTTCACGACAGTCCCGGAGGTCCCACGCCAGACGAGTCCCGCCATCGGGTTGACCTGCGAGTCGCTGGGCGTCGCGAGCGGGTCCTGGCGGACGAAGTCACCGGTCGAGCCGTCCGTCACGTTGCGGTTCGCGTTCGAGACGTCGAACCAGTCGAAGGAGACGCCCCCGACCGCCGAAAGACCCTTCGAGAAGGTCATCGCGTCCTCGAGCCCGACCGATCCGGTGATCGAGCTCGACTCGGCGAACGGAAGGTAGGCGTCGTCGCGCTCGCGGTGCGTGTCGTCCTTCAGGTGCGCCGAGAAGCGCAGGGTGTTCGAGGTCGCCACCTGCCACTCGCCGAGGAGGTTGCCCCCCGCGAGAGTGTCGTCGTAGCGGCTCACGGCGATCTGCTCGCGGTGCTCCGCGTCCTTGTACGAGACGAGGTCGTCGACGTGCTCGTGGTAGAAGCCCTTCGCCTTGAGCGTCAGTCCCGGGGCGAGCTGGTGCCTGCCGTCGAGATCGACACCGAGGTCGCGGTACGTCGGGATCTCGTTGAACTGGGAGAACGCGGGCCGCTTCAGGAAGACCTGCACGCTGTCGGTCGAAGGGGGGACGCCCTTGTCGCGGTCGAAGTAGTGGAGGTTGAGGAAGAGCGCGGACGCGGAGGAGGGCTCCCAGCCCACCTTTCCCCAGGCGTTCAGCGACCGGGTGTCGGAGCTCTCCCGTTTCCCGCCGTCCTCCAGGACCGCCGGAGTCGTCTTGCTCGGGTTCTTCTGGACGATCGTCCCGACCTTCGGCTCGTAGGAGCCGGAGACCGGCGTTCCGCCGCTCGTCTCCCCCGAGACGTTCAGCCAGTAGCTGAGCGCGCCGTGCCGCTGGCCGTGCGTCGCGGAGAATCGGCCGGTGGCCCAGTCGCCTCCCTCGGCCCGGATCTCGGTGTGCGGCGTCGTGCCGGCGGTCTTGCTGATGATGTTGATGGTTCCGCCGAGGGCGTTCGCGCCGCTCAGCACCGAGGCGGCCCCCTTCGTGATCTCGATCCGGGCGACGTTGTCGGTCGGGATCTGCGCGAGGTCGAGCTTGCCGTAGTTCGTCTCGTAGTACGGGACGCCGTCGATCAGGACCTGGACGCGGCTCTGGTCGAAGCCGTGGACGTAGACCGTCGGCTCGTTCTTCCGGCCGGTCGAGACGCGGAGGCCCGGGACGTTCGCGAGCGCCTCGGCGACGTTCTTCGCGTTGCGGGCCGCGATCTCCTCGGCCGTCACGGCGACGGTCAGGGCGGTCTCGTCGACCCTGTCCGCCTCGGCGGTCACGGTGACGCGGGCGAGAGCGTAGGCCTCGTAGCTCGGGGTCGGGTCCTCCGCCCGGGCGGACAGCGAGGAAAGGCCGATGCACGGCAGGAACAGGACGAGGAGACGGTATGCCTTGTTCACGGGTCCTCCGTTCGAATTCGGCGTCCGCGCCCGCCCTTCGGATTCCGCCGGGAACCTGCGAAACTGGCGCGTCGCCGTGGAAGTGACGTGTTGAAGCCGTCGAAGAAGCCGGGAACCGAACGCCCGGCCCCGAGCCCCGCCCGGCTGAAGCCGAGGTTCCGGGTCCTGCGGGACGGCGAAGTCCTCGTCGGACCGGGGATGGTGGAGCTTCTCGAAGCGATCCGGCGCACGGGGAGCCTGCGGGTCGCCGCCAGCGAGCTGCAGATGTCCTACATGCACGCCTGGGGCCTCGTGAAGACGATGAACCAGGCGTTCCGGAGCCCGCTCGTGGAGCTCTCGCGCGGCGGCGCCCAGCGGGGAGGCGCCCTCCTCAGCGCGTGCGGCGAGGAGGTGCTCGCCCTCTACCGGGTGATGGAGGCCGAAGCCCAGCGCGCCGTAGCGAGGCACTGGCGGCGCCTGAAGCGCCTCCTCTCCTGACCCCGGAAGGCCCGACGACTCCTCCGCGACGAACGCCAAGCCGATCTATTCTATAGAAGATATCGGAGCCGGGGCCCCGCGCGGTCGAGGCGAGAACGGGCGGAGGGCGAAGGCCCGGTCTGCCCCTCCCCGCCTCGTTCTCCGGACTGAAACAACCGCCTCGTTGCGAGTTTCGCCACTCCTCGGCAAGATGGCGCGATGAGAAGTCTCGTGGTCCTGCCTCTCCTCGTCGGCACCCTCCTCGCCGGTTGCTCGAAGCCTTCCGGGGGGGAGAAGGGTCCGGCGGCCCTCGTCGCGACGCAGGACCCGAAGGCGGTCGTGGCCCGCGTGGACGGCTCTCCCATCACCGAGGGCGAGCTGATGGTCGAGGCGAGGGCGTCGATGGCGGCGGCCGAGAAGCAGTTCCTCGAGGCGGTCCACGCGCAGAAGGTCCGCGCGCTCGACCGGCTCGTGGAGAAACGGCTCCTCGAGACCCGGGCGAAGAAGGAAGGGATCACGGTCGAGGTACTCCTCGACCGTGAGGTCGTCCGCAAGGTCCCCGAGCCCGCCGAGGCGATCCTGCAGGCGGTCTACGACCAGACGAAATCCACCGGGCGCCCGCTCCCGCCGTTCGCCGAGGTGAAGGCCGAGATCGCCGCCTTCGTGAAGGGACAGTCGGCGCAGGAGACCCACCAGGGGTTCATCGCGCGGCTCCGCGCCGAGTCCAGGGTCGAGAGCCTCCTGCCCCCCCTCCTGCTCCCGAAGGTCGTCTTCACGGCGGACGGCCCGTCCCGCGGCGCGGCCGGGGCCGCGGTGACGATCGTCGAGTTCTCGGACTACGAGTGCGGGTTCTGCGGCCAGGCGGAAGAGGTGGTCCGCAGGGTGATCGCCGAGTACAAGGGGCAGGTCCGCCTCGTCCACCAGGCGTTCCCGCTGGCGGGGCACCCTCGCGCCCCCAAGGCGGCCGAGGCGGCGCTCTGCGCCGGAGAGCAGGGCCGGTACTGGGAGATGCACGATCTTCTCTTCGCGGGCCAGGGGGCGCTCGGGATCGACGACCTGAAGGGGCGCGCCCGAACGCTCCAGCTCGACGCGCCGCGGTTCGACGCCTGCCTCGACTCGGGCCGGATGGCGCCCGTCGTCGAAAAGAGCCGGAAGCTCGGAGAGGGAATCGGGGTGGACGCCACCCCGGCCTTCTTCGTCAACGGCCGACCCCTCTCCGGGATGCAGCCGTTCGAGCGGTTCAAGGAGCTCGTCGACCACGAGCTGGCGAACCCGGGCCGCTGACGCAGGAGCCGGATTCCCTTTCGCCGGGAAGCCGGCCCTTGCTGGTCCTCAATTTGCGCACCTGTCTCACCTCGGGGCACCGAGGGGAATTTGCTTTCCGTACGTGCGGAAACGCGTGATAGCGGACTAGAATCGGCCGCTTCACATTTCCTCAAGAGGAGGGCTTCGTTTACATGAGAGAAGAGGCAAGAGGACATTCCCGGGGCATCGTCCCCATCGCGGCAGCGGCCCTGGGAGCGGCGCTGCTCATCGGGGCCGGCACCGCCCAGGCTGGCGTCAAGTATCTCGGTGACGGGGCCGTCCAGAACGCCCGCGGAGGCTGGGACCTTCCCAAGCAGGGAGCCTGCCCGGCCGACCTGACGGCCAAGACCCGTCCCGACTGCGTTGCGCGCCGGTTCGTCGCCAAGGACTCGGCGGCCTGCACGGCGCTCGGCGCCAGCGGCGCCTACTCCTGGAGCACCGGCGTCTGCAACGACCTCGTCAACAAGACCGAGGCCGCCTGCAAGGCGTCCACGGACCGCTACTGGAACGCCGCCGCCAGCGTCTGCGCCGTCGTGATGCAGGACGACGACCGCAACGCGATCAACTGCGCCCAGCACGGTGGCACGTGGGTCACGGCCGGTAACTGCACGGCCGCGTGGGTCATGCCGGCCCGGGACGACTCGTCCTACGGCGCAGGCGGGCTGCTCACGTCCAACGGCGCGGGCGACCAGTGCCTTCGCTGCCACAACACCGTGACCCAGTACAACGGGCCTCGCGTCCGCGACACGAACTTCACGCTGATGCAGGGCCACAAGAACATGGCCCGGCCCGTCGACGCCGCCTTCAAGCCCTGGGGCGGGCCGCCGTTCTCCTGCACGGGCAAGGCGACGGCCACCGACGAGCACGAGTGCGTCGCCGCCGGCGGGACGTGGGACCCGACGATCTACCCCGCCGACGACTCCGGGAACACCATCAACTGGACCAAGAACACCATCACCACGAGCGCCGGGACCTTCGACCTCAAGTGGATCTACGGCGACTGGCTCGGCCCGCTCCCCCGCGCGATCTACACGGGGGCCACGCTCAACAACATGAGCTACTCGTGCGGCCGCTGCCACACGACCGGCTGGACGAGCGACGCGGGGACGACCCCGAACGCGAAGAAGCACCCCGAGCTGGACTTCCCGGGCATCACCTGGAACGGCACCGGGACGACCGGCCAGGTCAAGCTGGGCGGCGGCGTCGCGGGCGACAAGAACGTCATGTCCTCGTGGGACCAGTGGGGCATCACCTGCTCGCGCTGCCACAGCAGCGCCGTCGACGACGCGACCTCGGGGCCGCCCTACAGCGCCCCGGCGGGCATGTCGACCCACCACAACGCCCTCACGAGCCCGAACGCCAACAACGGCGCCTGTACCGACGTCCGCTGGTCGAGCGCTCCCTCGGGCTCCACTCTCGAAGCCGCCTGCAATTCCACCGGCGGCACGTTCCTGACGGCCTGCAGCGTCAACCCGACCCCGGGTGTCTGCACGGCGGCCGCGAATACGAAGGACAAGTGCACGGCGGTCGCCGGCACCTGGGTGGCCGCGAAGGCCGGCTGGTGCAGCAACGCGTTCTACGGCGACTCGGCGAGCTGCACGGCGAACAAGTACACGTGGACCGACGGCTGGTGCAAGACGGCCGACGCCCAGGCCGCCTGCACGGGCGGTACCGGCGACGCCGCCAAGACCTGGCGCGCCAACGGCAGCCAGGCTTCATGCCAGGTGGCCGGCGCGGCCTGGACCTTCTCGAAGTGCACGGTCGAGGGCTACTGCAGCGCCGGGACCTGCAGCGACGTGAAGTACACGAACCAGAGGGACTGCACCGAGGCGGGCAAGACCTGGTGGGCCATCCGGTCGAAGTCGGCCTGCGACACGGTCGGCGGTCAGTTCGCCTACGCGACCGACGTCGTCACCTGCGGTGACGCCGGCGGCCGGTGGTTCGGGAACAACACGAACCGCGGCCAGATCATCACGTCGGTCTGCATGGACTGCCACCGCCAGGAGACGAGCGGCCTCCCGAACACGAACGGCAGCTGCAGCGACGGCAAGACGACGACGCAGGGCGCCTGCGTCGCCGCCGGCGCGACCTGGACCGAGACGGGTAACGGCCTGCCGGTCACGGTCGGCCCGTACCACAACACCGTCACGTTCCCGAGCCACCCGGCCGGCAACCAGTTCCTCAACAGCCCGCACGCCAAGTTCAGCGGCAAGTGGAGCGATATCGCGTCGGGCAAATACGACGGCTCGTCCGCCGGCAAGTACCAGAGCTCCTTCATGGCCCTCGGCGAGGCCTCCGGCACGGGCAACGGCTGCACGGGCTGCCACGAGATCCACACGAGCATCGTGGTCGGCGAGAAGCCCTTCCGCGAAGAGTGCAACACCTGCCACCACGTGAAGAACCTCGAGCACCTCATGCACCCGGCGGGCCACGGAACGCCGCTCGAGAAGGCGGAAGAGGACCCGATGGAAGCCTGCGTCATGTGCCACATGCCGGAGGGGCAGCACCTCTTCCGGATCAGCACCGACGCGGCCTACTCGACCTTCCCGCCCGCGCAGGCGATGACCGCCAACACGTCGGCGAACACCGCCCCCGACGGCAGCTACACGAACGCCGTCTGGGTCGACCTCGACGCCGCCTGCGGCCAGTGCCACGGCGGCGGCGCGGCGAACGCGAAGACGACCGGCACCATCGCGACGGGCTCGGCCGCCCTCACGGTCGCGAGCACGACCGGGCTCGCCGTCGGCGAGCGGATCAACGTCGCCGGAGCGGGCGCGTTCGCCAAGTCGGGCTCCTGGTACGACCTCCACACCTACGTCAAGGCGATCGCGGGCAACGTCGTCACGCTCGCCGGCACCGCGACCCACGGCGTCACGAACGCCGCGGTCACGCAGAACCCGACGACGAACGGCGCGAGCTACGTGACCAAGGCGAACCTCGCCGTCCTACGCGAAGGGAATCCACAACGACAGCCCGGAGGCGAGATTCACGGTGAAGCAGGGAGCCAACGAGCTGACGGTCGCGGTCGATGCCTCCGGTACCAAGTGCCGCGGCAGCGCCGCGAACTGCGGCGCCTTCGACTGGAACTGGGGCGACAACACCGCGCACGGTTCCGGCAAGACGGCGACGCACACCTACGCCGCTCCGGGCAACTACACCATCACCCTGACGGTCGAGGACGAGGAGACGGGCACGGGCAGCGCCACCCAGACCTTCGCCGCCAAGGCGATCCCCGGGGCGCCCACCGTGACCGGCACCTGCACGCCCGACTACCCGAAGGCGAGCGTGAGCTGCGCGGTGACCGTGCCCACCGGGGGCTACGCGAGCGTATCCGTCTACTTCGGTGAGGGCTATAACGTGGACAAGGTCAGCAACCCGGCCGCCGGAACGCTGACCATGACCCACACCTACCAGCAGTTCGACAACTACACGATCATGGCGACGGCCACCAACGCCGCCGGCCAGTCGACGACGGCTCCGATCGGGTTCATGGCCCGGGGCCTGTTCGTCAACGACAAGAACAGGTAGATCGTCACGGGGAGGGGCCGGCGGGGACTCCCGCCGGCCCTCCATCGCAATCCAAGGGGTTCAGGGGCCGCAATCGCGGCCCCTTCTTTTCGGTGCAGCCGCCCGACCTGTCGGAATAGGGCAGTAAGCAGGCCCGCCCCTCGAGAGCCCTCGAAAGTTCTTGCGTGGGATCTCGAGAGGAGCGACACTACCGTGTAACAGGACCATTTCGGGCCGCATTTCACCGGCAAAAGGTGTATGCGGCCCGAAGTGTTTTCAGGGTGCCTAACGAGAAGGAGGGTCATATGCGGGTACGGCTGATCGTGTATTTCGGGGTGGTTCTTGCGGTGCTCCTCCTGGCCCTCATTCCGGGCGCGGCGGTCTCCCCCACGGGGTGGACCGTCGTCGCCTGGAACAACCTCGGGATGCACTGCATGGACGCCGACTTCAGCGTCTTCGCCATCCTGCCGCCCTACAACACGATCCAGGCGCACGTCGTCGACGCTTCCGGAAAGCTCGTGAAGAGCTCGTCGTCCGTCACGGTGACGTACGAGGCCGTCGCCGACCCGACCGGCTCCATCAACACGACGTCGCAGGGCAAGACGAACTTCTGGGACCACGTCGTGGCGCTGTTCGGCGCGTCGCTACCTGTCGACGCGGGGCTCGCGGGGAAGGACATGCCGGGGTCCTCGAACGCGCCAAAGCCGATGACGTTCGATGCCTCGAAGAACTGGTTCATCGCCGAGGGGATCCCGATCACCCCGTACGACGACGCGGGGAACAAGAATCCCTACCCGATGATGAAGGTGACGGCCCGTGACACCTCGGGCAACGTCCTCTCGTCCACTCGCATCGTCCTTCCCGTCTCCGACGAGATGGACTGCCGGACCTGCCACGCCTCCGGCTCGCCCATCGACGCCCGGCCGGCCGCGGGCTGGGTCTTCGACCCGGACCCCGAGCGGGACTACCGCCTGAACGTCCTCCGGCTCCACGACGAGGCGGCCGCCTCGAGCCCGGCGTATGCGCCCGCCCTCGCGGCGGCCGGGTACGACCCAGCGGGCCTCTACGCCAATGTCACGGTCCGGGGAAAGCCGATCCTCTGCGCCGCGTGCCACGCCTCCGAGGCGCTCCCCGGCAGCGGCCAGGCCGGCATCCCGCCGCTCACCCAGGCCGTTCACGCCCGGCACGCGGGGGTCAACGACCCGACGAACGGGCAGCCCCTCGGCTCCTCCACGAACCGGTCGGCCTGCTACCGCTGCCACCCCGGCTCGGAGACGAAGTGCCTGCGCGGGGCGATGGGAGCGGCGACGGCGGCCGACGGCTCGATGCTCATGCAATGCCAGGACTGCCACGGCCTGATGGCGGCGGTCGGTGCGACGACGCGCACGGGCTGGTTCGACGAGCCCACCTGCCAGCAGTGCCACACCGGTACGGCGACGAAGAACTCCGGCCAGATCCGCTTCACGTCCGTCTTTGACGGGGACGGCAATCCCCGCGTCGCCGCCGACGCGCGCTTCGCGACGAACGTCGACACGCCCGCCGCGGGCCTCTCTCTCTACCGGTTCTCGAAGGGGCACGGCGGCCTGCAGTGCGCGGCGTGCCACGGATCGACGCACGCGGAATACCCCTCCTCCCACGTGAACGACAACCTCCAGAGCCTCGACCTGCAGGGGCACGCGGGGACGATCGGCGAGTGCGCCGCCTGCCACGGCGGGAACGTCCCGCAGACCGTCTCCGGGGTCCTCACGGGATGCACCCGGTCGGCTCGTCGTGGGTCGACAGGCACGAAGACGCGGCCGAGGGCAGCCTCGCCTCCTGCCGCACCTGTCACGGCGCAGACGATCGCGGGACCGTCCTCTCTCGCGGGTTCGCCGAGCGGACCCTGAAGACGAGGGCCGGTACGAAGACCTTTGCCGCCGGCACGACGTTCGGCTGCTACACCTGCCACAACGGACCGGACGGCGAGGGGAACCCTCCGGGCGGTGGAACGCCGACCCCCACTCCGACCCCCCGCGTGACCGCGACGCCAGGTCCTACGACCACGCCGACCGTCAGGCCCACGAGGACCGCGACCCCGGGCTGGACTTCGACGCCCACCCGGACGCCGACCCGGACTCCGACCGTCCGGCCGACGAGGACACCGACGCCTACCCGCCCTCCGCGGTCGACCGCCACCCCCACGCCGACCCGCCGGCCGCGACACGACGGGGACAGCCCGCTCCCCGTGGGTGACCCGGGAGTCGCGGGACCGGTCCCGATCCGGCGCTGAGGGCCTCTCTCCCGTCGTTTTCGCCGCGCTCAGCCGAAGCTGAGCGCGGCGAGAACGAGGCAGGCCGACAGCCGGGCGGCGATGGCCCGGACGGTGGTGAGGTTCCGGAACGTGGCGCGCAGCCCGAGCGCCTTCTCGAGCTTCCCTCCCGAGAAGTCCGAGTCGGACGAGCGGATGCGGCAGAGCCACCAGACTTCGCGCCCGCTCACCGCGAGCTCGTCGGTCGGCGTCCGGAACCCGTGGACGAGGGCATGCTGTTCGGGGCTCGGCGGTTCCTTCAGGAACCCGACGTAGACCCCCTGGGCCTCGCCGACGTCCTCGGCGGCGAACGGCTCGTGCGCGGCGACGGCCGAGAGCTCGGCGGGCGTGCGGAGGAACGTCGCCACCTCCCAGCCGAGCGCCGCCTCCAGCCTCTTCTCGATCTTCGCCTCGAGCGTCGCGGCCCGTCCCCGTCCCGCCGTGAAGAGGACGTTCCCGCTCGCGATGTGGGTCGAGACGCCCGTGAAGCCGGTCTCCTCGAAGAGCTGCCGCAGCCTCTCCATCTTCACGACGCGGCCGCCGACGTTCACGGCGCGGAGGAAGGCGGCGTACCGGGGCACGGCCCGATTATAGGGTCAGGTCTTGATTTTCTATTACAGCGCCTGGTTTCCGCATCAGCCCGCGGCGCCGAAGAGCATCCCTGCCGCCGCCGTGACCGCCATGGCGACCGCCCCCCAGAACGTGACCCGTCCCGAGCCGACGAGGACGGAGGCTCCGCCGACCCGGGCCGCGAGGGCGCCAAGCCCCGCCAGGAGAACGAGAGTCGTGCCGACCATGACGGGGACGAGCTGGGCCCGCGGAACCAGGGCGACCGTGAGGACGGGAAGGGCGGCCCCCACCGCGAAGCTCGCGGCGGAGGCGAGCGCAGCCTGGAGCGGCCGGGCGGCGGTGAGGTCGTGGATCCCGAGCTCGTCGCGGGCGTGCGCGCCGAGGGCGTCGTGCGCCATGAGCTGCTCGGCGACCCGGGCGGCCAGCTCGGAGTCGAGGCCGCGGGCGACGTAGATGCCGGCCAGCTCGGCGCGCTCCCCGTGCTCGTCGGTGGCCAGCTCGCCGCGCTCGCGCTCGAGATCGGCCCGCTCCGTGTCGGACTGGGAGCTGACCGAGACGTACTCGCCGGCCGCCATCGACATCGCGCCGGCCAGGAGGCCGGCGACGGCCGAGACGATGATCGATTGGGGAGCGGCCCCGGCCGCGGCGACGCCGACGACGAGGCTGGCGGTGGAGATGAGTCCGTCGTTCGCCCCGAGGACGGAGGCGCGGAGCCATCCGATGCGGTCGCTTCGGTGAAGCTCGCGGTGGCGCGAATACCGGGCCGGTGTGAAGGACGAGGCGTGCATCCCCCGACGATAGCGCTGTTCGGGGGCTAGACTTCTCCTCGACGGTGCCGGCGTTCACGCCTTCTCCCTCGTCCGATCCCCCGGAGGGACGTCTCTCCGAGACGGAGCTGCGCTTCGAGAGACGACGCAGGAAG
Organism: Holophagales bacterium; assembly: GCA_016716705.1. Classification (GTDB taxonomy): domain Bacteria; phylum Acidobacteriota; class Thermoanaerobaculia; order UBA5066; family UBA5066; genus UBA5066. The sequence goes on from JADJVF010000011.1 coordinate 49,123, forward strand.
GCAGGGCTCGTCCTCGGCCCGGTCGCGTTCGCCCTGCTCCTCGCCTTTCCTCCGCCGAGCCTCGGGTCCGGGGCCGGTTGGCTCCTCGCGGTCGTCGCCTGGGTCCTCGTCTGGTGGATTACCGAGGCCGTCCCGCTGCCGGTGACGGCAGTCCTCGGGCCGGCCCTCACCGTCGTCCTCGGAGTCGTTCCAGTCCGGGAGGCGTTCGCGCCGTTCGGCGATCCCATCATCTTCCTGTTCCTGGGCTCGTTCCTCCTGGCCCGGGCGATGAGCGCGCACGGCCTCGACCGGCGCCTCGCGCGGGCGGTTCTGGCGATCCCGGCCGCGAGCTCTTCCCCGCGAAGGGTCGTCTGGACGTTCGCGGCGCTCGCCGCGGTCCTATCGATGTGGGTGTCCAACTCCGCCACGACGGCCATGCTCTTTCCCATCGCGCTCGGGGTGCTCGGGACGATGGACGGGGAGAGGGGACGGTCGACGCCCCTCGCGCGGTCGCTCCTGCTGGCGTGCGCCTACGGCGCCTCGGTGGGTGGCATCGGGACGCCCGTGGGCTCTCCCCCGAACCTGGTCGCCATCGGGCAGCTCTCGTCCCTGGCCGGAATCCGGGTCGGGTTCGTGCCGTGGCTCCTCGTCGCCTTCCCCGTGATGCTGGCGATGATCGGCGTCGCGGCCCTGGTCCTGGGCGTGCCGCTCCGGGGTGTCGGGGCGACCGGGCGGACGGGGCCGGCACTCCCGGCACCCGCCGCGCCCGCGGGGGCGATGACCGCCGGAGAGCGAAGCGTCACTGCCGCGTTTCTCTTCACCGTCGCGCTCTGGGTGGCTCCGGGAATCGTGTCGCTCTTCCTCGGCTCCGGCCATCCGGTGTCGACCGCGCTCGGCCGCGCGCTCCCCGAGGGGGCGGTCGCGGTTCTCGGGGCGGCCCTCCTGTTCGTCCTGCCGGGCGGTGGAAGCGAGCGCCGGTGCGCGCTCACCTGGGGCGAGGCGACACAGATCGACTGGGGAACGCTTCTCCTTTTCGGCGGAGGGCTCTCGCTGGGCGGCGCGATGTTCCGCCTGGGCCTCTCGGAGGCCCTCGGGCACGGCCTCGTTTCGGCGACCGGCGTCTCGTCGACGGTGGGTCTGACCATCGTCTTCACCGTCTTTTCCATCTTCTTCACCGAGGTCACCTCGAACACGGCGGCCGCCACGATGCTCATTCCCCTGGCCATCGCGAGCGCGCAGGCCGCGGGCGCCTCTCCGCTCGAGCCGGCCCTCGGCTGCGCCCTCGGTTGCAGCATGGCCTTCATGCTCCCCGTGGCGACGCCGCCGAACGCGATCGTCTACGGCTCAGGCCTCGTCCCCATCGGCACGATGGCGCGCGCCGGCATGTGGATGAACCTCGCCGCCTGCGTCGTCATCCCGGCCGGCGTTCTGATCCTGGTGCCGCTCGTCCTGAAGTAGACGTCCGCCTCAGAAGATCGACAGCGCCGTCTTCGTCGTCAGCAGCTCGAGCGCCATCGTCCCGGCGAGCGAGTTCCCTTTCTCGCTCAGGCACGGCGACCAGACGGCCGCCACGAACCGGCCGGGCATCACGGCCACCACTCCGCCTCCCACGCCGCTCTTGGCCGGGAGGCCGACGCGGTAGGCGTAGTCGCCCGCCTCGTCGTAGACGCCGCAGGTCAGCATCACGGAGTTCACCCGTTTCACCTGACGCGCCGTGGCGACCTGCTCGCCGCCGGCAGAGAGCCCGGACGTGGCCAGGTACTGGAAGGCGGCGGCCAGCTCGGCGCAGCTCATCGAGAGGGAGCAGAGGAGGAAGTAGGCGTCGAGGACCCGGTCCGGGTCGTTCCTCAGGTTCCCGAACGACTTGAGGAAATGGGCGAGCGCGCGATTCCGGTGTCCCGTGGCCCGTTCCGCCTCGGCGACCGAGGTGTCGTAGCCGACGGAGGGGTTCGCAGAGGCGCGGCGGACGAAGTCGAGGACGAGGTCCTGCCCCTGGGCCTGATGGCTCAGGACCATGTCCAGAACGACGAGCGCGCCCGCGTTGATGAACGGGTTTCTCGGAATTCCGTGCTCGACCTCGAGCTGGACGAGCGAGTTGAACGCCGTGCCGGACGGCTCGCGGCCGACCCGCTCCCAGACGGTATCCCCTTCCAGCCGCATCGCGAGCGTCAGGCTGAAGACCTTGGCGATGCTCTGGATCGAGAAGCGCTCCTCAGCGTCCCCGACGGAGAAGACCTCGCTGCCGATCGTTCGGACGACCATTCCGAAACGGCCGCGCGGAACGTCGGCCAGCGGGGGGATGTAGTCGGCGATGCGGCCCCGCCCGACGAGCGGCCTCACCTCGTCGGCGATCTCCCGGAGGGTACGCTGGTAGTCCACGACCCAATGTTACCGGCGTGGCGAGGGCGGAGCCGGCGGAGATGCCAGAAACGAGCGTCACCGGCTGATCCGGACCGATGGGAAGAGACTGCGGAATCTCCGGCTCCCTCCTTTCCCTTGACTTGCGCCCAGCGCCGACCCACATTAGTAGTTGCTGTGGCTACTACTAGTGACGACAATTTGTCTAAGGCACTGCAGGGGCTTGGTTTCTCAGAGATCGAGGCGCTCGTTTACGCCTTCCTGGTGGGGAGGGAACCCGCCACCGGCTACCGCATCAGCCACGGCATCGGCAAACCGACGGCGAATAGCTACAAGGCCATTGCGTCGCTGGTTCAGCAAGGAGCGGTGCAGGTGGACGAGGGCGGGAACAGGCTGATCCGGGCCGTCCCTCCCGACGAATTTCTCGCGGGCTTCGAGCGCCGCGCCAGGGAGAAGCGCGAGGCCGCCCGTGCCGCACTCGCCGATCGGAGCGTCGACGTCGCGGACGACCGGGTCTACACCCTTCGCGGCCGCGACCAGGTCCTCGAGCGCGCCCGGGCGATGCTGGGACGGGCGCGGGAGATCGTCCTCGGCGACCTTTTTCCGGGTCCGCTCGAGGCGCTCGCCGCCGATCTTGCCGCCGCCGCCGCGCGCGGCGTGCGCGTCGTCGTGAAGGTCTACTCCCCGCTCGACGTCCCGGGAGTCGCGGAGGTGCCGGAGGCCGACGCGGCACGGGCTCTGTCCGGGTGGCCCGGCCAGCAGCTCTCTCTCGTCGTCGACGCCGACGAGCATCTCCTCGCCCTGTTCGATGCCACCCTCGCGAACGTCCACCAGGCGGTCTGGAGCCGCAGCACCTTTCTCTCGTGTCTCCACCACAACCACGTCGCCATGGAGATCCTCCACACGGCCTGGAAGGGGCGAGGCTCCCTCGCCGGTGCCGACTCCCTCGTCGGCATATCGCTCCTTTCGAGTCGGCCCGCGGGCCTGCGCCGCCTTCAGAAGCTCACCGGTGGAGCCATTTCCCCGGAACCCGATGGAGAAGACAGATGAACCACGCATCCGCCCGCATACACCGGCCCCTCGCCTTCCTCGTCGGCGTGGCCACGCTGCTCGGCTCGCCGGCGCCCGCCGCGGAGCCCGCGGTTCCGCACGACGTCGCAGCCCTCATCGAAAAGCACGTCGGGTGGCTCGGCGGGTGGGAGGCCCTCGGCGCCGTTCGGGACCTGACCCTCGCCGGGACGATCCGGGTCTCGGGTCTTTCGGGCCCCCTCGCCGTCCGCACGCGCCGCGACGGGAAGCAGAGGACGGAGGTCGACCTGAAGGTCATGAAGGGTGTCGAGGCGCTCGCCGGCGGCGGCGGCTGGGAGCAGAACGCGAGCGGGCAGGTGGAGGAGATGGGGCACGACAAGGCCGCCTCCGAGCGCCGCGCTCTCGACCGCACCTTCGGCCGGCACTTTCGCGGTGACGGGGTGATCACGAGCCTTGCAAGCCGTGAGGAGAAGGGCGGGCGAGCGTGGACGGTCGTTCGCTTCTCCTACCCCGACGGAGATACGTACGACCTGCTCGTCGATCCGGAGACGGGAGAGTCGACGTGGTCGCGGTCCGTAGCCGACGGCCGGACGACCTGGACGAAGCTCTCCGACTTCCGGGTCGTGAACGGCCTCCGGTTCCCGTTCCGCCAGGAGACGGAAGGCGAAACGGCGCGTCAGGCGCAGACGGTGTCGTGGGAGAAGGTGACGGTCAATGCCGGTCTCGACGACGACCTCTTCGCGCGGCCGTCCACGGGCGCCTCGGTCGTTCGCCTTCCCTCGGGCCGGAATGCGACCGAGTGGCTCGCGGTCGACCTCTACCAGAAGCGCTGGGTCTATCTCCGCGGCGAGGTCAACGGCGTTGCCACCGACATCGTCCTCGATTCGGGCGCGGGAATGACCGTTCTCGACAGCGCGCTCGCGAAGAAGCTGGGGCTCCGCGTCGAGGGAGAGCTCGAAGCGCGGGGCACCGGGGGGAACGTCGGCGCCGGAATCGTCTCGGGGGTGACGGTGAAGCTCGCGGGGATGGAGATCGGCCCGCTCTCGGCGGCCGTCATCGACCTCGCCGGCGTGGGGAAGCGGGTCGGCCGGCCCCTTCCGCTCATCCTCGGCAAGGAGCTCTTCCACGCCCTCGTCGTCGACCTCGACTACCCCGGCTCGCGCATCCGCTTCCTCGACGCCGCGACGTTCCGCTACGACGGCCCCGGACGGAAGCTCGACCTCATCCCCGCCGAAGACGGCCACAAGAGCCTGAAGCTCGCCATCGAGGGAGGCGAGCCGGTCGTCGTGGGCCTCGACACGGGGCAGGGAGGCGCCCTCTCGGTCTATCGGCACTACGCCGACGAGCGGGGCTTCCTCTCGGGCCGTCCCGTTTCCGAGCGGCGATCCGGCGGCGTCGGCGGCGCCACGACGATGAAGGTCGCGACCCTGCGCTCGGTGACGATCGCGGGGTACGAGCTTCGGAACGTGCCGTCCGCCTTCCAGGCGAGCGACGTCCGCGGCGCGTTCGACACGAAGCGGCAGGAAGGGAACCTCGGCGCGGGCGTCCTTTCGCGATTCCGCGTCGTCTTCGACTACTCCCGCTCCTGCCTCTGGCTCGAGCCCGGCCCGGCCCTCGGCGCGCCGTTCCCGAAAGACAAGAGCGGTCTCGCCCTCCAGTGGGCCGAAGGGGTCCTCACGGTGGAATTCGTCGCGCCCGCAAGCCCGGCCGCCGAGGCCGGCTGGAAGGAGGGCGAACGCCTCGCCGCCCTCGATGGCAAGCCTGCCGGCGAGGACTGGTGGAAGACCTTTACCGGGTGGGCAGAGGCGAAGGCGGGTACGGAGGTTCGACTCACCCTGGCGGACGGGACGGAGCGGAAGCTGGTGCTGAAGGAGTACTACTGAACCCGGCGAGGGCCTCGACGGCCTGCGCGTAGGTTGCGGCGACCTCGGCCTCGCTCGTGCCGGTGATACCGAGGTCCTCGAGGAGGCCGTCCTCGATGCCGTAGATCCAGCCGTGGACGGCGAGCGACTGGCCGCGCGCCCAGGCGTCCCTGACGACCGTCGTGTTCGTCACGTTCAGGACCTGCTCCACGACGTTCAGCTTGCAGAGGCGGTCGTGCTCCTCCGCCTCGGTTCCGCGCGGCGCGAGGCGCGCCCGGTGCTTGTCGCGCACGTCGCTGACGTGCCTCAGCCAGTTGTCCACGAGGCCGTGCCGGTCGCCCCGGAGCGCGGCGAGGACGCCACCGCAGCCGTAGTGACCGCAGACGATGACGTGCGAAACGCGCAGGACCGCGACGGCGAAGTGGAGGGCCGACAGGGCGTTGAGATCGCTGTGGACGAAGACGTTCGCCACGTTCCGGTGGACGAACATCTCGCCCGGCATGAGGCCGACGATCTGGTTCGCCGGGACGCGGCTGTCCGAGCAGCCGATCCAGAGGTACGACGGCGCCTGCTGGCGCGAGAGACGGGTGAAGAACGCAGGGTCGTTCCGGAGCACCTCGGCGGCCCAGGCCCGGTTGTTCTCGAAGAGGCGGGGAAGGTGTTTCATCGTTCTCCGGGTGGCCCCCCGGTGATCAGAACATACCGTTCTCGTTGACGGAGGTCCCGGGCTCGGCCCGGGTCAGGAGGCCGATCGCCCTCTCGCGAAGCGAGGAGCTCGTCATCGGACGAGCGGTGGAAGGTCCCAGCCCGGCGTGAGGACGTCCGGCTTCTTCGGGGGAATGTTGAGCACCGCGAGGAGGGTCCGGGCGACCGTGTTGCTGTTCGGCCCCGTCGGCCTGTAGCCGATGCCCATGAACGTGATGGTCTGGCAGGCGGCGACCATCTTCTGGTAGCTCTCCTGCCTGTAGCCGGTGGCGACGGTGACGGACTTCGCGGCGGGGTTGTAGTCGATCGACCCAGGAACGTAGGGACCCCAGAGGCAGTGGATCGCCTTGAAACCCATCGAGTCCTCGTCGAGCGGGCCGAGCTTCGGGTTGCCGGGCCCTCCGCGAAGGAAGATCTCCTTGCCGTCCTCTCCCATCCAGATGATGAAGAGGTGATGGGCGCCGGCAAGGTCCGCCACGCCTTGAGGAATGGGTACCGCGCGGACGTCGATGCGGGTCTGCATTTTCCGTACTCCTTGTGACGCGCGGTTTAGCACGTCCGGAAAAGGCCCGGCCGTGTCGCCCGTCACCGGTCGTCCGGGGGAAAGGGGGCCGGTTCCGGGCCTGGACCCGGGTCAGGGGGGGCTCGAGAGGGCGCAACGAGCCTGATCGAGCCTCGACCCGGGCTTCCCGGCGGCGCGCTCGTCGAAGCACGTGAGCCGGTGCTGCCCGGGAGCCACCTGGAGGACGAGGGGCGAGCACTCGACCTCGGCGAGGTGAAGGCGGGGGCCGAATCTGGAGGAGCGCGTTTCGGTCTCGGGCTCGGTGCGGATCGTCAGGAGACGGCCGTCGGCGGTTCGAAGGAAGACGGTTTCGCTGGCGGCATCGCAGCCGCACCCGCCGTACCGGACCCAGAAGGGGACCCCACGCTCGTAGGCCGACAGCGCACAGGCGTCGGCCGCCGACGGGTCCGCGCCCGGGGCGACGGTGCCGCACGCGACGGCCCCGGGTCCCGTCCAGGTCCGGACGCGTCCGGCAACCTCCGTGCCCGTGGCGCAGCCAACGGTCGAGAGGAGGGCGAGCCAGGACACGAGGCACTTCAAGGAGACCAACCCACGAGAAGAGTGACCCGGCTCCTCGCGACCTAACGTCGCGCCGGCGATCCCGGGAAGAACCCTCGCCCGATCGCCTCCCTGCCGGTCAGGCCCCCTCGAAGCCGTCCAGGACGTTCGCCGCGTTCACTCCCAGCTCCTTCGTCGCGTAGCCGCCCTCGAGCACGAGAACCGTGGGAAGGCCGAGCCGTGCGAGGCGGGTACCCAGGCGGCGGAAGTCCGTCGCATGGAGCGCGAATTTCGAGATCGGGTCGTCCGCGTAGGTGTCGAGGCCGAGCGAGACGACGAGGGCGTCGGCCGCGAACTCCAGGATTCGGTCACGAGCCACTTCGAGAGCGGAGAACCACTCGTCGGCCGTCGTGCCGGGGGGCAGGGGCAGGTTCAGGTTGAAGCCGGCGCCGGGTCCCTCGCCGGTCTCGTCGGCGTGACCGAGGTAGAAGGGGTACTCGGTGCGCGGATCGCCGTGAATGCTGGCGAAGAGGACGTCGGAGCGGCGATAGAAGACGCTCTGCGTTCCGTTTCCGTGGTGGTAGTCGACGTCGAGGATGGCGACCCGGCCGCAACCGCCGGCCCGGAGCGCCTCCGCCGCGATCGCGGCGTTGTTCAGGAAGCAGTAGCCGCCCATGAAATCGGCTCCCGCGTGGTGGCCCGGAGGCCGCGTCGCGCAGAAGGCGCTTCGCGTGCCCGAGCCGACGAGCGCGGCGGCGCTGGCGGCCGCGTCGGCGGCGGCCTTTGCCGCGGCCCAGGTGCCCGCCACGAGCGGGGTCCCGTTGTCCATGGAGTAGAGCCCGAGCCGGGCGGTGAAGTCGGCCGGCTCGACGTCGCTGCGCAGCGACCGCACGGGCCACACCGAAGGGAACGGCTGGACGGCCGCGTTCGCGCTGTCCGCCTCCAGCCACTGGCTCCAGGCGGTTTCCAGGAAGTCGAGATACCGGCGGGCGTGGACCCGAGGGAGGAGGGGGGCGCTGTCGTGCGCCGGCGTCCGCAGCTCGTGGCCCCGCGCGACCAGCTCGTCGCGAACGAACGCCGCCCGCGCGGGAACCTCGAAACAGGGAACGCGCGCACCCCGGAAGAACTCGAACTCCGGAGCGTGGCGTTCGTGAAGGGTCGAGAAGAACGTGATCACGGGACCATCTTAGTGTGGCCCCGGCGGGAGGACGGGCTGCCACGGTCTCCGCCGATGAGGCAGACTCCGACGCGATGGGCCGGAGCGGGACGATCGCCGTCGTCGTGGCCGTCGAGGAGGAGTTCGCGCCGTATCGCGGCCTCTTCCCGGGCCTGGGGCCGCTGAGGGAAACGGGTCCGTGGGAGGTCTACGAGGCCCGGGCCGGCCGGCGCCGCGTCCTCCTCGTTCTGTCGGACTGCGGACCGGCGAACGCAGGGGCGGCCACCGAGCGGGTCATCGGCCATTTCGCCCCGGCGATCGTCCTGAACGGCGGCTCGGCGGGCGCGCACGACCGCGACCTGCTCCCGGGCGACGTCGTCGTCGGCTCCCGGTACGCGATCCTCTTCCCGCCGTCCGGCCAGGAGAGGCTCGGTGGCGGCGCGGAGCGGAGCTTTCGCAAGGGGATTCGCTTCCGGAAGGGTGGCGCGAGGGTCCACCTCGACGAGTGCCGGGCGAACCCGGAGCTGCTGCGCCTCGCGACGGCGACGGCGCGGCGTGTCGTCCCGGCGCTCGGAAGCTGGGCGGCGCCGGGCTGGCCTGCCGGCGTCGAGCCCCGCACCGGCACGGTGACGGAAGGGCTGATCGGCTCCACGGATGTCTGGACTTCGGACCCCGATGAAGTGGCTACGCTGCGCGTGCTCTACGGAGCGAGGTGCGAGGACATGGAGAGCGCGTATGTCGCCCAGGTATGCGCGCTGCACGACGTCCCGTTCCTCGCGGTTCGCGTCATCTCCAACAACGAGGAGGCCTGCCCGGTCGGCGAGGCGGACGTGCCGCGGTCGATCGCCGCCGCGGGCCATCGAGCGGCGGCCGTGATCGCCGCCCTGGCCCGCGAGCTCTAGCGTTCGCGGTTGGTCCGGGACTCACGCCAGCGGCGAGACGAAATCGAAGGCCTTCACGTCCACCAGCCCCCTGTCCGTCAGCTTCAGCTCAGGGATGACCGGCAGCGCGAGGAAGGCGAGCGTCATGAAGGGGTGGTCGACGGAGGTGCCGAGGGTGTGGGCGGCGGCGTTCGCCCTGCGCTCGGCGAGGTCGACGTCTTCCATCCGCGAATTGGACATGAGCCCCGCGACGGGAAGGGCCACCTGGGCGAGGACCTGTGCGCCGTCCGCGATGACGATGCCGCCGCCGATCTCGGCGGCCCTTCGGACGGCGGTCTCCATGGAAGCGTCGTCGCATCCGACCACGACGACGTTGTGGGAGTCGTGGGCAACGGAAGAGGCGATGGCGCCTCGGGCGAGGCCGAAGCCGCGCGCGAAGGAGACGCCGACGTTGCCGGTGCCGCGGTGGCGCTCGACGACGGCGAGCTTGGCGAGGTCGCGCGAGGGGTCGGCGGCTGCCGCGCCGTCGACGACGCGGGCCTCGGCGGTCGCGGAGCCGGTGGCGAGGGAGCCGGGGTGGACCTCGATGACGCGAATGTGCGCGCCCGGCGTTGCGGCGAGGCGGAAGCGCGTCGCGTCGAATCCGTCGAGGCGGAAGGACGGCCCCTCGGAGATGCCGCGCGAGGGGATGTCGACGAGGAGCTTGCCTCCCTGCGCGACACGGCGCCCGCCGAGGACGACGAGGTCGGGGCGGACGTCCTCGAGCGCGGCGAAGGTGACGAGGTCGGCGCGGAAACCGGGGGCGATGGCGCCGCGGTCGCGGAAGCCGTAGTGCCGCGCGCACGACCAGGACGCGAGGCGGAAGGCGAGGACCGGGTCGAGGCCCATCGCGATGGCGCGGCGGACGTGGTGGTCGACGTGGCCGTGGGTGAGGAGGTCCCACGGGTGGCGGTCGTCGGTGGCGAAGGCGAAGCGCTCGGAGTTCGTCGCGGTGACGAGCGGGAGGAGGTCGTCGAGGTTCTTGGCGGCGGTCCCCTCGCGGATCCAGATCGACATGCCGCGGCGGACCTTCTCGGTCGCCTCGTCGCGGCCGAGGCACTCGTGGTCGGTCCGGATCCCCGCGCCGATGTAGGCGTTGAGGTCGAGGCCGGTCAGGAGCGGCGAGTGGCCGTCGATGGGGAGAGAGCGGGAGACGGCGTCCTCGATCTTGGCGCGGACGCCGGGGTCGCCGAAGAGGAAGCCGGGGACGTTCATCATCTCGGCGAGGCCGAGGACGTTCCTGCGCCCGTAGAAGGGGGCGAGGTCGTGGGCGCCGAGCGTCGCGCCGGCCGTCTCGAGGTGCGTCGCCGGGACGCACGAGGGGAGCATGACGTGGATCTCGACGGGAAGATCCGCCGCGGAGGCGAGGAACGCCTCGAGCCCCTCGGCACCTCGGACGTTCGCGATCTCGTGCGGGTCGGTGACGACGGCAGCCGTGCCGTGGACGGCGGCGAGGCGCGCGAAGACGGGAGGGGTCGTCATCGTCGACTCGATGTGGATGTGGGCGTCCCAGAAAGCGGGGGCGAGGAAGGCGCCCTTCAGGTCGATCTCATTCTCGGGGCGGGCCGCGCGGTAGGGTCCGAAGCCGAGGATCCGGTCTCCCGCGACGCCGACCGTCTCCTCGTGGATCTCGCCCGTCAGGACGTTGACGACCCGGGCGTTCCGGAAGACGAGGTCGGCGGGGACCGTGCCGCGGGCGGCGTCGACGAACGCGGAGAGGGGGAGCTTTCCAGAGGGCATGGGAGCCTCCGGCCGTAGCCTAGACCGGGACGGGTCCGGAGGCGAAATCGAGCGCCGCCCCCAGCGGAAATGCGGAAACCCGGGGCTGTCATTCGCGTAGGATGAGGACACACCAAAAGGAGGGTTCCCCATGTCCGAGCGCACGGAACTGCTGCCGGGTTCTTTCTGCTGGCCCGAGCTGGCCACCCCCGACTCCACGAAGGCGAAGGCGTTCTACGCCGGCCTCTTCGGCTGGGCCGCCTTCGACGTGCCTTCGGCCGGAGGCGCCTACACGCTCTTCCAGCTCCGCGGGCTCGACGTCGCGGCGTGCCGGACGCTGAGCGAGGACGAGAAGGCGCAGGGGATCCCGTCCTACTTCATGACGTACATCTCGACGGCCTCGACGGACGCGTCGGCCGCGAAGGCGGCCGAGCTGGGCGGGAAGGTCCTCTTCGGGCCGTTCGACGTCGAGGGGATCGGCCGGATGGCGGTCGTCATGGACCCGGGCGGCGTCGTCTTCGCCCTCTGGGAGGCGCGGGGGCACATCGGTGCACGCCTCGTGGGCGAGGAGAACACACTCTGCTGGACCGAGCTCGTCACGAAGGACGCCGACGGCGCGAAGGCGTTCTACGGCGGCCTCTTCGGCTGGACGTGGAAGGAGTCGGAGGTCAGCGGTCCCGCCGAATACCACGAGATCCACCGCGACGGGCAGGCGATCGGCGGAATGCTGCCGATGAAGGGCCAGTGGTGGGGCGACGTTCCGCCTCACTGGATGCCCTACATCTTCGTGTCGGACTGCGACGCGTCCGCCACGAAGGCCGCCGAGCTGGGCGGTGCGGCGGTGGTGCCGCCGACGGACATCCCGCACGTCGGCCGCTTCGCGGTCCTGCACGACGACCAGGGGGCGCACTTCTCGGTCATCGCGATGGCGCCGATGCCGGTGACCGCCTGAGTCAACGGGAAGGAGCGGGACGGCAACCCGCCGTCCCGCACCGCCGCGTCCTCGCGGCGGTGCTACCGTCCTCGCCGGAGGCGAAGCGGATGCGCGCGATCGACCTGAGGAGCGACACGGTGACGCGGCCGTCGGCCGCGATGCGGCAGGCGATGGCCGAGGCGGTCGTCGGCGACGACGTCTTCGGCGACGACCCGACGGTCCGGGAGCTGGAAGAGGTCGCGGCGGAGCTGCTCGGGAAGGCCGCGGGGCTCTACCTGCCTTCGGGGACGATGTCGAACCAGGCGGCGCTCCTCGCGTGGACGGAGCGGGGCGACGAGGTCTTCCTCCACGAGCGGAGCCACATCCTCCTCTACGAGCAGGCGGGCGCGGCGGTCATCGGGTCGCTCCAGACGCACACCTTCGCCTCCGAGGACGGGATGCTCGACCCGGAGACGATGGAGGAGTTCGTCCACTCGGGGGAGGACCCGCACAACGCGCCCACGCGCGTCGTCGCCCTCGAGAACACCCACAACCACTGCGGAGGCCGGGTCCTCGATCCCGCGGGGATCCTGGCGGTGCGCCTCTTCTGCGACCGCCACGGCCTCGCCCTCCATCTCGACGGCGCGCGGGTCGCGAACGCCGCGGTCGCGAGCGTTCGCTCGATGGCGGAACTCGCCGCGCCGTTCGACTCGGTGAGCCTCTGCCTCTCCAAGGGGCTCGGAGCGCCCGTCGGGTCGGTCCTCGCCGGCCCGGCGGAGTTCGTGAAACGGGCGCGCCGCGCGCGGAAGATGCTCGGCGGCGGGATGCGCCAGGCCGGGATCCTCGCCGCGGCGGGGCTCTACGCACTCCGTAACAACGTCTCCCGCCTCGCGGAGGACCACCGTCGTGCCCACGCCCTCGCCGAGAGGCTCGCGACGGTGCCGGGCCTCGCGGTCGAGCTCCGCTCCGTGGAAACGAACATGGTCTTCGTCTCCACGCGGCCCTCGGGCCGCCGCGCCGCCGAGGTCGCAAGACTCTTTTCCGAGGCCGGGGCCCTCTGCCTCGCCGAATCGCCGTGGAGGATCCGTTTCGTCACGCACCTCGACGTGGACGACGCGGACGTGGAGGAAGCGGGCGAGATCGTCGCGCGGACGATGGCCGCCCTCGTGTGAAGAGGAGCCTGCCGCTTCCGTGAGCCGGGTGCCGGGGCCTGCGGGCGCGTCCCCTTCCGCGACGGGGCGCGAGCTCTTCGCCGCCGGCTTCGTGACCTTCTCGCTCCTCTACGAGACGCAGCCGGTCCTGCCTCTCATCGCCGGAACGTTCGGCCTCTCGCCGGCAGGGGCCAGCCTCTCGCTCTCGGCGGCGACCTTCGCCCTCGCGCTCGGAATGGTCTTGGCGGCGCCGCTCTCCGACGCGAAGGGCCGGGTCGGGGTCCTGCGGGTGGCGCTCGTCCTCGCTGCGCTCCTCGGGCTCGTCGTCCCGTTCGCGCCGACGTTCTCCCTCCTCGTGGTCCTCAGGGCCGTCCAGGGGCTCGCCCTCGCGGGCGTGCCCGCGGTCGCCATGGCCTATCTCTCCGAGGAGGTCGAACCGAAGCGGGCCGGCGCCGCGATGGGGCTCTTCATCGCGGGGAACGCGGTGGGCGGGATGGTCGGGCGCCTCGTCGTGGGGCTCCTCTCCGCACACCTCGGCTGGAAGGGAGGCCTGTGGGGGCTCGCCCTCCTCGACCTCGCGCTCGCGGCGTGGTTCGCTCGGAACGTCCCGCCGTCGCGACGCTTCCGTCCGCGCCCCTTCGAGCGGGCCGCGATTCTCCGGGGGCTCGTCGCGAGCGGGCGCGACCCGGTCCTCCTCGGGCTCTGCGCGATGGGGTTCCTCGTCATGGGGAGCTTCGTCACGGTCTACAACTACCTGGCCTTCTCGCTCGAGGGGCCGCCCTGGCGGCTTTCGCCGTCGGTCGTCTCGTGGGTCTTTCTCCTCTACACGGTCGGGGTCTTCACCTCGCCGCTCGCCGGGCGCCTCTCGGATCGCGTCGGAAGGCCGCGGGTCCTGATGGCCGGGGCGCTCCTTCAGCTCGCTGGGGCGGCCGCGACGCTCGTCGTCCCGCTGCCGCTGAAGCTCCTCGGGCTCGCCGTCTTCACGCTCGGCTTCTTCACCGCCCACGCCGTCGCCTCGACCGGCGTCGCCCACCGGGGCGGCGCGGAGAAGGCGGCGGCGTCCGCGCACTACCTCCTCGCCTACTACACGGGCTCGAGCGCGGTCGGTACGCTCGGCGGGCTCGTCTTCGCGCGCGCCGGGTGGAGCGGCGTCGTGGCCCTCGTCTCGGCGCTCCTCGCGCTGGCGGTCGCCGTGGCCCTGGCGCTCGGAAGGACGGCGCGGGGAGCAGGGCGGGCGGCCCCCCCCGCTCCGGCCGGCTAGAACCTCCCGGAGTCGACGTCCCGGAGGAACCGGAGGAGCCCCTCGAAGTAGCTCTTCTGGTCGTCGTAGATCGCCAGGTGGCTGCCGTCGGGGCAGTGGTGGTACCGGCCGCGTGCGAACGCCCCCGCCATCCACTCGAGGTGCGCGGGGTCCATCGTGTCGTGCCGGGCGCCGAGGACGAGCGTCGGGACGGTGATCGACGAAAGGTCCTTCGTCCGATCCCAATCGACGAGCTTTCCGGAGGCGCCCAGCTCGCTTGGCCCCTGCATCGGCACGTAGACCTTCGGGTTCAGGTGACGGAACGCCCGGCTCACCGGCTCGGGCCACTCGGCGGCGGGGATTCGGAGAACGTGGTGCTCGTAGTGGTGGGGGACGAGGAGCTCCATGTAGCGCGGGTGCTCGTGGTTCCCCTCGGCCTCGAGCCGCTGGATCTCCTCGAGCGCCTCCGGTGGCATCGCCGGCATGAGGACGTCCCGCGCGTAGGCGTTGTAGGCCGGGATGCTTGCCATCATGTTGGAGACGATGAGACCGCGCAGGTGCTCCTGGTGCTTCAGGGCGTACTCGATGGCCAGGATGCCTCCCCACGACTGGCCCAGCAGAAAGAAGCTCCGCCGGTCGAGGCCGAGTGCCGCGCGGACCTGCTCGACCTCGTCGACGAACCGCGGGAGCTCCCAGAGCTCGGGAGCCTCGGGCTGGTCGCTGTAGAAGGAGCCGAGCTGGTCGTAGTAGTAGTACTCGACGCCGGCGCCGGGGAACCAGCTGTCGCACGCTTCGAAGTACTCGTGGGTGACGCCAGGTCCGCCGTGGAGAAGGAGGACCTTGACGCGCGGGTTGTTCCCCACCCGCTTCGTCCAGACGCGAAACGTTCCGGCGGGCGTTTCGACCGGGATCACCCGGACGCCGCCCGTGAGCGCGTCGGCGCGGCCCGAGGAGTCGAGGTAGCTCGCGAGCGACACGCCCCCGACGGGCTCGACTGCGTCAGCGCGCGACACGTCCTTCGTCATGAAGCCTCCTGTGCCGGTGGAGAACGCCACCGGCCGGCAGGGCGGGCGGCGAGGAAGTGAACGTCGAAGCGGTTGGCGGCAGGACTTTACGGCAGGAACGGCCGGAATGCGACGCCCACGCGGGACCGCTCGTCCGTCAACTATCCTCGTGCGGTCGTCGGCGACCGAACTGGCGGCCGGGAGAGAGAGATGAGCCACCTCCGGGGAGCGTTCGCGGTATTCACGCTTGCTGTCCTTCCCCTGGCCGGTTGCGCCACGGGCACGAAGAGGGCGGCGTCGTTCGCCGAGGCGGTGAAGGCCCGGCCCGACGTGACGATCGTCGTCACCGACTCGGGCCTCGGCGGTCTCTCCGTCGTCGCCGACCTGGCGGCGCGGCTCCCGCAGAGCGGCATCGCCCGCTCGGCGCGCGTCGTCTTCGTCAATGCCCTTCTCGACGACGCCATCGGCTACAACGACCTGAAGGACGAGGCCGACAAGGTCCGCGTCTTCGACGCCGCCCTCGCGGCGATGGAGAGCCGCTACCGACCCGACCTCGTCCTCGTCGCCTGCAACACGCTCTCGGTCTTCTACGAGAAGACGGAGCACGCCCGGCGGGGGACGACGGAGACAGTCAGCATCGTCCCCATGGGGGCGGAGCTCATCGAGCGGACGCTGAAGGAGACGCCGGACGCCACCGCGATGATCTTCGCGACGAAGGGGACGATCGACTCCGGGGCCCACCGCCGCCTCCTTCTCGGCAACGGGGTCTCCGGCGCGAGGATCGTCGGGCAGGCGTGCCCGAAGCTCACCGGCGCGATCGAGAGGGGTGCGCACAGCGAGGAGACGGCCGGCCGGATCCGAGGGTTCGTGGAGGAGGCGATCGGGAGTCTCCCGGAGAAGAAGGGCCCGCTCGTCGTGAGCCTCAACTGCACCCACTTCGGCTACGCCCGGCCGCTCTGGGAGGAGACCTTCGAGAAGCTCGGCTACCCGGGGGTGAAGGTCCTCGACCCCAATCCGCTCATGACCGACCTCGTCCTGCGGGAGGGTGGGGCGAAGCGCTACCCGGAGACGAAGGTGACGGTCGAGGTCGTCTCGAAGACGCCGATCACGCCCGACGTGAAGGCCGCCCTCGGCGCCCTCCTCCGGACGACCTCGCCCGCGACGGCGGACGCGCTCGAGAAGTACACGCACGCCCCGGACCTCTTCCACGTCGCGATCGAGCCGTCGGCGCTCGTCCGCTGAGGCGTGCCGGGGAGCAGCCCCGACGAGGCGGACGGGTTCGACGGGGGGCGGGATCGCCCCTGCCGGAAACCTGCCGCGACGCAGCGCGTACCTCGGAAAGGTGCCCCTCCGCAGAGGTCGGTCCGAGGAGGAACGGATGAGAAGAATCGTTCCTGCCGCAGCGGCTATCGCGGCTTTTCTTGCTCTTTCCGCCGCGCCTGCCCTGGGCCAGGAGAAGCCGCGCGCCTTCGCAAGCTACGCAGAGATGCGCGCGGAGGCGGGGCGCCTTTCGAACGACGAGAAGTACGCCGAGGCTGCGGCCATCCTCGAGAAGGCGATCGACGCGTATCCCGATCGGCTTCGTGCCAACACGTACAACCTCGCCTTGATGCGCGTGAGGCTCGGGGAGCCGGAGAATGCGGCAGAGGCTCTCGAGCTCGGTCTCTCCCGCGGGGCCTGGTACGGCAAGTTCGATTTTTTCGCCGAGCTCTGGGCTCCGCTGAAGGCGCTACCGCGCTTCGCGGAGATCGAGAGGCGCTGCGAGGCGCGCAGGGCCGAGGCCGAGAAGCTCCTGAAGCCGCGACTGGACGTCGCCGTTCCCCCCGGCGCCAGGGCGGGTGCGAAGCTCCCGCTCTTCATCGCGCTTCACGGCGGGGGCGAGAACGTCGACGCCTTCCGCCCGCACTGGACCTCTCCGCTTCTCGAGCAGGGCTTCGTCGTGGCCTACCCGCAGTCGACCCAGCTCGTCGCGCCCGACGGATACGACTGGATGCAGGACGCCCCGCGCACGCTCCGCGAGCTGAAGGACGTCTACACCAGGCTCGTCGCGGATTACCCGGTCGACGCGTCCCGGGTCGTCGTCGGCGGTTTCTCGTCGGGCGGGGCGGCGGCCCTCGAGGTGGTCGCCGCCGGGACGTTCCCGGTGTCCGGTTTCGTCTCCCTCTGCCCGCCGAGACCGCCCGGCCTCACGGCCGAGAAGGCCCGGGCCGCGGCGTCGCGGGGCGTGAAGGGGACGCTGCTCACGACCGAACGGGATGGGCGTCTCGCCGACCAGAAGGAGATGGCCGAGCTGATGCGGGGCGCGGGGCTCCTCGTCGATTTCGTCGTGACGCCCGACATCGGCCACTGGTACCCCGCGGACCTCGCCGCGAGGATCGATTCCACTCTCCGGGCGGTCGTTCCGCTCGGGCTGCCAGGAGCGGCGGGTGAGAGAGCCGTGGTCGAAGCGGCGATCCGCGACTCCATCGGCTGGGCGCTCGGGAAGGACAGGGCGCGCCTGGAGAGCATCCTGACGCACGACGACGACCTCTTCATCTTTCATCCCGACTCGAAGTCGAACGTGAGTGGGTGGGCCGCATTCTCGAAGCTTCTGGACGGGTTCATGGATCCCCGCTTCGTGGCGACCCGCTTCGAGGTGAGAGACCTCGCCATCACCTTCTCCCGCGGGGGAGACGTGGCCTGGTTCTCGACGCTTCTGGAGGATTGCGGCACCTGGGAGGGGAAGGAGTCGTGCTGGAAGGACACCCGCTGGACGGGGGTCCTCGAGAAGCGGGGCGGAACCTGGAGGATCGTCCAGATGCACTTTTCGTTCGCCAGGGACAAGGTCCTCGCGGAGTGCCCTGTCCCCGCGGCTTAGCCGCCCTCGACGGGAAGGACGCGTCTTCGGCTAACCTCAGCGGGAGATGCCGTTTCGCTCCCGGACCCTCCTGGTGCTCTTCCTCCTCGGGCGGCCGCTCGTCGCTGCCGAACCCCCGTTCGCGACGGAGCTGGCGATCGGGTTCGGGTACGAGGGGAGCGCGATGCAGCGACCCGTCGTCGTTCTCGACGGGACCCCCTCGTCCGCCTACGAGTACTCCGCCGACGGAAGGGCGCACACGGTCGACGTCGCGGCGACGCGCTGGTTCTCGCCGGTCGGCGACGACGACCGGACTCCCTTCGCGCTTCTGCCGTACGTCGCGCGGTCCTCGAGCGCCACGGCGCGCTTCGCCCTGACCGGGACGAGCCGCGACTCGTTCGGGAGCTTCTCGGGGCAGGAGTCGAGCCTGGAAGTTCGGCTCGCGGGAGACGGATCGCTCCGTGAGGCGGACCTTTCGGCCGAGTGGTTCTTCGGGAGGAGCCTCGCCGTGCGCGGGAGCTTCGAATACGGAAACGAGCGGGAGACGGCTGCGTCGACCGGCGTGGAACGCCCCTCGGGCCGGGCCGACGTCTCGACGGCCGGGACGCGCTCGTCGAGCGCGACGGGCTCGCTCGGCCTCGCCCTCCGCCTCGGCGAGCACGAGGTGAGCGCTACGGGGAGCTACGGTGAATCGGACCAGACGCGCGACGACGCGAGCGCTTTCACCGGGAGCGCGCAGCCCTTCTTCTCGACCCTGACCTCGGAGGGGATCGTCCGGCGGGCGACGCTCGGCACGCGCCTTCTCTTTTTCGATCGGCGCCTCGCCGTCGACGCCTCGGCGAGCACCGCCGAGACGACCTCCTCCTCGGACCTCGCGACGGCCCTCTCCGGCCCCTTCGTCCAGGGGCGGGCATCTCGAGGATCGCGACCGTCGAGGCGACCTGGTTCGCGACGCGCCGCCTCGGCCTCTCGGCCGGCTTCGGGTTCGGCTCGCAGGACGTGTCCTCCGGCTCGCCCGGGCGGCTCCGGCCGTCGCGGTCGGAGACGGCACGAACGTTCTCCGCGAGCCTCCGGTGGTTCGCGTCGGAGCGGGTCTCCGTCGTCCTTTCGGCGTCGCGGACCCGGAGCGAGGAGATCACGCCTCCCGATTCGAGCACCTACCAGCGCTTCGAGGAGACCGTCGACCGTGTGACGCTCGGAGCGGCGCTGAGGTTCTGACGTGCACGGGTCGGTCTTCCTCCGCGATCTGGCGTGGGTCCTCGCGGCCTCCCTCCCGGTGCTCTTCCTCTTCCGGAAGCTGAAGGCGCCCGCCATCGCCGCGTTCCTCGTGACGGGAATGCTGATCGGCCCGCACGCGCTCGGTCTCGTGGAGGACCCGGCCCGCGTCAGCGGGATCGCCGAGCTCGGCGTGGCGCTCATCCTCTTCTTCGTCGGCCTGGAGTTCCCGCTCGCCCGGCTCAAGACGATGGGGCGGTCGGCGCTCGTCGGGGGCTCCCTCCAGATGGCCTTCGCCGCGGCCGCGACGGCTGCCGCGCTACTGGCCTTCGGCGTCCCCGCGCGCGAGGCGGTCTTCGCAGGCATCCTCGTCTCGGTCTCCTCGACCGCCGTCGTCCTTCCGGTCCTCGCGGCGCGCGACGAGCTCGGCGGACCTGCTGGCAAGCAGTTCCTCGGCGTCGCGCTCTTCCAGGACCTCGCCGTCATTCCCCTCGTCCTCCTCCTCCCCGCCCTCGCGCCGCAGGGAAACGGGGCGCCCGACCTGGGACCGCGTGCTGACGAAGGTCGGCGTCGCCGCGGTCGGAACGGTCCTCCTCGTCGCCGTCGCCCGCTTCCTCGTACCGAGGGTCCTCGACCGATTCGTCCGCGTGGCGGGGCCGGAGACCTTCACGGCCGCGGCCCTCGTCGTCGTCCTCGGCATCGTCGCCCTCGTCGAGACCGCGGGCGCGTCGGCGGCGATGGGTGCCTTCGCGGCGGGGATCGTCCTGGCCGAGAGCGAGTCGATCGCCGACGTCTCCTCGACGTTCGCGCCGTTTCGCGACGTCCTTTCGAGCCTTTTCTTCATCTCGGTCGGGATGCTCTTCGACCCGCAGTTCCTGGCCCATCACCCGGGTCTGGTCCTCGCCGGCGCGGCGTTCGTCGTCGGGGCGAAGCTGCTCACGGCCTACCCGGCGCTGCGGATCGCGAGGGCCGTCCCGAAGACGGCCGTCCGCGCCGCGCTCGCCCTCGCCAACGTCGGCGAGTTCTCGTTCGTCCTCGCGCTCGCGGGCGGGAAGCTGGGGCTCCTCGGCGCGTCGGGGCAGCAGCTCTTCGTGGCCGTCGCCGTCCTGACGATCCTCCTCGTGCCGTTCGTGATCGGCGCCGGGCCGGCGCTCGCGGCGCGGCTCCCCGACGTGCACACCGACCGTGAGCCGGTCGCCTCGGAGCTGCGCCGCGGACACGTCGTCGTCGTCGGCTACGGCCTGAACGGGAGCAACGTCGCGCGCGTCCTCGGAGAGACGGGGCTGAAGACGGTCGTCGTCGAGGCGGACGCGGACCGCGCCGACAACGCGCGGCGCGACGGCGTGGCGGTGCTCCTGGCGGACGCGACGGGCGTCGAGGGGCTGTTGATGGCGGGCATCGTGCGGGCTCGAGCCGTCGTCGTGACGATTCCCGACCCGGGAGCGAGCCGGAAGGTGGTGCGGATCTGCCGGTCGCGCAACGCCGACGTGCGGATCATCGTCAGGACGCGGTACATCCGGGAGGTCGAGGAGCTTCGCCGCGCGGGAGCGGACGAAGTGATCCCGGAGGAGTTTGAGACGTCGATCGAGATCGTCGCGCGGGTCCTCCGCTCGCTTCACGTCCCGGGGAACATCATTGCGACGCAGGTCCGCATCCTCCGGGACGAGGCGTACAGGAAGCTCCGCGACCCGCAGGCGCGGCCCGAGGCGGGTCGGCGGCTGTCGGCGCTCATGGCCGCCGGCACTTCGGACCTCGTCCTCATCCTCCCGGAGATGGCGGCAGCGGGGAAGACGCTCGGTGAGCTCCACCTCGAGGAGGAGCACGTCGCCGTCCCGGCGCTCCTGCGAGACGGCGTGCCGCTCGCGCCTCCACCTCTCGACGTCCCGATCGAGGCGGGCGACACGCTCCTGCTCGTCGGCGCGCACGAGGATCTCGTCCACGCCACGAAGCGGCTGGAGGGGAGCGGGCCGGAAGAACCGGTGCGGTGAGCGGGACGTAGGGCGGTCGAAGGACGAGCGCTCTGATCATCGCGACGGCGGCCGCACTCGTAGCCGCTTCGCTCTGGCTTTCGGCCGGGCTGCCCCTCGTCGCGCTGGCGGACTTCGTTCACGAGGACGCCCTCTCGGCGCCCTCTGGCTGACTCGCGAGGAGGGGATCTGGATCGTACCGGCCGTCGGGACGCTGCTCGCGGCGACGGTCGTTCGCACGGCGATCACCCATGGAAGGACGCGCCCCGTGGGCGAGGCGGCGCTGGTGGCGTTGCTCCCGGCCGGAGTCCTCGGAACCGTCCTCGTCGTGGTGGCCTTCGTGAACCTCCGGGTTTACGGGTCGTTCTCGGTGCGCGAGTCGTCGAGCGAGCCGTTCCTGTCGGCTTACGGCTCTCTCGTCCGCATCCGTTCTCTTCCGCCGGTTCCCCGGGTTCCCGCCTCGCGCGAGCTGCGTCTCCGTGCCTACGCCCAGAGCCCGGCCCTGCGGCCCCTCGAGCCGCATCTGGAAGGAGAGGTCGGGCGGAGGTTCATCGCCTCGAGCGAATGGCTGATCCCTGAGGCGAAGGGCGAGATCACCGCCGGATGGCTCCAGTTCGCCCTTCGCGAATCGGCGGCGAGGACCGGGCGCTACCGCGACGCCCGAACGGCCGCGGGGTTCTGGAAGCAGGTCGCGCGAGAGCTGGACGACGCCTGCGACCGGGGGCGGCTTGCGTGCGGGCCGAATCCACGGTCGATGACGCCGGCGGACGCGACGGCGCAGCTCCCCGCCGTCTTCGCGGACCTTCCCCGGACCCTCGCGTTCCTGGCCACTTCGGTGGACTCCGCCCCGGCGCTGCGGAATGCCGCGTGGAGCCGGGGGTCGAGGGAGTCCCGCATCGTCTTCGCCCGTACGACACGCGAGCGGCTGGCTCCCGCGGCGGACGAACCCCGCTGGTTCCGCGTCTTCGGCTGGGCCTTCCAGCGAGGGGGGGCTCCCGTCGCCTGGAGGGTTCTCGGTCCGGACGGCGCGCCGGTTCCCTCTGGCGTCCGCCACCTGGCGAGCGGGGACGTCGCCGCCGCGACCCGGTGTCTCCGGGCGAGAGGCTCGGGCCCCCCCGCGAGCGCTCGAGCTGAGCATCGTTGCCGTGCAGGTCGCGCCGCCCCCGACGGGGCCAGGAGAGTACGAGCGGAACGAGACGCGATTGGCCGCGCTGAGGGGAATCGCTGGCGCCTACCGGCGAATCCTGACACCGGGCCTCCCGGTGGCCATCGTGCTCTTCGCCCTCGCGGCGGGTGTCGCGGCACTTCGCCGTCGGGGCGGCCCCGGCGTGGTCGTCGCAGGCGCACTCCTCGCCGGAGTCGTGGCGCGCGTGGCGCTGCTCGCCCTCATCGACCGGCTGTTCCGCCGTGAAGGCCACGGGTCCTCAGGCGCCCTCTAAGCTCGGGTAGGAGCGCGCCGGGGAGTGCCTGCTACGCTCGCCGCCGTGACCACCGCGCGCCGGGCGGCGACACCCCGCGGCCCCTTCGACCGCTTCCCGGCCCGGTTTGGTTGGATTTTCGCCGGGGCGCTCCTGGCGCTGCTCGCCGCGTGGATCCAGTCGGTTCTCCCCCTGACGGCGATCGGCGGCGCCAGCGCGGACGACGCCCTTTACGTGAGGCTCGCCGAATCCGCCGCGCGGGGAGAGTGGCTCGGCCCCTACGACGAGTCGACGCTCAGCAAGGGGCCGTTCTTCCCCCTCTTCGTGGCGGCGGCCTTCCGCGCCGGGGCTCCGCTCTTCGACGCCGAGCGGGCGCTCTACGTAGCGGCCTGCGCGCTCTTCGTCCTGGCCGTCGCTCCGGTCGTGCGCACGGAGTGGGGGCGACTCCTCCTCTTCTCGCTCCTCGTGTTGAACCCCGTCGTCGTGACGCGCGCGGTGCGGGAGGGGCTCTACCCCGCGTTGACCCTCCTCGTCCTCGCGGGAGGCGTCGGCGTCCTCTGCTGGCTCCCCACGTCGTACCGGCGGGCGGCGGCCTGGGCGGGCCTCTGCGGCGTTTCGCTCGGAGCGCTCTGGCTGACCCGCGAGGAGGGGATCTGGATCGTCCCGGCGGTGGCGCTGCTCCTCGGGGCTGCCGTCCTCCGCGCGGCGACGGACTCCGCGGCGAGGCATCGCCTGCTGCGCGCCACGGTCCTCGCGCTCCTGCCGCTCCCGATCGCGGCGGTCTGCGTCCAGGCGGTGGCACTCCGGAACCGGGCGGCTTACGGCGTCCCGACGGCGTGCGAGTCGACGGACCGCCCGTTTACCTCAGCATACGGGGCGCTCGCGCGGATCGTCCCGTCCGACAGGAAGGCGAAGGTCCCGGTTCCCGCGGATGTCCGGCGAAAGGCGTACGGGCAGAGCGAGGCCTTCCGGCATCTCGAGCCCTTCCTGGAGGGAGCGGTCGGGGCCGGCTGGTCGGCGATCAGCGCCGCGAACCTGCCGGAGACGGCAGGCGAGATCGCGGGCGGCTGGTTCCAGTTCGCGATTCGCGAGGCCGCCGCGAAGGCCGGCTTCTATCGGGACGCGACGACGGCCGCCTCCTTCTGGCGGCGCGTCGCCTCCGAGCTGAACGGAGCGTGCGCGGCGGGGAGACTCGATTGCCTTCCGGAGAGGCACACGCTGACGCCCGTGGGGGCGCTCGCGCTGGCGCCGACGCTGCTCCGCGGCGTGCCGGAGAACTTCGCCCTCCTCTGTTCCTCGATCGACGCGAGCTCTTCCCGGAACCTCGGGTCGAGCAGCGGCCCTCCGGGCGCTCGCCTCCTCTTCGCGCGGGTCACGCGCGAGCCCCTCGCGCCGGGGGCCGAAGACCGCCGCTGGGTGACGATCCGCGGCTGGGCGTATCGCTCCGGCGCGCCTCCGCTGGAGTGGAGGGCTCGAGCGCCGGATGGGACCCCGCTTCCGGTGGCCCAGAGCTGGTCGCCGAGCGGCGACCTCGTCGAGTGGTTCTCCGACCCTTCCGCGAGCCGGGCGCGCTTCCGCCTCGAGGCGTCTTGCCCCGGACCGTGCGCCGTCGAGCTGACGGAGGCGGGGTCCGTCCTCCTGCGCTTCGAGCCTTCGGCGCCGGACGAGAGGAGCGGACCGATGCCCGCCGACCTGAAGCTCTGGCTCGACACGGTGAAGGTCCGGCCGCCCGAACGTGCGGGCGACCGCTGGGGATTGGACGACCTGCGGCGCGGAGCCCTCGACCGGCTCGCGTCGGCCTATGCCCGGGGCCTGGGTCTGCTCCTACCGGCCGCGGTCGTCCTCTTCGGCGCGACGGCGGCGTGGGCACTCATCCGCCGACGGGCGCCGGTGCCGGTTCTCGTCGGGGCCGCGCTGCTGGGAGCCGTCGTTTCCCGGATCGTCCTTCTCGACCTCGTCGACCGGACCTCGTTCCCGGCGCTCCACCCGCTCTACTTCGCGCCGGCCTACCCGCTCCTCTACGCCTTCGTCGTCCTCGCCTTCGTCTCCGCGGCCGGGGCGCTGGGGCGCGTCCCGGCCGCGGAGCGGCTTTCGGCCTACCTCTGGACGAAGGCCACGACCTTCGGCTTCACGAGGCGTTCGAAGTCCGAGTAGTGGAGCTTCATCAGCTCGGTGTGGGAGCCGGCGTTGAACGCGATCTCGGCGTCCTCGGACAGCCTCGGCGCGACGTAGACGTCCATGCCGTAGAGGTTGCCGAACGGGGGCATCGCTCCGGCCTCGCAGTCGGGGAAGAGCTCGCGGAA
Organism: Holophagales bacterium; assembly: GCA_016716705.1. Lineage (GTDB taxonomy): Bacteria > Acidobacteriota > Thermoanaerobaculia > UBA5066 > UBA5066 > UBA5066. The sequence continues at coordinate 73,958 of JADJVF010000011.1, forward strand.
CTCGGCCTCGCTCGACAGGACGACGACCCCTCCACCGGTGACGTCGCGCAGGACCTGGAAGTCGACGCGCTGCGAGGCCGGCAGGACGACCATCACCGGCTTGCCGTCGACCTTCACCATGACGGTCTTGGCGAGCTCCTTTCCTTTGACGTGCGCGGAGGCGGCGATCTCCTGCGCCGTGTAGGCCGGCGAGTGGACGATCGATACCCAGCGGACGCCGTTCTGGTCGAGGAATTCCTTCAGCTTCCGGACGGGCATGGGGCCCTCCTTTCCGGCCGAACGGGGCACGCCCCGGCCGGCCCGTACGCGGGCGCTCGGGTCGTCTCGGTGTGGTGCGGCGCGCTCATGCCGTCACCTCCGAACCGGTTGGGTGGTTCGGTAGAATTCTATTCCCGCAACGCAGCCGACGCGCGCTGCGAAGCAGCGTAGCGAGGCCGCGTCGCGGGTCGCCGAAGGATCCACCTGGAAGAGGACCGCACCGGGACCGACGCTGGTCCGGTGTCCGGTTCAGTCTCCCCTGGACAGCGTCTCCGCATTCCTCCCGAACCGTTCGAGCTGGATCTCCTCGAGGACGGCGGCGAGCTCGGGGCGCTGGGCCAGGAGGGCGAGGAGGTCGGGACCGGAGAGCCAGAGGAGCTCCGTGTCGGTGACGGCGGCGACGCTCGCGGTCCGGGGGCGCGATCGCACCGTGGCGAGATCACCGAAGAACTCGTGAGGCGTCAGAAGTGCGAGTGCGACGTCGCGTGGTCCCCGTCTCACCGTCACCCGGACGGCCCCGCGCCGGACGAGGTAGATACCGGCGTCGCTCGCCCCTTCCCGGATCACGACCTCCCCCGGTTTCGCGGCGACGGGTTTCAGCCGCCGGGCGAGAGCGTCGCGATCGGGGCGTGGCAGGTGGCCGAAGAGGCGGGAACGCGCGAGGACGCCGTCGAGGACCCTCTCGGCGAAGAGCCGCGAGAGGGCATCGGCCACGTGACGGTGCTTCTTCACGAGCGGGGTGAGCGCGTTCCGGTCGAGCTCGAGGAGGTCGACGCGTGTCCGCGCCTGGACGGTGGCCGTGCGCGGGACGCCGCTGAGGAAGGAGATCTCGCCGGCGACGTCGCCCGGGCCGAGGATCCCGAGGAGGACCGTCGCGCCGCCGTCGCCCTTCGCCGAGACGACGAGCTCCCCGGCCGCGACGAAGGAGAGGGAGCTCCCCTCGTCGCCCTCCGCGAAGAGCCTCTCCCCGGCCGCGAGCGTCCGGAGGTGGATCTTCTCGAGGACGAGCTCGAAGAGAAACGGCGGGATGTCCTTGAGGAGCGGGATCTCCTTCCGCAGGGCGTGGACCTTTTCCGACTTCCTTCGCCGTTCGGCCATCTCGGCGGGCGGCGGGGCCGCGGGCCCGTCGACGGCTGGCGCTTCCGACTCCGCCTTCGCTTTCGCGGTCGCTTTTGCGGTCGCCTCGAGGATCTTCTTCAGCTCGATCTGCGAGAGGAAGCTGGACGTGACCTCGGCCTTCGGATCGAGCTCCTCGACCTTCTTGTAGACGGCGATCGCTTCGACGAGCTTCCCGGACTTCTGGAGCCGCGGTCCGGCCCGATTGAGGACCTGGACAGCCTCCCGGGAATCGCCGCCCGACGCGAGGGCGTCGGCGAGACGGAGGACCGCGGCCGTGTCGCCCGGATCGTCGCGCAGCCGGCGCCGGCACTCCTCGACGGTTTCCTTCAGGCGGGCTTCACCGCTCGTCCGGCCTTCGAACAGGGTCACGGACTCATCGTACGACGGGAGCGGCCTCGCGGCAGACCGCCATCCGGCTCGGGCATTGCTGCATTGCAGTAAGATCGGGAGAGGACAGGGTGGCCCATCCCGGGGCCCCCGAGGAGGCCGAAATGAAAGCCGAGCCCCGCTCCTCCAGCCGAGAAGCCGTGATCCTGGTGGAGGAACCGGCGACCGCCTGCACCAACTGCCCGGTCTGTGGAAGCGAGGAGTGCCTGATGCTCGAGGAGCTCGGGACCTACTGCTCGACGATGACGGCCACGAGTCTGGCGAACCGGGAGGCGGACCGGACGCGGCACTGAGGAGCGCCGGGAGGGACGGGAGCCGCCGGACGCGCCTATCATCGCCCCGTTGCTCTCCGCAATCGTCCTCCTGTCGGCAGCCCCCGGGCGGGGCCCGGCCTTCGAGAGCGTTCGCGCGCCGGCTCCCGGGGTGACGGAGCTCCTGCCGGCTCTCGTGATCCCGGCCGCTTCCGCCGTGGCGATCGCCACGCTGGGTCTCGTCGCCCTCCTCTTCTTCGGCCGCGACCGGAGCCGGCGTGACCTTCTCCTCTACGCCCTCCTCGCGGCGGGCCTCACGACGTATCTCGCCGCAGGTCTGCCTCTGTGGTCGAACGACCCCGGGAGACTTCGTGCCGCGCTCGCCCTCCTTCTCCCGGCTCTCGCCTATCTCCTGCTCCTGCGTTTCCTCGAGCTGCCGCATACCCGCGTCCGGCTCGCTCTCCTCGCCCTCCCGGCCGCGGGCCTCGTTCTCGTGATCGCGGTCCCGTCGGCGGGGCGGGTGTCGGGATGGCTGGAAGCCGCCTCTCTGATCGTCTTCGGGGGGGCAGCCCTCCTCGATCTCGCGAGACTCCACCGGCCCGACGGCGCCCTGCTCTTCGCGGCGACGGCGGCCCTCCTCCTCGCCGCGCTCTTCGACGCCGCCGCCTCGCGGGACGTCCTCCTTCCCGGCCTCTCCCCGCCGCCCCTCGTCGGCCCCGCGTTCCTCCTCTTCACGGCGCTTCTCCTCGTGGCCGTGGCGGACCAGGGGCGGATGATTCTCGAGCGGGCGACGACCGACTCCCTGACCGGGCTCCCGAACCGGGCGACGTTCCTCGATCGGGCCCGGCGGGAGCTGGCCCGCGCGGAGCGCAGCGGCAGCTCCCTCGCCCTCGCGATGCTCGACATCGACCGCTTCAAGCGGTTCAACGACCGCTACGGCCACCAGGCCGGCGACCGGGTCCTGGCCCAGGCCGGCCGGGCCGTCGCCGGGGCCGTACGCGGCATCGACATCGCCGGGCGTTACGGAGGCGAGGAGCTCGTCCTCGTCCTCGTCGACGTGGAGGCGGACGCGGCCGTGGCCGCGGTCGAGCGGGTCCGGGCCGCCATCGCCGAGGTTCGTCTCCCGAACGTCCAGGAGGCCGTCACGGCGTCGGCGGGAGTGGCGCTGCATCACGGCGCATTCGACAGCGCGGACGTCGCCGGGCTGATCCGGAGGGCGGACCAGGCGCTCTACCAGAGCAAGGAGGAGGGCCGCGACCGGACGACACTCGAATCGCGAGGGCCTGATCACCCGACGTCGCCCGCAGAAGTCCGCTACCGCTGAAGCGGCTCCCGGGCGCTGGGCCGGTGGCCTCGCTGATCACGACTCGACGGACGGGAACCCCGCCAGGCGTACGGAGCGTTGCCTGCCCTCCGGACTCCGCTGGTAAGATGCGATTTCGATGTCCGCCGACACCGGAATTCGCGATGTGGTGACGGGGCTCTACGTCCGCGAGTATTTCGACGACGTCATCGCGCGCGAGCTGGAGCGGTCGCGCCGCCACGAGATCCCGCTCTCGGTCGTGTCGGTCGTGATCCGCGACTTCGAGTCCCTCGAGGCGGCAGGCGAGGAGGCCACCGTCTCCGTCCTCGTGGAGATTGCACGGGAGCTGGGACGGAACGTTCGCGAGACGGACCACCTCTTCCGGTGGGAGGCCGACGAGTTCCTCCTCCTCCTGTTCGGGGCCGACGGGGCCGCCTGCGAACAGAAGGTGCAGCAGCTCGACCAGCTCTTCAGGCCCTGGCGGGACGGCGACGGGCCGGTGCCGGTCGGAGTCCGGATCCGGGTCGGCGGCGCCACCCACGAGAGCGACATCGTCTTCGCGTCGGTCCTGCAGGCCGCCCGCGCGATGGCCCGGCCGGGCGTCGCCGCGGTGCCGGGCTGAACGATCCTAGAGTAGAAAATCAAGACCTGACCCCAAGGCTCCGGACGAGGCGGAGGGGGAGGCCGATGACGTTGGAGGGGGTCCCGGAGATCCGCTCCACGAAGAGCCCGCCGAGGCCCTGCAGGGCGTAGGCGCCCGCCTTGTCGGCCGGCTCGCCGGAGGCGACGTAGGCGTCGACCTCGTCGTCGGTCATCGAGGCGAAGACGACCTCGGTCGTCTCGCGCCCCGACACGAGAACCCCGTCTCGAGCGAGGGCGACCCCCGTGACGACGTCGTGCGCGCGGCCGCGGAGAGCGCGGAGCATCCGCCGGGCGTCCTCGTCGTCGCGAGGCTTCCCGAGCGCCATGCCGTCGAGGACGACGATCGTGTCCGCGGCGAGGACGACGGTCCCCGCCGGTGCCGAGGACGCCACGGCCGAGGCCTTGGCGCGGGCGAGCCGCTCCGCGGCATCGTGGGCGTCCTCGCCCGGGAGCAGCGACTCGTCCACGTCGGCCGGCCGGACCTCGGGCTCGAGCCCGAGGGCGCGGAGGAGGTCGAGGCGGCGGGGTGAGGACGAGGCGAGGAGGAGACGCGGTCGGCTCACGGCGGCTGAGTCTAGGGGTAGTAGCCGCTGATCGTCCGCGCCTCGAGGTTCGTCGGCGTCATCTTCACCTCGATCTTCCGCCACGCCGATCCCTTCCTCGCCGGGGGCGTGTAGGTGAGGAGGTACTGGCTCCGGAGCTCCTCGTCGATCTCCTTGTAGACGCCGGACAGCCCCTTGGCCGAGTCGACGTAGTAGACGGTGCCGCCGGTCTCGCGCGCCATCCGGTTGATCTTCGTCCTCACGTCGAACTGCGTTCCGCCGATCTTCAGCCCGATGAAGTAGATCGCCACGCCGGTCTTGCGCGCGTAGTCGAGGGCCGCCTCGAACGTGAACTTCGAGGCCCGGTCGGCGCCGTCGGAGAGGATGACGTAGGCCTTGCGCCCCTTCGTCCCCTGGTACTGGTAGAGGCCGTAGACGACGGCGTCCCAGAGCGAGGTCGAACCCTGGGCCCTGAGCCCCGCGAGCGCCTGGGCGAGGCGCTCGCGGTCGGTCGTGAAGCGGGAGACGAGCTGCGGCTCGTTGTCGAACGTGACGAGGAAGGTCCGGTCGCGGGGCGTCATGATGCTCCGGAGGAAGTCGTTCGCGGCCTTCTGCGCCTCGGGCAGGGTCTCCTCCATCGACCCCGACGTGTCGACGCCGACGCCGAGGGAGAGCGGGAGGTTCGTGACGACCTCGAAGGCGTCGACCTCCTGGGGGGCGCCGTCCTCCAGGATGCGGAAGTTCGTCTTCGAAAGCCCCGTGACGGGGCGCCCCTTGGCGAAGACCGAGGTGTAGAGCTCGACCGCCTGGACGTCGACCTCGGAGAGGTACTTCGGCGCGTTGATGTAGCGGACGTCCTCGGTGACGTCGCCGTCCTCGAGGGTGGCCACGACGCGGAGGAAACCGATCTCGCTGCGGCGCGGGACGTCGACGACCTGCTGGAAGGGGGGCTGGAAGAGCGTCGCGGCGCGCGTCTCGTTGACGAAGATCTCGAGCTTCTGGAGCTTCTTCGTCTCGGGAACGGCGAGGTCGGCGACGACGCGCACCGGACCGAAGATGCTGATCCCCTTCTCCGGCGCCGTGATCTTCACCCGGAACGCTTCGCGCCCCTCGTTCAGCACGACCTCGTCCTCGGAGAGCATCTTGCCGTCCCTCGAGAATCCGGTGACCTTGATCGTCCGCTTCCGCGGGAGCTCGCCGAGGTCGAGGTCGGCCTCGAAGGGAGGCCGCCGGTCGGTGACGATCTTCCGGCCGTCGAGGTAGAACTCGGCGAAGGCGATGTCGTCGGAGCTGGCGCGCGTCTCGAATTTCACGACGCCGGTCGCGAACTCGCGCGCGATCGGCAGGAGCGTGAGGACACCTCGCTCGTTCGGAGAGGAGACGAGCCGCGCGAGAGCGGCCTTGGCCGACTCGCGGGCCGCCTTTTCTTCGGGGGAGAGGAGCTGGTCGGGCGACTCGGGGACGACGACCTTCTCGTCGATGAGGGCGGCGGCGTTACGGTTCGAGTCGGCGATCTTCACCTTCAGGCGGTACTCGCCGGGGTAGAGGAAGCGCTCGAGGTTGAGGGGGAGGAAGGCCCCCTTCACCGTCGAGGCGGGGAAGTCGAAGCGATACCGGAAGTTGTCGACGAGCTTGCCCCCCTTGACGATCTCGCCGACGACGTCGAGGTCGTAGAAGGTCTCCTCGCCGAGAGCCTTGGTCCCGAGGGTCGCGCGCTCGAGGAGGACGGAGATCTCCATCCGGATCTTGCTCGCGACCATCTCGGGAAAGCGGAGGACCCGCTGGACCGGGAGCTTCGCCGCGGCCGGGTCGACGTCCGTCGTCATCAGGAGGATCTTGTCGACGCCCTCCACGTCCGGCTTCGGCCCCTCCTTCAGCTCGTCGATCAGCCTCTGGGCGCCCATCGTCCCGAAGAGGCCGGTCGCGGACGCCATCGCGCTGTTGATCTCCCTCCACTCGCCGCAGCGCGTGACGTCGACCGTTCGGCCGGTGCCGATCCCCGCGAGGCCGGCGATGCCGCCGACGAGGAGCGCCTGGGGGCCTTCGAGCGGCGTCCAGAGCCGAAAGTCTCCCGTCCCGAAAGGCTGGTAGAAGAGGAGCGAGACCTTGCTCATCCGGAGCGTCTCGAGGCGCTCGTAGAACCAGATCTCGAGCGGGTTGTAGATGTCCTGGCAGTCGATGCGCCGGAAAGCGTCTGGCGGGCCGTTGATGAGGAAGATCCTCCCCTGGTCGGTGTTGACGTTCCGGAACCGCTCCTTGACCGTCTGGAGTCTCAGCTCGTAGATCTCCCGGAACGCGACCCTCTGCCCGTCCGAATCGACCGAGCGCCGCTTCCAGAAGTCCTCGATGAAACGGTCCCGCTGGTAGTCGGAGGCGAGGCGGAGGAACGTCGCCTCCTCGACCTCGGCGAGGATCGGCTCGACGTCGGACAGGAACTGCCTGTAACGGTCGGGCAGGGCGGCAATCGCCTGCTTGCGCTCCTTCCCCGAGAGCTTCTTCGCCGAAAGGACGAGGGGCGCCGCAGCCCCGGCCGGGGCCGAGGCCGTCGGTCCGGAGAGGGGGACGGCGAGGGCGGCGCGCTCGCGCAGGCCTCCGGCGGTGTCGGCCTGGCGGGAGGAGATCGCCCGGTAGGCGGCCTGGACGAGAGTGGTGTCGGCGCAGCCGAAGGCGCTCTCCGTGAGAGCGTCGAGCGGCTTGTCGGCCTGGGACTTCGGCGCGAGGAGCACCGATTCGCCGTCGATGACGGTCCAGTAGCGGGAGATCCCGGTCCCCGGCTCGGGGAAGAACAGCATCCGGACGTTCGTACCGAGGAGGCGGTGAGTGAGGTAGGTCCAGACCTCGACCCGGGCGAAGAGGTTCGGGCAGGAGACGATCCGGCGGGCGTCAGGCCCCCCCCCGGAGGCGACCCACACGGAGGCACGATCGTCGTCGAGACGGCCGAAGAGGGTCATCGCCTCGGCCCGGAGCGACTGGATCGGGTCTGGTTCCTGGCGGGTGACCTCGACGCCCTTCGAGGCGTCGGCAGGGGTGGCAGGAGGCGCCTGCGCGGGCGCGTCGGCTGCGAGGAGAGCCGAAGCCACGAAGGCGAGCCATCGAGCCTGGTTCCGGACCATGGACGTTCCTCCTCGGCACCCGCCTCCCGACCATGCAAGATGGGGACCGTATCCGAAGTGTACGGCGCGCACCGGGAAGGGTTCGTGAGGGAGGGCACGGGCCCCGCTCGGTCCTCACTAGAATCCTCCGGAATGCCTGTTCGCCGCCCGGTCTACGCCGATCACCACGCCACGACACCCCTTCGTCCCGAAGCGCTCGAGGCGATGCTCCCGTGGCTCACCTCCCTCGCGGCGAATCCTTCCTCGATCCACGCCCCGGGCCGGGCGGCGAGAAAGGCGGTCGAATCGGCGCGCGAGGCGGTGGCGTCCGCCCTCGGCGTCCTGCCGGACGAGATCGTCTTCACCTCGGGTGGGACGGAGTCGGACGTTCTCGCCGTCAGGGGCGCGGCCCTGGCCGCTCGCGAGCGGGAATCGGGGCGGAGCCGCGTCGTCTTCTCCGCCGCAGAGCATCCTGCCGTCCGCGAGGCGGGGCTCTCCCTGGCCGGGGACGGATTCGAGCCGGTCGAGGTGCCGGTCGACCGGGACGGGCTGCCCGACGAGGACGGACTCGCGTCCGCGCTCGACGCGAAGGCGGCGGTCGTGTCGCTCATCCTCGCGAGCAACGAGACGGGCGCCGTGAACGTCCTGATGCCGGATGCGGCCAGGATCGCGCACGCGGTCGGCGCCGTCGTCCACACGGACGCCGTCCAGGCCGTGGGAAAGGTCCCGGTCCGGCCCGGAGCGCTCGGGGTCGACCTGCTTTCGTTCACCGGGCACAAGTTCGGCGGACCGAAAGGGGCGGGGGGGCTCTGGGTGAGGAAGGGTGTCCGCCTCCGGCCGCTCTTCAAGGGCGGCGGACAGGAACGAGGTCGTCGGGGGGGGACGGAAAACGTCCCGGCCATCGTGGGGCTGGGAGCGGCGCTGACCGCCGCGGTCGCCGGAATGGATGCGGAGGCCCTGCGCGTCGCAGCGCTGCGGGATGCCTTCGAAGCGGAGCTCCTCGTCCGGGTTCCCGGCGCGCGGATCAACGGGCCCGGGGCGGTGCGGGGGGAGCGCCTTCCAACGGTCAGCTCCGTCACCTTTCCGGGCGCCGACGGCGAAACCCTCCTGGCGGCGCTCGACCTCGAAGGGGTTGCGGCCTCGTCCGGATCGGCGTGCGCGTCGGGAACTCCGTCTCCCAGCCGGGTCCTTCTCGCCTGCGGAATGCCCGTGGCCGAGGTCCGCGCGACGCTCCGGTTCTCGTTCGGCTGGACGAGCTCCGAGGCCGACGTCGCGACGCTCCTCGAGATCCTCCCGGGCCTGGTCGCTCGCGTCCGGGCGGTCTGACGGTGGCAGCAGGCGCCGGCCGGGGCTCCGCGCGAGCCTCGCCGCTGCCGCACGGCTTGATCCCCGGGACCGGGAAGTGTCTAATGAGGCAGGTTCCGTTTAGGGTATCCGCGGGGGAGATGCGTTGATCATCCAGTGCTCTGCATGCAAGACGCGCTACCACTACGACGAGGCCCGCTTCGCGGGGGCCCCGGCGAAGAAGATTCGTTGCACGAAGTGCGCGACGGTCTTCGAGATCCGCAACCCGACGCTGAACGCTCCACCCCCGGCGGGATTCCAGGCCGAGGAGACGAGCTCGTTCGGGGCGCCGATGCCGAGCTCGGATGACTTCAATTTCGACACGACGATCATGGGCTCCCACCGGAAGAAGGCGGCCGAGGCCCCGCCGCCCCGGGCCGAAGCCGCTCCCGCGCCGCCCCAGGCTCCTGTCGCCCGTACGGGCACGGCCGAGTTCGCGAAGCCTCCGGTCGCCGCGTCCGCTGCCGCGGCATCGGGGAGGAGGCTTCGGCTCCCCGACTGGGAGAAGCTCTCCCTCGCCTGCATCGCCGGGCCGGAAGCCGGCCGGATCTTCGAGATCGACAGGGCGCGGATGGTCATCGGCCGAGCCGGGTCCGACATCCTCCTCAACGACCCCGAGTGCTCGCGGCAGCACGCCGCGATCGAGGTCTCCGACGACAAGGTCTTCCTCGTGGACCTCGGCTCGACGAACGGGACCTACGTTTCCGACAAGCGGATCTCGCAGCTCGAGCTCGAGAACCGGTCCGAGTTCGACGTCGGATCCTCGACGCTCATGCTGATCCGGACCCGGAAAGAGTAGTCGCTACTTCCCGTCCAGCGCCGTCGAGACCGCCGCGAGGGTGGCGGGCAGGCTCCGGGGCGGGTTCGAAAAGCGCGCCCCGCTCCCGTGGTAGCGGACGGCGGACCCCGAGAACTTGATGGCGTGAGCCGTCGCGACGACGACGACCGTCTCGTCCCTCCCGATCGCCCCTTCGCGGCGGAGCTTGCCGGCCGCGGCGAGGGCGACGGCCGAATTCGGGCAGATCGCGAGGCCGTGGCGGTTCGCCAGGGCGGCCGCTTCGAGGAGCTCGGCCTCCGTGACGCGGGCGACGAGGCCGTTCGACAGCTCGATCTCGCGTTTCGCCTTCGGGTGGGACACGGGCGCGCCGATCCTGATGGCCGACGCGTCCGTCTCGTCGGCCGTGCGGGTGACGCGTTCCGAGAAACCCGTGAGCCACGAGCGGTAGAACGGGTCGGCCGCCTCGGCCTGCGCGCCGGCGATGCGCGGACGCTTGCCGATGACGCCGAGGTCGAGCCACTCCCGGATTCCCTTTCCGATGGCCGAGACGTTTCCGGCATTCCCGACGGGGACGACGAACCAGTCGGGGACTTCCCAGCCGAGGTCGTGGATCGCTTCCTGGCCGATCGTCTTCTGGCCTTCGATCCGCACCGGGTTCTTCGAGTTGAGGAGGTAGACGGGGCGCGTCCGCGCCAGGTCGGCGACGATCCGCATGCAGCCGTCGAAGTCCGTCGCGAGGCCGAGCGTGAGGGCGCCGTGGTGGAGCGCCTGGGAGAGCTGCTCGCCGGTGATCTTCGCCTCGGGAAGGAGGACGACGGCCCGCATCCCGGGAACTTCGGCCGCGTACGAGGCGAGGGCGGCGGAGGTGTCGCCCGTCGAGGCGCAGACGACGTCGGTCCGCCCGAGGTGGCGCGCCCACGAGACGCCGACGGTCATCCCGCGGTCCTTGAAGGAGAGGGTCGGGTTCTCCCCCTCGTGCTTGACGAAGAGGCGCGTCAGGCCGAGCTCTTTCCCGAGCTCGACGCAGCGGTAGAGGTTCGTCGACCCTTCGGGCTTGCTGACGATCTCCGCCGGGTCGAGCGCCGGGAAGACGTGCTCCCGGTAGCGCCAGACGCCGCTTCTCTCGAACGCGGGCGTCTCCCCGTTCGGGAGGGCGCTCCGGCGCCGGTCGAAGAGGTCGCGCCACTCGCGCCCCGAAAGCCCGAACGAGGCGAGGTCGTGGAGGACCTCGAGGAGGCCGCCGCAGGCGGTGCACTCGGTGAGGACGTCCTCGATGCCGTGAGAGGCGCCGCATTCGAGACAGGAGAAGCGGGAGAGGGCCGTCTTCACCTGCGGAGTCCCTACGCTTCCCGCGCCCCCCGCGGCGAGACGGCGTGGATGCTCGCGTCGGCCTCGACGCCGAGGGCCCGGAAGGCCCTTTCGGCCGCCTTCGCGATCTTCGCGGGGGCCGGCCCGTCCTCGGAGAGGGCGAGGATCGTCGGGCCGGCGCCGGAGAGCGCCCAGCCGAGGGCGCCCGCCTTCTTCATCGCGGCGGTCACCTCGTCCCAGCCCGGAACGAGGGCGCGGCGGCGGGGCTCGGCGATCCGGTCGCTCCCCATCCACCTTCCGGCGGCCACGAGGTCGCCGCGGTGAAGCGCATCGACGAGGGCGGCGAGGGCGGCCGCCTGGCGCGTCGCTTCGGAGAGGGGGATCTCGCGCGGGAGGACGCGGCGGGCGTCCTTGGTTTCCAGCTCGGCGTCGGGGTGGACGAGGACGAGCCGGAAGCCGGGAGGGACGGGGAGGGAAATCGGAGAGACGAAGTCGGCGGGGTCGGACGAAGGAACGAGGACGAGGCCTCCGAGGATCGACGCGAACCCGTTGTCGCCGTGCCAGGAGCCGTCGGCGGCGTGCTCGCCGCGGAGGACCGCCTCGAGGAGGACCTTCTTCCGCGTCTCGCCGAGAAGGAGCGCGACGGCCTTCGCCCCGGCTGCTGCCGAAGCCGCCGACGAGCCGAGGCCGCTCGCCAGGGGAAGCCCCTTCTCGAGAGAGATCTCGATTCCCGTCCGCGGGGTGGCACGCCCGGCGGCGATCGCCGCCTCGAGGACGTGGGTGGCGGCGACGGATGCGGTGTTCTTCTCGGAATCGAGGGGGAGCCGCCCCTGATCGCCCGTGATCTCCACGATCCTCACGCCGGGCTTCTTCGAGCGCCACGCGGTGACGGAGTCGCCCGGCCCGTCCAGGGCGGCGCCGAGGACGTCGAACCCCGGGCCGAGGTTCGCGACGGTCGCCGGGGCGAAGGCCCGGACGCGCGCGCTCACGGCGCCACCGCCGCGTGGAGCGCCTTCACGGCGGCCGTCCGGTCCTTCTCGTCGACGGCGAAGGAGATGTTGCACTCCGAGGAACCCTGTGCGATCGCTTCCACGTTCACTCCCGCGCGCGCGATGGCGGTGAAGACCGTCGCCGCGATTCCGACGGTGCCGCGCATGCCGTCTCCGACGGCGGCGACGACGGCGATCGGCGACTTCGCCGCCACGCCGTCGATCGCGCCGACGAGCTTCTCGTAACGGAATTCCTGCCCGAGCGCCGCCGCGGTCCGCAGGCGGTCGGCCTCGGGAAAGACGATGGCGATGTTCTGCTCGGAAGAGGCCTGCGAGAACATGACGACGGAGACGCCGAGCCGGGCCGTCGTGCCGAAGACGCGGGCCGCGATCCCCGGGATCCCGGACATCCCCTTGCCGTCGAGGGAGAGGAGACAGAGGCCGGAGACGGCCGTCACGGCGCGAATGCCGGGCCGCGGGTCTCCCTTCTCCGAGATCGTCGTCCCGGGGCCGTCGGGCGCGAAGGAGTTCCGGATGACGAGCGGGATCTTCGCGGCGATGGCCGGGAGGACGGCGGGGAAGTGGAGGACCTTCGCGCCGAAGTAGGTCATCTCCGCCGCCTCGCGGTAGGAGAGGCGCGTCAGGAGCCGCGCCCCGGGGACGACGCGCGGGTCGGCCGTCAGGACGCCGTCGACGTCGGTCCAGATGACGACCTCCTTCGCCCCGAGCGCGGCGCCGAGGATCGCGGCCGTCGTGTCGGAGCCGGAGCGGCCGAGCGTCGTCGTCTCGCCGGACGGGGCGCGCCCGATGAAGCCCGTGACGACCGGGACGATTCCCTTCGCGAGCAGCGCGCCGAGCGTGCGCCGGGCCCGGGGATCGGTCTTCTTCCGGTCGCAGGTCGCCGTGCCGTGCTTCTCGTCGGTGACGAGAAACGTCCGCGCGTCGACGGCGCACGCCGGGACCCCGCTGGCCGAGAGGGCCGCGGCGACGAGCGGCGCCGACAGGCGCTCGCCGAAGGAGGCGACGAGGTCGGTGACGCGCGGCGTCCGCTCGCGCAGGAGCGAGATCCCGGAGAGGGCGGTGTCGAGCTCGGCGAGCGCGGCACCGTCGAAAGCGAGGTCGGTTCCGGTGGCGGCGGCGATTCCGGCAACGGCCGCCTCGTGGCGCGCCCGGACCTCGGCGACGCTCTTCCTGGCCCGGGCGAGGTGGCCCCGTTCGGCCTCGTGCGCGGCGGCCAGGAGGAGGTCCGTGACTCCTCCCATCGCGGAGGCGACGGCGACGAGCCGGCGGCGGCGCGAGGCGGCGGCGAGGATCCGGGCCGCGCGGACGATCCGCTCGGCGTCGCCGAGCGAGGTCCCCCCGAACTTGTGGACGACGAGAGGTCTCTCACTCATTTTCGGCGAGGAGCCCTTTCTCCAGCTCGTCGAGCGCCGGCCGGAGCGCTTTCCAGCGCCCCGACCGGACGTCGCCGAGGACGTTGCTGACCCGGGCCTGCCTCACGCCGAACGCGGCGCCGACCTCTCTGCCCGACAGGCCCGTGAGGCGCCGGGAGAGCCAGATGGCGGCGACCTTGGCCTCGTGCGCCCCCGGGTGCGCGAGCCGCGCTTCCGGCACGCCGAACCGCGAGGCGACCGCCGTCTTCACGCGCGAAAGGTCGACGGCGCCGCGCACGAGCCCTTCCCGTGGCGCCGGGCCGGCGAGAAGTCGCAGCCGGACCTGCCGGGCGAACTCGGGGCTCCCGACGACGAGCCGGGAGACGGCCCGCTCGCGGAGCGGGCGGATCCCGCGCGTGTTCGACACGAGCCGGCGGAAGCGCTCCCGGGCTCGCGGCCGGGCCGGGGAGAGGCGGCGGAGGGAGGCGTCGACGGTGAGCCAGCTGGGGCGCTCGGCCAGGCCGGCCGTCGCCGGGGCGCTCGACCAGCGCCAGTCGAGGGCGGCCCGGGCGAGCCGGGCCCTCACGGGCGAGAGCGCGACGCTCCGGGCGGCCTCGAGGAAGGAGCTGTCGGGATCGACGAGGAGCGACCGGAACCGCCCGTCGAAGAGAGGTCCGCCCCGGCCGTGCCGCCGGTTGAAGGCCTGCGCGTAGCGCCCGCCGAGGGCCCGCATCCCGTCGGAGAGGTTGGGGGCCGGCGTCTCCAGGAGGAGCTCGAGGGAGCTCCCGAGGAGGGCGTAGGCGTGGACGAGCCAGCCCCGCTCCGCCGCGGTCCGCCCGAGCTCCAGGAGGAAGCGCTCCCGGTCCGCGTCGTCACGGAAGAGGGGGCTCCGCTCGAGCGCCCTGAGCGAAACGTGGTGCAGCGCTCCAGGGAGGTCGATACGGGGAGGTCGCGACATGCGCCGCGATTGTAGTGGCCCGCTACCTCGGCCCCCGCTCCTTCCATCTCTCGACGAGGGCCTGCGGGTCGTCGGTCCCTACGGCGTCGACGCCGACGGCCGCGAGGCGGTCCTGGTCGCGGGGGGCGTTGGCGGTCCAGGCGAAGACTTTCACTCCCGCCGCGTGGAGAGCCTCGACGGAGGCCGAAGTGAGGCGGCCGTGGCGGGCTCCGACCCATGGGGCCTGCTCTCGCTGCGCCAGCGCCGCGAGATCCACGTCCTGGTCGACGAGGGGCATCGTGCGGAGCGCGGGGGCCAGTGCGCGAACGGTGCGGAGGAGAGAGTGGTCGAAGGAGAGGACGATCGTCCGGTCCGCGAAACCGTGCTCCCGAAGGAGGTCGACGACGAGGCGGGCGAAGAGATCCCGCGGCGGGGAGAGGGCCGACGGGCCCTCTTCGTACTTCAGCTCGAGGAAGAGAGTGGCTTTCCGCGTACCGGGAGGACCGGGGGCGTCGAGGAGGTCGAGCACCTCTGCGAGCGACGGGATTCGCGTTCCCGGGACGGCACGCTGGGAGGGAAAGCCCGGATCGCCGACCGCTCCGCAGTCGAAGCGGCGGAGAGCCTCGAAGGAGAGCCCGCGGATCGCGACGCCCGCCGGGACGCGCCGGCCGTCGAAGGCGCGGCACCGGACGGGGGAGAGAGTCGCGTCGTGCGACACGACGGGGGTGTCGTCGGCGCTGACCCGGACGTCGATCTCGACACCGTCGGCGCCGGCCGAGAGGGCGTGCCGAAGCGCCGGGAGAGTGTTCTCCGGGAAGCGGGCGCGCGCGCCGCGGTGCCCGACGACGAGCGGGCGGGCCGGCGGGGGAACGGCCGACGCCAGGACCCCGGCGAGGAGGCAGAGGAATCGAATCGGCATCCTCGCCATTCTGAACGAGCGCTCTCCCCGGGCGGTACGATCTCGCGACCGGGGGGACAGCCATGCCGGAGAAACGGGGGATCGAGGTGCGTTGCGAGCCGCCGCCCGGCTGGGCGGAGGCCGGGCCGCGCCGGGCGATCGAACCGGATGCCCTGGCCGAACGGCTGTCGGCGGGCGGAAGGCTCGCTCTCGCGGGGCTCTTCCGGCTCTTGCCGCTTCGCGGCGCGGGGGAAGGCGGGACCGCCCGGATCGTCGTCCCGGAGCCGAGGGGAGCGGACTTCGTCGTCGTCCTCCGCCAGCCGTCCGGAGCGCTCTCGATGCACCGGCCGGCCTCCCGGCCGGCGCCGGACGGGGGCCCGGTCGTCCTGGAGCTGCCGATTCTCGCCCGGACCGGGGTGCGAGGGGAGCGGCGCGGCGTGCGCGCCGCGGTCGTCCTCGTCCTCAGGGCGAAGGTGCGGGTCGAGGAGAAGGCCGTCGCGACGCTCGGCCGGGCGTTCGAAGAGGCCGCTTTCCGCCGCGCCGGACTCGTCGAGCGGCTCGTCCACGTCACCCCCGAGGGCCTCGCCGAGGGGCGGCTCGCAGCCGCCTCGCCGTCCCTCCTCGCCCCTCCGCCGGAACGGAACCTCCTTCTCCTTCACGGCACCTTCTCGCACACCGCCGCCGCGTTCGCCGACCTCGCCAGGGGCGGCTTCTTCGAGGCGCTCGCACCTCTCTACGGCGGGCGGGTGTTCGGCTTCGACCACTTCACCGTGAGCCGGACGCCGGAGGAGAACGCCCGCATGTTCGCGGAGGCGCTCCCGGGGGAGGAACCGTTTCTCTTCGACGTGGTGGCCCACTCCCGTGGAGGGCTCGTCCTCAGGACGCTCCTCGAGCGGCCGGCCGAAGCCGGTCCGGCGGCGAGCCGCTTCGCCTGCGGCCGCGCCGTCCTCGCCGCGGTCCCGAACCTCGGGACGCCGCTGGCCTCTTCGGAGCGCTGGGACCTCGCGCTCTCCGGCTGGCTGAATCTCTTCGACCTCCTGCCGCCCGCTCCCGCCCCGCTCCTCGGAGAGTTCGTCGTGGAAGCTCTCCTCTGGTTCGCGCGGCGAGTCACGACGTCGCTCGCCGGCCTTTCCTCGATGGACGGGCGGGGCGGAACGGTCGCCGCGTTCGAGCGCAGCGCGGTCCCCGAGGCGTACTCCGCCCTGGCGGCGAGCCACCACGCGAGCGGCCCGCTCGCGCTGCGCCTCCTCGAGTCGGGCGTCGACCGCTTCTTCGGCGAGCCGCACGACCTCGTCGTCCCGACCCAGGGGTGCTTCGTTCTCGACAGGGCGAGCGGTGCCCAGGTCGCCGACGAGCGGGTCGCGCTCTTCGGGTCGGGGGGCCGCCTCGGCCGTTCGCTCCGGCGTCCGGCCCACCATCTCGACCTCTTCGCCCGAGAGGAGGCCGTTGCCTTCCTCGTCGCCTCGCTCGCCGGGGAGACGTTCGCGCAGGCCGGGCGCCAGGCCCGGCGTTCCGCGACGAGGGGGACGAGGATTCCCGCTGCCCTGAAGGCGGGCGAAGGGGAGGGGAAGGTCCCGGGGGCGCGTCGGTCGAAGGCCCCGAAGCTGGGAGGGACGCGCCGCGAGGCGCTGGAGCTGACTCTCCTCCCGGGCGATCGGGGAGGGGTGACGGCCCTCCTCCTCGCCCGCTACGGGACGGCCCGCGTGGTGGCCGAGGTGCCGCGGAAGGGCGCGGCCTGGCGGGAGATCATCCGGGGGCACGAACGGCTTCGCGCCTGCTTCGACGGGGACGGCCGGCCCCTTCCCTCGGGGGCCGCGCTCGAGCGCTGGGGCACGGTGCTCTTCGAGACCCTCCTGCCGGGAGAGGCGCGGCGGCTCTGGGACGCAGCGCGGGGCGCGGCCGGAGGCTCGGCGACCGACGTCGTCTTCACGTCTCTCCTCGACTGGGTGGCCGACAAGCCGTGGGAGCTGGCGTACGACCCGCACCGGCGCGCGTGGCTCGCGGCGACCGAGGCGAACTTCACGCGGAACGTCGTCACGGCGATCCCGTGCGAGGTGGCACCGCCCCGCAGGAGGCCGCTCGCCATCCTCGTCGTCGCCGCGCAGCCGGCGGGCCTGGCGACCCTCTCGTGGGAGGCGGAAGCCGAGGCGGTCCACGCCGGTCTCGCGCCCCTCGTCGCCAAGGGGCTCGCGAGGGTCCGCGTCGAGAGGGCCGTGACCGTCGAGGCGCTCCACCGGCTCGTCGCCGACGGGCCGTGCGACGTGCTGCACTTCATCGGTCACGGGACCTGGGACGCCGAGCGGCGGACGGGCTCGCTCCTCCTGGAATCGGCGGAGGGCGGCGTCGCCGCGGTCGAGGCGACGGCCCTCCGGGCGCTCCTCTCCGGGCGCGGGCTGTCTCTCGTCGTCCTCAACGCCTGCCTGAGCGCCCGGGGGAGCCGCGGCGACCTCGCGCGAGGAGTCGCCCCGGCGCTCGTCGCCGCGGGAATCCCGGCCGTCGTCGCGAACCAGTTCAGCGTCCTGGACGCCGCGGCGCTCGTCTTCGCGCGCGAGCTCTACAGGTCGCTCGCCCTCGGCCGGCCGCTCGGCGACGCCACGCGCGAGGCTCGCCTCGCGGTGAGGTGCGACGCGGCGTGCGGCCCCGTCGACTGGGCCGTTCCGGTCGTCTACGCACGAGATCCGGGCGCCGTCCTCTGACGCTTCCCGCCGGGAGCGGTGGCAAGATGGGCCCGGAGGGACCGCGATGACGAGCCAGGTCCGGCCGCTGGGCGAAGACGAGCTGGGCGAAGCCGACGCGATCTATCGCCGCGCCTTCGGGACGTTCCTTTCCCTTCCCGATCCTCGGGCCTTCGACGGCGACGCCCAGGTCGTGCGGTGCCGCTGGGCCGCGGACCCCGACGCGGCGCTCGCTCTCGTCGAGGGCGGCGCCCTCGCCGGGTCGAACTTCGTGACGCGCTGGGGGAGCGTCGGCCTTTTCGGCCCGCTCACGGTCGATCCTTCCCGTCAGGACCGCGGGCTCGCCCACCCGCTCGTCGAGGCGGCGCTCCGGCTCCTCGAGGGGCCTCAGGTCGCCTTTCGCGGCCTCTGCACGTTCGCCGAGAGTCCGAAGCACGTCGGCCTCTACCAGCGGTTCGGGTACTGGCCGGCGGGACTCGCCGCGTTGATGTCGAAGCCGGTGGCGAGAGGAACGGAGGCGCCCGAAGGCACCGAGCTCCTCAGCCTCCTCTCCCCCGACGGCCAGGCGGAGGCGCTCTCGGCGTTCCGGGAGCTGGCCGATTCGGTCTTCAGCGGCCTCGACGTGACGGGGGAGATCCTGTCGGTCGGCGAGCAGGGGACCGGGGAGACCGTCTTCACCCGCGAGGGCTCGAACGTCTCGGGCCTGGCCGTCTGCCACACGGGGGCCGGAAGCGAGGCGGGCTCCGGGCGGGCGTCCGTGAAATTCGCGGCGGTTCGTCCGGGCGCGGGCGGCGCGGCGCGACTCAGGAGGCTCCTTCAGGGGGTCGAAGCGTGGGCCGCGTCCGCGGGGGCCGGGGTCGTGGTCGCCGGGACCGGTTCAGGGCGGGTGGGCGCGTGGGAGACGCTCCGCGGATCGGGCTACCGCCCGTTCCTCCAGGGGCTGGCGATGCACCACGAGCGGCATCCCGGCTACGACCGCGAGGACGTCTTCGTCCTCGACGACTGGCGGTAGCGCCGATCCGCGCCGGTTTCCCCCGCCGAGGGGAGGCGCCGTCAGGCGCCGCGGGGAGGCTCGTGGCGAGCCTCCCCGATCCATCTCAGCCCCCGAGCGAGCTCTTGAGGATGGCGAGCTCCTCTTCGACGGCGGCGAGGCGCTCTTCGAGCGCGAGGAGTCGCCGCTCGAACGGCGAGGGGCCTGTCGGGGCGGCGGCCCGGGAAGCCTGGGGCTCTTCCACGGGCGTCCCGCCGGCGAGGTGGGTCCAGCGTGTCTCCTTCTGGCCGGGCCTGCGCGGCAGCTCCACGACGAGCGGCTCGGCGTGAGCGGCCATCGTCCGGAGAAGCTCCTCGGCCGCCTCGACCGAGGCGAAGTCGTGCATCCGCTCGGAACGTGCCCGCAGCTCGGCCGCCGTCTGAGGCCCTCGCAGCAGGAGCAGGGCGACGAGCGACTTCTCGGCCTTTCCGAGCTGCCACTTCGCGTCGAGGTTGTGCTCCCACTTGTCGGCGCGGCTTCCGGTGACCTTCCACGCGAGGACGAGCTCGCGGAGGCGGTCGAGGCCCCCGGTGACGTCGGCCGCGGACAGGTCGGTCACCGGCTCGCGGGAGGTCCGCTGGTTGCAGGCCGCGACGAGGCCCTGCAGGGTCATGGGGTAGACGTCGGGGGTGAGGAGCTCCTTCTCGAGGAGCGCCCCGGCGACGCGGATCTCCACGGAGTCGAGCGGTCGGGGGAGCCTCACGGGCAGGCCTTTCGCGCGGCGACCGCGGAGACGAAGAAGCTGGGGTAGCTCTTCGCGATCTCCTCGGCGTCGGGAAGGAACGTCACGTCCGTGAAGCCGGCGCGCGCGAGCGACTCGCGCCACGCGGCGGGCGTCAGGAAGCCGTGCGTCGGGCGGGCGAGGGGTCGAGCTTCACCTGCGTGAAGCTCTCGAGGAGGTCGAAGACGAGCTCGACGTAGATGGGCTGGGCGTTCCCGAGCGGCCGGACGCACTCGGAGACGACGAGCCAGCCGCCCGGCGCCAGCGCGGCGCGCGCCTCGGCGAGGACGGCGGCGAGGTCGGGGGCGACGTGGAAGCAGTTGACCGAGTAGACGGCGTCGAACGCGCCGGGGGCGGCCCCCTGCGCCTCCCAGGGTTTGGTCATGTCGAGCTTCGCCGCGTCGACCGTGACGCCGGGCGCGGCGGCGGCGCGCGCGGCCCTCTCTCCCCGCCGGAAGAAGGTCGGGACCACCTCGGTGAAGAGGTAGCGCGCGACGCGCGGCCCGAGCTTCGCCAGGGCGGCCTCCGCCGCGCTCCCGGCCCCGCCGCCGATCTCGAGGACCCGTCCGCCCGATTCCGGGAGGAGGCGCGAGAGGGCGACGGCGCCGAGGTGGTTGTTGACCGAGTAGAGGAGGTTGCGGTTCGAGAAGTACCGGAACCAGAGCGGAAGCCGGTCGGGGCGGAAGAGGATCTCCTCGCCCGTCTTCTCGCCGGAGAGGAAGAGCGCGAGCTCCTCGACGAGGATCCGGACCGCCTCGCCTGCAACCGCGGCGTCGGGCTCGGCAGCGGCGAGCTCGGCCTCGAGGGCCTCGAGACTTCCCGGCTCGGAGCCGGAGGGAGCGTACGTCCCGCCCGAGGCCACGAGGTGGCCGGAAGCGGCCAGCTTGCCGTGGACGAACGCGACGAGCGGAAGACTCCTCGGCACCCAGCCGCGCGCGGCGACGAGGCCGGCCGGGCTGGTCCCCGGGACGACGGGCCAGGCCCCGGCCCGCCTCAGGATCTCGGCGGAAGCGGCGTCGACGAGCTCGTCGAAGATCTCGCTGACGCGCAGGAACGGCCAGGTGAAGAGCGCGCGCACCTCGGGGTCCGGGATGTGCGCGGCGAGAGCGGGGAACTGCGCCTCGGGTGTCCTCGGCATGAAGGCCGATGATACGGATTCGTAGAATCGCGGGAATGAAGATCTTCCTCGTCCGCCACGGTGAGAGCGAAGGGAACCTCGGCGGGACCCTTCAGGGCTGCCGGCTCGACACGCCGCTGACCCGGAGGGGCCGCCGCCAGGCAGAGGCCCTCGCCGTCCGCCTCGCCGAGGCCGAGTTCGACGACGTCGTCGCGAGCCCGATGGCCCGCGCCCGCGAGACGGCCGAGATCTGCGCCGCGCCGCACGGCCTCGCCGTGAGGCTCGACCTCGAGCTCGTCGAGTTCGACTGGGGCGTCTGGACGGGACTGCCCCTCGACGACGAGATGGACCGCAGCGTCGCCGAGCTGCGCGCCAAGTGGCGCTCGGGCGACGTCGACGCGGGCCCGCCCCGGGGCGAATCGCCCCTGGAGGCCGGAGCGCGCGCCGCGCGCGTCCTCAACCGGTTGAAAGCGGTCCGCCCCGCGGCGCCTCTCGTCGTCGCCCACGGCCGGTTCAACCGGATCCTCATGGCGACCCTCCTCGGGAGGGACCTCGCGCGGATGGACGAAGTCCGCCAGCGGAACGGCTCGATCTCGGTCTTCGAGTGGGACGGCGAGAAGGCGGCGACGCCGCTTCTCCTCGACGACGTCTCCCACCTCGGCGGGGACGTCTCGACGCCGACGGGAAAGGTCGACTGGGCGAGAGCCTGAGGTCCCCGGCGGCGTCGCCGCCTCGACCCGTCAGACCGAGAGGCGCGGGTTGAGCGCGATCGCCTTGTTGACCGCCTCGACCGAGGCCTCGAACTTCTTGAGCCCCTCGTACGTCGTCTTCATCGCGTACCAGGCTTCGGCGTAGTCGGGCTTCAGAGCGATCGCCTTCTTCAGGTGGCCGAGCGCCTCGTCGAAGGCGAGGTTGCGGTTCGCGGCCAGTCCGAGGCCGTAGTGCGACTCGGCGCGGGAGCCGTCGCAGCCGAGGGCCGTCCGGAAGGAGTCGGCCGCTTCGGGGAGCTTCCCCTCCTCGAGGAGGGCGAAGCCGTGCGCGATGTGGACGTCCGGGCTCTTCGGGTCGATCTCGACCGCCTTCTCGAACGTCTTCTGCGCGTCGCGGAACTTCTTCATCTTCCCGTAGGCGATGATCGCGCAGGCAGGGAGGAGCGGGTCCTTCGGGAACTTGCGCGAGGCTCCCTGGGCGACCTCGGTCGCCCGCTGGAAGTCCCCCGCCTCGAGGAGGGCCCGGGCCGTCAGCAGGTGGAGGCTGCCGTCTTCCTTGTGCTGCTCGAGGGCGATCAGGAGCGGCTTGACGGCAGCGGAGAAGTCCTTCGCGTCGAAGAGGGCGAGCCCGAGCTTGCGGTGGACCGGGGAGGTCTCGGGGGCCGTCTTCGCGGCGATCTTGAAATTCTCGAGGGCGGTCTTCATCTTCCCGTTGAGGCGGGCCAGGTCGCCGAGGTTCTCGAAGAGGAGCGAGTCGGTCGACGTCCGCGCCGCCTTCCGGAGACGGAGCCTGGCCCTCTCGGCGTCACCGCGGGAGTAGTCGACGAGCGCGAGCGTGTGGAGGAGCGTGGCGTCCTCGACGCCTCCCTGCTCGGCCCACGACTCGACGTCCTTCAGAATCCTGCGGGCCTCTTCGGTGAGCGTCTTCGGATGGTCGCCGGCCAGCTCCTCGAGGCGCTGCGGGAAGCCGTCCGCCGCGAGCCGCTGGCGGAGCGCCTCGAACCCCTCGCGGGCCTTGCGGCCGAAGAAGAAGCGCTGCGACGTCTGATCCTGTTTCGCCTTGCTGGCCAGGGATTCCCTCTCCGCGGTGACGACCGTCAGCTGGTCGTTGGCCGCGGCGAGGCGGGTCTCCAGATCGTCGGCCTTCTCCCGGAGGCGTTCCGCTCCGTCGTCATCGACTCCAGCTCTCGGCCGAGCCGCTCCCGTTCTCCTTCGATGTGGACCGCTTCCTCCCTGAGGCGCGCGATCTCCGCGGCCGAGGAGGCCTTGACGGCAGACAGGGAGCGGAAGAGAACGACGGCGGCGATCACGGCAACGGCCGCGACGGCGAGGGCAACGAGCAGTCCTGTCGACAAGGGGGCTCCTCCGCGCGAAAGGAACGGCGCAGCAAGGGATTTTACCTCCGCGCGAGCCCGGGCAGGAATGAGAAGTCCGCAGTCCGGTCTGCCGCGTCGTCGCGGGGGGGCGGGGGGCGGGGGGGCGTCGACCTTCGGTCAGGGGCGGAATGGCGAGCCAGGCGGGGAGGGCGCCGTTAGAATGCCGCGTGCCGCGCAATCGGATGAAATCCAGCCGCCCCGCCCTGGTCGCGCTCGGCGTCCTCCTCCTGGCCGCCGTCGTCCCGGTCTCCGCCCAGGAGGTCAAGGGCGCGTCGTCGTCCTCGGCTTCGACGGCGCCGACCACCGCCTCGTCTCGCAGTTCCTCGCCGAGGGGAAGCTCCCGAACCTGGCGAAGCTGGCGCAGCAGGGGAGCTTCTCGCCCCTTCGCCCGACGATCCCGGCGCAGACCCCCGTGTCGTGGTCGACGTTCTCGACCGGGCTCTCCCCGGGCCGGACGCAGATCTTCGACTTCCTCAAGCGCGACCCGAAGACCTACCGGCCGGAGTTCGCGATCGCCACCGAGGGGAAGAAGGACTTCCTCCTCGGGAGCGGGAACCGGGCGGGCGCCGCGGCGGCCGGGGCGCTCCTCGCCTTCCTCCTCGTCTTCGTGCTCGGCCGCGTCACCCTGAAGAGGAGTGTCCCGGCCGCCGCCATCGCGCTCGTTCTCGCGGCGCCGGCCGGCTTCTTCTCCTGGCGTTTCGGCGGACTGCTTCCCGAGTCGCTCCAGACCGTCCGGAACAACCGGAAGGGGACGCCGTTCTGGGAGGTGGCCGGGGCGAAGGGAATCAAGTCGGTCGTCCTCCACGTCCCGGTCACCTTTCCGGCCGTCGACTACGACGAGGGGCGCCTCCTCTCCGGCCTCGGGGTCCCCGACGTGAGGGGGCGGATCGGCACGCCGAGCTACTACACGTCGGACCCGTTCTTCTCGCCGGGGAACAAGAACGAGTTCTCCGTCGAGCTCGTCCGCCTCGAGTCGAACGTCGGGACGATCCAGACCGAGGTCTTCGGCCCCTACAACAAGCTCTTCGGCGAGCCGCCGGTGATCAAGATCCCCATGACGCTCACGGTCCTCCCCGACGGCGGGCGCCTCCGGATCGAGCCGAAGGGGAGCGAGCCCGTGACCCTGAAACCGGGCGAATGGTCGCCCTGGGTCACCTTCACGTTCGAGTTCAACCCCGTCGTGAAGCTCTCCGGCATCGGCCGCTTCCACCTCGCGGCCCTCGCCCCGGAGATCCAGCTCTACCTCTCGCCCATCAACTTCAATCCGGCGAAGCTCCCGCCGGGCGTCAAGATCACCGCTCCCGGAGGCCTCGCGAAGGACCTTGCGAAGCGGTTCGGCCTCTACAAGACGATGGGGTGGTCGATCGACACCTGGTCGATGAGCGAGGAGACGATCGACGAACCGACGTTCCTCGACGACGTCACGCAGACCGTCCAGCAGTACCGGAAGATGATGGACGGCCTCCTGGCCGAGAAGGACGTGAAGCTCTACGTCCAGATCTACGAGTTCACCGACCGCGTCGGGCACGTCATGTGGCGCTTCCTCGACCCGGAGCACCCGGCCTACGACGCGGAGAAGGCCGCGAGGTTCGCCCCGAGCGTCGAACGCAACTACGTCCAGATGGACAACATCGTGGGCGACGCCCTGAAGGAGCTCGGGCCGGACGATCTCCTCCTCGTCTGCTCCGACCACGGATTCACCAGCTGGAGACGGTCGATCAACTACAACACCTGGCTCGTCCAGCACGGTTTCCTCGCGCTGAAGGGGGGCGACGAGAAGCAGGCGGACCTCGAGATGCTCTTCGGGCAGGGCGAGTTCTGGCCGAACGTCGACTGGTCCCGGACGAAGGCCTACTCGATGGGGCTCGGCGAGATCTACGTCAACGTGCGGGGCCGCGAGGCGCAGGGGATCGTCGAGCCGGGGGCCGAGTACGACGGCCTGCGGCAGGAGATCAGGACGAAGCTGATGTCCCTCGTCGACGAGGCGACGGGGCGCCGCCCCGTCGAGCGGGTCTACACGCGCGAGGAGGCCTACGGCTCCTTCGACCCGGACGTCATCCCCGACATCTTCGTGACGAACAGCGAGGGCTACAGGGTCTCGTGGCAGGCGAGCCTCGGCGTCGTGACGCCCGAGCTCTACGAGGTGAACCGGCAGGTCTGGTCGGGGGACCACTGCTCGGTCGACCCGGACGTCGTTCCCGGAATCCTCTTCTCGAGCCGGCCTCTCCGGAAGGAGCCCCGCCCGAACATGGCCGACGTTCCGGCCACGATCTACAAGGCGCTCGGCCTCACTCCGCCCGAGAAGCTGGACGGAGCGCCTCTCTTCTGAACGTCCGAGCCGTCCTCCTCCTCGCCCTTCTCGCCGCCCCGCCGGCCGGGGCGGAGGAGGGGACGGCGACGCCGCCTCCCGCCCGGGAGATGGCGGACGCCGAGCGGCGGAACGAGCTCGGGGTCCTGCGCCGCCGCCTCGCCGTCCTGAAGGCGAGGTACGAAACGACCCGCCAGCGAGCCGTGGATACCCGCGAGCAGCTCGAGGCGGCGGAGGCGAACCTGGAGCTTCGGACGGCCGAGAGGCGGGTCCTGGAAATCCGGGCCTTCGAGGCCGAGCGCGACGCCGCCCGCGCGCAGGCCGACCGGGACGCCGCCCTCCGCCACACCGGGGAGCTGCGGGGAGACCTCGCCCGCCGGCTCTCCGCCCTCTACCGGATGGGCCGCCTGGGATACCTGCAGACGCTCGCCGCGGCCGACTCGGGAGAGTCGTTCCTCCGCGGCCTCCAGCTCCTCTCGTTCCTCGCGGCCCGGGACGCGCGGCTCCTGCGCAGCTACGAGGGGTCGCTCGCAGCGCTGGCCGTAGAGGAGAAGAACCTCGCGACGCTTCGGGCCTCGATCGCTGTCGTGGCCGGGGAGACACGGGTCGCCGAGCGGGAGCTTCAGAAGGCCCGGGGCGAGAAGGCGGCCCTCCTCGCGAGGCTGGAACGCTCCGCCGAGGAGCAGCGGACGAACGTGGCGGTGCTGGAAGACAAGACGTCCCGGCTGGCGGCCCTCCTCGATCTCCTCGAGACGCGGGGGCGGGCGCTGCCGGCAGGGGCGGCGTCGATCCGCAGGTACAAGGGCGCGCTCGACTGGCCCGCGCAGGGGAAGGTCGCCGTTCCCTTCGGCCGGATCGCCAACCCCCGGTTTCCCAGGACCTTCCTCCGGTCGAGCGGCTGGACGATCGACGTCCCGACCGGGACTCCCGTGAAGGCCGTCTTCGCCGGGGACGTCGTCTACGCGCAGTGGCTCAAGGGCTATGGCAACCTCGTCGTCCTGGACCACGGGGACGGCGTCTTCACCCTGTACGGCCACCTGATGACCGGGACCGTCCCACGGGGGACGCGGGTCGCGCTCGGGGAGGTCGTCGGGCGCGTGGCCGATCCTCCCGAGGAGGAGGCGGCCGGGCTCTTCTTCGAGATCAGGGAGAGCCGGACCTCCGTCGATCCACGCGGCTGGCTCCGCTAGGCGGCGCCTCCCGGGGGTTCACATTTGAGGACCCGACCTGCCGTTTTGCAGGGCGCCGGAAACCGTCCCGAAGCGATCCCGTATCATCGAAGCGTGACGAAGTCCCGGATCGCCCTCGTTCCTCGCCTCTCTCGCCCTCCTCGGCACTCTCTTCGTCGTCCTTCCCGGTCTCGGGGCGGACGAGAAGAAGGAGAAGGGGGGCAAGGACAGCCTTTACCGGCCGCTCGGCCTCTTCACGGAGGTTCTCTCCCTCGTTCGGGGGAACTACGTCGAGAAGGTGGAGGTCAAGCCGCTCCTCGCGGGAGCCTTCTCCGGGATGACCGAGGCGATGGATCCCTTCTCGGAGTACGTCCCGCCCGAGAAGATCGGCCGCATTCGAGGCGGCGCGGGCGGCGCGCGAGAAGGCGGACTACGTCGACTCGGGGCTCGTCCTGGCCCGGCGCTCCGGCTACCCGGTCGTCGTGACCGCCGTCCCGGGGAGCCCGGCCGCAGTTGCCGGCATCGAGACGGACGACCTCGTCGAGAAGGTCGCGGGCGTCTCCGCCCGGAGCCTCGGCCTCTGGGAGGTCGAGGCGGCGCTCTCGGGGAAAGCGGGCGGCCGGGCGAGCGTCCTCGTCGTGCGGGAGGCGAAGCCTCGGCGGCGGACTCTCGAGATCGTCCGGACGTCGTGGACGCCGTCGCTCCCGTCGGCCGAGAGGGTCTCGGGGGAGCTCGTCGTGAAGGTGCCTGCCTTCGGGGCCGGAACGGCCGACGCCCTCGCCGGGATCCTCGCCCCGCTCGACCGGTCGAAGGCCCTCGTCCTCGACCTGCGCGGGAACGCGTTCGGATCGTGGGACGAGGCCGCGCGGTCCGCGGCGCTCTTCGGCCCGCCCGGCCTCATCGGCGAGCTGAAGGGACGGAAGATCGCCACGAAGAGCTGGCGCGCGGAAGCCGGGCAGCGGGTCCACCAGGGGAGTCTCGTCCTCCTCGTCGACAGCGGCACGGGCGGTCCGGCCGAGCTCTTCGCCGCGGCGCTCCGCGAGAGCGCGGCGAAGGAGCTGGGAATCGACGTCGCGGCCGCGGTGAAGCGCGAGGAGAAGAAGGGCGAGCAGGCGTTCGAGGATCAGTCCCCCCCGACGCCGGCCCCCTCGCTCGACCGGAAGAAGCTCCGCGTCCGCGTCGTCGGTGAGCCGACGTTCGGCATGGGCCTCACGCAGGAAGTCGTTCGCCTGGCGAGCGGCGGCGCGCTGAAGATCACGGTCGGGAAGGTGAGGACCGCCGCGGGTCGCTCCCTCTCCCCGCGCGGGCTCGAGCCCGACGATCGCGTCTTCCACGTCCAGCCCGAGGAAGGGATGGCTGGAAAGCCCCCCGATCCGTTCCTGGAGCGCGCCCTCAAGATCGTCGCCGAGCTTCCCGCCACGCCTGCCGCCGCCTCGTGACGGCGTCGCGCCGGCGCGGCGGCTGCGGACGGACGATCGGCCTCCTCGCCGGTCTCGTCGTCCTCTTCGCGCTCGCGGCCGGCGCGCTCTGGGTCCTTCGCTCGCGCCCGCCGGCTCCTTCGCCGGCAGCCCCGCCTGCACGCCCCGCGGCTCCGCCGGCCGTCACGCCCCTGCCGACGGCGCGGCCCCGGCCCGCGTCCGTCCCGGCCGACTTCGAGGCGGCCCAGGGCTCGGGCCGGGGCGCGATCGCCGTCGTCATCGACGACGTCGGGAACGCCGACGGCTCGCTCGAGAGGCTCGCGCGGCTCGACGGACCGCTCGCCATCGCCGTCCTGCCCGGAGCGCCGAAGGCGCGGGAGGCCGCGGCGCTCGCGAAGAGGAAGGGGTGGGACCTTCTCGTCCATCTCCCGATGGAGGGAGCGAGGGGCCCCGCCGAGCCGGATACGATCTCGTCCAGCGACGGGGACGCGGAGATTGCCCGGCGCGTGGCCGCCGCGATCGACCGGGTTGACGGAGCCTCCGGCCTGAACAACCACCAGGGTTCCCTCGCCACGGCCGACCGTCGCGTCGTCCGCGCGGTCCTCTCCGTCGTCCGCCAGCGAGGGCTCTTCTTCCTCGACTCGAGGACGTCAGCTGCGAGTGTCGCCGCCGAGGAGGCGCGCGCGCTGGGCCTGGCGACGATCCCGCGGGACGTCTTCCTCGACGATGCCCGGGCCGAGGCATCGGCCGAAGGGGGGCGCACCCGAGGCCCTCACGACCGCCTGGTCGCGCGCCCTCGGGCTCGCCGCCTCCAGGGGGCACGCCGTCGTCATCGGGCACCCGAGCGCCTCCACGGTCGACTTCCTCGCGGTGAGCCTTCCGGCGCTCGAAGGGCGCGGGGTCCTCCGGGTGAAGGTCTCCGAGCTCGTCGACTGACGCCGCGGGCCCCGCCGCGCCGCCCGCGGCGGTGGCGGGCTATCATCGTCGCTCTCAGCCGCACGGAACGGACGATGGGGGTTGTCGCGATGGACCTTTTCACCGACGTGGACGTGACCGCCGGACAGGCAGAAGCGATGGGACGGGCGATGCTCGCGGTGGCGCGGGCCGACGGCGCGGCGGACCCGCGCGAGGTGGCGCTCATCGAGGAGCTCGCCCCCGTCGACGCGACCGCCTCCGATCCGACTCCCGGAGAGGTCGCCGCCGCGTTTCCCGACGCGGCCGGCCGGGACCTCGTCCTGAAGTCGGCCCTGCTCGTGGCCCTGGTCGACGGCGACTACAGCGACGCGGAGAGGTCCGTCGTGGCCTCTTACGCCGAAGCGTTCGGCGTCACCCCCGACCGCCTCGAGGAGCTCGCGAGCTCGGTCAAGGCCTACCTGATGGGCCCGTTGCTCTCCCTCGCCAACACCACCGCCGTCGTGGAGGTCTCCCGCAAGCTCAAGGTCTGACTCCCAGGGGGGGCAAACTCCAGGGGGTCAGGTCTTGATTTTCCACTATAGCGCGTGTGGCGAGCGGCCTGGCCGTGGTCGAAGGAGCGCGATGGCCTCGTGCCGGGAGCAGGCTCGCGAGGCTTCGCGCGCGTAGACTCGCGGGCCATGTGCGCCCG
The DNA here is from genome assembly GCA_016716705.1 of Holophagales bacterium. Taxonomy (GTDB): domain Bacteria; phylum Acidobacteriota; class Thermoanaerobaculia; order UBA5066; family UBA5066; genus UBA5066. The sequence continues at coordinate 103,306 of JADJVF010000011.1, forward strand.
CACGATCCTCCCCGCGCTCCTCCTCCTCGCGCTCCTCGCCCCGTCTCCCGCCGACGCGGCCGCCGCGCCCTCGCCGTCGGACTTCCTGAAGCTCCCGGTCGGCGCGGACCGGACGCTCGCCGACTGGGGCCAGATCGTGTCGTATTTCCGGGCCCTCGACGCCGCATCGGATCGTGTGGAAGTGACGACGATCGGCAGGTCGACGCTCGGAGAGGAGATGATCCTCGCGGCGATCTCCTCCCCCGAGAATCTCGCGAACAAGGCCCGGATCCGGGAGATCGCGCGACGCCTCGCCGACCCGCGGGGCCTCTCCGAGGCCGACGCAGCCATGCTCGTCAAGGACGGGAGAGTCGTCCTCCTCGTCACCTGCGCCATTCACGCGAGCGAGATCGCCTCGACGCAGATGGCGATGGAGTGGGCGCACGCCCTCGCCACGGCCGACGACGCCGAGACGAAGCGGCGCCTCTCGGAGGTCGTCCTCCTCCTCGTTCCGTCGCTGAACCCCGACGGCCAGCGGATGGAGACCGAGTGGTACCGGAAGAACCTCGGGACGCGGTGGGAGGGGAGCCGGATGCCGTGGCTCTACCACCACTACACGGGACACGACAACAACCGCGACTTCACGCAGTTGACGCAACCCGAGACGAAGGCGATCAGCCGCGTCCTCTACCACGACTGGTTCCCCCAGGTGTTCCTCGACGAGCACCAGATGGGGGCGAGCGGCCCGCGGATGTTCGTGCCGCCCTACGCCGAGCCGCTCGACCCCGACATCCACCCGCTCGTCATCCGCGAGGTGAACATGATCGGGTCGCTCATGTCGATGCGGCTCGAGCAGAAGGGCAAGAGCGGCGTCATCTCGGGCTGGGCCTTCGACGCCTCCTGGCCGGGCGGCTCGAAGAACACGGCGTGGTGGAAGAACGTGACGGGAATCCTGACCGAGGTCGCGTCCGTCCGCGTGGCGACGCCCGTCGACGTTCCTGCGTCGGAGCTGCGAGGCGGGGGGAAGGGCCTCGTCACCTACGGAACCCAGGTGAACTTCCCCAACCCGTGGCGCGGAGGGGAATGGCGTCTGCGCGACATCATGGACTACGAACGCATCGCGTCCGACGCGCTCCTCGAGTACTGCGCGACGCACCGCCAGGACGTCCTCTCGAACATGCTCGCGCGGGCGCGCGACTCGATCGCCGCGGCGGCCCCGCGAGAGGCCTACCGGATCCCGATGGGCCAGCGCGACCCCGCCACGGCCCGCGCCCTCGCCGCGCTCCTCGTCGAGCACGGCGTCGAGGTGAAGGCGGATGCCGCGGGCGACGTCTGGGTCCCGCTCGCGCAGCCGTACGGCCGCTTCGTGCGGGAGATGCTGGAGCCGCAGCGCTTCCCCGAGGTGAAGCTCGTCCCGGGGAAGGACATCGTCGCTCCCTACGACGTCACCGCCTGGAGCCTGCCGCTCTCGATGGGGGTCTCGGTGGAGAAGGGAGCGCTCCCGGAGGCTCTCCGCCCCTGGGGCGCCGTCGGGCCGGTTCCGTCGCCGCCGGCCGGCACGGTGGCGTTCGCCCTCGGACCCTCGAGCCCGGAGCGCTGGAAAGTCGTGGCCGAGGCGCGAAAGGGGGGCGAAGTGTCGTTTCTCCCGAGCGCCGAGGGAGCGTTCCCGGCCGGGACCGTCGTCCTCGACGCCGGGGCGGCGAAGGCGGCCGCCCGCGTCGCCGCCGATCTCGGCCTCAACCTCGTTCCTCTCGCGGCGCTCCCGAAGGGCGCGGCGAGGCTCCGGGCGCCGCGGGTCGGCATCTACAAGCCGTGGCTCGCGTCCATGGACGAAGGCTGGACCCGCTTTCTCCTCGAGCGCTACGGCTTCGCGCCCGTGACGCTCGACAACGCGGCCATCCGTGCCGGGAAGCTCTCGGCGAAGGTCGACGTCATCGTCCTTCCCGACGTCGAGAAGGAGGTCCTCGCGACCGGAAAGCCGAAGCGGGAAGAGGGCGAGATGAAGTACTTCCCGGAGCCGCGGCCGGAGCACGCGGGCGGCCTCGGGAAGGAGGGCGCCGGCGCTCTCCGCGAGTTCGTGGAAGGGGGCGGGACGATCGTCGCCCTCTCCTCTTCGTCCGAGTACCTCATCGAAGAGCTGCAGCTGCCCGTGCGCAACGCCCTCGCTCGCGTCAAGGCCGACGAGTTCCTCTGCCCCGGAAGCCTCGTGCGGATCGAGGTCGACACCACGCACCCGGTCACGTTCGGCCTGCCGCCCTCGACGCCGGCGTTCCTGAACGAGCCCATCGCTTTCCAGACCGCCCTGCCCGGCGGAGAGATGACGCGCCGCGTCCTCGCGTCGTATCCCTCCGAGGCGCGCGACGTCCTCGTCTCCGGCTGGATCCGCGGAGAGGAGAAGCTCGCGCGCAACGCCGCGGCGGTCGCCTTGACGTACGGGAAGGGGAAGCTCGTCCTCCTCGGATTCCGGGCCCAGCACCGCGCTCAGACGAACGCGACGTTCCCGTTCCTCTTCAACGCGCTCGCCTGGTCGGTGATGTAGGGAGACTCAGAAACGGAGGGAGAGGCAGCTGAGGCCTCCGTCCAGCTTCCGGAATTCCGACATGTCGAGGGGGACGGTCGGGAGGCCGAGGGCTCGGACGGCTCCTTCGAATCGGGGGAAGCCGGCGGCGAGAAGGACCCGCCCGTTCACCAGGACGGCGTTGGCTGCGTACTCCTCCCCCGGTGGGACGGGAAGGCGTGACCAGCCCCGGAACTCGGGGCGGGAGGCGAGGAGGTCCGTGAGCGCGAGGGTCCTGCCGCCGAGCCAGGCGATCCCGCTCTTGAGGTGGAGGAGGCCCGGGATTCCACGGATGTCGACGACCGACGAACCGAGCCCGAGAGGCGACAGGAGCGATGCAAGCTGACGGGCCCCTCCCTCGTTCGTCCTCTCCGAGACGCCGATGAAGACGTGGTCCCCCGCCTCGCAGACGTCGCCGCCGTCGACCGTTCCCGGCGCTTCGATCGCTGCCGAGGAATGGAAGAACGCTTCGAGCGCCGGCCGGATCGCGTCGACTTCCCCGGCGCGGCTCGGGGCGCCTGGCCTGCAGAGGACCGCGAGGCCGCGGGCGAGGACGGCGGTGTCCTCGACGAACGTCGAATCGGGGAAGCGGTCGTCGGGAGGGAGTGTCGTCACCTCGAGGCCGCACGCCTCGAGGGCGGCGAGGTAGGCGGCGTGCTGTGCGAGCGCCGCGGGGAGGTCGGGGGGGCCGAGGCCCGCCGTCGTCAGCCCTTCGGCGAACGTCGCGGAGGGGGGACGGACGATCGCGCGCGTGAACGTCACGGTTTTTCGTCCTTCTTGACGTCGTCCCAGGTCCGGTCGAGCTCCGGCAGCGGCGTCCCGGCGACGTCGCGGCCGGAGGCCCTCACCCGGCGGGCGACCTCTTCGAACCGCCTCACGAACTTCGCATTCGTCGCCTGCAGGGCCGCTTCGGGGTCGACGCCGTGGCGGCGGGCGACGTTGACGACGGTGAAGAGGATGTCGCCGATCTCGTGAGCCACGGAATCCCTGGTCGCCCCCTCGGCGAGCAGCTCGGCCTTGAACTCGCCGACCTCCTCGTCGAGCTTGGCGAGGACGTCGGCGTCGCGTTGCCAGTCGAAGCCGAGATCGGCGGCCCGGGAGGTGACCCGCACCGCTTTCAGGAGGGCGGGGAGGGCGCGCGGGACTCCGGCGAAGGGGGAGGGCGTCTCCTCGCCGGCGGCCTTCCCGGCTCGCTCCTTCTCCTTCAGCTTCTCCCACTGGACCCGGACGGACTCGGCGTCCGTCACGGCGCTCTCGCCGAAGACGTGCGGGTGCCGGGCGACCATCTTGGCGTGGACCCGCCCGGCGAGGGAGGCGAGGTCGAAGGCTCCCCGCTCCCGGCCGAGCTCGGCGAGGAAGACGATCTCGAAGAAGAGGTCGCCGAGCTCCCCCTCGAGCTCGTCGAGGTTCTCCCGTGCGAGGGCGTCGAGCGCTTCGTAGCACTCCTCGAGGAGGTACCCCGACAGGTCGGCGAAGGTCTGCTTTCTGTCCCATGGGCACTCCGCCCTCAGGCGTGCCATGAGGCGGACGAGGTCGGACGCGGCCTCGCCGGCGGCCTCGGGGCGCAGGGATTTCGTCTCGGACGGCACTCGACCTCCTTGTCCGGGCGGCGGCGGAGGGTTCCCCGTAGAATGAAGCGCCCGAACGAGGCCTTATGTCAGAAGCTTCAAAGACGATCAAGGTCGTCGACCGCAGGATGTTCAACGCCGAGGGGGACCTGCGGGACGACGTGATGGAAGAGCTCGCGAAGGCGCCCCCGGCGCCGATGGCGTCGCCGGAGGAGGCTCCGGCGGCCCCGCCCCCGGAAGAAGTGGTCCCGAGCAGCCCGGCGTTCCTGCGTCTCCTCGACATGCTCGCGCAGACGGCGTCCCTGTACCTGCAGGGGATTCCGGACCCTGCCACGGGCCGCCGTTCGGTGGACCTGGGCGCTTCGCGCGAGATCATCGATTCGCTGGTTGCCCTCCGCGAGAAGACGCGGGGCCGGCTTTCCTTCGAGGAGACCGACGCCCTGGAGGGTCTCCTCGGAGAGCTTCAGATGGTCTTCACGAGACTGGCCGCGCAGGCCAAGGGGGCGCCCGGGATGCCTCCTCCGCCACGGCCGAGGGGCTGACCCTGCGAGAGCCGATGCGCCGCGAACCGGGGCTCGGCCCTTCCCGCCGTGCGCCGCGGCGCGCGGCGCTCGCGCTGTCTCTCTTTTCCTTCCTCCTGGCGGGAACCTCGTGGGCGCAGGTACTTCAGGCGCCGGGAGAGGCGAACGAGTCCACCTTCCGCCGCGAGGTACGGGGGCAGTGGTTCGCGTGGCTCGCGGCCCACGAAGAAGGCGATCCCGTCATGGCGTCGCAGAAGGTCGACGAGATCGTCCGGCACGCCAGGAAGATCGGCCTGAAGCGGCTGACCGACCTCTCCCTCGCGGCCACTCTGATGGCGCGGAAGGAGATGGCGGAGGGGAACCGCGAGAAGGCCCGCTGGGCGCTCGATTCGGCGATCCGGCTCGACCCCGACCTGCCCGAGGCGAGATGGTCCCGCGTCGCGCTGGCGCTCGAGGCGGACAAGCTCACCGTGCCCCGCGAGCTCCTGGGCGCCGTGCGGACCGTCTTCGTCGACCTGGAAGGGCGGCGCGTCCTCTTCGTCCGTGCGGCGCTCCTCGTCGTCCTGACCCTGGCGGCCGTGGGCGCCGCCTTCGTGATCCTGCTGGTTGCGGTAGAGGTCCGGCGGCTCTTCCACGACCTGACGGAGCTGACGGGCCGGTGGGTCTCGCACCCGGCCGACTCGGTCCTGGCAGCCGGAATCCTCGCCCTGCCCCTCTTCTTCGCCCTGGACGTGGGGTGGCTCCTTCTCTGGCTCTTCGTCCTCTCCTTCGGGTACGCGGAGAAGTACGTGAGGTGGGCGGCGCTCGCCGGCCTCGTCCCTCTCGTCCTCGTCGCGCCGGCGCTCGACCGTGCCGCGGCGAAGCTGGCCGTCTCGGCCTCCCCGGTCCTGCGCGGGGCCGAGGCGCTTCAGGAGAAGCGGTACGACCAGAGGGTCCTCGACGATCTCGAGGGGGTCAAGAACCTGTTCCCGGAGGACGCCGACCTGCGGTTCCTTCTCGGGTGCCTGTACCAGCAGCTCGGGCAGAACGACCGCGCCGTCGCCGAGTACACCGTCGCCGCGCAGGTTTCGACGGTGGAGGTGCGCGCGCTCATCAACCGGGGGGACATCCGTTTCGTGGACGGTGACTTCGGCGCGGCCCAGGAGGACTTCCAGGAGGCCCTCCGCCGCGACCCTCGAGACGTGAGGGCCCGCTACAACCTCTCCCTCGTCTACGGCGAGACCTTCCGGACCGTGGAGGCGCAGGAGAAGCTCACCGAGGCGCGCGCGCTGGACAACGGCCTCGTCACGCAGTTCCTCGACAGCCCGACGCTCGTGAAGGTCGTCTCCCTCGGGTACACACCCGAGGAAGCGCTGGCGAAGGTCGGAGCCCTGCAGCGAGATTCCCGAAGCCGCCGCGTCCTCGGGCACTTCCACGTGGGGAGCGACATCCGCACCTGGACCGTACCGTTCGCGGTGGCCATTCCGCTGGTGGCGGCCGCCGCCTTCGGCCTCGACTCCTTCCGCAGGAAGAGGCGTGGCTACGCCCTCTCCTGCGACAAGTGCGGGCGGACGTTCTGCCGGCTCTGCAAGCCGCCCGGAGAGAGTGCGCTCCTCTGCTCGCAGTGCATCCACGTCTACCTGAAGAAGGACGGCGTCTCCATCGAGACGAAGCTCCAGAAAGTCGAGGAAGTCCGGCGCCGGCAGGGGATCGAGGGGCGCCTGCGTGGGGCGCTCAACGTGATCCTCCCCGGCGGCGAGTTCCTCTTCCAGGGACGGGCCGGGACGGCGATGGCGATCCTCGCCCCCTTCTTCCTCGGACTCTTCGCCGCAGTCTTTCGCCAGGACCTCGCGCTCTCGCCGCGGCCCGGCGCCGGGTCGCTTCTCGTCGGGACCGTCTTCTGGGCGCTCCTGGCGCTCGCGGCCTGGGTCGTGGGCCAGCTCACGGCGAGAAAGGGGTGACGGCGTGGCGCTCGAAGGGACCCTCCACGACTTCGCCCTCCCCGACATCCTCCAGCTCATCTCCCTGCAGAAGAAGACGGGCCTGCTGACCCTTCGCGGCCCCGAAGACACCGTCATCCTCGGCTTCGACAACGGGTCTCTCGTCTCTGCAGAATCGCAGGCCCGCCGCCTCGACACACGCCTCGGGACGCTCCTCGTGAAGACGCGAAGCCTGGCGCCCGACTCGCTCGCGAAGGCCCTCGAGATCCAGGGGCAGACGCTCCAGCGGCTCGGCTTCATCCTCCTGAAGAACGGCTTCTGCGACGCGGACCAGCTGCGGGCCGGGCTCGACGCGCAGGTGAAGAAGATCGCCTACGGCCTCTTCCGGTGGACCGACGCCGACTACGTCTTCGACCAGCAGGACCGGATCGACTACGACCACGAGTACTTCCGCCCGATCCAGGTCGAAAGCCTCCTGATGGAGGGGGCGAGGATGGTCGACGAGTGGCCGATCATCCAGAAGGTCGTCCGCTCGCCCGAGCTCGTCTACCAGAGGGTGGCGGTGGGGCAGCGGGTGGAGCTGGCCGAAGGGGCCGACGACATCGAGGAGATCGGGGAAGCGACGTTCGCGAAGGCCCGGGAGAAGCGCGACGGGCCGATCCGGATCTCGAAGGCCGAGTGGGCGGTCTACGAGCTCGTCGACGGGCGGCGGACGATCGGCGACATCGTCGACCGGACGTTCCTTTCCGACTTCGAGGGCTCCAAGGCGTTCTACGACCTCCTCAGCCGGGGGCTCATCGAGGAGGCGCGCCGCACCGGCTTCGTCGACGAGACCGGGACCTTCTCGGTCGAAATGCCCTCGGTGCGCCCGAGGCTGCCGTTCGCCTCGGTCTTCGCAGGTTTCGTCCTCGTGGTGGCTCTGCTGGCGGGATTGAGGCTTCAGTCCCGGAACCCCGCGAACGTCTTCACGTATCCGCCGCGGCGCGTGGCGGCCCTGGAGGGGTTCCAGAAGGCCGTATCCCTGTCCCGGCTCCGGCGGATGTCGGAGGCAATCGACGCCTTCTACCTGACGCAGGGCCGCTTTCCGGAGTCCCCTGCGGCGATCGCCAGCTCGGGACTCCTGGCGCCGAGCGACCTCATCGACCCCTGGGGGCGACCCTACCGGTACATCCTTCAGAACGACACCGGGAAGTACTACCTGGCCGGGTTCGACGCGGAAGGGAAGACGGACACCGATCTCTTCTTCGCCCACGTCGCTCAGGGGACGGGAGCGTCAGGGGAGATCCAGGCCAGTGGCAGCAAGGAAATCATTGTCATAAAGTGAGTTGCGAAAAGTCTTCACCCCTGATGAAGATTTTCGTTTTCGATGACTTGACAACGCTACGCTAATATCTTAGATTCCTGCCTGGGTCCCTTGCAGGACCCGGAGGGAATCAGGATGAGCAAGATCATCGGCATCGACCTCGGGACGACGAACAGCGTCGTCGCAGTTCTCGAGGGGGGCTCGGCGGAGGTCATCGCCAACTCCGAGGGAGGGCGGACCACCCCGTCCGTCGTGGCCGTCACGAAGTCGGGCGAGCGGCTCGTCGGGCAGGTCGCCAAGCGGCAGGGCGTCACGAACCCGGAGAACACCGTCTACTCGATCAAGCGGTTCATGGGACGCCGCTTCGACGAGGTCAACGAAGAGATGAAGATGGTCCCCTACAAGGTCGTCCGGTCGGCCAACGGGGACGCGCGCGTGATGCAGGGGGGCAAGGAGATGTCGCCCCCGGAGATCTCCGCCCAGATCCTGACGAAGCTGAAGGAGGCCGCGGAGGCCCACCTCGGCGAGAAGGTGGACCGGGCGGTCATCACCGTCCCGGCCTACTTCAACGACGCCCAGCGCCAGGCGACCAAGGACGCCGGCCAGATCGCGGGCCTGAAGGTCGAGCGGCTCGTGAACGAGCCGACCGCCGCGGCCCTCGCCTACGGGCTCGACAAGAAGCACAACGAGACGATCGCCGTCTACGACTTCGGCGGCGGCACGTTCGACATCTCGATCCTGGAAGTGGGCGAGGGCGTCGTCGAGGTCAAGTCGACGAACGGCGACACGCACCTCGGGGGCGACAACATCGACCAGCGGATCGTCGACTGGCTCCTCGCCGAGTTCCGGAAGGACCAGGGGATCGACCTCGGCAAGGACCCGATGGCGACGCAGCGCCTGAAGGAGGCCGCCGAGAAGGCCAAGATCGAGCTCTCGACGACGATCGAGTCGGAGATCAACCTGCCGTTCATCACGGCCGACGCCTCGGGGCCGAAGCACCTGAGCCTGAAGCTCACGCGCGCGAAGCTGGAGCAGATGGTCGACGACCTGATCCAGCGCTCCGTCGGCCCGTGCCGGCAGGCGCTGAAGGACGCCGGCCTCGAGGCGAAGCAGATCGACGAGGTCGTCCTCGTCGGCGGCCAGACGCGGATGCCGAAGATCCAGCAGGTCGTGAAGGACTTCTTCGGCAAGGAACCGCACAAGGGGGTCAACCCCGACGAGGTCGTCGCTCTCGGCGCGGCGCTCCAGGGCGGCGTCCTCGCGGGCGACGTGAAGGACCTTCTCCTGCTCGACGTCACGCCGCTCTCCCTCGGCGTCGAGACGCTCGGCGGCGTCATGACGAAGCTCATCGAGCGGAACACGACGATTCCGGTGAAGAAGAGCGAGGTCTTCTCGACGGCGGCCGACGGCCAGACCTCGGTGGAGATCAAGGTCCTCCAGGGCGAGCGCGAGATGGCGGGGGACAACAAGCTCCTCGGCCTCTTCTCGCTCGTCGGAATCCCGCCCGCGCCCCGCGGCATGCCGCAGATCGAGGTGACGTTCGACATCGACGCGAACGGCATCCTCCACGTCACGGCGAAGGACCGCGGCACGGGCAAGGAGCAGAAGATCACGATCACCTCCTCCTCGGGCCTCGCCAAGGACGAGGTCGAGAAGGCGGTCAAGGAAGCCCAGTCGCACGGCGCGGAGGACAAGAAGCGGCGCGAGGCCGTCGAGGCGAAGAACCAGCTCGACTCGATCGTCTACGCGACGGAGAAGCTCCTCGCCGAGAACGCCGACAAGGTCCCCGCGGAGGACAGGACCGCCATCGAGGCGGCCATCGCCGACGCGAAGAAGGTCCTCGAGACGAAGGCCGACGACGCCGAGGCGCTTCGCAAGGCGGCGCAGGACGTCCAGAAGGCGAGCTACAAGGTGGCCGAAGCGCTCTACAAGAACGCCCCGGCGCCGGAGGCGGGCTCCGACCCGGCCGGTTCGGCGTCCCACGGTAGCGCGAAGCCGGCGGACGACGTGATCGACGCCGAGGTCGTCGACGAGAAGAAGTGACGTCGTGACGGGGGCGCGAGACGGCTCCGGTCGCGGGAAGACGCGGCGCGACGACTTCGTCCTGATCGGGGTCGTCGCCGACCGGTTCGGCGTCCACCCGCAGACGCTTCGCCTCTACGAGCGGGAGGGCCTCATCTGCCCTCCCCGCTCGTCGGGGAACACGCGGCTCTACGACCGCGAAACCGTCGAGCGCCTCGAGATCATCCTGACCCTGACTCGGGACCTCGGTGTCAACCTCGCGGGAGTGGAGGTCATCCTCGACCTCCGCGGACGCCTCTCCCGCATGGAAGGCGAGGTGGAGCGGCTGATGGACGCCTTCCGCTCCGTGGCGGCCGAGCACGCTTCCCGGGCCGCGGGGCGGCCCTCCGCGCCCCAGAACGCCCTGGCCCTGCGCCCGAGGGCCCCGCTCGTCCGCCGGCCGGGCTGAAAGTCCGGTTTCCCGCTCCGGCCGCCTGCCGCGATACGATGTACGGCAAGTGAACCGCAGGCGGACCGACGACGATTCGGGTCTTCTCCGGAGGTATCTCGAGGAGATCTCGAAGTATCAGCCGATTCCGGCGGAGCGGGAGAAGGAGCTCGCGCGGATCATCCAGGACCGCTTCACGCCCGAGGAGAAGCGGAAAGAGGCGATCGACGAGCTCGTCCGGGCGAACCTGCGATTCGTCGTCTACCACGTCAAGGGTTTCCACTCCCCCGACGTGCCGTTCATCGACCTGATCAACGAGGGGAACATCGGCCTGATCCAGGCCGCCAGGCGGTTCGACGCGGATCGCGGCGTCAAGTTCATCACCTACGCCGTCTGGTGGGTCCGGCAGGCGGTCTCCCACGCGCTCGCCGAGCAGGCGGGGACGATCCGCATCCCGCACAAGCAGGCGGCTCACCAGCTGAAGGCGATCCGAGCGCGAACCGAGCTTCAGCGGGAGCTCGGCCGCGAGCCGACCCACGAGGAGATCGCCGAGCGGACCGGCCTCGAGCCGGGGACGGTGGAGGTCCTCCTCTCGGTCTCCCGCACGGCCGAGTCGCTTTCCCAGGGGGTCGGAAACGACGAGCAGGATCGGACGCTCGAGGACGTTCTCGAGCAGACGATGGTCACCTCGGCAGACGACGACATGCTGCGGCAGGCGACGATCGAGCAGGCCCGGAACATCCTGGACGACCTGAAGCCGAAGGAGCGGGCGGTCCTCTGCCGTCGCTTCGGGATCCCGGAGGACGGGAGCGACGGCGAGCGGGAGCCGATGACCCTGCAGGAGATCGGGGCCGAGCTGAAACTCTCGCGCGAGAGGGTGCGGCAGATCGAGGCCCAGGCGCTCCAGAGGCTCCGGCGGGGGGCCAAGGCGCGCCGCCTCATGGCCGTCCTCCGCTGACGCGGCGTGCCGCGCCCCCTACAATCGCGGGCGTGAGCGAGTCCGTCCCGACCGAAACGTGCCCCCTCTGCCACGGCTTTGGCAGGCTGGAGCGCCCGAACGGAACGACTGTCGCCTGCCAGTGCCGGGCCGGCGAGATCGCCGAGGCGCGCCGGAGCGCGGCCCGGATTCCGGAGCGCTACCGGAACTGCCGTCTCCAGAACTTCAAGGACCTGCAGAACGACTCGCTGAAGAAGGCGAAGGCGGTGGCGAAGCGCTTCGTCGACCACTGGCCGGCCATCGACGCGGGGCTGCTCATCACGGGTCCCGTCGGCGTCGGAAAGACGCACCTCGCCGTGGCCATCCTGAACGAGCTCGTCGACTCGAAGGGGGCGACGGCCCTCTTCTGCGACTTCTCCGACCTGCTCGACCGGATCCAGGCGAGCTTCGGGAAGGGGAGCGAGGAAAACCAGGACGACATCGTCGCCCCGTACCGCGACGCGCAGCTGCTCGTCCTCGACGAGCTCGGCGCCCGCCGTCCCTCCGACTGGGTCCGCGAGGTCCTCTACGGCCTCCTGAACACGCGCTACAACCGGGGCCGGCTCACGATCCTGACGACGAACTTCGGGGACGAGCCGGACGGGCGCGGCGGGGAGACACTGGAGATGCGAGTCGGTCCGCCGGTGAGGAGCCGCCTCTACGAGATGTGCCAGCTCGTCGCCATCGAGGCCGAGGACTTCCGCAAGAAGCACCGCGCGAAAGCGTTCGGGTGAGCGCTTGAGCCGTACCAGGTTCTGTCCGCGCGGGTCGGCCCCCGGCGCGAAGGGACGTCTCGGTCGGGCCGCCGCCCTGTTCGCAGCGCTGCTGCTGCCGGCCTGCGCGCCGAGGCCCGTACCGGTCACGGGACGCCCTTCCGTCGAAACCCCCGTCCCGGCGCTGACGCCCACGCCCACGCCGACGCCGCGTCCGGCCGCCCCGGCACCCGTCTTCCGCGAGGTCCCGGAGCCGCGAATCGACATCGGGATCGCGACCGACCGCCCGGAGTACCCGCTGCCCGCCGGCGAATGGCTCCTTCGTCCGGGAGGCGAAGCGAGACGCCACCTCGGCTCGCTCGCGATCCGGCCCGCCGGGGGCTCCAGCCCGGCCGCGGCGCCCGCGTTCCAGATCCAGGCGGGCTCCTTCGCCCGGCGGGAGCTCGCCGAGGCCGAGGCCGCGCGTCTCGGGGCCCTCCTCTCCCTCCCGGCCTCGGTGGCCGAGGCGGGGGGGCGATGGGGTGTCCGGCTCGGAGAGCCGGGTGGCCGGGCGGCGCTCCAGCCCCTCCTGTCGCGCGTGCGGCGTGACGCCGTCCCCGAGGCGTTCCTCGTCGGCCTCGCCCCCTCCGGCGCACCCGCCCGCACGCTGCTCGTCGAAGGACCGGACGGGGTGCGGGAGGTTCCGTCGCCCCTGGAGCTGCAGGCGGCGGAAGGCTCGCTCCTCCCGGTGAACGACTCCCGCTATCGCGGCAACCTGCTCCTGGTCGCGACGTCGCGGGGAACGCTTCACGTCGTCAACCGGGTCGGCCTCGAGGAGTACCTCCTCGGCGTCGTCCCGCTCGAGATGGGGCCGCGCGTCTACGACGAGCTCGAGGCGCTGAAGGCGCAGGCCGTCGCGGCGCGGACCTACGCCGTCAAGCGGCGCGGCGACTTCTCGGCCGAGGGCTACGACCTCTGCGCGACGGCCCGCTGCCAGGTCTACGGCGGTGCCACGGCCGAGCAGCCGCTCTCGAGCCAGGCGGTGAGAGCCACGGCCGGTCAGGTCCTCCTCTACGCCGGGGCCCCCGCCGACACCCTCTTCACCTCCACCTGCGGGGGACGGACGGAGGACGCCTTCAACGTCTTCCCCTCGTATTCGCAGGCCGCGTTCCCCTACCTCCGTTCGGTGTCCTGCACCGGGGAGCAGAGGCTTCCGATCGCGACGACGGCCCACGCGCCGGTCCACTCCGACGCCCTCGGGTCGCTCGCCGTCAGGGGCCGGGCACTGCTTCACGCGGCGGGGCGCAGCGGCACGTCGTGGGCCGACCTGAAGGCGGCCCGCTCTCTCCTGACGTCCCGCCTCGGCCTTCCCGCCGGTGCCCCGGCACGGACTCTCGCGGCCGACGCGGTCTACGCGAACCTCGCCGGGCTCCTCGGAGACGAGAGGCTCCTGACCGAGGAGTCCGAGCGTGCCTCCGCTCCTCAGGCGTGGAGCGACGAGGCGCGCCGTGTCCACGCGGCGCTCGTCCGCTTCCAGGTGGGCGGCCCCACGCCACTCCCGACGACGCGCCCGTTCTCCGCCGAGGAGGCCGCGGGTCTCTGGGCGTCCCTCCTCCTGCGCGCAGGAGGGCTCGAGGAGGTCGAAGGGCGGCTCGTCGCCGCGCCCGCCGGAAAGCTCGTCGTGAAGACCGCGAAAGGGCGCGAGGAGGAGACGCTTCCGCCCGACCCGCTCCTCTTCCGCGGCGGCGGCGAGGCGTGGACGCAGCGCGACGCGCTCGAGCCCGCGCCGGGCGACCGCGTGCGGCTCGTCGTGCGAGACGGAACCGTCCTCGTCGTCGCGGCCGTGGTCCCGGCCGCGGAGGGGCTCTACGAGCGGGAGTCGTCCTGGATTCACTGGGTACGGCGATTCACGGGCGCCGAGCTGATGGGGAAGCTCCTCGAGCGCGACGCTTCGAGGAAGGGGAGTGTCGTGAGGCGGCTCGACGTCCTCGCGCGAGGGGCCTCGGGTCGCGCTGCGAAGGTCAGGGTCACGACCGACCGCGAGGCGTTCGACCTCTCGGGCCTCGAGGTGCGGTTCGCCCTCGGAATCCCGGAGACGCTCTTCACGCTCGTCACGGGGAAGGACGAGACGGGAGCGCCCGTCCACACGTTCTTCGGGCGCGGCTGGGGGCACGGCGTCGGCCTCTGCCAGACGGGGACGTTCGGCATGGCGCTCGCGGGAAAGACGCACGCCGAGATCCTCGCGACCTACTATCCCGGGACCCTCCTCGGGGTCTGGCCCGCGCCCGCGCAGGTCCCCGAGCCGGGGCGGGGCGCCGCCCCGAGCCTGGCGCCAACGCCCTTTCCGTCCCCGCCGGCGCGCCGCGCTAACGCGGCGTTCGGGGTCCGGCGGATAGAATCGCGCCTCGCGGGCGATTCGCCCCAGGAGTCCCGACATGACGACGCTTCTCGAGAGCCCCGCGGCCGTTGGCGCCGCCTCTTCCGCCCCGTTCGGCTTCCAGCTCTCGGACGACCAGCTCGCCGTCCGGAAGATGGTCCGCGAGTTCGCCGAGTCGGAGATCGCGCCGCACGTCATGGAGTGGGACGAGGCCCAGGTCTTCCCCCTTGAGGTCATCGCCCGCCTCGGGGAGCTCGGGATGCTCGGCGTCATCGTCCCGGAGGCGTACGGCGGTGCGGGCCTCTCGTACATCGACTACATCGGCGTCATCGAGGAGCTCTCGCGGGTCGACGGCTCGGTCGGCATCTCGATCGCGGCTCACAACAGCCTCTGCACGAACCACATCTTCATGTTCGGCACGGAGGAGCAGAAGCGCCGATGGGTCACGCCGCTCGCCCAGGGAAAGGCGATCGGCGCCTGGGGGCTGACGGAGTCCGAGGCCGGTAGCGACTCGAAGGGGACGAAGACGACGGCCGTCCTCGACGGGAACCAGTGGGTCCTCAACGGCTCGAAGAACTTCATCACCCACGGCTCCGTCGGCGACACCGCGGTCCTGCTCGCCGTCACCGACAAGGCCGCCGGCACGCACGGCATCTCCGCGTTCGTCGTCGACCTCCACCAGCCCGGCATCCGCGCCGGCAAGAAGGAGAACAAGCTGGGGCTCAGGGCCTCCGACACGGCGACGCTCGTCATGGAGGACTGCCGGATTCCGAAGGAGAACCTCCTCGGTCCCCTCGGCACGGGCTTCAGCCAGGCGATGCAGGTCCTCGACGGCGGGCGGATCTCCATCGCCGCCCTCGCCCTCGGGATGGCGCAGGGCGCCTACGACTGCGCCCTCGACTACTCGCGGCAGCGCGAGCAGTTCGGCAAGCCGATCTCCGAGTTCCAGTCGATCCAGAACTACCTGGCCGACATGGCGACCGAGATCGACGCCGCCCGCCTCCTCACCTGGCGCGCCGGGTGGATGAAGGACCGCGGGATGAAGGTGACGAAGGAATCGGCCATGTGCAAGCTCTACGCGGCCGAGGTCTCGGTGCGGGTCGCGAACCTCGCCGTCCAGATCCACGGCGGCTACGGCTTCACGAAGGACTTCAAGGCCGAGAAGTTCTACCGCGACGTCAAGCTCTGCACGATCGGCGAGGGGACCTCCGAGATCCAGCGGATGGTCATCGCCCGGCAGCTCCTCAAGGGATGACGCTCCACGTCCCGCTCCAGACCCGGGTCCTCTCGAACGGGCTCACGGTCGTCGTCTCCGAGAACCCCGCCGCCCCCGTCTTCGGCCTCTGCGTCCTCTACCGGATCGGCTCGCGCCTCGAGCCGCGGGGCCGCTCCGGCTTCGCACACCTCTTCGAGCACCTCATGTTCGAGGGGACTCCGAACGCGGGCAAGGGGGTCTTCGACCGCGTCTGCGAGAGCTCCGGCGGGAGCAACAACGGCCAGACCCGCCCCGACGTGACGATCTACGTCGTCGACGCCCCGTCCTCGGCGCTCGAGAGGATCCTCTTCCTCGAGGCCGACCGGATGTCGGCGCTCGCCTTCGGGCAGGAGTCGCTCGACAACCAGCGCGACGTCGTGAAGGAGGAGATCCGGGTCAACGTCCAGAACGACCCGTACGGCCTCTTCGAGTACGGCGAGCTGCCGCTGGCCCTCTTCGACAAGTGGGAGAACGCCCACGACGGCTACGGCGACTTCCACGACCTCGACCAGGCGACCCTCGCCGACGTCGAGAGCTTCTTCGGCGCCTTCTACCGCCCGAACAACGCGGTCCTCGCGGTGGCGGGAGACGTGTCGGCCGGCGACGTCTTCGCGAAGGCCGACCGGCTCTTCGGCGGGATTCCGGCGGCGAGCGTGCCGCCTCGTCCCGACCTTTCCGAGCCGAAGCGCCCGGGGCCGGTGCTCCTCGTGAAGGAGGCGCCGCTCGCGCGCACTCCCGCGATCGCCATGGCGTGGCGGATGCCGGAACGGACCCATCCCGACGCGATCCCGCTCCTCCTCCTCGGCGAGCTCCTCCACAACGGGCGCGCCTCGCGCCTCTACAGCGGCCTCGTCGAGGGACGCCAGATCGCCACCGACCTCTCGGGCGGCTTCAACCCGTTCCAGGGGGGCACCTGGTACGACGGGGCCACGCTCTTTCTCTCGCGGCTCGGCTACCGGCGCGACGTCTCCGAGACCGCGGTCCTGGCCGCCTTCGACGAGGAGGTCGCGCGGATCGCGCGCGACGGCGTCGGCGAGGGCGAGCTCGCGCGCGTGAAGACGAAGGTCCTCACCGACTGGTACGCGGGCCTCGAGCCCCGCCTCGGCCTCGCCGTCGAGATGGCGCACGCGGTGGCCTTCTCCGGGGCGCCCCGAGGCGCTTCTCGAATTCCCCGCCCAGATCGAAGCCGTGACGGGCGAAGAGCTCCGCCGTGCGGCCGCCTGGCTCGATCCACGGACGCGAGCGGCGATCGTGAAGGTTCCGCCGAGGGAAGACAAGGTGGCGAAGTGAGCTCCTTGGAGAGCCTTCCGCCCCTCGGGCCGCCGAGGCCCGTCCCGGCGCCATACGTCGACAGGGCGGTGCTGCCGAACGGCCTGGCTGTCCAGGTCGTACCGTACGCGGGGGTCCCGCTCGTCTCCGTCCGCCTGATCACGCGCGGCGGCCTGTCGGACGACCCGGCCGGGTCTCCCGGCCTCGCGCGCCTCCTCGCCGCCAGTCTCCGCGAGGGGACGACGACGCGCACGAGCGCCGTCCTGGCCGAGCTCGCCCAGGAAGCGGGAGGCGACCTCTCGGCCGGAGCCGGCCCCGACTCCCTGTCGATCGGGGCCTCCGGCCTCGCGGCGAGGGTCCCGCTCCTCCTCGACCTCGTCGCCGACCTGGCGATGCGCCCGGCCTTTCCCGCGGACGGGGTCGCGCGGGTCAAGGACCTCGTGCGCGAGGACCTCGAGACGAGCGAGTCGGAGCCTTCCTACCTCGCGGTCCGCGCCTTCGCCCGCGCGCTCTACGGGAGCCATCCCTACGGGACGATCTCGCCCACCGCGGCGTCGATCGACGCCGTCACGCCGGAGATCCTCGCCGTCGAGGCCGCGCGGCGCCTCCGCCCCGAGCGATCGCTCCTCCTCGTCGCGGGCGACGTCGACCCCGCGGCCGTTCACGCCGAGGCCGCGCGCCTCTTCGGCGGCTGGAGCGGCGCGGGCGCCCCGCCCCCGGCCGTTCCCGCGCCCGTCGCACCCGCGGGGCCGCGCCGCATCCTCGTCCTCGACCGGCCCGGCTCGGTCCAGACGAACCTCCTCGTCGGCAATCTCGGCTTCCCGCGGACCGATCCCGACGCCTACCCGCTCGAGCTCGCCATGACGATCTACGGCGGCTCGTTCACGTCGCGCCTCGTCCAGAACCTGCGCGAGGAGAAGGGCTACACCTACTCGCCCGGAGCCGGCGCGAGCTGGCTCGCCGGCTGCGGCACGGTCCGCTCCTACGCGGCGGTGCGCACGGAGGTGACGGGCGCCGCCCTGAACGAGATCCTCTACGAGATGGAGCGGATGGCGACGACCGACGCCACGGACGAGGAGATGGAGCGCGCCTTCCGGCGCGACGCCGGCTCCCTCGCGATCTCCCTTCAGACCGCCGCGGGCGTCGCCGACGAAGTCGTTCGCCTCTGGGTTCCTCGGCCTCCCGCCGGAAGAGATCGGGCGCGAAGTGGACGAGCTCGGCAAGGTCACGAAGGCCGACGTGCGGCTCGCCTCGCGCCGGGTCTTCGGCACGGGCACCGCCCGCATCGTCGCCGTCGGCGACGCGGCGGCGATCCGCGAGGAACTGGGAACGTTCGGGGAGATCGAGGAGGTCCCGGCGGGGAGGTGAGACGCGTGCCAGACCGGGCGGGCGCAGGCAGGGGCGGGGGGGGGGGGGGGGGGGGGGGGGGCCGACGGTCGTCGTTCCCGCCTTCGGGCGGCCCGACTCGACCGGGCGGGCGCTCCGATCGCTCGTGGATGCCGGAGCCGGCCGCATCGTCCTCGTGGACGACGAGGGACGCGGTCACGGGGACGACCTCCGGCGGGAATTCCCGGTTGTCGAGATCCTGCGGACGGAGACGCCGGTCTACTGGACGGGGGCGATCCGCCTCGGGGTCGAGCACGCCCTGGCCACCGGCGCCCGATCCGTCCTCTTCTTCAACCAGGACGTGACCGTCCCCCCGGGCTACTTCGAGCGGCTCGCCGCGACGGCGGGGCGGTTCCCGGGGTCCGTGATCGGCTCCGCCGTGGTCTACGCGCAGAGGGAAGGCGTCGTCTGGTCGGCGGGGGCCAGGATGGAGTGGTTCGGCCGGGGCTTCCGGGTCCTTCACCACGGGGACTCCGTCGAAGGGCTTCCGGGGGAGCCCTTTCCCGTGGACTGGCTGTTCGGGATGGGAACGTACGTTCCCGCAGGCGTCTTCGAGAGGATCGGACTTCCCGACGCCGATCGATTCCCGATGGCGTGGGGCGACGCGGACTTCGCGCTGCGGGCGAGGGGCGCGGGCATTCAGATCCTCCTCGACCCGAGGTTGCGGCTCTCGCACGAGGTCGGTCGCTACGACGCCCGGGTGGCGCCCGCTCCGACCTTCGCGGAATACGTCTCGTGGCTGAAGAGCCCGGTCCACAACATCTCCCTCTCCGCACAGCGCGAGGTCTGGCGGCGGCACGGCCCGGGGGGGCTCTGGCGCGTGTCGTTCGCCCTGCGGTTCCTGTTCCTGCTCGTCAACTTCGTCCGCATCCGGTTCCTCTTCCCCTCGGCCCGATGAGGCCGTGAGGCCGGTGCTAGCATCGCTGCACACGATGAGGCCGTTCTCCCTGCCGGCGTTGCCCGGGTCCCTGGTCATGCGCTGGCGGTCGTCGCTCCGGCGTGCCCGGTTCCCGGCCCTGGCTCTCCTTGCGGCTCTCCCGGCGTGCCGGGCGCTTGCACAGGAAGCGCCGCCTGCACCGCCCGAACCGGGCCTCGTTCGGGCCGACAGCGTCGTCGTGACCGCAACCCGAAGCGAGCGCTCCGCCGAAGACGTCCCGGTGAGCGTGACCGTCGTCCCTCGCGAGACGATCGAGAACGCGCCGTCCCGGACGCTCGACGACGCTCTCCGGAACGTCGTCGGCCTGAACCTCCCGCTCGGGAGCAGCAACACGATCCAGCCGACGACGAACCACGTCTCGATGCGCGGGCTCGGCGGCGACCGGGCCCTCGTCCTGCTGGACGGTGTGCCGCTGAACGACGCGGTCAACGGGTACGTCCAGTGGAACAAGGCGCCGCTCGGGACCGTCGAGAGGGTCGAGGTCGTCCGCGGGTCGGCCGCGAGCCTCTTCGGAAACTACGCGATGGGCGGCACGGTGAGCATCTTCTCGCGTCCGCTCGACGGGAGCCGCGTCGAGGCGGACGCGTCGTATGGCACCTTCGACACGAAGCGGCTGAACGCGTCCGTGACCGAGAGCCTCGGGGGGGGCTGGAACGCGGGCGTCTTTCTCGACATGGAGGACACCGACGGCTACACGCGGGCCATCCCCGAGGAGCGCGGGACGATCGACGTCCCGAGCTGGTCGAGGAGCGTCAACCTCCAGGTCAAGGCCGAAGCGAAGGGTTCGTCCGGGTCGCGGTTCTTCGTGAAGGGAAATCTCCTCGACCACGACCTCTCGCAGGGGACGAGGCTCGCGAAGACGCACCGCCGGATGTACGACGTCTCCGCCGGAGGGAGGTTCGGGCTGGGCGGTGCCGAGGTCTCGGCCACGGCCTTCTACCAGGACGCCACGTACGACGTGGACAACACGCAGCTCGTCCCGGGCTCGGGCCGGGACGCGGAGTACCTGGCGAACCTGGCCGAGAACCCCGGACAGGACGCCGGCGGCTCCCTGCAGTGGTCGCGGGGGGTGAACGGGATACTGACCTTCCTCGCGTTCGGTCTCGACGCGCACCGGGCCTCTTCGAACGACAGCGTCGTCAGCTTCGACAGGTTCGGGAACCAGACGGGGACGAGGACGAACGAAGGACACCAGACCTTCGCGGGGCTCTTCGGAGAGGCGAGCTTCCTTCCCGCGTCCCGCCTGGAGGTGCTCGCGAGCGCGCGCCTCGATTCCTGGCGGAACTCGGGCGGCCGGGAGGAGACGAGCACGACGGGCCCGACGACGTACGAGGACCGGAGCACGACCCGCCTGAATCCGCGCCTCTCGATCCGGTACGAGCTCCAGGACGGCTTCGCCTTTCGCGGCTCCGTCTACCGCGGCTTTCGCGCGCCCACCCTGAAGGAGCTCTATCGCGGTGCCGTGACGAAGACGACGATCGTCCTCTCGAACCCGGCGCTCGGTCCGGAGACGCTCGTCGGCGGCGACGTGGGAGCGGACTTCACGGCGAAGGGGTTCCGGGGCGAGCTGAACCTCTTCCTGAACGAGATCGACGGCCTCATCGCCCGCGAGACGCTGGCGCTGAAGCCCGCCCTCGTCGTGCAGCCCCGCAACCTCGGCGCCGGTCGAAGCCGGGGCGTCGAGGTGATGGGGACCTTCGCGCTGGGTCGCGCCGTCTCGGCCGACGCGGGCTACGCCTTCACGGACTCCGTCATCACGGACAACCCGGCCAACCCGGGCCTCGTCGGAAACCAGATCCCCGACGTCTCCCGCCACGCGGGCTCGCTCGGCCTGACCTGGGCGCCCGGGCAGGGGCCGTCGGTCGCGTTCCGGGGCCGCGCCCTGAGCCGGCGGTACGCGGACGACTCCAACCTCCTCGCCATGGACCCGCACGTCGTCCTCGACCTCTTCGGGTCGTACCCGATCGCCAAAGCGCTGGAGGCGTTCGCCTCCGTCGAGAACCTCCTCGACCGCGAGTACGTCTCCGACGCGAACGTCGGACGCCGGCTGGGCCCGCCCCGGGCGGTCTTCGTCGGTCTCCGGCTGCGGCAGCCCCTGCATCCGGCCTCGTCCGCCAGATCGCAGGTTCCATGAGGCGGTCCTCCCGCGCGCGATCGCTGGTCTCGCTCGTGGCGCTCCTTCTGGTGGCGCGCGCCCCGGGGCGAGCCGCGTCTCCGCAGGTTTCCGCCGCGCGATCCGCCCCGGTGCGCCTCAAGGTGCTCTCTCTCCGGTTCCTCACCTTCGCGCCCTTCGCGATCGCCCGGGACGAAGGGTATTTCCGCGCCCAGGGCCTGGACGTCGAGCTGGTTCCCCTCGTGAGCAGCGCCGACGCCACGCCGTCGCTGATCCGGGGCGATCTCGACGTCGTGGCGGGAGTGCTGAAGATCGCCGACTTCAACGCCATCGCCCGCGGCGCGACCCTGCGCTTCGTCGCCGACAAGGACCACTTCGAGCCCGGCGCCTGCGTCGGGTCCGCGTTCGTCGCACGGCCGGGGTTCCTCGACGGGAAGGGCGGGGACGGTCCGGCCCGGCTCAGGGGAGCGCGGGTCGCCACCACTCCGCTCCACTTCATGGAATACGCCCTGGAAACGCTGCTGGGCCGGAAGGGACTGACGCTCGACGACCTGAAGCTGGCGAGGCTTCCGGGAAGCATGGTCGCCGAGGCCTTCGGGGCCGGCTCGCTCGACCTCGGGCAGCTGTCGGAGCCGGATCTGTCCCGCGTCCTCCGCTCGGGCGAGGCCGTCCTCTGGAAGGGCGTGCGCGAGGTCCTTCCCGGGGCGCAGCACTCGGTCGTCGCCTTCGGGCCGCGCCTCCTCGGAAAGGACCGCGACGTCGGCCGGCGTTTCCTGGTCGCCTACCTGCAGGGGGTCCGGCAGTACAACCTCGGCAAGACAGAGAGGAACCTCGACCTCCTGGCCGCGGAGACCGGCGTCGACCGCGAGCTCCTCAGGGCCGCGTGCTGGCCGTCGATTCGCGGGGACGGGAAGATCGACGTCGCGAGCGTGCTCGACTTCCAGAAGTGGGCCGTGCGGCGCGGCGCCCTCGACGAAGTGGTCCCTGCCGAGCGGTTCTGGGACCCGTCCTTCGCGGTCGATGCCAGCAGGATTCTCGGGCCGCCGGCCCGCTGAGCTCGCGATGTCGTTCCGCTGCGAGCACCTGTCCAAGTCCTTCGCGATGCGCGACGGCTTCGTCCAGGCGCTCGACGACGTGACGTTCAGCGTGGGCGAGCGCGAGTTCGTCTCGATCGTGGGGCCGAGCGGCTGCGGGAAGACGACCCTCCTGAAGCTGATCGCCGGGCTCCTCCGCCCCAGTGCCGGGTCGGTCGTCCCGAGCGCGGCCCCCGACGACGGACGGCCCGCCAGCGCGCTCGTCTTCCAGGAGCACGGGCTCTTCCCCTGGATGACCGTCCTCGAGAACGTCGCCTTCGGCCTCGAGACCCGCGGCGTGGGGCGGAGCGAACGGCACGAACGCGCCATGACCTTCATCTCGTCGGTGGGGCTGGCCCCGTTCGCTCACGCGTGGCCCCACCAGCTCTCCGTGGGGATGCGGCAGCGGGTCGGCATCGGGAGGGCGTTCGTCACGGATCCCCGGCTGCTGCTCCTGGACGAGCCGCTCGGATCCCTCGATGCGCAGACGCGATTCCTCCTGCAGGAAGAGCTGCTGAGGCTCTGGACGCGTTCGCGGAGCGCGGTCGTCTACGTGACGCACGACATCGAAGAGGCCGTCGTCCTCGGCGACCGGGTCCTCGTCCTGACGGGCCGGCCCGGACGGATCCAGGGGGAGATCACCGTGCCCCTCGGCCGTCCCCGGAAGCTGGAATACGCCGTCGACGAGAAGGTCACCGCCCTCAAGTGGCAGATCTGGAAGATGCTCGAGGAAGAGGCTCGCCGGAGTCTCGCCCTCTCCACCCGGGAGCCGGTGTCGTCGGTGGAGGAGCCGGTTCCGTGAGCGGGGGAAACGCCCGACCCCGACGCGGAGCCGGAGCCTGGCCGGCGTTCCTCGTGATCGCCGTCCTTCTCGGTCTCTGGGAGACGTGGGCCCGAACGTCCGACTCGGCTTCCATCCTGTTCCCGGCGCCGTCGGTCATCGCGGCGGTCCTCGTCCGCGAGCTGCGGAGCGGCGCGCTGGTGCGAACGGTCGGCGCGACGCTGGGCCGGCTGGCGTCCGGGCTCGCGCTCGGGGGCGTCCCGGCGCTGCTCCTCGGCCTGACGATGGGGTTCTCTCCCCGCGTGCGCGCCGCCGTCGATCCGCTCGTCGCGGCGGCCCACGCCATCCCGAAGATCGCGGTCCTTCCGATCCTGATGATCCTCCTCGGGCTCGGCGAAGCCCCGAAGATCGCGGTCGTGGCGGCGGCGGCGTTCTTCCCGCTCCTCATCAGCACGATGTCCGGGGTCCGTCACATCAGCCCCATCCACTTCGAGGTGGCCCACGGCTACGGGGCGAGCGCCCCGCGCGTCTTCTGGCGGGTCCTCGTTCCCGGAAGCCTTCCACAGATCCTGTCGGGGGTGCGCCTCGCCTTCAACGCCGCCCTGCTGATCACCATCGCGCTGGAGATCGTCGCCGCCCGCACCGGGCTCGGGGCCACGATCTGGCTGGCGTGGCAGACGATGCGGGTCGAGGAGCTCTACGCGTCGCTCGCCGTGACGTCCTTTCTCGGCGTCGGCTTCAACGCGATCCTCGCATTCGCGGGAAGGCGCCTCGTCCCGTGGCATTCGACGCCGGAGATCTGATGGACGGTCCGTCTGCTCCCGCCGCCGTCTGGAGCGAGGAGAAGCTGGAGCTGGAGCGTTCGGTCGACTCCTGCTTCGAAGAGCAGGTGGACCGCGATCCCGGGCGCGTGGCGCTTCGCACTTCCGGCCAGGAGCTCACGTTCGGCGCCCTGGACCGCTGGGCCAACCGGATCGCCTGGAGCGCGCTCGAGGGGCGCGGAGAAACGGTCGAACCGATGGCCCTTCTCGTGGGCCGGGGTCCGGCCGCGATCGCGGGGATCCTGGCGGCGTTCAAGGCGGGAAAGATCAGCCTCTTCCTGGACGCTTCTCTTCCGAAGGAGCGCCTCCGCTTCCTTCTCGAGGATGCCGGCGCGGGCCTCATCGCCGGAGGAGGCGAGTCCCTCTCGCTGGCCCGGGCGCTCGCCGCGGACAAGGGCATCCCGCTGGTCGACGTCGACGCGGGACGTACGGACGCCGCTGGCGAGAGGCGCCCGGGAATTCACGTTCCGCCCGACACGCCCGCCTACATCATCTACACGTCCGGCTCCTCGGGCGTTCCGAAGGGGGTCGTCAACAGCCACCGGAACCTGCTCTGGAACGCGCGCGTGGGTGCGCGCTTCAGCGGGATCACTCCGTCGGACAGGGCTCTCTTCGTGGCGTCGCCCGGCGCCGGCCAGGGCCTCGCCCTGTTCCAGGCGCTCCTCGCGGGTGCCGCGGTCTACCCGTTCGACGTGAGGTCGGCGGGTCTCCCTGCGCTGCGCGACTGGCTCGCCGCCGAGGAGATCACCCTGTACCAGTCGGTGCCGGCGGTTTTCCGTTCCCTCGTGAAGACGTTCCGACCCGGGGAGAGTTTTCCGAGCCTCAGGGTCGTCCGGCTCGGGGGCGACACCGTGCGGCGCGAGGATGTGCAGCTCTTCCAGCGGCATTTTCGTGAACCGTGCCGCCTGCGGGTCAGCTACGGGAGCTCCGAGACGGGCCCGATCGCCAGCCACTACATCGGCGCGAAGGCGTCGCTTCCGAGCGGTCCCGTTCCAGTGGGCCGACCGTACGAAGGAGTCGAAGTCCGCCTCCTCGACGAGACCGGCCGCGAGACGGGGCCGGACGAGGTCGGCGAGATCACCGTGAGGAGCCGGCACCTCGCCCTCGGCTACTGGCGACGGGAATCCCTGACGCGCGAGCGGTTCCTCCCCGACCCCGCAGGGGGAGCGGAGCGGATCTGCAGGACCGGGGACCTCGGCCAGGTCCGGCCCGACGGCCTGCTCGTCCACAGGGGGCGAAAGGACTTCCAGGTCAAGATCAGGGGCAATCGCGTCGAAGTCGCCGAGGTGGAGGAAGCGCTCCGTGCCCTGCCCGGGATCGAGGACGCGGCGGTCGCCGCCAGCGAGGGCCCGGACGGAGAGAACCGCCTCGTCGGCTACGTGGTGTGGCAAGGGGGGCCCGGTTCCACGAGGGAGCTTCGGTCCGGTCTCGCCAGGACGCTGCCCGGCTTCATGGTGCCCTCCGCATTCTTCTCTCTCCCCGCCCTTCCGCTCACGGCGCGGGGGAAGGTGGATCGGGCCGCGCTGAAGCCTCCGGAGCCGGAGGGCGCGACGGCCGACGGCGGGGTCCTCGCTCCGCGCGACGACCTCGAGGGAGAGCTCGTCGAGATCTGGGAGGGGCTCCTCAGGACCCGTCCCATCGACGTGAGACACGACTTCTTCGAGCTGGGCGGGGACTCGCTCCTCGCCGTCGAGCTGTTCGCCCTGATCGAAAGCCGGATGGGGAGGTATCTGCCTCTCTCCAGTTTCGTCGGCTCCTCGACGATCGAGCTCCTGGCGGCAAAGCTCCGAGAATCGCCTCCGTCCCGATGGCCCTGCCTCGTCCCGATGCAGACCCTCGGATCCAGGCCGCCGTTCTTCTGCGTGAGCTGGGCCGAGGGGGAGGTCCTCGCCTACTCGCGGCTCGCCGCCCGGCTCGGGCCCGGGCGTCCGGTCTACGGCCTGCGGCGCGACCGGCTCGAGGATCGCCGGCCGCGCCACACGCGGGTGGAGGAGATGGCCGCCCAGTACGTCGAGGAGATCCTCGCGTTCCAGCCGGTTGGTCCGTACCACGTCGGCGGCCTTTCCGGCGGGGCCTTCGTCGCGCTCGAGATGGCGCAGCAGCTCCGCGCGGCGGGGCACGACGTGGGCGCACTCGTCCTGCTGGAACCGCCCAGGATCGGTGGCCGGAGCGGGCGCCCGGAGGACGCATCGGACCGGGCGAGCCTTCGCAACACCGGAGGCCTCGTGAGGAAGGCCCGCGTCTACTGGGCGAAGTGGCAGCTGTGGGACGGGAGGGAGAGACTCGCTGACCTCCGCCGACAGGCCGGGAAGCTCTGGCGGAAGGATCCCCGCGCGGCCGCAGCGGATCCGTTCGAAGACGTTCTGAATCACGTCGAGCCTTACGTTCCGAGGGTGTATCCCGGTCGGGCGACGCTCGTCCTGGCGAGGCACGAACGGCTCCGTCGCGAACGGCTGAATGAGTGGCAGGCCCTCGTCACCGGCGGACTCGAGGCTCGCGACGTGCCGGGGATTCACGCGGCCATCGTCCAGGAGCCGTTCGTGAGGGCCCTGGCCAGGGAGGTCGAGGAGAGCCTCGCGGCCGTCGAGGCTGGAACGTGACGGCGGCGCCCGTGGGTCTGCCAGGTCCGAGATCCGAGGAGCCGATCCGGGTCCCGCTGCGAAAGGTCCTCGCCGACGGGCGATGGGCTCTGGGATTCACGTGGCGAACCGCCCCCGCACCGGCTGCGCTCCTCGTTGCGTCCGAGCTCGTGAAGAGCCTCGTCCCGGCCGGCCTCACCGTCGCGTTCGGGGGCCTCGTGGACGCCGCTTCGGCCGCGGTCGCGAGCGGTCCCGGTGCGGATCCGCGCCGCGTCCTGGCGTGGGTCGGGGCCGCGCTCGGCCTGTCGGTCCTCGGCGGGCTTACGAAGATCGCGGAACGGCACGCCGGCAGGCGCCTCCTCGACGAGCTCGAGGTGCGCCTGACGGGAGAAATCCTCGAGCACGCGGCCTCCCTCGACGTCGCCTGCTTCGAGGACCCGGCCTCGCTCGACCTCCTCGAGCGCGCACGACGGGATCCGGCGGCGAGCTTTCACCTGTTCCTGCTCAACGCGCTGCACGTCCTCGGGGACGGCCTCCAGGGCTTCACCCTCGCGGTCGTCCTGGCGGTCGTCGAGCCCTGGCTGCTGATTCCGCTCGTCGTCCTGGCCCTGCCGTACGGCCTCTTCCAGTGGAGAACCGCCGCCCGGCGCTACGGACAGGAGACGCGGTACACGACCCGCCGCCGCTGGAGCCAGTACTTCGTCCAGCTCCTCACCCGGGCGCCGGGCGTGACGGAGATCAAGCTGCTCGACCTCGGGCCGCTCCTCCTCGAGCGGTTCCGCGCCGTGGCGTCGCAGTTTCGCGACGAGAGCACCCGCATCCTCTGGCGCAGCTCCGTCGTCGGAGCGGTCTTCGTCGTCCTGTCGTCGGTCGCCCTCTTTTCCGTCCTGGCCCACCTCGGGCTCAGGGTCCTGGCGGGCCAGGCCACGGTCGGCAGCCTCGTCGTCTTCGCGGGGGCCGCGGCGAGGCTTCGGGCCGTGGTGGAGGAGACGCTCGCCACCCTCGGGTCGGCCCTCGAACGGGGGCTCTTCATCCAGAACCTCCGCGCCTTCCTCGCGCTCGGGCCCCGCCTGCAGCCCGGGGGAGGACGGCCCGTCGCGATCGAGGGCGCCGCGGACGTCGAGCTCGCCGGCGTGACCTTCACCTACCCGGGAGCCGGGAAGCCGGCCCTGAAGGACGTCTCGCTGCACATCCGACCGGGGGAGACCGTCGCACTCGTCGGAGAGAACGGCGCGGGAAAGACGACCCTCGTGAGGCTCATCGCCCGGATCTACGACGCGGATTCCGGCAGGGTCCTGTTCGGCGGTACCGACGTCAAGGAGCTCGACGCGGCGGACCTGCGGCGCAACATCGCGTGGGTGCTCCAGGATTTCCTCCGTTTCGAGGCGACCGCCGAGGAGAACCTGGCCTTCGGCGACTGGAGGAGGCTCCTGGGAAACCGGCGGGAGATCGAGGAGCTGGCCCGCCACACGGGCGTGGCGCCCCTCATCGAGTCCCTGCCGGCGGGCTACGACACCTGGCTCGGGAACATGTTCGGCCGGCAGGACCTCTCCGCCGGCCAGTGGCAGCGGCTCGCCATCGCGAGGGCGCTGGCCCGTCCGGCGCCCCTTCTCATCCTCGACGAGCCGACGGCAAGCCTCGACGTGCGGGCCGAGGAGGAGCTCTTCCGGCGCTTCCGGGAGCTGGCGGCGGGCCGCACCGCCATCCTCGTCTCCCACCGCTTCTCGACGGTCGCGATGGCCGACCGCGTCGTCGTGCTCTCGGAAGGGAGAGTCGCCGAGAGCGGCTCCCACGAGGAGCTGCTGCGCCGGGGAGGCCTCTACGCCGAGCTCTACCGTCTCAACGAGCGGATGAGGTG
Organism: Holophagales bacterium; assembly: GCA_016716705.1. Classification (GTDB taxonomy): domain Bacteria; phylum Acidobacteriota; class Thermoanaerobaculia; order UBA5066; family UBA5066; genus UBA5066. The sequence goes on from JADJVF010000011.1 coordinate 131,719, forward strand.
ACGCCGCCTCGGCGGTGTGCGGCGCTCGCGATCCGAGCCGACCCGTTCGTCAGATCCAGCGCCGCCGCCGGAAGAGATAGATCATGCCGCCGGCGAGGAAGATCCAGAAGCCCCAGAGGGCAGGGTAGAACCAGCGGATCTTCAGCTCCGGGAGGAACTCGAAGTTCATCCCGTAGACGCCGGCGAGGAACGTGAGAGGCATCCAGATCGCCGAGAAGATCGTGAGAACTTTCACGATCTCGTTGAGGCGGTTCGAGGAGACGGAGAGGTGCGCCTCGAGGGCGCCGCTCGCGAGGTCCGTCAGGATGATCGTCGTCTCCTCCATTCGCGCCGCGTGGTCGTAGACGTCCCGGAAGTAGTGGGAGGTCCGCTCTTCGATGTACGGGAGGTCGCGCCGGGCGAGGCGTCCGAGCATCTCGCGCTGGGGAGCGACGAGCCGGCGGATCGTCAGGAGCTGGCGCTTCACGTGGAGGAGCTCGTGGAGGACCTTCTGCTGCGGCGCTCCGGAAAAGATCTCCTCCTCGATCTCCTCGAGGCGCTCCTCGGACCGGTCGAGGATGGGGAGGATCTCGTCCATCATCCGGTCGACGAGCGCGTGGAGAACGCGGTCCATCTGGCTCTCCATCGTGAGGTCCCGCTCGAGGACGAGCCTGCTGACCTCGCGGCAGGCCGCGACGGGGCGCCGGTGGACGGTGACGAGAAAGCCGGGACCGAGGTAGGCGGCAAGCTTGTAGCCGTCGAGCTCGAGCCCTTCCTCCGTCGGCCGGAGCCCACGGAAGAGGAGGAAGAGGTATCCGGCGAATTCTTCCACCTTCGGCAGCTGTACGGGCGTCAGGGCGTCCTCGACGGTGAGGTGGTGGAAGCCGCAGACGTCCGCCAGCGCGCGGGCCTCCTCGTCGGTCGGGTTCTCGACGTCGACCCAGATGGAGCGTCCCGCGAGGCCGGGCCAGGCGGAGGCGAGAGTTGCGTTCTCGAGAAGGCAGAGCCCCTTCTCTTCCTCGTAGAGATGGACGGTCAGCATCGGGGGGAGTGTAGTCGGCGGGGGCGCCGGCCGGCGCGGCGGTCGCCTTGATTCGGGGCGAGAATGCGATCGGGGCGGGGACCGGCGCGACGCGGCGCCCCGGATGCTCCAGAATCCGGCGGAGGCGCGACGTTTGAAGACGGGAACGAGGATCCTCCTGACGGGCGGCGGGACGGCCGGGCACGTGAACCCCGCTCTCGCCATCGGTGCCGCCCTCGCCGAGCCGGGGAGCGAGGTGCTCTTCGTCGGCGTGAAGGGGAGGGCCGAGGAGCAGGTCGTCCCGCGCGAGGGAATTCCGATCCACTTCGTGAGGGCCTCGGGCTTCCCCGGCGCGCGCCCATCGCCCGCCTTCGTGCGGTTCCTTCTCGACCTCGCCGTCGGGACGGCGCAGGCGGCCGCGACCCTTCTCCGCTTCCGCCCCGACGTCATCATCGGAACCGGCGGCTTCGCTTCAGCCCCGGTCATCTTCGCCGCGACCTTCCTGAAGAAGCTCCGGCTGTCGAAGGCCCGGGTCTTCGTCCACGAGCAGAACGCCGTCCCGGGAAAGCTGAACCGACTCGTCGGACGCTACGCCGAGAAGGTCTTCGTCACGTTTCCCGAGACGCTCTCCCTCTTCCCCGGCAACGGAGCGCTGACGGGCTACCCGGTCCGCAAGAGGATCGGGCACGTGGCGCCGGAGGAGGCCCGGGCGCGCCTCGACTTCACCGTGCCGGAGGGGAGGACGGTCGTCTTCGTCTTCGGCGGCTCCCAGGGCTCGCGCTCCCTGAACCGCGGCCTCGTCGACGCCCTCGGCGACCTGATGCCGCACGCCGGCCGGCTCTTCGTCGTCCACGGCACCGGCCTCTTCAAGGGGGGCGGTTACGACGCGGAGGCCGACACCGCGGCGCGCCTCGCGACGCGCTACACCGAGGAGGAGAGGGCGAGAATCGCGACGTTCTACCTGTCGCGGAGCTACTTCCACGACATCGCCTCGGTCTACGCCCTGGCCAGCCTCGTCGTCATCCGCGGCGGCTCGGGGAGCCTCAACGAGGTGGCGCGGATGGGGATCCCCGCCCTCGTCGTCCCGAAGGCGAACCTCCCGGGCGACCACCAGGTCGCCAACGCCCGCGCCCTCGAGCGGGCCGGCGGCGCGGAGGTGATCTACGAGGAGACGGTCCTTTCGGACGGGCGCCTCGTCGAGGTCCTCGACGGCGCACGCCTCGCGCGGCGCATCCTCGCCCTGGCGGAAGACCCGGTGCGGCGCGCCGACATGTCGAAGAAGGGGCGGGACGTCCTCGGAATCGACGCCGCCGCCGAGATCGCGCACCACGTCCGCCACGGCCGCGCGAGCACCGTCATCGATCCGACTCTCGTTCCGGCGCCCACGGTCGTCTCGAACGCCGCGCTGCTGTCCCGGCTCGAGAAGGCCGCAGCGGCGGCCGGGCGGAGCTACCGCGTCGAGGACGTCGTCGAGCCTCGGGATCTCGCCTGGTTCCGGAGCCGCGCGGCCTCGCTCCTGGTCCACGACGAGTGGGAAGCGCGGAACCTCGGCGTGAAGCTCCTCGGCCTGCTCGACGGGACGGAAAAGGTGCCTCTCCTCCTCGCGCTCCTGGCCGACCGGACCCCCGCCCCGCTCCTGCAGCGTCTCCTCGGGGGAGATTTCGCCCAGGTCGGCTTCGTACGCCGGAACGTCTACACCGCCCTCGCCCGCCTCGACGTCGTCGACGCCGGGGTCGAGGAGGCCCTCCTCGCCGGGTTCACCGACCCGTACTGGGAAGTGCGAGCGGAGGCGGCGCGGACGGCGGCGCGTTTCGCCGGCCGGCTCGCGCGGCACGTCGAGATCGTCGCGGCGCTCGGGAAGGGGCTCTGTGACCGGAACCTCGAGGCTGCGGCTGCTGCGGCCGAGGCGCTCGGTACCCTCGGTGGAGAGAGGGATGCCCTCCCGGCCCTCCTCGCCCTCGCCGACTACCGTTTCTGGAAGGTCCGCGCCGCGGCGCTCCGGGGAGTCCTTTCCCTCGTCGAGCGGGGCGAGGTGCGCGATCGGGAGAAGCTGAAGCAGGCGCTGCCCGGCTTTCTCCTGACCTCGACCGACTTTCGTCCCCAGTTCGAGATGAAGCTCTCGTACCGCCGGGTCCTCGAGGCCCTTTCGCGCGGACAGGAGGCTTCCTAGATGATCTTCTGGATCGGCAAGCTCCTCGCGCCGTTTCACGCGTTCTCGTTCCTGCGCCTCGCCGAGTACCTCTCGTCGCGCTCCATCGGCGCCGCGCTCACGGCGGTCCTCCTCACGCTCTGGATCACGCCGAAGGTCATCTGGTGGCTCCAGCGGCGCGCCTTCGTCGACCAGGTGCGCGAGACGGGGATCCCCTCGGCGTTCGACAAGGCGGGGACGCCGGTCATGGGGGGCGTCGTCCTCGTCGGCGTCGTCACCGCCTCGTGCCTCCTCTGGTGCAACCTGGGGAGCGGCTACGCCCTCCTCGTTCTCCTCGGCATGGTCTGGTTCGGCGCGATCGGCTTCGTCGACGACCGGGCGAAGATGATGGCGAAGTCCGGGGACAAGGGGATGTCCGAGCCGAAGAAGCTCCTTCTCCAGGGCGCCTTCGCCGCGCTTCTCGTCGCGGTCCTGGCGAGCCCGTGGACGCCGCTTCCGGCGGCCGAGTCGGCCCGGCTCCACCTGCCGTTCCTCAAGACGGCGGTCCTCGACAACCCGTGGTTCTACTTCCCGTTCGTCTTTCTCTTCGTCCTCCTCGTCGGCAACTCGGTGAACATCACCGACGGGATGGACGGCCTCGCCATCGTCCCCTCGGTCTTCGCGATCTCGGTCCTCGGCGTCTTCGGCTACCTCCTCGGCAACGCCATCTGGTCGCGCTACCTCTTCTATCCCTTTCTGCCGGGGGCGGGCGAGCTCGCCGTCTTCGCCTCCGCCTTCGCGGGGGCGGGAATCGGCTTCCTCTGGTTCAATGCCTACCCGGCGCAGATCTTCATGGGCGACACCGGCTCCCTCTCCATCGGCGGGAGCCTCGCGGTGGCGTCGGTCCTCCTGAAGCAGGAGGCCCTCTTCGTCATCCTGGGCGGGCTCTTCGTCGCCGAGGCCTTCTCCTCGCAGGTGCAGGACAAGATCGGGATCAAGCTCCTGGGCCGAAGGCTCTTCGCGCGGGCGCCGCTCCACCACGCCATGGCGTACAACGGGCTGGCCGAGACGAAGGTCGTCGTGAGGCTCTGGATCGTCGCCGGCATCCTCGCCCTCGCCGCCCTCGCGACGCTGAAGCTCCGGTGACCGGGGCGCGAAGATCCTCGGCGGCGAACGCCCTCCTCGTCGGGGCCGGCGTCCTCCTGAGCCGGCTTGCCGGCTTCGTCCGCGAGAGAATATTCGCCCACTACCTCGGGAACTCCGACGCGGCGGACGCCTTCAAGGCAGCCCTCAAGATTCCGAATGCCCTCCAGAACCTCTTCGGCGAGGGGGCCCTGTCGGCCTCCTTCATCCCGGTCTACTCGCGCCTCCTCGCGGAGGGGCGCGAGGAGGAGGCGAAGCGGACGGCGCGCGCCGTCGGAACGCTCCTCACGATCCTCGTCACGATCCTCGTCTCGTTCGGAGTCCTCGCGACGCCGCTCCTGATCGGCCTGATCGCGCCCGGCTTCAGCGGCGAGAAGCAGGCCGCGACGATTCTGCTCGTGCGGGTCCTCTTCCCCGGCATCGGCCTCCTCGTCCTCTCCGCCTGGTGCCTCGGGATCCTGAACAGCCATCGCCGGTTCTTCCTCCCGTACGCGGCGCCCGTCCTCTGGAACGGCGCCATGATCGCGGCCCTGGTCCTCGCCGGCGCGAAGGCGGCGCCGTACGCGATCGCCGAGTGGACGGCGTGGGGCGCCGTCGCGGGAAGCCTCCTCCAGCTCGCGGTCCAGCTCCCGCAGGTGTGGCGCCTCGCGGGGCCGCTGGGTCCCGTCTTCGACGTCCGATCGCCCCACGTGAAAACCGTCGTCTCGAATTTCCTGCCGAGCGTCGGGAGCCGCGGCGTGACGCAGGTCTCGAGCTACGTCGACCAGGTCATCGCGAGCTTCCTCCCGTCGGGCGCCGTCGCGGCCCTCGCCTACGCGCAGACGATCTACCTCCTCCCCGTCTCCCTCTTCGGCATGTCGGTCTCGAGCGCCGAGCTGCCGGAGCTCTCCTCCGGAATCGGGGCGGACGTCCTTCGCGAGAGACTCGACGTCGCTCTCCGGCGCGTCGCGTTTCTCGTGATCCCCTCGGCGGTCGCGTTCGCCTTTCTCGGAGACCGGATCGTGGCGCTCGTCTTCCAGACGGGGGCGTTTCGCGCCGACGACGTCACGCACGTCTGGGTCGTCCTCGCCGGCTCCTCGATCGGCCTCCTCGCCATGACCCTCGGGCGGCTGTACGCCTCGGCGTTCTGGGCGCTCCACGACACGCGGACGCCGCTCGGCTTCGCGGCGGTGCGCGTCGCCCTCGGCGCGAGCCTCGGCGCACTCTTCGCGTTCGAGGGGCCGAGACTCCTCGGGCTCCCTCCGCGCTACGGCCTCGCGGGGCTCACGCTCGGCGCGGGCCTCGCCGGCTGGGTCGAGATGCTTCTCCTGCGCCGCGCGCTGAACCTGCGCGTGGGGAAGACGGGCCTGCCGGTCTCGTTCTCGCTTCGAGTCTGGGGCGCGGCCCTCGGCGCGGCGGCGGCCGGGTTCGGCGTGAAGCTCGCGGCCGGAGCGCTCGGGCCGGTTCTTCTCGGCGCCCTCGTCTGCGGCACCTTCGCCGCGGCCTACGGCGCGCTGTCCCTCCTCTTCCGCGTCCCCGAGGCCTCGGCGCTCGCGGGACGATCCGGCGCCGCCTCGGCGCTCCGCTGACATTCCGGGGGGCCCGCCCGGGGCCACCGGGCTCCTGACGGGACGGGGCTCGATTCGGCCGGGAACGAGCCAGGGAGATGGCGCCGACTTCACACAACTTCACCTTCCGGAAGAACGGCCGAAATTCGCGGCCTCCATCTTCCCTTTCGACGGCAGGGACGAAGCCTTCCGTCCGAAGGAGAAGAAGATGAACGAGACCGCTCCCCACACCTCCGCCTCCACCCCGAACGCGAGCCGTCCGAAGAGCCGTCGCGGCCGGGGCCGCACCGTCCTCTTCGGGGCCCTCTTCCTCGGCGTTGCCGCCGTCCTGACGGCGGGCGCCCTCCAGGCGTTCGGCTTCAGCCCGTTCCGGCACGGCGCGTGCGGTTCGATGGACCCGGCGCAGGTCGAGAAGAAGATCGACCGGATCGCCGGCTGGGTCGTCGAGGACCTCGGCGGGACGCCGGAGCAGCAGGCGAAGCTCTCTGCCGTCGCGAAGGCGGCGGCGAAGGACCTCGCCCCCGATTCACGACGAGCTCGTCGCCGGCCGCCGGCAGGCCGTGGAGATCCTGACGGCCGCGCAGATCGACCGGGCGGCCCTCGAGGCGCACCGCGCCCGGCAGATGCAGCTCCTCACCACGGTCTCCGAGCGGCTGACGACGGCCGTGGCCGACGCGGCGGACGTCCTCACCCCCGAGCAGCGGGTGAAGGCCGCCGAGCGCCTCGCCAGCCACATGGCTCGGTTCGGGCACTGATTCCGCGGCCGCCCCGTCTGCGGCCGGAATGCCCGATGATGTGACGATGGCGACGCGGATCCTGATGATCGAGGACGACGCGAGACTCGCCTCGATGGTCTCCGAAGACCTCGGCCGGAACGGCTTCGACGTCTCGGTGGCGAGGATGGCCTCGGAAGGGCTCGCGCGGCTGGCGCGCGAGCCCTTCGACCTCGTCCTCCTCGACCTGATGCTCCCCGACGCCGACGGCCTCGACGTCTGCCGGCGCCTCCGGGCCTCGGGCGGGGCGGTGCCGGTCATCATGCTGACCGCCAAGGGCGATCCGACCGACCGCGTCGTCGGCCTCGAGCTCGGCGCCGACGACTACCTCGCCAAGCCGTTCGACCCGCGCGAGCTCCTCGCCCGGATCCGGGCGGTGCTCCGGCGGCCGTCCTCCGTCGCGGGGGCGGAGTTCCGAGTGCTGCGGTTCGGCCGGCTCGAGGTGGACGCCGACGCCCGAGTGGCGCGCGTCGACGGGATCGAACGGCCGATGACGGCACACCAGTTCAACCTCCTTCTCGCCATGGCCGAGCGGGCGGGGCGGGTCCTCTCGCGAGAGCAGCTCATGGAGGCCGTCAAGGGCGAGTCCCTCGAGGCCTTCGACCGGTCGATCGACGTCCACGTCGCGCGCATCCGCGCGGCGATCGAGGACGACCCGAAGAGCCCTCGGCGCATCCTGACGGTGCGCGGCGCGGGCTACGTCTTCGCGAGGAGCCAGGACGCGTGAGCCGGGAGAGCTGGCACCCCGGGTTGAGGCTTCACGCGAGGATCTACCTCGCCGTCCTCGCGAGCGTCGGGATCGTCGCCCTCCTCTCCGGCCTCGCGTGGCACCTCAAGTACGGCCGCGAGCCGATCGAGAGCGGTCTCGAGCTCTCCGCCGAGGTCGCGAGCGAGCTCCTGGCGCCCGCGGGCGCCTCGACCGTCGAGCAGGGGGCCGTCCTCGCGCGCTGGGGCAGGAGGACGAACGCCCGGATCACGCTCTTCTCGCCGACGCGCCAGCGGATCGCCGCGTTCGGCGATCCGCTCCCGCCTCCGCCGCCGGAAGAGACGGAGAGCGGGACGTTCCACGTCGGACGGGCCGCCCCGGGAATCCGCCTCCGCCTTCCCGACGGCCGCTGGCTCGTCGCGGTGCGAACGTTCCGGCGCGCCCCCCCGCTCGGCTTCCTTTCGGTCCTCGCGCTCGCGGCGGTCGCGGTCGCCGTCGCGGCCTGGCCGATCTCGCGCCGGATCACGAGGCGCCTCGAGCGGCTCAAGGAAAGCGTCGAGGCGCTCGGGGCCGGCGACCTCGGCTCGCGGGTCACCGTGGAGGGGAGGGACGAGGTCGCGCTCCTGGCCTCGAGCTTCAACAGGGCCGCGGGGCGGATCGAGGAGCTCGTCGGCGCGCAGCGCCGGCTCCTCGCGAACGCCTCGCACGAGCTCCGGAGCCCTCTCGGGAGGATGCGCGTGGCGGCGGCGCTCCTCCAGGGCGACCCGCACCTGAAGGAAGAGATCTCACGCGACGTCGCCGAGCTGGACGACCTCGTGGAGGAGATCCTCCTCTCGAGCCGGCTCGAGGCCGGAGCCGCCGACGAGCCGTTCGAGGAGGTCGACCTGACGGCGCTCGCCGCCGAGGAGTGCGCCCGCGCGGGGGCTTCGCTTTCGGGGGACGTCGTCACCGTGAAGGGAAGCCCGAGGCTCCTGCGCCGTCTCCTGCGCAACCTTCTCGAGAACGCCCGCGGGCACGGAGGCGCCGGCCCCGTCGAAGTGGTCGTGCTCCCGTGCGGGGAGGCGGCGCCGAGGTGCACGTCCTCGACCGGGGTCCGGGCGTTGCTCCCGACCTGGTCGAGCGGATCTTCGAGCCCTTCTTCCGCCTCCCGGGAGCGTCGAACGGCGGAGCCGGCCTCGGCCTCTCGATCGCCCGGCAGATCGCCCGCCGGCACGGCGGAACCGTCGCCTGCCTCCCGCGCGAAGGCGGAGGGACGCTCTTCCGCGCGACGCTGAGGTGACCGCCGGACCTCGGGGCCTGGCCTACTCGTTCATCCGGTAGGTGTCGTTGAGCGCGAAGACCTCGTCCTTCCAGATCCGCGCGAAGCGGTCCGCGTCGAAGATCGGCCGTTTCACGAGGCGAAGGGCCATCGCCGCCTGCTTCTCCGTCGCGCCCGACCTCTCGTGGAGCTTCAGGGCGTAGGCCGAGAAATCGCGGACGAAGACGTCGAACAGCTGGTCGAGGGCGTCGTCCGAAAGGCCGTGATGCTCCGCTCCCTCGAGGACGAGGTGGGCGTAGACGGCGAGAGCGAAGAGGTCGCCCACGGCGAGGAGGAGGTCGACGTCCTTCGCCTGCTCCTCGCTCGGCGCCGCCGCGGCCACGAGCTCGCGGAAGGCGCCGAGCTGCTCGCGGAAGAGCGCGACGTTCGGGATGCGGGCGTACCTCTCGAAGGCCGGGGCCCAGTCGTGGAAGCGGATCTTCCCGAGGCCGCTCGCCGGCCCCTGGGCGAAGAGGAAGGCGTCGTGCGCCGGCCCGGTCCGCCGTCCCACCTCGGGGCAGGCGGCCGGCCGGAAGAGCCAGTTCGCGAGGAACTTCACGATGAGCGCGATGTTGACGTGGACCGTCCCCTCGAGCTTCGGCAGGGCGCGGATGTCGCGCGCGGCCATCTCGAAGACCATGTCCTTCTCGAAGCCCTTCGCCGCGATGACGTCCCAGAGGAGGTCGACGACCTTCTCTCCCTCCGTCGTCACCTTCATCTTCACGAGCGGGTTGTAGAGGAGGTAGCGCCGGTCCTCGAGCGAGGCGGCGCGCAGGTAGTCCGACGCGCGGAACGCGAAGACCTTCATCGCGACGAGCCGGGCCCAGGCGTCGACGAACATCCGCGCCACGTGCGGGAAGTCGGTCACGGCCATCCCGTAGAGGCGCCGTGCCGCCGCGTGGTTCAGGGCCTCGTGGAACGCGTGCGTGCAGATGCCGATCGAGGCCCAGCCGAGGTTGTACTTGCCGACGTTGACCGTGTTGAGCGCGGCGTCCCACGCCTCCCGCCCGCGGATCAGCACCTCGCCGGCCGCGACGGGGTAGTCTTCGAGCGCGAACTCGGCGACGTACGACTGGCTCGCGACGACGTTCTTCACGAGCCGGTAGCCGGGGCGCTTCGGGTCGGCCGCGAAGAAGACGTAGTCGTTCGAACCGGCGATCTTCCCGAAGACCGAAACGATGGCGGCCTCGTTTCCGTTGCCGATGTAGTACTTCGATCCGTTCGCCACGAACGAGCCGTCCTCTTTCGGCGTGAGCGTCATCGAGGACGAGTAGATATCGGCCCCGTGCTCCTTTTCGGAGAGGCCGAAGGCGAAGATCCCGCCCCCGGCGATCGCCGCGGCGGTCTTCGCCTTCATCTCCCCGTTCGGGCTCATCCAGAGCGGCCCGAGGCCGAGGATCGAGACCTGCCACGTGTACCAGTAGCAGAGGCCGTAGAAGCCGAGGACCTCGTTGACGTAGCAGTTGCGGAACGTGTCCCACCGGGCGTCGGGGCCGCCCAGCTCCGGCGGGGTGAGGAGGTCGGCGAAGACCTTCTCCCGCTTCACGAAGTCGAGGAAGTCGGTGTACCAGACCCGGTCGAGGTCGTCCTGGCGGAGCCGCTGCTTTCCCTTCGCCTCGAAGAAGGCGATCGTCTTCGTCACGATCTCGCGCGAACGGGCGTCGAGGGGGAGCTCACCGAGTTGCTTTGGGTTCAGCAGGAGCATGGCGTCCTCCGGTCTTCCAGATTACCCTTTCGCGGCCTCCGGCGGACGGCTGGAGGCGTCACGGATCGGAGGACTCCTCATGCCCTATCCCCCCGAAATCGTCCAGCCCGCGCGCGACGAGCTGACCCTCGCCGGCTTCACGCCGCTCCTCACGGCCGAAGCGGTCGAGGCCGAGCTGGCGAAGGAGGGATCGCTCCTCGTCGTCGTCAATTCCGTCTGCGGCTGCGCCGCCGGATCGGCGAGGCCGGGAGCGGTGCGGGCCGTCTCCTCTCCCGGCCCGAGGCCGCAGCGCCTCGCCGCGGTCTTCGCGGGCGAGGACGTGGAGGCCGTGAACCGGGTGCGGCGACAGCTCGCCGGCTTCCCGCCGTCCTCCCCGTCGATCGCTCTCTTCGTCGACGGCGACCCCGTCTTTCTGATGGAGCGCCGTCACATCGAAGGTCTCCCGCCGGAAGACGTCGCCACGGCCCTCTCCAGAGCCTTCGCCGCCCACTGCTGAGCCACGCCCGACCTCGATCCCCGCGGCCTCAGAGGTCGACGATCACGGGTGGGTGGCCCGTCTCTTCGAGGAAGCGGAGGAGGCCCTCGGGGCTGATCACCGTCGTCGACGTGTTGGCGAGCGGGTGGAACTTGAGGGCCGGTCGGGCGAGGAGGTCGCGGTCGAGAACGACGCGGACTTTCCCGGCTCCGTCGTTCACGACGCCGAACGGGGAGACGGAGCCGGGGGCGAGGGCCAGGGCGTCCCGAAGCCTCGGGGCGTTCGCGAAGGAGAGGCGCCTCGTGCCGAGAGCTTCGGCGAGGACCCTGAGGTCGAGCAGCTTCTCCGCCGGGAGGACGACGAGCCAGGCAGCGCCCTTCCGATCCTCGAGGAAGAGGTTCTTGCAGTGGCACCCCGGAACGTGCCCTGTCGCGACCCTCGCTTCGCTCACGGTGAGGACCGGTTCGTGGGGAAACGTGCGGGCCTCGATGCCGAGTCCGGCCAGGAGCGCCAGCAGGCGGGAAGGGTCGAACGGAGCGCCTGGCGGGTCGTCGGACGGCACGGGTCCGAATTCTGAACCTCTGGGGGCGCCGGGCGTATAAACCACTGTTGGGAGGGTTCGAATGGGGGAACCCGGCGTGGGCGTCGAGCGCGAGATCGAAGAGAGCGTGAGGAGGATCCTCGGCGCCCTCGATCGGCTGCCGGCCGCCCGCACCGGGTCGGTCGCGGTTCGGATTTCCCGCGCGGCCGAGACGGCCGCAGCCGGGATTCAGCGGTCCGACGGCCGGGAGGCCACGCGCGCCGAGAGGCGGCTCGAGAAGCGGCTGCGCGAGGAAGACGAGGCGAGCGTCCCTCACGCGTTCGTCCTCGGCGCCGCCGCCGCCCTCGCCGCGTTCGCCGGTTTCACGCAGCCCCACCTCTTCTGGCTCATCTTCGTCGCCTTCGGCTTCGGCATGGGGGCGGCCGACACGCTCGCGAAGGTCCGCCGGCGCGACCGGCGCCTTGCGGAAGAGGCGCGGAGCGCCTCGGCGGAGCGGCCCCTGCCGGCCGCCTCGAGCGAGCAGGCGCCCGCGCTCCTCACGTTCCCGCCGCTCGCTCAGCCCGAGAGCCCCGCCGTCGCGGCGATCACGGCCCGCGAGTCGAGGATCGACGGGATCTGCGAACGGCTCGTCGCGGAGCTGAAAGGGGCGCCACCGCTCGTCCGCGAGCTCCTCCGGAACCCCGAGCAGACGATTGCCGCGCTGCGAGCGGCCTCGCGCGAGCTCGCCCGCCGCGAGCGAAACCTCCGGGCCGCGCTGACCGAAGAAGAGGGAGCGCGTCTCGACCGCGAGCGGACGGCCCTCTCGGCACGCGTCGAGTCGACGTCCGACGCCGTCGTGAAGGAACGACTCTCCGGGGCCCTCGCCGCCCTCGACGCGCAGCTCAGCCACCGCGCCGAGCTCTCGACGGCCGTCGCGCGGATCGAGGCGGAGGGGACTCGTATCCTCTATTCCCTCGAGAGCCTTCGCGCCCAGGTCCTGCGCGCGCTGGCGGCCGATTCGGCCGCGTCGGACGTGACGCGGGAGAGCCTGAAGGGCGGGCTCGAGACCCTCAGCGCGGAGATCGACGCCGTCGCGACGGCGCTCGAGGAAGTCCACGGCGTCGGCGCGGCCGTCTCGACGCCAGGCGCGGTCTCCGGCCTCTCGCCCGCGATGCGGGCCGCGGCGCGGCAGGCCGGAAGGAACTGACCTCTGGACTCCCCGCGCGGCCGTGAGGTCCATCCGTTCCGCACCTTCCGGCGATCAGGCCTTCGGACCAAGGGCCCGCTTCCCGGCATGTTCCGCCGCCTCGCGCTCCTGCTGGCTCTCTTCATCGTAACGGCCTCGCCTCTCTCGGCCGAGCCTGTGGCCGTGCCTGGCGGAACGGAGAGCATCCGGCGGGTGCTCGGTCTGGGCGGTCGCCGCCCGCCGGGGGACTTCTTCCTCGAAGTGAACCGGGCGTTCCTCGCCGGTTCGAGCCCGTTCGAGGCCTGGGACAAGAACGAGCGCCGTCGTGCGGTGGCCCTTTTCGCAGAGGACCTCGCGGCGTGGCGGGCCGAGCAGGGCTGTCCGGCTCTGCTCTCTGCGCGGGGCGAGGCGTGGAAGAAGACTCGACGCGCGCTGACGTGGCTCGGCTTCCGGGTCCGCGGAGACGGACCCGGATTCGAGGCGGAGCCCAGATCCGGCGTCGAGGAGGAGCGGCGCCAGGCATTCCTCGACGTCCTGGGCCGGCCCGTCGCCGAGCTGCTGCGCCGGCTCTCGGCCGGCGAAGAGGTGACGATCGCCTGCGGGGACGGCGAAGCGGAGCTGCCGTTCGGCCTCGCGGCCTGGCGGGAGATCCTGGGAGCCGACGAGAAGGAGCTGAACGCCGGGAACGCCTTTCTCCATTTCGTGAAGACCGTTCCGCCGTCCCGAATGCTGGTGGCGCTCCTCTCCGTCGACGTTCGCACGCGCGAGGAGCTACGGACGCTCGCCGGACCCCCCGGCGGCGCCGGGGGCTGGAAGCTCCTCTACGACGAGGCTCTCGACGGTTTCGCGCGCTTCCCGGAAGCTCTCGTCGTCCGGGACGGCCGGATCCGTCTTCCGGGCGGAGAGGCGGCGGACGCCGTGTGGGAGGACGTCGTCGGCGTGCCGCCGTCGAACCGGGAGGAGTTCGCGGTGAAGCTCCTCGGTGCGGACTCCGGAAAGGCCGCCTTCGTGGTCGACGCACTCCGTCTTCTCGTCGAGGCCGACGCCCGGGCGTTCGTCCTCGGACGGACGGGCGGCGGAGAGGCGGCGGTAAAGAGGTTCCGCGGGCTCTACGGCTCCATCGAGCGCTCCGGAGGGGATTTCGCCCGGTCGCGCCGCGAGCCGTACGACATCGCACACCTCGTGAGGTTCCTGAAGCTCGCGGACAACGGCGTGGTCGCCGTTCCCGGCGGAGCCGCATTGTGGCTCGAGGCGATCGGGAGCTCCCGGTTCCCGGAAGACGAGCCCGAGCTCTCTCGTATCCTCGCCGAGGTCGCGACGGGAAAGGCCACCCCGGAGGGGCTTCTCCCGCGGCTCCTCCGGCGGGAACCCCCGGGCTCCGTCCGGAACGTGCCCGTGCGGAAGCAGTTCCTCGTCGTTTCGAGCCTCGTCGAGGCGCGACCCGTCCTCGCCGACGCGGGGACCATCGTCCTCCTCTTCCGGGGCATGGAGCGCCTGCTCGCCTCGTATGCGCCGCTCGAGGAGCTCCCGCTCGACGATCCGGTCGTCGTCAGGCGCTACCTGTTCACGCTGAACCGTCTCGACACCTCCGGTACCGGCCGAGCGGCGGAGCTGCGCGCAGGCCTCTTCCAGGCGTCGATCGACCTCCTCGCGGCGTTCTGTCGCAGCCGGGCGCTTCCCGACGAGAGGGCTCGCACGCTCGTTCGATCGCTTCTCGACGTCCCGCTCTTCGCGATGCCGAAGCTCGATCCTGCGGACGGAATCGGCGGCTTCGAGGGCTGGCTCAACGGGGAGCTCGTCGCTGCCCTGCGCGAGGAGGAGGAGGCGTTTCTCGCAAAGGCCCGTGCGGACGTGGCGCGGCGGGATCCGGACGGAGAGCTGCCCGGGCCAGCGCGCACGCCGGACGACCTCGTCGCGGCGGCCCTCGCGGGCTGGAGGCCTCCGGTGACGTTCGCCTGGAGGGGAGGGCGCTACCGCTTCGACCCGACCTCCGACGGCGCCGCCCGCCGACGCGCCTTCGCGGCGACCCAGGAGCACGTGCCGCTCGCGGACCTCGCCGAGGCAGGCGCGGAGCGCGAGAAGGCCATCCAGGCCGCTCGCACGGGCGACGCCGAAGGGATGCGGGCCTCCGTGGGCGCGCTCATGGAACGGCTCGCCGCGGTGCGGCCTCCCGGCCGGGACGAGGACGAGCGGATCCTGTGGGTCGTGGCGAGTGTCCGCCTCGCGTTCGGAGAGCTCCGGCACGCGACGCGGGACGACGCCCTGAAACGCCTGGAGGAGCGGCTCGGGCGCTTCGACGCCCTCCGGGCCGAACGGACGCTCGAGGCCCTCGCGGTCCACGTCTATTCCTCGAGCGTCACCGACCCGACCGGTCTTCCGTACACCGACGGGCTCTTCGTTCGGCGCCACTCGCTCTCGTGGGGCGGCCCGACCGGTGGGGAGACCGTGTCGCCCTTCGGCCCGACACGGCTCGAGAGGCTGGGCGAAGGCAGGGGCTCGCGCATCGGCGGTTCCTTCTCGGGCCTGGCGGACACCCTCGATCTTCTTCACGCCGGGGAGCTCGTCTACGACGCGAGGGCCCTGGCGACGAACGAGCAGATACGGGCCGGGCTCATCGCGCCCATCACCCACATGACGCCCGCCCGGCTCGACGACGACGCGCTTCGCTTCGTCGCCCTCGCCTGCCGGGCGTCCGAGCAGCTCGCCGAGGCGCTGGCGGGACGTTCCGAGGCCGGGCGTCTCGAAGCGTGGAGCGTGCTGGCAAGGGACCTCGTCTCCCCCTCGCGCCTGAATTCCCTTGCCGGCCGGGCGTCCGGTGAGGTCGCGGACGACCTGACCCCGTCCGACCTGTTCCGGATCGGCCGTCGCCTCGCCCTCGGGGCCGTCGCCGGCGAGGTGCGCGTCCCGGCCGCCGTCGAGGCGCGCGAGACGTGGAACCGCCTCGTCACCCGCCTCGGCGAGGCCGCGGCATCGGCTCGCGTCGCCGAGCTCGGCCCGCGGCCTCTCGCGTGGGCGGGGCGGAACCGGCTGGCCGACATGGACATGCCTTCGTACGAACGGCTCGCGGAGTACCAGGTGCCGCGCTTCTTCGCCGAACGCCTCTTCGATCTCAAGATCGCCGCAATCCGGGCCGTCGTCGACGCGGGGGATCCGGCGGAGCTCCTCCCGCTCACTCTCGAGCCGGCCCTCGACGGCCTCCTCGAGGGCATGAGGATGGGCTATGACTTCGACTGGAGGCCGCTCGCGGAGACGGACGCAGCTCTCGCGAGAGCGAGCCGCGACCTGGTCCTCGAGCGGGCGCTCTCGGCAGGACGGATCACGCGCGCAGACGAGGAGGGAACCCGGTGAAGGCGAGACCATGGATCTTCACGGCGGTCCTCTCCACCCTCTTCATCCTCGCCGGGACGACGGGCCGGGCCGAGGACGGGCCGGAGGTGAGAATCGTCTCCCCGGGACCGAACGACATCCTGGTCGGCGACACGACGATCACGGTGGCCGTGAGCGGCTTCGTTCCCGGTGACGTCGTCGAGCTGTTCGTCGACGGCCGCCCGGCGGGGAGGGCCGCGGCCGAGCCCTGGACCTTCGCCTGGAAGGCGGGCGAGGCGCCGAGGCCGCACAGCCTCTCGGCCGTTCTCCGTCGCGAGGGGCGGGAAGCGGCCGTCTCCCGGGTGAGGACGCGCGGTCTCGGCTTCTCCGCGATCGCGAACGCCCGGGTCGTCTCCATCTCGCCGATCGTGACGGACGCGGACGGGCGATACGTCGCCGGTCTCGCCAGGGAGGACTTCACTCTCCTCGTCGACGGCCGGAGCCAGGAGATCGAGACGTTCGACGCGACGCAGTCGGCGCTCTCGGTCGTCCTCGTCATCGACGTGTCGTCGTCGATGGCTCCCAAGCTGCGAGAGGCGCGGGAGGCGGCGCTCCAGCTCCTGTCGGCCCTGAAGCCGGCCGACCGGGCGGCGGTCCTGACGTTCGCCTCGAACGTCGTCGGCTTCACGCCGTTCGCATCCGACCGGACGGCGGCCCGCATGGCGATCGAGGAGGCGCGGGTCAGCGGCGAGACCGCTCTCTACGACGCGACCGCGGTGGCCCTGCGGAGGTTGCGCGAGGTGTCCGGACGGCGGGCGGTCGTCCTCTTCACCGACGGGGAGGACAACCGGAGCCGGATGGCGGTCGACCAGGTCATCGACCTCGCCCGCGCCTCCGAGGCGAGCGTCTTCGCCGTAGGGCAGGGGGTCGACGAAGAGAAGGCCCTCGTGCGCACGCTGAATCGGCTGGCCGAGGAGACGGGCGGCCGCACCTGGTTCATCTCGTCGATCCGGAAGCTCCCCGGTGTCTTCGCGGACGTCGTGGCCGAGCTCGAGAACCAGTACTTCCTCACCTTCACCCCGGAAGACCAGCGTCCGCGGACGTGGCACCAGATCGTCGTGAAGATGAGGAAGCCCGGCCTGACCGTTCGCGCGAAGAAGGCGTTCCGGATCGACTGACCGGGCACGGTCCCGGCGACCCCTGCCCGTTCCCCGTTCCGCCCCGGACCCCCTTGTCCCGGGTCAGCTGAAACGCACGCTCACGATCTTCGACACTCCCGGCTCTTCCTGCGTCACGCCGTAGAGCGCCTGGGCGGTCTCCATCGTCCTCTTGCTGTGGGTGATGAGGACGAACTGCGTCTCCTCGGAGAGCTCGTTGAGGAGCGCCGTGAAGCGGTCGATGTTCGCCTCGTCGAGCGGGGCGTCGACCTCGTCGAGGATGCAGAAGGGCGAGGGCTTGTACCGGAAGATCGAGACGAGGAGCGCGACGGCCGTCAGCGCCTTCTCGCCGCCCGAGAGGAGGCCGATCGTCTGGTTCCGCTTGCCCGGGGGCTGCGCCATGATCTCGATCCCCGAGTCGAGCGGGTCGCTCTCGTCGAGGAGCTGCATCGAGGCGGTGCCGCCTCCGAAGAGCCTCTGGAACACCTGCGCGAAGCTCGCGTTGATGGCGACGAAGGCGTTCGTGAAGCGCTCGGAGGAGGTGAGGTTGATCGTCCGGATCGTCTCGAGGATCTGGTCGAGCGACTTCTCGAGGTCGAGCTTCTGCGTCGACATCTCCTGGAGACGCTTGCTCTCCGAGTCGAACTCCTCGAGCGCCGCGTGGTTGACGGGGCCGAGCCGCTCGAGGGCGACCGTCTTCAGGACGACCTCCTCCTGGAGGGCGGCGAGAGCCTCGTCGTCGGGCTCCTTCTCGCCCTCGGCGCGCTCGACGGGAGGCAGCTCTTCAGGCGGGATGCCGAACTCGGTACGGCAGGTCTCGGAGAGGTGCTCGCTGTCGCCCCGGCGCCTCTCGACGACGAGCTCGGCCTCGAAACGGGCGCGACGGGCGGTGTCGAGCGCCGCGCGTCCGGAGTGCGTCGCCTTGTCGAGCTCCTCGAGCGCGGTCCGCCGCTGCTCGGCGGAGGCGTCCGCCTCCTTCAGCGCCGACTCGGCCTCCGAGACCGCGACGACGGATTCCTCGCGCCGCTCGCGGGCTTCCTCGCCTGCGAAGAGCGCCCGCTCCTTCCGCTCGCCGAGGGCGGCGATCTGCTGGGAGAGCTCGGCGAGCCGCCGGGCGGCGGCGTCGGCCCGGTTCCTGTGGGTCTGGAAGGCCTCCTGCGCGGCCCGGCGCCTCTCCCGGAGGACGTCGCGCGCGGTGCGCGCCTCGCCGTCCCTCTGCTGGGCCACGAGGCGGGCGGCGCGGGCCGACTCGAGGCCCGCCTCGAGGCCGGCGATTGCGGCCTCCATGGCCGTCATCTCGCCGGTCTTCAGGGACGAGAGCTCGAGCGCCTTCGCCCGCTCCTCGCCCACGCGGCCGAGGTCGGAGCGGAGCTGCTTCTCCTCTTCCTGGACCGTCAGGACCTCGCGTTCGGCGCGGGTCGTCTCCTCGCGCGCCGCCGAGAGGCGTGCCAGAGCGTCGGAGTGCTCTCGCTCGGCGCGGCGGGACGCGGCGACTTCGCGTTCCACGGCCTGCGCCGCCTCGCCCGCCTGGGCGCCGGTCCCGGAGATCTCCTCTTCGAGCGCGGCGAGCCGGTCGCCGAGGGCGTCCTTCTGGGCGCTGACGGCCTTCAGGTCGCGCCGCACGGTGAAGAGTCCCTCTCCGGGGACTTCGGTTCCCGCGGCTTCGACGATCGACCCGCGGACCACGACGCCGTCCTGCGTGACGAAGGTCCGCTCCGGGAGGAGCTGGGCGAGGGCGAGGGCGTCGTCGACGGAGCCGACGACGAGGGCGTCGGGAAGGGCGGCCGAGAGCGATTCGTCTCCGGGCCGGGCGGTCAGGAGGTCGCGCGCGAGGCCGAGGACCCTTTCGTCGGCCGGCCTGAGCGGGAAAGGCGTCTCGGGAATGGGGTGGACGAAACGGGCCATCCCGAGGTGCGAGGAGCGGACGGTCGCCAGCAGGCGCTCCAGCGTGGCGCGGTCCTTGACGACCGGGGCTTCGAGCGCGCCACCGAGCGCGGCGTCGAGGGCGTTCTCGAACCCCTCGGCCGCGTCGAAGTGGTCGGCCAGAACGCCGTCGGCGCCTCCGCCGGAGGTCTGGAGAGCGCGGCGGGCCGCTTCGCCCCCCGCCTCGCGCGCGGCGAGAAGGGTCTCGAGCCCGCCGACCCGCTTGTCGAGGGCGTGGAACTCGCGCGTCGCGCGCTCCCGCTCCTCCTTCAGCTCGGCCAGTCGCGTCTCGGCGGTCTTGCGCGAGACGCCGGCGTCCTCGAGGCGGCGGCGGGCCTCGGAGAGGCGCTCGTTCGTCTCGGCCTCGAGGTCGCGGGCGGCCTCCATCGCGGCGCGCCGCTCGGAGAGCTGCAGCTCGGCGCGCCCCTTGCGCTCCTCGACCTTGGTGAGGGCGAAGCCGAGGCGGTCGACGAGGAGGGCGGCCTCGCGCTCGCGGTTCGTCGCCTCGCTCGCGCGGGCGGCGGCGGCGAGGAGGTCGCGGCGGGAGGCCTCCCGGCGGGTCATCGCGTCGCTCTCGTCGCGCGTGGCGGCGGCGAGCGCCTCGCCGGTCTCCCTCGCTCCCGCCTCGGCGGCGGTGAGCTCTTCCAGGGCCTCGGCCAGGAGCTGCTCGGCCTTCGTCGATTCCTCGACGGAGGAGACGTGGTCTTCTTCGGCCTCGGAGCGCTGCGAGGCGACGAGCTCCTTGCGGGCCTCGGTCTCCTCGGCCTCGCGGGCGGCGGCGGCGACGGCGGCCTCGGCCGAGAGGAGCGCCTCGCGCGCCACGCCGAAGGCGTCGGCCCGCTCCCGCCGGATTCTCTCGATCTCCTCGTAGGCGTGCCGGGCCTCCTCGAAGGCGGCGTCGAGGCGGCCCGATTCGGCGAGGGCGTGCCCTTCCGCGTCGGTCGTCGTCCTCAGTACGCCCTCGGCGGCGGCCATGGCCGTGACGAGCCGCTCGGACTTCAGGCGGAGGAGCTTCTTCTTCAGCCCCGAGAGGACGTCGGCCTGCTCCTTCCAGCGGGCCGCGCGCGAGGCCTGCCGCTTGAGCGACGTGCAGGCGCGGTCGATCTCCGAGACGATGTCGGTCAGGCGGAGGAGGTTCGCCCGCGTCTCCTCGAGCTTCATCTCGGCCTGCTGCTTGCGGATCTTGTACTTGGAGATCCCCGCGGCCTCCTCGATGAGGCGCCTGCGGTCCTGCGGCTTGGCCGAGAGGATGAGGTCGATCTTCTGCTGCTCGATGATGGCGTAGGCGCGGACGCCGAGGCCGGTCCCCAGGAGGAGGTCCTGGACGTCCTTCAGGCGGGACTTGCGGCCGTTGACGATGTAGTCGCTCGTGCCGTCGCGCGTGACGCGGCGCGTGAGGACGACCTCGCCGCCCGTGTCGGCCCACTGGCCGCCCCGGGCCTCGAGGGTGAGCGAGACCTCGGCCATGCCGAGGGGCCTGCGCCGGGCGGAACCGTTGAAGATGACGTCTTCCATCGTCGTGCCGCGCAGGGCGCGGGCCGACTGCTCGCCGAGGACCCACATGACGGCGTCGCAGATGTTCGACTTGCCGGAGCCGTTCGGCCCGACGATGGCGGTCAGCCGGGAGGGGAGGGTGAGCGAGGTCCGGTCGACGAAAGACTTGAACCCCTGGATCTCGAGCTTCTTAAGGCGAAACATGGTTACGTCCGGCGCGCGACCCTACCACGTCGGAGGGGGAGCGTGCCGGGAAGGGGTCGGCTGCGCCACCTGCTCAGGAGGCGGGCGTCCTGGGCGGCCCCGGGACGGCGTGGAGGGCGCGCAGGAGCTCGCCGCGCGAGGCGACGGAGAGCTTCTTGAACGTGTGCTTGAGGTGGTCCTTCACGGTGTACTCGCTGATGAAGAGCTGCGCGGCGATCTCGGAGTTGCGCCGGCCCTGGAGGACGCCCGAGACCACCTCGGCCTCGCGGCCGGAGACGCCGCGGGCGAGGAGGTGAGGGCGGACGTCGTCGATCGACGGCGCGGCGCGCTCCTTCAGCATCACGACCCTCACCGGAGGGGCGGCCAGCGTCCCGTCGCCGGGGACCTCGACGACGCGGGCCTCGAGGCAGCGGCCGTCGGTGAGGGCGATCCGCTCGGCCCGGGCCGTCCCCAGCGTGGCGAGCTGCATCAGGTGCGAGACGAGGGGCGTGGCACGACGGTCGCCCGAGAGGACGGCGAGCCCTTCCTCGGTCTGCCTGGACATGAGGGCGTCGGCCGCTTCGTTGGCGAAGAGGATCGTCCCGGAGCGGTCGAAGAGGATCGCCGGCTCCTCGGTCGCTTCGGCGAGGGCGAGGAGCCGCTCCCTCGCGCACCGGTCGGCGGTCGCCTGCGCCAGGCGCGTCAGGAGCTGCCCGGCGAGGGGGGCGAGAAGGGCGAATCGCGTCGTCTCGGCTCCCGTCCATGGGCGGACGCTGCGCCGGAGGAGGAAGAGGCGCCCTTCCCACTCCCCGTTCCGGCCGAACGAGACGGTCAGGACGTTCCCGTTGGGGCTGGCGTCGGCGCGGGCGGCGGAGGCCGGGCGCAGGCCCGAGTCGTGTCCCGTCGCCAACCTCCTGCGAAAGCGCCGGCCGCTGTCGGGGCACCGCAGGACGAGCTCGAGGGCGTCGGGCGCGAGGGCGGCCTCGAGCGTCGCAGCGAGCGCTTCGAGGTCGGGGTCGCGAGGGGCGCTGAAGGGGATCGCGTCGATCAGGAGACCGGGCATCTACTCACCGGGACGGCATTCTAGAGGGTCCGGGCCGTACAGAATTTGTCGACGCGGACAGGACAATCGGCCGCCGGGCGTGGTAGCCTTCCGTACGTTCGAGAGGCACTCCCTCACGAGCTGGAGGCTCAGAAACATGCTCAGCTTCGAGGTCCGCAAGCCGGGTGGCGAGTCGGAGGTCCGAAAGGTCCACCGGGACGTGATCCACCTTGGCGCTTCTTCTGGAAACGACCTGGTCGTGAGGGCCCGAGGTGTTCTCGGCCGGCACGCCCGGATCTCCGTCGTCGGCGAAGAGCTACGGCTCGACGTGCTCGGGACGGCGCCCGGATCGGACGTGTACCTGAACGGCGCGATCGTCAGGACCGCTGCACTCGCATCGGGCGATCGGATCCAGATTGGCGAGGCGACGATCACCCTCCTGAACGGCCCCGCTCCGAATCCGAACAGGATGTCCGCACCCCCGCCCCGGGGGCGCGACGCCCTTTCGGTCGCCGCCGCGGCCCTCGCGCCGCCGCCCCCGGCTCCGCCTGCGCCGGCGTCGACGCCGCGGGCGCCCGAGCCGAAGCCGAGGACGTACGAGCCCGTGCACGCCGCCCGGGTCGTCGAGAGCCGGCCGGTTTCGATCTCGGCAGCCCAGGGCTTCCGGCTCGCCGACGTCTGGGGCGAGCTCTTCGGCCGCCTCCGCGCTTCCGCCTCGCTCGACGAGAGGCTCCAGGAGGTCGCGTCGTATCTCTCCTCCTCGACCCCCGTCCACAGCGTCGCCTTCCTCTCGGTCGCCGATTCGTCGGTCGGGGAGGCGGTCGCGGCGATCTGGAAGGGGACTCTCCCGCGCCTGACCCGCCGCTCCGTCGACGAGGTCTTCGCCGCGGGCGGGCCAGTGGATCTCTTCGAATCGGGGATGCGCCTGAGGGTCTACCCGGTCGCGAGACCCGGCGCGGAAGCGGTCGGGCTCCTGGTCCTTCCGATGGAGCTGGCGGCCGACCCGCTCCTCAACGATCTCGCCGTCGCTCTCGCTGCCGCCACCGGCTTCGTCCATGCCGAGAGGGCGGACGCCCCCTTCGGCGAGAGGGGCTCATCTCACGCTCCTGCACCGATCATCACGGCGCCCCTGGACGACCCGGCCACGGCGGTGGTGGGTTCCTCCCTCACCCTCCAGAACCTCCGCGTCTCGCTCCAGCGGATCGCCTCGGCCCGCGCGCCCGTCCTCATCATCGGCGACGTCGGCACCGGCAAGACGCTCGCGGCGGAGACGCTCCACGCCCTGTCGCCGCGCCGCCCGCGTCCGCTGGTCAGGATCTCGGCGACCGCCTCGACGGCGGCGGCCCTCGAGGAGGACCTCCTCGGAAGCCCCGGGCCGGCCGATCGCCGCCGTCGCGCCGGCCGCCTCTTCGAGGCCGACGGCGGGACGCTCCTGATCGAGGAGGTCAGCGACCTCCCGGCGCCCACCCAGGCGCTCCTCTACCGCCTCCTCGAGGCGCGCGAGGTCGTCGCTCCCGGCGGCCGCTCCGTTCCTCTCGACGTCCGCGTCATCGGCACCTCCTCGCGCTCGCTCACGCGCGCCGTCGAGGAGGGGACGTTCCGCGACGACCTCTACTACCGCCTGTCGGCCCTCACGCTCCGCCTCCCGACGCTTCGCGACCGGAAGGAAGACGTCCCGGCCCTCCTCGATGCCTTCGCCGCCCGGCACGGCGGCCCGATGGCGTCCAGCTTCGACGTCGAGGCGATGAACGCCCTCCTCGACTTCAACTACGCCGGAAACGTGCGCGAGCTCGAGAACGAGGTCCGGCGCCTCGCGGCGCAGCTGGGGAAGGGGCCGGTGCGCCTCTCCGACCTCGACGCCAAGTTCGGCGACGAGCACGTGGAGCTGACGCTCGCCGAGAGCGACGACCTCAAGGAGATCGTCGAGAAGGTCGAGCGCCAGGTCATCGAGCGCGTCATGCGCAAGGTGCGCGGAAACCAGTCGCTCGGCGCCCGCCTCCTCAACATCTCCCGAGGCTCCCTCATCGCGAAGATGAAGGAGTACGACATCAAGGACTTCCGGTATCTGAAAAGGCAGGACTAGGAACGCCCGCTCCCGGGGTCCGGGGCGGCGTAGTCAGGCCCCTTCTTCTTCGTGCGCCGCCCCTTCGCAGGGGCGGCGTTCGGCTTTGCGGCCTCGTCCTCTTCCCCGAGCCGGAGCGTGATGACCCAGAAGACGAACGGCACGGCGTACTTCCCGATGATGTCGAAGAAGTAGCGCGCCGTCGCCACGACCTCCCGCTGCCAGCGGGGCCACGAGGCGGCGCTCCAGGCGCCGAGCTGCATGGCGTAGAGCGTCTGGACGGTGAAGGAGAGGTGGAGGACCTGCGTCAGGAGGAGCGCGCCGAGCGCGGCCGCGGCGCGGGCCGGCCAGGCGGAGGCGCGCAGGGCCGGCGGGGTGGCGAAGAGGAGCGCGAGGAGGAGGACGAGGTTCGCGGTGATCGGCGCCGCCGAGAAGGCGGGGATCTCGGACCGGGACGAGAGGTCGGCCCGCTCCACGACGACGAGCCCGTCGTCGAAGGCGAGCCGCGTCACTTTCGTCCGCTCGGCAGCACGGATCCACCACTCGCCCGCGCGCGTCACGAGTCCACCCCAGGGATGGTTCAGGACCACGAACCAGAGGAGGATCGCCAGGACCGCCGAGAGCGGGAGCCTAACGAGGAGCGTCTTGATTCGCGGGTCGAGACGGTCTTGCATAGCGGTCAGCCCAGAAGAGGAAGAGGGCCACGCCGAAGAGGATGACGATCGCCTGCCAGATGACGATGTGCGAATCCTCGAAGTGCTGCGGGAAGTAGACCCCGATGTAGAAGAGGCTGACGATCCGCACGTTGTTCAGGAGCTGGATGGCGAGGAAGCCGAGCAGGAGCCCCCAGAGCTTCCGGCTCCAGGACGCCGGAAAGGCGAGGACGCCGGCGAAGAAGATGTAGATCGTCTCGAGGCCGTTGCACCCGGTCCTCACGTTCACGGCGAAACGGGGGGAGACGATCGCCGTCCCGATCATCGTCACGTCCTCGCCGAAGAGGCCCGCGGTGAACCCCCCGACCCTCGCCACAGCCGTGGTGAAGGGCTCGACGAAGGCGTCGTTCATCGGCTTCGGAGCGGTGGCTGCGAAGAAGACCGCGAGGAAGAGGGCGAACTTCAGGAGGAACGCGACTTCCGGACGAAGGCGCCTCCCGGGCGGGGCGTCGGGATCGTTTGCGGCGTTCATCACGGCGAGGCGGGGAGGATAGCCCACGTCCCCTAAACTCCCACCCGTGTCCGATCTCGAGGCGCGGCGCTTCCGCCGAAACCTCACCGCCGTCCTCTCCCTCGTCGGCCTCCTCACCGCGGGGTCGGTCTTCCTGTTCGGGCACCTCCTCTTCAAGACGCTCTCCAAGGACGTCGTCGACGAGGCGATCCTCTACTCGCGCCAGGACGCCCAGCGGATCGCGCGCGGCCTCGCCGAGCGGGCGGCCGGGGACGTCTACACGCTGAAGGTCCAGCAGAAGGACACCGACGTCTTCGTCGGCTCGGCTCTCTCCGACCGCCAGGTCCTTTCGGAAGTGCGTGTCTACGACTCGAAGAACCAGCTCGTCTACGCCTACACGGGACTCCTCTCGCGCCCCGAGCGCGCCCGCCCGCATCCGGAGGGGGGACAGACGCTGGCGACGGATCCGATCGAGCCCTCGTCGCGCTCGAGCGAGACGACCGCGCAGATCACGGACCCTACGGCATCGAGGTCCCCATCGGGGACTTCGGGACGCTCAAGGTCGGTGTCTCCCAGAAGGAGCTCCAGGCCCGCGTCGAGGTCCTCCGGGGGAAGCTCTACAAGCGCATCTTCGCCGCGGCCGTCGTCTCGTTCCTCGGCATCCTGGCGGCATCCTGGGCGGTCATGCTTCTCGTGCGCCGGACGCGAAAGGTCGAGGCGGCACGCGTCGAGGCCGAGCGGCGCGCCGAGCTGGGCGAGGTGGCGACCGGCCTGGCGCACGAGATCCGCAACCCCCTCAACGCCATGAGCCTCAACCTCGAGCTGCTCGAAGAGCAGCTCGCAAAGGGGAGCTCGGCCGTCTCGTCCGCCGAGCTGGCCCAGGCGACCCGCGTCGAGACGGGGCGGCTCGCCCGGCTCCTCGCCGACTTCCTCTCCTACGCGCGCCCCTCGCCTCTCGTCACCGTCCCTTCGGACCTGAACGAGCCCGCCGCCGAGGCGGTCGCGTTCCTCAGGCCCGAGGCGAGGAGCCGCCGGATCTCACTCGAATTCAAGGCGCACGACGGGGGCGCGCCCGCGCTCCTCGACGCGGCCCGCGTCAAGCAGGTCGTCCTGAACCTCGTCGGCAACGCGCTCGACGCGGTGGAGACCGTCGGCGCGACGGCGCGCGAGGTGGACGTGGCGATCGAGGACGGCGGCCGCTTCTGGCTCCTGACCGTCTCCGACCTCGGCCCCGGCTTCGATGGGAAGAACTCGGACATCTTCCGGGTTTTCGTCTCGACGAAGCCCGCCGGCACCGGCATGGGCCTCCCCATCGCCGAACGGATCGTCAGGGCCCACGGAGGCGAGCTGACCCTCGCCTCGCAGAAGGGCGAGCCGACCCAGGCCGTGGCGACGTTTCCGAAGGCGTGAGCGGCGGGCGCAGGGCTTCCGTCGTTCTCGAGTGACCCCGGGCTCAACGGGCGACTTCTATGAACCGGCGGACGTCTTCGATCGGGATCGCGAAGCTGATCCCTTCCGTCCCCTTGATCTTGGCGGTGTTCATGCCGACGACCTCGCCTCGTCCGTTCAGGAGCGGGCCTCCGCTGTTCCCCGGTTCACGGCGGCGTCATGTTGGATGAAGCTCTGGTCACCGAAAGTCCTCGGCCGATCCGTGCTGACGATTCCTCTGGAGAGCCTGACAGCCAGCTCGGGCCCGGCGGGTGAGCCGAGGGCATAGACGGTGTCGCCCATCTTCAGCTCGGTCGACACCGGGATCATGGGAGCAACGGGAACGGGAGGCGTCACGTACGCACGGAGCAGGACCAGGTCGCCTTCCTTTGTCCTGGGAAATGATCCGGGCGTCCACTGGCTGCTTGCTTCCGGGCAGGAGAATCTGCTGGTAGTCGCTCTGCTTCACGACGTGGTAGTTCGTCACGACACGCCCCTGCGCGTCGACGAAGAACCGGTTCCGGTCGCGAAACCCTTTTCGAAGGAGTGTTTCGCGATCACCGTGACGACGGACTTCCTGGCCTGGGAGAAGGGGTCGCTTTCGGCGGCGGCCGCGGGGACGCTGGGGGCGGCGGCGGGCGTGGCCTTGGGTGCCGGTTTTTCCTGTGCGACCGGCGTCAACTTGGCCGTGGCGACGAGTACCGGTTTGGCCTCGGGTCGCCTCGTCACGAGGAAGACGGCACCGGCCGCGACGAGGATCGCGGCCGCAGAGATCGCTCCGATTGCGAGGCGGGATGCTCTCGGAGTGCTCGGTTGGGCGGACGGCCTGGAGGTCGAGGGAGCCCGGGTTGCCGACGTCCTGGAGACAAGCCCCTCGGACGGGACAAGGCACGCCGTGGACTCGAAGCGGAGCGTCTGGGAGCCCAGCTGAATGACGGTGCCGGCAACGACCGTGCATCTCGAGGTGGTCTCGCCATTCGCGACGATTCGCGAGGATCCCATGGCGGCGGCCTCACAGGAGCCGTCGGCCAGCAGGCGCAGTTCGACGTGGACGGCGTTCATGCCGGAAGCGGGGATGCGGATGTCGGCGAGGCCCTCGGACGAACCGATCCGGAGGCCGTTGGTGACGATGCGGCTCCTCGGCGCACGCGTGCCGGGATCCTGCCAGTGGAGAAAGAGCTCGCTCACTTCCGCCCCGGGACGGGCGTGGGGGCGAAGGGGCTCTCCTGGCCTGGCTTCTGGAGCTCTTCCGCCGTTCCGGAGACGTCCCTCAGGACGGCGGCGTAGCTCTGATAGGCCTTCGCGCTCGCGAGGACCGCCGAGTCGCAGGAAACATAGAGGAAGATCTGGGCCTCCTCTCCCGGAGCGAGATTCGGCGGGTCGAAGGACTCCATTCGTTCGACGGTTCGGTTCGTTCCACGTTCCACGAGGAGCACGAGGCCCCTGGTCGCGCAGCTTCTTCTTGGACTTGTTCGTCACGGAGCCGGCGAAAACGGCTCGTTCGACCGGACGGCCCCGGCGCTGAAGACGAGAGCGCCGATGCCGAGGTAGTTCATCACGGATTTCTCGCCGAAAAACGGCCCCTGGTCGTTCATGTTGGCCGCCTTCCCCGACTTGAGCTTCATCGTGTCGCCGGCCGTGTTTCCACGGCCTCCGTCGACGTCGAGGGTGCCGGCAAGCGCGCTCAGCCTGGGACCTGCGCCCACGGGTGTCGGTGGAGGCGTTGCAATCGCGGGGGCGGCCGGGGCGGCATTCGCCGCGTCTGTGGCCTTCCAGTCGATCCGGGCGGACGGAAAGCTCGAAAGGCGGCCCTCCGGGTACATGCGGAACTTCGTCGTCTTGTCCGTATTCCGCGGAATGTCGAGGACCTCCAGCCGTTGTCCGTCTGCCGTCACGATGACGTACGGAGCGTTCCCAGCCTCGAGATTCGCGAAGGTGCCGACGCAGATGGACAGGATGAGCACTGCAAGGACGGCTCGATTGGTCTGCCCCATGACGGGTTTCCTCCCCCAGCCGGCCGGCATACGAACTTGCATTTCAGGAATCAAACCAGTCGATGGACGAGAAACCGCTTCGCCGTGCGCAAATGGGATTCGAGAGAAACTTGGTCTTGTGACGACCGTCACGTTCCTGCTGATCTGGTAAACCAAACGGGACCATTCGCGTCCGGATAGGTATTCGCGAGAAGCCGGGAGGAGCCGCCATGCAGTACGCCGTCGCAGGTCCGGCCCGGAGTCCGATGTGAGTTCGGTCCGACGTCGATCGGGACCGGGCGTCCTGGCGCTTGCCGTATTCGTCGCGGCCGGGGCCGTGAGCGCCTCGGAGCCGCAAGGCGACCTCGCCGTCGGCACGGCGCCAGCCCCTCGCCGTCCTTCGAACGCCGACGTCGTCCGCTTCCTCGATCAGGCGACGATGGGTTCGACGGACGGGCTGATTGCCCACGTCTCGGCGGTCGGCTTCGAGCGGTTCCTCGAGGAGCAGCTCGCGGCACCGGCGTCCTCGTACCCCGACCTCCCGGCGATGCCGGGCAATCAGCAGGTCGGCTGTCCTGCGGGGAGCCCGGCGACCTGCGTGCGCGACAACTACACGATGTACCCGCTCCAGGTCCGCTTCTTCCAGAACGCGCTGAAGGAAGAGGATCAGCTGCGCCAGCGGGTCGCCCTCGCCCTCCACGAGATCCTCGTCGTCTCGGGTGTGAGCATCCGCCAGCCCAGCGCGATGGGCCCCTACCTGAACATGCTCCACAAGAACGCGCTCGGGAACTACCGGACGCTCCTCGCCGACCTGACGCTCAGCCCGGCGATGGGCAGCCGCTCGACATGGTCAACAACCCGGCGGCCGTCCCGCCGGAGAACATACCGCCGAACGAGAACTACGCCCGCGAGCTCCTCGAGCTCTTCTCGGTCGGCGTCGACATGTTGAACGAGGACGGTTCGCCGCAACTGGACGTGAAGGGCCCCCCGTCGGCCTACGAGCAGGAGGCCATCGAGGAGCTCGCGCAGGTTTTTCAGCGGCTGGACCTACGCCACGCTTCCGGGCGCCGGCTCCCGAAAGACCAACCCGCCGAACTACAAGGCTCCGATGTGGCTCTACCGGGACG
>JADJVF010000012.1 GCA_016716705.1 Holophagales bacterium
CGAGAACGAGGTCCGGCGTCTCGCGGCGCAGCTGGGGAAGGGGCCGGTGCGCCTCTCGGACCTCGACGCCAAGTTTGGCGACGAGCACGTGGAGCTGACGCTGGCCGAGAGCGACGACCTCAAGGAGATCGTCGAGAAGGTCGAGCGCCAGGTCATCGAGCGCGTCATGCGCAAGGTGCGCGGGAACCAGTCGCTCGGCGCCCGCCTCCTCAATATCTCGCGTGGCTCCCTCATCGCGAAGATGAAGGAATACGACATCAAGGACTTCCGGTACCTGAAACGGCAGGACTAGGCACCGTCGGCTCCCGTTGGTCCGGGGGGCCGCGCGTAGCTCAGGCCCCCCGGCGAGCTTTCTTGCGCCGCCCCTTCGCAGGGGCGGCGTTCGGCTTTGCGGCCTCGTCCTCTTCCCCGAGCCGGAGCGTGATGACCCAGAAGACGAACGGCACGGCGTACTTCCCCATGATGTCGAAGAAGTAGCGCGCCGTCGCCACGACCTCCCGCTGCCAGCGGGGCCAGGAGACGGCGCTCCAGGCACCGAGCTGAAGCGCGTAGAGCGTCTGGACGGTGAAGGAGAGGTGGAGGACCTGCGTCACGAGGAGCGCACCGAGGGCCGCCGCGGCGCGGGCCGGGTAGGCGGAAGCCCTCAGGGCCGGCGGCGTGGCGAACAGGAGCGCGAGGAGGAGGACGAGGTTCGCGGTGATCGGCGCCGCCGAGAACGCCGGGATCTCCGACCGGGTCGAGAGGTCGGACCGCTGCACGACGACGAGCCCGTCGTCGAAGGCGAGCCGCGTCACCTTCGTCCGCTCGGCGGCGCGGATCCACCACTCGGAGACGCGCGTCACGAGGCCGCCCCACGGATGGTCGAGAATCGCGAACCAGAGCAGGATCGCCAGGACCGCCGAGAGCGGGAGCCTAACGAGGAGCTTCTTCAGTCGCGGGTCGAGACGGTCTTGCATAGCGGTCAGCCCAGAAGAGGAACAGGGACACGCCGAAGAGGATGACGATCGCCTGCCAGATGACGATGTGCGAGTCCTCGAAGTGCTGCGGGAAGTAGACCCCGATGTAGAAGAGGCTGACGATCCGGACGTTGTTCAGGGTCTGGATGGCGAGGAAGCCGAGGCCGAGCCCCAGGAGCTTCCGGCTCCAGGGGGCCGGGAAGGCGAGGACCCCGGCGAAGAAGATGTAGATCGTCTCGAGGCCGTTGCAGCCGGTCCGGACGTTCACGGCGAACCGGGGCGAGACGATCGCCGTCCCGATCATCGTCACGTCCTCTCCGAAGAGGCCTGCGGTGAATCCCCCGACCCTCGCCACGCCGGTGGTGAAGGGCTCGACGAAGGCGTTGTTCATCGGCTTCGGGGCGGTCGCCGCGAAGAAGAGGACGAGAAAGAGAGCGAACTTCAGGAGGAAGGCGACCTCCGGACGGAGGCGCCTCCCGGGCGGGGCGTCGGGGTCGTTTGCGGCGTTCATCACGGCGAGGCGGGGAGGATAGCCCACGTCCCCTAAACTCCGTCCGATGTCCGATCTCGAGGCGCGGCGCTTCCGCCGCAACCTCACCGCCGTCCTCTCGCTCGTCGGCCTCCTGACCGCGGGGTCGGTCTTCCTGTTCGGCCACCTCCTCTTCAAGACCCTCTCGAAGGACGTCGTCGACGAGGCCATCCTCTACTCGCGCCAGGATGCCCAGCGGATCGCGCGCGGCCTCGCCGAGCGGGCCGCCGGGGACGTCTACACGCTGAAGGTGCAGCAGAAGGACGTCGACGTCTTCGTCGGCTCGGCCCTCTCCGATCGCCAGGTCCTTTCGGAAGTCCGTGTCTACGACTCGAAGAACCAGCTCGTCTACGCCTACACGGGACTCCTCTCGCGCCCCGAGCGCGCCCGCCCGCACCCGGAGGGCGGACAGACGCTGGCGGCGGATCCGATCGAGCCCTCGTCGCGCTCGAGCGAGACGACCGCGCAGATCACGGACCCCTACGGCATCGAGGTTCCCATCGGCGACTTCGGGACGCTCAAGGTCGGTGTCTCCCAGAAGGGAGCTGGAGGCCCGCGTCGAGGTCCTGCGCGGGAAGCTCTACAAGAGGATCTTCGCCGCGGCCGTCGTCTCGTTCCTCGGCATCCTGGCGGCGTCCTGGGCGGTCATGCTTCTCGTGCGCCGGACGCGAAAGGTCGAGGCGGCACGCGTCGAGGCCGAGCGGCGCGCCGAGCTGGGCGAGGTGGCCACCGGCCTCGCGCACGAGATCCGCAATCCCCTCAACGCCATGAGCCTCAACCTGGAGCTGCTCGAGGAGCAGCTGGCGAAAGGGAGCTCGGCCGTCTCGGCCGCCGAGCTGGCCCAGGCGACCCGCGTCGAGACGGGGCGGCTCGCCCGGCTCCTCGCCGACTTTCTCTCCTACGCGCGCCCCTCGCCCCTCGTCACCGTCCCGTCCGACCTGAACGAGCCCGCTTCCGAGGCCGTCGCGTTCCTCAGGCCCGAGGCGAGGAGCCGCCGGATCTCCCTCGAGTTCCAGCCGCACGTAGGGGGAGCGCCCGCGCTCCTCGACGCGGCCCGAGTCAAGCAGGTCGTCCTGAACCTCGTCGGCAACGCGCTCGACGCCGTCGAGACCGTGGGGGCGACGGCGCGCGAGGTGGACGTGGCGATCGAGGACGGCGGCCGCTTCTGGCTCCTGACGGTCTCCGATCGCGGGCCGGGTCTCGACCAGAAGAACTCGGACATCTTCCGGGTCTTCGTGTCGACGAAGCCCGCCGGCACGGGCATGGGCCTGCCGATCGCCGAGCGGATCGTCAGGGCCCACGGCGGCGAGCTGACCCTCGCCTCGCAGAAGGGCGAGCCGACCCGTGCCGTGGCGACGTTCCCGAAGGCGTGAATCGTGACGGCCGTCACATTCCTGTCGATCTGGTAAACCAAACAGGACCTTCCGCGTCCTGATCGGTATCCGCATTGATCGGGGAGGAGACGCCATGGAGAACGCCGCCGGGTCTGGCCAGCTCCCTCCGTCGCGAGTACGGTCGTCACTCCGGTGGCCCGGGGGTGTCGTCGTCCTCCTGGTCCTCGTGGCGAGCGGGCCCTCGGACGCCTCCGACGGAACAGTCGCACTTGGGGCCGGGACGGCTGCAGCGTCCCGGGGTCCCTCGCGGGCCGACGTCGCCCGCTTTCTCGATCAGGCGACGATGGGGTCGACGGACGCGCTGATCGTCCACGTCTCGTCGGTCGGCTTCGAGCGGTTCCTCGAGGAACAGCTCGCGGCCCCGGCGTCCGGGTATCCCGACCTCCCGGCGATGCCGGGCAACCAGCAGGTCGGCTGCCCGGAGGGGAGCCCGGCGACCTGCGTGCGGGACAACTACACGATGTACCCGCTCCAGGTCCGCTTCTTCCAGAACGCGCTGAAGGAGGAGGATCAGCTGCGCCAGCGGGTCGCGCTCGCCCTCCACGAGATCCTCGTCGTCTCCGGAGTCTCAGTGCGCCAGCCGAGCGCGATGGGCCCCTACCTGAACATGCTCCACCGGAACGCGCTCGGGAACTACCGGACTCTTCTTGCCGAGCTGACGCTCAGCCCGGCGATGGGCGACTACCTCGACATGGTCAACAACCCGGCGGCCGTCCCGCCGGAGAACATCCCGCCGAACGAGAACTACGCCCGCGAGCTCCTGCAGCTCTTCTCGGTCGGCGTCGACATGCTGAACGAGGACGGTTCGCCGCAGCTGGACGTGAAGGGCCGTCCCGTCCCGGCCTACGAGCAGGAGGCCATCGAGGAGCTCGCGCGCGTCTTCACCGGCTGGACCTACGCCACGCTGCCGGGCGCCGGCTCCCGGAAGAGCAACCCGCCGAACTACAAGGCTCCGATGTGGCTCTACCGGGACGGACAGGGCCGCGACACGACGCACGACAAGGGGTCGAAGACGATCCTCCAGTACCCCGGCGCGCCGCACTCCGTTCTCCCCGCGAACCAGGACGGGGCCGTCGACCTCGACCAGGCGCTCGACAACGTCTTCTTCCACCCGAGTGTCGGACCCTTCGTCTCGCGGCAGCTCATCCAGCACCTCGTCACCTCGAATCCGAGCCCCGCCTACGTCGCGCGCGTCGCCCGCGTCTTCGCCGACGACGGGCGCGGCGTCCGCGGCAACCTCGCGGCCGTCGTCCGGGCGATCCTCCTCGACCCGGAAGCCCGCGGCGGAGAGAAGAGCGATCCGACCTACGGGCGGCTTCGCGAGCCGGTCCTCTTCGTCACGAACCTCTGCCGGGCCCTGGGCGCGACGAGCGACGGCGTCCTCGCCGCGCAGGCGACGACGATGGGGCAGACTCTCTTCAACCCGCCGTCGGTCTTCAGCTACTTCCCCCCCGAATACGAGATCCAGGACGGCGTCCTCGGGCCGGAGTTCGGGATCCAGTCGTCGACGACGACGATCGCCCGCATCAACTTCGTGTCGGCCCTCGTCTTCAACGGAATCGGAAGGGGGACGCCCACCGGGGGGACGGCTCTCGACCTCTCGAAGTGGTCCCCGCTCGCGGCCGACCCCGCGGCCCTCGTCTCCACGGTCGACCGCCTCCTCCTCCACGGGACGATGACGGGAGAGGCGGCGCGAGAGGTCACCGCCGCCGTCGCAGCGGTCCCGGCGACGAACGCGCTCGGGAGGGTGAGGACGGCGTTCGCCCTGGTCGCGAGCTCGCCCGCCTACCAGGTGGCGCAGTGAGGGAGGACGCAGCCATGAAGACACGCCGCCAGTTCCTTTCGGACCTCGGCTGCGGCCTCGGCACGGCCGCCTTCTTCTCGACGTTCGACCGCTTCTCGCGCCTCGAAGCCGCGGCGGCGCCGTCCGGCTACAAGGCGCTCGTCTGCGTCTTCCTCTTCGGTGGAAACGACGGCAACAACATGGTCGTTCCGTACGACGACTACGCCACGTACCAGAAGGCCCGCGGCACGTCCCTCAACATCCCGAAGGACTCCCTCCTGAAGGTCTCGGCGGCGAGCCAGAAGGCTGCGTTCGGCCTCCACCCGGCCCTGGCCGAGGTACACCCCCTGTACGACAAGGGGCGGCTCGCCGTCCTCGCGAACGTCGGCCCGCTTGCGGCGCCGCTCACGCGTGCCGAGTACGCGGCGGGCGGGCTCCGCCCCGAGAACCTCTTCTCGCACAACGATCAGCAGGGGCTCTGGCAGTCGTCCGCGACGTCGAAGGCGGACGCCTTCGCCCGCACGGGCTGGGGCGGACGGACGGCCGACGCCCTCTCCGGGCTCGACTCGTCGAGCTTCCCGGCCGTCGTGTCGACGAGCGGGCCGACCCTCTTCGGCACGGGCGCGGCCTCGAAGCCTCTCGTTCCCGGCACCACCCTCGCGGGCTTCGGCACGGACGCCGTATCCAGGGCCCGCTACGCCGCCCTGCGCAACCTCCTCGCGGCCGAGACCGGCAACCTGCTCGCCGACGAGGCGAGCGCGATCGCCGCAGGCGGCATCGACAACCTCGACACGCTTACGGCGGCTCTCGCGAAGGCCCCCGTGATGACGACCGCGTTCCCGAACACCACTCTCGGACGGCAGCTCCAGCAGATCGCCTCGATCGTCTCCGTGAGGGAGACGCTGAAGCGCAGCCGGCAGGTCTTCTTCGCCTCCCTTGGAGGCTTCGACACGCACTCGAACCAGCTGAACACCCAGCAGAACCTCCTGTCCCAGGCGAGCCAGGCCCTCGCCGCGTTCCACGCCGCGACCGTCGAGCTCGGCGTGGAAGGCTCCGTGACGTCCTTCACCCTCTCCGACTTCGGCCGGACCTTCCAGCCGAATTCCGGGGGTGGAGCCGACCACGCCTGGGGAAGCCACCAGCTCGTCCTCGGCGGCGCCGTGAGGGGCGGGAACTTCTACGGCACGTTCCCGACGCTCGCGCTCGGCGGTCCCGACGACGCGGCGAACGAGGGGCGCTGGATTCCGACGACCTCCGTCGACCAGTACGGGGCGACGCTCGCGAAGTGGTTCGGGGTCGAGCCGACCGCGCTCCCGGCGATCTTCCCGAACCTCGGCCGCTTCGCACCGGCCGACCTCGGCTTCCTGCTCTAGGCCGATTCGCGGCGTCGCCCGCCAGCCGCGAGGCGGGCGGGGGGGGGGGGGGGGGGGGGGGGGGGTGGGGGGGGGGTTGGGGGGGGGGCCGCCCCGGCCGCCCCCCCCCCCCCCCGGGGCCCCGCCCGCCCCGGGGCGCCGCGGTCCCCCCCCGCCCCCGGGCCGGGGCCCCCCCGCCCCCCCCCCGGGGCCCCCGGGGGGGGGGGGCCCCCCCCCGCCGGCCGGGCGCCCCCCCCCCGGGGGGGGGGAGGGGGGAGGAAAAAAAAAGAGGGGGAGGGGAGGGGGAGGGCGGGGGGGGGGGGGGGGGGGGGGCCGGGGGGAGGCGAAGGTTGGGGCGCCACTCTCGGGCGATCAGGTGAAGTGCTACTGTCACCGGAAAACCGCGGGGGCACTCCATGAGAGCTCGCTCGGACGACGATTCCACGGTGGTCGAGAAGGCGATCCCGGAATCCGCGGGCCACGAAGACCGCCCCACCTCCGTCCTGCCGTCCGATGACGAGGCGGTCCAGGGCCTCCGGATCGGGCCGTACCAGGTGCTGCGCCGGCTCGGCGAAGGGGGAATGGGGACGGTCTACCTCGCGGCGCGGGCCGACCAGGAGTTTCGCAAGCACGTCGCGATCAAGGTGATCCGCAAGGGGATGGCCTCGGAGGAGATCGTGAGCCGCTTCCGGAGGGAGCGGCAGATCCTGGCGGCCCTCGACCACCCCGGCATCGCGAAGCTGTTCGACGGCGGGACGACCGAGGACGGGTTGTCCTACTTCGTCATGGAGTACATCCAGGGCAGGCCCCTCGGCGACTACTGCGACAGCCACGGCCTCAGCATCAGGGAGCGGCTCCTCATCTTCCGGTCGATCTGCTCGGCGGTGCAGTACGCCCACCAGAACCTGGTGATCCACAGGGACCTCAAGCCCGCCAACATCCTGGTGACCGCCGACGGCGCTCCCAAGCTGCTGGACTTCGGGATCGCCAAGCTGCTGAACCCCGACGCCCTTTCGCTCGAGGCGCCCGAGACGGCGACCGGGATGCACGTGATGACTCCTGCGTATGCGAGCCCGGAACAGGTCCGGAGCGACCCGCTCACGACCGCCAGCGACGTCTATTCGCTCGGCGTGGTCCTGTACGAGCTCCTGACGGGGCGGCGCCCCTACGAGCTGAAGACCGGCAGCCAGCTGGAGGTCTACCGCGTGGTCTGCGAAGAGGAGCCGAGCAGGCCCAGCACCGTGGTCACGGGCGGCGGCGAGGATTCCCGCAGGGTCGTCACGTCGCGCGGGGCGGGGACGCCGCAGAAGCTGAACCGGCTGCTGCGCGGGGACCTCGACAACATCGTCATGATGGCGATGCGAAAGGAGCCGCAACGCCGGTACGGCTCCGTGCAGGCCCTCTCGGACGACATCGGCCGATACCTCGACGGCTATCCCGTTTCGGCGCACAAGGCGAGCTGGTCGTACAGGGCCGGCAAGTACGTGCGGCTGCACGCGGGGGGCGTGTCGGCCGTCGCCACGGTGTTCCTCCTCCTCCTCGCCTTCGCGGTGACGGCCGCGGTCCAGAACGCGAGGATCCGCCGGGAGCGCGACACCGCCGACCAGGTGACGAGCCTGCTCGTGAGCCTCTTCGACGTCAACGACCCGGAGACCGCCAGGGGCGAGAAGATCACGGCGCGGGAGATCCTGGACCGCGGCGCCCGGCGGATCGAGGGCGAGCTGAGGGACCAGCCCGAGGTCCGGGCGCGGCTCCTGTCCACGATCGGCGACATCTACGGCAAGCTCGGCCTCTTCGACCAGGCGCAGCCCCTGCTGGACGAGTCGCTGCGGATCCGGAAGTCCCTGTATGCCCGCGACGACGCGTCCGTCGTCGAGAGCCTGCAGGGGAGCGGCCGGGTGCTCGCCGGCAAGGGGCAGTACGGCGAGGCGGAGAAGCGGCTCCGCGAGGCGCTGGCCATGCAGAAGCGGCTGAAGGGCGAGGGGCATCCCGACGTCGCGGGGAGCCTCGCGGCCCTGGCCAGCGTCCTGGAAGAGGAACGCAAGCTCGACGAGGCGGAGGCGCTCCTGCGCGAGGCTCTCGCCATCCACCGCAAGGCGCTGGGCAACGGCCACCACGCCGTGGCGACGGACCTGTCCAGCCTCGCCCTCGTCCTGACCGACAAGGGACGGCTCGACGAGGCGGAGAAGCTCCACCGCGAGGCGGTCGCGATCGACCGGAGCGCGCTCGGCGCGGACCACCCTGGGCTTGCCGCGGACCTGAGCAACCTCGCCACCGCCCTGTTTCACAAGGGAGAGCTGGACGAGGCGGAACAGCTTTTCCGGCAGGCCCTCGCGATCAACCGCAAGGCGCTCGGGGACGAACACCCCACCGTGGCGACGGGCGTGAACAACGTGGCCATCATCCTGTTCAGCCAGGGGCGGCTCGACGAGGCGGAGACTCTCTACCGCGAAGCGGTCGCCATCCACCGCAAGGCGCTCGGGGACGAGCACCCTGCGGTGGCGCAGGATCTCAACAACCTGGCCCTCGTGCTGCTCAGCACCGGGCGTCTCGACGAGGCGGAGAAGCTTCTCCGCGACGCCCTTGCCATCGACCGCAAGGCGCTGGGGGAAGAGCACCCGACCGTGGCGATCGACCGGAACAACCTGGCCGGGGTCCTCCTGGACAAGGGCCGGCCCCAGGAGGCCGAGCCGCTTTTCCGCAGCGCTCTCGCCATCAACAGCAGGGTGCTTGGGGAGCACCACCCTGCCGTCGCCACCAACATGACCCACCTGGCCGAGACGCTGCTCGCGCAGGGAGATCCAGAGGAAGCCGCCGGGCTGCTGAACGCCATCCTCGCGTTCCCGACGGAGATGCTGCCCACGGATCACAAGTCCAGGGCAGGCGCGAAGAGCCTCCTTGGCGCGTGCCTGACGGCGCAGAGGAAATACCCGGAGGCCGAGAGGATGCTCCTCGACGCCTGGGCTGCCCAGACGAAGCCGGGAATCGCGGGCCGGGGTCCCGGAAGGACTCACCAACGGATCCTGGATCTCTACAAGGCCTGGGGCAGGCCGGACGAGGCGGAGGCGTTTCGGAAGAGGAGCCCCCTCCCTTCGCGGAAGTGACTGCCTCGACACGCATCCCTCGGGATGGGAACATCCCCCCCTTTAGGGCCTGCTCGCCCCGACATCTCACCCAAGGACGGATCCCCTTTGAAGAAGCTCGTCGAAACCCTGGCATCCCTCAAGCTCGCGGTCATCCTCCTGGTCGTCCTCCTCATCGGCCTGTCGGCCGGGACGATCCTCGAGTCCCGCACCGACGCGGCGACGGCGGGGAAGCTCGTCTACTACTCCTGGTGGTTCCTGGGGCTCCAGGGGCTCTTCGCGGTCAACGTCGCCTGCTCGATCGCGAACCTCTTCCCGTGGGGAAGGAAGCGCGTCGGCTTCGTCATGACGCACGCCTCGCTCCTCCTGATCTTCGTCGGCGCGTCGCTGACGTACTTCTTCAAGGTGGAGGGGCAGCTCGGTCTCTGGGAAGGCGAAAACGGCGCGGTCGCCGTCGAGCGGGACTCTCAGGGGAAAATCGTCGCGCAGCATGAGCTGCCCTTCTCGGTGAAGCTCGACGACTTCGTCCTCGAGACCTACCAGGGGACGATGCGTCCCTCCGGCTTCGCGAGCCAGGTCGTCGTGACCGACACCGACACCGGGAAGAGCTTTCCGGCGAGGATCTGGATGAACACGCCGCTCCACCACCGCGGGTGGTCGCTCTTCCAGTCGAGCTACCAGCAGGACGGCGGGCGCGAGGCGACGGTCCTCTCCGTCTCGAAGGACCCCGGGCAGCTCGTCGTCTTCGCCGGCTACGCGACGCTCGTCCTCGGGATGATCCTCGTCCTCCTGACGCGCGTCTCGCAGAAGCGCGAGCTCGAGGCGTTCGAGGCGAAGGTCGCCGCGGGCGGGATGTCGCTCCCGACGATGACGCGCTCGCTCCTCCTCGCGCTCGCGCTCCTGCCGCTCGCCGCGCCGGCGCGGGCCGAAGGGCCCGCGAACGTCGAGGCGTTCAAGCGCCTGCCGGTGCAGCACGACGGGCGGGTCATGCCGCTCGACACGCTGGCCCGCGAGACGGTCTGGACCGTGACGGGCTCGCACTCCTGGAACGGCGAGGATCCGGTCGCGACGTTCACGGGATGGCTCTTCGACCCGCAGTCCGCCGCGAAGGCGCCCGTGGTGAAGCTGGGCAGCAAGGCGCTCGCCGCCGCGGCCGGGATCGACCCCTCGGCAAAGCACGCTTCCTTCGAGCAGCTCGTCGGGAACCAGCGGCTCATGCAGCTCGTCCAGGCGGCGGGCCAGGCGGCCTCCCAGGACAAGCCTCGGACCGGGGTCCTCAAGGACGCCGAGAAGCTCGAGCACCGCCTGACCTCCTTCTACAGCGTCCTCCAGCGCGACGTCGTCCGGCCGATCCCCGTCCCGGGCGACGCCAGGGCCCGCTGGAACCTGCCGCTGGAGGTCACCCCCGAGGCGCTCCTTTCTCACGCGAACGGCCCGCGCCTGCCGGGGTGGCCGACCGCGAAGAAGATCGACGGGGAGATCCTCTACAACCGCGTCAACCCGTCGCGGCTCTCGTGGCTCGTCCTCCTCGCCGCGCTCGTCGTCTCGATCGCGGCGTGGGTGAGGTCGAGCCGCCTCCTCGACGGCGTCTCCTTCGCCCTCCTGATCCTCGGCTTCGCGGCGATGTCGTGGGGGATCGGGATGCGGTGGGCCGCCGGAGAGCGGATCCCGGCCGCGAACATGTACGAGTCGCTTCTCTTCCTCGCGTGGGGCGTCGGGCTCTTTGCCGTCATCGCGTACGCGCTGCTGAAGAACCGGATCGTCGTGATCAACGCCGCGGCGATGTCCGCGCTGACGATGGCCCTCACCGACCTCCTCCCGATGGACCGCTTCATCCACCCGATCGCCCCGGTCCTGGCGGGGACGCCGTGGCTCGCGATCCACGTCCCGATCATCATGGTCGGCTACGCGGTCCTCGCGCTCGGCCTCGTCGTCGCGCACATGCAGATCGGCCTCGCGGCGTTCGGGAAGGGGCGCGGGGCGCTCGTCGAGAAGATGTACGAGCTCCTCTACTGGTACATGTTCGTCGGGTCGATCTTCCTCCTCGCCGGGATCCTGACCGGCTCCGTCTGGGCCGCCTCGTCGTGGGGCCGCTACTGGGGCTGGGACCCGAAGGAGGTCTGGTCGCTCGTGGCGTTCCTCGCCTACATGGCGATCCTCCACCTGAAGGTCGACAAGGTGATCGGGACGTTCGGCGTGGCGGTCATCAGCATCGCCGCGTTCCAGACGATCCTGATGACCTACCTCGGCGTGAACTTCGTCCTGAACGTCGGCATGCACTCCTACGGCATGGGGGACTCCCCGGTCGTGAAGTGGATGATCGTCACGGCGCTCGTCGAGCTCGTCTTCCTCGTCGTGGCCGGCGTGGCGTGGCGCGACCGGAGGAGGACGCTCGAGGCCTGAGGCCTCAGCCCTTCTTTCGTTTCAGGTGGAGGATCAGCGACGGGATCTCCGGCTTGCCGCCCTTCCAGCCGATCCATTCCTCCCGGATCTCGTCGGGGCCGAGGAGCTCGATCCGGACGGCGTGGATGTGGACGTCCTTCGCCGGGTCGACGTTCGTGCCGCCGTCGAAGTCCATCGCGATGACGTTCCCCGTCACCGTCCTGGCCCTCACGCGCGGCTGGTTCTGCGCCGCGCAGTAGTGGGTCATCACGAGGTCGGTCCCGTCCCGGTGGTAGACGGAGACCATCTCGTGCGGCGTGCCGGGGGCGAGCGTCGAGACGACGGCTGACCCGGCGCCGGTCACCCGGTAGCTGTCGGCGACGTGTCCCGCCGGCCCCATCTTCGGCTCCACCTCGACCCAGTCGCCCGCGAGGGCCTTCAGCTTCTCGAGGGCCGCGGCGCCCGAGCCGGGCGGGGCGGGCGCGGGGGTCGGGAGCGCGTCGGGCTTCTTCGGCTCCTCGGCTCCGAGAAGCGCCATGGACGAAGCGAGAAGGGCGGCGACGAGCATTCGGCAGGCCAGGGCGGCGGGCGTCTTCATCGGATCCTCCTGGGGGCGCGATGCAAATCGTACGCCCGCCAGCCGGGGCGGGTCTCCTCGCTGGACGGCGAGCCCCGTCCTCCTTATCCTCGCCTGTTGGGCCGCCCCCGAGAGGGCGCGCCCGACCCCTCTCCCGGCGACCGCGGTTCCGCGGCTCCGGCGAGCCGGGGACGAGGAGCCTCATGCCGGACTTCCGAATCCGAGAACACCCGATCCTTCCGGTGCCCGGCGAGGCCGTGGTGCCGTTCCGATGGAGAGGCGAGACCTACAAGGCGCGGCCTGGCGAGACCATCGCGTCAGCCCTCTTCGCGAACGGCGTCCGCATCTTCGGCCACCACCACAAGGACGGATCGCCGCAGGGAATCTTCTGCGCGAACGGCCAGTGCGCGCAGTGCTCGGTCGTGGCGAACGGGCTGTCGGTCAAGTCGTGCATGGTGCCCGTGACGGAGGGGATGGCGGTCGAGCCGCTCGACGGCAAGGCGATGCTCCTCGACGCGGACGGCGACCTGCGCTTCCACGACGTGGAGACGATCGAGACCGAGTGCCTGATCCTGGGCGGAGGCCCGGCGGGCCTGGCCGCGGCGATCGAGCTCGGCAAGGCCGGGGTGAACGTCGTCCTCGTCGACGACAAGGCGGCCCTTGGGGGAAAGCTGGTCCTCCAGACGCACAAGTTCTTCGGCTCCATCGAGGCCTGCCACGCGGGGACCCGCGGCATGGACATCGGCAGGAAGCTGGAGGTCGAAGTCCGCTCCTTTCCGAGCGTGAGACTCTGGACCGAGACGACGGCCCTGGCGGTCTTCTCGGATCGGAAGGTGGGCGTGCTGCGGGGAAGTCACTACTTCCTCGTCCGTCCGCACGTTCTCCTCGTGGCGACCGGGGCCCGCGAGAAGTCGCTCGTCTTCAAGGGGAACACGCTCCCCGGCGTCTACGGCGCGGGGGCGTTCCAGACCCTCGTCAACCGCGACCTCGTTCGTCCCGCCGAGCGCCTCTTCGTCGTCGGCGGAGGGAACGTCGGCCTCATCGGCGCCTACCACGCGCTCCAGGCGGGGATCCAGGTCGTCGGCCTCTGCGAGGCGCTCGACGACTGCGGCGGCTACAAGGTCCACAAGGACAAGCTCGTGAGGATGGGCGTGCCGATCCACACGCGGCACACGGTCGTCTCGGCGAACGGACACGAAGAAGTGGAGAGCGTGACCATCGCGCGCCTCGACCCGTCCTGGAAGGCCGTCCCCGGGACGGAGAAGACCTTCAAGTGCGACACGCTCCTCGTCGCCGTCGGCCTCGACCCCGTCGACGAGTTCCTGAGGAAGGCGAAGGAGTTCGGTCTCCCCGTCCTCGGGGCCGGAGACGCCGAGGAGATCGCGGAGGCGAGCGCGGCGATGTTCACGGGGAAGATCAGGGGGACCGAGATCGCGCGGATGCTGGGGCGCGACGTCGGAGAGGTGCCTGCCGAGTGGCTGCGCACGG
Source organism: Holophagales bacterium (assembly GCA_016716705.1). GTDB lineage: Bacteria > Acidobacteriota > Thermoanaerobaculia > UBA5066 > UBA5066 > UBA5066. The sequence continues at coordinate 13,545 of JADJVF010000012.1, forward strand.
CCGAGGTCCTGAAGGCGCGGCCCGGGGCCGTCATCACCGAGGAGATCCCCGGGAACGAGACGGGCGTCTTCCCGATCTTTCACTGTTCCCAGGAGATTCCCTGCAACCCCTGCACGTCGATCTGCCCGAAGGGAGCGATCCGGATCGAAGGGGACGACATCCTCGGCCTGCCGACGTTCGACGAGAGCGCCTGCATCGCCTGCGAGCAGTGCGTGGCGATCTGCCCCGGCCTCGCCGTGACGCTCGTCGACTACCGGAAGAAGGACGCCGAAGGGGTTCTCGTCTCCATCCCCTTCGAATTTCCGAAGACGTCGATCAAGGAAGGGGACATGGTCACGGTCCTGGACACGCTGGGCAAGGTCCTCGGGCACGTGCCGGTGGCGAAGGTCCGCTCGCCGAAGTTCGCGGACCACGCCCTCCTCGTGAAGGTGAAGGCGCCGCGCGAGATCGCCAAGCTGATCGCCGGCATCCAGGTCCAGGCGCCGTGGGTCTCGGCGGCGATGGAGGAGGAGGTGCAGCGGATCGACGACGATGACGTCGTCTGCCGCTGCGAGCGCGTGACGGCGGGGGAGATCCGGCGGCACATCCGCGAGGGCGTGCGCGACCTGAACCACCTCAAGGCCCTCACCCGAGCCGGCATGGGCGCCTGCGGCGGCAAGACGTGTCCGAGCCTCATCGCGCGGGTCTTCCGCGAGGAGGGCGTGCCGCTCGCGCACGTGACGCCGCTGACGCAGCGTCCGGTCTTCATGGAGGTCCCGCTCGGCGCGTTCGCGGGCGTCGTCACGGGAGAGGGGCCGACGAGGGACGCCGCGCCCACCTCCGTCGGACCGCTCGTGGGAGGCGTGTGATGACGACCTCCGTCTACGACGCCGTCGTCGTCGGCGCGGGAAGCGTCGGCATGCCCACCGCGATGTACCTGGCGGAGAAGGGGCTGAAGGTCCTCTGCGTCGACCAGTTCGCCTCCGCAGGGCAGGGCAGCAACAAGGCGGCCATCGGTGGCCTGCGCGCTACGCACTCCTCGCCCGCGAAGATCCGGCTCTGCCTCGACTCGCTGAAGACGTTCTCCACGTGGAAGGAGACGCACGGATTCGACATCGAGTGGCGTCAGGGCGGGTACCTGTTCGTCGCCTACCGGCCGGGCGAGGCGAAGACCCTCAAGGAGCTCCTCGTCGTCCAGAAGAAGGCGGGACTTACCATCGACTGGTACGAGAAGGACGCCCTCCTCGCGCTCGTCCCCGGCCTCGATGCCGAAGGACTTCTCGGCGGGACGTTCTCGCCCGGGGACGGGTCGGCCTCCCCCATGCTCTCGGCCTGCGCGTTCCACAAGCGCGCCGTCGCGCTCGGCGTGGAGTGCCGCTTCAACGAGCGGGTCACGAGCATCATGAGGAGGAAGGGGACGGTCGTCGGCGTCAGGACCGACAAGGGGGGCTATGCGACGCCCTGCGTCGTCAACGCGGCGGGGCCGTGGGCGCGGTCGCTCGCGCAGTCGGGCGGCCTCGACGTCCCCGTGAATCCGGATTGTCACGAAGCCGGAATCACCGAGCCGGCGCAGCGGTTCCTGGAGCCGATGGTCGTCGACATCCGCCGGACGCCGGGTGCCGCGAACTACTACTTCTACCAGGCGCACTCGGGCCAGGTGATCTTCTGCATCACGCCCGACCCGCCTCTCATCGGGACGGATCGCCGCGAGACCTCGGAGTTCCTGCCGATGGTGGCCCGCCGGATGGTCGGGCTCATGCCGAAGCTGGCGAACCTGAAGGTGCGGCGGACGTGGCGCGGTCTCTACCCGATGACGCCCGACGGCTCGCCCGTCGTCGGCCGGAGCGCGACGCTCGATGGCTACCTCGATGCCGTCGGCATGTGCGGGCAGGGCTACATGCTAGGTCCCGGCGTCGGCGCCCTCGTCTCGCGCATGGTGACGAAGACGCTGACGGCGGAAGACGAGGGCGTCCTTCACGAGCTGCGCCCGGGACGGGAGTTCGGGGGGGTGGAGAAGCTGAAGTAGGGCGCGTCGCTCCGTTCAGGTCTGTGGTATTCAGTGCGGCCATGAGCGAAACCCCGAAGGGCCGCCCAGAGAGCTTCGTCTGCCAGGAATGCGGCGGCCCGTTCACCGTGAGCGGGCAGATCCTGGGCAGATACCCCGGATGGAAGCCGAAGACCTGCTTCAAGTGCAAGAACGGAAAGGGCAAGGCCGGCTCTCGCGAGGAGAACCTCCCCGTCGCCTCCGTCCTCGCCCGCCATACGGCAGGGCCGAAGGACGGGGTCTTCACGGACGGCGCCGCCGACCCGAACCCCGGTCCGGGGGGCTGGGGAGCGGTCCGCGTCGTCGGGGACCGGGTCATCGCCGAGGACTGCGGTCACGAGCCCCACACGACGAACAACCGGATGGAGCTCATCGCGCTCGTCGCCGGGTGCCGGCTCGTCCCCCGGGGAACTCCGGCCATCCTCTACACCGACAGCATGCTCTGCGTGAACACGCTCACGAAGTGGGCGGAAGGCTGGGAAGCCCGAGGCTGGAGGCGCAAGGACGGCCCGATCAAGAACCTCGAGCTCGTTCAGGAGCTCTACCTCACCCTCCGGTCTCGTCCCGAGCTGGAGGTCCGCTGGGTCGCCGCTCACTCCGGCATCCGCTGGAACGAATACGCCGACGCCCTCGCCACGGCCTATCGAAGAAAGGTGCGCTGACGGGATCGCCCTGGCTCAGGTCAGGAGCCCGTACTCCCGGAGCTTCCGGTAGAGGTTCCGCTCGCTGATCCCCAGGATGCGCGCGGTGCTCCCACGGTGCCCGTCCGTGGCGCGCAGTGTCCGCTCGATGTGCGCCCGCTCGAGCGCCTCGAGCGTGACGAGCGGCTCGGCCCCGGTCGTCCGGGGCCCCGCGGCGGGCGCGTCGGGGACGTCCCGCAGCGAGGCGGGGAGGTGCTCGGGAAGGATGACGGTCCCCTCGCAGACCACCATCGCGGCCTCGACGACGTGGAGCAGCTCCCGGACGTTTCCTGGCCAGGGGTGGCGCCGGAGGGCGCCGAGCGTTTCCGGCGACAGGCGCCTCTCGAACCCGTAGCGTTCCGCGAAACGTGCGACGAAGGTCTGCGCGAGAAGGTCGACGTCCTCGCCGCGTTCGCGAAGCGGCGGCAGCGGAAGCAGGACGGTGCTGAGGCGGTAGAAGAGGTCCTCGCGAAAGAGCCCCTGGCGGACCATCGCGTTCAGGTCGCGGTTCGTGGCCGCGAGGACGCGGACGTCCACGCGGATCTCGCTCGTCCCGCCGACGTGGCGGAACGTGGAGGTGTCGAGGACGCGCAGGAGCTTCACCTGGGTCGCGGGGCTCACCTCACCGATCTCGTCGAGGAAGACCGTGCCGCCGCTGGCCACCTCGAAGAGGCCCGGCTTGGCGCGCTCGGCGCCGGTGAACGCCCCGCGCTCGTGGCCGAACAGCTCGCTCTGGAGGAGCCCCTCTTGCAGCGCCGCGCACTCGACGACGACGAACGGCCGTGCCCGTCGCGGGCTGCGGGCGTGGAGCATCTTGGCCACCATCTCCTTGCCCGACCCGGTCTCGCCGGTGATGAGGATGGTGGAGTCGGTGGGGGCCGCTCGCTCGACGAGGTGGAGGAGCTGGCGGAACGGCGGGCTGTCGCCGATGAAGGAGCCTCCCGGGTCGCGAGGCGTCAGGCCCCGCTCCAGGAGGTTCGCGCGCCGCCGCAGGGTCTGCCGCTCGAGCGCCCGATGGAGCCGGACCTCGAGCTCGTCGAGCGGGCAGGGCTTCGAGACGTAGTCATATGCCCCGAGCCGGATCGACTCGATCGCCGTGTCGATCGAGCCGTGACCGGTGAGCATGATGATCTCGCTCCCGGGGCTCTTTTCCCTGATCGCCCTGAGGACCTCGAGGCCGTCGAGGTCGGGAAGCTTCAGATCGAGGAGGACGATCGCGCTCTCGAGCTTTGCAGCGGCCCGGACCGCTTCCGCGCCCGTGCCGGCCGCCACCACTTCGTACCCGCTCCGCGTCAGCTCCATCGTCATCACGTGGCGGAAGACGGCGTCGTCGTCCACCAGGAGGACGGTCACGGGCGCGTTCACGAGGCGGCCTCGGCCGGGACGTCCCGAGCGGCCGCGGGAAACGACACGATGAACGTCGAGCCCGACCCCGGAGTGCTCACGAGATCGATCCCGCCGCCCCAGCGACGGACGAAGTCGAGAGAGAGGAAGAGCCCGAGCCCGGTCCCCCCTTCGCGGAGGCTGAAGAACGGCTCGAAGATCCGCTGCTGATCCTCGGGCGCGATGCCGCAGCCGTCGTCCGCGACGCGGATGCGGACCGGGTCGCCGTCCTCCGCGCCGAGCCGGACGTGGCCCCCCGGGCCGCACGCCTGGATCGCGTTGAGAAGGAGGTTGAGGAGGACGTGCTGAAGGCCCGCCTCGTTGACCCGGACCAGTGCGGAGACCGGTACCGTCTCGACCTCGATCGTCACCCCGTGCGTCCGGGCGGTGGGTTCGGCCAGTCGTGCGACTGCTGCGAGGGTCGGTTCCAGCGGCACGACGTTGCCCGGCGAGGCCTTGCCGCTCGAGAGGCGCAGGAAGTTCTGCGTCACCCCGCGGCAGCGCAGGAGCTGGTCGCGCGCGATCCCGGCGCTTTCGGCCACGCCGTCCCAGCCGGTTCGCTGGCGGCGTTCCGGCGAGCGTGCGTCGCGAAGGATTCCCTCGACGCAGGCCAGGGTCGTCGCGAGAGGCGTGTTCAGCTCGTGCGAGAAACCCGAGGCGAGGAGCCCGAGCGAGGCGAGGCGGTGCGACTCGGCGAGCTGCGCCTCGGCCGCCCGGCGCTCGGAGATGTCGCGCCAGACCTCCACGACCTGTACGACCTTCCCGTCCTCGCCGCGGATCGGGGAGGCGTGGACCTCCTCCCAGGCGACCTTTCCGCTCTTCGTGCGGCGCTCGTGGATGCGCACCTGGCGCGCGCCGGACCCGAGGCAGGCCAGGGTCGGGCAGTCGGCGCTTCCGCACATCCCGTGCGCGACGTCGAGGCAGGAGGAGCCCACGACGGCGCTCCGGTAGCGCCCGGTCCGCTGGAGGAACGCCTCGTTGGCGGCGATGACCTTCCGGTTTCCGTCGAGGACGACGATCCCGTCGTCGATGCTGTTGATGACGGTCTCGAGCCTTTCCCGCTGGCGCCGCACCTCCGAGAGCAGGCCGCTCATCGAGTCCGCCATCGCGTTGAACTCGCGCGCGAGCCACGCCACGATGTCGGAGCCCTCCGCCGGGACGCGCCGCTCGAGGTCGCCCGCGGCGATCAGGCGCGCGGTCGTCTCGAATCGCTGGAGGCGGCGCATCACCACCAGCCGGAAGACGACTCCGATGGCGGCGATGAGGAGGAGCGACAGGACTCCGCTGCCGGCGGCCATCCAACGGAGGTCGCGGTTCATCGTCGTGCGGATCTCGCCGGCGTCGACGTCGACGATGAGGATCCCGTTGATCCGGTGCCCGGCGTCGTGGCACGAATGGCACGCCCTCGCGGTTGTGGATCGGGATGACCGTCCGGAGAAGCGTCCCTTCACGGGTCTCTATCACGCGGCTGGACGCTCTCTGCGCCGGGGGGAACTGGTGGCAGGCCTGGCACGTCGGCGACGCCAGGGAGAGATCGGTGCCCGGGGCAAGCGGGGAAGCGGTGTAACGGGCGCGCCCCTGGCGATCGAGGAGCATCACGTTCTCGACGCGCGGTTGCGAGCCGAAGCTCCGGATCATCGAGGCGATCAGGCTCCGGTCGTTCTCCATCATCTGGTGCTCGAGGGCGACGCGGATGAGGTCCCCCTGCGCGAGTGCCATCCTTCGGGCGGTCCCGATGAGCGTCTCGAAATGGTGGAGGGAGTAGAGGTAGGCGCCCGCCGTGGAGGCGACCAGCACGGCCGCCGTGATGCCTGCGGCCAGGCCCACCGTCATGCTGGTCAAGCGCGTTTTCGACATGAAGACGACCCGCCGGCATGGTGCTCCCGCGCATCCGGGCCGGTCAACGATCCTGACAGGATGTCAGGTTTCGTCTGACAGGCTGTCAGGAACGGCCACGCCGAACGAACAGGAGATCGGGGACGCCCGTCGACAACCCTCTCCCGTGCAGCAGGTTCGGCCGCTGCCATGGCCATGGCACGACGGATGCACAACGAGAGTCGACGGAAACGGGCAAAGGAGAGACGCAGATGTTCATGTTCCTCACGATTCTGCTCGCGAGCTTCGCGGTCATGGCGGTGTGCGGAATCATGGTCGCCGGCCTGGCCCCGCACGAAGAGAAGGCCCCCGTTGTCCAGCCCGAGCGGACGCTCGTCGCTGACGAGCCGACGCATTTCTTCGCGAGCGACGCCGAGACGGTGACCCCGCGTCCGCAGATTCCCCTCGAGGTCCTTCTCAGCCACATCGAGCGCCACGTCCGCCTCGAGCAGGCCGCGGCCCAGTCCTTCCTCTCGGTGCCGTCGGCCGGCTCGCTCCACTCCCGCACCGAATCCCCGCTCGTCAACTAGGGCGGAGCGCTCGTGTCGATCGAGACGAAGGACCTCCTGCTCGGCCTGTCCGAGGTAGAAGCGGCACGGATCATGGCCCTCGCGGTGCCCGTCCGCATCCCCTCGGGCGGCGTCCTCTTCCAGCTCGGCGCCGAGGCGGACCGGCTCTTCCTCGTCGTAAGGGGCCGCATCGACCTCACGCTCCCGATGCGGATCCGGGAGGGCGAGGAAGACGTCCTTCTCGAGGAGAAGCACCCCGGCGAGACGCTCGGCTGGTCGGGCCTGATCCCGCCCCACCGGTTCACGCTCAAGGCGAAGGCCCAGATGGAAACCGAGCTCCTGGCCTTCCCGCGCGCGGCGCTCCTGGCGCACTTCGACGCTCACCCGGCTGTCGGGCTCGCGGTCACGCGGAACGTGGCGACCGTGATCGGACACCGGCTCCAGATCTTCCAGACGCTCTGGGCGAGGGAGATGCAGCGGATGGTCGAGCAGCGGTACGCCTGACCGGGTAGGGCCCCCGAATGTACCGAAGCCTCGTCCTCCCGCTCGTCCTGGCGTCCTTCACGGCCGGGGCGACCGCCCCGGCCCCGCCGGCTCCCCGGCCGGACTCGAAAGCGATTCAGGGCGAGGTCCCGAAGACCTCGGAGGAGCGGCTCGAGGTCCCCCCTCCGCCGTTCAGCGAGGGGATCTTCCCCTGTTCGGGCTGTCACGAGTCGATGAAGCCGAACCGGACCCGGCGGACACTGGTCGACTTCCACGACGACATCGTGCTGAAGCACGATGCCGAGCACCGCTGGTGCCTCGACTGCCACGACGCGGACGACCGTGACTCGCTCCATCTCGCGAGCGGCGAGCGGGTGTCGTTCGAGGAGTCGTACCGGCTCTGCGGCCAGTGCCACGGGGAGAAGCTGAGAGACTGGAAGGCCGGCATCCACGGGCGGCGGACGGGCGACTGGAACGGACACAAGAAATACCTCCTCTGCGCCCACTGCCACAACCCCCACCAGCCGCACTTCAAGCCGCTCGCCCCGAAGGCGGCGCCCCTGCCGCCCGTCCGTCCCGGCCAGAAGAGAGGAACCACCCGATGAGCTGCGGCATGGACGGCGACCTGGACCTGCGAGCCGGACTGACGCGCCGCGGTCTCCTCACCGGCGCCGCGGGGGCCGCGGCGACCTTCATCCTGACGGCGTGCGGGCCGAAACGCCTGTACGAAGCGCCGAAGGAGCAGCTGAAAAAGGCCGTTGCGGACCTCGAGAAGGAATACAAGGAAAGAACCGGCGTCGACGTGTCGGTCGCGGACACACCCCCCATCCCCGGGGTCGTCTTTGCCTACGCGCTCGACATCTCGCGCTGCGTCGGTTGCCGCCGGTGCGTCTACGCGTGCGTCGACGAGAACAACCAGTCTCGTGACCCCCAGATCCACTGGATCAAGGTCCTCTCCATGAACAAGGAGGACGGGGTCGACCTCACGCACTCGGACCCCTACTACCAGCCTGCGACGGTCCCCGAGGAGGGGCGCTTCTACATGCCGGTGGCCTGCCAGCAGTGCCGCAACGCGCCTTGCACCAAGGTCTGTCCGACGGGTGCCACCTGGACCGAGAAGGACGGGATCGTGGTCGTCGACTACGACTGGTGCATCGGCTGCCGCTACTGCATGGCGGCCTGCCCGTACGGCGCGCGGCACTTCAACTGGGCCGAGCCGGAGATCCCGAAGGCCGAGATCAACCCGAAGACGCACGTTCTCGGCAATCGCCCGCGCCGGGCAGGTGTCGTCGAGAAGTGCACCTTCTGCATCCAGCGCGTGCGCAACGGGCGGTACCCGGCCTGCGTCGAGGTCTGCCCGACGGGGTCACGGAAGTTCGGGAACCTCCTCGATCCCGAGAGCGAGATCCGCTACATCATCGAGCACAAGCGCGTCCTCGTCCTGAAGGAGGAGCTGAACACCATGCCGAAGTTCTTCTACTTCTACGGGACCTGAGAACACGATGAGAACCGTGCGGCTCTTCTCGCGTTTCGTCTGGGGCAGCGGCGAGCTCGTCCTCCGCGGCAACCGGCTCTACTGGGGCTGGATGTTCTTCCTCCTGGCGCTCATCGCCTGGGGCCTCCTCGCGTTCGTAGGGCAGGTCCGGGGCGGCCTCGTCGTGACCGCCATGCGCGACCAGGTCAGCTGGGGCTTCTACATCGGCAACTTCACGTTCCTCGTCGGCGTGGCCGCGGCGGCCGTCGTCCTCGTGATCCCGGCCTACGTCTACGACTGGAAGCCGATCCGGCAGCTCGTGGTCTACGGCGAGCTCCTGGCGGTGAGCGCCATCATCATGTGCCTCCTCTTCGTGCTGGTCGACATCGGGCGGCCGGACCGCTTCTGGCACCTGCTCCCGCCGCTGGGGCACCTGAACTTCCCGCAGTCCATCCTCGCGTGGGACGTCCTCGTCCTGAACATCTACTTCCTCCTGAACCTCACGGTGGTGACCCACATCCTGTACCGGGCGTTCACGGGCCGCCCCTACGTCAAGAAGCTCGTCGTGCCGCTCGTCCTCCTCTCGATCCCGATGGCCGTCGGCATCCACACGGTCACGGCGTTCCTCTACAACGGCCTTGCCGCGCGGCCCTACTGGAACTCGTCGATCCTGGCGCCGCAGTTCCTCGCCTCGGCGTTCTGCTCGGGCCCCGCGATCCTCCTCTTCGTCCTGCAGCTCCTCCGGAAGTTCACCCGGTTCGAGATCGCCGACGAGGCCATCTGGAAGATCGCCGAGCTGATGGCGTACGCGATGTTCCTCAATCTCTTCCTCCACGGGGCCGAGGCGTTCAAGGAGTACTACTCCGGCACGCAGCACCTGCTCTACACGCGTTACTGGTACCAGGGGATCGGCGGGCACACGACCCTCGTGCCGTACGCCTGGTCCGCCCTGACGCTGAACGTCCTGGCGTTCGCCCTGTTCATCGTGCCGTCGCTCAGGCGGCACCCGGTCATCCTCAACATCGGGTGCTTCGCAACGTACGCGGGCTGCTACATCGAGAAGGGCATGGGTCTGATCATTCCCGGCCTCACCCCGGACGCCCTCGGGGAGATCTACGAGTACGCGCCGACCCTGACGGAGCTCCGTGTCGCGGCCGGCATCTTCGCCTTCGGGTTCCTCGTCTTCACCTTGATGCTCAAGGTGGCCGTCCCCATCTCCCTGGGCGAGTTCCAGATCGATCGCACGGGAGGCGGCGAGGCGCTGGAGCGTGCAGAGAGCGCGTGAAGCCGCGTGGGTCGCGCCCGGGGGCGGCCGGCGGGGCGCCGTTCGCTACACGATCGGGATCTTCTCTCCCGTCAGCTCCCGCTCGCCGCGCTGGTAGGCGAGGATTCGCTCGACGAGCGTGCGGACCGGCTTCGGGAACGTGAGCAGGAGCTCGTCCTTCGGGCTGAGGAGGACCTGCTGCGTGAAGCCGGTCGCCAGGAGCAGCCGGTCGGGGAGGCGGCGGACCTCGTAGTCCATCTCCAGCTTCGCGGTCTCGGCCGGGCGGAGGGTGCAGGAGACCTCGAGCCGGTCGTCGAGGCGCGCGGGGCGGCGGACGGCGATCTCGAACTTCGTGATCGGGACGCGGTAGCCGTATGCCAGCGCCTCGGCGGGGGTGAAGCCGGCGGCGCCGCAGAGGGCGTTGCGCGCGAGCTCGCAGTAGAGGACGTAGTTGCCGTGCCAGACGACGCGGTAGGCGTCGACCTCGGGGAAGCGGACCTCGAAGTCGACGCGGAAGGGGCGGGGGGCGGGAGGGTTCGCGGGAGCCGTCACGGCGCGGTGAGGACGACGGCGATCTGGTTGCCGCCGGCGCCGAGGGAGTTGACGAGGACGGCGCCGAGCGAGGGCTCGTCCCGCAGGGCGCGTGCGCCGAGGGCGAGCTGGAGGGCGCCGGAGCAGGGGTTCTCGCCCACCTGGAGCTTGATCCGCTCGACGCGGGGCGCCGCGCCGAAGACCTCGGCGAGGGCGGCCTCCTCGGCCGCGTCGATCCACGGGACGCCGTTGGCCGAAGCGTGGACGAGGCCGACGCGCGAGGGGGGAACTTCGGCGTCGGAGAGCGCGGCGCGGATGGTCGCGGCGACCTCCTCGGGACGGGCGCGGCGATGCTGCGGAGAGACGGGCGAGCCGGCCGAGGCGGCTCCCGCGACGCGTGCCCAGAGGCGGGCCCCGCGCGACCGCGCGGAGACACCGTCCTCCAGCAGGACCACGGAGCACCCCTCGGAGAGGACGTAGCCCGGCATCGTGGCGGTCTTCAGGACGCGCAGGCGCTCGTACGCGAGCTGGTAGGTCAGGTTCCACTCGTCGACGGCCCCGACGACGATCGCCTTCGCCCGCTCGTCGTCGATCAGGAGCCGGCCGTAGAACAGGGCGTTGAGTCCCGCAGGGTCCTTCTGCGTGATCGTGACGTTCGGGCCCTTGATCTTCAGCTCGATCGCGGCGATGGAGGCCGGGGCGTTGGCGACGGTGCAGGGGAAGAGGAAGGGCGAGGCCGCCTCGGGAGACTCGACGGCCATCTGCCGCTCGAGCTCGACGAGGGGGCTGGCGCCGGCCGAGCCGGTGCCGAGGAGGATGCCGGTCTCCTCCTCGTTCCCCGCCATCGTCCAGCCCGCCTCGGCGAGTCCGCGAGTGACGGCGACGACGGCGAACTGGCTGGCGCGGTCGAGGCGGCGCGCCTTCGCCTTCGGCATCTCGGGCTCGGTCGTGAAGGCGGCGATCCGGGCGGCGTACGCGGCACCCTTGCGATCCCCGCCCTCGGCGACGGAGACCTCCACGATGCCGCTATCGCCCGCGGCGAGGCGGGCGGCGGTCGTCTCGAGGTCTCTCCCGAGAGGCGTGACGGCGGCGGCGCCGGTGATGAAGATCTCTCTCACGGCGATCCCTCAGGCCCGTCCGAACGCGACGACGGTGGAGTTCCCGCCGAAGGCGAAGGAGTTCGACAGGGCGATGCGGACGTCGACCTCGCGCGCCACGTTCGGGACGACGTCGAGGTCGCAATCGGGGTCGGGCTCGACGTAGCTGATGGTCGGCGGCACGATGCCCGTCTCGAGCGTCATCACCGTCGCGACCGCCTCGATCGCCCCGGCCGAGCAGAGGCAGTGGCCGAGCATCGACTTGTTCGACGAGATGCAGATCTCCCGCGCCCGCTCTCCGAGGGCGAGCTTGATGGAGAGAGTCTCCGCGGGGTCGTTCTGGACGGTGGCCGTGCCGTGGGCGTTCACGTAGTCGACGTCGCCGGGATTGAGCTTCGCCGATTTCAGGCAGGCGCGCATCGTCCTCGCGCACGCCTCGCCCGAGGGCTCGGGCTGCGTCATGTGGTGGGCGTCGCTCGTGAGGCCGTAGCCGAGGAAGCGGGCTCGGATCGTCGCGCCGCGGCGCCGCGCGCGCCCTTCCTCCTCGAAGACGAGGATCCCCGACGCCTCGCCGATCGTCAGCCCCTTGCGGTTGCGGTCGAAGGGGCGGCACGGCTCGGAGTCGGAGGCGCGCAGGGAATTGAAGCCGCCGTGCGTGAGACGGGCGAACGTGTCGGCCCCGCCGGTGACGACGACGTCGGCGAGCCCTGCGCGAATCAGGTCCGACGCGTAGCCGAGCGACGTGGACGAGGAGGAGCAGGCGGTCGTGATCGTCGCCCGCGGGCCGCGGAACCCCCAGACCTCGGCGATCCGGTCGGTCGTCTGGTCGGGGGGGTGGTTCAGGACGCGCGTCGGGCGCGCTCCGCGCGGCCCCTTCGCGAGGAGGTCGCGGAAGTAGTTCTCGCTGTCGAGGAGGCCCGAGACGCCGCCGCCGAGGACGACGGCGATCCGGGTCGGGTCCTCGCGGTCGAGGTCGAGTCCCGAGTCGGCGAGCGCCTCGCGGGCCGCGGTCAGGCCGATGACGTCGGTGCGGGAGAGGCGGCGGAGGAGGCGCGGCGAGACTCCCGGGTCGGGCATCTCGCGCACCTCGGCCGCGAGCTTCGTCCGGAATCCGCTCGCGTCGAAGAGGGTGATGGGGCCGATTCCGCTCCGCCCGGCGACGAGGCCCGCCCAGGTGGAGGCGAGGTCGTTCCCCAGGGAGCTGACGGCGCCGAGGCCGGTGACGACGACGGTCCTGTCGAGCATGGGGCGAATCCTACACGGGCCCCGCCGCGATGCAGCAGCCCCGCCCGCCGGACCGCATAATCGGGCGATGGGCGAGCGCGTCGACTGGAACCGCTACTTCATGAACATCGCCGCCGAGGTGGCGAGCCGGTCCACCTGCCCCCGCAAGCACGTGGGCGCCGTCATCGTGCGCGACCGGAGGATCCTCTCCACCGGCTACAACGGCTCGCTGAGGGGCCTGCCGCACTGCGACGAGGACGGTTGCCTCATGGAGGACGGGCACTGCATCGCGACGGTCCACGCCGAGGCGAACGCGATCCTGCAGGCGGCGATGAACGGCGTGCGGATCGAGGGGGGCGAGATCTACACGACCGCTTCTCCCTGCTGGAACTGCTTCAAGCTGATCGGGAACGCCGGGCTCGTCGGGATCTACTTCTCGGAGTTCTACCGCGAGCCGCGGATCCTCGACTACGCGAAGCGGATGGGGATCCGCCTCGTCGACCTCGGGAACGGGGAAACGCTGACGGTCTAGCGCCCTGCCGCGACGCGTTCGACCCAGTCCTCGACGACGAGGCGCGCACCCGTGGAGACCTGCCGGAAGCGGCAGCCGAAGCCGGGCGGGTCGTCCCCGTGCCTCACGACGAGCGCCTCCCCGGTGATGAGCTTGCCGGAGGGGTCGTCCGGCAGGGAGAAGGAGACCTCGAGCCGCGCGCCGATCGGGTGGCGCTGGCCGGTCTCGACGTAGAAGCCGGTCCGCGAGAGGTTCACGAGGCGGACCTCGAAGGTCTCCCCGTCGCGCCAGAGGGTGACGGGGGCGTCGAGGGACACGCGCGTCTCGGTCCGTTCGACGATCGGGAGGAACCGCTTCACCTCGGCCAGGAACGTCGGCTCGTCGATCGGCTTCCTCAGGAAGTGGTTCGCGCCGGCGCGCCGGGCCTCGTCCTCCATCTGCATCGAGGTGAGGACGATGACGGGGATGTGCGACGTGACGGCCTCGGATTTCAGGATGCGGCAGGCCTGGATGCCGTTCATCTCGGGCATCTCGATGTCGAGGACGACGAGGTCGGGCTTCTCGGCGCGGGCCACGCGGATGGCCTCGAGGCCGGTCGAGGCGGTCAGGAGCTGGCACTCGGCGCGCGAGAGGAACGTGGCTTCCAGGTCGAGGAAGCTCCTCATGTCGTCGACGAGCAGGATCTTGTGCATCGAAGCGGTACGCCCTCGCTCTCCGGAGTTTACCCTCCGGCTCACCAGGCGAGGCGGAGGCCCGCGGCGAGGACCCGGCCCGGGAGAGGAACTCCCGGCACCTCCTCGTAGCGGACGTCCCCGAGGTTGTCGCCCTCGACGTAGATCTCGAGGAGGTTCCCCTCGAGGAGAGCGGTGCCGAGGCGGGCGTCGAGGAGGAGGACCCCCGCCTCGAACGACGGGCGGTCGAAGTACGAGAGGCGGGCGAGCGCCTCGACGCGGAAGGGGAGGCGGGCCTCGGCCAGGAGGTCCCACTTCACGCGGAGCGGGTCGAGGACGTAGCGCCCCTCGGTCGCGCCCGCCGCGGCCTGGAGCTCCTCGAGGTCGGCGGAATAGAACGCGGCGCGCAGCGCGAGCCCGGTCAGCGGGGTACGCGCGAGGGCGGACGGGGCCAGGGAGACGGTCCCTTCCAGCCCTCGTGTGTCGACGGTCCTCAGGTTCGTCGCCCGGTAGGGCTCGGCAGGCGATGACCGGACGAAGTCGATCAGGTCGGTCCCGTGGCGATGGAAGGCGACGGCGTCGACGGTCACCGCTCCGGCGTCCCACGCCAGCCCGGCCTCGACGTTGGTCGCCTTCTCGGGGCGCAGGTCCGGGTTCCCGATCGTCTGCGGGTCGACGTAGTAGAGCTCGGTGTACGTCGGGACGCGGAAGGCGGTGCCGACGGACGCCCGGGCCCTGATCCCCGCGCCGAGCGCGGCCCAGGCGGCGAGCTGGGGCGAGACCCTCGACCCGTAGTCGTCGGTGGAGTCGGCGCGCAGGCCGACGCGAAACCCTCCGGCGGCGGGGGCCGCCGTCGAGAACGGCCGGCCGAGCTCCACGAAGGCGGCTCGGCGCCCCCGGGCGTGATCCCCCAGGTTCGTGGAGTCGATCGTGTCGCGCCCCGCCTCGGCCCCGACGGCGAGAGTCCCGCCGAGGAGCGGCCGGCGCGCCACGAGGCGGAACGTCGTCCGGTCCGTTTCGTGGACGTTGCGGTAGAAGCCCGGGTTCGACCTGTCGAGAATGAAGTCGTCCTGGTGACGGCGCACGGAGGCGGACGGAGCCAGCGACCAGCCGCCGCCGAGCAGGAGGTCCGCCGAGAGTCGAAGGCTGCGGGATTCCGTCGCCTCCTGCTGGTTCGGGTATCGCGTCCCGTAGAACGCATAGGCGCCGAACGCGCGGCTCGCGGTCCCGCCGGCGAGGGTGACGGGGCCGAGAGGCGTGTCGACCTGAAGGGAGGCGCGAAGCCCTTGCGTCGCGTGCTCGCGGTCGTTGCGGAAGCCGCTCGATTCGGAGCGGGCGCCGTCGACGGAAACCGTCACGCCGTCGGTGATCCTCGTCGCGAGGCGCAGGCTTCCCGCGTCGAGGGAGTGGGAGCCGTGGACGTACCGGCCCTCGACCTGGGCGCGGGCCTTCCCGAGGCCTCCCCCGCGCGTCACGATGTTGATGACGCCGCCGACCGCCTCCGAACCGTAGAGCGCGGAGGCGGTGCCGTAGAGCACCTCGATCCGCTCGATGGCGTCGGCGGGGACGTCGAGGTCCAGGGTGTGGTGGTTCGTCTGCGGGTCGTTCACCGGCTCGCCGTCGACGAGGACGAGCGTGCCGTTGTAGTCGGCGCCGCGAAGGGAGACGTCGGCCTGGACCCCTTCCGGGCCGCGCCGCCTCACGTCGACCGACGGGAGGTAGCGGAGGAGCTCCGTCAGGGAGCGGGCCGGGAGGCGCTCTATCTCCTTTCGAGTCAGGACGGCGACCGTCACCGCCTCGGTCTCGACTCCCGCCCTCGAGGCGACGACGGCGACGTCCGCCTTCACGGGGGCCGGCGCCTTCTCTTCCTCGGGCAGCTGCCCGGCCGCGAGCGGTGCAACGAGAAGGAGGGCCACCGCGAATGGGAAGGGACGGCTCATTCCGGCGGAGGATAGCCGGGCGGACGAGGCTGGGCCCGCGTTAGTCTTCGGCCATGAGCGCTCCCCGTCTTGCCCCCGTCCTCGCGATCCTGGTCCTCGTCTTCGCGTCTCCGGCCGCCGCGGCGGAGAAACCGATGCCGCGCGTCGTTCTCGTCGAAGCCGACGGACCGGACGAGGAGCTCTCGGCGTTCGTCGCACGTTTCGAATCGGAGCTGTCCGACGCCGGGAAGCTCGCGTTCTCCGACGCGCGCCTCTCCGGGGCGACGCTCGGTGTGCTGGTGGCCGAGCCCGACGGCGAAACGGGCCGCGCCTTCCGCGCGGAGTGGCCGGGGGAGACGTGGCTCGCCGTCTCCCTGTCGCCCTGCCGCGTCGAGGTCAGCCGAATGCGATACACCGACACGACCCCCGAGGGCTACCGGGTCGAACGGGTCGTCCAGAACGTCCGGGTCGACTGCCCGACGTCGATCCGCCTCGTCGACGCGGTCACGGGGAAGGAAGGGAAGCCCCTCGCGGTCACCGGCACCGCGAGCTACCGGAGAAGCGAAGGGGACGAGGAGGAGTCGTCGGAGCTCGAAGGGACGCGCGACGCGGCGAGGAAGGCGGCGAAGAAGCTCGCTTCCCTGCTGAAGAAGTGACCGTTCGAACGTCCCGGATTCGGCGAACGCGGCTTCGTCTCGGCGGGGCTCCGGTTCTGAGACGACGTGTCGTGCGATCGGTATTCGCGTCTGCAGGACTATCCTTCCCTGTTCGGTCGCCCGGCACGTGGCGGCTGCGATGGGAAGTCTCATGCGCATCGATCTCCTTCGGATCGTCCCCGTCCTCGTCCTCCTCCTGGTAACCAGGGGCGCGTACTCGCTCGACGTCGTGTCGCTCCCGGCGGGGACCGGAGTCGCCGCGCTGGCCGTGGCGGCCGACGGAACCGCCTGGTTCTCGGCGCAGTTCTCCGGCGCCGTCGGCCGCGTGAACCCGGCCGGGCGTGTCGAGATCTTCGAGTTCCCTTCGAGAGGCACCCAGCCGTTCGGGCTCGCCCTTCAGACCGATGGCACCGCCTGGGCCGCAGACCTTGCCGGCGAGCGCCTCGGGCGAGTAGGCCTCGACGGCAAGTTCACGGAAGTCCCGCTCTCGAGGGCGGGCGGCGAGCCGACGGGAATCGCGGTGGCCGGAGACGGCGTGGTCTGGTTCACGCTTCCCGCGGTGAACCGCGTGGGACGGAGGGCGGCCGATGGGACGGTCCGCGAGTTCGTCCTTCCCGAGGGGAGCGAGCCGACCGGGATCGCCGTCGACCGCGACGGCGTCGCGTGGGTCGTCGAACGGCGCGGGAACCGGATCGTGCGCATTACCGCGGAGGCGGAGCTCACCGCCTGGCCCATCTCGACGCCCAACGCCCAGCCTGATGCGGTGGCGCTCGCGCCGGACGGGAGCCTCTGGGTCACGTTGACGAACGTGAACCGGCTCCTGCACCTCTCGCCGGACGGATCGCAGAAGGAGTACCGGGTCGAGGGAGCCCCGCTCGGGATCGCCGTCGGGAAGGATGGCGCCGTCTGGTTCGGTGCGCCCGGTGTCAGGAGGCTCTGCCGTCTCGATCCGGAGACGAAGAAGACGACGTGGACGGAGCTCCCGGAAGCGCCGATGGCGGTCGCCGCCGGCCCCGACGGCTCGATCTGGGTCGCGCTCGGCTCCGGCGACAAGCTGGCGAGGGTCGTGCCGAAGGTCTGAAACCGACAAGCCGGATTCCTGCTCTTCTTCCTTTGGCCCCTTGACAGGAGACCCTTCGGTCCCTAAATTACCTACCGGTCGGTAGCTCTTCTTGGTTACAAGGGGACGGCGGACCGGAGGTTCATTTCCGATGCACGAACAACCAGGTGAAGTCTCTGTGCGGCAGAGGCTTATGGACTCCGCCGTGCTCCTCTTCACGAACCGGGGCTACGCGGCGACGTCTGTCCGTGAAATCGTCGAAATGGCCGGAGTCACGAAGCCGGCTCTCTACTACCACTTCGACAGCAAGGAAGGGATCTACCTCGCGATTCTCGACGACCTCGTGAAGATCGCCGACGAGGGGATCGCCGCGAGCCGGGTCGCCAGCGGGACGGCGAGGGAGCGGCTCGAGGGGTTCCTCCTCGGGATCTACGGGCTCTTCGAGACGAAGAAGTCGTGGGTCCGGATGATCAACGCCGTCTTCTGGGGGCCGGCCCAGGGAGTCCCGCCGTTCGACTTCGAGACGTTCCACACGAAGCTGCGCTTCGTCATCTCGGAGATCGTCGGCGAGGGGATCGCCGCGGGCGAGCTCCGCGCCGCAGACCCCGACGACGTGACGCTCGCCCTCATGGGCGTCCTCTCGTTCAACATGGACCTCGACCTCGCGCACCCGGAGCTCGGCCTCGGCCGGGACGGATTCCGCCGCGTGCTCGATCTCCTCTTCTCGGGCGTCGCCGCGCCCACCCTCACCTCCGCGCACTAGGAGACTTCGCGATGAACCGCTCGACCTCCGCCCTCCTTCTGGGAACAGTCCTCACCCTCACACTCACACTCGCCGGCTGCGGGAAGACCGCCGACGGGAAAGCCTCCCCCGACGGAAGCCGGCCTCCCGTCGCCGTCGAGACCGCGAAGGCCGCCCCCTCCGACCTCGAGGAGGCCGTCGACGTCGTCGGCACCCTCACCGCGCGGAGCGAGGCCGAGGTGAAGACCGAGTACTCGGGTACCGTCGCGGAGATCTTCGTGACGCAGTGGGTCCGCGTGAAGGCGGGGACCCCGCTGGCACGGCTCGACACCCGCGAGGCCGAGGCCGGGATGCAGGCCGCGCGGGCGGGCGCCCTCCAGGCCGAGGCCGGATCGAAGCGCGCCGCGCGCGAGCTCGACCGGTCGGTGAAGCTGAAGGAGGCCGGGCTCGCCACGCAGCAGCAGCTCGACGAGGCGCGGTCCGCCGACGAGGCGGCCCGGGCCGCTTCCGAGGCGGCGAGGGCCCAGCTCGCGATGGCCGAAGCCCGCCTCGCCAAGGCCCTCATCCGGGCGCCGATCGACGGCATCGTCGCGCTCAGGAACGTGAACGTCGGCGACTACGTGGAGAACATGGGGAGCCCGGCGCCGATGTTCCGGATCGTCGACAACCGGATTCTCGAGCTGACGGCGAACGTCCCGTCGGCGCGGACCGAGGCGCTGAAGGTGGGGCAGCCCTTCGCCTTCACGAGCGACGCGCTCCCCGGCCGGACGTTCACCGGCAAGGTCTCGTTCATCAACCCGGCCGCCGACGAGGCGAGCCGGACGGTGAAGGTGAAGACCGAGGTGCCGAACCCAGACGAAACCCTCAAGGCGGGGCTCTTCGTGAAGGGGCGCATCGTGACCGGCCAGCGCGCGGGCGTCCTCGTCGTCCCGCGCTCGGCGCTCGTCTCCTGGGACACCCTGACGGGGAAGGGCTCCGTCTTCGTCGTCGACGGAGGCGTCGCCAGGCGCGTCGACGTCGAGACGGGCGCGGCCCCCGGCGACCGCGTCGAGGTCGTGAAGGGGCTCGGGGCGGGGCAGGAGGTCGTGACCCGCGGCGGCTTCAACCTCCGCGAGGGCGACAAGGTCCTCGTCTCGAAGGAGGCCTGAGCCATGTTCCTGTCCGACCTGTCCATCAAGAGGCCCGTCTTCGCGACGGTCCTCATGCTCGCCCTCGTCACGCTCGGGGTCTTCTCCTACCGCCGCCTCGCCATCGACATGTTCCCCGACGTCGAGATCCCGGTCCTCTCCGTCATCACGCAGTTCCCCGGCGCCTCGCCCGAGACGGTCGAGCGCGAGGTGACGAAGAAGCTCGAGCAGGCGGTGAACCCGATCTCCGGCGTCAAGCACGTCTACTCGACGTCGCGCGAGGGGCTCTCGACGGTCATCGTCGAGTTCAACCTCGAGGTCAAGATCAACGACGCGGCGCAGGACGCGCGCTCGAAGATCTCGGCCATCCGCAACGACCTGCCGCAGGGGATCCAGGAGCCGGTCATCCAGAAGCTCGACATCGGCGGGATGGCGATCGTCTCCCTCGCGGTGCGCTCCGACCAGATGACCCCGCGCGAGCTGACGACGCTCGTCGACCGGAAGGTCAAGCGGCGCATCGAGAACCTCCCCGGCGTCGGGAAGGTGGACCTCGTCGGCGAGAGCAAGCGCGAGGTCGCCGTCGACCTCGACCCGTCGCGCCTCGACGCCCTCGGCCTCGGCGTCGACGAGGTCGTCGCCGGGCTCTCGGGCGAGAACGTGAACACGCCCCTCGGCCGGCTCGACAGGGGCGGGCAGGAGATGCCGGTCCGCGTCTCGGGCAAGCCGAAGGAGGTCGCCGGCTTCCGGTCGATGGTCGTCGCGAGCCGCGGCGGCGTCGCCGTCACGCTCGGCGAGATCGCCGAGGTCAAGGACACGATCGAGGAGCGGCGCAAGCTCGCCCTCGTGAACGGCGTCCCGGCCGTCGCCATCGACGTCTTCAAGCAGAGCAAGGCGAACACGGTCGGGGTCGTCGAGGCGGTGACGAAGGAGATCGACAAGCTCCGGGGCGAGCTCCCGCCCTCCGTCGAGATCCAGCTCGTGCGGGACGGCTCCGTCATGATCAAGGAGTCCGTCCACGACGTGACGAACACCCTGATCATCGGCGCGCTCCTGACGGTCTTCATCGTCTTCCTCTTCCTGAACTCCTGGCGCTCGACCGTCATCACGGGGCTGACGCTCCCGATCTCGGTCATCTCCTCGTTCATCGTCATGTACTTCCTCGGGATGACGCTGAACGTCATGACGCTCATGGCGCTCTCGCTCGCGATCGGGCTCCTCATCGACGACGCGATCGTCGTGCGGGAGAACATCGTGAGGCACCTCGAGGAGGGGCAGGACCACATGACGGCGGCCCGCGTCGGCACCGCCGAGATCGGCCTCGCCGTCCTCGCGACGACGCTCTCCATCGTCGCCGTCTTCGTCCCGGTCGCCTTCATGAAGGGGATCATGGGGCGCTTCTTCTTCCAGTTCGGGATCACGGTCGCCTTCGCGGTCCTCGTCTCCCTCTTCGTCTCCTTCACCCTCGACCCGATGCTCTCCTCCCGCTGGGTCGACCCCGACGTCGAGCGGATCGGGAACCGGCACGCCGTGGCGCGCGCCCTCGACCGCTTCAACGACTGGTTCGACCGGACGGCGGACCGCTACAAGGGGCTCATCGCCTGGGCGCTCGACCACCGGAAGGCGGTCCTCGCGTTCGCGACGGTCGCCTTCGCGGCGGGGATCGGGCTCTTCGGGACGCTGCAGTCGGAGTTCATGGCGAACCCCGACCAGGCCGAGTTCCAGGTCAAGTTCAAGACGGCGCCCGACGCCTCGTTCGAGGAGACGCGCGGGCGGATGGAGGCGGTCCTCGCCGAGCTGAAGAAGATGCCGGAGGTGAAGTACACCTACGCCTCGATCGGCGCCGGCGACATGGGGACCGTCCGCGACGCGCGCGTCTACGTGAAGCTCGTCGACAAGTCGGACCGGAAGAAGCACGCGAGCGTCCTCGCCGCCGAGGCGCGCAAGCGGATCGCCTCTGTCGCCGGGATCATCCCGTCGGTCGAGATGCAGAGCGACGAGTTCGCCGAGAAGCCCGTCATGGTCTCGATCCGGGGCGAGGAGATCCCGCTCCTGAAGAAGTACGCCGCCGAGCTGAAGAAGGCCGTCTTCGGGATCCCCGGCATCGTCGACGTCGAGACGACGCTCGAGCTCGACCTCCCCGAGTACCGCCTCGTCGTCGACCGCGAGCGCGCGGCCGACGCCGGCCTCTCGACGCCGGCCATCGCCCGGACGGTCGGCGCCCTCGTCGGCGGCCAGGCCGTCACGACCTACGAGGACGAGGAGGGCGAGGCCGTCGACGTCCGCGTCCGCCTCCCGCTCGAGATGCGGCGCGACGTCGCCCAGATCGGGGACCTGAGGATCGCCGTCCCGCGCGCGAGCGGTGCGCCGGCGCTCGTCCCGCTCTCCGAGCTCGTCAAGGCGGAGCGGGCCACGACGCCGTCGGAGATCTCCCGGCGCGACCTCTCCCGCGAGGTCCTCCTGACCGCGAACCTCGACGGCCTGCCGCTCGGGACTGCGGCGGAGAAGATCAAGGAAGCGGCCGCGAAGATCGACATGGCGCCGGGCTACCAGGTCTACTTCCCCGGCGAGGCCGAGCGGATGGAGGAGAGCTTCGGCTACATGGCCGAGGCGCTCCTCCTCGCCGTCGTCTTCGTCTACCTCATCCTCGCGGCGCAGTTCGAGTCGTTCATCGACCCGCTCTCGATCATGCTGTCGCTTCCGCTCTCGATCGTCGGCATGGCGGGGATGCTCGCCCTGACGGGCGACACGCTCAGCATCATGTCGCTCATCGGCCTCATCCTCCTGATGGGGCTCGTCACGAAGAACGCGATCCTCCTCGTCGACTACACGAAGGTCCTCCGGAAGGGCGGCATGGAGCGGCGCGAGGCGCTCATCACGGCGGGCCGCACCCGGCTCCGGCCGATCATGATGACGACGCTCGCGATGATCTTCGGCATGCTCCCGCTCGCCCTCGGACTCGGCCAGGGGGCCGAGATGCGGGCGCCGCTCGGACGCGCCGTCATCGGCGGCCTCATCACGTCCACGGTCCTCACGCTCCTCGTCGTCCCGGTCGTCTACGCGCTCTTCGACGACTTCGCCGCGTGGATCCACCGTCGCTGGTCGAAGGCAAACGCCCTCGAGCAGGAAGCGCTCGGCCACACCGGGAAGGCGACGGCGCATACCGCGGTCGGCGCGGTCCTGCTCCTCGGCCTCCTGCTCCCCGCGGCGGCCCTCGCGACCGAGGCCCCGGCGACCTCCGGGTCTTCCCCGCGAATCCTGACGCTCGACGACGCCGTGGCGATCGCCGCAGACAAGAACCGCGACGTCGAGAAGGCGCGGAGCTACCAGGACTGGGTGCGCGGCAAGTACGTGGAGGAACGCGCCGCGGCGCTCCCGAACCTCTCGGCCGACGCGTCGTACGGGCGCTCGTGGGACGGCACCTTCGCGGCCCTCACGGGAGGGCTCTTCCCGTCCGGCCAGACGACGAAGTCCGCCGGCCTCGGCCTCACCCAGACCCTCTACGCATGGGGGAAAGTGGGTGCGGCCGTCCGCGCCGCCAAGGACGGCATCGCCGCCGCGGAGGACCAGCTGAACCACTACAGGCAGGCGGCCATCCGCGACGTGACGGAGGCGTTCTACGACGTTCTCCTCGCCCGGGAGCTCGAGTCCATCTCGAAGGAGACCCTCGGGCAGCGCGAGAAGCAGCTCGCCGAGGCCGAGAAGAGGTACGCCCTCGGCACCGCGACGGACTACGACGTCCTCGCCGCCCGCGTCGCCCTCGACAACCAGAGGCCCGAGGTGATCCGGACCGCGAACCTCGTCCTCATCGCCCTCGACCGCCTCAAGCTCGTCCTGGCCGAGGAGAAGCTGGCCCTCGACGTCGAGGGGACGCTCGAGGCGGAGGCCGTCTCCGTCCCGACGTTCGACGAGGCCGTGTCCACGGCGCTCGAAAGCCGGCCGGACATCCGCGGCCTCGGGCACGCCGTCGGCATCTATCGCGAGTTCGTCAAGATCCGTAACGCCGACGACAAGCCCCGGCTCGACCTGCGGGCGAACGCCGGGTGGTCGTGGTACGACGCCGGCTCCTTCAAGGCCGACGGGAAGGTCTGGGGGACGGGCGTCTACTTCTCGTTCCCCTTCTTCGACGGACTCGCGACGCGCGGCCGGGTCGTCCAGGCGAAGAGCGACCTGACCCGCGCCGAGCTCGACTTCGCCAAGGCGCGCGACGGCGTCTACGTCGAAGTGCGCACGGCGCTCGACCAGGTGAAGGTCGCCGCCGGCATCGTCACGGCACTGTCGGGCAACGTGTCGCAGGCCCGGAGGCTGCTCGAGATGTCGGAGAAGGGCAGCGACCTCGGGGTGAAGACCCGGCTCGAGGTGGACGACGCGCTCGTGAACGCCCGACAGGCCGAAGGGAACCTCGCGCGCGCGAAGCGGGACTACATCGTCGCCCTCACGAACCTGAAGTACGTCCAGGGAACGCTCTGACGCCGGTCCGGGAGGCGGCGGGAGTCCCGCCGCCTCCCGGACGTTCCTCGTCTTCGCACCGGCCGGCTGGCATCATCAGCCTTCGTGCAGCTCCGTCCCTTCCCCTGGCCGTGGAGCGGTCCCGAGTTCCGGCGGCTCACGCGGGCGGCGTTCCTCTGGATCGCTCTGCTGCTCGCGTGGGGCTTCGTCCAGCACGATCTCGTCCCGGGAGCCGCGCCCTCGCCGTGGCAGCCCGGGATCGCCGCCGAGGCGCCCCTCTACGCGCGGTTCGACACGGGGTGGTACCGGGACATCGCCCGCGACGGGTATGGCCCGCCGCCGCCGCCGGGGCGCGAGTCGGAACACGCCTTCTTTCCCCTCTACCCGTTCCTGGCGCGGGCCGTCCATCTCGCGACTGGTCTCGGAGCGTTCCGGAGCCTCCTCCTCGTTTCCTGGGCGGCCTTTCTTCTCGCCCTGCCGCTCTTCCTCGAGGAGGCCCGACGTCGCGGCGTCCCTGAGGACCCGTGGCGGGCTCTCCCGTTCCTCCTCCTCTACCCGTCCGCCTTCTTCCTTCAGTCCGCCTACAGCGACGCCGTCTTTTTCCTCGCGGCCCTTCTCGCCTTCCGCGCGCTCCGCTCGGGAAGCGTCGCGGGTGCCGTCGTCTTCGGATTCCTGGCCGGACTCTGCCGGGCGCCCGGGGCCGCGCTCGGTCCGGCCCTCGCGGTGGCCTGGTGGCTCGAGGAGAACGGGCCGGCCGTCCGCTGGAGACTCCGGACGCTCGCTCCGGCCGCGCTCCTCGGCGTCGCGCCCCTCGCCGGGGCCCTCTCGTACATGTTCGGAATCGGCCTCGTGAAAGGGGAGCCCGGCCTCTTCTTTCGCGTGATGGCTGCCTGGCCCGAGAGGGTGACGAGCGCTTCCGGAGGCCCGGCCGCGTTCGTGGGACGCCTCGCTGAGAGGGTCTCGTCGGGAGAGGTCCTTCGGCACCCCGGGCTCCTCGTGCCGTACGCGCTCGTCCTCCTCCTGCTCGGCCTCGCCGCCCTCCAGTTCCGCGCCGGCCGGCCCTCGGACGCGGCCTGGATGACCGCGCTCGTGGCGATGCCGGTCCTGACGGGGACCGACGCCGGGATCCCGCGCTACACGCTGACGGTCTTCCCGGTAACGCTCTCTCTCGCGGCGCTTCTCGACGGTCGTCCGCGGCTGCGGCTCGCGTGGCTGGCCGGTTCGACGCTTCTCCTCCTCTACTACTCGGCGAAGTTCGTGAGGTGGAACTTCGTCTCGTGAACGTTGAGGGCTGATCGGAAGGGTCTTCGCCCCGTCACCGCGGACCGGCGAGAATGGATGCCCATGAGGCTCGACCGTTTTCCCCACCTCGAAGTCGATGCGCCCAGGTCACCGCCGACGGACGAGGAGATCGCGGCCATCGAGACCGCCGTCGGCGAGAAGCTCCCGGCCGACCTTCTCGACTTCCTGGCCGCCGCGAACGGCGGGAAGCTCGACTACACGTTCGAGCTTCCGACGGAGTTCCGGCCGTTTCCTCTCTGCTTCTACTCGCTCTACTCGACCAGGCTTCCGCATCAGGGCCGGGCGCCCGGCGGCCTGATCCTTCACGAGCTGGAGGTCGAGCGGCGGCTCAAGGATCTGCGCCCCGGCCTCCTCCCGATCGCGGCCGACGGCGGCACGTCCGTTCTCTATGTCGACCTGGCCCCGGAGCGGTACGGGCGGATCGTCGCGTACGTCGAAGGGCTCCCGGGCTGGGACGGAACGCCGGAAGGGTCCTTCGTCGACCTCGCGCCGAGCCTCGACGAGTACCTCGCCGCCCTCTACCTGAACACGGTCGAGGAATCGAAACGGGGGGGATGAGCGGGCGGGGCCGGGTACGATGCGCCCATGGCGCGCTTCCTCCCAGCCCTCCTCGCCCTTGCGCTCGTCTCCACGACCGTCACGGCTGAGCCACCCTCCGGGGCAAAGCGGGTCCCGGCTCCCGCGGCAATCGCAACGGAGGCGAGGACACTCCTCGAAACGCAGGCCGCCGCCTGGAACCGAGGTGACCTGGACGCCTTCTGCGCCGTCTACGCCGACGACGCCCTCTTCCTGACGGCGTTCGGCCTGACGAAGGGACGTGAGGAGGTCCTCGCGCGCTACAAGGCCCGCTATCCCGACGCGGCCGCGCGCGGGATCCTCTCGTTCGAGGTGCTCTCCGTCGACGGTCTCGCACCCGCGCCCGCGAAGAAGGAGGCCGACGCGATCGGCCTCGTCGCGCGATGGAAGATTTCTCATGCCGACAAGCCGGCGGCGGAGGGACTGACGCTCCTGACGCTGGTCCGTTTCCCGGGCGGCTGGCGCATCGTTCACGACGCGTCGATGTAGCCGTTGCTCCCGGAACGGACGACGAAGGGAACCGCCATGCGACACGCACTTCTCGCTCTGGCCCTCGTCCTCGCTCCCGTCCTCTCCGGAGCCGGGCCGCCCGTTCCCGCGGCGACGCCGCGACCGGGAATCTCCGCCGCCCTCGACGACGTCTCCTTCATGGCGGGGCGCTGGGTCGACGAGGAAAAGGGAGCCCTGTCCGAGGAGATCTGGAGCGCTCCGGGCGGCGACTCGATGATGGGGATGTGGCGTCTCTCGGTCGGGGGAAAGGCGAAGGTCTTCGAATTCCTGACGATGGTCGAGGAGGAGGGAAGGGTCACCTTCCGCCTCCGTCACTTCGACCGGCGAGGCGTGGCGTGGGAGGAGAAGGACAAGCCGCTCGTCCTCCCTCTCGTCGTCAAGGGCGCAGGCCTCGCGGTCTTCGAAGGGGACGGGAAGAGTGGAATCCTCCGCCTGACGTACCGCCGGGAGGGCGAGGTGCTCGTGGGACGGCTCGAAAAGGCCGGCGAGGCGCCGGTCGACTACCGGTTCCGCCGCGCTCCCCAGGCAGCCGGGACGGAAAACGAAAAACCGTAGAGTGGGGGCCCGACCCCCACTCTACGGACGGCCTTCAGGGGCCGGGCGGCTCAGGGCCTCTTGCGCTGCGAGACCGCGAACGGGTCCTGCGTGGCGTTGTCGATCACGTAGGCGACGCCTCCGACGGCGCACCCCGTCGTGGTGTTGACCAGGCGGACGGAGCCCGACGGGAGGTTGTTTCCGGTGAGGTCGCCGAGCGACTGCTGCACGTAGCGGATCGGGGGGACCGTGAGGACGAGCTGGGACCCGACGCGCTGGCCCTCGTCGTTGCGGGCCTCGACCTCGACGACGCAGTCCTTGTCGGTCAGGTTGTAGATGCCGATGTTGGTCCGGAAGCCGGAGTCCTGCCGCACGCCCGTGAGAACGCCCGTCTCTCCCATCAGCAGGACCGCCGCGGACGACGGGCTTCGGACGTCACCGGCGAGCGCGAACTGACCGTTCGTGCCGCCGCCGGCGACGGGCGCCCAGGTCCGCGCGCCCGAGGTGATGTACCCGGTCGAGTAGACGAGCAGAGACCCGAACGTCTGCTCGAGGCCGAAGGCCGACTTCACGACGTCGCGCATCGTCTTCGAGCCGTAGGCGGGAAGCCGGATCAGGGAGGACTCGCGCCGGCCGGCCGCCGTCCAGAGCTCCAGCCCGACGATTGTCTCCACCGACTGCATGTTCGACACCGAGTAGTCGGAGACATAGGGGATTCCGGCGGCGTTGGTGACGCTCGCGACGGACGGGACGATGCTCGTGAATCGCCAGTCCGGCGCATCGCGCTGGACGAGGAGCCGGAGGGTGCCCCCGGAGCTCGGAATCGTGGCGGTCTCCCCCGCAGCGAGAGAGAACGGCCGTGCGGGCGCCTGCATGAGCGGCGCGAGGCCCGACGCGGCCGCGACGATCATCGTCACCTGACGGGTGATGGGGCTTTGATCGGGGGGAGTCCACGTCAGGACGACGTTCGTCGAAGCGACGGGTGCGGTGTACTTGAAGGCGGCCGACGAACCGGTGGCCGTGGCCGGGTCGGCGTTTGTTCCGAGGGTCCAGGCGAACGTCCCGGCCGTGAGGAGATTGCCGTTCAGGCTGTTGTAGACGCGGGCGGAGATCTGGTCGCCGACGCGCACGTTCATGGTGGTGCCGCACGGGCCGCCGCCAGGTCCGGGTCCGCCGGGGCAGAGGTCGATTCCGTTCACGGCGATCCGGATCTCCGGGTCGACCACGGTCGCCGCTCCGGCCACGAGGAGCGTGTAGGTCGTGCCGGCCGTCAGCGGCGCCACGAGGCGGCCGCGGGCACACGCGTCGGCGACGGGCGTCAGGCCGCCGCAGCTGCCCGTGAAGAGGGTGAGGACGGGCTCGTAGCCGGCGGGCGTGCTTTCGCCGGCGTCGAAAGCGTAGACGTCGGACGTTTCGGGACGGAACTTGTACCAGACGGACTTGCCCGGGGCCGGGGTGACGCAGGTGACGACGGGGTCGCCGTCGGAAGCGGCCTGTGTCGTGTCCAGCACCTGGGTGAATGGAAGCTCCAGGCCCGGGATCGTCGTGGCGCCCGAACAGGTGTCGTTCTGAGGGGGGGCCGCGGTTGCGGGAAGGGCGAGGCCGAGAATCAGGACCGCGATGAGGGACGGAATCGGTTTCGACATCCGGGGACCTCCTGTGTCGATAGGGTTGGATAGGGCTGTAGCGTCCCATGTAGTGTCCTACAGGTCGGGAATCCCACGGGCGACTATCATGGGCGCCGATGCGCCGGGCCGCAGGGGGCGCGTTCGCCCTCGTTCTCTTCCTCGTCGCGCCTTCTTCTCCAGCCGAAACCCCGAGGCGGCCGCGCACCGGGCTCGTTCTCTCCGGGGGCTCGGCCCATGGCTTCGCCCACGTCGGCGTCCTGAAGGTCCTCGAAGAGCTGCGGGTCCCCGTCGACGTCGTCGCGGGGACGAGCATGGGCTCCATCGTCGGCGGCCTCTACGCCTCCGGAATGTCGCCCGCGGAGATGGAGCGCCTCCTCCTGACGACCGACTGGGAGGACCTCCTCGACGACCGGCCCTCGCGCGACCGTCTCTCCTTCCGCCGGAAGCAGGACGACGTCCTGAACTACGTCGACCTCGAGATGGGCCTGACCCGGAAGGGGATCGCCTTCCCGTCGGGCCTCATCGCGGGGCAGAAGCTCGGCTTCCTCCTCAAGACGCTGACCCTGGGGACCATCGGGATCGAGAGCTTCGACGAGCTCGCGATCCCGTTCCGCTGCGTCGCCACCGACATCGGGACCGGGAAGAAGGTCGTCCTGTCGGACGGGAGCCTCGCCGAGGCGATTCGCGCCAGCATGTCGATCCCGGGCGTCTTCTCCCCGGTCCCGCGGGGGGAGCGCCTTCTCGTCGACGGAGGGCTCGTCGAGAACCTCCCCGTGGCCGAGGCGAAGGCGATGGGCGCGGAGGTCGTCGTCGCCGTCGACGTCTCGAGCGACAAGTTCGACCCGGCGAAGCTGAGGTCTTTCGGAGGCGTGCTGAGCCGGATGGCGAGCCTCCCGATCAAGGAGAACGTGGCGAAAGCCCTGTCGGGGGCGAGCGTCGTCGTGGCCCCACGGGTCGCCGACATCCCGTCGATGGATTTCGCGCGGGGGGGACAGCTCGTGAGGCGCGGAGAAGAGGCCGCGCGGGCCGTTGCGAAGGAGCTCTCGGCGCTTTCGATCCCGGAAGAGGAGTACCGCGCGTACCGCGAGAGGGTGCGCGGGCGGCGCCCGGGCCTTCCCGTCGTCGACTCCATCCAGACCGTGAGCGCCGGGGTCGACCCGAGGCAGATTGCCGCGCGTCTCGAGACGCGGGCCGGCAGGCCCCTCGACGTCGCGATGCTGCGGCGCGACCTCGACCGGATCTACGAGATGGGAGTCTTCGAGACCGTCGAGTTCCGCTTCCTGCGGGACGAGGGACGCAACATCCTCGTCATCGACGCGAAGCCGAAGTCGTGGGGCCCGACGTTCCTCAGGATCGGAAGCGGGTTCGAGGCGAACTTCGACGGCGATGCGACGCTCGCCCTGCGGGGCACGATCCACGCGATGCAGCTCGACTCGCTCGGAGGGGAGCTGAAGGTGACGCTGGAGCTCGGCACGATCCCTGGTGTCCACGTCGAGATGTATCAGCCGCTCGACTACCGGGGCCACTTCTTCGCGAGCGCTTACGTCGACTGGATCCGCACCCTCGCCAGGATCTCGACTCCGGAAGGGCTCGTCGGCGAGGGGAGGCTCGCCCTGGTTCAGGGAACCGTCGACGCCGGGATCTCTCTCGGATCGTGGGGCCAGGTCCGCGCCGGGGTCTTCCGCGGGACGGGGACCGGCGAACCTCTCGTGACGAACCTCCCGCTCGAGGATGTGAACATCGAGTTCGGCGGGGTCTTCGCGTTCGCGGGCGTCGACACCCTCGACGACCTCAGCTTCCCTCGTCGCGGCACGAAAGCGATGGCCCGGGTCGAGTCGTTCCGGACGGCGCTCGGGTCGGAAACCTCGTTCAATCGCCTCATGCTCCTCGGAACGCATGCGATCCCTGCCGGCTCCCGATCGACGGTCCTCCTGACCGGCGGCTGGGAGGACACGATGGGGAGCCACCCGCCTTTCTACCTTCTCTTCACGCTCTCCGACTTCACGCGGCTCGCGGCTCTTTCCCGCGAGGTCGCGGGAGGGGAGCGGGCGGCCTACGCCGCCGTGTCGGTGCAGCACCGGATCGCGAGCCTGCCGACGCGCATCGGACGCGGCGTCTACGTGGGTGGCACGTTCGAGATGGGACGCGTCTGGGCCCGGCGCGAGGAGACCGGCTTCGACGGCACCCGCCCCGCAGGGGGGCTCTTCGTCGGAGCCGATTCCGTCCTCGGGCCGATCTACGCCGGGTTCGGCGTCGGCTACGGCGGGAACACGTCGCTCTACGTCCTGCTCGGCCGTCCGTACTGAGGGGCTGCGGGTTAGGATCTCCCGGTTTCCTGGAGGGGGCACTCGTGCACATCCGTATCGTTTCCGTCGCCGCCGTCCTTCTCGCCGCGCCGCTCTTCGCCGTTGCGCCGTCCGCCGTTCCGAACGGAGGCTTCGAGGAGGCCTCGGGCCCGCTCGCCGCTTCGTGGCGCGTCGACGCCGCGCTCCCGGCGGGCGCCTCCGTCGCCCGCGACGCGGAAGTGAAGAAAGCGGGCGCCGCGAGCCTGAGGCTCTCGGCTCCGAGCCCCGCGTCGATCTCCGTCTCCTCGGCCGAGGTCCGCCTCGAGGTCGGCCGCGTCTATCGCCTCTCGGCCTTCGTGAAGACCGAGAAGGCGGCCTCCGACCCGACGGGGCGTTACCCGACGCCCGTCGCAGCGGCGCTGACGATGGCCTCGTTCCCCTTCACGAACCACTCGCCCGCCTCCGGCGCCACACGCCCCTTCGGGAAGGTCGAGACGCTCTTCGTCGCGACGACGGCGAAGGACCGGGTCCGCCTGCACCTCGGCCTGAACGGCACCGCGACGGGCACCGCATGGTTCGACGACGTCGCGCTGGAAGAGGTCACCGACGTCCGCGAGCTCGTACCGATGGAGACCGTCCGCTGGCACGGACCCGCCTTCCGGTACGACGAAAAGGGCTGGATCTACGTTCACGTGGAGGGGGAGCCGTACGTCCGCGGCGTCCAGTACGGGACGCTCCTCTCCGAGGAGATCGCCGAGTACGCGAAGAAGCTCGGCATCCAGGAGAACCCGAAAGACGGGCCCGGCGCCTGGGCCGAGATGCGCTTCATGGCGGACGCCGTCTTCCTCCGGAAGTTCGACGAGGAGTACCTCCTCGAGATGAAGGGGATCGCGGACGGCGCCGCGAAGGCGGGGGCGAAGATCGACGGACGGGCCGTCGACTTCCTCGACGTCGTGACGATGAACTCCTCGATCGACCTCGACTACGTGAGGTCGGCCCTGCGCACGACGCCCCACGCCCTGACGGGGCGCAGCTTCCTGTCGTCGGAGGACGAGGCGAAGATCCCCGAGCGGGCGCACAAGTGCTCCTCGTTCGTGGCCACCGGACCGGCGACGAAGGACGGCCGTCCCGTCTTCGGCCAGATCTTCATGTGGGCGGGCTACACCGGCGTCCACTTCAACGTCATCGCCGACGTCGTCCCGTCGAAGGGCCATCGTCTCGTCTACCAGACCTATCCCGGCGGCATCCACTCCGGGACGGACTACTACATGAACGCGGCCGGCATCCTCATCGGCGAGACGACGGTCGCGCAGACCCCGTGGAACATCGACGGGACCCCGATGTCGAACCGGATCCGGAAGGCGGCGCAGTACGCGAGCTCGATCGACGACGTCGCCCGGATCCTCCGCGAGAAGAACAACGGGATGTACACGAACGACTGGCCGATCGTCGACGTGAAGACGAACGAGGTCGCCATCCTCCTCCTCGGGACGAACACGTCGAAGCTCTGGCGGACGAAGGAGGACCTCGCGCCGTTCGGGACGCCCGGCTTTCTCTGGGCGAACAACAACCCCCGCGACCCGGACGTCCGGAAGGAGTACGGCGTCCAGCCCGACGACGCGCCCTACGACCTGGCCTTCGGTCCGTGGGACCGCGACGTCGCCTTCCGGAAGTGGTACGACGAGGTGAAGGGGAAGATCGACGCGGTCGAGACCGTCAACCTCTGGGCGTCGTCACCGATCAACCGCCCTCATGCCTGCGACGGGAAGGTAACGACCGCCGAGATGGCCGAGAAGCTCGTGTTCCTCGCCCACTACGGCAAGGTCACGCTTCGCGAGAAGTTCCCTTCGGCCGGTAATCGCCGCATGCCCGACCACCCGGGTGCCATCCCCCACCTCACCCTCGGCTACGCCGTCTTCAGCCCCGTCTTCATCGCGGAGAAGCTGAAGGAGGCGAAGGCGCAGGAACCGAAACGGACGGCGGCCTCCCCGCCCGCACCGAAGGAGCCGACGCTCGACCTCACCGGCGTCGACAGCCGCTTCAAGATCGACAAGGCGAGGCTCTGGAAGGGAAGCGTCTTTCCGAAGACGGAAGGGACGAACGGCCTCGTCTCGGGCTCGGCGGCCTACTGGCAGATCCTGAAGGCGATGCCGGACGACACGGCGAAGGCGCACGCCTCGCTCCGGGATCAGCTCGCCGCCCTGAACGCCCGCGCCGCGTACTTCGCAGCGAAGGAAGGGGATGTCTCGATCCGGGAAGCGAAGCGGGAGTACGGCCGCCGCTCGCCGTACCAGATCCCGCGCATCAAGGGGACATACGCGCTCCACCAGCTCCGGCTCCTTCTCGGGAACGAGGCGTTCCTGAAGGCGATGGACGCCGCGTTCACCGCGAACGCCAATCGCGACGTGACGGCCGAGCAGCTCGTCGGCGCCCTCTCGAAGGCGGCCGGCCGCGACGTGGCGCCCCTGATGGCCCCGTGGATCGAGGCGCAGGGCTTCCCGGACCCGAAGGTCGAGGCGAAGTCCACGAAGGATGGCGACGCCTGGACCGTGTCGCTTGTGGTCACTCAGGCGGGAACGCCGTACCATTTTCTCGGGAGCGTGGCGATCGACGCCGGAGGAAAGCGCCTCGTGAAGCCGTACGAGGTGAAGGGGGAGCGGACGGAGCTGGTCTTCTCCGTTCCACAGAAGCCGGAAAGGGTCGTTTTCGACGCCGGCCGGGATATCCCGGTTCCCCTCGCGAACCCTTACTCCTTCGTCAACTTCTCCGACGACTTCACGCGGACGAAGATCGTCTACGGGACGACGCGACAGATCGAGGCGAACCACACGCTCGCCCTCCGCTTTCAGACGACGCTCGCCGATTCCTACAGCGAGGAGCTGCCCCCCGTCGTGAAGGACGCCGAGCTCGCCGAAGAAGAGCTGGCCGCCAGCGACCTCTTCCTGCTCGGCCCGCCGTCGGACAACTCGCTCGTCGCCCGCCTCCTGGACAAGCTCCCTGTCACCTTCGGCAAGGGCTTCTTCACGTACGACGGGACGACGTACGCGCGCCCCGACGACGGCCTCTACCTCTGCCTCCCGAGCCCCTGGAATTCCGAGAGGGTCGTCTGGCTCTTCGCGGGAAACTCGGCGCTCGAGCTGCACCAGATGACGAAGACCTACACCGGAAGCCTTCCGCAGCGGGCGCTCTGGCGCTCGGACGAGGTCAAGTCCCAGGGCTGGGCGCCGGTCGACCGGTTCGCCTTCGGCCTGTAACGAGTGCCTCTCTAACGGGTGCCAGGCGTGCAACCGTGTATTGTTGGAAACAATACACGGTTGCACGCCTGGCACGAGGTCCGGGATCTCCAACGGGTCGGCGAGGCGCTGAGGGCCAAGGCCGCGACGAGGAGCCGCGGCTCAGGAAACTCGGCGCCGAATCCCGCGTATCTCGAGGGGAAAGCACGATGACCGGCACGTCCGGGGCCTGATCGGGTTCCGGCGAGGCCGTGTCCGAGGAGGTCCGATGACTCGAATCCCGCACCGGCTCGCGCCGGCCCTCGCCATTTGCCTCGCGGCCGCCCTCGCCACCCCTGCGGCCGCGGAGCGACTCGCCGGCCCGCCGAGCGGCGACAACCAGAAGGCGTCGGTCTCTCAGTGGATCGGCCCCGTCGAGGTCGGCATCACGTACAACAGCCCGAAGGTGATCGCCCCCGACGGAACGGACCGCCGCGGGAAGATCTGGGGCGGCCTCGTCCCGTACGGGATGTCGAAGGACTCGTTCGGCACGTGCGGCGACGAATGCCCCTGGCGGGCGGGCGCCAACGAGAACACCGTCTTCCGCGTCTCGCACGACGTGAAGGTCGAGGGGCAGCCGCTCGCGGCCGGCTCCTACGGCCTCTTCATGATCGCCGGGCCCGAGGAGTTCACGGTCATCTTCTCGAAGAACGCCACGTCCTGGGGGCACTACTTCTACTCCGCGAAGGAGGACGCCCTGCGCGTGAAGGTGAAGCCGCGCAAGGCGCCGTACACGCACTGGCTCACGTTCGACTTCGTCGAGAGGAAGCCGGAGGAGGCGACGGTCGTCCTTCGCTGGGACGAGCTGGAGATCCCGATCCGCATCCAGGTGCCCGACGTGACCGAGGTCTACCTGGGGGAGATCCGGAACCAGCTGCGCAACGCGACCGGCTTCGACTGGCAGTCGTGGGAGCAGGCGGCGCAGTTCTGCCTCGGCAAGAAGGTCAACCTCCCCGAGGCGCTGAAGTGGGCCGAGCATGCGGCGACCCCGGGCTTCACCGGGCAGGAGAACTTCCGGACTCTCTCCACGCTCTCCCAGGCCCAGGCGGCCAACGGCCAGGCCGAGGCGGCGAAGGCGACGATGCAGAAGGCGATGGAGCACCCGACGGCCACCGTCACCGATCTGCACATGTACGGTCGGCAGCTCCAGGCGCAGAAGAAGACCGACGAGGCCATCGCCGTCTACCTCCTCAATGCGAAACGCCACCCCGACGTCTGGCCGGTGAACGTCGGCCTCGCCCGAGCCTACGCGGCGCAGGGGAAGACGAAGGAGGCCCTCGCCGCGGCGAAGAAGGCCCTCGCCCAGGCGCCCGACGACGGCAACCGGAACAACCTCAAAGGGATGATCGCCAAGCTCGAATCCGGGAAGTCGATCGACTGACCGGACGGGACCCGGGCGGCGCGGCGGCAGGCCCTGGGAGCCTGCCGCCCGCTGGCGGTCCCGGTTCTACTGGCTCTGCCCGTCCCATCCCGCAAGGCGGGCCAGCATCCACCAGAAAGCGCGTGCCTTCAGGACGCAGTTGAGGCGCTCGGAGTGCGCGCAAGAGTCGCAGCTCGAAGCGAGGGTCGTCAGCTCGTGCCCCGGGTGGGCAGTGATCCACTCCTGGGCCCAGTTCCCGTCGCCCCAGGGGTTTCCGTCGCTGTTCCGGTCGTACTCGCACCCGTCCGTGGCGTATTTCCGCATGAAGTCGACCTGGCCGTCGGGGTCGAAGCTCTCGATGTCGGCGAAATCGAAGAGGACCTTGTCGTTCGCGCGGCAGAACGCCCGGATCTCGTCGTTGCGCCTGTTCAGGTTCCCGTCGACGCCGGTGCCGGTTAGGTGCCCCGTCATGTAGACGAACCTGACGTCCGGGAACTCGCCCTCGAGCTGGCTCATCAGGCTCAGGTAGGTCGTGATGTCCTCAGGGTCGCCCGTGTCCGCCTGCCCGCACCAGGACCAGACCACCACGTTGCGGTCGCAGCCGCCGGAGCGGTTGAGGAGGTCGCGGGTCGCCGTGGCCCAGGACGTGCGATCGGGACTGCCGAGGTCGCTCGCTCCGGGGAACGCGGAGTCGTTCAGGAAGACACCCGCGTCGTAGCCCCAGGAGGAGTCGTAGTCCAGGAGCGAGCCCGCCGCCCCCTTCATCGCTTCCATTCCCGTAACGACCTGGCTGCCGTGTGACGTGTGACCGTAGCCGATCCTGAGCTGCTGTTTGGCGCTCTCGATGAAGCTCGCCGGCACCCGGGAGAGGTCCGTGCAGGTGTGGTCGATGACGAGGTCGGTCGCGGCGGACGGGGCCGGCGTGACGACCGCCGGGACGTAGGCGCCGTCTCCGGTCCTCTGCCCGGGCTGCCCGCCGTCGTTGACCACGCCGTACGCCAGCCAGGGCGCATTTCCCGAGAGCCGCGTCACGCTCACGTAGCCGTTCGCGACGGCGGCCGCCGCGAAGAACGCGTACGGTTGGTCCCATTCTCCCGGCTCGAGCGTCACGTCGAGGGGGCTTCCGGCGGACGCGCCCCCGGCGGAACCGTCGTGCACCTGGAGGCGAAGCGTGACCGGCCCCGACCCGGCCGCCCCCGCGTGAAGGACCGCGACGTTCGTCCTGTTACCGGCGTCCGCCGCGAGGCCGTAGAGCGTCGCCCCTGTCGTCGCCTCCTGGCCGGGAGGGACGGCGGGTGTGAAGACCCCGAACTCCCCTCCCGCCGGCGCCTGCGAGGCCGTCCGCACCCCGACGAAGACCTCGGAGAGAGAAACCCCGGCGACCCCGATGCGAACCGACCCGGCGTGGTCGCCGGCTCCCTTCGGACCGATCGCGAGCCCACGTCCCCTGAGGTATTCGAGGGCGTCCGGGATGATCTTCTGCCGGCCCGCGGGGACGTCGAGCGACACCGTCCCTCCCGCGCCCGACTCCGGCGAAAGGGACTCGACGTACGAGAGTGTCAGATGTGCGGCGGCGGCTCCCCGGTTCGCCACGACCAGCTCCGAGAGGAACGCTCCCGCTTCGACGAGGACCGGCAGCGTGAGGGTGGATCCCGCGGCACCTCCCGGGACGACCGGGGTGACGTAGGAGCCGTCCCCCGTCCGGTTGTCGTTCACGACCCCGTACGTCGAGAAGGTCCCACTCCCCGAGGTCCGCTCCACGACGACCCAGCCGTTCGAGAAGCCGGCGCCCTGGAACACCTCGTTGTACTGGTACCAGCCGAACGGCGGAAGCGTCCGAGCCTCCTCGACGACGGCGCTGGCGCCGCTCTCCCCGTCGAAGGCGGTCACCTTCAGCGTCACGTCCTCGTCGCTCGTCGAGAAGACCGCCACGTTCGACCGGTCGGCGCTCCGGGAGCGGAGGCCGTAGACCGTCGCGCTCCCCGTCAGCGCGTCGCCCGCGCCGAGGCCGACGTAGGCGAGGCCGGCCCTCCCGGTGGGGGACGCGATCGCCGTCGCCGTCCTCGCCGTCGCGACGACCGCGCTCCCGGGCGAATCGACGACGAGCGTTCCCCCCTGCGGGCCCGTCGCGGGGATCTCCAGCCCCTTCGAGCGGAGCGTGGCGATGGCGTCGCCGTACCTCGCCTGACCCCCGGCCGGGATCGTCTCGGAGACGGTCCCCGAGCCGAGCGCGTCCCCGAGCGAAGCGACGTATCGGAGCGAGACGGTTACGGCCGAGTCCCCGGTGTTCGCGAGGGAGAGCTCGGTCGTGAAGCGGGACTCGCCGGAAGCGACGTCGAGGACGATCGGAACGACCACCCGATTCTGGGCGACTGCCGGCGCGGCGCCGGTCACCCCGGCGAGAAGAAGGGCAACTTCGACGAACGCGGCAGGACGCGACGGCCTCATCTACTACCCCCGATCCGAATGAGCTGGATGCGACCGGGAAGCTTAGCGCTTCTTCGGAGGGGAGGCCGCGAAGTCCTCGCGGGAGGAGGTCCGTCGCCGGAACGGGAGGGGCTAACCTCGCGCTCGTGGCGCTCTCCCACGTCGTCGGCTTCGACGACGCCCCGTTCCCGCGGGCTTTCCGCGGCGACGTGCCGGTCGTCGGCTGCGTCTTCTCGGAGGCGACGTTCACCGGCGTCCTCTCGGGAAGGGTCCGCAAGGACGGCAGGAACGCCACCGACGTCCTCGCGCGGCTCGTGAGGGAGTCGAAGTGGGCGCCGCAGCTCTATCTCGTGATGCTCCAGGGGATCGCCCTCGCCGGGTTCAACGTCGTCGACCTCGCCAGCCTCCGGTCTCTCACAGGCCTGCCGGTCCTCGTCGTCGCGCGGCGCCTGCCCGACCTCGGCGCGATCCGCGACGCGCTCCTCGGGCGCGTCGCTGGCGGCGCGCGGAAGTGGGCCCTCGTCGAGGCCGCGGGTCCGATGGAGCCGTGCGCCGGCGTCTTCGTCCAGCGGGCCGGTCTCGACCTCGCGGAGGCAGCGGAAGTGGTCCATCGGACGGCGCTTCACGGCAACATTCCCGAACCGCTCCGCGCCGCGCACCTCGTCGCGGGTGGCGCGTTCGGAGGGGAGAGCCGGGGGCGGGCGTAGGGGAGCTACGGCCGACCGCGGAATCCGCGGAATCCGGAATCGGGCGGCGAGCCGTTCCCGTGGAGCCGCCGGTGGTGCTGAACGCGACGCCCGGGGCGACGGGGCAGGTATCCCTTGTGGCGGGTTGGTGCTCGGAGCGGCCGGAGAGCATCATCGGAAGCCCTCACGGAGGCACCGATGACGACTCTCTTCGACGCCGAGACCGAGAAGCGATTCCGCGCGCGGGTCGACACCCTGAGGCCGGATGCGCCCGCCCGCTGGGGACGGATGAACGCCCGGCAGATGGTCTGCCACCTGACCGATTCCTTCCGCGTGGCGCTCGGAGAGGTTCCGGTCGTCGTGAAGTGGACACCGCTGCGGCTCACCCCGCTTCGCTGGCTCTTCGTCCACACTCTTCCGATCCCGAAAGGGAAGGTCCCGACGACGCCCGAGTTCCAGCGAACGGAACCGGCCGAGTGGGAGAAGGACGTGGCGGAGTGGAACGCCGCTTTCGACCGATTCCTTCGACGATCGAAGGAGCAGGAGCCCCGGTGGGGCACCCATCCCGCATTCGGAGATCTCGGTACGGAGGAGTGGGGCCGGCTCGCCGCCCGCCACTTCGACCACCACCTGACGCAGTTCGGCACGTAGGGTCCGCCTCTCACCGGCGGGCGCGATAGAAGACCGATGCCCCGGTCCTGCGATCGGATTTCAGCTCCGGCGGGTTTGACCGTACGCCGTCCGAAATCACGGTAAAATGCGCTTCCGGGCGTCGCCACTGTTCCTGCCTGCGGGGTCCCGCCGGGCGGTTTGAACGGGCGAGTCCGGCAGGAGGATTCCAATGAAGAAGTTCCGTGTGGTCCAGTGGGGCCTCGGCGCCATGGGCAGCGGCATGGCCCGCCTCGTCCTCGAGAAGGACGGGCTCGAGCTCGTCGGCGGCATCGACATGCGGCCCGACTACGTCGGCAAGGACCTGGGCGAGGTCCTCGGCGGCGGCCGGCGCCTCGGCGTCACCGTGACGAACGACCCGTCTTCGGTCCTCGACAAGGCGAAGGTCGACCTCGTCGTCATCGCGACGACCTCCTGGACGAAGGAGCAGCTGCCCGACCTGAAGAAGATCCTCTCGGCCGGTATCAACTGCATCTCCATCGCCGAGGAGATGGCGGCTCCCGAGGCGCAGAGCCCCGAGCTCGCCGCCGAGATCGACGCCCTCGCGAAGCAGCACGGCGTCTCGATCCTTGGAACCGGCGTCAACCCCGGCTTCGTCCTCG
The DNA here is from genome assembly GCA_016716705.1 of Holophagales bacterium. Taxonomy (GTDB): domain Bacteria; phylum Acidobacteriota; class Thermoanaerobaculia; order UBA5066; family UBA5066; genus UBA5066. The sequence goes on from JADJVF010000012.1 coordinate 53,071, forward strand.
ACCTCCTCGTCGTCACGCTCTCGGGCGTCTGCCACCAGGTGGAGCGGATCGAGGCGAGCCGCGTGAACGACCTCAGCCCCTACGGACCGACCGTCATGAAGACGCAGGGCGTCGGGACGACCCCCGAGCAGTTCGCGGCGGGCGTGAAGGACGGCTCCATCGTCGGGCACGTCGGGTTCCCCGAGAGCATCCGGATCATCAGCGACGCCCTCGGCCTCGGCGTGACGCGTATCCAGGAGAGCCGCGAGCCGATCATCAGCAAGGTCTACCGCGAGACGCCGCACGTGAAGGTCGCCCCCGGCATGGTGGCGGGCTGCGCGCACGTCGCCATCGGATGCGCGGGCGACAAGCCCGTCATCAAGCTGATTCACCCGCAGCAGATCCATCCGCACCTCGAGGGGCAGGGGACGGGCGACTACATCAACATCTACGGCAGGCCCGAGATCCACATGTCCACCGGACCCGAGATCGCAGGCGGCATCGCCACGATGGGCGTCGCGGTGAACATGATCCCGCACGTCGTCGCTGCGACGCCGGGCCTCAAGAGCATGGTCGACCTGCCGGTCCCCGCCGCCCTCATGGGCGCGAGCGCCTACAGCCGCCGGGTCTGAGCGTCGTGAGCGTCGCCAGGGGTACCTGGGTCGAAATCGAAGCGACCGTCCTGCAGCCGTCAGAGAGGGCCCCCGGCCTTCCCGAGGACACGGCCCGTACGCCGTACGTCCTCCGCCTGTCGGGCTTCCTCGAAGAGGACGCCGAGGTGGGGCAGGAGGTCCGGGTGAAGAGCCTCATCGGCCGGACACACCGCGGCGTCCTCCGCCTCGTCAACCCCGGCTACGACCACAGCTTCGGCGCGACGGTGCCCGAGCTCCTCCACATCGGCCTTCGGGAGAGCTGAGATGCGCGACACGAGCTACGCCGCCGTCCTCTCCCGCAAGAACGAGATCATGAAGGCGAGCCTCGGGATCGACTTCGACGCCTACGTGTCGAGCCCGGTCGCTTTCGACTACGAACGGATGATGTCGGAGACCGGCTACGCCCTCGATGACATCGTGAGGATCCAGTCCGAGACGAAGGTCGGAGGAACGCCGCTCCACGAGCTGACCCGCCTCACGGAGGCGGTTCGCGCGACGGCCGGGCCGGGCAAGGGAGCGCGCATCCTCGTCAAGGACGAAGCCGCGAACGCCTCCGGCTCCTTCAAGGCCCGCCGCGCCTCGATCAGCGCGTACGAGGCGAAGAAGCGCGGCTACGCGGGGGTCATCGCCGCGACGAGCGGCAACTACGGCGCGGGGGTCGCGAGCCAGGCGGCGATGCGCGATCTGAAGTGCATCATCCTGCAGGAGGTCTTCGACAGCCGCGGCGTCGGCCAGCCGGAGATCGTCGAGAAGTCCCGGGCCTGCGAGGCCTACGGTGCCGAGGTTCAGCGGCTCTCGGTCGGGCCGGAGCTCTTCTACGTCCTCCTCCGGACACTCGAGGAGACCGGCTTCTTCAACGCGAGCCTCTACACGCCGTTCGGCATTCGCGGCGTCGAGACGCTCGGCGTCGAGATCGCCCGGCAGGTGCGCGAGCGCTACGGCAAGGACCCCGACGCCGTCGTCATCACCCACGCCGGCGGCGGCAATCTCACCGGCACCGCGCGCGGCCTCCTGGCCGAAGGGTGCGACGGGACGCGCATCGTCGCCTGCTCGGTCGACCTCGCCGGCCTTCACATGGCCTCCGACACCGACTTCAACCGCAAGAGCTTCACCACCGGCCACACCGGTTTCGGCGTCCCCTTCGCCACCTGGCCCGACCGGGTCGACGTCCCGCGCAACGCCGCGCGGAGCCTGCGCTACATGGACGAGTACCAGCTCGTCAGCCAGGGCGAGGTCTTCTACGTCACCGAGCTGATGACGAAGCTCGAGGGGCTCGAGCGCGGCCCCGCCGGGAACACGAGCCTGACGGCCGCCGTCACCCTCGCCCGGCAGATGGACCGCGACCAGGTCGTCGTCGTCCAGGAGACCGAGTACACCGGCGCCGGCAAGCACCACAACCGGCAGCTCTCCTTCGCCCGGGAGAACGGCATCGAGGTGCGCGTCGGCGACCCGGCCGACAACGTCCCCGGGAAGACGATCGTCCTTCCCGAAAGGCTCGAGCAGGTGCGGGGCCGGGTCCAGGAGATGGACAAGCTCCGCCTCTCGTACCTGAAGAACGCCGCGAAGCTGCACCCGGTGGAGAAGTGGACCGACGGCGACGTCGCCTTCCTCGCCGCCGACCTCAAGAAAGACCCGGCCTGGGTCCGCCAGGCCGTCGCCAACCTCGCCTGAACGGAGACGACGACGATGACCGACGACAGGATCTCCCGCTTCGAAGCGCGCCGCGAGGCGCTCGCGAAGCTGAGCGACGAAGAGCTGAAGGCCCGCTTCTGGGAGCTGACGAACAGGGTCGTCGAGCCGATCGTCGACCTCGCGAGGAGCCACACGAGCCCTTCCATCGAGAGGTCGGTCCTTCTCCGGATGGGGATCGACTCCGTTTCGAGCCAGGGGGTCGTGAAGCGGATCCACGACGCCGGGCTCCTCGGCAAGGGGGCCGGGCACGTCGTCCTGAAGGTCTCGAGGAAGACGGGTGCGGACGTGAGGGCCGCCGCGCAGGCGATCCTCGACGACCGCACCGTCCTCGACGGGCTCTTCCAGGCCGGGAGCGAGGGGCGGAAATGACGAAGCCGACTCCCCCGAACCAGAAGCTCGACATCGAGAAGATCCTCGAGGGGCTCGAGAGCTACCACCCGCCCCGGAAGGGCTGGACCTGGCGCGACGTGCCGGAAGGCGGCGTCGACATGGGCCCCTTCCACTTCCGCGACATGTCGAAACCCCTCGAGCGGTCGATCGGACTCCCGGCGAGCAAGTACTTCGACCACATCGACCCGCAGCCCTCCTGCGTCGTGACGACGGAGATCGCGAGCGGCCGCTTCGAGGACGACCTCCGCCGGATGCGGATGGCCGCCTGGCACGGCGCCGACCACATCATGGTCATCCGGACGACGGGTCAGAGCCACATCGACGGTCTTCTCGAGGGGACGCCCGAGGGAATCGGCGGCGTGCCGATCACGCGCAAGCAGATCCGGGCGAGCCGGAAGGCGTGCGACGAGATCGAGAAGGAGGTCGGGCGCCCGATCAACTTCCACTCGTACGTCTCCGGCGTCGCAGGGCCCGAGGTCGCCGTCCTCTTCGCCGAGGAGGGGATCAACGGCGCCCACCAGGACCCGCAGTACAACGTGCTCTACCGCAACGTGAACATGTACCGCTCGTTCGTCGACGCGGCGGAGGCGAAGAGGGTCATGGCCGGCGCGCGGATCTTCCAGATCGACGGCGCCCACAACGCGAACGCCACGGCCAAGGCCGGCTGGCTCGTCATGCCCGAGCTGATGGTCCAGCACGGCTTCAACTGCGCGTTCTCCGTCGCGGTCGGGATGGACAAGGACCTCATCGGCCTCTCCACCGTCCCGCCGAACGCCCCGCCGGCGCCGAAGCTCTGGTACGACCTTCCCTACGCCGTGGCGCTCCGCGACTTCTTCAGCGACTTCAAGATGCGGGCGCAGCAGAACACCCGCTACATCGAGGCCGACATCGAGGAGGCCGTGAGGACCCACACGGTCGACACCCTCATCTCGATGCTCACCCGCGCCGACATCCAGAGCACGATCACCCCCGACGAGGGGCGGAACGTGCCGTGGCACTACAACAACATCCGCGGCGTCCAGACGGTCAAGCAGACCTGGGCCGCACTCGACGGCATCAAGGAGCTGCTCACCCTCAACCACGACGGGCCGCTCGGCGAGATGGTGCGCGACCTGAAGGAGCGCGCCGTCGCCTTCCTCGAGGAGGTCCTCGAGGTGGGCGGCTACTTCGCGGCGGTGGAGAAGGGCTTCTTCGTCGACTCGGCCAAGTACCCCGAGCGCAGCGGCGACGGCATCGCGCGCGACGGCAACGGCGGCGTCGGCGCGGGCTCGCTCGTCGCCCGCGACGCGGACTACCTGGCCCCCGTCTGCGACCACTTCGGGACGAACCACGTCCCGGTGAATGCGGAGAAGCCGTGCGACCCGATCGACGGCTGCACGCTCTGCTGCCCCGAGAAGATCGTCTTCATCGACGAGCTCGACCCCGAGGACAACTGCAACAGGCGCCTCGAGAAGACTCTTCCCTACCGGAAGGGAAATGCAATCAGGCCTGAAGCCGAGTGGGCGGGCGACGGCACGGTCCTCGTCCAGCTCTTCGTCCCCGAGAACGAGGAGATCGCCCCGGTCTACGCCGTCGAGATGGCGAAGAAGATGGGCCTCGTCGACCCCGAGGTCATCAACACGATGGTCCTCCACCCGGCGGAGGGGTGCTTCGTCGAGGTGAAGGGGAAGGTCGCGTTCGACATCGACCGGACGACGCTGAAGATCCCCGAGAAGGAAGTGATCCTTCCCGAGCAGGAGCTGCGCGACGCCGTGAAGGCCGTCGGCCTGAAGGTCGTCGCCGGGACCGTCGGCGAGGACGAGCACAGCGTCGGCCTGCGCGAGATCCTCGACATCAAGCACGGCGGCATCGAGAAGTACGGGGTGAAGTACCACTACCTCGGCACGTCGGTGCCCATCGGCAAGCTCGTCGACGCGGCCATCGAGACCGGCGCGCACGCCATCCTGATCTCCACGATCATCAGCCACAACGACGTCCACCGCGCCCAGATGAGGAAGCTCGCCGAGCTCTGCCGCGAGAAGGGGATCCGCGACCGGATCGTCCTCGTCGCCGGCGGCACCCAGGTGAACCGCGACATGGCGAAGGAGACCGGCCTCGACGCCACCTTCGGCCGCGGGACGAAGGGGATCCACGTCGTGAACGCCATGGTCAAGGCGCTGAGGACGCGGGGCGCCGTCTGAGACGAGACCCGGGAGACGAAGTGCGAGGCCGCTCGGACCGATGAGGCGAATCGAGATCCTGACGCTCGAGGTCGGCTCGACGATCACGAAGGCGAACGGCTTCGTGCGCCGGGCCGGCGGCGGCTTCGACCACGTGGCCCAGGGCTTCGCCCCGACGAGCGTCGCCGCGGGGGACGTCGGCATCGGCGTCGACGCGGCGCTCGCCGACCTCGCCGCGACCTCCGGTCTCGATCCGGCGGGAGCCGAGACCTTCGTCAACAGCTCGGCAGCCGGGGGCCTCCGGATGACCGTCCACGGCCTGACGCTCTCGATGACGGCACGGGCGGCGCGGGAGGCGGCGCTCGGCGCGGGCGGAATCGTGAAGATGGTGACGGCGGGGGAGCTCGACGACTTCGAGCTGGACGAAATCCGTGAGCTCCGCCCGAACCTCGTCCTCCTCGCCGGAGGCGTCGACTACGGAGAGAAGGGCATCGTCCTTCGAAACGCCGAGAAGCTCGCGAGCCTCGCCAGCCCCGCCAACGCTGCGAGCCTCGCCCGAGGCGGCTTCTCCGTGCCCGTCCTCTACGCGGGCAACGTCGCGCTCCGAAGCCCATCGAAGAGCTCTTCCGCGCGGCGGGCGTCGAGCTGCACGTCGCCGAGAACGTCTTCCCCGACGTCGACGTCCTCAACGTCGAGCCGCTCCGCCGCCTCGTCCACGAGGCCTTCAACCGCCACATCGTCCACGCGCCAGGGATGGCGCGGCTCGCCACGCTCACGCGCCACGGGATCCTCCCGACGCCCGGCGCGGTCCTCCGCGCCGCCGAGCTCTTCGCCGAGGTCGCGGGCGACTGCCTCGTCTTCGACGTCGGCGGCGCGACGACGGACGTCCACAGCGTGACGGAAGGGGGCGCCGAGTGGCACTCCCGGCTCGTCGAGCCGGAGCCCCGCGCCAAGCGGACCGTCGAGGGAGACCTCGGCGTCTACGTCAACGCCCGGCACGTCGTGGAGCTGTCGGGCGAGCTGATGGCCGAAACGCACCTCGACGACCTCGCAGCGCTACCCGGCACCGAGCGCGAAAAGGCCCTCACCCGCTGGCTCTGCGAGAAGGCGGTCGCCATCGGCGCGCGCCGGCACGCCGGCGTCGTTTCCGACCTCTACACGCCCACCGGCCGCCGGCAAGTCGTGAAGGGAAAGGACCTGACCGCCGTGAAGTGGGTCGTCGCCACCGGCGGCGCGCTCACGAAGGTGGAGCGGGCCGCCGAGTGCCTTCGCGCCGTCTGCACCGGCGCCGGAAGGCACCTCCTCCCCGACTCGTCGGCCACGATCCTCGTCGACGCCGAGTACCGCTTCAGCGCCCTCGGCACCCTTGCCCACGCCTTCCCCGACGACGTCCGCGCGACGTTCCGCCAGTGGATCGACGCGCGAACGGCGACGGCCTGGAAGTGATCAGGAGCCCATTCCCATGTACATCCGAACGCCCCGCCTCGAGATCTACCCCGACCGGATCACCCAGAACGCGCGCTCCGTCATCAACCTCTGCCACTTTCACGGCGTGCAGGTGGCGGCGGTGACGAAGGTCGCCTGCGCGCATCCGGCGGTCGTGAGCGCGCTCGTGGCGGGCGGGGCCGACATGGTCGCCGACAGCCGGATCAAGAACCTCCTGTCGATGGCCGACGCCGGCATCGACCGGCCCCTCATGCTCCTCCGCATCCCGGCCCCGAGCCGGGTCACCGACGTCGTCCGCTGCGCGAACGTCACCCTCAACAGCAACCTCCGCACCATCGAGCTCCTCTCCGAGGCGGCGGTGATGCACGACTGCCAGCACCAGGTCATCGTGATGGTCGACGTCGGCGACTTGCGCGAAGGCGTCTGGCCCGACCGCGCCATCGAGATCGTCCGCGGAGCGTCGAAGCTCCGGAACATCGAGGTCGTCGGCCTGGGCTGCAACCTCGCCTGCTACGGGGGAGTCATCCCGACGGTGGCGAACATGAAGGCCCTCATCGACGTGCGCGACCGCTGCCGCGAGGCGACCGGGCTCGACCTGAACGTCCTCTCGGGCGGCAACAGCGCGAACCTGCCGCTCCTGGCGAGCGGGGAGATGCCGCGGGAGATCAACCACTTCCGCATCGGCGAAGCGATCGTCCTCGGCCGCAACGTCATCGACCGGAGCCCCTGGCCGGGAACCCGGCAGGACACGTTCCGGATCGTCGCCGAGGTCGTCGAGGTGGAGCGGAAGCCCTCGATGCCGATCGGCGACCGCGGGCAGGACGCCTTCGGCGACACGCCGGAGTTCGAGGACCGGGGCGTTCACCTGCGCGCCATCTGCAACCTCGGCCGGCAGGACTGCGTCGTGGACGGCATCGAGCCGCTGATGCCGGGAATCACGGTCCTCGGCGGGAGCAGCGACCACCTCATCCTCGACGTCGAAGACGCGGAGGAGAATGTGAAGGTGGGAGACGAGCTCGCGTTCTGGCCCGGCTACGGCGCGCTCCTGGCGGCGAGCACGAGCCCGTACGTCCAGAAAGTCGTGATCCGCGGATGAGCCTCCTCTACGCCACCCACGCCCGCGTCCACCTCGGGAACATCCGGGACAACCTCCGCGCCATCCGTGCCGCCGTCGGCCCGGAGCGGAAGGTCCTCGTCGCCGTGAAGGCGAACGGCTACGGCCACGGCGCGGTCGAGGTCTCGCGGATGGCCGAAGCCACCGGCACGGCCGATTGGCTCGGTGTGGCGACGGTGCCCGAGGGGCTCCAGCTGCGCGAGGCGGGCCTGCGGCTCCCGATCCTCAAGCTCGGACCGACGTTTCCGTGGGAGATGAGGGCCGCGATCGAGGCGGGCCTCACGCTCGCCATCTGCTCGCGCGAAGAGGCCGAGGCGCTCGCCGCGGCGGTGGCCGAAGCGAACCGTCCTGCCTCGGTCCACCTGAAGGTCGACACGGGAATGGGACGCATCGGCGTGAGTCCCGCCGAAGCTCCCGAGCTGGCGCGGCTCATCGTCGGCCTGCCCGGCGTCGTCCTCGAGGGAGTCTTCACCCATCTCCCCGTGAGCGACGCGGCGGACGTCACCTACACGCGCGAGCAGATCCTCCGCTTCCGCATCACGGCGGGCCTCGTCCAGGAGGCCGCAGGGCGGCGGCTCCTCGTCCACTGCGCGAACTCCGGCGCCGTCCTCGGCCACGATTCCGCCTGGCTCGACATGGTGCGGCCCGGAATCATGGTCTACGGCTTCCGCCCCGACCCCGAGACGCCCGCGACGATTCCACTGAAGCCGGGGATGAGCCTTCTCACCCGCGTCTCGTTCGTGAAGAAGGTCGCGCGCGGCACCTCCATCGGCTACGGCCGCACCTGGGTCGCTCCCGTCGACACGAACGTCGCCACGATCCCCGCGGGCTACGCCGACGGCTTCAACCGGCTCTTCTCCAACCGCGGCCGTGTCCTCATCGGCGGGCGGAGCTATCCCGTCGTCGGCCGCGTCTGCATGGACCAGAGCATGGTCGACCTCGGCCCCGAGACCGACGTGAAGGTCGGGGACGAGGTCGTCCTGATGGGCCCCAGCGGCGAGCTGGTCATTCCCTGCGAGGAGTGGGCCGCCAGGCTCGGCACCATCACCTACGAGGTCACCTGCCAGGTGAACCCGCGGGTCGTCCGGATCTACGACCCCTACTGAGCCGGCAAACACACTCCCGGTCGATTTCCCTGAAAAAGTGAGCCGGGCCTGTAGGAAAATCAGGCCTCTCGCGGAGCTTTACCTATGGATGCCGAACCCCGGACACCCCGGACCCGGCTGGAGCTTGCCGAAACCATAGCGGCGAAGGGCGACCTTCGCCGCAGGATGGAAGCGCACCTCCGCTACCGGTTCCGGCTCTCGGCACCAGAGGTGGATGACGTGATGCAGGACGTGGTCCTCGAGCTGATGCGCTACGACGAACCCCTTCGCGAGGCCGAGGGGCTCTCGTTCCGCATCCTCCATCTCAGGACTCTTCAGTTCCTCCGGAACAAGGGAGTGAGGCGCGAGGAGCCCATCGAGGACGACACGAAGACCGCCGACGACTGGTCGGCGCCCGACCCGCAGACCGACGTTTTCATCCTCCTTCGCCAGACGCTCGCACAGGCCTCGCCTGCCTGTCGGCGACTCATCCGGGCCCATTACCTCGAGGGGAAGACCCTCAAGGAGACGGCCGAGGCTCTCTCCTACGCCTCGAGCAACGTCGTCTGGACCCTTCTGGACCGCTGCATCCGGCGCCTCCGCGCGGTCTTCGGAGCGACCCGATGACCGCGCCCCACCCGGACGACTTCACCCTTCTCGTTCTCCTCGAGGGAGAAATGTCGGAGATGGACGCCGCGCGACTGAAGCGGCACCTCTCCACCTGCCCGGCCTGCGCCTCGGCCTACCGGGAGATCGAGAAGCTCGACCGGACGCTCAAGACGACCCTCCCCACCCTCGAGGAAGCGCTGGCCGAGCCCGAGCTCCCGGAGGGCGACCCCTTTCGCTGCCGTCCCGACTGCACCCGGCTCGGGCGGCGCCTGCCGCCCGCCGGTGACGAGGCCCTCCACGAAGTGTTCGCGGCGACACGCGACGCCGCCGAGGTCAAGAGCCGCCTCCTGAGCGCGGCGGCTGCCCCGGAAGAGGATCTCCGCGAGGCCCTCTCCGCCCTCGACCTCCTCGCACTTCGCGACCGCTACGGCCTCGGCTACGCCCTCGACGACGCCCTCTACAACATGGTCGAAGGCCCCGCCCGCTGGGCCCGCTTCGGCCGTGCCTCCGCCGACACCGTCCTCGCCGCCCGGGCCGACGGCCGAGCCCTCGACGCACCCGCCGAACGCGCCTATCCCCTCGACGACCTGCTGGGGCTATCCCTCCTCGTCCAGGGCACCGCCTGCAACTGGACCGGCGAGTTCCTGAGGGGAGGCCGCGACCTCCGCCGCGCCTACGGCGCCTTCGCCCGAGGCTCCGTCTCCGAACGGCGCCTCGCCTCCGTCGAGCTGGTGGAGGCCCAGCGGCGCGCCTTCCTCGACCGGGCCGAGGAGGCGCTGCACCTGGCGGACCGGGCGAGGGGGACGTTTCAGGCGCTGGGGCTGGAGGACGAGGCGGCGAAGGCGGCGGCGGCCCACGCGATTGCCCTGTCGTACCTCGACCGGGATGAAGAGGCGCTGAAGGAGTTCCGCGAGGCCCTTCCGGTGCTCGCCAACCACGAGCGGTGGAGCAGCTATGTCGGAGTGCTGAACTGCCTCGGCTTCAGCGTTCTGCGCCTCTCCAGGGTCGACGAAGCCCGGCGCGAGTACGCGCGAGCCTTGCGGCAAGTGGGCCGAGAGGTACGTCCCGCCGTCCACTCCTTCATCCGGGCCAACCTCGCGAGGACCCTCTTCGAAGGGGGGCGCTATTCCGATGCCGTCCGAGCCTTCGAATCCGCTGCGCGTCTCTTTTCAACGCAGGGCGCAAAAGGAGACGAGCTGGCGATGCACCTCCTCCGAGTGGAAGCGCTCGTCCGGTCAGGAGAGTTCGAACGGGCCCGGCAGCTTCTCGGGAGCCTCGCCGGAGAGGTGAGAGCGCTCGAGGCCGTCGACCCGGAGCTTCTCGATTCCTTCGAAGCGGCCCTCGGGGGCGACCTTCCCGATATCGACCTCGTCGGGACTCTCCGAAACCAGGCCCAGGGGCAGATCTCGGAGCGCCTCCGCCGGGCCGTCTGAAACTATTTTCGACGCGCCTGTAGGAAAAACGGCCTCCTCGCGCAGCTTAGGCGTAGAGACACTCCGGGGGGCGCTCCCCGACGTCTCCAGCGAAACCTCGAACGAAGCTGGAGGAGGCCGTCGTGAAAAGAACCGCCATTGCCGCTCTACTTGGCGTCGCCCTGCTCGCAGCGAACGGAGTGGCGAGCGCCGACCAGGACCCCGGTACCGAGACGCGGTGGGGATTCGCCCGGACAAGAGCTCGACCTCCTCGCCGCTCGATTTCGCCCGCTGGCTCGCTCGCCGCCTGAGCGAAGGGATGGCGTTTTCGATTCCGCTTCCCGACGTCCCGACGCCGAAGTCCGGCCCGGTACCGGAGCCTGGCCCGAACGACGGCGACGCGGTATGCGTGCTGGAGCGGGGGCACTGCCCGATCCCCTGATGAGCAGCAGTCATAGTTCGTCCGTTCTCCGCTCGGGCCGGGGGGCTCGGCGGGCCCGCCGCGGTCGGCGCCGCGCCCGGCGGGCGCGGGCGGGCGCGCCGGCCGCCCTCCCCCTGGGGGGGCCGGCCCCTCACCTCCCCCGTGCTCCGCGACGCGGGCGCGGCGCGCGGGCGCGCGCTCCTCGGACTGGGTCCCCATCCCGGGGGCGGGGCCCCGGCTCGCCCGCGAAGACGCGGCGGGCGCCCCGGGCCTGGGCGCGCGGCGGGTGGCGGGGCGTCTCGGCTCGGCCCCGCGCGGCGGCCCGCGGCCCGAAGCCGGTGGGGGAGCTCGGCTGCGTCATGCCGGCGAGCCTCCGGCCGTCTTCGGTGACGCGTTGAGGCGCCTTGCCGCGGCGGCGACGTACCTCTACCAGGACGGCCCGCGCGTCTGGTACGCGACGCAGCCCACCGTGACCAAGCTCGCCGAGGATCGCGCCGAGCAGCTGAAGCGCGCGCCAGCCAAGATGGCCCAGGAGAAGGACGATCGCCTTCGGGCCGACCTCAGGAGGAGCTGGGACTTCTCGCGCATCCATCCGCTCCTTCGGACGGGCGCCGACGCCCCCGACGACCTCGAGGCCTGACCCGTCGTCCTCCCCGCCGAGCAGCCCTCGGCTACGGCAAGGAAGCCGGAAGCGCGGCCGAGATCGCGGCGAAGGCGATCCTCGCGTCCTGCAGGAACGCGCCGCGCCTCCTCCAGAACACCCATGTCTTCCTCGTGGCCGACAACGACCGCCTGCAGGACCTCGATGAGGTGCTCCGGAAGTTCCTGGCCTGGGAGTCGATCCTCGGGAGAAGAAGGCCCTCAACCTCGACCCGCACCAGGTGCGGCAGGCCGAGATGCAGAAGCAGGCGGCCGACGGAGCCGTGGCGGCCCGCCTCCCCAAGACCTACCAGTGGCTCCTCGCGCCCGGGCAGACGAACCCCCAGGCGCCCGTGCAATGGGAGGCCGTGCGCCTCTCCGGCACCGACGCCCTCGCCGTCCGCGCGAGCAAGAAGCTCCGGGCGACAGTGGCTGCAGAGACGGGGCAAGCTTTAGGCCGGAGGGCGGATGGCTTTCGCTTTAGCGAGGTCTGGAGTAGGTCCCAACACCCCGATTCGGAGGTCAGGTCCGTTCGGACGACGTAGCTCCATTGCGATCGGCGGGGACCGGTAGACGGCGGTAGCGGACATGAGAATCAAGCGACTCGCGACTCTATACCGATGGTCGGGCCGCTCAAGCGCGACCGTCAGGTCCGCCCAGCAGAGCGCGGTCGACCTCCACAAGAACCACGTTCGCGCAAGGCCTCCCAGTCCACGAGCGACGCGACCGTCATCAGGGGCGGTCAGGACAACAGGCTTGCGATCGCCAGCGGCGGCGGAAGCGCGCAGGATGCCTTCCCGGCGGGGCAATCGTCCTCGCGGTGTCGCCGGCCTGCGTTGCGTCCGAAATTGCGGCGCCCGGCGTAGAAGTGGAAGGGCCGCTGGTATGAGCCGCCGATGCGTGTTGGACACGGGCAGCGCGCCAGCATTGGTCTTGCCTGCGCCGTCGTGCCCGTCGACACCGAAGACGCCGAACATCGAGATCATGTGAACGGATGCAGCGTTACCATGCCCTGGTCGTCGCGGAGCTCGACCCAATAGTGGCGACCGACGCCCGTCTGGAGGACGGACCGCGCTTCCTCTCCGAGCTCGAGCTGCCCGCCTGGGGACACGCGGAAGCCTCCTGTCACTCCGGCGAGGGCCAGCGTGACCGCGCCCTTGTCGACCGCGACCGTGACACGGGCGCCGCGGCCCTTCATCATCTTGAGCGACTTCCGAGCGGCAACGGGGAGCGTCACGATGCCTCGGGGACATCTTCAGCCGCCGGTTTCTCACGGCGTCGGGCCTCTCGACCGCTTTCTTGTAGTCCGTCATGGCTCTCTCCCTTCTCGGTCCCTTCCGGAGTCCTCGGATGGGACTCCCGCCAAATACGAGCTGATGCAGGCGCCTATAGCGAGTCAGTACCTCGTCGGGAGGCCCCCCGCTTCGCCAGGCGTCCTTGTCCAGGGCTTCCGCCTCGGCCGAGGCCTGGCTCCGGACCCGCATGCAATCGGGGCTGATCTCGCCATAGATGACGCGACCGGTGCGGTCAATGAAGAAGCAGATGTCGATCAGCCGCAAGCCGGCCTGCGCGAACCGTCTCTCGAGCCACTCGAACGCGTCGCGGGCGAGTCGCTTGGCGACAGTGACGTCGTCATCCGATCTCCCGCGTAATCATCGGATGAGGCTCGTCCGCCAGCCGGTGGCCCTCTCGTCGGTCATCGGATTCCGCCAATCGAAAAGCAAGCCACCGGCCGCTCGGAACCGTGACCATCGTTCAAGCGGCGTTCCGCTATGGGAGGTCGGGTGCCGCTCGCGGTAGTGGTAGCGGTGCAGCGGTGACCCGATATGGAAGCGCGCTTCACCTGACCTCGAGGTTGCAGCTCTCCACGACCTCCTCCGCCAGCAGGGGCCCGCGGGCGTTTCGCCGAGAGGCCCAGAAGGCGGTCGCCAGTGGGACGCTCGGGACGGGCCGCCATCTGCCGGAACACCTCTGCCGAGAAGCGGGCTCCGGACCTCATCGGAGCCGGGCACCACGCCGTATCGGTTGTACGTAAAAGAATAGACGGACGGCAGCAACCGGGCGGGGGCGATTCGTGGCGTCAGCAGGCGGATCTCCTTGCTGGCTCCGCGCACAAGGAGCGGCAGGCTGGCGAAGTCGACCTGAACGCCCCCGAGGACCTGCTCCAGGATGGAGAAGTGCGTCTGCTGCAAGTCGATGAGAATGGGCTCACCCGACGGCCCGCGGAGAGCGAGTCGATCACGCTCCCGGCACCGACCCTCCGAGACCTGCAGCTGCAAGTCCTGGCAGGCGGCCAGGACGTACCGCAGCGCGGGAGCCGTCGAGCCGGACGCAGGCGCGGGGACCCTTGCCTGTACTCTGCTCAGGGGCATCTCGTAACCAGCTCGGCCCGTTCGTTCAAGGCCGCCAACACCCTTCCCGTCGAGGTGCGGACGCGGCCAGCGCGGAAGCCACGTCGCCAGCCAGCAGCGCCACTAGTCACGGCATCGAAATCGAAGTTCAAGTCCATCCAGGTCTGCACTCGCTCCTGGGCCAGCGCTCGCCGAGCGCCCCAAGAGCCCTTCGCGATGTTTTGCGGAATCTTGACGAAGTACTCGTAGAGGTTGCCGATCGTCTCCGTCATCTGCGGCGGCCTCTCCCAACGCCCGGCTCAGCATTCCGAGCTGCTGCCTTGCCGCACGACTCAAAGCCGAAGTTCCGCGAGGGAGACTGGCTTCCGGACCGCTGGCGCGGCGCCCCCAGAGGCACAGCCCATAGTCCTTGAGGTTGTCACCTGAAAGGCGCTGCATCGCGATCAGCTCGTCGCTCGCGTAGACGCCGACGTTGATCTCCTTGCCGCGCCACCGGGGGGCATTCGCCCCGCAAGCCTGCAAAGGAGCCCCTCGGCATCTGCCGCGACCAGCAGCACGTCGTAGTCGGCGAAGCTGGAACTTTGAGAGGCTCGAACCGTAGGCGATGACGGCTTGAAGGTCAGGGCCGCACACCTCACACAGCTCGGGGACGAATCCGAACCGATCCGCCAGGTCTTCCGGCAACGCGGACGCAGACATCTGCTCGACTTCTCCCGCTCCAACGTCGGACTCGGGCGCGATCAGGGTCCAAGCAGCCAGGAACTGCCGGCGGAGCGCAAGCAACCGCTCGACGTCGCTGGCGCCGGTATCGGCCACGAGCTCTCGGACGCGTGCGGAGGTCCAACGTGGACAGCTCGGGAGCGGCGTACCGGCACGTGCCAGCAGCCCGGCCTCCCAGAGATGATCGTACTTGCTCGCCATGGTCCGGGGAATGCCGGACTGGACGATCGCGGCGGACAGGGTGACGCCAGCGAGGAACAACGTCGACTGCAGGCGGAAACGGGCGAGATCCTCTGTACGCGGCGCGTCCGCCGGCCAGCGGCAGTAGACCCGTGGCGTGCCGTCTCGCTCCGCGTCGGTAGCGGCGAAGAACCGGGGATGGAACAGCGAAGACCAGGCGAGGAGCGCCGGCGGAATGACTACGGGGTTCGGCAGTGCCTCCCGATGCGTCCACCGATGCAACGCCACCAACCCGGCGGCGCTCGGCTCATGCCCGGGTAGCAGGTACGTCAAGCGGTAGGAGACGCCGCGCCAAGTCGGTGGCCGCCTCGACGTGGAGCCGGCAGCCGCTGCCCACAGTGTGCCGGAGGTTCGTGGTGTTCCGCGCTGCGTGTCTCCGTCCATCAGAGGAGCCCCAAGACCCGCGGGCGCATCACGGCTTTGGCAGACCCAGCCGGAGGCTCTCCGGGTAGTCCCACACCTTGTCGTCCAGCGCGATCCGGAAGTCCTCTGAGTGCGCCCGCATCCAGGCCTTGGCCACCTCGTCTTGAACCGCCGGCAGCGATTTCGAGAGGCCAATCGGCGCCCGCCTCGCAGCGACTTCGCGCATGCAGACGACCAACTCGCAATAGATCATGTCTAGAATCGTACCCAGAACGCTGCCGTCCCGAAAGTTGACCGGCGTGCCCTGAAGGAGGACGTAGAAGCTCTTTCCGTTCGGCTGGGTGAACCTCCACACGAGATCCGAGAACCTCTCGACGCGGCAGGAGCTTTCGAAATCCGCGAGCGCGAACTCGATGGCCTTCGAGCTCGCGCTCACCGGATGGCGCCTTCCCGGAGGAAGGGAATGTCGACCAGACGTATCGACGCGTCTGACCGGTGCAGCCTATGACGAGCTCGGAGTCCGGAAGAAGGTCGCAGCGGTTTAGGAAAAAACCCTTCCCTTCGCGCTCATGTCTTTCGCCGGGTTGATGTCGTAAACCGAGACACCACCGCTTCACGGCCCTTCAGAGCGACAGCGGTCGACCGGCCGATCTTGCCGAAACCGATGACGGCGCAGCGCAGACCCTGGCAGACGCCGCGAAGTCCTCTCTGAGGACGCGCTCGATGCTGAACAGGACGGCATCGCCGATGATCGAATCCTCAACCCCTTTGAGAGGGCTCTGTGCCATGGACAAGACAGGAATCGGGTGCGGACCGGTGCTCTCGTAGAGCCAGTGTCCGTTGTTGGTGTCTTCGACCACGCCCAGGAAGTTGGGGAACCGCGCCCGAGCAGCGCCGACGCCCGCGCCAGTATCCGCCGACCTCCTGAACGACGAGGTCCGAGGAGGATTCGGTCAGGCCGCGGTCACGTGTCGTTCCGATTCGAGAAAACGTGTCGGGTATCGAAACCGGCACGACGACGTGGAAGCCTTTGTCGCGGAGAGCCAATACGGCGGCAGGAGACGCGGAATAGGGGATGGCGACGACCCGCGCCACCGGAAGACGCTGTGAACGGCCTCGATGTAGGCGATGGCCGTCTGGAGAACGTGCGTGATCAGTATGCAGCGTGGGCGCTGCGGGCGCGACCGTCGACAGGAGCGAGTGGAGAGCCGGTAGTTCCGCTCCGAACTTGGGAGGCGCGCCTGCGGCGAGGGTAGCAAGCCTGGGCGTTGCGAGTCGCATGAGGGCTCAGAACCCCTGAACCTGTGAGAGCTTCTTCGCGAGCTGCTCGGCGTCTGGCAGGGTGGAGTCGTGCCCGTAAGGGCAGCTTCCGAGAGCCGTATAGCGCGGTTCGGGAGGAGGATCCACTTGGTGCCCCACCTATTCACGTGACTGTTCGCGAGGATCTTCCGATTCGAAGGTGTGTCCTTCGAGCCGGTTACGAAGTCGCCGATGTCGTCTCCGATGAGAAGGAGGATTCGGTAGTCATTGGCCACGAACGCGCGCCGTGCGGTCTTGTCCGACGAGGTCCAGCCACTTTCTCACCCCTGGTTAGCACGGTGTCGGGAGTGGACGGTAAAACTACCGGGAGGCCTTCGAGTGTGGCGCGTGTGTCAGCTTCCTGCGTGCTCGGGCGGTTAGTGATGTAGAAGAGGGTGACGCCTTTCGCGGCCGCGTACTCCAGGAAGTCGCGAGCTCCCGGGACCTCAACCGCCGCATGCAGCTTGGTCCAGCTAGTCCACGCGGCGTCATCGTAGCCGCTCCGATCGTTCACGAGGCGGCCCTGAAAGCGCGAGTTGTCGAGGACGGTCTCGTCCAAGTCCAGGACGACGGCCGTGGGAAGCCCCTGATAGCTTCCGGTTTGCTCGACCGCGGCCGTCCACGACTGGTCGGCGAGCGCGGCGGCGAGTGCGCCTCGCGCCTGAGCATAGGCGACCCTGCAGAGGATCTCGTACTCGGCTGCCGTCTGCATAAAGAGCGCGCCGTTGAGGCGCTCGTGCGTGTCGCGTAGGGCTGACGACTTTGTAGCGGCCTCTTGAACGGAAGTCGTCGCGCAGGCGGTGTGTAGCAGGGACGTTGCGACCAAGATCGCGCCGCACTTGAAGACATGCATGGTACGAACTCCTCTCTTCGCGGAGCTGAATGTGGTGTTCGACGATCAGATCGGGCTGCTTCTCGATGTGTCCGCGCACGTCGATAAGGTCGCCCGCAGTGGCCGTACTGTCAACGGTTTCGAACCGGTCTTTTCAGCAGCCTGTTAGAGCACGGATAGTTTCCTGTGCCGGGTCACCCCGGTGCGAAGCCTTCGAGCCTCTCGATGGAAGTCCGCTGCATGCCGGGGTTAGGCCCCGCGGATTCACATACTAAGTGCAACACCCGAATCCGAAGAGGGCGAGCGGTGATACTGACCGCCACCTCATTCCGGCAAGAAGGGTTGCGACCACGCTGTATCACCAGCTCACCCGAAGAACGAGTATCTCATCGCGGGGGGCCGACGGTTGCTCGGAGCCAGCGTGAGCTGGCCGAGGAGCTAGGACGGGCGCCGAGCACGATCAGCCGCGAGATGCGGCGAAACGCGACGCCCCATGACGGGGCCTATCGGGGCGAGAAGGCCCAGAGCTACGCGGTGGCGAGACGACGACGATGCCGCCGTGGACCGCAATTCAGCGAGGACGTGCTGAACCAGGTCGAGAGCGCCCTGAGGGAGCGGTGGAGCCCAGAGC
This sequence comes from Holophagales bacterium, assembly GCA_016716705.1. GTDB lineage: Bacteria > Acidobacteriota > Thermoanaerobaculia > UBA5066 > UBA5066 > UBA5066. The sequence continues at coordinate 71,106 of JADJVF010000012.1, forward strand.
AGATCGTGGGCCAGTTCGGGCTGAAGGGGAGGAGCGTCCCGAGCCACGAGACGATCTATAGAAGGCTGCGACACGACAGGCGCACGGGAGGAACGCTCTACCGGTTCACGTGGATCATGTCGAAGACGGACGGAAGCGTTATCGCAGCCGGCCCACGCGGGGCGTGCTCCGGGCAAGCGACACATATCGGAGCGAGCGGCGGTCGTCGACCAGCGAGCCGTATTGGCGACTGGGAAGGGGACACAGTCATGGGCACCGGATCCAGGCACTGCCTTCTGACGCTGGTGGAACGCAAGAGCGGTTTCACCCTGATCCGCAAGCTCGAGGCGCGAACCATGGCTGAAGCCACGGCAGCGGCGTCCAGTGTCATCCAGCGCATGCGGCATAGGTTTCAGACAATCACCTTTGACAACGGCACGGAGTTCCATGACTACGAGCGCCTGGAGCGGCGTTTCGGCGTGACCTGCTACTTCGCCACGCCCTACCACTCGTGGGAGCGGGGTTCGAACGAAAACCTCAACGGGCTGGTGCGGCAGTACCTGCCAAGGGGGCGCAGCCTAAAGAGCACCACACAGGAAGACTGCGACAAGATAGCCGCCGCCCTGAACAACCGCCCCGCAAACGCCACGGCTTTCTGACGCCGCTGGACATCTTTCTCAGTCCCAATGGGTGTTGCACTTAGAGGTTGAAGCTAGGCCCCGTCGGGGAGGGTGGGCCTGGGCCAGCGCCGAGTGGCCGACCGATGGCTTGGTAGAGAGAAGGCGCCGCCGATAGCGGACCATGTTGTGCCGAAGAGCGCTATCGGCGAAGCGGACCGATGTGTCGCGATGCGGAATGCTAGGCGCCGAGGGTTAGCTCGAAGCGTGCCGCGGAGCCCACCTCCCCCTTCATGAAGCGCTTCTTCGGAACCAAGTGCCACTTCCGGTTTCCGCCACAGTAGCCCGCCTCCACGGTGGCGTTGTTGAAGAGGTTGAACTCCTCGCCGTCCGCTGCACGCGCCTTCATGACGACCCAGTGGCGCGGCGGCAGCCGTTGTGGGCGAGTTGAGTTACGCTGGCGCCGCTGCCCGGGAACGTTACGTCGGCCCCCTGTTGTCATTGTGTCCGTCGTCATCGATGAACTTGCAGCCAACCTGAACGATGTTTACCTGCCAGTGAAGGGGCAGGTCATTGATGAACGTGCATGAGGCAAAGTAGCCGCGGGCAAATAGTTGCTGTAGTGTGGCGGGATCGGTTATTGGCTGGTCCTGATTGCTCTCGGTGGATGACATAGTGGTAATCCTCAATTGCGGAAATGCGCTCGAAAGGGCGCGGATGTACTTGAGCGCTCAATGCATCCGTGTTTAAGGGGGGACGAAGAAGGAATCCGCGTTTGAACCTGAATTCGGTCCCGCAGAGCGCGGCGGCGACATGGTGAGGGGAGTGCCGGCGGAGAGCGGATAGAGGAGGAAGGCTGTTTGGGGCCTAACCGACGCAGCAGCGGCGAGCGGAGCGAGTCCGCTGCATGGGCTTAGACCCGTGGCACGTACATGTCATAGATTGAGGAATAGCGCATTGGAAAGCGATCGAGTTTCACGTCCACCTTGGATGAAGCAATGTTCGCCCAGTTGGAAATAACAGCAGATGCGCCGTCTGGTGCTACAAGGTGATATGCGAGACTGCTTTCCTTGAGTTGGGCCAGACTACCCAAGGGAAGACCATTGAGAGAGAGCTTCCCGGCGGGCTCCTGCCGGTTCCGGGCGATGTCAGTAGCCCGTCCCTGAGAAGGCGCCGCGCAGGTCGATAAGGTGCGCGATACTGCGGACACCATAACGGAACTGCGTCGCATGCACGAACCGAAGCAACGCCCACGGGATTGACTCGAGGGCGCCAAAGCGTTCCTGAAGCAGCGCCACGGTGAGACAGACCTTGTCGAGGCGACGATCTCGAGCGCCCTCTACGAGATCGAGAGCGGGGATCTGCAGCTCACCGCCGTTAATCCGCGATAGGAGGTCCGGCCACTTGTCGCTCGCCGAGTGCGGCCCTTGAGTCATGGCCTTGCCCTCTGTCATCGCTTCGCTGATTCGCCGAGAACTTCCGGCGAGGATAATCACTACTTTGCCGAGTTTCAGATCCTTATGCGCGACATGTAGTTCGCCGTCCCACAGAAGCGGAAGAAGGAGGGCGAGCTTTGTCTGATCGCTATCAAATTCATCGAGGAACAGCAACGGAAGACGATCAACGACTTTCTGGTTGCGAACGGCGTCAAGCGGAACGACGAGATCCTCAGCGTGCTGCAGGCTTGCCATGTTGAAGTCGACGGCAGTCGCTTGGTTGCGTCGGAGACGCGTCGCCAAACACTTGACAAAGTGCGTTTTGCCCGACCCTGGCTCTGCACGCATTATTATGTTCAGTGGCCGCTTTCGGGACCGGTCGTCAGCGTACGCCGTAATTCGGCGCATCACCTTGTCAATGTCCGATTGGTGTGGTTCGTCGAGAGTGACGTACTCACCGAGCAGCCGACTGCTGGCCCGGTAGGCTTCGCTTATGTCCACTTCCTTTCGCGGCGGTGTGTCGGACCCAAACCATGCCGAAAGGGCCTTCCGGGCCGTAGCGCTGTCGGCGGCGACCCACTGAAGAAAGGTCTTCGGCTTTTCGGTGCGACGACGCGTGCGTCGTGTGGCCATGTTGAGTCTCCTTAGGGCGCGAGTGGATCGAAGAGGTTCGAATCTCGGTGGCTGCGGCATGAGGAACCCGCTGGGGTCTAACCGTGGCTTCAGCGGCGAGCGAAGCGAAGTCCGCTGCAAGCCGGGTTAGGCGGGCCGCGGCTTGGCTACGGACTTCCGGGAGGCGGGGGCGGCCCGGCGAGCAGCTTGTAAGGAACGAGGGCCTGCACGACCTCAATCTGCGCGTGGGAGGCGGCGGAAATGCGAATGCCGCGGGCCATCTGCGTACTTCGGGGGCGGCTGTGAGGGCAGCCAGAGCGAGAGGGCAATGAGCCGGCCTCGGCACTTTGAGCTGCGCGTTCGCCGAGCACCAGCCCGACGAGGACGGCGCTATGCTGAGGCGCGAGGTAGAGGATGACGCGCTCCTTCTGCATGAGGCGAAGAGACCAGCCGGCCTTGGAGCCGGAGTGACACCAAAGTTCGGAGAGGGGCGCGCAGACCCACGGGCATGCTGGACTACGGCTGCCCAGTGGCCCGCAGACGAACCGAGAGTGTGGCGGAGCGCGTCCGATGACGGAGGTTGAGCGGGGTCCTCGAAGGCTCTAAGAGCTATGGGTGCGACCCGGAGGCGGCGGGCGTGGATGCGCCGTGCGCCTAACGTCTGGCATCAGCGGCGAGCGTGGCGAGTTCCACAGTAGTATTAGGTTCTGAACGCTGGCGAAGACGAGTGGCATGAAGATCAGAGCGCGCTGCCTCTGTATCGTAAAGGAATAGCTCGACTTCCCGGAGGCATGCCACACGGGCTTTCAGAAAGCGCTTTCGACCGAACCCTCTGGGCGTTCTCGCTCTTCCATACTTGTGACACGCTGGTCTCGTGCAACTCGCCGAGGAGATTGTCTGTGTGGGCGGAATAGAAACAAGGGAAGGCCCTGCCGGTTGAGTCGACGAACATCTTCGTAAAGGGACAGCAACAGCGCTGAACATGATTCAACAGGTCGCCACGCTCCTCGAGTGGCATTGTGCGGAAGGGCAGGACCACTGATAGTTCGTTCCGGGTTCCGTACTTCGCGTTCAGGCGTGAGCCGAAGTCTTCCACACGCTTCCAATACTCTTCGGAGTTCAGCAGTGACTCGTGAAGTGTCCGCGAAATGCGTGGGAGAACCGAAAAGTGCGTTACGCTCGGATAGAACTCGTCCATCAACCCCTCTGCGCAAGAAATACTCTCGTCCGTCAGACGGTTGGATAAGCAGACGGTCTGCCCTAGAGCCGCACAGATGCGAATGGCCTTCACTGCCTCTGCCCCGAACCTGCGATTGACATCGTTGACATTGACGTCCGCTGAATCGAGACTAATCGAGAGAGTCGCCCTTGGCGCGATGCGACATAGCTCTGAGGCAAACCCATAGTCGGCCAAGAGAATGCCGTTGGTGTTCAGCATTACCTTTGGAATGCGGCGGGTTGCAGCGTCCACTATCTCGAGGATGCCAGGATGCAAAGTAGGTTCCCCGCCCGAAATCACCACCGTGAAGACGCGCAGGTCTCCCAGCTCGCTGACGATACGGAGTGCCGTGTCGGTGTCCATTTCCCGTTCAGAGAAGGGCATCGCCGAACAGTACAAGCAACGGCTTTGGCATCGCTCCGTGATTGCTAGTTCTACATAGAGCGGCGCCGAGAGGCACCAGGCCGCGTCCATACCGTACGGTAGTCTTCTAGTCTTCTACGAGAAGTCGAAACGCCTGCAGAAGGGCAGCGAGTTTGTCTATCTCGGCGAGAGGTACGCCTGCCGTCGTGTCCCTGATTGACTGAAGCGATTCGCCGGCTGCAAGCCGTTCGAGCAAGGGAAACGCGTCGACATCTACACGGAACACGCGCATCGATGGTCCATGGACAGCGATTCCGCCCGAGTCTCTTTCCGAAGAGTGAGGGAAGGGCAATCGGCATCGGCGTCCGCCGGGCTTGCCACCAGTAGCGGGCATGTGGGCCTCCAGCCCACGAGTGCCGTACCGTCGCCGAGAACGGTAGACTGGTCTTGGGAGACGTCGTTAAGCAAGAGGCTGATCTTCATCGTTCCTCCTATACATACGAGGGTGCTTCGTGATGGTAGAGGAACCGTTACAAAAGAGGGTGAGATGTGATCCGGCGAGTGTGACCGGGGCAGCAGAGTTCGAGGTCCTTAGGTCCCCGCCTGACCATCCTATTAGACGGCTCGCACGCCAGCCTGACACCGAAGCGCCATTTAAACATCTCTTCACGTTCGCCACGATAGACCGCTCGAAGAGCAGGCTAATCCAGCAACCCCACAAGGAATCCCGCCCGGCCATACCGCAAGGCGCCATCTAAGGCGGCGTCGCCAGTGTCGGGATACACGGGGCTGTCTGGAACATGTCGCGTCCGGGCGGAATCAGCCTCGCCTACGGGTTTCCGACGTCCGTCGTTGTTCGGTGGGCGGCGCGGGCGTTTCGTGGAGACCCCGAGGATGCAGCGGAAGAGAAGGGGAAGGGCGCGGCCGAGGCGGCGGCGCTGGCTTTCGCCACGCGACCCGAAGTCGCGCGTGACTGCCAGTGTCCCTCGGAGGACGGGAGGGTGGCTCCGGGCACCTCCGCCTGCGTAGTTCCTTGCGGACAGGGCCGCGCGAGGAGGCCGGATCTACAGCCGGGAACGGACCTTTGCCGACTCGTCCATGGGCAGGTACTCTGCGGTTGGCTTCTGATCCCTGAAGAACGGTGAGAGACGGAGGCCGGTCGATTGATCGGGTAGCTCGACCGTCCGCTCGACCCACCGGCCCCCTTCGAACCACGAGACGACGACGCGGAGGACCCTGCCGGTGGGACGGTCGAGGCGTGTCAAGGAGACGATGTGGATGCCGTCGTCGCCGTCGGTCACGTCGAAGGTGGCACGGTACACATCCCCCGCGAGAGGAACAGTCTGGCGTGAGGAGGCAGAGGCAGTCGACACATACACTCCGAATGGTGCGCAGAAACGCCCTGAGAGGGGGCGTGAGGCCCTACAGGTCCGGGACTTCGCTCCCTCGTGCGGCCGTGTCGGCGGTGCCGGAGCCGCTGCCCCGTCTTCGGGGGGGGGGGGCGGGGGGGGGGGGGGGGGGGGGGGGGGGGGCCCCCCCCCGCCCGGGGGGGGGGGGGGGGGGGGGGGGGGGGGGGGGGCCCGTCGTTGCGCTCCCGAAGGAGAGTGCTTCGCGGCCGCGCCGAATGCGACGAGGAACTTTCCGTCGAGCTTGAAGGCGGGGAGCTGGTAGCTGATGCACTCCTCGGCGCCGGGCGCGGCCGCGCGGATCGTCTTCCGAGTCTTCTCGAGCGCCGCGCGCTCCTCGGGGCTGACAGTAGCGAGATAGGCATCGATCGTTGTCCGAGCAGCGATTCGTTTCGTCGGACGCGGGGAAAGGGCTGTCATCTCAGTCTCCTGGCGGCGTCAGGGTCTGGCGAACGACGGGAGCGCCGGGTGCCTTCGGCGTGGAGGCCTCGAGCGTGTACCCAACCCGGTAGATATCCAGCCGCCCCGCGCTGTTCTCGCTTCGATGCGACGAGAAGTAGAGGACGCCCGGCTCGCCGGGATTCGTCGCCGGCCCCAGGTTCCAGCTCTTCTCGGCATTCACCTCGGGGCCGAGGCGCTGCGGAGCCCGGTAGCGGCCCTCCCGCCACGGCGCGACGTATAGGTCAGCGCCGTCCTGGTCCTTCGTCCGCCGCGTGAAGACGAGGGTGTGGCCGTCGGAGAGGAAGGCACCGTCGAAGTCCTCGTCGGGGCTGTTGACCTCGACGAGCGGCTTCGGCTCCTGCCACCCGTCCTTGCCGCGCGCAGAGACGAAGAGATCGTGGAGCCCCTTTCCGCCCCGGCCGTCGGTGGCGAAGAGAAGCGTCGCGCCGTCGGGGCTGACGACGGGGGCCCACTCGTCGCCGGCGGAGTTCACGAGCGGACCGAGGTTTTGCGCGGCGCCGTACTGGCCCGTGGCGGGATCGAAGGGGGCGGCGTAGAGATCGTCCCCTCCCGAGCCGCCGGGGCGATTGCTGAAGAAGTACACGCTGCGGCCGTCGGGCGCGAAGAAGGGGTCGAAGTCGTTCTCTGGCGAGTTGAAGGCGACGGGCGCGGGCGCGCTCCACCCGTCCTTCTCCTTCCGGCTCTCCCAGAGATCCCAGCCGCCGGGGCCGCCGGGGCGGTTCGTGGAGCCCCAGAGGACGCGGGTGCCGTCGGGGCTGAAGGTGACCTTGATCTCGCTGAACTCCGTGGAGACCCTGCCCTTGCCGTAGAGCTCGGCCGGGCTCGTGAAGTGAAGGGCCTCGCCGGCGAGTGCGGTCGACGGGGCGAGCGCCGCGAGCGCGAAGGGCGCCAGGAGCGCGAGGACGGCACGGCTCGAAGTCATGAGTCGATCTTCCACCATCGGGCCCGCCTCGCGCTTCCCGCGAACGCGATCCTCACCCGTCTCTCGATGTCCGGGTCCGCGGGCGACCAGCCGGGGACGGGAACCTGGAGGAGGGGAACGATCCGGGGGAGGAGCTGGGACGCGTGGGTGCGGAGGGCAGCGTCGGCGGTGAGGTAGCCGTGGTTGAGGAGGACGGCGGCCTCGGCGTCGGTCACCGGGTCGAGGCCGGCGCGCATGGTGCAGAGGACGTCGCGGGCGAGGCTCTTCGAGTAGCCGAATGGGATGCGATAGCTCGAGGGGGCGCTGGAGATGCTCCAGAAGGTGCCGGAGATCTGGCCGCCGACGAAGCCCGAGACGAGGCGGCGCCGGCGGATCTCCTGGCCCTCGCCGTCGATGCCGGTGGGAAACGGGTCCGGGCGGGGAGAGGACAGCTTTCTCGGCCGGGCCTTCGGATACGCACCCGCTTCGGAGACGAGGACGGTGGTGTGGCTCTTCCAGACGGGGTCGAGGCCGAGGTGCGAGTGGCTCGCGCCGTCGCCGAGGGCGAGGTGCCGGATGGCGGCGTCGCGGGCCGCACCGGGCAGGGCCGCGCCGCCGGTGAGAAGCGAGGGGTCGAGCGGCGCCGGGAGAGGGCTGATGGAGCGCGGAAAGCAGGACGAGGCGGCAACGGCGCGCGCGAGGGTGGCGGCCTCGGGAGGAGGGGCCCACCCGAGCTGGCGGTCGCCCATCCGGTCGCGCTCGAAGGTCCAGGGAACGCTCCGGAGGAAGTCGGTGGCACAGAAGACGAAGCGGGGGGCCGGAGGAAGGTCGCGGAGCTTCAGCGGCGTCAGGATCTCCTCGTACCGCTTCGCGAGGGCTTCGACGCGCGCGTGGGGCCGGAACAGGTTTCGGGCGAGGAGCTGAAGCGTGCGGAACCCTCGCTGGAGGTCTTCGCGTGTGAGAGCGAGGAGCGGGGCTTGCACGAGCTCGTCCCACGCCTCGGGAGTGAACGCGGCCTTGTTCGTCGGCTCCTTCGCGATGAGGGTGGCGAGGCGGGCCGCGAGGATGCTTCCCCCGGACGTGGCGGAGAGGGTGTCGACTTTGGCGAGCACCCCGAGCTCGTTCAGGCGGCGAAGGGCTCCGAGGTGGAAGAGGAGCGCACGGAAACCGCCCCCCGACAGGCAGAGGGCGAGACCCCGGGGATGCTCCGGAGAAGGCGGGAGGTCCGGGGCCAGAGCCGGCTGGGCCGCTGAATCGGCTCTCATAAATCTATTGAAATCAATGGGTTGAGTTCTTGCGCCTGGCGAAGGGCCAGCGCTCCGCGCCCTTCGGTGGCGGGGGCCGAAAGGAGCTCGGCATGCCTTGCCGGGTGGGCCTGGGCGACGCGCCTCACGAACAAGGACGGGTCCTTTAGCCAAGCTCCGCGAGGGGCCCGGATTTACAACAGGGGAAGTGAAGAAAAGTTTTCGGGCCCGGAATCAGCCCACGCCGTCCGTCCCCGCCCGGTACCTCGCCGTCACCAGGAGGTTCACGGCCGCGAGGACGAAGAGCACCGCGAAGACGGGCAGGAGCGAACGCTCGATCGCCATCCGCAGCTCGGGCGAGGAGGCGGCGCCGCCGGTGAGGAGGCTCCCGGCCGAGTCGGCCGCGGGGCCGAGCCTCTGGGCGAGGCCTGCGGCCAGGATGCCGCCGAGGGCGCCGACGCCGATCGAGCCTCCGACCGTGCGCGAGAAGGGGACGAGGCTGGTGGCGATGCCGCGCCTCTTCTCCGGCACCACGTGCTGGATGACGAGGACCTGGCTCAGCGACGACGGCCCGAGGCCGAGGCCGACCAGGCCGCAGGCGAGGCTGATCCAGCCGACGCCGGCATCGAGAAGGGCCGCGAGGCCCAGCCCGGCGAAGCCGATCAGGATGAGGAGCGCGCCGGCGCGGGCCGTCCTGCGGAAGCCGAGGCGGACGATGAACCGCGCGGCCACCGCGGCCGAGAGCGACCAGCCGAAGACGAGCGGCGTGACGACGGCGCCCGCGGCCCCGGCGCTTCCGCCGCGGGCCCCCTGGACGAAGAGCGGGACGAACGTGTCGACGCCGTAGATGCTCGTCCCGATGAGGAGGCCGGAGAGGTACGGGGCCGCCGTCTCCACCCGGGTGAAGAGGTCGGGCGGGATGAGCGGGTGCTCGCGGTGCCCCTGGAGGCGGGCGAAGGCGTAGAGGAAGGTCACCGCCAGGAGCAGGAGGCCGGCTCGGGCCAGAAGCCCGAGGGAGCCCGGGCCTGCGCGGTGGAGGACCGCGAAGAGGAGCGCGGTGACGCCGATCGCGAGCAGGGCCGCGCCCGCGAGGTCGATCGGGTCTCGTCGCGGCTCGCGCGTCTCGACCATCTGCGTGGCCACGAGCGCGAAGGCGAGGAGGCCGAGGGGGAGGTTGATGGTGAAGATCGACCGCCAGCCGAACGACACCGTGAGAAACGCGCCGAGGAGGGGACCGATGAGGCTCGCGAAGCCCCAGACGCCGCTGAACAGGCCCTGGACCTTCGCGCGCTCCGAGATCGAGTAGAGGTCTCCGGTGACGGTGAGGGCGACGGGCATGAGGCCGCCCGCCCCGAGGCCCTGGAGCGCCCGGGCGACGATGAGCTGCGGCATCGAGCGGGCGAGAGCGCAGACGAGCGCGCCGCCGAGGAAGAGGGCGGTGGCGACGAGGAGGACCCGCCGGCGGCCGTAGAGGTCGGCGAGGCGCCCGAAGAGCGGCATCGAGATCGTGGAGGTGAGGAGGTAGACGGAGAAGACCCACGAGTAGAGGGAAAGGCCGTGGAGGTCCCCGATGATCGTCGGCATCGCCGTGGAGACGACCGTCGACTCGAAGGACGCGAGCGCGGTGACGAGGAGGAGCGCGAACGTCACCGCGCGCCGGCGTTTCGGGTCGAAGCGGGGCGGCACGGGGGACATCATGGCTTCCCGGAACGAGCGGACGCCGGGATTTCCCAGACGTCCACACCGTCGACGGTCTTCACGAAGCGGAGGCGGGCGCGGAGCGCCGCCATGACGTGGCCTTTCGTCGGGTCTGGCGCGTACGGCAGCAGCGAGAGCGGGGTCCCGCCGCCGAAGGCGGGCGTGGCGAGCAGCCAGCGGATGCCGTTCTCGTGGAGTCGCGCGAGGAGCCGGTCTGCGTTTTCGCCGTTGCGGATCCAGATCGTGAGAGGCGCCTCGTTGATGAGCCCTTCGACGATCCACGGCCGGTTGAAATAGACCGGCCCGGGAAAGTCCCCGACCATGACGCCCCCGGGAGGAAGCCCGTTCACGTAGGCCGCGGCCCGGTAGCCCGGAATCGTCCGCGCGAGGTATTCCTCCTTCGAGGAATGGCCGAAGAGGTAGTCGGCGGCGCCGAAGTTCCGCGCCTGGAAGTCCCATGACACGAACAGACCCGGCAGTGCGAGCGGAATCGCCAGCCAGGCTCCCCTTCGCGGGAACACTCGCGCCAGCACCGCCGCGGCCGCGAGGGAGAGCCCCCAGAGCATCGGGAGGAGGTATCGCGTGGGCGGGCTGGTGAAGGCCGCGTAGACGAGGAAGGGGAGGGCCATGCAGGCCGCCAGCCGGACGAGGCGGTCCCGAAGCCCGAAGAAGAGGAGCAGGAGACCGGCGAGGTTGTGGATCCCTGCCGTCTCGTCGTCCTCGCCCGAGTCGGGTGTCTGCCAGACGACGCCGAGCGGGCCGGCGTTCTTCTTGTTGAAAGTTGCGAAGTGGTTGTAGACGTCGGTGCCGACTCCCGGCAGGGGCCGCCCCGTCGCCAGGTACCCGATCGGGAAGACCGGGTCGCCGAACCCGACGACATTCCTCACGAGAAACGGGGCGAGGATGATGGTCGAGCACGCCGCGATCGTGGCCAGGGCGCTCAACCGGGCGCCGCGCGGGCGGGCGAACCCGAAGGCGAGCGCGAGCGCTGCCGCGGCGGGGCCGACGGTCAGCTTCGTCGCGAGAGCCGCTCCGAGACAGAGGCCGACGAGGAGCGGGCGCCCCTTCCGATAGACGAGCGCGAAGGCGACGGCCAGGTGAAAGAGAGCGATGTGATCGATGAACCCGGTTCCGGCGATGACCCCGACGGCGGGGCACGCCAGGAACAGGAGAGGGCCGGCCAGCGCCGCGTTGCGGCTGCGGTGGCCGCGGTGAAGCGTCAGGGCGAGGACGGCCAGGGACGCGGCCAGGAAGCCGGCGTGGAGGAACTTGGCGGTGTCGTGGGATTTCACGACGAGGCCGACGAGGTACAGGGCGTCGCCCAGCGCGGGGTAGGCGCCGGTCACGTCCCACTCGTAGAGGAAAATCCGTCCGGTCAGGAGGTAGAGCTTCGGCAGGGCGACGTGGTAGCGGATGCCGTCGTTGTCGACGAGCGGAATCGCGAGAGAGAAAAGGAGCAGGGGCGCCGCGGCCGCGAGCACAAACGCCGCCAGGAGCGGCGTGGCGCGCGCGAGCGCGAGGAGGCGCCCGGAGACCCGGCCGAGGGCCGTGCCCCACGGGCGCAACGACGTGAGCGAGAAGAGTGCGCATCCGATCCAGAGGGGAGCGAGCGCCCAGGTGCCGACGAGGCTGCCGACGATCCAGCTGCTCCACCCGATCGCCGCCGAGCCGACGGAAAGGGAGACCGGAACGGCGATGGCGGACGATCCGGGCCGCAGGCGCGCCGGCAGGAGAGCGAAACCGAAGAGGGAAAAAGCGAGGAGCAACAGCGTCGCCACTCCCGCGTTCGCCGCGGCCGCTGCGAGAACGCTGAACGTCGCCGGCACCGGAGGAAGTATAGGGTTGAGATCACGCGAAGCCGGAGCGGGCCAGAAAGCCGGCCTGTCCGCGGGGGGCGTTCCCGAAGTACTCTTCGACGAGGTGACGCCGTGAATCCGTCCGCCTCCGACCGGATCAGCCTCTTCTTCCCGGTCTACCGGGACGAGCGGACGATCGAGCGCGTCGCGGCGAAGGCGCACCGCGTCCTCGCGGAGCTGACGTCCGACTACGAGATCATCGTCGTCAACGACGGCTCGCCCGACCGGGCCGGCGAGATCGCCGACGAGCTCGCCCGCCAGAGCCCGCGGGTCCGGGTCATCCACCACGGCGAGAACCTGGGATACGGCAAGGCCCTCCGGACCGGTCTCGAGGCGGCGCGGTACGAGTGGATCGCCTTCACCGACGGAGACGACGAGTACGAGGTGGACGACCTTCGCAAGCTCTGGCGGCTGCGCGACCATTACGACCTGATCCTGACCTTCCGCTACGCGAAGAGGTACGGGAGCGCGCGGATCTTCATCTCATTCGTCTACAACAACCTCCTCCGCTCGGTCTTCCGGACGCGCTACCGCGACATCAGCTGCGGCCTGCGCCTCGTCCGGAAGGAGGTGGCCGCCGAGCTCCCGCTTCGCTCGTCGAGCCCGTTCATCGGCGCGGAGATCGCGATCAAGACGATGCTCAAGGGGTACCGCGTTGGAGAGGTGGGGATCCAGACGTTCCCGAGGGAGTTCGGCCACGGCTCCTCGACGAGCCTGAGGAACATCCTCGCCACCCTGCGCGACATGCGGCTCGTCTACCGGGAGGTTTTCTCTCCCCAGTACGACCGTCCCCTGAATCACTGAGGGGCGGCCCGGCCTCAGAACTCCTGCGGCAGCTTCGCCATCTCCTCCGCGGTGAAGACCGGGCCGTCCTTGCAGACGTAGACCGGCCCGATGTTGCAGCGGCCGCACTTGCCGATGCCGCACTTCATCCGGTTCTCGAGGGTCGTGTAGATCCGGTCGGCGGCGAAGCCGAGCTTCGTCAGGACCGGCAGCGTGTACTTGATCATCACCGGCGGCCCGCAGACGATGGCGTAGGCATCCGCGGCGGAGGGTGCGGCCTTCTCGACGATCGCGGGGACGAGGCCGACGTCGCCCGTCCAGCCGGGCGTCTCGCCCCCCGGATCGACCGTCTGGCGGAGCGTCACGTCGGGGCGGGCCGCCCACTCGGCAAGCTCGCGCTTGTAGACGAGGTCGGAGACGGAACGGGCGCCGTAGACGATCGTCACGTCGCGGAACCGGTCGCGCAGGTCGAGGGCGTTCCAGATGACGGAGCGGACGGGGGCGAGGCCGATTCCGCCCGCGATGAAGACGAGGCTGGAGCCTTCCATCTTCCCGAGCGGGAAGTGGTTCCCGTAGGGGCCGCGGAAGCCCATCGTGTCGCCGACGTTCAGCGAACGGAGCGCCGTGGTCGCCTTGCCGACGGTCTTGAAGCTGCACTCGATGTAGCCCTGACGGGTCGGGGAGGAGGCGATGCAGAACGTGCACTCGCCGGCGCCAAACGCCGTGTATTCGCCGAACTGGCCTGCCTTGAAGTCGAACGTCCGGGCGAGCTCGGGCTCCTGGAAGGCGAGGCGGAGCGTCCGGGTGTCGGGCGTCTCGTCGACGAGGTCGGTGACTCTCGCGAGGTACGGCTCGTAGAGGTTCACGCGGCACCTCCGGCGGTGGCGGCTCGTTCCGCGATCGTCCGGAGGACCTCCGGGAGGTCCATGCCGCCCGGGCACGCGCGGCTGCATCGGCCGCAGCCGGTGCAGAGGAGCTCCCCGAAGCGGGCGGGGTAGATGGAGAACTTGTGCATCAAGCGCTGGCGGAAGCGGGCGTGCTGGTCGGCCCGCGGGTTGTGGCCTGAGGCGTGGAGGGTGAAACGCCCCGCCTGGCAGGTGTCCCAGTTGCGGCGGCGCGTCCCGTGCGTGACCCCCTCGGGCTCGTCGACGATGTCGAAGCAGTGGCAGGTGGGGCAGACGGAGGCGCAGGCGCCGCAGCCGTGGCAGCGGAGGGCGACGTCGGCCCAGAGCGGGTCCTCGAAGTGCTCCGCGAGCCATGTCGTGACGGGCGCGAGCGGGGCGACCGGCTCGACGCGGCTGCCGGCGAGCGCAGCGCGGCTGCGGGCGACGTCGGCCTCGTTCGGTGCGGGGCCGAATCGCTCTTCGTGGGCCGTGACGAGGGCCTCTCCCTTCGATGTGACGATCTCGACGGCGAAGCCACCCTCGAGCGGGACGAGGAGGAGGTCGGCCCCGCGCGTGGCGGTCGGGCCACCGCCGGTCGCGCCGCAGAAGCACGTCTCGTCGCGGGAGGAGCAGCCGACCGAGACGATCGTCGTCGCCTCGCGCCGCCCGAACCAGAGCTCGTCGCGGTAGTCCCAGCCCATCACCTTGTCGAGCGCCTGGACCCCCGCGGCGTCGCACGGGACGGCGCCGAGGACGACGTGGGGCGGGAACGACGTCGGGACGGAGTCGATCGCGACGTCGGAGCCCGATAGCCGGAACGCGAAGAGCGGCTCCGTTGGAGGGAGGAAGAGCGCCTTGAGCGAGAGGCGCGGAAGGCCGTCGCCGAGGACGGCGTCTTCGAGGCGGGTGACGGGGCGGTAGTCGAGTCGGCCGTCGGCCGCGCGGGCGGGTGCGGTGACGGCCGTCCCCGCGGCCACGAGGTCGGCGACAAGGGCGGCGAGCTGGGCGTGGGTGATCGTGCGTCCGTTCAAAGGATGAACTCCTGCGGGTCGTCCTTCTTGAAGGCGCCCACGGGCGAGGGGACGGCGGGATCGTCGGTGGGGACGTGGCCGAACTGCTCGGAGGCGACCTGCGCGAGCTTTCGGTTGAGGAGGCCGAGCGGAATGTCGACGGGGCAGGCGCGCTCGCACTCGCCGCAGTCGATGCAGCGCCCAGCCTGGTGGAGAGCGCGCGTGACGTGCCAGGCGAAGTTGCCGCGTGGGTGGGGCGACGACTCGACCCACTGCGGCTGCGTCTTGTCGGCGACGCACCGCTCGCAGAAGCACATCGGGCAGGCCTCGCGGCAGGCGTGGCAGCGGACGCAGCGGCCCAGCTCCTCCTGCCAGAACGCCCAGCGGGCCGCGGGCTCCATCTTCTCGAGCTCGGCGATGCGGGCGTCGCGGCGGCTCCCGGCGGGGGGCGGCGGTGGCATTTCGCCGACGACGTGGTCGGCGAGGTGCGGTTCGCGTGCCGTACAGCCGGGGCAGCGGTCGGAGACGGTGGCGGGGGAGAGCGCCTCGAGGGAGGTCGGGTCGGCCACGACGCCGCCGCAGCGGACGCCGATGACGACGACGTCCTCCCGCTTCAGCTGCGTCTCGCGGACGAGGCCGGCGACGGCGCGGGCGTCGCAGCCCTTCACGACGACGGCGGGCCTGCCGAGCCTGGCGACGTGCGTCCGTCGGGGCGAGAGGTAGGGCACGAGGTTCTGAGTGCAGCGCTCGTCGAAGACGAGGCCCCGGGCGGAGGCCGGGTCGGTGACGAACGCGGGGCGGACGCCGCGCGGCCCTTCCTCCCAGCCGATGACGACCTGCACGGTGCCCTTCGGAGAGGAGCTTTGCGGCGAGGTCGCGGAGCTCCCTCATCGCGCGGCTCCTTTCGCCGCATCGGCGGGAGAAGCCGCCGGGAAAGAGGGGAGGGCCGTTCCCGGGTACGCCGCGAACGGCCCGAGAGCGCGGACGCGGGCGGTGGCGTCGTTCACGACCTCGCGCCACTTCTGCCCCTCGGAGGCCGACACCCACGAGAACGTGATGCGCCCCTCGGGCAGGCCGAGGAACTCGACGAGCTCCTTGAAGAAGGCGAAGCGGCGGCGCGCGTGGTAGTTGCCGGAGGTGTAGTGGCAGTCGGCGGGGTGGCAGCCGCTGACGATGACGCCGTCGGCTCCCCTCTCGAACGCCTTGACGATGAAGAGCGGGTCGATCCGCCCCGTGCAGGGGAGCCTCACGATCCTCACGTTCGCGTCCATCTGGAGGCGGCTCGTCCCGGCGAGGTCGGCCCCGGTGTAGGTGCACCAGTTGCAGACGAAGGCGGTGAGCCGGGGCTCGAAGGGGCTCTCTTTGTCGAGCGTGGCGTGCATGTCCTTCTCCGTCCTCAGAGCGCGAGGGCGTTCACTTCGGCGTAGATCTGCTCGTCGGTGAAGCCCATCAGCTCCACGCTCTTCGACGGACAGGTGGCCTGGCAGGTGCCGCACCCCTGGCAGACGCCGGGGTTGACGTCGGCGACGACCTTGACGAGGTTCCCCTTTCGGTCGCGGATCTCCTTGTGCTCCACGGCTCCGTAGGGGCAGACCCTTTCGCAGTGGAAGCAGCCGGCGCAGAGCGCGGCGTCGACGCGGGCGACGGTCGGCTCCCTCTCGAGCATCTCGTTCGAGAAGAGGCCGAGGATCTTGGCGGCGGTCGCGCTCGCCATGGCGACCGAGTCGGGGATGTCGCGTGGGGCCTGGCAGGCCCCCGCCACGAAGACGCCGGCGGTGTTCGTCTCGACGGGGCGCAGCTTCGGGTGCGCCTCGTTGATGAAGCCGTACCGGTCGTACGAGACCGAGAGCGTCTGCGCGAGCGTCTCGATTCCCTTGCGCGGCTGGATCGCGGTGGCGAGGACGACCATGTCGGCGTCGATCGCCACTGGGGTGCCGTTCAGCGTGTCGAACCCGAGGACCTTGATGACTTCACCCTCGCGCCAGATGCGCGAGACGCGGCCGCGGACGTAGACGGCCCCGTCCTCCTCCACCGCGCGCCGCGTGAACTCCTCGTACCCCTTCCCGGCGGCCCGCACGTCCATGTAGAAGACCGTCGCCTCGCCGTCGTGCACCTTGTGCCGGTAGAGCATCGTGTGCTTGGCGACGTACATGCAGCAGACCTTCGAGCAGTAGTCGATCCCCTTGGCCGGGTCCCGCGACCCGACGCACTGGAGGAAGACGATCCGCTTCGGCTCCTTCCCGTCGGAAGGCCGCAGGATCTTCCCGGCCGTCGGCCCGGAGGCCGAGGCGAGCCGCTCGAACTGGAGGCCGTCGATGACGTCGGGGATCGTCCCGTAACCGTACTCGCCGTACCCCTTCACGCCGGGGGAGGACTGGTCCTTGCCGACGGAGTAGAGGTCGAAGCCGGTCGCGACGACGATCGCGCCGACCTTCTCGGTGACGAAGCGGTCCTCCTGCGCGAAGTCGACGGCGCCGCGGGAGCACGCCTCCTTGCACTTGCCGCAGGCGTCCTTCTTCATCCCCCGCGCCTTCCCCTTGAAGTACGCGCAGCGCTCCCGGTCGATAACGGGGATGTTCGGGACGGCCTGCGGGAACGGGACGTACATCGCCGTCCGCTTCCCGAGCCCGGCGTCGAACTCGCTCGGGACGTTCTTCACGACGCAGGCCTTCTGGCAGGCGCCGCAGCCGTTGCACTTCGTTTCGTCCACGCTCCGCGCCTTCTGGCGGATGCGCACGCGGAAGTTCCCGATGTACCCCTCGACGGCGTCGACCTCGCTGTAGGCCATCAGCTTGATCCGCGGGTGCTGGTAGACCTCCACCATGCGCGGAGTCAGGATGCACTGCGAGCAGTCGAGCGTCGGGAAGGTCTCCGAGAGCTGGCTCATGTGGCCGCCGATGGAGGGCTCCTTCTCGACGAGGATCACCTCGGCGCCGCCGTCGGCGATGTCGAGCGCGGCCTGGATGCCGGCGATGCCGCCGCCGATGACGAGCGCCCGCCGCTCCACCGGGATCCGGATCGTCTCGAGCGGGACGTTCCGCTTCACCTTCTCGACGATGAGGCGCCCGAGGTCGATCGCCTTGTCGGTCGCCGCCTCGCGGTCCTCGTGGATCCACGAGCAGTGCTCGCGGATGTTCGCCATCTCGCAGAGGAAGGGGTTGAGGCCCGCCCCGGCCGCGGCGCGGCGGAAGGTCTTCTCGTGCATGTGGGGCGAGCAGGCGGCGACGACGACTCCGGTGAGCCGCTTCTCGGCGATGGCCTGCCGGATGAGCGCCTGCCCCGGGTCGGAGCACATGTACTTGTAGTCGACCGAGTGCGCCACGCCCGGGAGCTTTCCGAGCTCCTCGGCGACGCGCGCGCCGTCGACGGTCCGGCCGATGTTCTCGCCGCAGTGACAGACGAAGACGCCGATGCGCGACATCAGACGGCCTCCTTCTGCGCCGGCGCCGGGTGCGGCGGGCTTCGCGGGGCGGCTTCGGGGCGGGGACCGGCTCGGCGAGCGCCCGCTCGACGAAGCCCTTCGTGCTGACGAAGTGCCTCTCCAGCCCCAGGGTGCGGGCGTCGAGCCCGAGCGCGAGGCCGACGAGCTCGGAGAGGAAGAGGATGACGAAGCGCCCTGCCGGAAGTCCAGGTTCGAGTGGCACATCGGGCAGGCGACGACGATCGCGTCGGCGCCGGCGGAGCGGGCGTCGTCGAGGATCTCGCGCGAGAGCCTCACGACCGATCCGGTCCGCGAGAGCGAGAAGCCGCCGCCGCAGCAGTCGAGACGGCGGTTCCAGGCGACGGCCGTCGCGCCGGTGGCGGCGACGACCTCCTCCATCGAGACCGGCGCCTCGGGGTCGTCGAAGGTGCAGACCTCGGAGGGGCGGACCAGGAGGCAGCCGTAGTAGCAGGCGATCTTCAGGCCGGCGAGCGGGCGGACCGTCTTCTCCCGGAGCGCGCCCAGCTGCTCGCGGAGCACCTCGACGACGTTCCGGGCCGTCACGGAGTTCGGGAAGCGGCCGGCCGATCAGCTCAGGATCTGCGCGGCAGGGCCGCGTCGGAGGCGACGGCGTGCCGCGCGCTCGCGAGGCGGTTGTAGCAGGCGGCGCAGGGAGCCAGGACCTGGTCGTGCCCCTGCTCGGCCGCGAGGGCGAGGTTGCGGGCCGGGAGCGCGACGGAGAGGAGGTGGTTCGTGGCGTGGGCCGACGTCGCCCGCAGCACGACCAGTCGTCCACCTCGACGAGCTCGAGGCCGAGCGGGCCGGCGACGGCGCGGAGGCTCTCGTCGAACTCGCGGGCGGTGCCGTGAAGAGAGCAGCCGGGGAGTAGCCGACTCTCACGCGCCTCCTTCCCGGCGCGACGCGGGTCGCTTCTTCGCACGCCTCGAAGATCCGGCGGACCTCCTTCACCCCCTCGATCGGATGCGGGACGAACCCGAGCTTGCCGCGCGAGACGAGGCCGGGACCGTCGTGACGTCCTGCAGGAGCGCGCCGGTCCGAGCTTGTACTCGGCGACGGGGCCCAGCTCGAAGGAACGCCCGGTGAGCCCGGATCTGGTCGAGGAACGACCTGTGGAACGCGAGGACCGCGCGGGGCGCCAGCCGGGCAGGCCTCGAGGGCCATCTCACGAGCGTCCATCGTCCGGGCCGGGTCGCAGCCGTTCGGGCAGCGCTCCGTGCACGTCTCGCAGGTGAGGCAGAGCCAGATCGACTCGCTCGTCAGGAGGCGCTCGCGCAGGTCGAGATTCACGGGCGCATGACGTCGTGCGGGCGCAGCGACGTCTCCCCGGCCATGGGCAGCCGGCGGAGCACTGCCGCACTGGTAGCAGCGGGCGGTGTTCTTGCCGGTGCGCTCCTTCATCTCCGCGCGCAGGGACACCCGGCCTGACCGCTGGCGTTCGTTCCAGGGGGCTCATGTTTGACAGTCCTCCGGTCCGCCTCTGAGGGCGGGGGCTCGGAAAGCCCGACCGGGAATCGTAGACCCGTGAACGAAGAGCGCAAAGCACTGGAAACCGTACGAAGCCGGGGCGGATTCGGCGGTGGTTGTCGCGTCCGGAGCGGTCCCGAACCCCGATGCTAGACTTTCGGCCATCTCCCCTGGGACCGGTGGAACGCCCCGTTCGTGGTGCGGAGCCGGCCGGGAGCAAGGAGCCGGGATGTTTCTGAAGCGTTTCACGAACGACCCCATTCACGACTACAGCCGCGAGGAGAGCGTTCGAGGCGTCGGCCGCGCCGTGGAGGCCGTCCGGGCCCGTTTCGGCGAGACGTACCCGGCGATCATCGACGGAAAGCCGGTCGCGACGGCGAAGACGATCGCATCCCTCTGTCCCTCGAACCCGGAGATCGTCGTCGGGCGCATCTCGAGCTGCTCGCGCGAGGACGTCGACCGAGCGATGGCCGCTGCGAAGGCGGCGTTCGCCTCCTGGTCGCGGACGAACCCGGAGGAGCGGGCCGAGACGCTCCTGCGCCTGGCCGCCCTGATGCGCGAGCGGCAGTTCGAGCTCCTCGCCCTCCTCGCCTTCGAGATCGGGAAGGACTGGTACGAAGCCGACGCCGAGATCGCCGAGGCGATCGATTTCTGCGAGTACTACGCGCGGCTCGCCCTGACCCACTTCCAGTACCACCCGCTCACGCGTCTCTCGACCGAGGACAACTGCTATTACTACATCCCTCTCGGAGTCGGCGCGGTCGTCACGCCGTGGAACTTCCCGCTCGCGATCCTGGGGGGGATGACGATGGCCGCGGTCGTCGCGGGGAACACGGTCGTCCTCAAGCCGAGCTCCGACACGCCGATCCTGGCGCACCGCCTCGTCGAGATGGCCCACGAGGCCGGCGTTCCGGCGGGGGTCATCAACCTCGTCCCCGGGTCGGGCGGCGAGATCGGCGACTACATGGTGACGCACCCGGACGTGCGCTTCGTCTCGTTCACCGGTTCGGCGGAAGTGGGCCTGAGGATCAACGAGATCATCGCCAGGCCGGTTCCGGGGAAGAAGTGGATGACCCGCTACGTCTCCGAGATGGGCGGCAAGAACGCCATCGTCGTCGACGAGACGGCCGACCTTGACTCGGCCTCGACCGGCGCCGTCCGGTCGGCGTTCGGCTTCCAGGGGCAGAAGTGCTCTGCCTGCTCACGCCTCATCGTCGACCGGCGCGTTCACGGCAAGCTCGTCGAGATGGTCCTCGCGAAGGCGAAGCTGATCCCCGTGGGCGACCCCTGGGAAGACCCCTGTGTCTTCACCGGTCCCGTAGCGAACGCCTCGGCCCACAAGAGCATCCTGAAGGCCATCGAGACGGGCAAAGGCGAGGGGAAGCTCCTCCTCGGCGGCGGCGCGATCGACCGCCCGGGGTACTACATCGCCCCGACGATCTTCGACGGCGTGAAGGCGGGCTCCTTCCTCGAGCAGGAAGAGATCTTCGGACCGGTCCTGGCGATCATCCCGGTCGACGGCTTCGACGAGGCCCTCGCCGTCGCCAACGACACCCTCTATGGCCTGACGGGGGCCGTCTACTCCACCTCGATCGACCGGATCGACCGGGCCAAGCGCGAGTACCACGCCGGCAACCTCTACCTGAATCGCGGCTGCACCGGCGCGCTCGTCGGCGTCCACCCGTTTGGCGGGTTCAACCTCTCTGGAACCGACTCGAAGGCCAGCGGTCCCGACTACCTGATGAACTTCACGCAGGGAAGACGACCTCCGAGAGGCTCACGATCACCCGTCTCGCGGGAATCGGCGTCTGAAGGAGCTCCTCTTCCCGTGGCCGCCGCGCCGCCTCGCCTGGGCCCGGCCCTGGCAGGTGGCGCTCCGGACGGTGCACATCGTCTCGATGGCGATCGTCCTCGGGGGCGTGGCCTGGAGCGTCCCCGAGGAGCGGATGGGCCATGCCGTCCTGCTCACGGTCGCCAGCGGCGCCCTCCTCCTCGCGATCGACCTTTGGAAGAGCTGCGTCTATCTCTACCAGGGGGCCGGGGTCGCGGCGATCGTGAAGCTCGCGCTCGTCGGCCTCGGCTGGCACCTGCCGCAGGCGCGCCTCGCGTTCTACCTCGCGGCCACGGTCGTCGGCTCGGTCGGGTCGCACATGAACGGCTCGTGGCGGCACTACTCGTTCCTCGACCGGAAGGTGCTGAAGCAGGACTGAGTGGGGATGGACGCCGGACCGGCCGAGCGGCAGCCGGTCTAGCGGGCGTCACACCCCGAACGTTCTCGCCACGAGGCTCCTCGCCTTCGCCGGGTCCGTCGTTCCCTTCACGATCGCGCGGCCGTCGGAGAAGAGCGTCAGCTCGACCTCCTCGGTCCGGAAGCGGAGGAGGTGCTCGTTCGCGAGGACCGTCCCGAGCGGGCGCAGCCGCTCGGCCAGCGCCGCGAAGTCGGGGCGGGACGGGAGGAGCGGGCGGACCTGGACCGAATCCCGGCCGCAGAGCGCCGCCGTCTGGGGCGTCTCGACGGAGAGGAAGTCGAAGCGGCGCTCCACGCAGCAGGAGCAGCGGCTCTCGTCGGGCCGGTAGGGGAGCGCCACGCGGCTGAACCGCCCCTCCCAGACGTCCGCGTAGACGACCTCGGCCTCGGACGGCGTCTCTCGCGTGGCGAGCCAGCGGAGGGCGCGGCCGACCTGCATCGAAGCGGCCAGGTGCGCCGCGGGGCCGAGGATTCCGGCCGTGTCGCACGTCGGGGACGTCCCCGGCTCGGGGATCTCCGGCATGAGGCATCGGAGGCACGGGGTGTGGCCGGGGACGAGGAGCGCGGCGAGCCCGGTCGATCCGATGCAGGCGCCGTAGACCCAGGGGGTGCCCTTCTCGACGCACGCGTCGTTCAGGAGGAACCGCGCCTCGAAGCTGTCGAACCCGTCGAGGACGAGGTCGATTCCGTCGAGCAGCTCGCGGATGTTGCGGGGGCCCATGTCGACGACGACGGGCTCCAACTCGACGTCCGCGTTTACGCGCGCGAGGCGCCGGGCGGCCGCGACGGCCTTCGGGAGCCCCTCGCGGACGTCCGCCTCCTCGAAGAGCGCCTGCCGCTGGAGGTTCGAGAGCTCGACGACGTCGCGGTCGGCGATCCGGAGGAACCCGACGCCCGCCCGCGCCAGAAGGCTCGCCGACTCGGCCCCCAGTCCGCCGCAGCCGGCGACGAGGACCCGGGCGGCCCGGATCCGGGCCTGCCCGGCCTCGCCGAAGGGACGGAAGAGGACCTGGCGGGAATATCGGTCGTCCGGTTTCCAGGGCATGGGACCTCCGGGGGCCGAGGCCTTCCCTTGCCCCCCATCTCTGCCGGATGTTACTGTCCCAAGGGCGGTTTGGCTCTCGCGACGTCTCCTTCCGGGGACGCGCCGGCCGGCCGCAAGAGGCGACCATGTCCACGACGACGCCCGACTACACCATCCGCACGAACTACACGGACAACCTCGAGGAGATGAGGGCCGCCCACAAGGTCCTCCTCGAGGTGCCGTTCACCCCGAGCGAGCCCCAGCGCGGGTACAACATGAGGTCGCTCCACATCGACCTCACGAACCTGAAGGTGACCGAGAAGAAGGTCACGCAGGAGATGGTCGACACCTTCGTCGGCGGGCGCGGCTTCGGCCTCTGGCACCTCTGGAACGCGACGACGCCGACGACGAAGTGGAACGACCCGGAGAACGAGATCGTCATCAGCCCGGGGCCGATCGCCGGGATCACGCAGTACCCCGGCACGGGCAAGTCGATCGTCGTGGCGATCTCGCCCCTCACCGACATCCCGATCGACTGCAACGTCGGCGGCTACTACGGGCCGCTCCTGAAGTTCTGCGGCTTCGACGCCCTCGAGCTCCAGGGGAAGGCCGACCGCGAGGTCGTCATCCTGATCGACGGGCCGCGCGGCGTGATCCGGATCGAGGAGGCCCCGCTCGAGCCGGCCGACAGCCACATCTGCTCCGAGATCTTCACGCACATGTACGCCGACGGCCCGGCCGACCTGAAGAACGTCTCGGTCGTCTCGGCCGGGAAGGGCTCCGACCACAGCCTCATCGGCTGCCTGAACTTCTCCTTCTACGACGCGAAGCGGAAGGCGGCGCGCCTGAAGCAGGCGGGGCGCGGCGGCGTCGGGACGGTCTTCCGCGACAAGAAGCTCAAGGCCCTCGTCGTCCGCGGGCCGGTCATCAAGGCCGACCTGAACCACGTCGCGGACCGGGCGCGGATCCAGAAGGTCGGGAGCGTCATCAACAAGGAGATCCACGACCTCGACGCCCAGCAGTGCAACATGAAGCGCCAGGGGACGGCCCACCTCGTCGAGGTGATGGACGCGTACGACCTCCTCCCGGTGAAGAACTTCCAGTACGGCAACCACCCCGACACGAAGAACATCGCCTCCTGGGTCTGGGACAAGCGCTTCACGCAGGGGATCCCCGACGGCTGCTGGTACGGCTGCACGATGTCGTGCTCGAAGGGGGCCGACGGCCACGTCGTCAAGACCGGCCCGTACAAGGGCGACATCGTCACGGTGGACGGCCCCGAGTACGAGAACGCCGCCGGCCTCGCCGCGAACTGCGGCATCTTCGACCCCGACTGGCTCCTCGAGGTCAACTTCTACTGCGACACCTACGGGGTCGACACGATCTCGTACGGCACGCTCTGCGCGTTCGCGATGGAGTGCTGGCAGCGCGGCATCCTGAACGCCGAGCGGACGGGCGGCCTCGACCTGAGCTGGGGGAACGCCGAGTCGCAGATGGAGATCCTCCACCAGATCGCCCGCGGCGAGGGCTTCGGCCTGATCGCCGGGCAGGGCATCCGGAAGATGAAGCAGATCTTTGCCGAGCGCGGCTGGGGCGACCTGAAGCTGATGACCGACATCGGCATGGAGGTCAAGGGGCTCGAGTACTCGCAGTACCAGTCGAAGGAGTCGCTCGCGCAGCAGGGGGGCTACGCCCTGACGAACAAGGGCCCCCAGCACGACGAGGCCTGGCTCATCTTCATGGACATGGTCAACAAGCACCTCCCGACCTTCGAGGCGAAGGCCGAGGCGCTCCACTACTTCCCGCTCTTCCGGACGTGGTTCGGCCTGCACGGCCTCTGCAAGCTCCCCTGGAACGACATCGAGCCGGCCAACAACGCCGAGCAGGCCGAGCCGGCGAAGGTCCCCGAGCACGTCCACAACTACTGCGAGATCGCCTCCGGCGTGACGGGCCTCGAGGTCACGAAGGAGAAGATCATCGAGCAGTCGGAGAAGGTCTACAACTTCCAGCGCGTCTTCAACCTGAGGCGCGGCTACGGCCGGCGCGAGCACGACTGGCCGCCGTACCGCTCCGTCGGCCCGGTGACGGTCGAGGAGTACGAGTCGCGCGCGGAGCGCTACGACAAGCAGATGCTCGAGGAGATCGGCGTCGACCCGGCCGGGAAGCCGGTCGAGGAGAAGATCGCCATCACCCGGAAGTACCGCGAGGACCGCTACCGCAAGCTCTGCGACGCGGTCTACAAGCGCCGCGGCTGGACGACGGACGGCGTCCCGACGATGGAGACGATCACGAAGCTCGGAATCGCCTTCCCCGAGGTCGTCGAGCTCGTCCAGAAGAACGGAGGCTGATCCGTGGGGGAGCCTTCGGGCGCCCCGGAAATGGTGCCGGTCGTCGATCGGCCGGGCCGGATCGTCGTGAACGGCGATCCGCTCGACTGGCGCGAGGGGATGACCGTCCGGGACGTCCTGAAGGCGAAGAACTACATCTTCCCCCTCGTCATCACCACCGTGAACGGGACGCTGATCCCGCGCGGCTCCTACGACGTGGCGGTGGTCCCGTCGGGCGCCGACGTGAAAGTCGTCCACCTCATCAGCGGGGGCTGACGGCCCCCTTTTCATCCGACGGCGGGCGGCGGCCAGCGTCGCCCGCGCGATGGAGGTCCAGCGTGATCAAGCGCCCGAGAACGCCCTCCGCCCTCCTTTTCGCCGCTCTCGTGACTCTCGGCTCCCCGGCGCGGGGCGCCGAGGCGCAGGCGGGGATCGCGCTGACCGGCTCCGTGAAGAAGTCGCAGGACGTCGACGCCACTGTGCTCGCGACTCTCCCGCGGCAGAGGCTCCACGTGAAGGTCTCGGGGCCGAACGGCGCCTACCGGGCGACGGTCGAGGCCGACGGGGTTTCGCTGAAGGACCTCATCGAGAAGGCCGAGGTCGGCAAGTCGATGGACGACAACTTCGACCGGCCGCTCGACCTCGCCGTCGTCGTCACCGGGCGCGACGGGAAGAAGGCGCTCTTCTCCTGGGGCGAGCTCTTCCTCGCCGGCGACTCCGGCGCGGCGGTCCTCGCGGACCGGCTGCGTCCGTTCGTTCCGCACCACCACGAGCCCGTCGCGGAACCGGCGATCGCGTCCGGCGCCTGGCTCGGCCCCGGCGAGCGCGCGAGCCTCGACGTCTCGAGCTGCGCCGGATGCCACGACGGGGGGAAGGTCCCGAAGGTCGACGTCCCGCGCGGGATCTGCCTCGTCCCGACGCGCGACGCGACGGGTCGCCGATTCGTCGAGGACGTCGTGTCGATCGAGGTCCGCCAGGCCGGGTTCCCCGCGCCGCCTCAGAAGAAGGGCCTTGCCGACCCGTGGGTCGAGGCGCCGAGACTCGTCCTCCCGAATGGGAAGTCGACGCCGCTCTCCGTGAAGGCGACGAAGGGGCTCCGGCGCGTCGAGGGCGAGGACGACGGCATCGGCCTCGGCCGCGGCTTCCGCGGCCACAGTCGCTTCTCCGGCCCGAGCCTCGCGGCGCTCCTGAAGTCGTCGCTTCCCGCCGGGACCGACCCCGGCCTTCTCTTCGTCGTCGTCACGGCGAGCGACGGGTACCGGAGCCTCTACTCGGGCGGGGAGATCCTCCTCTCGCGGCTGCCCGAGAACATCGTCCTCGTCGACACGGAAGACGGCAAGCCCCTCTTCCGCAAGTCGGGCCGCCTGAAGTCCGTCGCCCGCGGCGACTTCTTCGTCGACCGGGCGGTGCGGAGCGTCTCCGAGATCCGCTGCGTCGTCGCTCCCTGAGGTCGTCAGAGGCCGAGCGCGGACCTGATCCGGTCGAAGACACCGGTGTTCTCGTAGATCCCGGCGAAGGACTCGGCGCCGGGACCGAAGGCGAAGACCGGGACCATCGTCGCGGTGTGTTCCTTCGTCCCGAATCGCGCCTCCACGGTGCTCTTCTCGAGCGAGCCGGAGGTCAGGGCGATCCCACCCGTCTCGTGGTCGGCCGTGACGACGACGAGCGTCTCGCCGTCGCGGCGGGCGAAGTCGAGAGCGCGCGCGATGGCCAGGTCGAGATCGAGGATCTCGGCAATCGTCCGGGAAGCGTCGTGATCGTGGGCGCCAAAGTCGACCTGGGACCCCTCGACCATGAGGAAGAAACCCTTCGGCCCCGGAAGACGCGACAGGGAGGTCCCCACCGCGTCGGGCAGGTAGGGTCCGCGTCCGCTCGTGATGGTCGGCAGGTCCTCCTCGGCCACGAGGCCCGCGAGCCGCGGCTCTTTCGCCGCCGCCAGGCCCCTCGGGTCGGTCACGAGCTCGTAGCCGGCCGCCTCGAGCTCGGCCATGAGATCGCATCCATCGGATCGCCTGTCGAAGAACCGCCGTCCCCCGCCGATGAAGAGGTCCAGGCCCGAGGTCACGAGGTCGCGGGCGATCGCCTCGTCGTTCTTCCGGGAGATCTGGTGTGCATAGAAGGCTGCGGGGGTCGCGTGGGTGATGCTCGACGTAACGACGAGACCGGTCCTCATTCCTTTGAGCCGCGCCAGCTCGACGAGCGCCGGGACGCGCCTGCCGGCGGCGTCGACGCCGATCGCCCCGTTCTTCGTCTTCACCCCGCAGGCCAGCGCGGTCGCGGCGGCGGCGGAATCGGTGACGAGCTGGCGCGACGAGAACGTCTTCGACAGGCCGACGACCGGGCTTTCCAGGCGGAGCTGCCCCCGCACGAGCCCGGCCGTCACCTGCGCCAGGCCCATCCCGTCACCGATCACGAGGATCGCGTTTCGGGCGACGGGCTTCCGCCCGGCGAGGGCAGGGACGGCGCAGGTCGCGAGGAGGACGAGGGCGAGGCGGCGCATGTCCGCCGAGGTTAACCGGTTCGCTGCGACGGGAGCGGCCGCCCCTCAGTCCGGTGATTCCGTGGCGCGTCCACGGTCGAGGCTCAACGGGCCTCCGCCGCGACAGGCCACGAAGAGGAAGAGCACCGAGTAGAGGAGCGCCAGCTCTCCCTTGTTCACGGCCGGAAAGAACCCCGCGCCGAAGGCGAGCTTCCAGTGGAACTGCGTGTACGCCACGGCCATCGTCCCGCTCGCGAGGAACGCGGCCCAGGACGTGAAGAAGCCCGCCGCGATGGCGAGGCCCGCGACGAGCTCGATGACGCCGCCGAGCCAGATCTGCGACCCGATCGGTGGCTGGAAGTCGCTCAGCACGCCGAAGACCTTCTGGACGCCGTGGAAGGCGAACAGGAGTCCCGAGACGATTCGCAGGAGGACGTACGCGACGTCCGTCTTCGGTTCCAGGAGGCGTTCCAGCATCGGCGGTCTCCCTCGCAGGCGTCTCTCGTCACGGGCGCCGGGCGCTTCTCGCCCCGGCTCCCCGCCCCTGATTCTGTGCCTACGATGGGCGACAGGTTCCGGATCGCAGCGCGCGGGCCGACCGAGTCAGTGGTCTTCCGGCTCCTCGACGAGGTGTACCCGGACCTCGTCGCCCGTCTTCAGCGCGAGCGCATCCGCCGGGACGAGCGCGAGCGCGTTCGAGCGGAGCATCGAGGAGAGAATCCCCGAGCCTTGCGGGCCGGAAGGGGCGACGACGAGTCGGCCGTTCTCGCGGCGGGCGCGGACACGGACGAGGTGGACCTTCCCGTCCTGGACGGTCTTGCGGAAGCTACCCTCGAAGACGGCGGTTGCCTCGGGCCGCAGCAAGTTGGCGTGCCCCATCAGCTTTCGGAGCGCGGGCCGCACGTACTCCTCCATGCAGACCATCGCGGCAACGGTGTTCCCGGGGATGCCGAAAACCGGCTTGCCGTCGAGGAGCCAGAAACCGAGCGGCCCACCCGGCTTCTGCTTCACCTTCCAGAAGACCTCCCGGGCGCCGAGGTCGGCGAGAACCGCCTTGATGAAGTCGTAGTCGCCGACCGAGATGCCGCCGTTCGTCACGATGACGTCGGCGGTGTTCCGCGCCCTAGAAAGGGCCGCCGTCACGGCCTCGCGCGTATCGGGGACGCGGGAAATGGGAACCGGCACGGCGCCGAAGGCGAGGGCCTGGGCGCACATCGTGTGGATGTTGGAGTCGCGGATCTGTCCGGGGCCCGGTTTGTCGCCCGCCGCGACGAGCTCGTCGCCGGTCGTCAGGATCGCGACCCGGGCGCGCGGGTGGACGGGGACCTCGGAGAGGCCGACGGAGGCGAGGATGCCGAGCGAGGCGGGGTTGAGCACGAAGCCCTTCGGGAGGAGCTCCTCCCCCTCGCGGAGGTCTTCGCCGGCGAGGCGGACGTTGGCGCCCCTCTTCACCGGAGCGGCGATCCGGACGCGGCTCCCTTCCGAGGTCGTCGCCTCGACCGGGACGACGCTGTCGGCCCCGGCCGGGATCGGCGCGCCGGTCATGATCCGGATCGCGGTGCCGGGGCGTACGGCTTCCGTCGCGACGCTCCCCGCAGGGAGGTCGGAGAGGACGTCGAGGGAGACGGAGGTGTCGGACCCTGCGCCGGCGCAGTCCTCGGCCCGAACCGCATAGCCGTCCATCGCGGAGTTCGTGAAGGGAGGGACGGTCTCGGGGGAGCCGAGGCGATCGGCGAGAACGAGGCCGAGGGCGTCGAAAAGGGTGGTCGCCCGCGGGGGAAGCGGGGCGACGGAGTCGAGGATGAGGTCAAGCGCTTCCCGGCACGTCGTCATCGGTTTCGTTTCCTTCGCGGGGAATGAGGTGGACGGAGGCCGCCGAGAACGTCGCGAGGACCTCGCCGCCAGGCTTCAGCGAGAGGTCGTGCGCGACGCGGCGCGTGATGAGGGCCTGGAGCGGGAAGACCGGCGAAGCCGGCGTCGATGCGCACCTGCATCGTGGAGCCGAGGTCGACGACGGCCTCGACGGTCCCGCGGAAGCGATTCAGCCCGGGGGCGGGGGAAGCCTCTCCCGGGGCCTCGACCAGGATCTCCTCGCGGCGAATGCAGGCGTCGACGGGTGTGCCTTCGGCGAGAGCGGTGCGTGAGAAGAGGAGGCATGGGCCGACCCTCACCTCGGAGAGCGCCTCCGTACGACTCGAGACGACGCCGGGGAGGATGTTCCCGGTCTGCATGAAGCGGGCGACGGCGCGGCTGAGCGGCCGGAGCAGGACCTCCTCCGGCGTTCCGGCCTGGAGGAGCCGGCCGCGGCGGAGGACGGCGATCCGGTCGGCGATGGAGAACGCCTCCGACTGCTCGTGCGTCACGTACACGCAGCTGATCCCGCGCGCGCGGACGGCCTGCTTCAGCTCCTCGAGGAGGTGCTTGCGGATCGGGGCGTCGAGCGCGGCGAACGGCTCGTCGAGGAGGAGGAGCTCGGGCGAGAGGACGACGGCGCGCGCCAGCGCCGTCCGCTGCGCCTCGCCGCCGGAGAGCGTCCGCGCGCGCTGGTCGGCGAGGTGCTCGACGTGGAAGAGGCGAAGGGCCGCCATCACCCGCTCCCGGGCGTCGTGGCCGTTGTGGCCGCGCAGGTGGAGGCCGTAGAAGACGTTGTCGTACGTCGTCCCGGACAGGAGGAGCGGGTCCTGGAACGTCATGGAGATCCGGCGGCGAATCGCGAGCGGCGCCGGCCAGGGCACCCGCTCGCCGCGCCATTCGAGGACGCCGGCCTCGGGCCTGTCGAGGAAGTGGAGAACGCGCAGGAGGGTGCTCTTGCCGGCCCCGGTCGGGCCGACGACGGCGAGGACCTCCTTCTCGCGGACCTCGAGCCGCGGAAGGGAGAGGATCGTCCGTCCCTCGCGAACGACCTCGACGCCCTCGAGAGAGAGGAGGCTCACGCCTTCTGCCTCTGCTGGACCCACGTGAAGAGCCAGTTGATGCCGAGCGCGAGCGCGAGGAGGATCGTGCCGAGGACGATCGCGTTCGCGAACTCCCCCTGCCGCGTCTGGAGGACGATCGCCGTCGTCATGACGCGCGTCTGTCCCTTGATGTTCCCGCCGACCATCATGACGGCGCCGACCTCCGAGATGATCGACCCGAAGCCGGCGGCGAGGGCCGCGACGAGCGAGAGCCGGGCCTCCTTCACGAGCTTCCAGTAGAGCTGCCCGGTCGAGGCGCCGAGCGAGAGGATCTGGAGGTGGAGGCGCGCGTCGAGACCCTGGATCGCCGCGAGCGTGATGCCGACGACGAGGGGCGTCGCGATGACGACCTGCGCGAGGACCATCG
Source organism: Holophagales bacterium (assembly GCA_016716705.1). Lineage (GTDB taxonomy): Bacteria > Acidobacteriota > Thermoanaerobaculia > UBA5066 > UBA5066 > UBA5066. Next base: position 101,881 of record JADJVF010000012.1, read on the forward strand.
CCCACGGCGTGTAGAGGAGGTCGAGGCCCCCGAGCGGCCCCGAGCGGGCGAGGAGGAGGAAGACGAAGAGGCCGACGACGACGGGGGGGAGCCCCATCCCGGTGTTGACGAGCGTGACGAGGAAGCCGCGGCCCGGGAACCTGTGGAGGCCGAGAAAGATTCCCGCCGGGACACCGACGAGCATCGAGACGAGGATCGCGACGCCCGAGACGAAGAGCGAGAGGAGGAGGATGCCGGCGAGCTCCCCCGGCATCGGGAGGAGTTCGGACAGGGAGGAGAGGAGCCCGGTCATTCCTTCTTCGCGTCGGGGACGAAGAGGGGCTGGCCGTACTTCTGACGGCCGAAGGTGCCGATCGCCTTCTGCGTCCCCGGCGTGACGAGCCATTCGGCGAACCGTTTCGCCTCCTTCTCGCGCGTCTTCGGGTGCTTCTCTGGGCTCACGACGATGACGCGGTACGAGTTCCGGAGCTCCTCTCCGCCTTCGACGAGGATGGCGAGGTCGAGGCTCCTCCCGAGGGCGAGGAACGTGCCGCGGTCGGCGAGCGTGCAGGCCCTCTTCTCGGAAGCGACGCGCGCGGTCTCGCCCATCCCCTGGCCGGTGGCGACGTACCAGGGCTTTCCGGCGGGGTCGATCCCGGCCTGCTTCCAGAGGGCGAGCTCGCGGGCGTGCGTCCCCGAGCGGTCGTCGCGAGAGACGAAGAGGGCGCCCGTGGCCGCCATTCGCTTCAACGCGTCCGCGGCCGGGAGGCCCCGGATCCCGGCGGGGTCGGCCGGCGGCCCGACGAGGACGAAGTCGTTGTACATGACGTCGAGCCGGAGAGACCCGAACCCCTGGGCCATGAATTCGTCCTCGGCCGCCCTCGAGTGGACGAGGAGGACGTCCGCGTCGCCGCGACGGCCCATGGCGAGCGCCTCGCCCGAGCCGACGGCGATCGTCTTGACCCGGATGCCCGTGGCGGTCTCGAAGCGGGGGAGGAGGTCGTCGAGGAGGCCGCTGTCCTGCGTGCTCGTCGTCGTGGCGAGGATGAGCGAGGGCTGCGCGGAGAGCGGAGCCGCGGCGCCGAGGAGGGCGAGGGCGAGGGCGGCGGTCGGCAGGTGCATCGGGCTCTTCCTCGTCGTCCCGGGGGCGCGGGAAGCGGCATCGTACTTCACGGGCCCAAGCGCGCTGCGCCGCCCCGGCCGGGGCGGCGCAGAATAGAAAATCAAGACCTGACCCCGAGCCTCAGGGCGTCGCCGGGACTTCCTCGAGGATTTCGGACCGCTCCATCTCCTTCACGATGGCGCTGGCGAGGCGGCGGACGCCTTCGCGGATCCTGCCGATCGGCATGTTCGAGTAGTTGAGGCGGAGCGTGTTCTCGTGGCCGCCGTTCGGGTAGAACGCGCCGCCGGGGACGAAGGCGACGTTCTGCCGGACGCATTCCTCGAGGAGCGTCCGGGCGTTCAGCCTGTCGGGAAGAGTCATCCAGAGGAAGAGGCCGCCCGCGGGGCGAGTCCAGGAGACCCCGGCGGGCATCTCCACGTCGAGCGCGGCGAGCATCGCGTCGCGCCGCTCGCGGTAGACGGGGAGGATCCGGGCGATGTCGGCGTCGAGGTCGTTCTCCTCGAGGTAGCGGTTCACCTGGAGCTGGCCGAGCGTCGAGGTCTGGAGGTCGGCCCCCTGCTTCAGGATGACGAGCTTCTCGTAGGCGGGGTTCTCGGCGGCGATCCAGGCGATGCGCAGCCCGGGGCAGAAGACCTTCGAGAAGGTGCCGAGCGCGAGGACGCGACCCTTCCGGTCCATGGACTTGAGGGACGGGATCGGGGTCCCTTCGAGGCGCAGCTCGCCGTAGGGGTTGTCCTCGACGACCCAGACGTCGTGCTTCTCGACGATCTCCATGAACCGGCGGCGGCGCTCGAGCGACCAGGTGCGGCCCGACGGGTTCTGGAAGTTCGGGATGACGTAGATGGCCTTCGCGGCCGGGTAGGCGCGCAGGGTCTCTTCGAGGGCGGCGGGGTCCATCCCGTCGTCGTCGGTCGGCACCTCGACCCAGCGCGGGCGGACGACGTTCCAGGCGGAAATCGCGCCGAGGTAGGTCGGGCTCTCGCAGAGGACGACGTCCCCCTCGTCGAGGAGGAGCTTCCCGGTGAGGTCGAGGCCCTGCTGCGAGCCCGAAGTGACGAGGATCTGGTCGGGGGTGACGTGGGCGTCCCACGTCGCCTGCATCCTCTCGGCGATCTTCCGGCGCAGGGGCGCGTGCCCCTCGGTCGTCGAGTACTGGAGGGCCTTCATCCCCTCCTCCTCGAAGACCTTCTGCGTCGCGGCGGCGAGAGTCTTCACGGGGAAGAGCTCGGGCGCCGGAAGGCCTCCGGCGAAGGAGATCACCTCGGGCCGCTGGGTCACCTTCAGGATCTCGCGGATCTCGGACGCCTTGAGGGCTTCCATTCGCCTTGCGAAGCGGGTCGTCATCGGGTCCCCCTTTTCGCCGTCGGCCTCACGGCCCCCGGCGTGGTCTGTCAGACGATGGGCGGTGTTCCCACCACCGTGTGGTTTCCGCGGCGCGGTTCGGCCTGCGTTGCCCGGAGAGCCCGGCCGAGACGCCGGACGCCCTCCCGGAGCTGCTCCTCCGGGGCGAAAGTGAAGTTGAGGCGGATCGAGTTCACCGGCGGCTCCTCGACGAACGAGGCGCCCCCCGGCAGGTAGGCGACCCGCTCGGCGGCGGCCTGCGCGAGGAGCCGCGCGGGCGGGACGTCCTCGGGGAGGCGGCACCAGACGTAGAAGCCTCCCTCGGGCCTGTTCCAGGTGAAGCCGGCGGGCGCTTCCTCCTCGAGGGCCGCGAGGAGGACGTCGCGTCGCCGCCGGTAGGCCGCGCGGGTCGCCCCGAGGTGCTTCGCGAAGAGCCCCCCCGAGAGGAACCCCTCGACGATCCACTGGCCGAGCGTTCCGGAGTGGAGGTCGACCGTCTGCTTCACGAGCGCGAGCTGCCTCACGAGGGGCCGGGGCGCGGCGATCCATCCGAGCCGGAGCCCGGGGAAGAGGACCTTCGAGAAGGAGCTCAGGTGGATGACGTGGCCGTACGGGTCGAGCGCCTTGAGGGACGGCAGCGCCTCTCCCTCGTAGCGGAGGTCCGAGTACGGGTCGTCCTCGAGGATCGGCACCTGGTGGCGCCAGGCCAGCTCGAGGAGGTGGCGCCGCCGCGGCAGGCTCAGGACGCAGCCGGACGGGTTCTGGAACGTGGGCAGCGTGTAGATGAGGCGGGGCTGCTGGCGCGCCAGGAGCGCCTCGAGGACGTCGGTCCGCATCCCGTCCGCGTCGGTCGGGACGCCGAGCAGGCGGACGCGCGCGGAGCGGAAGACCTCGAGGGCGCCGAAATAGGACGGCTCCTCGACGACGACGACGTCCCCTGGAGAGAGGAGCGTTCGGGCGACGAGGTCGAGACCCTGCTGCGAGCCCGACGTGACGAGGACCTCCTCGGGGCTCGAGCGGATGCCTCGCGGGACCATGTGACGGCAGATCGCCTCGCGAAACGCCGTGACGCCCTCCGTGGGGCTGTGCAGGAGCGCTTCCGGACCCTTGCGGACGAGGATCTCCTCCTGCACGCGGCGCAGGTCGTCCAGCGGGAGGAGCTCGGCCGCGGGCAGGCCCGCCGCGAGGCTGATGACGTCGTGCCGCTCGGTGAGGGCGAGGACGTCGCGGACGAGCGGGTCGGGCTCGCGGACGCTCCCTTCCCGGGCGAGCTGCCGCCAGGGGAGCGGTCCGGCCGGTTCGACGTCGCTCTTCCCGGCCCTCTGCGAGACAACCTCGGTGCCGCGGCCGACGTGCGCCTCGAGAAAGCCGTCGGCTTTCAGCTCGCGGTAGGCGGACAGGACGGTCGTACGGTTGACGCCGAGGGCCGTCGCGAGCTGGCGTTCGGGAGGGGAGGCGGAAACCGTCGGGGAGGCGGCCGGACAGGATCAGGTCGCGGATTCCGCCCCGGATCTGCATGTAGACGGGGACGGCGCTCTCGCGATCGATCCGGATGTCCACGCGCGGCCTCCGTTCCACCAGTGCGGCCAATCCGAAAATTGGACTGGTCCGATGTGAATTATGGGGCCGTGATGACCCTTTTCAAGCTCCAATTGGCCCGGCCACTGGCCATCCAATTTCGTCCTAATGGTCGTTCCGGGTGCCTGGCCTGCCGTTTCCGGACCGTCGTTCCTGGGAGCAGGAGACCGTCAGGGCAGCCGGCGGAGCGCGAGGATCGTGATGTCGTCCGACTGGGACGCCCCGGCCGAGTGCGTGTGGACGGCGTCGATGACGGCATCGACCACGTCCCGGGCTTCGTGGCCCGCTCGCGCTGCGAGGAGATCGGCGAAGCGTTCCTGTCCGAACGCCTCGCCGGACGCGCTCCAGGCCTCGGGAATCCCGTCGCTGAAGAAGACGAGCATCTCGCCGGGGGCGAGCGTTCCGACGTCGCTTTCATAGCACTCTCCCCCGCGGAAGCCCGCCACGAGACCCGAGGTCCTGAAGGGCCGAAAGGGCGGTGTCGCGGGAGCGACCAGCAGCGGGGCCGGGTGGCCTGCGCTGGCGATCTCGACCCGGCCGGATCCGAGAGCGATCCGCGCGCAGACGAGGGTGACGATGAGGTCGCTCGCGTTCTGCTCGACCAGCTCCTCGTTGACCCGGGCGAGAACCTCGTGCGGCGCCAGGCCCTGGCGCGCCAGGGTCCTGAGGATCGTGACGGTGACGGCCATGAAGAGCGAGGCCGGAATGCCCTTGCCCGAGACGTCTCCGACGGAGACGAAGACCTCGTCCGGAGCCGTCCGGAGGGCGAGGTAGAGATCGCCGCCGACCTGCTGCGCCGGTTCGAGGCGCGCGGCTACGTCCAGGCCGGTCTCGTGCGTGACGGGGGAGAGGTCGCGCGGGAGGATCCCCACCTGGATGCTGCGGGCGATGGCGAGCTCGCGATCCATCGTCTCCCGGACGGCCTCGCTCCAGGCCCTGGCCCTCAGGAGCGAGCGGACCCGCGCCTTGACCTCGAGCAGCTCGAACGGCTTGCCGAGGTAGTCGTTCGCCCCGAGCTCGAACCCCTTCGCCTTGTTCGCCGCGTCCTCGAGCGCGGAGAGGAACATGACGGGGAGCTCGCAGGTCGCGGGGTCGGCCCTGAGGCGCCTCAGCACCTCGTAGCCGTCCAGGCCGGGCATCATGATGTCGAGAAGGACGAGGTCGGGCGGCGACTCTGCGATCGACCGGAGCGCGCTCTCCCCGTCGAACGCGACGCTCACCTGGTACTCGCCCTGCAGCACCTTCGCCAGGAGCTGCACGTTCGCCTTGAGGTCGTCGACGACGAGAACGCGGCGGTCGGAGAGAGCCTTCACGGGGCTCCCTTGAGGTGCTCCTGCAGGAACCGGATCGTGTGGCCGAGCATCAGGACCTGATTCTCGCGCTTTCCGGCACCGTGTCCCTCGTCGGCGTAGATGAGGAGCTCGGTCGGCACGCCGGTCTTCTTCGCCGCCTCGTACATCTGGATCGCCTCGCCGACCGGGACGCGCGGGTCGGTCGCCCCCTGCTGGATCTGGAGAGGCGCCTTCAGCCTGCCGATGTAGGTCGTCGCGGACAGCTCGAGGAGGATGTCCTTCTCCTTCTCGGGGTCGCCGTACTCGGAGGCGCGGAGGATGCGTCGATACGGTGCGGTGTTCTGGAGGAACGTGAGGAGGTTCCCGATGCCGACGACGGAAGAGCCGGCGTCGTAGGCGCCCGCGAACTTCGTCATGGCGACGAGCGTGGCGTAGCCGCCGTAGCTCCCCCCCGAGACCCCGACCTTCGGGACCTTCCCGTTCGCCGCGAAGGCTTTCCTCGCCCAGGTCGCCGCGTCCTCGATGTCGGTCCAGACCTTCAGGCGCTTCGCCCCGTTGTCGGCGTCGAGCCAGGTGCGGCCGTAGCCGTCGCTGCCGCGGACGTTCGGCTCGACGTAGACGAAGCCGGCGTCGACGAACGCCTGAGCGTACGTGGAGAACCCGGGCTGCGCCTGCCCCTCGGGACCGCCGTGGAATTCGACGACGACCGGGCAGGGCGCCGGGGTGCAGCTCTTCGGTCGCCGCACGAACGCGGGGATCATCGTGCCGTCCCTCGCCGGGTAGTGCTCGAGCGTCGCGGCCGAGAACGTGGCCGTGTCGACCTCGGGCGCGCTCGGGACGACCCAGCGCGTGAGCGATGAGGTCTGCCAGTCGTAGACGTACGAGGTCCGCGGCGCCGTCGCCGTCTCGACGCCGAAGGTCGTGAAACGGCCGTTGCGCGTCGTGGAGCCGTTGTAGACGTGGTCGACGCCCTCGGGGAGCTTCGGGAGGGCGACCGGCTGGAGGGTCTTCGCGTCGAGGGCGAAGAGCTTCGTGTAGCCGGCCTCGTTCACCGTGTAGAGGACGCGCGTCTTCGCCTCGTCGACGCTGAAGCCGGAGACGTCCCACTTCAGCTCGCCCGTCAGCGGCGTGAGCTTCCCGCCCTCGTATCGGCAGAGGCGACGGAACTCCCCGAGCTTCGGCGTCAGGACGAGAAGCTGCCCCGGCATGGCGCCGTAGACGGCGGTGTACTCCTCGGGCTCGTCCTGGCCGAGGATCGGTGTGAGCTTCTTCGTCGCGGGGCTCCACTCCCAGTACTCGGAAGTGAGCGACCCGGTCATCTTCGCGAGAAGGAGCGTCCCGTCGTCGCGGTGATCGGCCACGAACCAGAGGCCCGGCTCGGTGACGAGCGTCTCCTTCTGCTTCGTGTCGACGTTCCAGCGGTAGATCGCGTACGAGTCGGGCTTCTGGTCGTTGGCTCCGTAGTAGACCCACCGCCCGTCGGCGCTGACGAACTGGAAGAAGGTCTGAACGCCCTTGACGTGCTGGACCTGGGTGAGCGGCCCACCTGCGGCGGGCATCACGTAGAGCCCCGGGTTCTCCTCGCCCTTGCGGTCGCGTTGCAGGACGAGCGTCTTCCCGTCGGGAAAGACGTCGGCGAGGGTCGTCCGGTCCTCGCCCCCCGTGAGCTGGACGGGAAAGGTGTTCGGGCCGTCGAGCCTCCAGACCTGGGCCGTGCCGGTGACGGACCAGCCGAAGAAGAGCCTGCCGCCATCCGGGGCGGGTTGGCCGAGGCCCGGGGCGCGGACGTCCATCAGCGACTGGATGTGGCGGGCCAGGTCGGGCGGAAGGGGCTTCGGCGCGTACGTCGCGATCACCTCCGCCGGGATGCTCTCGGCCCCGTGGCCCTTGTAGGTCGTCTGCGGGGCGGCCTGGGTGGGGAACGCGAACGCGGCGAAGAGGACGAGGGCGGCGGCGTGTCTCATGTGGTCTCCTCGAAAGGGAATGGCCCCCGGGGACGTCGAGTCGACCGGGGGCCGGCGTGCGGGTCAGGCCTGCCCGGTCATTTCGCGGCCGCGGCGTCCTTGCCCTTCAGATACTTGTCGAACCAGAGGATCGTGTGCCCCGTCTGCAGGACGCGGTTCTCTCGCTTCTGCGCGCCGTGGCCCTCGTCGGGGAAGATGATGAGGCCGGTCGGAACCCCCTTCTTCGTCGTCGCCTCGTACATCTGGATCGCCTCGCCCACGGGAACCCGGGGGTCGGACGCGCCCTGGATGAGGAGGAGCGGGGCCTTCAGGTTGTCGATGTAGGTCGTTGCGGAGAGCTTGACGAGGGCGTCCTTGTCCTTCTCGAGGTCGCCGTACTCCGAGGCCCGGAGGATGCGGCGGTAGGGCGCCGTGTTCTGGAGGAACGAGACGAGGCTGGAGATGCCGACGTTCGAGACGCCCGCGTCGTAGGCGCCCGCGAACTTCGTCATCGCGATGAGCGTCGCGTAGCCGCCGTAGCTGCCCCCCGTGACGCCCACCTTCGGGGCCTTTCCGTCGGCGGAAAAAGCGGTGCGCGCCCACTTCGCGGCGTCCTCGATATCCGTCAGGACGTCGAGGCGCTTCGCGCCGTTGTCGGCGTCGAGCCAGGTCCTGCCGTAGCCGTCGCTGCCGCGGACGTTCGGCTCTACGAGGACGTAGCCCTCGTCGAGCCAGAGCTGGGCGTTCGGCGAGAATCCGGGCGTGGCCTGCCCCTCGGGGCCGCCGTGAAAGAGGACCACGACCGGGCACGGCGCCGGGTCGCAGCGCCTGGGACGGCGGACGAAGACCGGGATCTTCGTCCCGTCACGGGCCGGGTAGTGTTCGAGCGTGGCGACCGCGAAGGACTTCGTGTCGACCTCGGGGGCGCTCGGGACGACCCACTGCGTCAGCGTCTTCGTCGTCCAGTCGTAGACCCAGCTCTCCGGAGGCGCGGTCGCGGTGCCGACGGCAAAGGTCGTGAAGCGTCCGTCGGGCGTCGTGGAGCCGAAGAACGTCTGGTCCGCGGGCGGGAGCTTCGGCAGCTCGAGGGGCTTCCACGTCTTCGCGTCGAGGCCGAAGACCTTCGAGTAGCCCCCCTCGTTCACGGTGTAGAGGGCCTTCGCCTTCTTCTCGTCGAGGCCCGCGCGCGAGACGTCCCACTTCAGCTCGGGGGTGATCGGGGTCCACTTGCCCCCTTCGAAGATGTAGCCGCGCCGGAACTCGCCGAGCTCGGGCGTCACGACGACGAGCTGGCCCTCCTTCGGTCCGTACTCGGCGCGGTAGTCCGCGGGCTTGTCGGTGCCGAGGAGCGGCGACTTCACCTTCTTCGCCGGGTCCCACTCCCAGTACTCGATCGCCTGCGAGCCGGTCGCCTTCGCGAGGAGGAGGCGGCCGTCGGGCTTGTGGTCGGCGACGAACCAGAGACCCGGCTCGTCGAAGACCGTCTCCTTCTTCCCCGTCGCGAGCTCGTATCGGTAGATCGCGTACGAGTTCGGCTTCACGTCGTTGGCGCGGAAGTAGAGCCACTTCCCGTCCTCGCTCACGAACGCGAAGGCCGTCTGGATCTTCGGCAGGTGCTGGACGACCTTCATCGGGCCGCCGTTCGCCGGCATCAGGTAGAGGCCGGGGTTCTCCTCGCCCTTCCGGTCGCGGGAAAGGACGAGCGTCTTCCCGTCGGGGGTGATGTCGGCCAGCGATGTGCGGTCCTCGCCCCCCGTCATCTGGATCGGAAAGGTGTTCGGGCCGTCGAGGCGCCAGACCTGCGCGGTGCCGGTGACGGCCCAGCCGAAGAAGAGGCGCTTTCCGTCGGGCGAGAGCTGGCCGCCGCTCGGAGAACGGACGTCCATCAGATTCTGGATCTTCCGCGACAGCTCCGAAGGGAGGGGGGGCGCGACGAACTTCGCGATCACCTCCGGCGGGACGCTGTCGGCGCCGTGCCCCTGGTAGGCCGTCTGCTGGGCGGCGGCCGGGCCGGCGAGAAAGACCACGAGGGCGAGGGCGGTCGTGGAGCGGTTCACCATCAATCCTCCAGAAGGTACGGGTCGCCGCGACCGGTTCGGGCGCGAACGACGCTCGGGGTTGCGTCCGTATTACGCGGAAGAGTCCGCGCGGTTTCCGGAAGGAACGGCCATCAGGCCTTCGGCTCCCACGTGTCGGGGACCTGGACGAGGACGGCCTCGCCGCGGGCGCAGACGACACCGCGGGACGAAAGGCTCGTCTCGACGGTGACCTTCCGCCCTTTCACCTCGACGATCCTCGACCGGAGCTCGACGGGGGAGTCGATCGGGGTCGGCTTGAGGTATTCGACCTTGAGCGTCCCGGTCAGGAAGCGCGGGTAGGGGCCCGTCGCGGGGTCGCCACCCGCGGCCCGGTGGGCGGCGGCGGCGGCGCTTCCCGTCGAGTGGCAGTCGATGACCGAGGCGATGTAGCCGCCGTAGACGAATCCCGGGATCGCGACGTGGTGCGGCCGGGGGACGAGCGTCGCGACGGTCTCCTCGCCGTCCCAGAAGCTCCGGATGTGGAGGCCGTGCTCGTTCAGCCGGCCGCAGCCGTAGCAGTGGGCCCAGTGTTCGGGGTAGAGGTCCTGGAAGGCGGGCTTCTCCATCACGCCCTCCCCGGCATGAGGGCGCGAGTGGCGTGGGCGAGGGCACCGCCCAGCTCCATGAGCGCCTTGCGGCGTCCCGGGTCGACGACGTTTCCGTCGGAGTCGAACGCGTCCGCCGCCTTCGGGAGGGAGACCTGGTCGGGAAGGACGACGACGCCGATGTTCCCCAGGATCATGCGGACCGATGCCAGGCCCCGGATCCCGCCGAGGGCCCCCGTCGAGGCGGAGCAGAGGGCGGCGACCTTCCCCTTGAAGCACTCGAGGGGCTTCTCGCCCGGCGCGGTACGGGAGACCCAGTCGAGGACGTTCTTCATCGTCCCGCTGACGGCCGAGTTGTACTCGGGGCTGGCGATGAGGAGCCCGTCGGCGGCCTTGAAGAGCTCCTTCAGCTTCAGGGCGCTGGCGGGAATGCCATCTGAGGCCTCGAGGTCGCCGTCGTACGGGGGAACGGGGAAGTCGCGCAGGTCGATCCTCGTGACGTCCGCGCCGGCAGCACGGGCGCCATCGGCCGCGACGGAGAGGATCTTCCTGTTGAAGGAGCCGGTCCTGAGGCTTCCGGCGAAGGCGAGGATACGGGGGACGTCGCTCATGGGCCCTCCGGGCGAACCGGATGATACCGGCGGGGTCCTCAGTGGCGGCTCTTCGACCGCTCCCGCTGACGCGCAGCGGAACGGGGTGGCGGCGTCTTCTCCCGATGGGCCGGACCGCCCTCGGCCGGGCGAGTGAAGCCGCGCCGCCGGAGGAGCTCCCAGGCCCGTTCTTCCAGCAGGGCCTGCGGGACCGGTTTCGGGAGGAGGTCGGCGGCCCCGGACTGGAGGGCGAAGGCGTGCAGCGCGCGGTCGGGATGGGAGGCGAGGAGGAGGACCGGAATGTGTGCCGAGCGCGGGGTCGACTTCAGGATTCGCGCGACGTCGAAGCCGTCCAGGCGGGAGAGCCGCGCGTTCATCAGGACGAGATCGACCTGGCGCGAGAGGGCCGTCTCCAGGGCCTCCTCGGCGGTCGTCACCTCGAGCGTCCGGCAGCCGGTCATGCAGAGGGCCGTGGCGAGCTTGAGGAGGTCGCGGACGTCCTCGTCGACGACGAGGACGACGGGCGGGCGCCGGCGCGGCCGCGTGACCACCACCGTTCTCGGCGCCTCGGCCCTCTGGGCCGAGCGGGACTCTCGCGGCAGGATGATGGAGTCGATCGCGACCTCCACCTCGCGCAGAAACGCCTCGGCCTCCGGGAGGATGCGGCCCTCCGAGAGGGGAGCGGCTGGGCCGGTGCTGCAGAGGGCGAGAGCGTCGTCGAGCTCGAGCGCCGAGGCGAACCGGTCCTCGCGCTTCCTGGCGAGGACGCGCGTCAGGACGGCGAAGAGATCCGGCTCGAGCTCCGGGACCAGCTCCCTGATGTCGGGAAAAGGCTCGTTCACGTGCTTCATCGCCGTCGCGACGGGCGATTCGCCCTGGAAAGGGGTCCGGCCGGCGAGCATCTCCCAGGCGATGATGCCGATGGAGTAGAGGTCGGCCCTCTCGTCGAGCGCTTCTCCGAGCGCCTGCTCGGGCGACATGTACTGGGGCGTCCCGAGAAGAACCGAGGCCATCGTCAGCCCCGGCTCCCACGACCCGCGCGCGAGGCCGAAATCCAGGATGACCGCCGCGCCCTGCCGGTCGACGATGACGTTCTGCGACTTGAGGTCGCGGTGGAGGATCTTCAGCCGGTGGATGGCAGCGGTGCCGCGCGCGATCTGCCGGACGATCGGGACGGCCTCGGCCGCGGGGTAGCGCTGGCGTTTTCCGATCAGTGTCCAGAGGTCTTCGCCGTCGATCAGCTCCATCGTGATGAACGGGTAGTCGCCCGCGATGCCGTAGTCGTACATCCGGGCGACGTTCGGGTGCTTGATCTTCCGGTTGAGGGCGACCTCGCGCTTGAAGCGCGCCAGGAGCGCGTTCTCGTCCCGTTCCAGGTTCGGCGAGAGGACCTTGATGGCGACGGTTTCCTCGAGCTCCCGGTCGAACGCCTTGAAGACGACGCCGATCCCGCCGTGACCGAGCGTCCCGGTCCACTCGTAGCGCGGGAGGAGCTCGAAGAAGCGCCTTCGAAACGACTCGACCTTCACACGACCCCTTCCGCGGGGTCAGGGCGACGCGGGGGTCGCCGGGCCGCCATCGAGGAGATAGACCTGCCCGCGCGTCTCGGCCTGTTCGTAGACGATCCGGTCGCCCTTCGGGGACCAGGAGGGGTAGCGGATGTAGACGTCGAGCCGGGTGTTCTCGGTCAGCCGCTTCTCCTCGCGTGAGCGCCTGTCGATCCACCAGAGGTTCCACGTGTCGTCGCGGTAGCCGGCGAAGGCGATCCGGCGGCCGTCGGGGGAATAGCTGAAGGCCCAGGAGAGGCCCCGTTTCTCGTTGAGGAGCTCGGGTGTTCCGCCCGCCGAAGGCATGACGCCGATGAAGATGTCGTCTCCCCGCCGCACCTCGAGCGCGAGCTCCTTTCCGTCCGGAGACCAGCACGGGTAGCCGATGAACTCCCGGTCGAAGGTCAGCTTCTGCTGGGTCTGCGTCGTCAGGTCGGCCATCCAGGTGTTGATGGTGATGCTGTCCCTCTTGCTGTGGTAGGCGATTCGCTTTCCGTCGGGGGAGAGGCGGATCGAGATCGCGTCGGAGAGGTCGATCGGAAGCTTGCGGAACGTCCGCGTGGCGATCTCGAACTCGTAGGCGTTGAACTTCCCGCCGTCCCTGTCGGAGAAGCAGAGAATCCTCTTCCCGTCGGGATAGAAGTCGTTTCCGTACTCGACGGCCGGACCCTCGATCATGGGCCGCTGGTGTCCGCCATCGGCATCCATGAGCCAGACGTCGTTCGATCCTCCGGGTGGAATCCACCCGAACGCGATCGTGCTGCCGTCCGGCGAGAAGATCGGCCAGGTCGCCCGCCCGTCGCCGGCCGTGAGCACGGCAGGCGGCCCGGACGGCAGGCCGGTGGCCGCGTCGAGGGGCAGGCTCCAGATCGACGCCGTCGTCGTCAGCTCGCTCCACGCGAGCTTTCGTCCGTCGGCCGAGAAGCTCGGGCTCCGGGGGACCTCGGCGCGGACCGCCGTGGCGGCTTCGGCGGGGCCCGTCACGGTCCGGCCGCCGTCGCCGAGCGGAAGGCGGTACAGGGCGTAGCTTCCCTGTTCGTTCTGCGCGCCGAACCAGAGCGCCTTCCCGTCGGGCGAGACCCGCGGCTCATAGACCTTCGTCCCGGCGTGGAGCCTCACGAGGTCGGTCCCGTCGGGCTTGACCGACCAGATCTCCGCCTGCGAGAGGCGCGGCTCGGAGTTGACGAAGTAGAGACGGCTGCCGTCGGGGGACCAGGTGGGGGGGGCGCCATGCCCGCCCCTCGGGTTGCCGGCGGTCGTCACGCTGAGGGCCGACCCGCCGTTGGCGCCGACGATCCAGATCGTCGAAGGAGACAGCCCCGGCGCCGCGGTGGCGGCGACGTCGGTGAGGGGCGTCGACTGGAATGCGACCCGCTTTCCATCGGGCGAGAAGGAGGGCGCGACCCGAACGCGGCGAGGAGCCGCGGCTTGCCGCCGGCGGCCGGGGCGACCCAGAGGCCGCCGCGGTCCTTGGAGTGGAACGCGATGAGGTCGCCGTCGGGGGACCAGGCCGGATGGACGTTGTTCTTGCCGTCCCGCGTCAGGGGCCGCCCGGGGCCTCCCTGGAGGGGCCGAACGTGGATCTCGAGCTTCCCGTTGGACATGACCGCCGTGGCGAGGTCGTTGCCGAGCGGCGAGAGCGCCGGGAAGAGCTCGAGGGCGCTGATGCTTCCGAGGGGCTTCGGCGTGCCGGAGGGCGGAGGGGTGGGATGGGAAGGTCGTGCGCCGCAGCCCGAGTCCGCGACGACGATCGCAACTACGAGAGCCGCGAGGGAAAGCCTCGACCTGCCCGAAGAGGTGGCACCGTTTTTCATCAGCGACCCGGGAGGATCTTAGCCCGATGGCGGAAAGTCTGGGAACGGCGTGCGCCGGTCCCGTTCGACCTTCCAGATGAGAAACTGGCGAGATGGCAGTACGGCCCTGCAGATGGTGGGCGTTCGACGCACGGGAGACCGCGAGCGTCGCACTGGCCGCGATCGTGGCCCTTCTCCTCTCCAGCGCCGCCTGCCGTTCCGCCGCGACGAGCACGGCTCCCCTCGAGAGCGTCTCCGTCGTCGTAGGGCCATACGTCGGAGACGTCGGTCCCGACCGGTTCCGCATCCTCTGGGAGACGTCCGACCCCGTTCCGACGCACCTCTCGTGGGGTGCCGAGCGGGACTGCCCTACGGCTATCGAAACAGCAGAGCCTGTGACGCGTCACGACGTCCTCGTCTCGGGGCTTCGGCCGGACACCGTCTACTGGTATCGGCTCGAAATGGACGGGGGGGGCAGAGAGTCCATCCCGGTCCGCACGCAGCCGGACACGCCCCGGCGAATCCGGGTGGCCGTCGTCGGAGACACCCACGGTACGGGCGGCGTCCACGCCCGCATCGTCGGGGAGATCCTCCGGGAGAACCCCGATCTCCTGGTGCACACGGGGGATCTCTCGCTTCGTCCCGGCAAACGCGAGGGCAACGTCGAGAGGGAGTTCTTCCGTGTCGAGGGGCCCCTGCTGCGCTCGGTCCCGATCTATCCCGTCCTGGGAAATCACGACGGAAACGGGTCCCGCTTCGTCGAGCTCTTCGTCCGTCCTCACGGTGTCGGCGAGGCGACGTACTACCTCGTCCGGTGGGGGACTCTCGCCCTCGTCGCGCTCGACACGAACGAATCGGTGGAGGCCGGCAGCACGCAGGGCCTCTGGCTCGCCCGGACGCTCGAATCCCTGGCAGGAGACGCCGGAGTCGTGTTCCGGGTCGTCGCAATGCACTGGGGCCCTTTCGAATCGGGTTCCGGGCACGGGTCGAACCTGGAATCGCGGGAGGCCCTCGTTCCGCTCTTCGAGCGGTATGGCGTCGATCTGGTCTTCTCGGGTCACGACCACGTGTACGAACGGGGCACGGTCCGCGGCGTCCGTTACGTCATGACCGGGGGTGGCGGCGGCGGTCGCAGGAAGCCGCACGAGGTCCTCGGGGACAGCTGGACCGAGGCCTCCTCGTCGGCGCCCCACCACTGCCTGGTCGAGATCGACGGGCGAGAGCTGCGTTTCACGGCCCGGGAGGCGGGAAGCGGCCGGATCCTCGACGAGTTCCACGTCGTCAAGGACCCGGCGCTGAGAGGGAAACGATGACCGAGACGGAATTGAAGGCCGGCGAATGGCGGCTCTTGACGATGGGGCTCTCTTCGAGAACGGCGGAGGCGCTGGCGAGGACGGTCGCCGGACCGTCGGGGCGGCTTCCCGTCATCGTCGACGTCACCTCCTGGAGCGAGTCCGAGCTCGAGGGTTGCCGGTGCGGATCCGAGGACGTCATCGTCGTCGGAACGGGGGGAGACGCGAGACGCGTGGAGCGAATCCGCGCGTTCCGAGCGCGCCACCCCGGCGTCCCCGCTCTCGCGAGGGTCCCGAAGAACCGGCCGGCGGAGGCCCTCGAGATGCTGCAAGCCGGCTTCCAGGAGGTCTTCTCCGACGTCTCCGGCTTCCGCGCGTCGCTGGAGCGGGCCCGGGCGCGGATGGCGCCTCTCCGCGGGACCGGGAGCGAGACCGTTGCCGGCCCTTCTACCGAAGGTCCGGAGCGGCCGCTCGAGAACGTCGTTCCGAACGTGTTCGACTGGATCTACGTCGTCGGAATTGGTGAGGACGGCCGGATGGGCTTCGAGACCGTGAATCCGCCGCTGAACGCCGGGGTAGGGTTCCTGAGCTCGGAGCTGGCCGGACGGAGCGTCGAAGAAGGACTCGCGGGACCGAGCGCGGGGCAGCTCGTCGCGCACTTCGAGCGCGTCCTCGGGGAGGGCCTCCCCTTGCAGTTCGAGGAGGAGCACGTCGTCGCCGGGAAGGTGCGGGCCTTCCAGACGATCCTGACGCCCGTCCGGAACAAATGGGGGCGGATCCACCGGATCGCCGGGATCTCGAGGGACATCACGGCCCTCAAGGAGGCGCTCTCTGCCTTGCGTGCGAGCGAGGAGAGACTGAACCACGCCCTCGAAGGGACCCAGCAGGGGCTCTGGGACTGGGACCTGGGCACGGGGAAGGTCTACCGGAGCCCCCGCTGGTTCGGGATGATCGGCCTGCCGCCCGGCGGCATCGACGACTCGTTCGATGCCGGCCTGAAGCTGATTCATCCCGACGACCGCCGGCAGCTCGAGTCCGCCATGAGCGCGCATCTCGAGGGCCGCGTGCCCCGCTTCGAGGCCGAGTACCGGCTCCGGGCGAGGAGCGGGGAGTGGATCTGGGTCTTCGACGCGGGCAAGGTCGTCGCCTGGGGCTCCGACGGCCGGCCGTCGCGGGTGGCGGGAATGTGCACCGACATCACGGAGCGGCGCCGCGCCGAGGAGGCGCTCCGCGCCCTCGTCGGCGGTGTCGTCCACGAGATCCGCAACCCGGTCTACGGGATCTTCATCAACCTCGACGCGCTCGAGGCGACGTTCGGGGAGGAGCCCCGCTACGGCTCGTTCGTGACGGCCCTCCGGGAAAGCGCCCAGAGGATCGCGAGCCTCGTGAACGACCTGCGTGACTACGGGGAACCGCGGACGCTGAACCCCGAGCCGCATCTCGTCCGGGACCTCGTCGAGAACGCCGTGCAGGCGTGCGAGAAGCTCGCGGCCGACAGGTCGTGCCGCGTCGCCGTCGAGCTCGAGGACCCCTCGCTCCTCCTCCCGCTGAACGGGCGGCGGATGCACCAGGTCTTCCGGAACCTCCTCGAGAACGCCCTCCTGCATTCCCCGCCGGGGGGCACGATCCGGCTCGACGTCCGCAAGGCTTTCGCGGACGGCTTCGACTGGTGGACGTTCGCGGTGGCAGACTCGGGAAACGGCTTCGACGCGGAGACCCTCTCGCGCGCGTTCGAGCCCTTTTTCACCCGGCGCAAGGGTGGAACCGGGCTCGGGCTCTCCATCGTCAGGCGCGTCGTCGAGGAGCACGGCGGAAGTGTCGAAGCGGCGAACCGGCCGGAGGGAGGGGCGTGTGTGACGGTCCGGCTCCCGGCTCCCCGGACGCGGACCGGGATCCTGGAGGCGGAACGTGGCTGAGCCGAAGATCCTCCTCATCGAGGACGACCCCGCCGTTCGTCACGGCATGGCCGCCTTCCTCCGCGCGAGCGGCCTCGACGTGGACGAGGCCGACACGTGCCAGAAGGCGCTCGAGCGCTTCCGCGCCGTGGGCCACGACATCGTGGTGGCCGACTACAGCCTGCCCGACGGCACGTCGCTCGACATCCTCCCACAGATCAAGAAGCTGAGCGAGGAGACTCCGTTCGTCATCCTCACGGCCCACGGCTCGATCGACCTCGCGGTCCGTGCGATCAAGGACGGCGCCGAGCAGTTCCTCACGAAGCCGGTCGAGTCGAAGGCCCTCCTCGTTCTCCTGCGGCGCCTCATCCAGCAGCAGCGTCTCCGCAAACGCCAGGAGGTCGTGGCCCGGACCCAGCCGGGGATGCTCGACCCCTTCGTCGGGACGAGCCCGCAGATCCGCCGTCTCGACGAGCGGGCGGCGCTGATGCTCGAGTGGGACAGTCCCGTCCTCATCCTGGGCGAGACCGGCTCGGGGAAAGGGGTTCTCGCGCGCTGGATTCACGCGCACAGCCCCCGCCGGGAGGAGACCTTCGTCAACCTCAACTGTGCGGGGCTGACGCGGGAGCTCCTCGAGTCGGAGCTCTTCGGCTACGAGCGCGGCGCGTTCACCGGAGCGGTGAACCCGAAGCCCGGAATGCTCGAGGTCGGCCACCGCGGCATCGTCTTTCTCGACGAGATCGGGGACATGGACCCCGCCATCCAGCCCAAGCTCCTGAAGGCCCTCGAGGAGAAGACCTTCCGTCGCCTCGGCGACGTGAGGGACCGGCACGTCGACATACGGCTGATCGCCAGCACGAACCTCGACCTCGAGGAGATGGTGCGGACCAAGAAGTTCCGCGACGACCTCTACTACCGGATCAGCACGCTGACGCTTCGCATCCCGCCCCTCCGGGAGCGGCCGGAGGACATCCTCGTCCTCGCCGGGAACATCCTGGGGAGCGTCTGCGGGCGCATGGGGCGCCCCGTCGCCCGCCTGACTCCCGACGCCGAGACGCTCCTGACGCGCTACCCGTGGCCGGGGAACATCCGGGAGCTCGCCAACGTCCTCGAGCGGTCGATGATCCTCGTCAAGGGCGACGTCCTCGACGCCGCCGGCCTCGGGCTCGACCCGGTTCCGCAGCTTCCGGCGCACGGCGACGGACAGCTCCTGACGATGAAGGACATGGAGCGGATGCACGTCGAGCGCGTCCTCGCGCGGACGAGCGGGAACGTGACGGAGGCTGCGGCGATCCTCGGGATGGCGCGGCGGACGCTCTACGACCGGATGAAGAGCCTCGGTCTCAGCACCGGGAAGGACTGAGCGGATCCCCGCACTGCGGTGTGCGGGATTCCGCGCCTCCTGGCGGAGGGTGCGAACGGCAGGGGCCGCAAAAGGCGTCTGTTGAGCGGGTTCGTTGCGATGCAGCAGGTGGCTCGCCGATTGCAATCACTTCGTCGATTCGGGGTTTTCCGGGGCCCGAGGACATCCGGAGCCGCGAGAGACCGAGTCCGCCCGGAATTCCGGGCGAGAGTCGCGAGGAGGGATTGGAATGCACAGGAAAGCCGTCTCGGGCCTGCTGGCCGCAGCGCTTCTTCTCGGCTGCGCCGGCATCGCCGTCGCCGCGGAGGAAGCCAGGCCGCTCTACGTTCAGACCATCGAGAAGTACCGCGCGCCGACGCTCGACGACGTCGGCGGTCGCGAGTACAAGTTCCTCATCGACCCCGCGAAGATGAAGGGGAAACCCGAGGACGCCTTCAAGGACGTCTGGAAGAGAGTCAGGGCGGCGGCCGAGAAGAACGGCTTCACCCTGACCGAGAAGGACAAGACTCCCTTCAAGGTCGAGCTCGCCACGAAGGAATACTTCGACACGGCCGAGCAGGCGCTCTGGAAGGCGGGGTACCAGATCCGCGTCACGAACAAGTGGGTGGGCAATACGCCCGACACCTCGGTCGCCGTGAACGTCAAGTGCGTGAAGGAGGACGCGCGCCTCGCGATGGCCGCGCCCCTCGCCGTCAAGGGCGGCTCGAAAGTCAAGGTCGAGGCCGAGGGGAACGTCGGCATCGGACCCGGCGGCCAGCTCCGGGAGTACATCGAGAAGGGCCTGACCTTCACCGTCGGCGTCGACGAGCTCGGGAAGATGAATCTCGCCGACTTCGGCAAGTTCGTGCCGGAGCTGATGACCCTCGGCCTCCCCGCCGACTCCGCGTTCGTCGGAAAGAAGGCCTACACGTACCGGGTCAAGCCCGGCGCGGTCAACCTCCCGGGGACGGAACCCTGCGGCGTCTCGATGGAGGCCTTTGCCGAGAAGGAGGGCGGGGCGCCCTACCTCTACGACTTCTCCTACGGCTACGGCGACCTCTACTTCTACGACATCGCCCAGGTCCACGCGGCCGGAGAGCAGTTCCTGACGAAGGTCCTGCACGGCGAGCTCGCGGCGATCGCGATGCCCGAGAGCGAGAAGTGGGGCGGCTCGAAGGTCCGCAAGGTCTGGAACCGGCCGATCGTCGCCGGCGCCGGACCCGCCGGGCCTGCCGTGGACCCGCTCGACCAGCTCTCCAGTCTCCCCTCCCAGCCGGCCTACGTCAAGCACTACGAGGCGACCAGGGACGGCAAGGTCCTGATCAACCCGTACCTGCAGGTCGCCACGAAAGAGTTTCCCGCGATCCTCGACGTGAAGATGGCGCCGTTCAACTGGGTCATCGACCTCGAGGGGCGCGTGACGATCATCCCCGAGGCGGCCCACCCGCTCGGCCGGACCTACGAGAAGGGGTTCTTCCGTCCCGAGGACCAGTCGACGAGGAAGCCGGGGACCCGCGAGAACTTCGGGCACGTCTCCTCGCTCGCCGGCGGCCCCGGCCGGATCAGCGGCGAGATCCTCTACGACAAGGAGTCGAAGACCTACACCGTCAACAACAAGTCGGGCCGGTACAGCAAGCACAACAAGGACCGGTCGCCCCAGCAGCTCGTCAACGCCGCGAACCTCATCCGCCAGGTCGTCGACCCGGCGGGCGTGGCCTGGGGACCGGTGATGTACCTCCTCGAGTACGCCCCCGCGGACATCCGCGAGGAGCAGATGAAGAACCCGAACCTCGCGTACGACGACGAGAAGAAGAAGAGCCGCCCCCACATCGTCGTGATGGCGGGTGGGGTCTCGACCCTGAACGCCGACCCGGCGATCGCCGCGGTCGCCGGTCGCCGTCGCCGCCGGCCCCAGGGCCGACAAGCCCGCCGAGGCCGCCGCGGCCGCCGCGGTCCCCGCCCCGCCCGCCAAGAAGAAGGCGAAGGCGGCGCACAACGACGATCCGTCCTGAGAGCCGGGCGATGCGTGAAGATCCGACAAGGAGCCGACAGATCATGAAGAAGACACCGTTCGCCGCGCTCGTCCTCGGGCTGGCGCTCATCCTCGGAACCGCGACCGTCGCCCCTGTCCTCGTCGCCGACAGGGTGACCCCTTCGTCTCGGTGTTCAAGGGGGACGCCAACTTCTGGACCGGCTACGACCCGGTCAACCTCGACGGGACCATCAACGTCGTCGTCGAGATTCCCGCCGGGACGACCGCGAAGTACGAAGTCTCCATGAAGACCGGGATGATCGAGCTCGAGCAGAAGAACGGGAAGCCCCGCTTCGTCCAGTACCTGGGCTACCCCTGCAACTACGGGAACGTTCCCCGCTCGGTCCTCCTGAAGGGCAAGGGCGGCGACGGGGATCCGCTCGACGTCCTCCTCCTCGGCCCGGCGGTCCCGACGGGCTCCGTCGTGAAGGCCCGGGCCATCGGAGTCCTGACCCTCGTCGACGGCGGCGAGGTCGACGACAAGCTCGTCGCCGTCATGCCGAACGGACCGTTCGCGACGGTGAGCAGCATGGACGACCTGAACCGGCGGTTCCCAGGCGTCACGGCGATCCTCCAGACCTGGTTCACCTCCTACAAGGGCTACGACAAGGACGGAAAGCTCGTCCTCAGCTCCCCGGGGTTCAAGGGCCGCGCCGCGGCGATCAAGCTGATCGGCGACAGCGTTCTCGACTTCGAGAACTCCGTCGTGACCGACGCCGACCGGCGCCCCCTCGACGAGAAGGGGAACCCCTACGTCTACCGCTGGCCGCTCGCGAAGAACATCGGCGAATGAAGGGTCCGTCCGTGTGAACGGCAGGCGGACGTGCGTTGAAACACAGTGAGGAGAAGCAGATGAAGAAATCCCTGGCAACCCCGCTGATCGTCGCGATGCTGGCGATCCCCGCCGGCGCGCTGGCGCAAACGGATGCGGAGAGGATCGCCGACCTCGAGAAGCGGGTCGAGAGCCTCGTCAAGAAGGACAAGGCCCGGACGGCCGACGAAGAGAAGGCGAAGGCCGCGAAGGGGACGACCCTCCGTGCCTCCACCGATAAGGGCAAGCTCGAGTGGACGAGCGCCGACGGCGCAAACAGCTTCCGCCTCGCGGGGCGCCTTCAGCTCGACGGCGTCACGTTCTCCGGGAACGAGAACCGGCTCGCGAGCGCCGTCGCGATCCGGCGGGTGCGGCTCGGCTACAAGGTGAGGATCGCCAAGGACTGGGTCTCCGAGTTTGACGTCGACTTCGCCGAGAACGCGGTCGACATCAAGGACGCCTACATCGGTTACCAGGGATTCAAGAACAGCGAGATCCAGGCCGGCCACTTCAAGGTTCCCTTCGGCATGGACACCCTGACCTCGTCCAAGGACATCTGGTTCGTCGAGCGCGCCTACGTCGACTCCTGGGGTCCCGACCGGCGCTTCGGCCTCGCCTACTCCTACGGCGGCGACCGCTTCTCCGCGAAGGCCGACCTCTTCGCCCAGACGATCGCGGTCGACGCGACCGGCATCGACCAGGGCTGGGGCTGGGCCGCGCGCGGCACCTTCGCGCCGGTGATGGTCTCCGAGACGCGTGCGATTCACGTCGGCGCCGCCACGAACTGGCGCAGGCCGGACGCGGGCTCCACGAACTTCGGCGTGCCGCAGGTCTACGAGGTCGACTTCTCCTCGCGCCCGGAGTGCACGAAGGCGAGCAAGGCGAAGTTCCTCAACAGCCCGAAGTTCGCCCAGACCGAATGGGTTCAGCAGTACGCCGGCGAGCTCGCCGGCGTGTGGGACGCCTTCGCCTGGCAGGCCGAGTACCAGACGACGAGCGTCACGCGCCGCGACGGCAACCCGACCCTCGAGGACCACGACTTCGACGGCTGGTACGGGCAGGTCTCGTACGTCATCAACGGCAAGCGCAAGTACGCGGCCAGCGAAGGGCTCGTCGACAAGGTCTCGCCCGGCAAGGGCGGGGCATACGAAATCCTCGCGCGGTACAGCACGCTCGACCTGAACGACCTCACCGCGACGGACGCGGCCAAGGGCGGCAGCGCGAAGAACTTCACGCTCGGCGCGAACTGGTACCCGAACACGAGCTTCCGCGTGATGCTGAACTGGACCCACGTCAACAACGACGAGTACGCCAAGCCGAAGTCGGCCTACGGCGGCAAGGTCAACGACGACTTCGACGAGTACCAGGTCCGGCTCCAGTTCGCCTTCTAGGAGCCCGGCCGGGCGGCCGCGGGGGGCGACGAGCCCCCCGTCGGCCTCCCGTTCCACAGATGAACCCGCGGACGGGCTTCCGTTCCGCCTGTGCCAGGAGTCGCAAATGAGCAGCGCACCACCCGTGATCATCCCCCGCTGGGAGTACCGCACTTTCGGCGAGAGCTTCGGCGAGGCCGAGGCGAACATCCGCTCCCACGGCGAGGCGAAGGCGCGTTCCAGCGCCGAGACCTACATCGTCTCGTTCGACAGCCCGAACAACACCAAGATCCGGGACGGGCTGATGGACATCAAGAAGCTCGAGAACGTCAACGCCGACACGCTGGAGCAGTGGAACCCGGTCCTGAAGTCGGGCTTCCCGCTGACCCGCGAGGTCCTCGACCAGGTCTGCGCGGCGTGGGGCGTGACCCTTCCGGCGCCGGCCCGCGAGGCCTGGACGCTCGAGGAGTTCCTCGCCGAGGTCGTGGCGCCGCATGCGCGGCTCCGCGCGATCGCCGTCGGCAAGGAACGGTTCGGCCTCACGGTCGACGGCTGCATCGTCGAGCTCGCGAACCTGACGTTCGACGGCAAGCCGATCCGGACCGCCGCGGTCGAGCACGAGGACCCCGCCCTCGTGATCGCGACCGTCCGAAAGCTCGGCCTCGACAAGTTCGAGAACACGAACTACATCAAGGCGCTGAAGCGGTTCGCCGCGGTCCCGGTCGCCTGACCGCGCCGCCTTCCTCCTCCTCCCGGCGGGCGCGGAACGGCCGCGCCCGCCCTTTTTTGAACGCGAACGACGGAGGTCGATGATGGGCAAGGAAATCGAACGCAAGTTCCTCGTGACGGGCACCGCCTGGAAGGCGCTCGCCCCGGGGACGGTCTACCGGCAGGGGTATCTCTCCACCGTGAAGGAGCGGACGGTCCGTGTCAGGACGGTCGGAGAAAAGGGCTTCCTGACGATCAAGGGCGTCACGACGGGCGTGACGCGCGCCGAGTTCGAGTACGAGGTGCCGGCGGCGGACGCGAACGCGATGCTCGACGGCCTCTGCGAGAAGCCGCTCGTCGAGAAGACGCGCTACAAGATCCCCCTCGACGGCTACACTTGGGAAGTTGACGAGTTCCACGGGGACAACGACGGGCTCGTGGTGGCGGAGGTCGAGCTGAAGAGCGCCGACGAGAAGCCCCCGAAGCCGGAGTGGGTCGCGGAAGAGGTCTCCTCGGACCCCCGCTACTTCAACTCGAACCTGGTGAAGAAGCCCTTCAAGACCTGGTAGACCCGGATGAGCGCGGACCGGCGGTCAAGACCGAGCAGGAGCACAAGGAGCACCTCGCGGGGCTCCTCGACCTGTCGAAGACGAAGTTCTCCGCCGCTCCGAAGGGGGACCTCACCCCCTCCGAGAGGTGGATGAGGTACCTCGGCTTCCCGGGCGGTCTCGCCGTGTTCGCCGCCGTCTACTTCGCTCCGGCGCCGGCCGGGCTGGCCGCCGCGGGGCAGGCGGCCCTCGCCTGCTTCCTCCTGGCCCTCGTCTGGTGGGTGACCGAGCCGGTCCCCACCTTCGTCACGTCGCTGACGCTGATCGTCCTCCTCGTCTTCCTCGACGTGAGGCCGAGCGACGACGTCCTCGGGGTCCTCGGGCTCGACGTCATCTGGCTCAACGTCATGGCGTTCGTCCTGAGCTCGATCCTGATCAAGACGAACCTCGCCAAGAGGCTGGCGCTCGGCCTCGTCACGCGGTGGGGGACGGGGGCGATCCCGACGCTCCTCGCGTTCCTCGTCCTGCAGCTGGCCCTGGCCCCCCTGATCCCGGCGACGGCGGCCCGCTCCGTCATCACGCTGCCGATCCTCCTCGTCGTGGCGGCGATCTACGGCGCGAGCGCCGAGACGCCGAACAACGTCGGGAGGAACCTGTTCCTGCAGAGCCTCCTCGGGATCAACATCTTCTCGTCGGGGTTCATGACGGGGAGCACGGCGAACCTGATCGCCCTCTCGTTCATCTTCGGGATGACCGGCAAGAAGGTCTACTACTCCGACTGGCTCTTCGCCGCGCTCCCGGTCGCGATCACCGCGATGGCGATCGCCGGGTGGATCGGGCCGAAGCTCCTCTTCCGGATCGAGCCGGAGAACCTCAAGCCCCGGATCGCGGGCGGCATGGAGACGTTCCGGGAAGAGCTCGCCAGGCTCGGGCCGCTCTCGGCGATGGAGAAGAAGGGGGCGGCGATCTTCGGCGTCGTCATCTTCCTCTGGGTGACCGACCGGTTCCACATGGGCTGGTTCGGCTTCGAGATCAGCCCGGTCCTCGCGGCGATCGTCGGCGGCATCATCGCCTTCCTTCCGCGCGTCGGCATCCTGAAGTGGAGCGAGGCCGACATCCCCTGGAACCTGATGCTCTTCAGCGCCGGGGCCTACGCCGGCGGCCTCGCCCTCGACTCGACGGGCGCGGCCCGCTGGGTGATCGGGAAGATCTTCGCCGCGGCGAACTTCGGCCCGGGGACGAGCTTCTGGCCCGTCTACATGGCCGTCATCGCCATCAACCTCGTGTCGCACTACTTCTTCACGTCGAAGACGATGCGGACGATCATCATGATCCCGTTCATCATCGGCATCGCGCAGCAGCTCGGCTGGAACCCGCTCTGGCTCGCCCTGCCGTCGGCGTTCACGATCGACTGGGTCATCGGCCTTCCGATCAGCGGCAAGCCGAACGTCATCTTCCTGACGACCGGCCAGTACTCGGTTCTCGACAACGTCAAGTATGGCGCGGTGATGACGATCGTCGGCATCCTCCTCTTCTGGGCCTTCGGCTTTACGTGGTTCCGGTTCCTCGGGGTCACGCCGGGATTCGGGAGCTGAGATGGGCGCGAGCAGGCTGGTGACGAAGACGGAGCGACCCGCGTTCGGTCGCTGGACCCCGACCTCGGGCCGTCCGCCGGTCTTCCTTCTCGTCCTCGTCGTACTCCTCATCCTGTTGGCCATCGCGGTCGGACCGGCCGAGGGGGCGACCGTGACCCGGTACGCCGAGGAGATCCGGCTCGAGCGAGACGGCTCGGCTGCCGTCACGCTCGACGTCGACCTCTCGGGGACGCCGGGAGAAGCTGTCCGACTGCCGTTCGGTCACGCGAAGGCCGACCTCGCGACGCTCCGGGTCGCCGGGGCGCTCGCTCCGCGGATCGAGACGCTCGCGGGGGGGCTGCCGGTCCTCGTCGTCACGCTTCCTCCCGAGCCGGCGCCGCTCAAGGTGAGGGTCACCGTCAAGGGTCTCGTCGACTTCGGCAAGGCGAAGGCTTTCGGGAACCGCGTCTTCTCCCACGAGCTGGTGAACGCCACAACGGGCTCCTGCGGGCGATACGAAGGAACCTTCCTCATTCCCGAGGGGTTCCGGGTGAACACGATCGTCGAGACGGCCCCAGCCGAGTCGGAGAACGCCGCCACGCGGCCCTACGAGGTCGTACGCGTCGACGGCCGTGACGGCCTGCGTCTCACGGAGCCGAGCCTCGACCCCGCGAAGAGAGTGGCCGCGAAGATCCGTTTCAAGCCGGCCGCCCACTCGCCGCTCTTCCCCGGCCTTCTCCTCGCCGTGGGAGCCCTCTACCTCTACCGGTTCCGCGACCTCGCGGGAGGTGCCCGTTGACGATCCTCTTCCGCCGCACGCGGGCCCTCGAGGCCCAGATCGACCAGTTCCTCGACGCCGTCAGCGAGGGGTGCCTCGTCTTCGAGCAGGGGATCGACGACTATCTCCGCCACGACGAAGCGAGCTTCGAGGAACGCCGAAAGGCGATCGGCATCTTCGAGGCCAGGGCCGACGAGCTGCGCCGGGAGGTGGAGACGCGGCTCTACGCCGAATCGCTCATCCCCGACCACCGGGGCGACGTGCTCGGCCTGCTCGAGAACCTCGACAACGTGATCGACCAGGCCAAGAGGACGCTCGGCCAGTTCGAGGTCGAGCGGCCCGACGTGCCCGAGGACCTCGCGGCGGACTACCTCGCGCTCGCGAGGGCCTGCACCCAGTCGACGCAGCACCTCGTCAACGCGTGCCGCGCCTTCTTCCGCGAGATCACCGCGGTGAGGAGCCACATCCACAAGGTCTACTTCTTCGAGAAGGAGGCGGACCGGCTCGCGGACTCCCTGAAGCGGAAGGTCTTCGCGAAGGACCTCGAGCTCGCGCGGAAGATCCACCTCCGCTACTTCTGCCTCCACGTCGAGACGCTCTCGGATCGCGCGGAAGAAGTGGCCGACCGGCTCGCGATCTACACGATCAAGCGGACGATCTAGGGCGGCAAGCGGGCGATGTCCTGGATCTACCTGACGAGCGGCCTCTTCCTGGGCTGGTCCCTCGGCGCCAACGACGCCGCGAACCTGTTCGGCACCGCCGTCGGGACGAAGATGCTGAGGTTCCGAACCGCCGCGCTCGTCGGGAGCGTCTTCGTCGTGATTGGGGCCGTCGCCGGGGCTCACGGGACATCCAAGACGCTCGGGAGGCTCGGGGCGATTGACGCCCCCGCGGGCGCGTTCATGGTCGCGCTGGCGGCGGCGCTGGCGGTCGTCCTCCTGCTGACGAAGAGCGGGCTCCCCGTCTCGATCACCCAGGCGATCGTCGGGGCGATCGTCGGCTGGAACCTCTTCACCGGCCGGCCGACCGACCTGAAGACGCTCGGCCAGCTCGTGTCGTCGTGGCTGATCAGCCCGCTCCTTTCGGCCCTGATCGCGGCGGCTCTCTTCGGAGCCACGCGCGCCTTTCTCCGCCGTTTGAAGGTCCACCTCCTGGAGGTCGACGCCTGGACGCGGGGCGCGCTCGTCGCCGCGGGAGCCTTCGGCGCCTTCAGCCTCGGGCAGAACGACATCGCCAACGTCATGGGGGTCTTCGTCCGCGTCTCCCCCTTCCCCGAGACGACCCGTTTCGGCCCGTTCGGCGCGACGAGCGTCGAGATGCTCTTCCTCCTCGGCGGGATCGCGATCGCCGTCGGCATCTGCACCTACTCGCACCGGGTCATGCTCCGGCTCGGCTCCGGGCTGACGTCGCTCTCGCCCCTCGGCGCGCTCATCGTGGTCCTGGCGGCGGCGACGGTCCTCTTCGTCTTCGGCTCGCCCGACCTGCAGCGGCTCGTGAAGGCCTGCCACCTGCCGGGCTGGCCGCTGCTGCCCGTCTCGGCGACGCAGGCGGTGGTGGGAGCGATCCTCGGGATCTCCGTCGTGAGGCGCAGCGGGATCCGGACGAAGGTGCTGGGGCAGATCGCCCTGGGCTGGCTCGTGGCGCCGGTGGCGGCGCTCGGGATCGCGCTCGTCGGCCTCTTCGTGCTCCAGAACGTCTTCGAGTTGCCGGTCAGCGCGGCTCCGAAGCCCGCAGCGACGGCGGGAGCGGTGGCCGGGACACCCGTCTCCTGAAGCGCTCGAGCCGCAGCGGACGTCTTCCGGTTGCCGGTGTCGGCCCCTGGCTAGCCGTGCGGGAGCGCACCGGCGCGCCACGGCACGGGGCGCCTCGGCCTGCGGCTCCTGTACGAGCCGGCGGTCCTCGAGGCGCAGGGCCGCGAGGGAGCGGCCCCAGACGCAGCCCGCGTCGAGACCGGCCGCGTCGCTGCGGAGGAAGAGGCCGAGCGCGGCCCAGTGCCCGAAGACGACCGGCGTCCTCCTGCTCCGGCGCCCCGGAACGTCGAACCAGGGGACGAGGCCGGGCGGCGCATCGTCCGGGGGTCTGCTGACGCCCCACACGGGCTGACCGGACGCGTCGCAGTACCTGATCCGGGTCAGCGCGCGCGCGGCGAGGAGGTGCTCGGGGCCGGCGAAGCGCCCGTGGATCGTCGCGAGCGCGCGAGGGGCCGAAGGGCTCCGGAGCTCATCCTCCGCCTCCCGCGCGAGGCGCTCCGCCTCGGCGACGGTCCAGGAGGGGAGTAGGCCGGCGTGGACGACGACGGCCCCCTCCGCCCGGAGGAGGAGAGGCCGTGCCCGCAGCCAGCCGAGGAGGGCGTCGCGGTCCGGTGCCTCGAGGACCTCGTCGAGGGTGTCGCGGGGCGCGGCCCGACGACCGCGACGGCCCGGGCGAGGTGGATGTCGTGGTTTCTGAGGACCGCCTCGACGCGGTCTCCGGCGTCGGCCGCCCACCGGAGGACTCGAGGAGCGGGGTCCGCGATTGACGAGGTCCCCAACCAGGATGATCCGGTCGCCGGGGGGCGGGCCGCCGATTCGAACGAGGAGCCGCCGGAGAGTCTCGAAGCACCCCTGCACGTCCCCTATCGCCCAGGTTGCCATTTCGCGAGGAGTCTACGGCCCGGCACGAAACTTGTATCGTTCGGCCTCCGTGACGCTCCGCCTGAAGCTCTTCGTCCTGATCGGTGGCCTCCTCGCCCTGATGGTGGGGGCCGAGTGGCTTCTCATCGAGACCCTCACGAAGGACCTGCGCGTCGAGGTGACCGCAGTCGCCACGTCGGTGGGGAAGGACATCGTCCGGATCCTCCACCCGGGCGACGGGAAGGGCGCGGGGTTCTCGGTTCCGGCTCCGGGCGTCCGGAAGATCGTCATCCACGACGAAGCGCACGTCGTGGCGCTCCCCACGGGGCCGTGGAGGAAGTGGCGACGGGGCCCGAGGGATCGGCAGGCGCCGAGGGAAACGGCGGGGAGCCGACGAAGCGAATCGTCGTGACGACGGTCCAGACGACCGGGGACGGGGCCGTCTCGTCGACGAAGAGCCGGACGACGGCCGGCGGGACCGGCTTCCTCTTCATCGAGGGGCCCGTGGCCCGGACGCGGATCCCCATTCCGGAAACCGGCGTGAAGGAAGCTGTCACCCGATTCCGGACGCGCCTCGTCCTCGGCTCGCTGGGCATCGTCGCCGTCGGTCTCCTGGCGGCCGCGTTCGTGGCGCACCGGGTGGCGCGCCCGCTCGTCGAGCTCTCCCGTGCGGCGCGCACCGTCGGCGAAGGGGCTTTCGGCGCGCAGGTGGTGACGCGCGAGGGGGGCGAGGTGGGCGAGGCGATCGCCGCGTTCAACCAGATGTCGTCCCGGCTCGAGGCCCTCGAGCGCGAGTCGCTCGCCCTGAAGGAACGCGAGCACCTCGGAGAGATGGGCGAGGTCGCTCGCGGCATGGCGCACGCCCTGCGCAACCCGCTCCACGCCGTCGGCCTCTCGGTGGACGAGCTCGCCTCGCGCCTTCCCGACGACCCCGGCGCCGCGGAGATGGCGGCCGCCGCCCGCCGCCAGATCGCGGGGGTCGACGGGACGATCCGCTCTTTCCTCGCGCTGGCGGCGGAGGGCGGGACGGAAGAAGACGTCGACATCCGGTCACTCGCGGAAGAAGTCGCCCTCTCCGTGCTCCAGGGTGCGCGTGGCAGGGTTCGCGTGGCCGTCGAGGCGGGAGAGGCCCGGCCACGGATCTGCGCGGTGGTGCCCGAGCTGCGCGCGGCGCTGCACGCCCTCGTGGTGAACGCCGTGGAGGCGAGCCCGGAGGGTGCCCGGATCGCCGTCCGGGTCGAGGCGCGGGACGGGGGCGGGGCACGGGTGACGGTCGAAGACGAGGGGCCGGGCCTTCCGGGCGAGGTTCGTTCTCGCCTCTTCACCCCCCACGTGACGACCAAGCCGAGCGGCTCGGGCATGGGCCTTTTCCTCGCCTACCGGATTGCCACCACGCGCTACGGCGGCGGCCTGGCGCTCGAGGAGCGCCTCCCGCGCGGGACGCGGGCCGTACTCGACCTCGGTCCGCGGATGGGAGGACGCCCTGCCTGAGGCCCGCATCCTCCTCGTGGAGGACGAGATCGACCAGCGCAAGCTGGTGGCCGGGATCCTGCGGGGCGAGGGGTACGCCGTGGCCGAGACGGGTTCCGTCGACGCCGCGCTGTCGGATCTCGCGGCGGCCCCCGTCGACCTCGTCATGTCCGACTGGAAGCTCCCGGGCCGCGACGGGATGGAGCTTCTGGCCGAGGTGAAGGCACGCTTTCCCGAGACCGGGTTCCTGATGGCGACGGCCTACGGGACGATCGCCCACGCCGTCTCGGCGGTGAGGGCGGGCGCCGACGACTACCTGACGAAGCCGTTCGAGCGGGCGGCGCTCCTTCTCGCCGTCGAGCGGACGCTCCGCTCGCGCCGGCTCGTCGACGAGAACCGGCGCCTCTCCGAGGAGGTGCGCGACCGGGACCGGCTCGTCGACCTCGTCGGCAAGAGCCCGTCGATGGAGCGGCTCTACCGGCAGGTGGAGAAGCTCGCCGGGACCGACGCGACGGTCCTGCTGGCGGGCGAGAGCGGCACCGGCAAGGAGCTCGCCGCACGGGCGCTCCACGCCCTCTCCCGCCGCCGCGCCGGGCCGTTCGTCGCGGTGAACGCCGCGGCGATCCCGGAGACGCTCGTCGAGTCCGAGTTCTTCGGCGCCGAGAAGGGGTCGTACACCGGCGCCGACCGGATGCGGAAGGGGAAGCTCGAGCAGGCGCAGGGCGGGACGCTCTTTCTCGACGAGCTGGGCGAGCTGCCGATGTCGATGCAGCCGAAGCTCCTCCGCGCGCTTCAGGAGGGCGTCGTGACGCGGATCGGCGGATCGGCGGAGATCGCGACCGACGCGCGGATCCTCGCCGCCACGAACCGCGAGCTCGCGCAGGAAGTGGCCGCCGGGAGGTTCCGCGAGGACCTCTACTACCGCCTCAACGTCGTCTCGGTCACGCTCCCGCCGCTGCGCGAGCGGCGCGAGGACATCCCGCTCCTCGTCCGGCACTTCGTCGCGCGGACCGAGCGGCGCTACGGCATCCGCGTCGAGCCGTTCCCGGCGGCGCTCCTCTCCCGGCTGGTCGACCACGCCTGGCCCGGGAACGTCCGCGAGCTGGCCAACGTCGTCGAGAGGCTCGTCCTCCTCTCGGAAGGGGGACGCGTCTCGGAAGGCGACCTCCCCCTGCCGCTGGGGGGAAAGGTCCCGGCAGATGCGGGCTGGAAGCTCCCTCCCGGTGGGGCCTCCTGGGAGGAGCACGAGAAGGACGCTCTCCGCCAGGCGCTCGAGCTGGCCGGCGGCAACCGGGCCCGCGCCGCGCGCCTTCTCGACCTGCCCTACAAGGCGTTCCTCTACAGGCTCGAGAAGTTCGGCCTCGCACCGGCGGAGGAGTAGGGCGCGGAGTACCCCGTTTTCGGGATCGGTTTCCCCATTTGGGGAGACCCGGACCGGCCTGACGGCGCACGCCGGGTGGCCCACCCCTTGCGAAGAGCGGAACGAAAGCGGCTGACGCCGACAAACAGCAATCGGAGGTTCACGATGTCTCTCTCCCGCATTGTTCCCCGCGCCGCCCTCGGCGCCCTCACGCTTGGCGCCGTCTTCACCCTCGCCGCGCCGCTCATCCCCTTCTCCCAGACCGCCCAGGCGGGAGAGGAGAAGGAGGAGACGACGGTCACGATCTCCACCTCGAGGGACAAGGAAGCGACCGTCCTGAAGCTCGAGCCGATGAAGGCGGGCGAGACGAAGACGGTGACGTCCGAGTCGGGCAAGCCGGTCACCGTGACCCGGACCGAGGATGGCTACACGATCAAGACCGGCGAGCGCGAGATCAAGGTGAAGACGATGGGCGACGGGGAGGGCCCGCACGTCCTCCTTCCGGGCGGGAAGGAAGTTCACGTCGTGAGAGGGCATCACTGCGGAGACGACGACGACGTGAACATGGTCTTCACCGGTGACGACGGGAAGAAGGTCGTCGTGAAGAAGCGCGCCTACGCGTACAGGATCGGAGACGACGCGCCGAAGGCGATTGCGGGCGACGTCCTGAAGAAGGCGGCGCCGAAGAGCCTCGAGAGCCTCGACCGCCCCACCCGCGACGCCGTGGAGCGGGTCCTCCAGGAGATGCTCGACCAGGGGGACGTCTTCGCGCCCGGAGCGATGGCGATGTCGTGGCACGCGAAGGACGGAGGAGACGAGGACGGCAGCGGCGAGAGGGTGAAGGTGATGGTCATTCAGGAGAAGAAGGACGACGCGAAGAAGTAGCGTTCGTCTGGCCGGCGTTCTCCGTGCGAAGCTTCGCTCGACGGGGGACGCCGGCATGACCCGCCACATCGGCACGAAGCTCACACACCTTGGCCTCCTCGGGATCGCCGGCGCGGCGGCCCTCGGCGGCGCCGCTCCTCCCGCGACCGAGCCACCGCTCCTCGGCACGAAGGACTACGTCGCCCGTGCGCTCGTCCCCGCCGACGAGCGCTTCGAGTACGGCTCCGGGCCCTCCCGTTTCGCGGACCTCTACCTCCCGAAGGGCGTCCGTCCGTATCGTCTCGTCGTCTTCTTTCACGGCGGCTGCTGGATGTCGGAGTACGGCCTCGATCCGGTCGGCGGCTTCTGCCGGGCCCTCGCGGACGAGACGGGTCTCGCCGTCCTGAACGTCGAGTACCGGCGGGCGGGTGAGGAGGGCGGGGGCTGGCCGGGGACGTTTCATGACGCCGCCGCGGCCCTGGACTTCGTCGACGAGCTCTCGACGAGGGCTCCGGTCTCCTCGCGAGGCGTCATCGTCGCGGGGCACTCGGCGGGGGCACACCTCGCGCTCTGGCTCGCCGCGAGGGCGGGGCTCCCGTTCGACGATCCTCTCCGGACCCCAGTCCGCATCCGTCCGTCTCGCGTCGTCGCCCTGGCCCCGCTCGCGGACCTCGCCGACGTTCCGGGCACGGCGTGCGCAGGGGCGCTCGACGGTCTCCTCGGACCACCTTCCCTGCGGGAGACCCGCCTCCGCTCGGCGTCCCCGGCGGCGCGCCTCCCGCTCGGGGTACCGCAGGTCCTCGTGGCGGGGCGCGCGACCGGATCGTCCCCGTCGCTCTGGCCGGTGCCTACGCCGGAAGGCCCGCGCTGCCGGAGATGCGGTCTCTCTCGTCGAGATCCCCTCGGCCGGCCACTTCGAGCTCGTCACGCCCGGTTCCCCGGCGTGGCCGGCGGTGCGGGAGGCGTTCCGCGAGGAGCGCTGACCGCCTCCCAACTGGGCGGTCCTGACAGCGAACGCATTCCCTTGACTCTTCCGCGCTGCAGCACCACCTTCTGAGTAACCGGAGGGTGTGTTGTTCGTCTCCGTGCCTCGGTACGGAGATGCTGTCTCCATCGGAGGCGGAAATGATCGTAGGGATCGGGACCGATCTCCTCGACGTCGGTCGTATGGCGGGCGAGCTGGCCCGCGAGGGAGCGGGGTTTCGAGACGACGTCTTCACGACGGGCGAAATCGCCTACTGCGAGGCCCACGCCCATCCCGCCCGGCACTTCGCCGCCCGCTTCGCGGCGAAAGAAGCGTGCTGGAAAGCGCTCGGCGTCCCGGGCGACGGCGTGTCCCTCAGGGACGTCGAAGTCGAGAAGCCGGAGGCCGGTCCTCCCCGCCTCGTCCTGAGGGGGCGGGCGAATGCGGTGGCCGAGGCGCTCGGCGTGAAGCGAGCCCTCGTCTCCCTGTCGCACACGTCCACGCTCGCCCAGGCAAGCGTGGTGCTCGAAGGTTGAACGATGCCCGAAAGGAGATCCGGATGAGGAACGGAGAAACGATCGGCCCGGCGCTCCTCGAGCTCCCGCGAACCGAGGTCCGTCCGCCGAACATCGGCTCGTGGGAGGAGGCGAGGAAGGGCTTCGCCTGGTCCGTCGCCGAGCGCGAGCTCGGGTGGGGGCGGGGCGACCCGGTCAACATCGGCTGGAACCTATCGGACCGGATCTGCCGCCTCGGCCGCGCGCAGAAGCCGGCTCTCGTCTGGGAGGGGGCCGAGGGGCAGGAACGGTGCTACACGTTCGACGACCTGAGGGTCCTCTCGAACACGATGGCCGCGTGGCTCGGCGAGCGGGGAGTGGGACCCGGCGAGCGCGTCTGCCTCTTCCTCGACCGCGTCCCCGAGCTCTACCTCGCGTTCGTCGGCATCCTGAAGCTGGGTGCGGTCGTCCAGCCCCTCTTCTCGGCGTTCGGCGAGGAGTCGCTCGCCACGCGCCTTCTCGACGCGGGGACGTGCTGCGTCGTCACCCAGCGCAAGCACCTGCCGAAGGTGCGACGGGCGCGGACGCTCCTCCCCGACCTGCGCCTCGTCGTCGTCGTCGATGCCGGAGACGCGAAGCTCGGGGAGGGCGAGGTCGCGTTCGACCTCGACGCCGAACCGCGCGTCGAGAGCTACGAGGTCTTCCCCGCGCAGCCCGAGACGCCGTCGGTCCTCCACTACACCTCGGGGACGACGGGACAGCCGAAGGGGGCGCAGCACGTCCACCGCTCGCTCGTCTCCCAGTTCCTGACGACGAAGTGGGTCCTCGACCTGAAGGAAGACGACGTCTACTGGTGTAACGCCGACCCCGGGTGGGTCACCGGGACGTCGTACGGGATCATCGGGCCCTGGTCGAACGGCGTGACGCAGGTCGTCCTCGACGCCGGCTTCGGCGCCGAGCGCTGGTACTCTTTCCTCGAGAAGCGGCGCGTCACCGTCTGGTACTCCGCGCCGACCGCGATCCGCCTCCTGATGAAGGAGGGGCTCGTGCCCGTGAGGCGCCACGACCTCTCGGCCCTCCGGCACCTGGCGAGCGTCGGCGAGCCGCTCAACCCCGAGGCGGTCCACTGGTCGCGCGACGCGTACGGCCTGCCGTTCCACGACACGTTCTGGCAGACGGAGACGGGCTGCATCGTCGTCTCGAACTACCCCGGCATGCCGATCAAGGCGGGCTCGATGGGCAAGCCCTTCCCCGGCATCACCGCGGCGATCCTCGACCTGAAGACGTTCGAGCCGATCGCCGAACCGGGGCGCGTCGGGATGATCGGCCTCGTCCCCGGATGGCCCTCGATGATCCGGGGCTACTGGAACAACCCCGCGGGCTACGCGAAGAAGTTCGCGAACGGCTGGTACCTCACGGGCGACCGCGGGACCGTCGACGCCGACGGCTACTTCTGGTTCGTGGGGCGCGACGACGACGTCATCAACACCGGCGGGCACCTCGTCGGGCCGTTCGAGGTGGAGTCGGCCCTCCTCGAGCATCCGGCGGTGGCGGAGTCGGCCGCGGTGGCCAAGCCGGACCCGGTGAACATGGAGGTCGTCAAGGCGTTCGTCACGCTCAAGCCGGGACGCGAAGCGTCTCCCGACCTCGAGCTCGAGATCATGAACTTCGTCCGCAAGCGCCTCTCTCCCATCGCCATGCCGCAGGAGATCGCCTTCGTCCCGTCGCTCCCGAGGACGCGGAGCGGAAAGATCGTGAGGCGGGTCCTGCGCGCACAGGAGTTCGGAGAGCCGCTCGGCGACGTCTCGACGCTGATGGAGGACTGACCATGGACGACCTTCGGATCGCGATCCTGGACTACGTCCGCCGCGAGTACCTCGAGGAGGACGACGAACGGACGCTGTCGCCTTCGACCCGCCTCATCTCGGGCGGCATCGTCGATTCCTTCTCGATGGTCTCGCTCAAGCGCTTCCTCGAGCGGAAGTACGACGTGAAGATCCCCGACGCGGACGCCTCGCCGGAGGCGTTCGACACGGTCGACTCGATCGCCGCCCTCGTCGAGCGCCTCGCGGCGGTGAGGGCCTGACCGTGGACGCCGCCGTGGCCCCCGCCGTCGCCTCCTTCCGCGACGTCTACCGCGCCGAGCTCGACGCGATCCGCGCGGCCGGTCTCTACAAGGACGAGCGCTTCATCCACGACCCCCAGGGGGCCGAGATCGAGGTCGAGTTCCCCGCCGGGGCCGCGCCGAAGAAGGTCCTCAACCTCTGCGCGAACAACTACCTCGGTCTCTCCTCGCACCCCCGCGTCGTCGCGGCCGCGCACGCCGGCCTCGAGAAGCGGGGCTACGGGATGTCCTCGGTCCGCTTCATCTGCGGCACGCAGGACATCCACCGAAAGCTCGAGCGCCGCCTCTCGGAGTTCCTCGGGACCGAGGAGACGATCCTCTTCTCCTCCTGCCTCGACGCGAATGCCGGCGTCTTCGAGGCGCTCTTCGGCGAGAAGGACGTCCTCATCGCCGACCGCCTCGTCCACGCGTCGATCGTCGACGGGATGCGCCTCTGCAAGGCGATGACCGACACCTACAAGCACTCCGACATGGGGCACCTCGAGGAGAAGCTCGTCGAGCACGCCGACAAGCGCTTCCGGGTCGTCATCACCGATGGCGTCTTCTCGATGGACGGCGACCTCGCGAAGCTCGACGAGATCGTCGCCCTGGCGGAGAAGCACGGCGCGCTCACGTTCGTCGACGACTCGCACGCCACGGGGTTCATCGGGAAGACCGGTCGCGGGACGCCCGAGCACTTCGGCGTTCACGGTCGCGTCGACCTCGTCACCACGACGTTCGGCAAGGCGCTCGGCGGCGCCTCCGGCGGCTGCGTCAGCGGGCGGAAGGAGCTCGTCGACATGTGCCGCCAGCGGGCACGGCCGTACCTCTTCTCGAACACGCTCGCCTCGGTCATCGTCTCGGGAACGCTCGAGGTCCTCGACCTCGTGTCGGAGACGACCGAACGGCGGGACCACCTCGAGGAGAACACGCTCTTCTGGCGGAAGGGCCTCACCGAGGCGGGCTTCGACATCAAGGCGGGCGCGAGCCCGATCGTCCCGGTGATGCTCTACGACGCGAAGCTCGCGCAGGACGTGGCGCGGGACCTCTTCGCCGAGGGGGTCTACGTCGTCGGCTTCTTCTTCCCGGTCGTGGCGAAGGGGCAGGCGCGCATCCGGACGCAGCTCTCGGCGGCCCACACGCGCGAGCACCTCGAGCGGGCCCTCGACGCGTTCGTGAAGGTCGGGAAGAAGCACGACATCCTCGGGAAGACGAAGGCCGAGATCGTGGCCCGGTACGGGCTCTGACGGAGAGGAGGCAGCCATGCAGCCGAGACGGATCCTCGAGGTCCCCATTCCCGACGGGGTCGACCCGACGGGCGACGACCTGGAGCTCCTCAAGGCGGTCTTCCAGGCGCTCACGGCCCTGCGCGTCTCGCAGGGGCGGGACTGGCTCGCGAAAGTGAAGGAGCTCGAGGGTGACGGCTGGACGGTCCGCTGGGGCCTCACCTGGCGTGCCGAGGCCAAGCGGGGCGAGGAGTACGAGGAGGCGACGGGGAAGACGCTCGACGAGGCGCTGAACGGGGTCGCGCAGATGGTCGTCGCGGAGTACGCCGGGCACGTGCCCTGAGGCCACGGGGACCCGACGAGGCGGATACGGCCTCTATGCAGTCGGCGGAAGCGGGGCGGTGATCCTGATGGCCTCCTCGAGCGTGCCGGGGCCGAGGTCCAGCTCCATCAGGTCGAGGTTGGCCTGCACGTGCTCGACGCGCTTCGTTCCCGCGAGGACGGACGAGACGTGAGGGTTGCGGTAGAGGAACTGCAACGCCAGGGCCGTCAGCTTCCGTCCGTCGCCACCGACCAGGTCGAGAAGCGCCTTCGTCAATGACCTTTCCCGCTCGTTCAGGCTCTCGAGGTGGGGAATCACGCGCGACGTGAGCCGGCCGTAGGCCAGGCCGCCCCGGACGAGAACGCCGATGCCCCGCGCTCCGCAGAGCCGGATGACGCCCTCGTCGGCGCGGTTCGTCAGGCTGTACTCCAGTTGCAGGACGTCGAAGTCGCCGGACGCGATGCACCGGAGCGCGATCTCTCCCCCGGTGGAGGCGCCGAGGAACCGGATCTTGCCCTCGGCCCGCGCGTCCTTCATCGCCGCGACCGTCTCGCCGTCGTCCAGGACTCTCCGCGGGTCGGGGCCGAAGTGGATCTGCATGAGGTCGATGACGTCGGTCCCCAGCTTCACGAGACTCTCTTCGATGGACCGCCGGATGGCCCCGTAGCGGAAGTCGTAGAACGTGTCGGGCTCGCTGTCGTGCTCGCCACACTTGGTCGCCAGAACGTACTCGGACCGCCGGCCCGAGATGTGCGCGCCGATGCGTTCCTCGCTCCGGTGGTACGCCGCCGCCGTGTCGATGAGGTTGACGCCGAGGTCCAGTACCGAGTTGAGCACCCGGCCCGCCTCCGCGTCCCCGGGTCGCTGCCGCTCGCCGGCGTCGCCGAGGCCCCAGTCCCTTCCGATCTCGAGGGCCCCGAATCCGATGAACGTGGATTCGAGCCCCGTCCTCCCTAGGGGCCTCTTTTCCAGGCTTCTTGCCATCCTGAAGATTCTCCCGGGGCGCGCTCCCGCATCGGGAGCCCTACTGCGGCAGGATCAGCTCCGTCCGCCGGTTGTTCCCGCGGCCGGCGGGCGTCTCGTTCGTGTCGTTCGGGTATTCCTTCCCGAAACCCTGCACCTTCAGGCGTTCCTTCGGGACGCCGCGGGCGACGAGGAAGTCGGAGACGACGCGGGCGCGGTCGAGGGAGAGCTTCAGGTTGAGGTCGTCGCCGCCCGTCGAGTCCGTGTGGCCGCAGACGTAGACGTCGACGTTGGGGAAGTAGGCCTTCAGGATGTCGGCCTGCTTGTTCAGGATCGGCAGGCCGTCGGGCTTCAGCTCGCTCTTGCCGCTGTCGAAGGAGACTTTCTCGGAGTAGTCGAAGACGAGGACCTGCGCCAGGCCGAGCTTCTTCGCGACGGCCGAGGCGTCGGCGCCGAACCGGAAGACGAGCTGGGCCTTGTCGGGCGCGAGGATCCGGACGCGCTTCTCGGAGACGGGCGCGCCTTCGCGGCGCGCCGCGATCGACATCAGCTCGTCGAACGTCGTGACCTGAAGCGCGGCCGGCGTCGACCCGACATCCTTCCCCTTGAACGTCACGGTCGCCTCCCCCGGGTCGGAAACGACCTCGACGGCCATCTTCAGGTCGACTTTCGGGCCGCAGGAAGAGACGAGCGCGGCAGATACGACGACGAGGGCGAGTGCCCGTGCGCGGTTCGGCATGTTGTCTCCCTTCGGGGTGTTCGCTGCGGATGATACCCGGCGGCCGTCAGGGGAGCTGGACGTAGACGACGAGGCGCGCCGAGAGGACCGGTGCGCCGGCGGCGTCGACCGCGGGTCGCCACTGCCAGCGGGGGAGGGCGTCCAGGACGAATCGGCCGCATTCGGGGGCCGCATCCGACGGAAAGAGGCGCGGAGAAACCACGTGCCCGTCCGGGTCGATCGCGAAGCCGACCGTCACGGCGGCGCCGGAGCAGCCGGCGGGGGGGCGCCGACGAACGGCGGATCGGGCGTGAGGCGCTCGGGAAGCGTGACCGGCCGACGGACCGGGGGGGGCGCCGGTTCGGGAGGCCGCGTGGGGCGCAGGACGCGAAGCGCCGCAGCCGTCGGCTCGGGAGCGGCCGTCGGAGCGGATTCCGGCGCCGTCGGGGCCTTCATCGGGGTCGGCCCCGGCGGGAGGGCGAGAGGTTCGGGTGTCGGTTGCGAGCGCGTCGGAAGGGCCGCCGGCCGGAGGGATCGAGGCTCCTCTGCTGGTTTCCTGCCGGTCTGGAAGAGGACGAGCCCCGTTCCGCCAACGGCGAACAGGAGGATGACGAACACCGCGGCCAGCGGGACGGCGTGCGAACGGCGCGACGGCGCGCCCAGGGCGGAGGTGGCGACAGGGCGCGCGGGTTGAGTGCCCTCTCGTTCGGGGAGAGGAGGCGCGATGGTGCCGAGGACGGTCGGATCGGGTGGTGGGGGAGGAGGTGCCACTCCCCCCCCGAGTCTCCCGGATCCGAGAACGCGCGTCGCCTCCGTATCCGCCGGTCGGCCCGCGAGGTAGGCGTCGAGCGCGTCCCGCATCGCGCGCGCGGAGTCCCAGCGCCCTTCCGGCTCGCGCTCGAGGGCCCGCATGACGATGCCGGCGAAAGCCGGGTCGGCTCCTGGTCGCGCTTCGCCGAGCGGCCGGGGCGGCTGGGTCAGGCGGAGGATGACGGCCTGGAGGGGGTCGTTTGCTTCGAACGGGTACACGCCCGAAGCGGTCTTGTAGAGCGTTACCCCGAGAGCGTAGAGGTCCGCGCGGCCGTCGAGCTTCTTGCCCTGCGCCTGCTCCGGGGCGACGTAGGCCGGCGTCCCGAGGAGGAAGCCGGTCTGGGTCTTGACGAGCGAACCGGCGGACTTCGCGATGCCGAAGTCCATCAGGAAGGGCCGGCCCTCGCGGTCGAGGATGATGTTCTCGGGCTTGATGTCGCGGTGGACGATCCCGCGGCCGTGGCTGTACTCGAGCGCCTCGAGGAGGGGGATCGCGATGCGCGCCGTCTCCCTCTCCCGGAGAGGACCCCGTTCCCGCACCTCGCCCGAGAGGGTCCGTCCCTCGACGAGCTGCATCGTGTACCAGTAGATCCCGCCGGTCTCCCCGAAGTCGTAGACCTTGACGATCGAAGGGTGCTCGAGGGCCGCCGCGAGGCGGACCTCCTGCGTGAAGCGCCGGGAGAAGTCCTCGTCGGCCTGGTGCCCCGGAGCGAGGACCTTCAGCGCCTCGCTCCGCTCCAGGCGCGGGTTCCAGACCTGGTAGACCGTGGCGAACCCGCCCCGCCCGAGCTCCCGGTCGATCCGGTACCGGTCGCCGAGAAGCTCCTGCAGCGGCCCGAAGGCGTCCTTCTCCATCGGGGAGCGGCGAGCGCGGGCCGTCAGCCCCGGAGGGCCGCGGTCAGCAGCTCGCGGAGCTTCCCAAAGCGTTTGTCGTAGTCGGCGCGGCTCCGCCGGATCACCTCGTGGGCCTCCTCGCGGCCGTAGACGTGCGTGATCTCGACCCGGTGCGGCTGGAGCGAGTCGGGCGCCTGCTTGTAGGTGAGGAAGTAGTGCTTGAGCCGGTCGACGAGCGCCGGGGGAAGCTGGTAGATCTCGCGCAGCTGGCCGTAGACGGCGTCGCCCTCGAGGACGGCGACGATCTTGTCGTCGGCCTCGTTGTTGTCGAGCATCCGGAGGCCGCCGATCGGGATCACGTCCATCAGGACGTCGCCGTGGGAGATGGCCTTCTCGGAGAGGACGCAGACGTCGAGCGGGTCGCCGTCTCCCACGATCCCTCGCGCTTCGTCTTCATGGCGCAGTAGGCGGCGTTCTCCTCCCCGCAGTAGGTCTGGGGGATGAGTCCGTAGAGCGTGGGGTAGACGTTCGAGAACTTCTGGGGGCGGTCGATCTTCAGGTAGCCGGTCGTCTTGTCGAGCTCGTACTTGACCGGGTCGGTCGGGACGATTTCGATGTAGGCGGTCACCTTGTCGGGAGCCTCGTCGCCGACCGAGATGCCGTGCCACGGGTGGGGCCGGAAGAGGAGTGGAAGGAGCTCCCAGAGGCCCTCGGGAATCGGCTTGCTCATGAGTCAACGCTACCAGAAACGTCCGGAGCCTGGCGAAGCCGGCGGGAGCACGGTGACCGGCTCCCTGGTCGCGAGATACTCCGGGCTGATGCCGACCCCGGGTCCGCCTCCCGCCCCGAAACGCTACGTCCTCCGCAGGTCTGCGCCCGCGAAGAGCTACCGGATCGACTACTACCGCGAGCTGAACGCCGAGCAGCAGGCCGTCGTCTTCGCCCCGGACGGCCCGACCGTGGTCGTGGCGGGGGCCGGCTCGGGAAAGACCCGGACCCTCGTCTACCGCGTCTCGCGCCTCGTCGAGGACGGCATCGCCCCGGAGGCGCTCCTACTTCTGACGTTCACGAACCGGGCGGCGAAGGAGATGACGCGGCGGGTCGAGGGCCTCCTCGGTGCCGACCTCGCGCGGATGACGGCCGGGACGTTCCACTCGGTCGGGGCGCGGCTCCTGCGGCCCCACGCGGAGCTCCTCGGCTACCGGCCCAACTTCTCGATCCTCGACTCGGAGGACAGCAAGGACCTCCTCGAGTCGGCCACGTCCGACCTCGGGATCCCGATCACCGAGCGCCGCTTCCCGAAGGGGGACCTCCTCCGCGCGATCGTCTCCTTCGCGGCGAACACGGGGCAGAAGGTCGACGCCATCGTCGGGCGCGACTACCCGCACCTCCTCTCGCAGCTCGAGGCCGTGAGGGCGGTGATCCGCCGCTACCTCGAGCGGAAGGTCCTCGCGAACGCGATGGACTACGACGACCTCCTCCTGAACTGGAAGCGCCTCCTCGAGACGCACCCCGAGGTGAGGAAGGCGCTCGCGACGAGGTTCCGCTCCGTCCTCGTCGACGAGTTCCAGGACGTGAACCACCTCCAGTCCGAGATCGTCGACCTCCTCGCGAAGGACTCCGAGCAGCGGAACGTCATGGTCGTCGGCGACGACGCCCAGTCGATCTACTCCTTCCGCGGCGCCGACGCCGAGGCGCTCCTCGGCTTTCCCGACCGCTACCCGGGAGCGACGATCTACCGCCTCGAGACGAACTACCGCTCGACGCCCGAGATCCTGAAGCTCGCCGACGCCTCCATCGCGCACAACGTGCGGCGCTACGAGAAGACCCTCGTCGCGACGCGCGACCCGGGCGTCCCGGTCGCCGTCGTCGGCGCGCGGGACCTGGCGCAGCAGGCCGAGTTCGTCGCGCAGCGCGTCCTCGAGCTGCGCGACGAGGGGACGCCCCTCTCCGAGATCGGAGTCCTCTACCGCGCCCACTTCCAGGCGCTGGAGCTGCAGATCGAGCTGACCCGCCGCGGCATCCCGTACGAGGTCCGCTCGGGCCTGCGCTTCTTCGAGCAGGCGCACGTCAAGGACGTCCTCGCCCACCTGCGCCTCCTCGTGAACCCGAAGGACGAGATGTCGTTCAAGCGCGCCCTCAAGCTCCTGCCGAAGGTGGGGGAGCGGACGGCGGCGGTCCTCTGGGAGGCGGTCTCCGAGGCTCCCGAGCCGCTCGCCGCCTTCCTCGCCCTCGAGCTGGGAAAGGCGCCGGCCGGCGCGCGCGCGGGCCTCCTCCGTTTCCGCGAGACGATGAAGACCTTGAAGAAGCCGTCGTACTTCTCCTCCCCGGCCGAGGCGATCCGCTACGTCGTCGACGACGGCGGGTACGGAGACGTGGCAAAGGGGAAGTTCCCGAACCACTCCGCGCGTCTCGACGACCTCGAGGCCCTCGCGCAGTTCGCCCTCGCCTACGACGACTGCGGCCGCTTCCTCGAGGAGGTGACCCTCTTCGGCGACCCGGTCGGCGAGGACCAGGTGGCGGGCGAGGACGACGACGAGCGGCTCGTCCTCTCGAGCGTCCACCAGGCCAAGGGGCTCGAGTGGAAGGCCGTCTTCGTCCTCGGCCTGCAGGAAGACCGCTTCCCGAACCTGCGCGCCGCCCGCACCCCCGAGGGGCTCGAGGAGGAGCGCCGCCTCTTCTACGTCGCCGTCACGCGCGCGAAGGACGAGCTGATGCTCGTCCACCCGCTCTCGGCCTACGACCGCTACGGCGTCG
Source organism: Holophagales bacterium (assembly GCA_016716705.1). Lineage (GTDB taxonomy): Bacteria > Acidobacteriota > Thermoanaerobaculia > UBA5066 > UBA5066 > UBA5066. Next base: position 145,538 of record JADJVF010000012.1, read on the forward strand.
TCGTCGTCACCGAGCCGAGCCGCTTCCTGCGCGAGCTCCCGGAGACGCTCTACGAGCGCTGGGTCCTCGACGAGACCGTCGACGCCGCCCTCACGCCCGCCCCCGCCCAGCCGCTTCTCGGCGCCGACCCCACCCTCGCCGCCGACGACGACGACCCCGTGAACTAGGATAGGGGTCAGGTCTTGATTTTACATTATAGGGTTGCGTTCAGGAGATCCCGAGGAGCTCCGCGACCTGTTCGGGCGGGGCCATGTACGCCCCTGCCTGGCGCTTCCTGATCTTTCCGGTCGGTGTCGTGACGAGGAAGTGCGGGACCCCGCGGACGCCGGCCGCCTTCGCCCACTTTCCGTCGACGTCGAGGCGCGTGGGGCGCCCGATCGACTTCGTCATGTCGAGGCAGGCTTCGATCTTGTCCATTCCGACGACGAAGACGGTCTCGTATCCCTTCGCTTTGATGTGGTCGGCGAGGGCGACGTCACCGGCGAGGGAGGAGCGGCACGGGCCGCACCACGGGGCGACGTAGACGACGAGGCAGCCGCTGGCCCCGGTGCAGTGGATGGGCGAGGCGGAGGAACCGGAGGCGGTTCCGCCTGCGGTGGCCGAGGGGAGGGCGAGGTCGGGAAGGTAGCTGGGCCGGCGGAAGTAGAGGACGGCCGCGATGGCCCCGAGCGCGAAGAGGGCGAGCGTCCAGGGGGACCGGCCGGCAGGCGCCGGCGCCGAGGACGTGGGAACGGTGGAGCGCGGCTGTCCGGGAGGCGGCGAGATCGTGCCCATCGGCGCGAATCGTAGCGCGCGGCGAGCGCGTTACCGCTGCGCCGCACCGGGCGCAGCGGGGAGGAGGCGCTCGATCTCCCGGAGGAGGCGATCCGCGAGCCCCGGAAAGTCGTTGTGCGTCGCCTCGGGCACCTCGACCCAACGCGCGCCGGGCCGCGCGGCGGCGAGGCGCCGGCCCATCGCCACGGGGACGACGTCGTCGCGGGTTCCGTGGAGGAGGGCGACGGGCGAGGAGACTCGTGCGATCTTCGAAAGCGAGTCGAAGCGGTCCCGGATGACCAGCGGCGCGAACGGACCGGCGACGGTACGCCCCACGTCGACGATCGACGTGTAGGCCGAGACGAGGACGACCGCGGCGACGCGATGGCGCGTCGCGAGCTCGACGGCGACACCCGACCCGAGCGAGCGGCCGACGAGGACGACGCACGCCGGCGGGACGCCGAGCCGGCCCAGCTCCGAGAGCGCCGCCTCGCCGTCGGCGTAGAGCCCCTCCTCGGACGGAGCGCCAGGCAGCCCGCCGTAACCGCGGTACTCGGCGAGGAAGACGCCGAGCCCGCCGGCGCGGAGGGCGTCGGCGAGCGGCAGGTTGTGCGCCGCCGCCTCGGCGTTGCCGTGAAAGTAGAGAACGACGGGGCGATCGGGCGACGGCGGTGGGACGAACGCGCCGACGAGGTGGAGCCCGTCCGCGGTCTCGTAGCGAATCACGGTCCACCCCTCGCTCGGGCCCGGCTCGGGGAACGGCGCCTGCGAGGCGGGGAAGATCATCGAGCGGACGAGCGAGGTCAGCATGACGAATGCAAGCGCGACCGAGGCGAGAAGGGTCGCTCCGAAGGCAAATCTAGCAGCTGAGTCGCGTCGGCGGAGCACCGGGGGAGTCTACGGGGGCGGGCTGGTACGATCGATCGGCCACCTTCCGAGATGTCGATGAGCGGAGACGACCGGCAGCCTGATGGTTCCGCGCACCCAGCTGGACTGTCGGCAGAGACGAAGGTCCAGCTCCTCCTCGACCTCTCGAGAAGGGTCCGCGGCACGCTGGACCTGGGCGAGACGCTCGACCGCCTCCTCGACGCGGTGCGGCCCATCGTCGGGTACGACGCGGCTGGGATCTTCGTCCTGAACGAGGACGTCTTCGCGGGCCACCGCCGGCGGGAGCTGATCGCGGGGGTTGCCCGGCGCGGCTTCGAGGAAAGGCCGGCCGAGACCGACCCGATGCTCTCTCATGGGGCAGGCATCACCGGGCACGTGATCCGGACCGGCGAGTGCGTCGTCGCTCGGGACGTGCGGCTCGATTCCCGCTACGTCGTCGGCCGCGCGTCGACGCTCTCCGAGATCGCGGTGCCGATCGCGGTCGGGGAGAGGACGATCGGCGCCCTGAACCTCGAGAGCGACCGCTGCGGGGCCTTCGGTGAAGGCCACCTCGACGCACTCCGGTTCTTTGCCGAGGCCGCGGCCGTCGCCGTGGACAAGGCGATGCTCCACAGGAGCCTCCTTGAGAAGCAGCAGCTCGAAGCGCAGCTCCGCGTCGCCCATCAGGTGCAGTCGCGGCTCCTCCCCCAGGCCCTGCCTTCCGTCGACGGCTACGACGTCGCCGCCGTCTACATCCCGAGCTGGGAGCTGGCGGGCGACTACTACGACTTCTTCCACCTCCCGGGAGGCCGGCTCGGGCTGGCGATCGCCGACGTCGCGGGCAAGGGCGTGCCGGCGGCGCTCATCATGGCGACGTTCCGGGCGCTGCTGAGGGCCCACGTGGCGTCGGGGGCCGCTCTCGCGGAGATCGCCGCCCGGCTGAACCGGCTCCTGCGCGACGACTGCCGGCCGCACGGCTTCGTGACCTGCTTCCTTGCCGAGCTCGAGCCCGCGACCGGACGGCTGACCTACGTCAACTGCGGTCACGTTCCCCCGCTTCTCGTCGGGACGGGCGTCAGCGAGGAGGAGCTGAGCGAGGGAGGCCCGGTCCTGGGCGTCTTCGAGAAGGCCGCGTATGTTGCGCGGGAGGCGACGCTGGAGCCGGGGCAGACCCTCGTGCTCCTCACAGACGGCGTCAGCGAGGCCCGCCGGCCCGACGGCGAGGAGCTCGGGACCGGGAGGATTCGCGCGATCGTTCGCGAGGGCTCGTCGCGCGACGCGGCCGCGGTTGCCGAGGAGATCGTGAGGCTGGCGCGCGAGTTCACCGGCTCGACCGGGTTCGAGGACGACTTCACGCTCGTCCTCCTGGCGCGGCGCGCGGGCGACTGACGGCCCGCCGTGGCAGAGTCCGCTGCCATGACGACGCTCCTCGCGCCGACCGACACGTTCGGCCTCTGGGCCTTCCTCGCCCTCGGTGCGGCCGTCGCCATCGGGCTCGAGCAGCGCTACCGCTGGGCGGCGGCGGTCACCGGAGTCCTCCTCGCGCTCTTCTGGGGAATGCTCGGGGTGAACCTGAGAATCGTCCCGGCCGACTCCGACGTGTGGGACGCGGTCTGGAGCCATCTCGTCCCGCTCGCGATCGCCCTTCTCCTCTTCGACGCCGACCTGCGCCGCATCTGGCGGGAATCGGGCCGGATGTTCTGGATCTTCAACCTCAGCGCTCTCGGGACGTGCCTCGGCTCGGTTCTGGCTGTCCTCGTCGTCGGAAGCGGCATCCCGGACGTCGCCGCCGCCGCGGCGCTCATGACGGGGACGTACATCGGTGGCACGGTCAACCTCGTCGCGCTCTCGGCCGCGCTCTCGCCCCCGAAGGAGCTCGTGGGCGGTCTCCTCGTGGCCGACAACGTGACGATGGCGCTCGCCTTCGGTCTCCTCGTCGCGCTTCCGGGCCTTGCCTTCGTGAGGAGACGCTTCGCCCATCCTTTCGAGGACGCGGTCGACGCGGCCGCGTCCGGGGCGTCCGTGTCCGCGGAGGGGCGGACGCGCGCGGCCACCTTCTGGAAGCCGAAGGAGATCTCCCTTGCCGACCTGGCGACGGCGCTGGCCGTCGCTCTCGGGGCGGTGGCGATCTCGGTAGCGATCGCCGACGCGGTGCGGGCGATTCCCGGCGCCCCCGAGCTCGTCAGGCAGACGCTCGGCCAGAAGTACCTCGTCCTGCCGCTCGTGATGGCGGGCCTGGCGACCGTGTTCCCGGCGCGGCTCGCGGCGATCCGCGGGGCGCACGAGCTCGGGACGCTCGTGATGTACCTCTTCTTCGTCGTCGTCGGCGTTCCGGCGAGCGCGGCGGCGCTCCTCCAGCGGGGCCCGGCGCTCTTCCTCTTCACGGGCATCATCGCCGCCGTGAACGTCGCCGTGACCCTCGGCGCGGCGAGGCTCTTCCGCTTCAGCATCGAGGAGGCCGTCCTCGCCTCGAACGCGACGCTCGGCGGTCCGACGACGGCAGCCGGGATGGCCGTCGCGAAGGGGTGGGACGGGCTCGTCCTCCCGGGGATCCTCGTCGGAGTCTGGGGCTACGCCATCGGGAACTGGGTCGGGCTGCTCGTCGGCCGGCTCGTCGCCCATCTATAGTATAAAATCAAGACCTGACCCCATCGTCGTTGACATTCCGCGGGGGGGCGCGCACAACGCCGCGGTGAACCTCCGGCTCCTCGGCACTCTCCTCCTCGGGCACCTCACGACCGATCTCGCGCAGGGGATGATCCCCGCCCTCCTCCCGTTCTTCATCGCCGAGCGGGGACTCAGCTATGCCGCCGCGGGCGGGCTCGTCCTCGCCGCGACGGTCGCGTCCTCGATCGTCCAGCCGGTCTTCGGGTACTTCGCCGATCGCCGACCGTCCCCCTGGCTCGTCCCCGCGGGGGTCGCGATCGCGGGAATCGGCGTCGCCCTCGCGGGCGTCGCGCCGACCTACCCGCTCATCGCGGCGGCCGTCGCCTTCCACGGTCTGGGCGTCGCGGCTTTCCACCCGGAGGGGGCGCGGGCCGCGGCGTTCGCCTCGGGAGAGAAGCGCGCGACGGGGATGAGCTTTTTTTCAACGGGCGGAAACCTCGGCATGGCGACCGGGCCCCTCGTCATCACGCCGCTCGTCCTCGCGCTCGGCCTGAGGGCGACGCTCGCGCCGCTCCTTCCGATTCTTCTCGTCGCCGCGTTCCTCTCGACTCAGATCGGACGGCTCGCGGCGCTTCGGCCTCCCGGGCACGGGACGGGCGCCGCGGCGCCTGGTGCGGACCGGTGGGGCCCGTTCGGGCGCCTCGCCGTCGTCGTCATGAGCCGTTCGGTCGTCTACACCGGGCTCTCGTCGTTCCTGCCGCTCTTCTTCGCGGGCGTCCTCGGACGGACGAAGGCGGAAGGGGCCACGGCGCTCTCGATCCTTCTCGGCACGGGCGTCGTCGGGACGCTCGCCGGCGGCCGGCTCGCCGACCGCTTCGGCAGGCGAGTCGTCATCCTCGTCTCGATGACCGCTCTGGCGCCTCTCCTCTACGCCCTCGCCTCCGCACGCGATCCGCGCGTCGCCACGGCGCTCCTCGTCCCGCTCTCTCTCGCCCTCTACCTTCCGTTCAGCGTCCTCGTCGTCATGGGGCAGGAGTTCCTCCCGAACCACGTCGGGACGGCCTCGGGCGTGACGGTCGGCCTCGCGGTCACCGCGGGCGGTCTCGCGGCTCCGCTCCTCGGTCTCGTCGCGGATCGCTGGGGGGTCGCCGGCCCTCTCTTTGTCGTCTCGGCGCTGCCTCTCCTGGCCGTCGCCCTCACGCTGACGCTGCCCGACTCGCGGGCCGTCCGGGAGCCGGGCGCCGCCGTGGCCTGATCGACGTGGTTCGCCGGGGCGTCAGTCGACGATTCCGGTGGGCGCCGGGCTGCCCTCGTTCGTCCACCCGAGCCTGTCGAAGGCCGTGAACAGGAGGCTGAGGGCGACGGCGACGAATGTGCCGAGGGCCATTCCCTTCAGCTCGACGGCGCCGAGCTTCACGGCGGCGCCGCTCGCGCCGCTGACGAGGACGACGGAGGTGAGGACGAGGTTGCGGGGCTTCGTGTAGTCGACCTTCTTCTCGACGAGCATCCGGATCCCCGCGGCGGCGATGACGCCGAAGAGGAGGATGCAGACGCCGCCCATGACGGGCGTCGGGATGCTCCGGATGGCGGCCGCGAGCTTGCCGACGAAGGAGATGACGATGGCGAGGACCGCCGCGCCGCCGATGACCCAGACGCTGAAGACGCGCGTGATGGCCATGACGCCGATGTTCTCTCCGTAGGTCGTGTTCGGCGTGGCGCCGGCGAGGCCGGAGAGGACGTTCGAGAGGCCGTCGCCGAGGAGGGACCGATGGAGGCCGGGGTCCTTCACGAAGTCGCGCCCGACGACGTTTCCGGTGACGACGAGGTGGCCGATGTGCTCGGCGAGGACGACGAGACCGGCAGGGAGGATCATCAGGATCGCCTGCGGCGAGAACGTCGGCGCGTAGAGCTGCGGCGCCTCGAGCCAGGGAGCCCGGGCGATGGCTGAAAGGTCGACGATTCCGGCGGCGAGCGCCGCGCCGTAGCCCGCCACGACGCCGACGAGAACGGGGATGACCCCGAGAAAGCCCCGGAAGAGGACCGACCCGAGGATGGTGACGCCGAGCGTCACCATCGCCACGGCGACGGCCGTTCCTCGGCCCGGCTGGCTCGCCCCGTCGCCGGTGAGCCCGGCCATGCTCGTGGCGACGGGGGCGAGCTCGAGGCCGATGACGGCGACGATCGCCCCCATCGCGGCGGGAGGGAAGACGACGTCGAGCCAACGCGTGCCCGCCACGCGGATGACCTGCGAAACCAGGATGAAGAAGACGCCGAAAGCGATGAAACCTCCCTGGGCAGCGGCATAGCCTCCCAGCTCCGGGTGCGCCAGGACGGCGAAGACCGGCGAGAGGAACGCGAAGCTCGACCCGAGGTAGGCCGGGACCTTCCCGCGGCAGACCGCGAGGTAGACGAGCGTCCCGATGCCGTTCATCAGGAGCGACGTCGCGGGGCTCACCTTGAAGAGGAAGGGGACGAGGACCGTCGCCCCGAACATCGCGAAGAGATGCTGGAGGGAGAGCGGGAGCGTCTGAAGGAGCGGGAGCCGCTCGTCGACGTCGATGATCCGTCGCTCCATGGAGCGTCCTCCTGGAAGCCGGCCCGTCGACCGGCCAGAGTAGAAAATCAAGACCTGACCCCAGTCAGGGAATTATTGCAACCGGCCATTGTAGTTCCGTTGGCGCGAATCCGTGCTGCTTCCTCGGCACATCCCGGCGTTTCCCTCGCGGCGCGCCGAAGACTAGGATGCCAAGGTCATGCCCGCTGGGCGCCGCTCCGGACGGAGCGCTTTGAGACTCGTTTCTCTTTCGAACGCCGTCGATCACGCAGCGGGAGCCGGGACCCGTCCGGGTTTCGCTTCCGCGGGAGGGATCGCCTGATGCCCACAGACCTCGACTACCTCGCCCCGACGACCGTCGACGAGGCCATCGCCCTGAAAGCGATGCCGGGGACCGCGTGGCTCCTGGGCGGGACCGATCTCCTCCCCCAGATGAGAGCGGGCCGGAAGGCGCCGGAGCGCCTCGTCGACCTGAAGCGGATCCCCGGCCTTCACGAGATCCGCGAGAGCGCGGACGGAGGCCTTTCCATCGGTGCCGCGGTGCCGCTGGCCGACGTGGAGACCCACCCGGGCGTCCTCGACCGCTTTCCGCTCCTGGCCGAGTGCGCGAAGACGGTGGGCGCGTGGCCGCTGCGCCAGCGGGCGACGCTGGCCGGAAACCTCTGCAACGCCTCTCCCGCGGCCGACACGGCGGTGGCGCTCCTGGCCCTCGACGCGGAGGTGAAGGTCGCCTCCACCGCCGGACGCCGCTCGATTCCCATCCGCGAGTTCTTCCTCGGGCCCGGCCTCGCCGCGCTCAGCCCGGGGGATCTGGTGACGGAGATCGTCCTGCCCGCCGCCTCCGCCGGCTTCCGGGGCTCGTACCTTCGGCTTTCGAGGCGGAAGGGGATGGACCTGGCGACCGTCGGCGTCCTGGTCGGAAAGTCGAACGGCACGCTCCCGGCGCGCTGGCGCGTGGCGCTGGCAGCCGTCGCGCCGACGCCGCTTCGGCTCCGCGCCGTCGAGGAGCTGCTCGAGGCGAAGGGGGCCGCCGCCGCGGGCGAAGCGGCGGAGGCGGCGAGGGTCGCCTGCCGCCCGATCACCGACCTGCGCGGGAGCGCGGAGTACCGGCGCGAGATGGTGGGCGTCCTCGTCCGCCGCGGCGTCGAGAGCCTGGGCTGAAGGGGGCGCCGATGAAGAAGACGATCACGCTCGAGGTGAACGGCGTTCCCGAGACGGCGGACGTGGAGGTCGGAACGACGCTCCTGCGCTTCCTGCGCGACGGGCTCGACCTGACCGGGGCGAAGGAAGGGTGCAACGAGGGGGAGTGCGGATCGTGCATGGTCCTCCTCGACGGGCGCCCCGTGAACAGCTGCCTCGTCCTCGCCGTCGAGGCCGACGGCCGGTCGGTGACGACGATCGAGGGGCTCGGCAAGGACGACGTTCTCCATCCGCTCCAGAAGGCGTTCCTCTCGCACGCGGCCATCCAGTGCGGCTTCTGCACGCCCGGGATGATCGTGAGCGCGGCCGCTCTCCTGCGCGAGAAGCCCGACCCGTCCGAGGACGACGTGAGGAAAGCGCTCGCCGGGAACCTCTGCCGCTGCACCGGCTACCGCCAGATCGTCGACGCCGTGCATGCCGCGGCGACCGAGATGAGAGCCGCTGCCAGCGTCGACGATGAGGCCGGTTCCGGCAGGCTCGCCGCGCCCGAGGAGGTGACGGCGTGACCGCCGCCCGTTCCGTCGGCACGGACGTCCCCCGCGTCGAAGGCCTCGAGAAGGTGACGGGCGCGGCGCAGTACACCGCCGACCTGAAGTTCCCGCGGCTCCTCCACGTCGCCGTCGTCCGCTCGCCCCACCCGCACGCGCGGGTCCTCGCAGTGAGGACGGAGAAGGCGGCGCGGATGCCGGGCGTCCGCGCGGTCGTCTCCGGCCGCGACTTCCCGCTCCACACCGGCATCTACCTCAAGGACCAGACGGTCTTCGCGACCGACCGCGTCCGCTTCGTCGGCGACCCCGTGGCCGCCGTCGCCGCCGAGACGCCCGAGGCGGCCGCCGAGGCGGCCGCCCTCGTCGCGGTCGACTACGAGCCGCTCCCGCCGATCTTCGACGTGGAGGAGGGGTTCGCCCCGGGGGCGCCGCTCGTCCACCCCGACCTCGGGAGCTACGAGGTCGTCCCGTGGATCCAGCCGAAGGCGGGGACGAACGTCTGCAACCACCTGAAGATCCGGAAGGGCGACTACGCAAAGGCGCTCGGCGGCGCGTGGCGCGTCTTCGAGAACGTCTTTCCGCGTCCCGCAGGTCCAGCACGTCCCGATGGAGCCCCACGTCTCCGTCGCGCGCGTCGACCTCGCGGGGAAGGTGGAGGTCCACACCTCGGCGCAGAGCCCGTTCACGGTGCGTCACCTCCTCTCGGCCTGCTTCGGCCTCTCCCACGGCGACGTCAGGGTCCACGTGCCGTACGTCGGCGGCGGCTTCGGCGGGAAGGCGGGAATCAACCTCGAGCCGATCGCCGTCGCGCTCGCCATGCGCTGCCGCGGCCGCTGGGTCCGGCTCATGGTCGACCGGCACGAGGAGTTCTTCGCGACGGTCGTGAGGCAGGGGCTGACGGCGACCCTCGTCACGGGCGTCGACCGGAGCGGCAAGGTGCAGGCCCAGAAGATGCACTACCTCTGGAACTGCGGCGCCTACGGCGGCTACGGCGTGAACATCGTCCGCTCGGCGGGCTACACCTGCGGCGGGGCGTACGAGTTCCCCAACGTGGAGGGCGACAGCATCGGCGTCTACACGAACCGTCCGGTCGGCAGCGCCTACCGGGGCTTCGGGATGCAGGAGATCCACTGGGCGCTCGAGCAGCAGATGGACAAGGTCGCCCTCGAGATCGGGATGGACCCGGTCGCGTTCCGGCTCCTCAACGCGCTCGGCGCGGGGAAGTCGACGGTGACGGGGCAGGTCCTCGACGAGCACGCCGGGCGCGTCGACCTCTGCATCCGCAGGGTCGCGGACGAGATCGGGATGGACCCCGGCCGCCAGAAGACGCCGTACCGCGGAAAGGGAATCGCCTGCGCGGTGAAGGCGCCCGCCATGCCGAACGACGCCGCGTCGTCGGTCGTGATGAAGTTCGCCGAGGACGCCACGCTCGAGATCCTCATCGCCGGAATCGACTACGGGCAGGGGCTGATGACGGTCGTCGCACAGTTCGCGGCGGAAGCGCTCGACATCCCGGTCGAGACGGTTCGCGTGCGCGGGTGCCCCGACACGGACCTCTCGCCGTACGACTGGCAGACGGTCGCGTCGCGTCAGACCTGGGCGACGGGGAACGCCGTCCTGCGCGGGGCCGAGGAGATTCGCCGGAAGCTCTGCGACACGGCGGGAGAGGCGCTCGGCGTGCCCCCGTCGGAGCTGGCGCTCCGCGGCGGCGCCGTCGTCCACGAGGCGTCGGGGCGGTCGCTTCCGCTCGCGCGCCTCGTCATGGGCTACCAGTTCCCCGACGGCCACGCCATCGGCGGGCCGGTCGCCGCGGCCACGTCGTACCTTCCCGAGGGGCTCCTCTTCCTCGACCCCGAGACGAGCCAGAGCGCCAAGCCGGTGGCGAAGTGGACGTTCGGGGCGCAGGCGGTGGAGGTCTCGGTGGACCCGGAGACGGGGCAGGTGACGGTGGAGAAGGTCGCAGCCTGCTACGACGTCGGCCGCGTGGTGAACCCCGGCCTCATCAAGGGTCAGACGTACGGCGGCATCGTCCAGGGGATCGGCACCGGGACGATGGAGGAGCTCGTCCTCGACACGAAGACGGGACGCGCGCTGAACGCCTCCCTCATGGACTACAAGATCCCGTCCACCGAGGACGTGCCGGCGGTGATGTCGGTCGACTTCGTCGAGACGCCGCAGAAGGACGGCCCGATGGGGGCGCGCGGCATCGGCGAGCACACGATGATCCCGACGCCGGCCGCCATCGCCAACGCCCTCTTCGACGCGTGCGGCATCCGGATCTCCGAGATGCCGATCACGGCCGAGAAGGTCTGGCGGGCGCTGAGGGAGAAGGAGAACGCGGCGAAGGGGGCGAACGCCGAGGCGGCCGTCCCGTCGAGCGTGACCGCGTGAGGAGTACCGAGATCGACACCTTCCTGGACGACGCGATGAACCCGGTGCGCGTTCTGAAACCGCTCCCGTGCCGCGAGCTCGATCCGCTTCCGGGACCGGTCTCCCGGGCGTCCCTCGTCCTCGACCTCGCCTGCATCTTCGTCCCCGCGCGCACCCGGGCACTCCTCTCGGGCGAAGGCGGGGAGCCGGGGTCCGTCGAGGAGACGGTCGTCAAGTGGGCACACGCCCGCGTCCGCTCGCTCGTCGGGACCCTCCTCTCGGGGGACGTCCGCGTCGTCTCCTACCGCCCCGACGCCGCGGCGCTCACCGGTCTCGGGCCGGGGCTCACCCCGACCGGGGACGACCTCCTCGTCGGTCTCGCGGCCATGTCGCAGCGCCTCGTCGGGGGAGGGCTCATCGAGGCGCGCGCGGCGGTTGCCTTCTCCACGTCCCTCGCCGGTCTCCCTTCGGCGGAGACGACGGCGGCGGCGCACCGTCTCCTCCAGAACGCCTCCAAGGGACTGTTCCCGTCCGTCCTCGCCTCGACGGTCGAGATGCTCGGGAACCCTCACGCCGACCCGGAGTCGCTCCGGACGCTGACGGTCCGGCTCGCCGCCACCGGGGCTCATTCGGGCGCGGACCTTCTCGCGGGGGCGCTCGCTCTCGTCCACGGCGTCATCGACGGCGAGGAGAAGCCATGAGCACGCGCGTCTTCGTCCACCCGGGCTGCTACCAGGACTCCGCCCGGCTCATGCAGGTGAGCCGCGAGCTCGCCGCCCTTCCAGGCGTTTCCGAGGCGGTCGCGATGATGGGGACCGGGACGAACCGCCGCCTCCTCGTGGACGCGGGTTTCCCGGAGGCGGAGCTGGCCCGCGCGACACCGCTCGACATGATCGTCGCGCTCCGGACGGAATCTCCCGAGGCGCTCGACGCCGTGCAGGCCGCGCTCGGTCGCCTGCTGGCGGGCAAGGGCGCCATCGCTGCCGCGGGCGGCGGGACGGCGGCGTCCCGGCGTCCCGGAACCGTGGCGGAGGCGCTGGAGACCCACCCGGAGGCGAACCTGGTATCGGTCGCGGTCCCGGGCCCGTACGCCGCGTTCGTCGCGAACCGGGGGCTCGACGCGGGGCGGAGCGTCTTTCTCTTCTCCGACAACGTGTCGCTGGCCGACGAGGTCGCCCTCAAGCGCCGGGCCGCGGGCCTCGGCCTCCTCGTGATGGGCCCCGACTGCGGAACGGCGATCCTCTCCGGGGTCGGCCTCGGCTTCGCAAACCGGGTCGAACGGGGGCCTGTCGGAATCGTCGGGGCCTCCGGCACCGGCATCCAGGAGCTCTCGTGCCTCCTCGACCGCAGGGACGTGGGCATCTCCCACGCCATCGGCACCGGCAGCCGCGACCTCTCGGAAGCGGTGGACGGCACGATGACGGAGGCGGGCCTGGCGCTCCTCGCGCGCGACCCGGAGACGAAGTGCGTCCTCCTCGTCGCCAAGCACCCGGCCGAGAGTGTGGCGAGGCGTCTTCACGGCATCCTCGCGACGCTCGGCAAGCCGGTTGCGGTCCGATACCTCGGCGAGCCGGCACGGGGCCTCGTGGACGGGGTGCTGTACGCCGGCTCGCTCGACGAGGCGGCGGAAGCGGCCGCGAAGTGGGCGGGGGCCAGGCCATCGCCCGAGGTGGCGGCGTCGGTGGAGCCGGATGAGGGTACCGGACCGGGCCAGGCCATCGGGGACGTTCGGCTCGTCGGCCTCTTTGGCGGCGGCTCGCTCGCGGCGGAGGCGCGCTGCGTCCTCGCGGCGCGCGGCGTCGAGACGGTCGTTCCCGCCGAGAAACTGTCGGCCCGCGCGCCGCTCCCTGCCGGAAACCTCGTCGTGGATACCGGGGACGACGCCTACACCGTCGGCCGGCCGCACCCGATGGTCGACCAGACCGTCCGCTGCGAGCTGATCCGCGCGGCCGGCGCCGACCTCTCGGTCCGCGTCCTCCTCCTCGACCTCGTCCTCGGCGACGGCGCGCACCCCGACCCGGCGCCAGAGCTCGTCCAGTGCGTCGTCGCGGCCCGCGCGGCGCGCGGGGGGCGACCCCTCGCCGTCGTCGTCTCCGTCTGCGGCTCGCGGCGCGACCCGCAGGGGACCGCCCGGCAGGAGGACGTCCTCCGCCACGCCGGGATCCACGTCGAATCTTCGGCCGCCCTCGCGGCCGCGGAAGCCGCGACGCTCCTCCCGCTCGTCCACGAGGAGGTGGCGCGGTGAGCCCGAACACAGCGAGCGCAAAGACAGCGTGCGGCGAGATGGCGGGAGGAACCGCATCCGCCCTTCTCGATGGACGGCTCGAGGTCGTCCACGCCGGAATCGACGCCGTCGCCGAGGCCCCGCGGTCCACCGGAGCGACGGTGACGCTCGTCGACTTCGAGCCTCCTTCGGGCGGTGACCCCCGGCGGATGACGCTTCTCTCCGAGGTCCTCTCCGGCCCGAAGGCCCCGGAGATCGACGCGGCGAATGCGCGCGCCCTCGCGCGCCTCCTCGCGAGCCGTCCGCACCTCGTCGGCATCGGAATCGCGCGCGACGTCATCCCCGGCATGGCCGAAGACCTCTTCCTCCACGCCGGCCCGCCCGTGACGTGGGAGCGGATGTGCGGCCCGATGCGCGGGGCCGTGATCGGCGGACTCCTGCACGAGGGACGCGCGAAGAGCGTGGAGGAGGCGACGACCATCGCCGCTTCCGGCGCCGTCCGCTTCGACCCGTGCCACCACCACGACGCCGTCGGCCCGATGGCGGGCCTCGTCACGCCGTCGATGCCGGTCTTCATCGTCGAGGACCGCGGCGGCGAGCGGGCCGGAACCCGGACGTTCTGCACGCTCAACGAGGGGCTCGGAAAGGTCCTCCGCTACGGGGCGTTCTCGGAGGAGGTCCTCGCGCGCCTCGACTACATGCGCGACGAGCTGGCGCCGGTCCTCGCCGCCGCCCTCGCGCTCCGCGGCCCGATCGACCTCAAGCACCTGATGGCCCAGGCGCTCCAGATGGGCGACGAGGGACACAACCGCAACCGCGCCGGCACGTCGCTCTTCTTCCGCGAGCTGGCGCCGGCGATCGTGAGGGCCACAGAGGACCGCGAGAGGGCGGCCCGGGTCCTCGAGTTCGTCAACGGCAACGACCACTTCTTCCTCAACCTCTCGATGCCGATGGGCAAGTGCATGCTGAAGGCGGCCGAAGGGGAGCCGCTCTCCTCGCTCGTCACCGTGATGGCCCGCAACGGGACCGACTTCGGCATCCAGCTCGCGTCGATGCCGGGACGCTGGTTCACCGGGCCGGCGCAGATGGTGCGCGGCCTCTTCTTCCCGGGCCGCACCGCCGCCGACGCGAACCCCGACATCGGCGACAGCGCCATCACGGAGACCGCCGGCTTCGGCGGCTTCGCGATGGGCGCGGCGCCGGCGATCGTCCAGTTCGTCGGCGGCAGCGCCGAGGACGCCCTCGCGGCGACCCGCGCCATGCGGCGCATCACGCTCGGCGCGAACTCCGGGTTCGCGA
>JADJVF010000013.1 GCA_016716705.1 Holophagales bacterium
CGAGATTGATCGGCGGGAGCTCGTTCTCGACGAGGTAGCCGAAACGGTCGCGGAAGTCGGCGAGCGACAGCCCGCACGTCGCCGCGAACCTCGCGAGCTCGTGCGGGTCCTCGAAGTCGTCCTTGCGGAGGCGGATCATGTAGCGGCGCGCGATGGCGTAGCGGGTCGAGTGGACGTCGACCATCCGCACCTTCGTCCGCCCCGTCTGCGGGTCGATCATCTCGGCGAAGGGGATCGGGACGAAGTTTCCCCCCTGCATCGAGACCATCGCCCCCGTTCCCCCGGAGAGGATGTACTTGGCCGCGCAGTAGCCGAGGTCGCGGGTGTACTCGAGGTCGAAGGGGACGGGGTCGGCGCAGCGCAGCTCGTAGCCGATGTTCTTGTCGGTGACGGTCGCCTTCACGCCGAGCTTCTTCAGCTCTTCCTGGACGGCCATCTTCAGGATCTCGCCGATGTTCACGTCGGCGATGCGCAGGTGCCCGTGGGCGTCGCGCTCGGCCTCGGCGAGCCCCTTGAGCTCCTCGGGGTCGAGCTCGAGGACGAGCCCCTCGGCGATGATCGCCACGCCGTCGCGCCGCCCGTAGCTGAGCCGCTTGAGGATCGCGCCGACGAGGGTGTCGACGATCGCGCGGAAGCGGACCTTCTGCCCCTGGAACTCCTCGGGGATGAGCGTCAGCGTCGCGCCGGCGGCCTTCCCGATGCCGAGCGCGAGGTGGCCGGCCTTCCGCCCCATCGCGATGACGAAGTACCAGCGCGAGGTCGTCCGGGCGTCGACCATCAGGTTCTTGACGATCTCGACGCCGACGTGGCGGGCCGTCTGGAAGCCGAACGTGTCGACGTCGGGGGAGACGTCGAGGTCGTTGTCGATCGTCTTCGGGACGTGGACGACGGCGATCCGGCCGTCGGCCTTCTCGGCGAGCTTCATCGCGGAGAAGGCGGTGTCGTCGCCGCCGATCGTGATGAGGCGCGAGACGTTGAGGCGCAGGAGCGAGATGACGGCGTTCTCGAGGAGCTGCGGGTCCTTCGTCGGGTTCGCGCGGGCGATGCCGATGTGCGAGCCGCCGCGGAAGTGGATCCGGCTCACCTCGTCGATCGTCAGCGGGTGGACGTGCTCGATGTCGCCCTGCATGAGCCACTGGAAGCCGTCGCGAATGCCGAGGACGGTGACGCCCTCGAGCTGGGCGCGGATCGTCGCCGCGCTGATGACGCTGTTGATGCCCGGGGCCGGTCCGCCGCCGACGAGGATCGCCAGGTTCTTCTGCGGGCTGGTGGTCATGGAGCCTCCATACAGGCGGCGGAGTTTATGGCAGGGGCGGGGAGGGTCCCCGGTCGCGTTCCGAGACGTCCGGGCCCGGATCCCGTGGTCCGTCCGCCCGGATCTCAGGTCATTCGTCCACCGGGCGGACGAGCGCGGCGTACGTCGCGGGCCAGGCCGCGGGAGTGCCGGCATTCCTGGCGAAGGGCGTACGGGGGAAGTACCGCGCGGTCGCGACGCCGATCCGCGCGGCGAGAGGGGTATCGCCCAGGTCCCTCGCGAGGAGGGCCACGACGGCCAGAACGGTGGGGCTCTCCGCGCGGTTCTTCGGAAGGGAGCGAAAGACCGTCTCTGCGATCCCGGTTCGTCCGAGGAGGCGGAGGCTCTCGATGAGGAGCGCGTCGCTCGTCTCGCCCGGCCAGAGACGGACGAGCTTCTCCGCGAGGGCGAGCGCGCGGTCGAGATGTCCGGTCTCGTGCGCGCGGAGAACCTGCTCCGTCAGCGAGGCGAGGTAGACGGATCCCGAAGCGGGGTCCGAGACGCCGCTCCACAGGGAGCGGCCGAAGAAGTTCCATCGCGGGGGCGGCGCGATGATGGACGCGAGCTCGGGCGGGAAGGGGACGAGGCGCGGCCCCAGCTCGGGATGACGCTCGTACCAGGGAGGCCGCTGGAGCCTCGCCGCGACGGCCTCCGGCGAGCCCGCCGCCGAAGCGGCGAAGTACCAGGGGTAGAGGAGGTGCGGGGACGCGGACGGCACGGTCGACAGGACCTGGTCCGGCGGGACGCTCGGCCGGCCGGCGTCGTCGGGCGCGACGGCGAGCGCAGGGACCTGTCGCGCGAGCTCGGGTGTGAGGACTCCGCGCCGGCAGTTCGCGACGTACGTGTCGACCAGCGACGGGTGGACCAGGAGCGGAGGTACGTTCAGGGCGATCGAAGCGCCGAGAAGGAGCCTGCGGGACCCCGTGGAGAACCGTTCCACGACGAGAGCCGCCCAGGGCGCGAGGAGGGGAATCGCGGGGACGAGGAAGCGGGGCCCCCACCCGCCGACCCCGTGCCACGCCCACCAGGCGGACGCGGTGACGAGAAGGGCGAGCGCGGCCGAGAGACTCCCGAGCGCGGCGAAGCGGCGTGCCGGGTCTCCGGACGCTCGGACCGCACGGATGAGTCCCGCGACGGCGAGGACCGCAGCGGGAAAGAAGAGAAGGAGGCCACGGTTCGGCCCGACGAGGAGCCGCCAGGCCCCGTCGAGGACGGGGTGGGAGAACCCCTCTCCGGAATACCCTCCGAACGGTCTGCCGAAGCGGGAGATCTCGAATCCGAGCCACGTCACGAGAGGCACGAGAGAGCCTGCGCCGGCGAATGCCGGGAGCGACACGCGGCGGCCGGGTACCGCCAGGAGCGGAAGGAGCAGGAGGGGCGAGACGGCCGCGAGGCTCGACTTGAGGAGGACGGCGAACCCGGCGGCGGCTCCCGCTCCGGCGGCGAGGCGGCGGGCCGACCCCGGGTCCCCGGCCCGGGCCGCGCCGAACGCGAGTGCCGCCGCGCCGCCGAGCGCCGCGGCCTGGAGCGGCTCGGAGAAGTCCGAGGTCGCGTAGGCGCCGAGAGGGGATCCGAGGACGCAGAGAACGAGAGCGAGCGTCTCCGCGGGGCCCGACGCCCCCGCGAACCGGGCGGTCGCGCCGGCGGAAAGCGCCGCCAGGAGAACGGCCGCGAGCGGGGCGAGGAGGAAGAGGGGTTGCGACGTCCCGGGTCCCAGCTTCCGCTCGACGCCGGGCGCGAGGAACGCCGCGGGGACCTGGACGAGGCTCGTTCCGAGGCCGTACCGCGAGACCGAATCGACGCCGCGGTCGACGCCGCGGGGCGCCCCTCGGGCCAGTCCGATCTCGCCCGTCTCGACGATGGCGACCGCGGTCCCGATCGTCTGGCGGCCGTCGGAGACCTTTCCCGCGTGGCGGTCGTCCGCGGTCAGGACGAGGAAGGCCACCAGGAAGAGGGGCAGGCGCCAGCTGCGGCGGTGGCTCCCGCTGGCCCCTCGGCGGTTCGTCACCGGGCGAGCGTAGCTCAGCGTCCGGGAATCCGTGGCATCCTCCCCCGGATGCTCACGAAGCCGGTTCGCTGGCTCGCCGCGAACGTGCTCGTGCCCGCGGCCATCGCCGTTGCCCTCTTCTCCGTCCTCGAGGTGGGATGGCGCGTGGCCGGGAGGCTGGGCAGCGGCGAGTGGCCCGTGACGGAACAGGAACGCGGCACCCGTCAGGTTCGTGCCATCGGCGCCGCCTACCGCCTTCACCCGTTCCTCTCGGTCGCGGGCCGGCCGGGGCGGTCCTCCGTCTGCCGGGGCACGTGGCGACGTTCAACTCGTTCGGCACGCGGGGCCCCGAGGTGGAAATGCCGAAGCCGAAGGGGCGTTTCCGGGTCGTCTGCGAAGGGGGGTCCACGACGTTCGACCTCCTCGCCGCGGACGACGCGAGCACCTGGCCGGCGCGGCTCGCCCGGGAGCTCGGCCCGGGCGCCGACGTCGTGAACGGCGGCTTCCCCGGCTGGACGAGCGTGCAGAACCTCGTCGCGCTGGAGCTGCGCGACGTCGACTTCTCGCCGGATCTCGTCGTCGTCTTCGCCGGCATCAACGACACCCAGCCCGCCGGTCACGTCCCCTTCTTCCGCGACTACTCCGTCGGGCACGGAGAGATCCTTCCGCGGATCCTGGGCGCGGTGCCGCCTCCGCTTCCGCTCGTCTCACGCCTCGTCTTCGTGGAGTGGCTCCGGAACCGGATCGGATCCGGCACCCGTGGCGTCGACGGTCGCGGCTACGCGCCGGCGTGGCAGTGGCACGGAGGCGCGCGCCGGGACGCGATGCCGGAGGAGGGCGTCGACGTTTTCCGCCGGAACCTCCGGTCGATGGCGGGTGTCGCCACCGCGTTCGGGGCCCGGACCCTCGTCGTCGCCCAGACGGCGAGGCTTCGCGCCGGGCGGGAGGAAGCGGACCGGGACTACCTCGAGTCGTGGACACCGGGGCTGACCTGGAAGGGATACCTCGACGGCGTTCGCCGCTACAACGCCGCTGCCCGGCAGCTCGCGGACGAGGGAGTCGCCTCGTTCTTCGACCCCTTCGCCTCCGGGGGCTTCACGGACGCCGACTTCGCGGATCCGGTGCATTTTTCGGCGGTCGGCTCGGACCGGTTCGCCCGGCTCCTCGCCGCGGAGGTCGAGAAGGCCCGCGCGAGCGCGACCGTCGCGCCCCTTGCTAACATCGGGACCGGGCCCGTCTCGTCGGGTCCCGGCCAGCATGAACGAAGATAGGAAGTTCGGTTTCGTCGTCGGGGGAGCGCTCGCCCTCCTGGGCTCGGCGCTCGTCCTCGCAGGCTCCCGGCTCGCTGGTCCGGTTCTGGGCGGGGCGGGGGCCCTCCTGCTCCTTCTCGGGGCGGCCGTCCCGGGTCTCCTCGGCCCCCTCCACCGTGGGTGGATGGCCTTCGCCCGGGTGCTCGGACGCGTGAACACGGCCCTCTTCCTCGGCCTCGTTTTCTTCCTCGTTCTCACCCCGCTCGGTTTCGCCTTCCGCCTGTCGGGACGCGACGAGCTCGCGCGCCGCCGGCGGCGCCGGACCGGATGGGTCCCCTACCCGGAGCGCAACCGCGACCCGCGCCACTTCGAGAAGATGTTCTGATGGCCAAGCACGAGGTCCTCGCCGAGCTCTGGGAGTTCCTGAAGTACCGCAAGAAGTACTGGCTGGCTCCCATCCTCTTCCTCCTGATCCTCGTCGGGTTCCTGCTCGTCCTCGCCGAGAAGAGCGTCCTGGCGCCGTTCATCTACACGCTCTTCTGAACGTGCCAAAGCGCATCCTCGGCCTCTCGGCCTACTACCACGACTCCGCCGCCGCCCTCGTCGTCGACGGCGAGATCGTCGCGGCCGCGCAGGAAGAGCGCTTCACGCGGAAGAAGCACGACGCCGGCTTTCCGCGCCACGCCGCCCTCTGGTGCCTGAAGGAGGGGGGCGTCGAGCCCGCCTCGCTCGACGCCGTCGCCTTCTACGACAAGCCGCTCCTGAAGTTCGAGCGCCTCTTCGAGACGTACCTCGACTTCGCGCCCCGCGGCTTCCGCTCCTTCCTGAAGGCGATGCCGCTCTGGATGCGCGAGAAGCTCTGGATGAAGGACCGGATCCGCGAGGAGCTCGCGTTTCCCGGAGAGATCCTCTTCGCCGAGCACCACGAGTCGCACGCGGCGTCGGCGTTCTTCCCGTCTCCCTACGAGGAGGCGGCCGTCCTGACGATGGACGGCGTCGGCGAGTGGGCGACCTCCTCGATCGGCCACGGGAAGGGCGCGTCGCTCGACATGCTCCTCGAGCTGCGGTTTCCCCACTCGGTCGGCCTCCTCTACTCGGCGTTCACCTACTTCTGCGGGTTCAAGGTGAACAGCGGCGAGTACAAGCTGATGGGGCTCGCGCCCTACGGGGAGCCGCGGTTCGCGGACGTCATCCGGCGGGAGGTCGTCGAGGTGCACGACGACGGGTCGATCCGGCTCGACCTCGACAAGCTCGAGTTCGCGCACGGCCTCACGATGACGGGACGGGCGTTCGAGCGCCTCTTCGGGGGGCCGGCGCGGGCGGCGGAGTCGCTCCTGACTCAGCGCGAGATGGACCTCGCGGCGTCCGTGCAGGCCGTCACCGAGGAGATCGTCCTGAAGATGGCCCGGCACGCGAAAGAGCTCACGGGCGCCAGGCACCTCTGCCTCGCCGGAGGCGTCGCGCTGAACTGCGTCGCGAACGGGGCGCTGGCGCGCGCGGGTCTCTTCGACGACCTCTTCGTCCAGCCGGCGGCCGGTGACGCGGGAGGGGCCGTGGGCGCGGCCCTGGCGGTCTGGCACCGCAGGATGGGCGGGCCGCGGTCGAGCCCGGAGAGGCTCGGGACGTGGACGTCCCCCGCAGCGGGGAGCGGCCTTCCGCCGTACGCCGACGGCATGAAAGGGGCGTTCCTCGGCCCCGCCTTCTCCCCGGAGGAGATCGCCGGCTGGCTGCGCGGGAAGGGCCTGCCGTTCCGGACGGTGCCGTCCGCCGAGCTCCCGGACGTCGTCGCCGGGCTTCTCGCCGGGGAGAAGGTCGTCGGCCTGCTGCAGGGGCGGATGGAGTTCGGGCCGCGCGCCCTCGGCGGGCGGAGCATCCTGGGCGACCCGCGCTCTCCGAAGATGCAGTCGGTCATGAACCTGAAGATCAAGTTCCGCGAGTCGTTCCGGCCCTTCGCGCCGTCCGTCCTGCGCGAGGACGTCGCGGAGTGGTTCGAGCACGACGGCGACTCTCCCTACATGCTCCTGACGGCCGACGTGAGGAAGGAGCTGCGGCGCGAGATGACCCCGGCCGAGCAGGCGCTCTGGGGGATCGAGAAGCTGAACGTCCCCCGGTCGAGCATCCCCGCGGTGACGCACGTCGACTACTCGGCACGGCTCCAGACGGTGCGGCGCGAGACGAACCCGGTCTACCACGCGATCCTCTCCGCCTTCAAGGCGAGGACGGGCTGCCCGGTCGTCGTCAACACGTCGTTCAACGTGCGCGGCGAGCCGATCGTCTGCACGCCGGAGGACGCCTGGCGCTGCTTCATGCGGACGTCGATGGACGCCCTCGTCCTCGAGAACCACGTCCTCCTGCGCGAGGAGCAGCCGGAGCTCGTCGAGACGGAGGACTGGCGGTCCTCCTTCACGCTCGACTGAGCGCGGACCGATCCCGAAACCGGATGAAGATCGTCTACGTCGTCGCCAGCCTCGATGTCTCCGGAGGGGTCCGGGTCATCGTCGAGCACGTCGAGGAGCTTCGGCGGCGCGGGCACGACGCCACCATCCTTTCGCTCGAGCCGCCCGCGAGGTGGATGGAGATCCCGGTCCCGGTGACCGTCGTCCCCGGGATCTCCAGGTCGACGCTGCCGGCGGCGGACCTCTACCTCGCGACCTGGTACGAGACGGTGGTGCCGACGGCCCGGGCGGCCGGCCTCGCGCGCACGGTCCACTTCTGCCAGGGATACGAGGCGCCCCACCCGCACCTCTTCTCCGAGTTCGGCCGGATCGACGAGGCCTACCGGCTCGGCATTCCCAAGATCGTCATCTCGGCGCACCTCGTCGACGTCCTCTCCCCGCTCTATCCCGGCGAGTACCACGTGATTCCGCAGGCGATCCGCGCGGCGAGCTTCGCTCCCGCCGAGCCGGGGCCGCGATCGCCGGGACCCCTGCCGACGGTCGGGGTCGTCGGGCCTTTCGAAGCCGAGATGAAGGGGATCCGTTTCGCTCTCGAGGCCGTCGTCGAGCTGCGGCGCGAGGGCCGCGCCGTTCGTCTCCACCGCGCGAGCCAGATGCCGCTCACCGACGCCGAGCGCGCCCTCTGCCCGCCGGACGCCTACGACCTGAGCCGTCCTGCCGCCGACATGCCGGCCTGGTACGCGGGGCTCGACCTGCTGATCCACCCCTCGTTCCACGCGGAGGGCTTTCCCCTCCCGCCCCTGGAGGCCATGGCGTCCGGAGTCCCGGTCGTCCTGACGGACATCCCGTCGTTCCGCCCGATCCCCGCCGACGCGGTCGCGCGCGTGCCGCCGGGCGACGCCCGGGCGATGGCCCGGGAGGCGCGGCGGCTCCTGGACGAACCGGAGCTCTGGTCCCGCCGGCGCCTGCGGGCGCTCGAGGTCGCCCGCACCTTCACGATCGGGCGGGCCGTCGACGCGCTGGAAGTCGTGCTGGACGGGATCCTGCGGCGCAGGTGACGGAGGCGGGCCGCGGGCGTCAGCCCACGGCGTCCCAGCGAACGTCGACCCGCATGAGGCCATTCCGCCAGACCGGCGACTCGACGCGGAACCTCACGTCGCTCCGCTGGTCGTAGAGAGCGAGGGACGTCTCGTCTCCCACGTAGGCGAAGACGACGAACTCGCCCTTGCCGAGCGGAAGCGACGGGACGGTGATCCGGACGCGCTGCCGGTCCCGGCCGGAGAACGGGCCGGCGCCGTCGAGGCGCGAGTCGGCCGTGAAGCAGACGATGTTGTCGGGCGTGGAGACGGCGAGGTGGAGCTGGACGGGGCGGGCCGGGTCGTCGACGGCGAACTCGATCTCCGCCGCCCAGGCGTCTCCCGGCGCGAACTCGTGCCGTTCGAGGCCGTCGCGGTCGAAGAGCCGGACGGAGAGGATCTTCGCGTGGGTCCCGGCCCCGTCGGGGATGGCGCTCGCGGTCTCCCGGACTCCGTCCTTTGCCGCCAGGAACCGCTCGTATTCGAGGACGACCTTCTGCGCCTGACCCTCGGCCGCGACGAGGCCGTCGCGCAGCCAGAGGGCGTGGTCGCAGAACGTGGAGATGTAGTAGAGCGCGTGGCTGCAGAAGAAGATCGTCCGGCCCGAGCTCTTCAGGTCGAAGATCCGGTCGATGCACTTCTTCTGGAACCGCGCGTCGCCCACGGCGAGGGCCTCGTCGAGGATGACGACGTCGGGGAGGACCGCCGTGGCGACGGCGAACGCGAGGCGCATCGACATCCCCGAGGAGTAGGTCTTCACCGGCCGCTCGAAAAACTCGCCGAGCTCGGCGAACGCCTCGATCTCGGGGAGTGCGGCGTCGATCTCGGAGCGCGAGAGGCCCGTCAGCGCGGCCTGCAGCACCGCGTTCTGCCGGCCCGTCACCTCCGGGTGGAACGAGGCCCCCAGCTCCAGGATCGAGGCGATGCGGCCCGGGACCGTGAACTCGCCGGTCGTGGGAGGGGTCGTCCCGGCGAGGACCTTCAGGAGGGTGCTCTTGCCCGAGCCGTTCTCCCCGATGAGGCCCATCACCTCCCCGCGTTCGAGCCGGCCCGAGACGCTTCGAAGGGCGTACACCGGCTCGTGTCGCTTCCGGCCGGTGATGGCCTCGATCAGCCGGTCGGCAGGGCGCGGGTAGACGCGGTAGACCTTCGAGAGGTCCTGAAAGGCGAGTGCGGGAGTGCTCATCGCGGTCGTCATGGATCTTAGGGGACGGCCGCCTTCAGCGGCCCGGGCAGGCCATGACGTCCGAAAGCGCGAGGCGCGGGAGCTCGAGGCCGGCCGGGAGGAGGGACGCGAAGGCGTCGGAGGAGAAGAGCTCCTCGTCGCCCGGGTAGGTCGGGACGATGACCGGGGGGAACCGTGCGAAGAGCGCACGCGTCGGGACGGTACGAAGGCGCTCGTTCTCCCGCCGCTTCTCCTCGAGGCGGGGCAGGTCGACGGCGATCCGGTGGAGGGCCCTGAGGTTCGAGAGCGAGTGCTCTCCGGCGAGGTCCGGGCCGCACTCGGGCACTGGAACCCGCAGCAGGCGCGCGACGGCGCGGACGGCTCGCCGCCTCAGGCCCCGGGGGCCGGCGGCGAGCCCGGGGGGCCGCCCGGCGTCGCGGTACGGGTCGATCGTGAGGATGCCGCCGCCGGGCGCCGTCTCGCGGAGGATCCGCTCGGTCCGGTGGAGGAACGTCAGGAGGACGGCCGGGAGGAGCGCGGTCCGGAGCTCGTCGTCGACGTTCTTGAAGAACGTCGCGAAGGCGTTCTTCTCGATCAGGAACCCGCGGTTGAAGATGCCGAGGGCCTCGCCGGTGGCGCCCGACCGGTGGCGGACGACGGCGCGAGGCTCGTAGGCCGTACCGAGGCCGCGCGAGGCCAGGCGCAGGCCGAGGTCGACGTCCTCGAGGTAGGCGAAGAAGTCGTCGTCGAAGCCCCCCTGCGAGAGGAACGTCTCCTTCCGGATCGCCATGTTCCCGCCGCACGGGGCGAGCCGCGCCGTGCCGGGCGGGTCGTCGCGCACGTCCGCGAGCGGCCGGCCGAAGTCCTTCTGGAACGCGTGCCCGTCGAAGGCGAGGAGCGTGTCGCGGTAGTCGACCTTCGTCCCGTCCCAGCTGACGATCCGCCCCGTTACCGCCGCCACGTCTGTCGGAGCGACGTCGAGAGCCGAGACGAGAGCGGAGAGCCATCCCTTCTCGACCTTCGTGTCGTTGTTCAGGAGGACGAGCGTCTCGCCGCGGCTCGCCTGGGCCCCGAAACGGACGCCGGGAGCGAAACCGAGGTTGCGCCCCGCGGTCTGGAGCCGGACGGCCGGAAACTCCTCCCTCACGAACGAAGCGGTCCCGTCCGTCGAGCCGTTGTCGACGACGACGATCTCCACGTCGGCGGACGGCCAGCCGTCCTGGGCGAGCGAGGCGAGACAGGCCGCGAGGTGTTCCCGTCCGTCGTGGGTCAGGACGACGATCGAGACGGCGGGGTCGCTCACCGGGAGCGCCTCCCGGACAGGGCGTCGGAGAGGCGCTCCTTCAGACTGCGCAGGGCGCCTGCCGGAGCGGATCCTTCAGCTGCGCGGTGCGGGTCGAAGGCCGGGGCGGCGGCGAAGTCGAGGACGGGCGCGAGGGTCCGTTCCCATCGGTACGACGCGGCCGCGGAGCGCCCCCGCTCCGAAAGGCCTGCGCGGAGCGCCGGGTCGGTGAGGATCCTCACCAGCGCCGCCGCCAGCCCTTCCGCGTCGTCCGGGTCGACGAGGAGCCCGGCTCCCGAATCGGACAGGAGCTGTCCCATCGCGCCTCCCCGGTGCGAGACGATCGGAAGGCCCGCCCACAGGAAGTCGAGGCCGCGCGTCCGGAGCGACAGGTCGGTCTCGAGCCCGGGCCGGTGCGTCAGGATCGCGGCCGTCGCCTCGAGGTAGACGGCGCCGCGGGCGTCGTAGGGAAACCACGGGACGAAGAGGACCTGCCGGCCGTGCCAGCCGCGCGCGCGCGCCGTCTCCTCCGCCCGGGCGTAGGCGCCCTGCGGCGTCGTGTCCGGATTCGGGCTCGCCACGAAGACGAGGCGGCAGGCCGGGACGCTCGCCAGGACGCGGTCGAAGACGGCGAGGAGGGCGGCCGGGTCGTACCAGTCGTAGACGCCGCCGAAGAAGAGGACGGGATCGTCCGGTCCGATGCCGTTTTCGGGAGTCCGGAGGAGAGCGGGCCCGGGCGCCGGCGGCTCGGCGGGGACGCCGAAGGGCGCCACGGCGAGGAGTCGCTCGAGCGACGGGTCGTCGGCCCAGACCCGGGGGTTCACCCGACCGAGCGCGAGGAGGAAGCCGGCGTAGAAGGCTCGCTGGTGCGGCGAGGAGACGAGAAAGCGGTCGCCGCGCTCGAGCTGCAGGGAGAGTGTCGCGTGGTCGTGCCGGAAGACCCCGGGCCCGAGGCGGGAGGCGTAGGCGAGGTTCTCGACGAGGAACGGATCGTACAGGTCGACGAGCGTCGGGATCGGCGCCGCGGAGCGGAAGAGGTCGTTCGAGACGTGGCCGGAGACGACGGTCCCGTCATGCCGTGCCGCGAGCGACGCGATCACGCCGGCGTCGAGCCGCTCGACGGACACGCCCGAAGCGCCGAGCCATCGCGGGGCTTCGGACGGCTCTCCGGGCGCAGCGAGGGTCGTGGCGTGGCCGGCCGCGGAGAGGTGCCTCGCGATCTCACACGCGCGGATCCCCATGCCGGCCATCCGGGCACGAGCGGGCTCGGGGGAGAGGACGAGGATCCGGGACATCAGTAGACGTCCATGTCGCCCCATCTGACGTCCAGGGTCACCGACGTCACCCCTTCCGTCTCGGGGGAAGTCCCGGGATTCGTGGGGAGGATCCCGAACGGGTTCTCGTCCTCGTCGGCAGCGAAGCCGAACCCGTCCGTCAGGCGGGAAGCGAGCGGGGAGCTCTTCGAGACGGCGGTCTGCAGGAGCGAGATCCCGCGCGGGACCAGGTCTGCCGCGACGGCCGACAGGAGGGTCGCCAGGGCGGGCGAGCGCGACTCACCCGGCGCCTGCAGGTCGACGAGCAGGGCGAGCGGCCCGACCGTCGACACGACCGCGTAGGCTTCGGGCCCGTCTCGACCCTCGACTTCGTAGACGCGGTAGTAGCGGTCGGGCCTCGCGTGGAAGCGCCAGTTGAGGACGTCGCGCGAGCGTTCGGTCCGGAACCCGGGGAGGGCGTGGATCCGGCCGGCCAGCCGGTCGTGCCCCTCGTCGAACGTCTGGCCGATCGTGACGGTGAGGCCGGCGGAGAGCGGTGCGACGAGGGACTCGGCGCTCGCCTGGAGGCGGAGCAGCCGCTCGTACCGATACCCGAGGAACCGGCTGCCGAACCGGGCCGCGCGGGAGTTCGGGAAACCGCCGTACCAGCCGACGCCCTGCTCGCGCGCGAGAGAAAGCACCGCCTCGTGCAGGGGTACGAGGATCGGGTGCCGCCCTGCCATGCGGACGGCGGGATCGGTCATTGTGTCGTTCAGGGCGAGGGCTTCGAGGACGCGGCCGGCGCCCCGGACCCGCCAGACCCATCCGCCATAGTAGGCAACGACGACACCGTCCTTTTCCCCGACGACTCCGAGGTGGCGGAACGGGCTTTGCTCGTACTTCCAACGCCAGAGCTCCTCCGGGAGCTCGCTCTCGAAGGCGCGGCGAAAGAGCCGCTGCAACGCCCCGAAGTCGGCCGGGCGGTAGGGTCGAACCACGACGTCGCTCACTGGCCCTGCTCCCCGGCCATCCCCGTCCGCCGAGCCCTCTGCCCGTGGCGCGGGCGAAGTTGCGCAGGTTGCACCGGCCGGGGATGTTACCCAACAATGCCGGCCCTGGTGCGCCTCCTTTCCGCCGTCGTCGTCAACTATCGCTCTGGAGCTCTCGCTGCCGAATGCGCGGCCGGGCTGCGGCGCGAGTGCCAGGCGGCCGGCATTCCCCTCGAGGTCGTCGTCGTCGACAACAGCGCGGACGCCCAGGAGCGGGCCCTCCTCGGTGCGATCGAGGGCGTCCGCTACCTCCCACTCGGGGCGAACGCCGGCTACGCGGGAGGGATCGACCGTGGAGTCGAGGCGGCCTCCGGCGACGTCCTGCTTCTCGCCAACCCCGACCTGCGCTTCTTCCCGGGCTTCCTTCCGCCGCTCCTCGCCGCGCTCGACCGGCAGGATGCGGGGGCCGCGGGACCGCGCTTCACGTGGGACGAGGAGGGACGGTGGCTCCTGCCGCCGCTCTGGCTTCCCACACCCGCCAACGAGCTTGCGAAGATCCTGGCGAGATCGCGCCTGCGGATTCGCGGACCGCTCCTCCGGGCGTGGCACGCGGTGGCCCGGCCTCACTGGGAGGCGGCCGAGACGATTTCCGTCCCCGGTCTCGTCGGCGCGCTCTTCGTCGTGCGGCGCCCGGTGTGGGATCGTGTCGGTCCTCTCGACGAACGCTATCCGCTCTACTTCGAGGACACCGACTGGTTCGTCCGCCTCGCGCGGGAAGGACTCGGGGCGCTGCTCGTCCCTGCCTCTCGTGTCGTTCATCTCGGAGGACAGAGCACGGCTCGCTCCTCGGCCCGTTCCCACGCGAGCTTCCTCGAGTCCGAGGGACGGTACTTCGAGCTCCACTTCCCGCCGGCGGCGCGAGCGCTGCGCCGGTCCGCCGGCGCCCTCCTGCCTCCGGCAGGACTCCCGCCCCTTCCGGAGGCTCGGCCTCCGGTTCGTCTCGTGTGGGAGGCCCGGGGACGGGCGCTCGTGGAGCTGACGACCCTGACCGAAGGGGCGCCCGCCGCGGGCCGCTTCGTCGAGGGCACCGCTCTCGAGATCTCGATGGAGGAGTGGGACCGGCTTCCCCCCGGCACGGTGTACGTCCGGGTCACGGAACTCGCGTCCGGACGGGAGGTCCTCTCGACGTCCTTCCGGAAAGGGGAACCGGTCAGCCCCGGCGCAGGAGCCGGGAGAGCCTGAGGGCGAGCCGGACGCCTCCTCGGGAGCGGAGCGTGGCCTCGGCGTCGTAGAGGCGCCGGAGCTCGACGTCTCGCGCCTCGACGACCGCCGTCGCCTCGGCCTGCAGGCGATCGAACGCCTCGCGCGCCGCGACGGCCTCTTCCAGGCGGCGGGAGGCCCGGCGCTGGAGAGCAAGCAGCCGGTCCCTGGCCGTGGGAAGCGCCGGAAGGGCCGGTGCTCCGGCCAGGCACGCCGCCCGGTAGATGGTGTCCAGCCGGGCGAGGTGCTCCGGAATAGGCATCGGTGATTCCGCCGGGCGAGAGGCGCGCAGCCGGGCGAGGAGCCCGGGTTCCTCCGCGAGGCGGCGGAGCGCGTCCGCGAGGCCCGGCACGTCGCCGGCACCCACGACGAGGCCTCGTCCGCCGACCCGCTCCGGCAGGGCCCCGGCGTCGGAGACGACGACGGGGAGACCGAGAGAAAACGCCTCGTCGAGCGTGAACGAGTGCGATTCGTGAGCGAGGGATGGGAACGCGGCCGCGTCGAGCGGAAAACGGGGAAGGTCCGAGGGGGCGTAGGCGCCGTGGAAGATGACGCGACCAGGCGGCGCCGATTCGTGCAGGGCGCGCTCGAAGGCCGGGTCCGGGGCCGTGCCGAAGAGATGGATGACGATGCCGAGAGACGCCGGGAGAGACGCCGCGGCAGCGACGAGGAGGTGCGTCCCCTTGGCCGGGAGGAGGTTCCCCCAGTGGCCGACGTCGAGGCCGGGCCTGGTCCGCGTCGTCGTGGCCACCGGGACGGGGAGGTGGGGAAGTGCGACTGGCAGGACGGCAAGAACGCCCGGAGCGAAGGCCCCGACCTCTTCGAGAAGCCGGCGCTGCGCTTCGGACGGGACGAGGACGGTCGCCAGGAGGGACCGTTCCCGCTCGAGGAAAAGCGCCCGGAGCGAGAGCTCGTCCTCGACCTCGGCGTCCGTCTCCCAGGGGTCGCGCCTCACGCAGGGAGTGCAGAGCCCGGGAGACTCGGGAACCCGGCAGAACGAAAGGTCGGCCTTCAGGCGGTGGACGCGCGGGCAGGAAAGTGCGACGTCGTGGAGCGTTGCCACCACCGGGACTCCCTCCGAGGCAGCGACGGCGGCGAGGTTCGGAACGAGGCGGAGCCAGGAGTGGACGTGGAGGACGTCGGGGCGGAGGTGCCGGAGAAGGTCGGCCACGAGCGCCTCGCCGTCGGGGCGGTCGCGAAGGCGCTCGGTGTGCGGGGCGAGCCCTTCGAGCCGAAAGACGGGAACGCCGGAGATGTCTTCTTCCGAGAGGCGCGCCGGGGCTCGGCCGCGGTCGGAGCCCGAAAGGACGAAAGAGTTGTCTCCGTGGGCATTTTGCGCCGACGCCACGGCCTCCACGTACGCTTCCACCCCGCCCCGAAACTCGGGCGCGAACCCGTGGACGGCGTGCAGGACGCGCATCTCGGGCATCATAGCGGTGTCGATGTCGTCTCCTCCCGTCTACGAGGAATGCCTTCTCGTCCCGTACGGCGCTTCCGACGTCCGGCGCGAGACCCTTCTCGTCCTCGCGCCGCACCCGGACGACGAGGTCCTCGGTTGCGGCGGCCTTTCGGCGCTCGTGGCGGCGGCCGGCGGGCGCGTCGTTCCCGTCCTTCTGACCGATGGCCGCGCGGGCGACTTCTCGGGAAGCTCGAATGCAGCGGACTACGTCGCGACCCGCCAGGCGGAATCGATGCGGGCGGCTGAGATCCTCGGCACGGAGCCGCCGCGGGCCCTCGGGTTCCCCGACCGTTCGCTCCCGGCCCGGGGAGAAGAGCTCGTAGCGGCGCTCGTGGCGCTCTTCGCGGAGGTCCGCCCGGATTCCGTCCTCGTCCCTTCACCTGCCGAGACGCACCCGGACCACCGTGCCGCCGCGCGGGCCGCGCACCTCGCGTTCGTGCGCGCCTGGCCCGACGCGCCGGCGAGACTCGTCTTCTACGAGGTGAGCGCGCCTCTCGCCCCGAACCGCCTCGTCGACGTCGATGCCGCGGCGGCGCAGAAGTCCGCCGCGATCGCCGCGTTCGCGAGCCAGCTGACGGAAAGGCCCTTCGACTCGCTCGTCGACGGGATCAGCGCCTACCGGGCGATGACGCTTCCGGCGGGGATCTCGAGGGCGGAAGCCTTCCTCGAGCTGACCCGCGAGGAGGCCGTCGCCCTCCCGTGGTCGGCCCTCTGTCGCCGTGCCGGGCCCGAGCGGCCCGACGCCTTCGTCCCCGCCGTCCGGATCTCCGTCGTCATCCCGACGTTCAACCGTCTCGCGGATCTGAGGCGGACCCTCGCCGCTCTCGAATCGGATCGGGCGGGTCTGCCGTTCGGCGTCGAGATCGTCGTCGTCGACGACGGGTCGGCGGACGGGACGAGGGCGTTCCTCGAGGAGTGGGCCGCCCGGACGCCCGGAGCGAGGACGCTCTCGCAGGAGAACTCGGGACCGGCGCGGGCCCGGAACCGCGGGGCAGCGGCCGCGAAGGGC
The DNA here is from genome assembly GCA_016716705.1 of Holophagales bacterium. Classification (GTDB taxonomy): domain Bacteria; phylum Acidobacteriota; class Thermoanaerobaculia; order UBA5066; family UBA5066; genus UBA5066. Next base: position 16,421 of record JADJVF010000013.1, read on the forward strand.
GAGATCGTCCTGTTTCTCGGAGACGACACCGTTCCGGAGCCCGGGTTTCTTTCCGTCCACGAGAAGGCCCACCGCCTCGGCGGTCCCGGTCCCCTCGCCGTCCTCGGCTACACGACGTGGGACGAGGAGAGGATGCGCGTCACGCCGTTCCTCTCGCACCTCAACGAGATGGGCACGCAGTTCGGCTACTCGATCATCCCGGATCCGGACGACGTCCCGTTCAACTTCTTCTACACGTCGAACGTCTCGCTCCCCCGCGGGACGTTTCTGGCGCTCGGGGGCTTCGACGAGGAGTTCCCCCACGCGGCGTGGGAGGACGTCGAGTTCGCCTACCGCGCCACGCGGGCGACGCCGGCGCTCCGGATGGTCTACCGGCCCGCGGCGCGAACCCGCCACAACCATCCGACGGATCTCGCCTCCTTCCGTCGCAGGCAGCGAAAGGCCGGCGCGGCGGCCGCGACGTTCGCCCGGAAGCACCCCGAGCTCTCCCATTGGCTCGGGCTGGAGGAGGCGGCGAAGGTCGGGACCGGGCGGCGGCCGCTCCGTCTCGCCCTTGCGGAGGGCGCCATCCGCGCCCTGGACCCACTGGGCGTCCCATTCCCTGGCGCCGCCTACGACCGGCTCCTGCGGTGGGACTACCTGCAAGGGATCCGGACTGCGGCCGAATCGGTCGCCTGAGCTGTCCGGACCCGAGGACGGGCCGTCCACGGCAGGGAGATTGCAGGTAGTCTTTCGGGTGACCCGGCGGCCTCTTCCGAGGGCGCCGAGAGCCATCCTGGAGGTCGCGATGTCAGCAAATCTGGTTCCTTCCGTCCCAGGTCGCCGAAACGTCCATCGGTTGGCCGGCGTCGTGCAGGGACTGCTCGTCGCCACCGGTCTCGTGCTCCTCTCCTTCCCGCTGGACGCTGACGGTCACAGGGGAGGAGGGGGCGCTTCCTCGCGGGGCGGCTCGGGCGGCGGCGGCTCGTACTCGGGTGGCTCGCGGAGTAGTTCCGGCGGCAGCCGGTCGTCTTCGGCCGCGCCGCGGAGCTCGTCGGGAAGCAGCCGGTCGTACTCGGCCGCACCGCGGAGCTCGTCGGGAGGCAGCCGCTCGTACTCGGCCGCACCGCGGAGCTCGTCGGGGGTAGTCGTTCGTACTCGGCGGCACCAAGGAGCTCGTCGGGAGGCAGTCGTTCGTACTCGGCCGTGCCGCGAAGCACCTCGAGGGCCAACCGGTCCTATCTGGCTGGCACATCCTCGTACCGCGGCAGCTTTGGAGACAGTGGGTCCCCTTCGTCGGGCTCCCGGGGCGCTTCCCCTGGCCGCACCGTCTCCGGCACGTCCACAGGATCCCGTGGTGGGCTGGGAGGCCCCCCGCCAGACGGCGGCAACCCCGGAGGCCAGCCGGGCGCTGGTCCCGGCGGGGGCGGCTCCGGCGGCCATCCGGGTGAGGGTGGAGGCCATCCGGGCGAGGGTGGTGGTCATCCGGGCGGCGGAGGCCATCACGGTGGCGGCTATTACGGTGGCCACCGGGGCTGGTACTGCCCGCCCACCTACTACGCCGGTTCCTCCTGGCTCTGGGGCGGCCCGTGGGACTGGTGGTGGGGCTGGGGCTCCGGCTGGGGCTGGGGCGGCGGTTGGGGCTGGGGCGGCGGCGTCTACGTCATCAACGAAGGCGCGCCGGTCGCGAACCAGTACGCGCGGATCGACACCGACGTCAGCCCGGAGTCCGCCGAGGTCTACCTGGACGGGACTCTCATCGGGCAGGCCGACGATTTCGACGGTTTCCCCGATTATCTCTACCTCGAGTCCGGGAAGTACCGCCTCGAGTTCCGCCATCCGTCCTACGAGACGATCGTGAGGGAGATCGAGGTCAGGGCGGGGCAGGCCGTCGCGTTGAACGACCAGATGAAGCTCCTTCCCGGCGTCAAGAAGCTCCAGGTCGTCGACCCTGAGGACAAGGGGACGCCGCTCGGCCGGGTCTTCGGAAAGCCCGGGACCCGGAAAAACGAGGCCGAAGGCGACAAGACCGGACGTTACGACCTGCAGGGCGGGCCCGACTCCGGCATCGACGGAGAGCCCATCGAGGTCGACTTCGACGGCCCGGACGAGGACGTCCTGCCGCCCGTGCCGCCGGCGCCGCCCTCGGATGCCGAGGCGTGGCGAGCTCCTGAGCCACCGGGAGGAGATGTTGCTCCGGCCGCGCAGGGGCGCGTCCGGTTTGACGTGGAGCCGGATGACGCGGCGGTCTACGTCGACGACCGATACGTCGGCACCGCCGAGGAGCTTGGTGACCTGAGCCGTGGTCTCCGTTTGAAACCGGGAAAACATGTCGTGACGGTGGTCCGCCCGGGGTACGGAACCAAGACGGTGACGGTCGAGTCAAAGCCGGGAGCGACCATCGACGTCGTCATCGAGCTGGAAAAGTAGCCTCCCGCCGGAAACGGCAGAGGGCGGGGCGCGTCTCACTCGACGCGTCCCGCCCCTTTTCTTTCCGAGGGTCTAGAGGGAGAGGAGCGAGAAGGCGTAGGCCTCGGCCGCCAGGCGGGGATTCCGGCGCGAGTCGGGCAGGTCGGCGGCCTCGAGGAGGGCCCTGCTCGCGGCCTCGAGGAGGGCGCCGGTCCCGGCTTCCGAGAGGAGCGCCAGGTCCTTGTAGCGTTCGGCGTGGAGGACCGTCCGACCCGCCGGGTCCGTCCCCGCCGCCACCGCGTCCCTCAGGATCCGGGCGAGGAGGCCGAAGCGATCGGCGGTCGCGGCGGCATCTTCAGCAGCCAGCCTCGCGGCCAGGACGAGCGCCCAGCCGGTCGAACCCGTCAGGAAGACGCCCGAGGCGGCCTCGAGAAGCGCGTCTCGCGAGGTGCGCTCGGCCGCGAGGTCGAGGTCGAGGGCTTCCTCCTCTCCCGCGGGGCGGAAGGCGGCGCGGGCGGCGGCCTCCTCGGGAGACATTCCCTGCGCGACGAGAGAGGCGACGAGCGTCTCCCGCGAAGGGGACGGGAGCCGCCGGAGGACGAGGCGGGAGAGGATCGTCGGGGGGAGCAGGCGCGGCCGGGCCGCGGTGAGGACGAACCGGGCGCGGGACGGGGGTTCCTCGAGGACCTTCAGGAGCGCGCTGAAGGCCGCCGCCTCCGTCCTGTCGACGTCGAGGAGGACGAGGACCCGCAGGGCGGCCTCGTACGGGTTCCGGAAGGCGTCCGAGGCGAGGGCCCTCACGAGCGCCGTCGGGATCGTGGTCTCCTTCGAGGTCGACGACTCGTCGAAGGCCGGGGTGTTCGCGCGCCGGCTCGCCTCGGGGGCTGCGACGAGGAGGTCGGGGTGCTCGCGCCGGGCGACCCTGCGGCAGTCGTTGCAGGCCGTGCTCCGGTCGCCGCTCCGGCAGAGGAGCCCGGCCGCGACGTCGAGCGCCTCGGCCTCGAGGCGCCGGGAGCCGCGCCCGGTCAGGAGCAGGACGGGGACGTCGGTCATCGGGCCTTCAGGAAGGCGTCGAAGTCGGCGGCCAGGAGCCCGGCCAGCTCGTCCGGCCGCTTCGTCCCGTCGAGGACGCAGAAGCGCCCCGGCTCGCGCCGGGCGCGGGAGAGGTACGCCGCCCGGACGCGGCGGTGGAAGGCGAGCGCCTCGCGCTCGATCCGGTCCTTCCCGCTCCGGGAGGCCGTGACGCGGGCCAGTCCCGTCTCGGGGGGGCAGTCGAAGAGGTAGGTCCGGTCGGGCTCGCGCCCGCAGAAGCGTTCGTGGAGGAAGTCGACGAGCTCCTCGCCGATCCGGCGCCCCGCTCCCTGGTAGGCGCGCGAGGCGTCCGTGTAGCGGTCGCAGAGGACGACCGTTCCGGCGGCGAGCGCGGGCTCGATCGACTCCGTCAGGTGCTGCCTCCGGTCGGCGAACATCAGGAGGAGCTCGGCCCGAGGGTCGATCTCACCGGAATGGAGGAGGAGGCGGCGCAACCGGACCCCCGTCGGCGTGCCGCCGGGCTGGCGCGTCACGAGGAGGGGGACGCCGAGGCGACGCAGGCGCCTCGCGAGGAGCCGGAGCTGGGTCGTCTTGCCGGAGCCCTCGATCCCCTCGAAAGTGACGAAGGGGCCCTTGAGCCTGCGGATCCTCACGAGGCGCGATTCTCGCATGCAGGGCGACGCCCCCGCCGAACCGGCCAGTACGGCCTCCGTATACTGAAGCGCCTTCCGACTTTGCCGCAGAACGAGAGAAACAGGACGTGACCCACGCCCCGCCCGCAGCCCGCCGGAGGGCCATCGTCCTTTTCGGAGCTCTCGGTGCGCTCATCGCCCTGATGTCGGTCGCCGACATGTTCCTGCCGAAGGCGTGGGACGGCGTCGTTCCCGACCCCTACGCCGAGGGCGCGATCCACGTGCGGGCCGTCGTGCCCGGGGGACCGGCGGCGGCGGCCGGGATCCGGTCCGGCGACACGCTCCTCGGCATCGGGCGGAGAATGCTGAATTCTCCCGCCGAGGCGGCCTCCGAGCTCGGACGGCACGCCGCGAAGGAAACCGTCCCTTACCTGGTCAAGCGGGGAGAGCAGGTCCTCGAGCTCCAGCTGGTCCTCTCGCCCTACCGGCTCGGCTCGGCGGCCTACGTCTACTACGCCCTGCTCGGGGCGCTGTTCTTCGGGCTCGGGCTCTTCGTCTACTCCGGAGCGCGGGGGATGCCGCGGCGGAGGTCTTCTTCCTCCTCTGCGTCCTCTTCATGCTCTTCTTCGTCTGCCGGCTCCGCCCTTCGAGCTACTACTGGATCGACTATTTCGTCCAGGTGGCCGGCACTCTCGCCCTCTTTCTCCTCGGCGCGGTCTTCCTCCACTTCTTCCTCCTCTTCCCGCACCGGAAGGTCTTCCGCTTCGCCGACCCGCGTCCCGGGAGAGGAAGCCCCGGCGGCGCCGCTCGTCCTCATCCAGCGCTTCCTCAACGGGTCGCCCGCGCTCTTCGTTCTTCTCTACACGCTCCCCCCCGCCTTCTACGCCCTCCAGATGGCGGCGCTCAGGCGGACCGGGGATCGCTCCGGCCTCGTCTACGGGGCACCTCGGGCGAACTGGATCCTCCTGGCCGACTACCTCGTCCTCGGGCTCCTGGCCCTCGCGCACTCCTGGTGGACGGCGCGCGAGAAGACGACGCGACGTCCGATCCTCGTCCTGCTGCTCGGCACGCTCGGCGGCATCGTCCCGTTCGTCCTCTTCGCCGTCTACTTCCCGTCGCTCTTCCGCGACGAGCGGTACCTGGCGTGGGGCGTCGTCCCGATGGCCCTCGTGCCGCTCACGTTCGCCTTCGCGATCGTGAGGTTCCGGCTCTTCGACGTGCAGCTCATCGTCGGCAAGTCGATCGTCTACGCGATCCTGACGGCGATCGTCACCGGCCTCTACGCCCTGGCCGTCGTGGCGGGAAACGCCATCGTCTCCTCGCGGACGCTCTTCTCTTCGCCCCTCTTCGCCTTCGCGTTCGGCCTCGCGGTCGTCCTCCTCTTCGACCCGCTCCGAAGGCGGATGCAGGCGATCGTCGACCGGGTGTTCTTCCGCGACCGGGCCGACTTCCAGGCCGCGTTCCTCGACATGAGCCGCCAGGTCGTCGCCCAGCTGGATCGCGGGAAGATGCAGCAGCTCCTGACGGAGCGGACGGCCGACCTTCTCCGCCTGACCCGCCTCGACCTCCTGACGCCGCGGCCCGAAGACGGTGCCCTCTCCGACCCGCGACGCGGCGAGGAGGCCCTTCCGGTGGGTGCGGCGCTCGGCCGGATGCTCGCCGACCGGGACGCTCCGATCGTCCTGCGCGACCTCGACCCGGCGAGCCTCGACCCGGCCTCGAGGAGTTTCCTGAAGACGCAGCTCGGCAGGGGCGTGCGGCTCCTCGTCCCGGTCGCCACGCGCGGCCGGCTCCTGGGAGTCCTCGCGGCCGGAGCGAAGAAATCGGAAGAGGAGTTCCACCGGGAAGACCTCGACCACCTCGCGACGATCGCGAACCAGGGGGCGCTCGGCCTCGAGGTGGCGGCGCTCCACGAGCAGCTGACGCGCCGGGCGGAGGTCGAGCGCGACCTCGAGATCGCCCGCGACATCCAGATGAGCCTCTTCCCCCGCGAGCTGCCGAAGATCGCGGGAATCGAGCTCTACGGCGTCAGCATCCCGGCGAAGGTCGTCGGCGGCGACTTCTACGACTTCCTGCCGGTCGACGGCGGGTTCGACGGGCGCGTCGCGCTCGTCGTCGGCGACGTCTCGGGAAAGTCGATCCCGGCCTCGCTCCTGATGGTCGCCGCCAAGGAGATCGTCTACGCCCGGGCCATGCAGGACCCCGAGCCGTCGACGGTCTTCCGCGAGTCGAACCGGCGGATCTACGAGATCAAGCGGAGGATGTTCGTCTCGCTCGGCTACTTCCTCTACGACCCGGTCGAGCTGACCCTCCACTACTCCGTCGGCGGGCAGCCGTCGCCCCTCGTCGTCCGCGGCGGCGAGGTGACGGAGATCCCGCACCCCGTCAGCCGCCTTCCCCTCGGCGCGCTCAAGGACACGACCTACGACGCGATGACCTTCTGGCTCCGCAGGGGCGACCTCCTCCTCTTCTACACCGACGGCCTGAACGAGGCGATGTCGGTCGAGAGCGCCTTCTTCGGCGACGAGCGGCTCAAGGCCTCCCTCGTGCGCCATTCCGCCGCACCCCTGCCCGAGATGGCCGAGGAGATCCTGGAGGACATCCGGCAGTTCACATTCGGCGCCGAGCAGTCGGACGACGCGACGTTCGTCCTGATGAGGGTCACGGGGGCGAAACCCGCCGCGACCGGAGTCGTATAGTTTTCTGGGCCCCTTCGGCCCGGGAAGGCACAAGTCCGTGACGAAGCCGCGCCTGAAGAAGACCGTCCTGACCGCCGTCGCCCTCGTGGCGCTCGGTGCGGGTACCGCGGCGGCCGTCCTCGCCCGGAGCGGGCGCGACGTGACGACGACGTCGGCGGAGGCTTACGAGCTCTACCAGAAGGGCCTCGAGGACGAGCGGCGGATGTACCACAAGGACGCCCTCGCCGCGTACGCGAAGGCGCTCGAGCTCGACCCCCACTTCTCGATGGCCACGCTCCGGCTCGCCGGCAACCTCGCGGGCCGGGACCGCGAGCGGGCCCGGTCGCTCGTCCAGTGCGTCTCCCGCAACCCGGGGAACCTCAACGAGCGGGAGAAGCTCTTCCTCGCCGTCTTCGAGGCCGAGCTCATCGCAAAGGATCAGAAGAAGTCCGGAGAGCTGATCCGGGAGTACGTCCGCCGCTTCCCGGACGACCCGGAGGGCTACTTCCGCCTGGCCGGCGTCCTGATGCGCGAAGGGAAGACCGAGGAGATGCTCGCGACCTACGAGCGGCTCCTCTCCCTCGACCCGAACCAGGCCACGGCCTACAACTCGCTGGGTTACCACTACATCGGACGCCGGGATTTCGTGAAGGGGGAGGACTACCTCAAGCGGTACCGCTTCCTCGCTCCCGACCAGGCGAATCCGTACGACTCCCTCGGGGAGCTCTACGCGAACACCGGGCGCTACGCCGAAGCCGAAGAGCACCTGACACGGGCGCTTCAGATCCGGCCGGACTTCTTTCCGGCCGTCGGTCACCTCGGGACCGTGGAAATCGGAAGGGGGAATCCGGAGGCCGCGGCCGGCTACTTCCGCCGTGCGGCGGAGATGTCGGAGTCCTGGAAGGAAAAGCTGGCGTTCGTCGGCGCCGCGGCGTCGGCGCTCCTCGACGCGGGGCGTCCGGACGACGCGCTCGCGGTGCTCGACGAGGCCGCGGCTGCCCCGCCGACGTCTTCGCCGAAGGACGGTTTCTACTTCCGGTACCACCTCATCCGGTCGCGGGCGGTCGTCCTCGCGCTCGCGGGGCGGTCCGCGGAGGCCGAAACGGAGCTCGAGCTTCTTCCCGCCGTACCCGCCGATCTCGAGGCGAAGGAGAAGGAAGGGCTCCAGAAGAGCCTTCTCGGGCCGAGGGCGGCCATCGCGGGCGCACGGGGAGACCTCGAGGGGGCTGTCCGCACGCTTCGCGAGCTCCTGGTCGAGGACAAGGAAAGCGATGTCGGGAGCTTCCCCTACTACCCGGGGACGTTCCGCGCTCGCGTCCGTCTCGCAGACGCCCTCGTCGCCCTCGGCCGGCCCGACGAGGCTCGGGAGGAGCTGCGGCCCGTTCTCGCCATCAACCCGCGCTTCGCCCCGGCGCTCGCCGTGGTCGCCCGGATCGAGGGGCGCGCCGCCGACGCCGAGGGGTCCGCCGGGCGCTGACATGGCGGTCCGGGACGCCCGCGCCAGCGAGTCGTTCGACCTCCGCAAGAAGGTCCTCCGCCTCGAGACCCTCTACGACGTCTCCCGGGCGCTCAACGTCCTGCGAGAGGAGCAGGCGCTCGTCGACGAGATCGTGGCGCGGACCGTCTCGCTGCTGGACGCCGAGCGGGGATTCGGGGTCGTCTTCGAGGAGCACGGCAGCCCCTCCGTCATCTCCACCGTCGGCTTCCCCTCCTTTCCGGGAGCCCTTGCCGCGGCGTCCGACCCGTTCGTCCTCGACCTCTGCCGGGCGCGCGGGCCGCTCTCGCGGACGGACGAGACGATCCTGGGAACCGCGGCGGGGACCGTCGCCGGGGCGGCGCTCGTCGTGAGGGACCGGGTCCTCGGCGTCGTCGTCGCGCTCGACCGGGAAGCCCGCGGGGGGCCCGGCGCCGCCTTCGACGAGGGGGATCGGCGATTCCTCGAGTCGGTCGCCGCGCTCGCGGCGCCGGCGCTCGACGCGCTTCGGCAGCTCCGCGCGCTCGAGGCCGACGTCGACCGCCTCCGCGAGGAGAACCGCGCGCTGAAGGGGTCTCTCGGCATCGACGACCTTCTCGTCGGGGAGTCGGCGGGAATGCGGCGCGTCAAGGAGCTCGTAGTCAGAGCCGCCGCGTCGCGGGTCGGCGTCCTGGTGCGGGGAGAGAGCGGCACCGGCAAGGAGCTCGTCGCCAGGCTCCTCCACTCCGCCTCGCCTCGCCGCGACGCCCCCTTCCTGGCCCTGAACTGCGCCGCCGTTCCCGAGACTCTCCTCGAGGCCGAACTCTTCGGCATAGAACGGGGCGTTGCGACGGGAGTCGAGGCCCGCCTCGGGAAGTTCGAGCTGGCGAGCGGCGGGACGATCTTCCTCGACGAGATCGCCGATGCCCCGCTCGCGATCCAGGCCAAGCTCCTCAGGGTCCTCCAGGAGCGCGAGATCGAACGGATCGGCGGGAGGCGACGGATTCCCGTCGACGTCCGGGTCGTGGCCGCGACGAATATCGATCTCGAGAAGGCGATTCGCGAGCGGCGCTTTCGCGAAGACCTCTACTACCGGATTCGCGTCGTGGAGATCCCGCTCCCGCCGCTCAGAGACCGGCGAGAGGACATCCCGCGCCTCATCGGACACTTCCTCTCCAGGATTGCTTCGCGCGAAGGCCGGCGCCCGAAGGCGCTGACGCGAGAGGCGGTCGCCCGTCTCCTCGACTATCCCTTCCCGGGAAACGTCCGGGAGCTGGAAAACCTCCTCGAAGGATCGGCCGCGCTCGTCCCGGGCGACACGATCGAAGCCGGCGACCTGCAGCTTGGGACCTCCCGGCCTGCCGAGGGCTCGAACGGCTCCCTCGACCTCGCCACCCTCGAGATCCAGCACATCCGGCGCGTCCTGGAGTCGGTGGGCGGGAACAAGAGCGAGGCGGCGAGGATTCTCGGGATCAACCGTCGCACTCTCTACCGAAAGAATGTGGCAAATTAGCGCATTGGGCCAATATGCCGCAATTTACGTAAATAGCCATTTATCAAGTGCTTGTTGCCTGTGGTCACGCGAGCTAGACGTGGTGCGACATTTGGACACGATTGATGGCGAGGCCGGATCCGAACTATTTATCTAAGTCGTTCATTTTGAATAGCTTGCGCACGCGTTTCGGCCCGGGGTGCGATCTGGCGCGGGTGTTGCGTCATTCCGTCGCGGGAGGAGTCGATGGAACGCAGCGCGGATCGGTTCGATCGTCGGGTGGCGGTCTCGCGAGCGGAGTGTCCGCGGGAAGCTGCCGGGTGGTCGGAAGCGACCAGTGACGAGCAGGGGCTTCCTCTCGGCCTGCTGGTCCTCCTTGCCGGAGAGATCGTGGCGTTCGCGGCGCTCGCGGCGTCGGGTAACATGCCCTCGATCGTTTCCGTGCTTTACCGAGCGCTCCTGACGCTCTGACGAGTTAGCTTCTTGTCGATGTCGACGGCCGAGCCCAGAGAGATCCATCTCACCATCCCGGTTGCGCCGGAGATGGAGATCGCCGCAACGGCCCAGGTCGCGGCCCTCGGCGAGTGGATGGAGCTCGGGCGCGACAAGATCGACGAGGTGAAGATGGCCGTCGTCGAGGCCTGCATCAACGCTTTCGAGCACAGCGGGACCCTCGATCACAAGGTGGAGCTGAAATTCCGGGTCGCCTCGGAGAGCGGCGCGGACGGCGGACGGACGTTCCTGGAGGTCGACGTCCTGGACAACGGCCACGGGTTCGACCCTTCGCGGGTGACGGCCCCCCAGATCGGCGAGAAGCTCCGCGCCCCCCACAAGCGGGGGTGGGGCCTCCGGATCATCCGGAGCCTCATGGACGACGTCAGGATCGTGAGCGGCGAGCGCGGGACGATGATCGTGATGCGGAAGTACCGCTGAAGGGCGACGATGAGCGAGACGCTGAAGGTGACCCTGGAGAAGCCCGATGGGGCGGTCGCAATCCTCCGGACGGACGGATACATCAACAACACCGGCGGGGAGGAGATCGCCCGCCAGGCCTACGCCCTCCTCGGGGAGGGAACGGTTCGGCTCCTGCTCGACCTCGAGAAGACGAAGATCGTCAACTCGATCGGGATCTCGATCCTGATCGAGGTCCTGGAGAAGGTCCTCGACCAGGGCGGACGGCTCGCCTTCTGCCACCTGACCCCGACGATCGAGAAGACGTTCCAGATCATGGGCCTCGCGCAGTACGCGAGGATCTTCCCGACGCCCGAGCCGGCGCTCTCATGGCTGCGCGGTGAGGCGGAGTAGAGCCGCCTCGTGGGCGCGGACGTCCCGGGGGCCCACGCGCTCCTCGCGACGATCGAGCCAGCCTCGGTCGGCCCGGGGCTTCTGGCGCCGATCCTGGACGCCCTGCTGAAAGGGGCCGGCGCAACGAGGGGCCTTGCCCTGGATGCTGCGTCCCGTTGCCATCCTGCCGTTCGGGGCATCGCCCCGGAGCCGGATGATCTGGCAGTTCTCACTCTCGCCCTGTCCTCCGGCAGCGGCCACGTTGCGAGCTATGACCACTCCCTCCTCGCGCGAATGTTCGGCGCGGACGCAGCAGGGAGCGCGCCGCTCCCTGACCCCCGAATCGTCCCGCTGACGGCGGGGACGACACGCTCGCCTGGATCGCGCTCGAGCGGCCTCCGGAAGACCCCCGGGGTTTCGCCTCCGTCGCGGCGCACGCCGCCTCTCTCCTGGCCTGGATGAGGATGTCGGAGAAGGTCCGGGAGGCCGACTTCGAGCTGAAATACCGGGTGTGGGAGCTGGAGAGCCTCTACGACGTCGGACTTTCGATCGCCGGAACCCTCGACCTCGAATCCCTCGCGGACGAGATCCTGATGAAGTCCGTCTCGCTCCTGAACGCGCGGAGCGGAACGCTCGTCGTGAGGCCCGGTGCCGCGCCCGACGGTGAGCCCCAGGTCTTGATCCGGAGCATCGGGACGCCACTCGTCGACGACGGAGCCGCTCCCGACCCGGAAGGGCGGGTCCTCATCTGCAACCGCCGGGAAGACCGGCCCCCGGCGCTCGCGGGCGCGCCCGCCGAGAAGCTCCTGGCCGTTCCGATCTCGTCGGACGGCCGCCCGCTCGGCCTCCTCGTCGTCGCCGACAAGGAGAACCGCGCCGGGGGATCGACGACTTCGGCCCGGCCGACGCCCGCATCCTCTCGCTCTTCGGCAACCAGGCGGCGATCGCGCTCGAGAACGCCCGGCTCCACCGCGACGCGGTGGAGAAGGAGAAGATGGAACGGGAGATCGAGATTGCCGCCTCGATCCAGCGGGCGATCCTCCCCGCGACGCTGCCCGCCGTGAACGGGATCCTCCTCGCCGCGGGCAACCGTCCCACCCGCCAGGTCGGCGGGGACTTCTACGACGTCTACCCGCTTCCCGACGGGCGCGTCGCCTTCTGCGTCGCCGACGTCTCGGGAAAGGGAATGCCGGCCGCGCTCCTCGTCTCGACGGTCCACGCCTGCATCCACCTCCTCATGGAAGGGGGGCGTCGGACCTGACGGGGCTCGTCGCCCGCATGAACGACCACCTCGCCCGCTTCTCGGTGACCCGCAAGTTCGTCACCTTGTTCATCGCGATCTTCGACCCCTCGGATCGGAGCCTGAGCTACGTGAACGCCGGGCACAACCCGGGAATCTGGATCTCGGAGGCGGGCGTGAAGCTCCTCCCGAGCGAAGGCGTCCCGATCGGGATGTTCGCGTTGGCGCCCCAGGTCGAAAGCCGCGTCGAGCTCGCGCCCGGCGACCTGGTCGTCCTCTATTCCGACGGCATCACCGAGGCGGCCGATTCGAAGGACGAGGATTTCGGGATGGAGCGCCTGACGAGTCTTCTCGAGGCGGGTCGGGCGCTGCCGCCGAACGTCCTGAAGGACCGGATCTTCGCCGCCGTGGAATCGTTCACGCGCGGCGTCGCGCAGTACGACGACCAGACGGTTCTCGTAGCCCGTCCCACCTGAGGCGGGGCGTGCGGCTCCGGACCTCGGCCGGGATCGTCCTCGCCGCGGGGATCGCCGCCTGCACCTTCTCCCGCGAGATCTCGGTCCAGGGCCACCAGCTCCTGAAGCCGATGCCTGGAGGTCTCGTCAACTCCGTCAACCTGGAGGAGCAGCTCCAGAAGGGGATGATCCCGGAGGTGCTCGAGTTCCTGGCCGGGCCGGGCAAGCGAACCGTCGACTCGACGCGCGGAGCGCGTGTCGCCGGACGGGCGGTCCTCGAAAGGGGAGACTTCACGGGCGCCCTTCCACTCCTCGAGAGAGCCCACGCCGAAGAAGGGCGGCTCCAGGAACGGGCCGAGACGGCGTGGGCCGTGGCGCAGGCGTACTACTGGCTCGGCCGCTTCGAGGAGTCGGCCCGCTGGGTGGGAACGGCCCGGGCGCAGGGGCTCCTCATCGCGCAGGGGTGGGCCGCCTTCCTGGAGTCGGCCGGAAGCGAGCCGCTCTACGGCGGGGCCCCGGAAGGCGCCCGCCTCGTCGCGAAGATGCAGTACGGCCGCCCGCGGATTCCCCGACTCCTCGCCATGGTGAACGGTCGGGAGACCGACGCCATGGTCTTCGACACCGGGGCGTCCCTATCCCTTCTGACCGAGAGCGCGGCCACACGGATGGGGATCGAGCGCGTCGAGGGAGCCATCGCCAGCGCCGTGGGCCTGCACCAGACGGAGATCCCGATGGGATTCGGCTGGGCGAGGACGGTCCGGATCGGCGACCTGACGCTCGAGCACGTTCCGTTCGGCATCCTGCCCGACGACGCGCTCACCTTCGGCACGTCGGGGACGCCCTACACCTTCGACGGCGTTCTGGGAGTCCACCTCCTCAAGGAGCTCGACTGGCTCGTCGACTACGAGACGCGGCAGGTCCGGGCGGTCCGCCTCCCGCCGGGGATGCGGCGTGGCTCTCGCGAGCAGAACGTCTTCTTTCGCCGCCTGAAGCCGATGGTTCGCGCCTCCCTGAATCAGGAACCCTGGTTCCTCTTCCTCCTCGACACGGGCTCCGAGCCGACGATGGTGACCCGGCGCGGCGTCCAGAAGGCCCGCAACGTCCGGAGCGAGGCGACCTATCCGATGACCCTCGAGGGGATCGGCCAGAGCCGCGTTTCCTGGGGAAAGCTCTCGAAGGTGACGGTCGGCGTCGAGAAGTACATGGTCCGGTTCGCCGACATCATCGTGAAGGAGGGGGGAGAGGGGATCGAGGACGGGGTCCTCGGCTCGTCCTTCCTCGGGAATTTCGACGTCGCGATACGCTTCTCGACGATGACGCTCACGCTCGAAAGGCCGATCGACCGTCGCCTCCGCGAGCAGGCCCAGGCGGTGGAAGGGCGCCCTTCCCCCTTTTGAGACGCCTGCGGCGGCACGCCGCTCGCTAGAATGTCCGGTCGTGACGATCTCGCGCAGAGACGGGACCGGGAGAAAGAGGCTGGTGCTTCTGGTGGCGCTACTCGGGAGTGTTTCCGGCGCAGGATGCCGCGACCCGCAGGCGAAGATGGTCGAGACGCAGATCGTCGCCCGCGGCGTGAAGGACGAGCGCGTCCTCCAGGCGATGCGCGAGGTGCCACGGCACCTCTTCGTCCCGCCCGACCAGGCGTCGCAGGCCTACGCCGACCACCCGCTCTCCATCGGGAGCGGGCAGACGATCTCCCAGCCGTACGTCGTGGCCTTCATGACAGAGCAGCTCCGGTTGACCGGAACGGAGAGGGTCCTGGAGATCGGGACCGGTTCGGGCTACCAGGCCGCCGTCCTCTCCCGCCTCGCCGGAGAGGTCTTCTCCATCGAGATCCGGCCCGAGCTGGCGGCGGAGGCGGCGGAACGGCTGAAGGCGATCGGAGCGACCAACGTCCGGATCCGCACGGCCGACGGCTACTACGGCTGGCCCGAGGAGGCCCCGTTCGACGCCATCGTCGTCACGGCGGCCCCCCGAGAAGGTCCCGGAGCCGCTCCTGGCGCAGCTGGCTCCCGGTGGGCGGATGGTCATCCCGGTCGGGGGCTTCTACCAGGAGCTCAAGGTCATCGAACGGACGCCGGAAGGGCTCCGCGAGCGGAGCGTTCGCCCGGTCCGGTTCGTTCCTTTCGTCGGGGAGGCCGAGCGCCACCGCGGCGACCCGGCCCCGCAGTGAGGGCCGGCACGTCGCGGCGCCGGGTCGCGCGGTAAGCTCGATCGGAATGCGCGCTCTCGTCGCGGCAGCTGCCGCCATCGTCGCCGCGATGGCGGCTCCCGCCTCCGCGGACGTCGATCCGCTCCTGGCGTCGCGCCCGTCGGTGAGGGCCTACACGGAACGGGACGGCCTGCCGCAGGGGACGATCCACGCCATCGCCTTCGACAGGCAGGGGTTCCTGTGGGTCGGGACCCAGGACGGGGCCGCGCGGTTCAACGGACGGACCTGGACGCGGTTCGACATGCCGGACCGGACGGTCTCGAACTTCGTCCGGGCCGTCCTTCCTGCGCGCGACGGAAGCCTCTGGTTCGGGCGGGAAGAGGGTGGCCTCGTGAGACTTCGGGACGGGCGTGTCCACGGTTTTCGGTCGAGACGAAGGGCTTCCGGCGGACCGGGTGAACCACCTGCTCGAGACGAGCGACGGCCGGATCTGGGCCGCTACTCATGGGGGAGGGGTCGCGCGGTTCACGGGTACGGGCTTCGTCCCGGTCGTCGAAGGGCTCCCCGACCTGCGCGTCTGGCGGCTCCTCGAGGGGAAGGACTCTGCGGGAGGGCGCCGCCTCCTCGCCGCGTGCGAGGGAGGCGTCTCCGAGCTGCGCGAAGGGGGCCGCTGGACCTCCGTCGACCTCGGCACGTCGCTGGCGGGGGTCAGCGTGAACTCGCTCCTCGAGACCGGCGACGGAGCGGAGCGGACTCTCTGGGCCGGGACGTACGGCTCCGGACTGTTCCGGGTGAAGGGCGGCCGCGTTACGCGGTTCGGGCCCGGGAGCGGCCTCTCGAGCCGGCTCGTGACGAGCCTCGCCGCCACGCCCGGGCCGGAGGGGACCCCGTCGTGTGGGCCGGTACCCGCGATGAGGGGTCTTCCGCCTCGGGAGGAATCCTTCGAGAACGGTTCCTCGGTTCCGCGCCGAAGCGAGGTCTACACCCTGGCCGGCGGCGTCGGCGTCGATGCCGAGACCTCTGGGTGGGGACGCGCGTCTCCGGGCTCCTGAGGATCCAGCAGGCGCCCCGGGCCGCCGCTCGACCGCGTTTCCGGACTGCCCGGTGACCAGGTCTATTGCTTCCTCGAGGCCGGCGGCCAGGGGAAACGCCGTGCCATCTGGATCGGGACGAACGCCGGCGCGGCGGTCCTGGCGGACGGCCGGGTCGAGACGCACGGCGTCGAGAAAGGGCTCCCGGTCTCCCAGGTCCGGTCGCTGGCGTCGCTTCGGACCGGGGGCGGCGGCAGGGACGTCTGGGCCAGCGTCGTCGGATCCGGGCTCTTCCGCTTCGACGGCCTTCGCTGGCACGCCGTCGACGCCGGCCCGTCCTTCCGCGCAGCCGATGCCGCGGTCCTGCTCGCCGTAGACGACGGCGATGGGCCGTCGGAGCTCTGGGTCGGGACGGAGAAATCGGGACTCGGACGTCTCGTCCGCGGAACGTGGAGTGCGTATGGAGCCGCAGAGGGACTCCCGAGCGATTCCGTCCTCTCGCTGCTCGCGACGAGGAGAGGCCGGCACGACGGTCTGGGTGGGGACGAGAGGCGGCGGGCTCGCGGAGATGACCGGAGGACGGGTCGTCAAGGTCCACGACCGGGCCTCTGGGCTCCCGAACAACAACGTCCTCTCCCTGGCGGAGGTGGGCCGTCCGGACGGACGGCGGGAGCTCTGGGTGGGGACGAGGGGCGGGGTCGCGAGGCGGCTGCTCGATGTCCCGGGCGCGTCCTGGTCGTATCTCTCGGTCGAGACCAGCCCCTCTCTCCCGAACGACAGCGTCTTCCTCGTCTCCCCTGGACGCGACGGGCGCGTCTACCTCGGCACGAATCGCGGGGTCGCTCGCGTGTCGCTGTCGGCCGCGGGAGAGGGCCTCGGAGAGGCCCTGACGTTCGGAACGAACGAGGGGCTTCCGAGCGCCGCGTGCAACCAGGGGAGCCTCGTCGACTCGGAAGGGCGCGTCTGGGTCGCGACGAACGCGGGTGCGGCCGTTCTCGATCCGGGTCGCATGGAGGGCCGTGCGCCAGGTCCCCACCCGCTCGTCGTCGAACGCTTCGAGGTGTCTGGCCTGACGAAGCCGTCCGAAGGAGAGCAGCGCCTCGCTCCGAAGGAGAGGGACGTCGCTTTCGAGTTCGCCCTGCTCGCCTTCCACGGCGAGTCCCTCGTTCGCTATCGGAGCCAGCTCGTCGGCTGGGAAGGGGCCCCGTCGGAGTGGGTCCCGTCGCACCGCCGGGAGTTCACGAACCTCCCGCCCGGCCGCTACGTCTTCCGCGTGTGGGGTCGCGACGCCGATGCGTCGGTCAGCGGACCGGTCGAGGTCCGCTTCGAGGTGACTCAGAGCTGGTGGCGGCAGCCGGGCGCGCTCGGCCTCTGGGCGCTCCTTGCCGCAGCCCTCGGCCTCGCCGCCCTCCGCGTTCGGGAGAAGACTCTGCACCGCCGGGCGGAAGAGCTGGAAGCGCTCGTCCGCCTGCGGACGGGCGAGCTCTCGGAGGCGCGCGACGTAGCGGTCGCCGCGACGGAGAGCAAGAGCCGCTTCCTGGCCCACATGGCCCACGAGGTGCGGACGCCGCTGAACGCGATCCTCGGCTATTCGGACCTCCTCGCCGACGAGATGCGGGACCGCGGCGCCGACGACCTCCTCGCCGACCTGGAGAAGATCCGCCGCGCCGCCGGCCACCAGCTCGCCCTCGTCACCGAGGCGCTCGACCTCGGGAAGATCGAGGCGGGGAAGGCCGAGCTTCACCTGACCCAGTTCGACGCGGCGCGCCTCGTCCGCGAGGCGGCGGAGATCGCCTGGCCGCTCGTGAAGAAAGGACAGAACCGCCTGGAAACGCAAGGAGTCGACGCCCTCGGGACCGTCTTCTCCGACGAGGGGAAGGTCCGGCAGGTCCTCCTGAACCTCCTGAGCAACGCCGCCCGCTTCACCGAGAAGGGGACGATCTCCATCGAAGCGGCGCACGCCGACGACACGCTGACGATCCGCGTGCGCGACACGGGCGTCGGGATGTCGCCCGAGCAGCTCCAGAGGGTCTTCACGCCATACGCCCAGGCGAGCGCGGGGACCTCGGCCGTCTACGGCGGCACCGGCCTCGGGCTCGTCATCTCCCGCGGCTATTGCGAGCTGCTGCGCGGCTCTCTGGAGGTGGAGAGCGAGCCCGGGAAGGGGTCGACGTTCACGGTGAAGCTCCCCGTGAGGCTGGAGAGACGGGGCGCGGCGCGCTGATCGGTGACGAGCGTGCGGTGAGATCCGAGCGGGGTGCCTGGCGTTTCCTGGTCTCTCTGGCGCGTCCGTACCGCGGGCGTTTCCTCGTCATCGCTCTCCTGGCGCTCCTCGGCACGGCCGCGGACCTCGTCGAGCCCCTGATCTACCGCGCCGCGGTGAACGACGTGGCCGGCCTCTTCGTCGGCCAGGCGCCCGAGACTGCAGACGGCGAGGGGGAGCTTTCCGAGGAGGCACTGCCTCCGGTCGCCTCCGCCGCAGCGCCCGCTCCTCCAGCCAGGCCGGGCGCAGGCCCGCCGCCTGCCGCGATTCCGTCCCCCGTCGCAAGCCCGACGGTGGCTCCTGCACCGACGAGGACCCAGGCAAAGGGGGCCGGGCCCGCGAAACCGAAGACCGGCTCCTGGAAGCGCGGCCGGTGGCACCACCTCCGGCCCCCCCGGGCCACCGCCACGCCGGCGAGACCGGGCCCGCCGGCACCCGTCCCCACGCCGGAGCCCCACCGTCCCGACTACGTGGCTCCCCGGACGCCCGGACAGACCATATCGACACTCCTCTGGGCGGTCGGGTTGCTCTTCGTGACGGGCGTCCTGAGCTACGTCTTCGCCCTCGCCGCGGACAACAGGAGCGCGGTTCTCGCCAGCAGGATCGAAGCGGACCTCATCCAGTCGACCTTCGGGCACGTCCTCCGCCTGCCGCTCGGCTTCTTCGGCAAGCGCGCAAGCGGAGGTCTGGCCAAGCAGATCGACCAGTCGGATCAGGTCGCGCCGATCGTGACGGCGTTTGCGCAGGAGATCGCGCCGGAGGCGATCCGCATGGCCGGCGTCTTCGGCATCATGATCTGGCAGAGCCCGCGCCTCTCGATCGTGGCGCTGCTCCTCCTCCCGTTCTACCTGGTTCTCGCCGTGCGGTCGGCCCGGAAGCTGGAGACGGGGATGGACGGCTACTACCAGATGTGGGAGGACGTCTCGGCCCGAATCCAGGACGCCCTCGCCTCGGTCAAGACGGTCAAGCTCTCCGGCGCCGAGCCCCGCGAGGCCGAGAATCTCCGCGGCGCCTCTACCCGGGCCTACGACGACTACCTCGCGCGCAACAGACTGTCGAACCGCTACCTTCTCGGGCAGGTCGTCCTGAGCCACGTCAGCAAGGCGTTCGTCTTCGGCTACGGCGGGTGGCTCGTTCTCGAGCGCCAGCTCACGCCCGGTGACGTCGTCATGTTCGTCGCGTACCTCGACCGGCTCTACGGTCCTATCGACTCTCTCAGCAGCATGGCCGTGAACCTCCAGCAGCATCTCGCTTCGCTCCGCCGCGCCCTCCGGCTGCTCGAGACGGAAGGCGGGGAGGGAGGCGGGAAACCGCTCGCGCCAGGGCCCGGAAAGATCGAGTTCCGGGACGTCCGCTTCGGCTACGTCCCGGACCGCGAGGTGCTGCGCGGCTTCAGCCTCACGCTCGAGGCGGGCTCGGTGACGGCGCTCGCGGGCTCCTCCGGAGCCGGCAAGACGACGGCCGCCGACCTGCTCCTCAAGCTCTACGAGCCGGGCTCGGGCGAGATCCTCGTCGACGGGCAGCCCCTCTCCGGGCTCGACCCGTCGTCGGTGAGGCGCGAGATCGGCGTCGTCGCCGCGGACGGCGCGGTCTTCCGCGGAACGCTGGCGGACAACATCCGCTACAAGCGCCCCGACGCGACGGGCGAAGAAGTGCGCATCGCGGCCCTCGATGCCGGCCTGGGGCGAACCCTCGAGAGGCTTCCCGATGGCCTCGCCACCCCGATAGGAGAACGTGGCATGGGGCTCTCGGTCGGGGAGCGGCAGCGGCTTCAGATCGCCCGGATCCTCGTCTCGCGGCCGCGCATCATCGTTCTCGACGAGGCGACGGCGAACCTCGACGAGGCGACCGAGGAGGAGATCAAGCAGTCCCTGGAGCGCCTGACTCCCCGCCCCACGACGCTCCTGATCGCCCACCGGTTCTCCACCCTCAAGGACGCCGATCGGGTCGCCGTCCTGGACGCGGGGAGGGTCGTCGAGGAAGGGACGCCGGAAGAGCTCGTCGCCGCCGGCGGCTGGTTCAGCCGGATCGTGGCCAGGAACCAGGAGAGCGTGGGGACGCAAGGGGAGACGGAAGGGGAGGCTGCCGAAGAGAAGCTCTCCGGCGAGGACGAGGAGGAGGATCCCGGCTGACGGTGGCCCTACGGGCCGGGATTCCCCCTTTCGCTTCCCGCGTCTCCCTGGCGGCCGTGCTTCAGCGCCTCGGCGTCGGATGGGTCGAGGGCGAGGATCTGTCCGAAGACCTTCTTCGCCTCCTCCTCCTTGCCGTTCCTCTCGAGCTGCGAGGCGAGGGCTCGCAGGAACTCCATGTCGCGAGGGTCGCAGGAAACGGCCTTCTCGAACTGCGTCAGCGCCTCGGCCGGACGGTTGGTCTCGTCGAGGACCAGCGCGAGGTCGTAGTGGATCCGCCCATCGCGGTCCTCGAGGCCGAGGGCACGCCGGTAGGCGGCCTCGGCCTCCACGAGCCGCCCCCGGTCGCGCAGCAGGTTCCCGAGGTTCACGAGGGGCCCGGCGTCGCGCGGGTCGAGGCGGGCCGCCTCGCGCAGCCTTTCCTCGGCCTCTCTCCAACGCTTCTCCGACGCCAGGAACGTCCCGTAGCAGGTCAGGGTCGCTGCCCGCTTGGCCGACTGTCCCGGCTCGCGCTGGAGCTGGAGGAGGTAGAGGAACTCCGACTCTTCGAGCCCCTCGGGATTCTCGACGCCCCAGTTCGGGTCGGCGTTGACCGCCTGGACCTTTGCCTCCAGCCGCTCCTCATCGATGTCGAGGCGCTTGTTCTCCGACTGCTCGAAGGCCCGGGCGAACGACTCCTCCGCCAGCTTGTACTTCCCCTCTGCCACGAAGGACCGGGCGAGCTCGACGTGGCGCTGGATGACGCGGCGTGACTGGAAACGGTCCCACTGGTCTTCCATCGAGGGTATGAGGAACGCGAGCAGGACGACGAGCGCGCTGCTGGCCCCCGCAACGAACGCGCTGATCTTCTGCCAGCGGCTGGGGGATTCCTCTTCCTCGGTCCGGGCGGGCTCGCGGCCGATCTCCGCGAGGACCTCCCTCACTCTCGGGTGCCTGAGGAGCCGCCGGAGCTCCTCGACTTCGTCGTCTCCCTGTGGTCGGGGGTGCCGTTCGTCGTTCACTCGGCCTCCTGCGGGCCGGATGGCCTGATTCCTGCTCTATCGTAGCGTCGCGATGAGAAGAGTGCCGCAGAGAGACGAGATTCGCCGGCCCTGCCCCGCCCGATGACGATGAGAACGACCGTCTTCCCAGAGGTGGAGCTCTGGCTGCTCGTCTCCCTCTCGGCCGTGGCGCCGGTCGTCCTCTACTCCGTGCTTCTCGCGAAGCGCGCGGTCTCGCGCTCGACCGTCCTGATCCTCGGGCTCGCGTTCGTCGTGATTGCCGGCGTGGACGTCTATCTCCTCCAGAGACTGGCGACGGCGGCGAAGCTCACGCCGTCTCTGGCGGACGATGCGATCTTCGTCTCCGAGGTCTCGCTCGGGCTCTATCTTCTTCCCGCGCTTTTCGGCGGCATCGGAGTGAACCTCGTCTCACACGTCCTCATCCGGCACCTCGTCGAGGCCGAGAAGCAGTTCGAGAAGGAGCATCCGAATGTCCGGCACTGAACCGGAACGGTCGCGGCGACCGGGACGTTCTCGCTGTTCGGCCCGGCACGGTCAGGTCTCGCGCGTCTCGTTGACGTGGACGCACAGGATCGTGATGTCGTCACCGAAGGGCTCGCCGGCCGCGTGGACCGAGGCCGTTCCCATCAACGACTCCACGACGTCCTCGGGCGGGCCCACGCTGCCGGACGCGGTTGCGAGGACCCGCTCCGTGCCGAGCTCCTCCCGTCCGGGTTCGTGCATTCCGAGAGGCCGTCCGTATAGAGAACGAGCCTGCCCCCGGGGGGGAAGAGGACACGTTCTTCGCGAAAGCGCGCCGCCGGGATCAGGCCGAGGACGGTCCCCGTCGAATGCAGCGACACGACCCCGGCCGGTCCTGCGCCGGGTACGACGAGGAACCCCGGATTGTGGCCGGCGTTGACGTACCGGAGCCACCCGTCCTCGAGGATCGCGACGAAGGCCGTGACGAAACGGGGGGTCGCGAGAGAGGTCCTGAGGCGCTCGGAGAGCTCCGCAGCCAGAACGTCCAGCCGGCCCGCGTGGACCGGAAGAAGGAGGCGCAGCGAGGCGAGGAAGCTCGACATGAGGAGCGCCGCCGCCATCCCCTTCCCAGAGACGTCCCCGATGGCCACGAACAGGGCGCCGGACCCGAGAGTCTGGACGTCGTAGACGTCCCCTCCGACCCCGTAGGCCTGGTGGCACTCCGCCGCGACCGAGTAGCGGCCCCCGTCCAGATGTCGCGGAGGGAGGAGGGATGCCTGGACGTCGCGGGCCATCGCCAGGTCCCGCTCGAGGCGCTCGCTACGTTCCCGGACCTCGCGATCGAGAGCCTCCCTCAGGACCCCCGCCAGCCACGAAAGGAAGACGAAGAACGCGAGCACGCCCGCGCGGTTCCAGATCGGGACTCCGACGTGGACGTAGACCCGTTGTGTCAGGACGTCGTCGAGCGTCCAGGCGCCGACACTTGCGAGGGACACGAGGAGCCCCTGGCGCCGCCCCAGGAACCAGGAGGCGAGCAGCACCGGGAGAAGGTAGAAGACGAGGAACGAGAGATCCGGGTTCGTGGCGAAGTCGAGGGCGGCCAGGGCGGCGAAGAGGGTTCCGATGACCGCCGACCGGAACAGCTGGCTCCGCCGCGAGAAGGACGAGAGGCGACGGAACGGAAGCGTGTCGGCGACCGCGGCTCGCTCGCGTGGCCAGGCGGCGACGCCCAGGACGACAACGAGCCAGGCGACGAGCGAGAACGTCGTTCTCTCGGGCATCGAACTCCTCTGTCCATCGCCGGACTCAAGAAGCGTGCCCTGCTCGTGCGCGCCGAAACGGCATCCGGCGGTGGCATCCCTGTTGCGTCTCCGACCAGGAATCGAACGGGACCCAGCGGCACGTGCGGCTCGACCGCAACGGACGCTCGGACTCGGGCCCGGCACAGAGAAGGTGAGCGGACGATGAGAAGACGAAGTTGCCTGGCCTCGGACTCCCGCTTCCTTCTGCCGGTCGTCTTCCTCGCACTCGGTCTCGCGTGGGCCTCCGGACTCCGGGCCGAGACCGTGAAGCGATCGGCGTCACCTCCTCCGGTCCCCTGCAAACTGTCGATTCCCGAGCTCTACGAGGCGGTCGCACCGTCCGTCGTCTCGGTGACGGCCATGGCCGTCGACTCGCGGGACGCCTATGAGCGGGTCAACCGCCAGGCGGGCTCCGGCGTCATCGTCGATCCGGTCGGGCTCGTCGTCACGAACTCCCACGTGGTCTTCGGCCGACAGGCCATCACCGTCACCCTGGACGACGGGACCGTTCTTCCGGCGAGGATCGTAGGGCTCGATCCGATCTTCGACGTTGCCGTCCTCCGGATCCCCGTTCCCGGGACGGGGAAGCTTCCGGCGGCTTCGTTCACGGAATCAGGGAAGCTGCACGTGGGCGACGAGGTGTTCGCCATCGGTAATCCGTTGGGGCTCGAGCAGACGCTCACGCGGGGAATCGTCTCCGCGGTCAACAGGATCCTTCCCGGCGCGTCGTGGTCCCTGCGCGAGCCGCTCATCCAGACGGACGCGGCGATCAACCACGGCAATTCCGGGGGACCGCTCGTCGATCAGTGCGGAAAGGTGGTCGGCATCAACACGGCGATGCTTCCAGACGCACAGGGGATCGGCTTCGCCATCCCGTCCGATCTCATCGTGACCGTTCTGCCCGAGCTCGTGGCGAAAGGGCGTGTCATCCGCCCGTGGCTCGGGGTCCAGGGACAGGTCGTGCCACCGACGTGGAAGCAGCTCGTCCGCATCCCTCCGGTCGACGGTTTCCTCGTCGAGGTCGTGGAGCCCGGAAGCCCCGCGGCGAAGGCGGGGCTCCAGGGAGGGGACACGGACATCGTCATCGGCGGCGTGCCGCTCCTCCTCGGGGGGGACATGATCGTCGAGATGAACGGGCGGTCCGTGGGAGACCCCGTGAAGATGGCCGAGACCGTGGCCGGCCTGAAACTGGGAGAAACGGTCCGGCTGACGATCGTCCGGGGGGATCAGACCCTCCGACAGGAGATCGTCCTCGAGGAAAGACCGATCCTTCCACAGGACGTCCCCGGGGGGCGGACCGCGGCGCCTGCGGCGGGAGAGCTGGCTGTACTTCGCCCGGTTCGCCGGAGCCTGTAGGCGCGCGACCCGGCGCCGAACCGCGCCCGCGGCTGTCTCCTCGCTCGACGAAGCGGACTGCGCACTTACGGGTGATGGCGCCTGGTGCCCGCGATGAGGACGGCGAGGTAGGAGACGACGGCGACGTTCACCAGGAGGGCCGAGATTCTCAACGCCGTCGGGCGCGCCAGGAGCGAGATCACCTCGAAGGGAATGTAGATGGCGCCCGAAAGGGCGCCAAGCCACTCGGCCCAGGCGCGGGCGTGCCACAGGCCCCAGCTCTCGGCCAGGCGGACCCCGGCGTACGCGAGCGCCCCCGCCGACAGCATCCAGAGGCGGGCGTCGGTCAGGTGCGCCGCGGCCTCGAGGAAGACCCTCGGGATATGGCGGGCGGGGTTGAGGTGGGAGTGCCGGACGAGGGATTCGGCGAGGGCCTGCGCGTCCCGGTGGATGAGCGCGAAGGCGCCGAAGCCCGCGAGGAGTACGAGAACGCCCTTGATACCTTCAAGGGCCGCGATGGACTTCAGGCCCGGACGATTTCCGGCAGCGGAAAGGTTCACGGGGCCTCGGACCCGGGTTCCCCCTTCTCGTCGTCCATCTCCAGGTGGAAGCGATGGAGAAAGCGGTGGAACGTAGGAGCGAAGATGACGCCTGCCGCGACCAGGAAGGCGATGCCGCTGAAGAGGGCGTAGAAGGAGGCGAAGAGCTTTCCGCCAGTCGTCTTCACGGCGTCAACGGGGCCCATCCCGCCGAGGATCATGGATGCGTTCAGCAGGGAGTCGATCCACGGAAGACCCTCGAGGACGTGGTATCCGAGGATTCCCATTCCGAGGGCTGCTCCGATCAGGAGGGCGGAAGCTCCCGCGTGGAGGAGCTGACGGCGCAGGAAATGGCGGCGCGGGAGGAGGCGATCGGCGTAGTGCTCGAACATGGCCGTCCGCAATTGTGATCCCGAAGCCGGGAGCCTCTCAATCGCATCGCCCCGGGACGACGTCCTTTCGTTACCGGGTTCCCCCGTGGCCTGATACCTTCTCCCCGTGACGTCCGTAGCGGCAGGGGCCGCCTCCTCGCGCCGCGCTGGTCCGTCGACCCTGGCCGTCCGCGCCATCGACCTCCTCCTGCTCGGCGTACTGGGCGCTTCCGTCGCGGGCGTCGTCGCGCTCGCCGAGCAGTGGGGGGCGCCGCTTCGCGAGGCCGTGCCGATCGACCTCTCTCCCTCGGCGCTGCCCGGCTACACGCTCCTCTCGCTCTCTCGCGGCCTCGCCGCGTACGGACTGTCGCTGGCGTTCACCCTCGTCGTCGGGACGCTCGCCGCGCGCTCGCGCCGCGCCGAACGTGTCCTGATCCCGATGCTCGACATCGGGCAGGGGATCCCGGTCCTCGGTTTCCTCCCCGGCCTCGTCCTCGGGATGGTCGCCCTCTTCCCGCGGACGAACGTCGGCCTCGAGCTCGCCTGCGTCGTGATGATCTTCACGGGGCAGGTCTGGAACATGGCGTTCTCGTTCTACGGCTCCCTGAAGGCCGTTCCGACGGAGATGTACGAGGTCGCCCGCCTGCACGGCTTCTCCCGCTGGAAGACGTTCCGGACGGTGGAGCTCCCCTCGGCGGTGATCGGCCTCGTCTGGAACTCGATGATGTCGATGGCGGGCGGGTGGTTCTTCCTGACGGTGAACGAGGCGTTCGTCCTCGGGGGCCGCGACTTCCGTCTGCCGGGCGTTGGCTCGTACATGGCCGTCGCCATCGAGCGGGGAGACACGCGCGCCATGGTCTGGGCGGTCGTGGCGATGACGGTGATGATCGTCGCCGTCGACCAGCTCCTCTGGAGGCCGCTCGTCGTCTGGTCCCAGAAGTTCCGCGTGGAGGAGACCGGCTCCGGGGAGGCGCCGACGTCGTGGGTCGTCTCGCTCCTGGGGCGCTCGCGCCTCCTTCGGAGGATTCGCCGCTCCCTCCGGCGCGCACGGGAGGAGGCGCGGGCGAGGGCTGCGGCGCGCGGCGCCCTGCCGGGAGCGGGCGCCTCCCGGTCCGGTGTCCTGCGGGCTTCGGCGGCACTCCTCGGCGGCGTTCTTGCGGCCGCGGCCGCTCTCTGGGGCATGCTCCGCCTCGGCGGCCTCCTCGTCCGGGTCCCCGTCCGCGAGTGGGGCGTCCTCGGCCTCGCCCTCGGCGCGACGGCCCTCCGGGCGGCCGGCGCGCTCGCCCTCGCCGTCCTCTGGACCGTTCCCGTCGGGATCCTCCTCGGCCGCTCCCGCACGTGGTCCCGCAGGCTCCAGCCGGTCATCCAGATCGTCGCCTCGTTCCCGGCGCCGATGCTCTACCCGCTCGTCACCGCGGCCCTTCTCTTCGCGGGCGCCCCGTTCGGCGGGATCGCGGCCGTCCTGATGGTCCTCGGGGCGCAGTGGTACGTCCTCTTCAACGTCCTCGCCGGGGCGAGCGCGATCCCGGGGGACCTGGGCGAGGCGGCCGACGTCTACCGCGTCTCGGGATTCCGGCGCTTCCTGACGCTCGACCTGCCGGCCGTCTTTCCCTTCCTCGTCACCGGGCTCGTCACGGCGGCCGGGGGCGCGTGGAACGCCTCGATCGTCGCCGAGACGCTCGTCTTTCGCGGGCGCGAGCTGACGACCTTCGGCCTCGGCTCGCTCATCACCCGCGCCACGCACGACGGCAACTTCCCGCTTCTCGCGGCCGGAGTCCTCACGATGTCCCTCGCCCTCGTCCTCCTCAACCGGACCGTCTGGCGCCGCCTCTACCGGCTCGCGGCGACGCGGTACGCTCTGAACCGATGAGCGCCGCCCCGCCCGCCATCGCCGCCGTGAGCGGCGTCCGAAAGACGTTCCTGGACGAGTCGGGGCGCGAGCGCGTCATCCTCGAAGGGGTCGACTTCGAGGTGCGAAAGGGAGAGGTCGTCGCCGTTCTCGGCCCGTCGGGCTGCGGGAAGTCGACTCTCCTGCGGATCCTCATCGGGCTGATCGCGCCGACCGCGGGGCGGGTCCTCGCGCACGGACTGCCCCTCTCGGGGATCCACGCCGGCGCGGCGCTCGTCTTCCAGAGCTTCGCCCTCTTCCCGTGGCTCTCCGTCGAGGAGAACGTCCGGATCGGCCTGACGGGGCGGGACCTGCCCGAGGCCGACGCCGCCGCGCGCGTCCACGACGTGATCGCCCGCGTCGGCCTCTCGGGGCACGAGCGCGCCACGCCGAAGGAGCTCTCCGGCGGGATGAAGCAGCGCGTCGGGATCGCGCGGGCCCTCGTGTCGGGCCCGGAGCTCCTCTGCATGGACGAGCCCTTCTCGGCCCTCGACGTCATGACGGCCGAGCTCCTGCGGGCGGAGGTCTACCGCCTCTGGTCCGACGGCGACACCGGCCTCTCCTCGGTCCTCCTCGTCACCCACCTCATCGAGGAGGCCGTCACGCTCGCCGACCGGATCGTGGTCCTCGGCGCGAACCCGGGCACGGTTCGCCGCGAGATCCCGAACACGCTCCCTCACCCGCGCGAGCCGCGAAACCCGGAGTTCCTCCGGATGGTCGAGAAGATCCACGACGCCGTCACGGGCGTCCACCTCCCGGAGGAGGCGCCGGCTCCGGCACCGGCGCTGCCCGGTCGCGTCGCGATCGGACCGTTCGTCCCTCTCCCGCCCGCCACGGTCGGAGAGATGCTCGGCCTCCTCGAGATCCTCGCGGACCACGGCGGCGAGATGGACCTCTTCGACGTCGACGCCCTGACCGAGTGGGACTTCGGCCGGACGATCGCGGTCGTGAAGGCCGCCGAGCTCCTCGATCTCGTCGACACGCCGAAGAACCGTGTCCTCCTGACGGACCCCGGCCGCGCCCTCGTCGCCGCCGCCCCACGGGAGAAGCCTCTCCTCTTCCGGCGCCAGCTCCTCGGCCTCGGGACGTTCGTCACCGTCGTCCGCGCCCTCGCCCGGCGCGAGGACGCCTCGGTGCGCGGAGAGGAGGTCCGGGACATGCTCGCGGAACGCCTCCCGAACGAGGCGACGTCCGTCCTCTTCGAGACGCTCGTGAACTGGGGCCGCTTCGCGCAGCTCCTCGACTACGACGCTCCGGGCGACGAGCTGGCGCTCTTCGGCGGGCGTGCCGGGGACGCGGACGCCTGAGGCGTCCCTCCTACCGCCCCTCCTCGCCCCACTCCTTCAGCTTCCGGTAGAGCGTCGCGACGCCGATACCGAGCCTCTTCGCGGCCTTCTCGCGGTGGCCGTTCTCCTCGCCGAGGACCGCGAGGACGTGCGCCTTCTCGACGTCGGCGAGGGTGTCGCCGGCGGCGCCGGCGCCGCGGGCGGGGCGGCCGATCTCGTCGGGGAGGTCTTCCGCACCCACGCGCACCCCGTCGGCGAGGACGGCCGCACGCTCGACCGCGTTCGCCAGCTCGCGGACGTTGCCGGGCCAGGTGTGGCGCAGGAGGAGGCGCGCGGCCTCGGGCGTGAAGCCGCTCACCTTCACGTGCGTCCGCTCCGCCGCGTCGACGAGGAGCGCCTTCGCGAGCGGGAGGACGTCCTCCGGCCGGTCGCGCAGGGGCGGGATCGGGATCTCGATGACGCGGAGGCGGTAGTAGAGGTCCTTCCGGAAGTGTCCCGTCTCCACGTCCCGGGCGAGGTCCCGGTTCGTCGCGGCGACGACGCGGACGTCGATCTTCCGGCTCCGGTTCTCGCCGACGCGCCGCACTTCGCGCTCCTGGAGAGCGCGGAGGAGCTTGGCCTGGAGGCCGAGCGGCACCTCGCCGATCTCGTCGAGGAAGAGCGTCCCGCCGTTGGCCGCCTCGAAGAGGCCGGGCCGGTCGGAGGCGGCGCCGGAGAAGGCGCCCCGCGCGTGGCCGAAGAGCTCGCTCTCGAGGAGGCTCTCCGGGAGGGCGGCCCCGTTGATGGCGACGAACGGCCCGCCGGAGCGCCCGGAGCGCTCGTGGATCACGCGGGCGAGGACCTCCTTGCCGACGCCGCTCTCGCCGGTGAGGAGGACGGTCGAGTCGACGCGCGCGACGCGGCAGGCGAGGTCGAAGGCGCGGCGCATCCCGGGGCTGCGCGCGATGACGCCCGGGTGCTCCTCCTCGATCTTCAGCCGCGTCAGCTCGCTCCGGCGCGCCTTCAGCTTCGCTTCGGTCGCGCGGAGGGCGTCGCGGACGCGGGCGAGCTCCCCTTCGAGGCAGCGCTCCGAGACGCCCGCAAACGAGCGTCTCGTTGCCTCGTCCCACTCCTCCTCCGGCTCGCCCGCCATCCGGCAGACCGCGTCCCCCTTTCCGACGCACGTCTCCTCGACGACGCGGATCGGCCGCCCGTGGACGACGGTGAGGTAGCCGCTCGCGAAGCCGGTCAGCGTCCAGCAGACCGGCTCGTCCGCCTTGCCGAAGTGGAGGAGGTGCTGCTCGGCCTCGTACGAATCCTCCCAGAACGCCTGCGCGAAGTGCCGGGGCGGCGCCCCCGCCTCGCGTGGGACGGGTCGGAACGTGACGAGCCCCTTCAGGCGGTGCAGGCGCCCGCCCGCCTTGATCCACTCCTCCGGGCTCTCCCAGTCGAACGCCCCCTTCATCGCCTCCGCGGTCCGGAAGCCGTGCGCCCAGCCGAAGCGGTAGAGGACCCCGCGCGCGGCGCCGAGCGAGAGCGTGTCGATGAGCTCCTTTCGAAGGAGGCCGAGAGCGGCCGTGTCGAGAAGGACCGCCCGCTCGCCGGCGAATCGGTAGACGCCTCCCTTCGGGTCGGCGTCGAAGAGGGTGTCGAGCGTCAGGTCGTCGGCGCGCATGACGGGATCATCTCAAATCGAGAGGCGCATTCCTCTCGAATCGACTGCGCTCGGGAAGAGAGCTGGCCCATGGACTGCAACGTCCTCGGGCGGGGTGACCGGATTCGGGCGCCCCGGGAGGTCCTGATGATTACGATCGAAAGAGCGACGAGCGCGGCCACTTCGACCACGGCTGGCTCGACACCCGCCACACCTTTTCCTTCGCCGACTACTGGGATCCCGCGCACGTGAACTTCCGGGCGCTCAGGGTCCTCAACGAGGACCGCGTCGTCCCGGCGGCCGGCTTCGGCACCCACGGGCACAACGACATGGAGATCATCTCGTACGTTCTCGAGGGAAAGCTGGCCCACAAGGACAGCATAGGGACGGGATCGACGATCGTCCCGGGCGACGTCCAGTACATGAGCGCCGGGACCGGCGTGAAGCACAGCGAGTTCAACGCCTCGAAGACCGACCCGGTCCACTTCGTCCAGATCTGGATCGTCCCCGACCGGCGCGGGTACGAGCCGCGCTACGGGCAGAAGACGTTCGCGGAATCCGCGAAGAGAGGCCAGCTCCTCCTCGTCGCCTCCGGAACCGGAGACGACGGGTCCATCGCGATCCGGCAGGACGTGAACCTCTACGCGACGGTCCTGGCCGATGGGGAGAGCGCGAAGCTCGACCTCGCGGAAGGGCGGCATCTCTGGGTGCAGGCCCTGCGTGGCGAGGCGGACGTCAACGGGCACCGGATCTCGGCCGGCGACGGCCTCGCGGCGTCGGACGAGACGTCGTTCACGCTGCGCGGCGCGGGGGCCGAGGCCGAGCTTCTCGTCTTCGATCTGGCCTGACGCGTGAAGGAGGCGGCGCTGGCGCGCCGCCTCCCGTGGAAACGAGCCCGCCTGCGGCCGGGGCCGGTCCTACAGGCGCCCGTCGGCCGTCATCAGCGAACCGTAGAGGTCGGGCCGCCGGTCGCGGAAGAAGCCCCAGGACGCCCGCTCCCGCCGGATCGCGGCGAGGTCGAGCGTCACGACGCGGATGCCCGTCTCCTCGCGGCCCATCTCCGCGAGGAAGGCGCCGTCGGGCCCGGCGACGAAGGACGAGCCGTAGAAGAGCTGGCCGTCCTCCTCGCCGATCCGGTTCGCGGCGGCGACGGGGATGACATTGGACACCGCGTGTCCGACCATCGCGCGCCGCCACCGGTCCCGCGTGTCGAGGCTCGGGTTCGCGGGCTCCGAGCCGATCGCCGTCGGGTAGAGGAGGACGTCGGCGCCGCCGAGGGCGAGGGCGCGCGCGCACTCGGGGAACCACTGGTCCCAGCAGACGGCCCCGCCGACGGCGCCGGCCTTCGTCGCGAAGACGCGGAAGCCGGTGTCGCCGGGGCGGAAGTAGAACTTCTCCTCGTAGCCGGGGCCGTCGGGGATGTGGCTCTTGCGGTAGGTGCCGAGGAGGGCGCCGTCGGCGTCGATCATCGCGAGGGTGTTGTAGTAGGCGTTGCCGGCCCGCTCGAAGAACGAGAAGGGGAGGACGACGCCGAGCTCCTTCGCCAGAGCGCGGAAGCGCTCGAGAGTGGCGTTCCCCTCCGCGGGGCGCGCCCACTCGAAGAAGGCGTCCTTCTCCTCGCGGCAGAAGTAGGGGCCCTCGAGGAGCTCGGGTGTGACGACGAGCCGGGCGCCTTGCCCGGCCGCCTCGCGCACGAGACCTTCGACCCGGGCGACGTTCTCTTCGCGGCTGCCGCCGAGGGCGCACTGGACGATCCCGAGGGTGAGGTGCTCGCTCGTCATCCGCGTATCCCTCCGGCCGGCTGCTGCTGGCTGATGCAGTGGAAGGCCCCTCCGCCGAGGAGGAGCTCGCGCGCCGGGACGTCGAAGACGCGCCGGCCGGGGAAGAGCTTCTCGATGCGCTTCAGCGCCGGTGCGTCGTTCGGAGTGCCGTAGACCGGAACGGTGACCGTCGTGTTCGCGACGTAGAAGTTCACGTAGCTCGCCGCCATCAGCTCTCCCTCGGGGTCGGTGACGACGCCGGGAGAGGGGACCGTGAAGACCTCGAGCCGGCGCCCCCGCGCGTCCCGCATCGCCGAGAGGTCGCGGACGATCTCCTTCAGCGCGGTCGCGTTCGGGTCGCCGCCGCCCGAGGGCTCCATGCAGACGACGACGCCGGGCGCCACGAAGCGGGCGACCGTGTCGACGTGCCCGTCGGTGTGGTCGTTGATCAGGCCGTCGCCGAGCCAGAGGACCTTCTCCGCACCGAGGCCCTCGCCGAGGCGCCGCTCGAGGGCGGCCTGCGGGAGACCCGGGTTGCGGTTCGGGTTCAGGAGGCACTGGCGCGTCGTCAGGAGCGTCCCCTCTCCGTCGGGCTCGACCGAGCCCCCCTCGAGGACGAGCTCGTCGCGAAACGTCCGAAGGCCCGCCGCCGCGGCGACGCGCATCGAGACCTCGGCGTCGCCCGGCAGGTCGTACTTGCCGCCCCAGCCGTTGAAGGCGAACGAGGCGGCCGCGACGTCGCCCGCGTCGGACGTGACGAAGATCGGCGCGATGTCGCGCATCCAGATGTCGCCGAACGGGATCTCGTGGACGCGGGCGCCGAGGCCGGCGAGCCGCGCGCGTGCCTCGTCCGCCCGCGCCGGCGTCGGCGCCAGGACCTCGAGCTTCTCGCCCCGGGGCACGCCGTCCGGCCCGGGGTCGGCAATGGCACGCGCAAAGGCGACGAAGGCCTCCTGCAACGGGCCCGAGCGCCTCTTCCCAGAGGTCTTCATGGCTCGGCCACGCGAGCCAGCACGCCGCGTGCGGCGCCCACTCGCCGGGCTGCGAGAACCCCGGCCTCGCGGGGCGACTTCACGGCAATTCGGGGCGCGTCAGGTTGCGGACACCCTTTGCTTCGACGACGACGTCGTCCTCGACACGGATGCCGCCGCAGGGGGTGAGGCGGTCGACGAGCGCCCAGTCGAAGTCGGCGGCGTTCGGACCGCTGCGGTGGCCTCGAGGAGCATCGGAATGAAATAGAGCCCCGGCTCGATCGTGAAGACCATCCGCTCCTCGATCGTGCGCGTCGTCCGGAGGGACGGGTACTCGGCGGGCGGCGGCGCGAGGGTCCCCTCGCGGTCCGCGAAGCGGCCCGCCACGTCGTGCACCTGGATGCCGAGGAAGTGCCCGAGGCCGTGCGGGAAGAACGGGCGCGTCAGCCCCTTCTCCACGGCGACGTCGCCCGCCACCTTCAGGATGCCCGCGCGGTGAAGGAGGTCGCCGATGAGGTGGTGGGCCCGCACGTGCAGGTCGAGGTACTTCATCCCGGGCCGCGGGGCGGCGGCGAGCTCCTGCTGGAGCGCCTCCATCCCGGCGATGAGGTCGCGAAAGAGGGGGTCGCAGCCGTCTCCCGCGTAGGTCCGGGTGATGTCGGAGCCGTAGCCGCGGACGGAGACCCCCGCGTCGACGAGCATCGTCTTGCCGGGCGCGGCCCAGGTTCCCCGCTTGCCGTGGTAGTGGAGCGTCGAGGAGCGCTCGTCGAACCCGATGATCGTCGGGTAGGGGAGGTGCTCTTCCATCACGGAAGCGGCCGCGAGGAAGGCGTGGTGCACCTCCATCTCGGTGGCGCCCTGCCGGAAGGCGTCCTCGGCGGCCCGGAAGCCGCGCGCGGCGGGGACGGTCGCCTCGGCGAGCGTCTCCACCTCGTAGGCGCTCTTGTACGACCGCTCCCAGTCGAGCCTCGCCACGAGCCCCTTCGGGTTGATCGCGTCCGCGGCGATGCCGCGGGCGGCGGCCTCGCCCGCCGCCTCGCCGAGGAACGCGGTCCGGGCGCCGTTCGTCCCGACGGCGGCCCAGAGCGCGTCGGGCGTCTGGGTGTCGACGACCTCGATCACGGCCGCGACGAAGTCGGGCGCCGGGTGCGGCGGCGCGTACCAGAAGTCGCGCGGGACGAGCCGCACGAGCCGCGGCCTCTTCCCCGGGCGGACCTCCAGGACGTGCCCCGGTCCCTCGACCGGCGCCCAGTGCGCGAAGTGGGGCGTCGGGTAGAAGGGGGCGTCGTTGTCGTCGGCGAAGTAGGTGAACGGCGTGCCGGAGTGGAGGAGGAGCCGGTCGAAGCCGGTCTCGGCGAGGGCGAGCTCCGTGGTCCTCTGGCGCTCGGCGACGTGCGCGTGGTAGAGGTCCGCGAGGGCGCTCTTCATGCGGTGGATGTTAGCGAACGGGGCGTCGAAGCGCGCTCGGGCGTGCGGCGGCCCGACAGATTCCGCCGGACGGGGGGATCAGGCGGGCGTGGGGAGCCCGTCGCCCATTCCGGAGGCCTCGACGAGCCGCTCCAGGGCGTCGACGAGGCTCCTGCGGGTCTTCTCGATCTCGAGGCGGAGCTCCTCGACACGGATCCCGGCGAGCGCCTTGGCCCTCTGGCCGCGCAGGCGCGTGCCGGCCGCGGCGGCGGCGAGGGCGGCGGCGTATTCGGCCTTCAGCCGCTCGAGCTGCGCCGCGGCGCGCAGCCGCGAAGCGTCGAGCTCGGAGAGCCGGTGGGAGGCCGAGGCGAGGGCCGTCTCGCGACGCTCGACCCAGCGGGCCGAAAGCTGCTCGGCGCGGGCGTCCCAGCCGGCCTGGGCGGCGTCGAACGCCTCGCGCGCCCGCTCGAACGTCCGGGACGAAAAGTGCCACACGGCCCGCTCCCGGGCGAGGCCGACGACTTTTTCCGGGACCGGGCGAAGGTCCTTCGCGATTCCGAGGAGCCGGCCGAGGCGGATGAGGTAGAGGCTCGGGTCGACCTGCCACCAGAGGAATCCCTGGGCGGCCGAGGCCTGGAAGTGGTGGTGGTTGTTGTGCCACCCCTCTCCCATCGTCACGAGCGCCAGGATGAAGCTGTTCCGGCTCGTGTCGCGCGTCTCGAAGACCCGCTTGCCGAAGACGTGCGTCACGCTGTTGATGGCGAACGTCCCGTGCCAGAGAAGGACCGTCGAGAGAAAGAAGCCCCAGAAGAGGCCGGTCCAGGAGAACGCGAGCCAGAGGCCGAGCCCGTAGAGCATCGGCGCCAGGAACTGGTTGCGGTCGAGCCAGACGAGCTCGGGGAATTTCGTGAAGTCGCGGATCGCCTCGAGCTGCGTCTCCTCGTACTCGTCCGCGAGGATCCACCCCATGTGGCTCCACCAGAAGCCCTTCTGCACCGGCGAGTGGATGTCCTCGGGCTGGTCGGAGAAGCGGTGGTGGTGGCGGTGGTGCGCGGCCCACCAGAGGACCCCCTTCTGGGCCGCCGTCTGGCCGACGAAGGCCATGACGAACTGCCAGAAGCGGTTCATCCGGTACGTCCGGTGTGCGAAGTAGCGATGGAAGCCCGCGGTGATCGCGAACATCCGGAGGTAGTACGACCCGAGGCAGAGGGCGACCCCTTCCCAGGAGAAGTCGAGGGCGAGGATGCCCAGGGCGGCGGCGTGGACGAGGCCGAAGCCGAAGGCGGCAGCGAAGCGAATGCGGGGGCGGGGCGTCGCGTTCATGCGCGGGTGTCCTGTTTCTGGCGCCTCGGTCCTTCGGGACCGGCCGCCGGACCCATCATCTCACGCCGTCTCCGCCGCAAGGCGGTCCTGAGCTTCCTGCATCGAAGCGCGCACCGTCGCGACGAGCTTCTCGAGATCCTCCTCCCCCAGCCCCTGGGTCGGAATCGGCGGGAGGACGCGCAGTCGGATCCGGCCCGGGTAGACGAGGAGCCGGTGCCCGTCGAGGACGTCTTCCAGCGGCGTGCAGACGATCGGGACGATCGGGACCTGCGCCGCGATCGCGAGGTGGAACGACCCCTTCTTGAACGGCAGGAGCGTCGGACCCCCGTTGCGGTGCCCTTCCGGGAAGACCCAGACGGAAATCCGCTCGTTCCTCACGCGCGCGGCGCCGGCGGCGATGGAGGCGATGGCGCTCGCCAGGTCCCTGCGGTCGAGGAGGATGTTCCCGGCGGCGCGGAAGAACCAGCCGAAGACCGGGATCTTCTCGATCTCCTTCTTCCCGATGACGACCGTCCGCCTCGGGAACAGGCCGCCGTAGACGACGATGTCGAGGTTCGACTTGTGGCTCGCCATCAGGATGGCCGGGGCCGAGTCGGCGATGCGGTTCCGGTCCTCCACCGTCACCCGCCAGCCGAGGAGCGTCGTCATGATCCAGTGGAAGGTCCGGGAGACCTGGAACGAGGCGTTCCCGCGCGGGCGCAGGGCGACGTAGAGAAGGCCGCCCAAGGACACGGCGACGAAGGAGAGCGCGCCGACCACGCACGCGAGGACGAAGTGGACCCGCGCCACGGCCCTGCAGCGGACCCCTCACGCGGAGCTCCTCGCGGGAGGCCCGGCTCCGCGGAGATGGGAGGATCGGCGCGCGGGCGTCGGCGGCGAGGTCCCTCAGCGCGTCTCCGAGGTCGGCCCGGACGCGTCCATCAGGTCCTCAGGTCTCCGGGGCCGAGGCCCGCGGTCGGGACGGGCGCGAGAACGCGCAGCCGGACCGTTCCGGGGCGCGCCCAGCGGCGCGTCGATCACGGCGGAGAGCGGGCTCACGGCGATGGGCAGAATGGGGAACTGTGCTGCCAGGGCGAGGTGAAAGACGCCCTTCTTGAACCGCAGCATCTCGGTGTTCATGTTGCGGTGACCCTCGGGGGCCACCCAGACGGAGACGCCGACCGACTTTGCCGCCTCCGCCGCCACGCGGATCGTCTCCATCGCCGCGGGGACCGAGCTCCGGTCGATCAGGACGTTTCCCGTCGCCGTCCAGAGCCAGCCGAAGAGCGGAATCCGCTCCAGCTCCTTCTTCCGGGGCGGCCGCGAAGATCTCCCGGCGACGACTGGGGCCACGACCGGGTGCCCCCCCCCCCGGGGGGCGGGGGGGGGGCGCCCCCCCCGGAGCTCCAGCCCCTCGGCCTCGATCCGCCAGCCGAGGACCCGCTGCATGACCCTCGAGTAGGTCCGGGCGGCGAAGACCGCGGCGTGCCCCTTCGGCCCGCGGACGAGGGCGATCGCGAGCGCCGCGGCGGAGACGACCGGGAGGAAGAGGCCTCCCACGATCGACGCGGCGACGAAGTGGATCGTGTAAACGCAGCGGCGGAGAAGATTCGACATGCGGCCCGGTTCCGGGAGGCCGCATTATCTCCGCGATGGAGGCGGGCATCGTGATCGTCGGCGGAGGGGCCGCGGGGCTCCTGGCCGCCGCTTCGTCCGCAGCCCGCCTCCGCGAGGCCGGGAGCGACGCGCCGGTCGTCGTCCTCGAGGCGGCGCGCGAGCCGGGGAGGAAGATCCTGGTCTCCGGGGGCGGCCACTGCAACGTCCTCCCGCTGCGCGAGGCGCGGGCGCGTTTCGTCTCCACCTCGCCGCGCCGCCTCGTCGACCGCTTCCTCGACCGCTTCCCGCTGGGCGCCCAGCGCGCCTTCTTCGAGGAGCTCCTCGGAGGTCCCCTTCGCGAGGAGGCTGAGTCGGCGAAGCTCTACCCGCCGTCGAACCGGGCCCGGGACGTGCGCGACGCGCTGGTGGCGCACGCGCGGGATGCCGGGGCCGAGGTGCGCGCCTCGATGCCCGTTCGGGGGATCTCGCGGCGGGAGGACGGCGGCTTCGATGTCCGCCTCGACGCGGACTCGCTGGCCGCCTCCCGCGTCGTCCTCGCCACCGGAGGCCGTTCCGTCCTCGCCGGGGGAGCCGACGCGGCCGGGTTCGACTGGGTCGCGGCCCTCGGCCACACGATTCGTCCCCTCTGTCCCGCGCTCGTTCCGCTCACCGGCTCCTCGCCCGCGCACGCGGCCCTCTCCGGCGTCTCGCTCGAGGCGAAGGTGACGGCGGCGAGCGGAGACCAGTCGGTCACGACCCGCGGCGGGTTCCTCTTCACCCACAAGGGCTGGAGTGGACCCGCGATTCTCGACGCTTCCCACGTCGCCTCGCGAGCTCTTGCGGATGGCCGGCCCTTCACCGTGACCGTGTCATTCGGCGGGAGCGTCGAGGAGTGGGAGGCGGCCCTTCGACCCCACTCCGGCTCCGGCTCCGTCCTGGGCGTTCTCCGCCGAACGCTCCCCGACCGCGTCTCCGCCCTCGTCCTCTCCGAGGCCGGAGTGGCGGCGGTCGAGCCCCTTCACCGCCTCACGCGCGAGGCGCGGCGCGAGGTCGTCCGCGCCCTCTCCGCCCTCCCCCTCCCGGTCGAGGGGACCGAAGGCTACCGGACTGCCGAGGTGACGGCCGGCGGCGTGGCGCTGGAGGAGGTCGACCCCGGCAGCGGCGCGAGCCGCCTCGTCCCCGGCCTCTTCCTCGCCGGCGAGATCCTCGACGCCACCGGCCCGATCGGCGGCTTCAACTTCCAGTGGGCCTGGGCGACGGGGAAGACGGCGGGAGAGGGAGCGGCGCGGGCGCTCCTGGCGGGGGGCTGACCGGAGGGGCCGACCCCCGCGGCGCATTCCCCGTGGCGCGCGCGATGGCGAGACCCCGCTCGAGGACCTCGTCCCGGCCGGCGCGCAGCCCCTCGACGGTGGGCGTGACCGGCACGTCGGGCTTCACGCCGACGAGATGGAACGGCGCCTTCCCGTCGTGCCCCGTCACGCGCATGCCGGTGAAGCTGACCCGGAAGCCGGACGGGGTCCCGAAGGCGGCGACGTTGCCGTTCGTTCCGGCCGTGGCGGACCCCACGATCGACCCGAGCTTGTGGTCGGCGACGTACCCCATCACCGACTCCGCGTAGCTGATCGCTCGCGCGTCCGTCAGGAAGACGACCGTCCCCCCGATGCGCGGCTTCGCCGGCGCGACGTCCCACCCGAAGCCGTTCCACCCGGCCACTTTTCCGAAGGGTCCGACGATCCGCGCGACATGCATCCAGCGGTCGGTCTCCGGTGCGTCGAGGAGGTGCGGGAGGAGGCCGCTTCCGGCGTCCCCCGGATAACCGCGCAGGTCGAAAACGACGCCTCGTGCCTTCGCCAGGGCTTCGAGCGCGGGCCCGACCTTCGACATCCCCGCGCGCGTGAGGTCGACGTACCAGACTCCCGGGTCGATTTCCACGACCGGTCCCGGCCGCGGCTCGCGCGGCGCCTGCGCGTCGTCGAACGAGAGCGTGACGGGCCGGATGCCGGACCCGGCGTCCAGGTCGAGCGTCGTCGCCGTGCCCTTCGGGCCGACGCCGAGCTCAACGGCCACCTGCGCTCCCCGCCAGCCGTCCGTGCCGGACTGGAGGCGCGTGAGCTCGGCGATCCTCCGCGCCGCGGGAACGCCGTCGATCGCCGTCACGACGGCCCCCACGGGCACGTCCTCTGCGGAGCTCGCCGTGATGGCGAGACGGTCTCCGAGGAGCGCGAACGCCACCGGGAGGTGACCGAGGCTCCTCTTGTCGAGGGATCGACGACGACGCCGTGGCCGTCGCGGGCGTCGGCCACGAGCCTTCGGAGGGCGTCGCGCTGCGCGGGGCGCGAGGCCGCAGCGCTCGCGTCCTCCAGTGCGGGGACGAGGCGCTTCTCCCATTCGACGCCGGCCTCCGGGCCAGTAGGGGTAGAAGTGCCGGAAGACGTTCCAGACGACGACGACGTCGGCGAGGCGCTGCTCGGAACCGGGCCCGTCCGGAGACTCGGGCCGGACGGCGATCGCGGCGATCGCGGCGGCGAGGGCGTCGAGGGACTTCTGCCGCGCGGGGTTGGTCCGGGCCTCCCCGTCCGCGATCGAGAGCGGCACCCGGGCCGAGAGCCCCAGCCCGAGGTCGAGGTCGACGTGTGCGCCCCGCACGGGCGGAGAGTCCGGGACGAGCTCCGGCGCGGCGGGGTCGCGAGAGGGCGGCGCGAGGCGGAGGAATCGCCGCCCCTCGGGGGCGTCGGCCTCGGGCCGGGAGACGATCGCCGCGCGCGACGTCCCGGTCCGGTACCAGGGCGCCGCCTTCGTTTCGTCAGGCTCCTCGAAGCCGGGATCCCGGATGGGAACGGGAGAGAACGTCCCGTCCGGGCCCTTCACCCAGAGCTCGAACGCGTCGAAGTCGGCGGTCGCCGCTCCGAACGCCATCGCTCCGACCATCGCCTTGAACCCGTCAGCCGGTACGGCCGTCTCGATCGTGCAGAGACGCCACGCGGCGTCGCACGGGACGCTTCATCATGTTGTCGAGAAAGGCGATCGACTTGTCCGCGC
The DNA here is from genome assembly GCA_016716705.1 of Holophagales bacterium. GTDB lineage: Bacteria > Acidobacteriota > Thermoanaerobaculia > UBA5066 > UBA5066 > UBA5066. The sequence continues at coordinate 56,541 of JADJVF010000013.1, forward strand.
GGTCGATGCGGAGCGCGATCGTCCCGCCGCCCGTCTCCGCGGACGTCGTCGCGCGGACCCTGGCCTGGAGGCGGATCGTCCTCCCCTGGAGCGCCTCCGCGGGAAGCACCTGGACGTACCCGACGAAGCCGTCGATCGCGGCGGGAGGAGCTGCGCGGTTCGTCCGCTTTCCCAGGTAGGGCCCCGGGACGTCGTTCCCCGCGAAACCCGGCCCGTAGTAGCGCCAGGCGACGAGAGGCTCCTCGCCCTCTGCCGCAGCCGCAGCGGGCAGCCGCGGCGAGACCTCGAAGCCGGGGCCGAGAGGGGCGAAGAGTCGAAGGAGCGTGTTGCGGAGGGTGGCCTGGTCCGCGGCGTACCGGACCTTCGAGACGCCGTGGACGGCGAAGCGGTCCCAGTCGAGCTCCGCCGCCGCGTCGGAGGGGCAGAAGAAGCGGGCGACGCCGTAGAGCCTTGCGAAGGCGGCGACGTTCGCGATCTCGTGCTCGGGGTACGGCAGGCGTTCGGCGATCGCGGCGGAGGCGGCCCCGAGGACGACCATGGCGAGGACGAGCAGGCGCTTGTACATGCTTTCCCTCCGGAGGCCCTGTGCCGGACTACGGACCAGTTTACGTCCGCGCCAGTGGTCCGGCAGGGGCCGGACGGTGCCCACCCGGCGACGAGAGGGTCTGCGGCCCTCAGCCTTTGACGATGAACCCGCGAGCCGCAAGGAGGGTTCGCACCCTCTCGCGGACGTCCCCGGCGAGCTCGATGGCGCCGGGGCGGACCGTGCCGCCCACCGCGCACGCCTTCTTCAGCGCCTTTGCGAGCTCCTCGAGGAAGGGGCCGTTGTCGGGGAGCGCGTCGACGACCGTCACGCTCTTGCCTCCGCGCCCCTTCTTCTCGATCCGCAGCTTCGCCGTCACCTTTGCCGGAACCGGCTCGTCGAGCTTCTTCGAGCAGCGGCAGTCGTTCGCCGGCCAGCCGCACGTCGGGCAAACCCGCCCCTTCTCGCTCGAGTAGACGACGCGTCCGCTCACCCGCCGATCATGGCAGAGACCGGGCGATGGGGCAGGGCGGCCCATTCGGGATCGTAGGGCCGTTCGGCGGGTTCGCCGGTTGCCGAATCCCGTTTGACAAGCGGGCCGCGGCGACTCGACGATTCGTCCGTGCGGAAGCGGGTCCTGGACGGCCTCCTCGCGTCGGTCGGGACCGCGAGCGTCTGGAGGAGGCCCTTCCCTCACGCTGCGCTCGAGGGCGCATTCGTGCCCGACGTGTACGCCGAGATGCTCAGACGCCTTCCGCCGGACGATCACTACGTCCCGGATCTGTCCGAGAGATACCGGCTGCCGGGCGGGAAGGCGGCACGCGCCCTCGCCCACCTCGGGCCGAACGGCCTGGCTCGTCTCCCCGAGGCCGATCGGAGCTTCTGGGCCGAGGTCTCCTCCGCGCTCGTCTCGACCGAGCTGAGGGAATCCGTTTTCGCGCTCCTCGGACGAAGCCCTGTCGCCGGTTACCCGCTTCCCAGTCTCGTCCGAGACCGTCCGGGGTATTGGATCGAACCCCATCCCGACTCGCCGGCCAAGCTCGTGACCGTGCAGTTCTACCTCCCCGCGGGGTCTGACCAGGAGCGCCTCGGAACATCTCTCTATCGCCTGAGGCCGTGGGATCTCGGAAACCTCCTCGCGAAGCGAAGTCCGCTCGTGGAGTTCCACCGCTTCCCATTCCTGCCGGGAAGGGGCTACGCCTTCTCGGTGGGACTCATCAGCTGGCACGGCGTCGAGAGGATTCCCGAAGGGGCCGGGGTGAGGGACTCGATCCTGCTCATCTACTACCGTAAAGCGGAGCGGGCCGCCGGGTAGCAGGGCGTCTGCCTAGGCCTCGTCGTCTCCGGCGTCGACGACGAGGAGGTCGAAGCCGTCCGCCCGGGACAGGAGACGGTCTACGATTCCGGGGACGAGGCGCGCGGAGAGGCCGCGGCGCGACGGGGGGCCGACGATCAGGACGGCGACGTTCTCTTCGCGGACGAATCGGGCGATCTCCGCGGCCGCGTCCTCGGCCTCCCGGACGACGACGGTCGCGCCGAGCGTCATCGCGAGCTCGACGTTCTCGGTGAGGGCTCTGTGCTGACGCGCCGAGAGGCGCTCGGGGCGCTCGCGCGACCGCCGCACGTGGAGGGCGTACCAACGGGTGTTCATCCGGCCCGCCGTCCGGGACGCTCGAAGGATCAGCTTTCGCGCGGTCTCCGGGGCGAGCGGGATCGCGACGGCGACTCGGGCCTGGGGCGCCGGCGCCTCGATCGTGCCGCTGTCGTGAGCGTCGGCCTCGATGTGGTCCGCCGTCTGGAAGAGCGTCAGCTCCCTGAGGCGTGTCAGCTTCTCCTCGGTGAAGAAGTTCGCGAGGGCCTGCTCCGCCTTCTCGGGCGTGTAGACCTTCCCGATGCGGATCCGCTCCCGGAGCTCCTCCACGGGGAGGTCGACGACGACGAGGGCGTCGGCGTCTCTCACGATCCGGTCGGGAAGGCGCTCCCTCACCTCGATCCCCGTCACGGAACCGACGACGTCCTGGACCCCTTCGAGGTGCTGGACGTTCACGGCAGCCATCACCGAGATCCCCGCCGCGAGGATCTCCTCCACGTCCTTCCAGCGCTTTTCGTTGCGGCTCCCCGGCGCGTTCGTGTGGGCCAGCTCGTCGACGACGACGGCGTCCGGCCGCCGCCTCAGGATGGCGTCGAGGTCCATCTCCGGGAGAACGACCCCCTGGTAGCTGACCTGCTTGCGCGGGACGACCTCCAGGTCGCCGATCCGGGCTTCGGTCTCCGGTCTTCCATGCGTCTCGACGTACCCGATGACGACGTCGGTCCCGTGGCGCCTCAGGCCGTGGGCGTCGTCGAGCATCTTGTAGGTCTTTCCGACGCCGGCCGCCATCCCGAGGTAGACCTTGAGCTTCCCGAGGCGGGCGTCCCGCGACGCTTTTCGGAGAAAAGCCTCGGGGTCGGGGCGTCGGTCGTCGGTGGCTCTCGGCACCATCTCGATTATCGGGGCGTCACGGTCGGGGAATGGCCTTGGAGCTTCTCCAGAACTTCCGAGGTTCAGCAGGAGGACGTTCACGCGCGGCTCGCCGAAGAGCCCGAGGAAGCGGCCTTCGGTTCGGCGCGCGACCATGGCCTCGAGGTCGGCCGCGGGGATCCCGGTCTCCTTCGCGACGCGCGGCACCTGCCAGAGCGCGAACTCGGGAGAGACGTGCGGGTCGAGGCCCGATCCTGACGCGGTCACGGCATCGGCCGGGACCGGGCCCTTCGCTCCGGCGTTCTCGGCGCGCGCCTTCGCGACCTCCGCCGTGACCCGGTCGGCGAGAGCCTTCGAAGTGGGGCCGAGATTCGAGCCCGACGAAGCTGCGGCGTCGTAGCCACCGCCGGCCGCGGACGGGCGCGTGCGGAAGAGCCCGGTGGAGGTCGTGGCCTGGCCGATGAGCGAGGAACCGACGACCTTTCCGTCGCGGGAGACGAACGAGCCCTCCGCCGCCCCCCGGAAGGCGACGCGGCCGACGGCCCAGACGGCGGCGGGGTACGCGATGCCGAGGAGGATCGTGAAGACGACGAGGAGGCGGACGGAGACGAAGACGTGGTCTTTCACGGCAGCTACCTCAGGCGAGCTTCACGGCGACGAGCAGGAGGTCGATCAGCTTGATCCCGACGAACGGCGCGACGAGGCCGCCCAGGCCGTAGATCAGGAGGTTGCGGCGGAGGATCCGCCCCGCGCCGAGCGGTCGGTACGAGACGCCCCGGAGCGCGAGCGGGATCAGGGCGACGATGATGAGCGCGTTGAAGATGACGGCCGAGAGGATCGCGCTCTCGGCCGTCGCGAGCTTCATCACGTTGAGCGCCTGGAGCTGGGGGAACGTCGCGACGAAGAGCGGGGAGGATGGCGAAGTACTTCGCCACGTCGTTCGAGATGGAGAAGGTCGTCAGCGCGCCCCGCGTCATCAGGAGCTGTTTTCCGATTTCGACGACCTCGATGAGCTTCGTCGGGTTCGAGTCGAGGTCGACCATGTTCCCGGCTTCCTTCGCCGCCTGGGTCCCGGTGTTCATCGCCATCCCGACGTCGGCCTGCGCGAGCGCCGGGGCGTCGTTCGTCCCGTCGCCGGTCATCGCGACGAGGTTCCCCTCGCCTGCTCCTTCCGGATGAGCGCGAGCTTGTCCTCGGGCGTCGCCTCGGCCAGGAAATCGTCGACGCCGGCCTCCCCGGCGATGCTCGCGGCGGTGAGCGGGTTGTCGCCGGTGATCATCACCGTCCGGATCCCCATCGCCCGGAGGCGGTCGAACCGCTCCTTCATCCCGCCCTTGACGACGTCCTTGAGATAGATCGTTCCGGCGACCTTCCCGCCATCGGTGACGACGAGCGGCGTTCCGCCCTCGCCGGAGATCCGTGCGACGTCGCGGCGGACCTCGTCGGGGAAGCTCCCGCCCGCGGCCCTCACGAACGCGTCGACCGTGTCGGCCGCCCCCTTCCTCACCTTTCGCCCTCCTTCGAAGTCGAGGCCCGACATCCGCGTCCGGGCGGTGAACGGGACGAAGTGGGCGTGCAGGTCGCGCAGCTCGCGGCCCCGGATTCCGTGTTTCTCCTTGGCGAGGATGACGATCGAGCGCCCCTCGGGCGTCTCGTCGGCGAGCGAGGCGAGCTGGGCCAGCTCGGCCAGCTCGCGGGCATCGACACCGGGCGCCGGGAGGAACTCGGCCGCCTGGCGGTTGCCGAGCGTGATCGTTCCCGTCTTGTCGAGGAGGAGGACGTTCACGTCGCCCGAGGCCTCGACCGCCCGGCCCGACATGGCGAGAACGTTGTGGCGCAGGACGCGGTCCATCCCCGCGATGCCGATGGCCGAGAGGAGGCCGCCGATCGTCGTCGGGATGAGGCAGACGAGGAGCGCCACGAGGACGGTCGGGGAAAGGTCTCCTCCTCCGTAGAGGGCGAAGGGGCGCAGGGTGATCGTCGCGAAGAGGAAGACGATCGTCAGGCCCGCGAGGAGGATGTCGAGAGCAATCTCGTTCGGCGTCTTCTGCCGCTCGGCACCCTCGACGAGCTTGATCATCCGGTCGAGGAAGGTCGAGCCGGGCTCGGAGGTGATCTCGACGACGATCCGGTCGGAGAGGACCTTCGTCCCGCCGGTGACCGCCGAACGGTCGCCTCCCGCCTCGCGGATCACCGGGGCCGACTCGCCGGTGATGGCGGATTCGTCGACCGAGGCGATCCCCTCGACGACGGTCCCGTCGCCCGGAATCAGCTGGTTCGTCTCGACGACGACGAGGTCGCCCTTGCGGAGCGTGGACGAGGGGATGCTCTCTTCGCGCCGTTCGGGGCCGACGAGCCGCCGCGCGACGGAGTCGGTCTTCGTCCGGCGGAGCGAATCGGCCTGGGCCTTTCCGCGCCCCTCGGCGACCGCCTCGGCGAAGTTCGCGAAGAGGACCGTCGCCCAGAGCCAGAGGACGACCTGGAGCTGGAAGGAGAACGACCCGCGCGTCCCGACCCCGAGGAGGGCGAGCGTCGCGAGGACGGCGCCGGCCTCGACGACGAACATGACGGGGTTCCTCGCCATGTGGCGCGGGTGGAGCTTGCGGAAGGAGTCGGCCGCGGCCCGCGTGAGGAGGGCGCGGTCGAGCAGCTTGATCTCGGAGGGTTTGGTCATCGGTTCCGCCTCAGAACGTCCGGCCCGCGGCCATCAACAGGTGCTCGACGACCGGACCGAGGGAGAGGACGGGAAAGAAGGTGAGAGCCCCGACGACGAGGATCACGCCGGCGAGGAGGAGGGTGAAGAGAGGGCCGTCGACGGGAAAGGTCCCGGCCGACTCCGCCTGCCTCTTCTTCGCCGCGAGCGACCCGGCCATCCCGAGGATCGGGACGATCATCAGGAACCGCCCGAAGAACATCGAAAGGCCGAGGAGGACGTTGTAGAAGTTCGTGTTCGCGTTGAGCCCCGCGAAGGCGCTGCCGTTGTTCCCGGCCGCGCTCGTGAAGGCGTAGAGGGCTTCCGAGAGGCCGTGGGGGCCGGCGTTCGCGAGGCTCGAAAGGCCGTCCTTCGTCGTGACGGCGGCCGCCGTCCCGACGAGGATGCAGAACGTCAGGACGAGGACGGCGAGCATCGCGAGCTTCACCTCCGCCCCTTCGATCTTCTTGCCGAGGTACTCGGGCGTCCGGCCCACCATCAGGCCTGCGATGAAGACCGAGAGGACGACGAAGACGAAGACGCCGTAGAGGCCCGCGCCGACGCCGCCGAAGATCACCTCGCCGAGCTGGATGTTGACGAGGGGGACGAGGCCGCCGAGGGGCGTGAAGGAGTCGTGCATCCCGTTCACGGCGCCGCACGACGCGGCCGTCGTGACCGTGGCGAAGAGGGCGGTGTCGCCCGCGCCGAAGCGGACCTCCTTGCCCTCCATGTTCCCGGCCACGGCGTCGACCCCGGCGGCGTGATGGATCGGGTTGCCCCGCGTCTCGGCCCAGGCCGTGACGCCTGCGCCGGCGAGGAACAGAAGGCTCATGGCGCCGAAGACCGCCCAGCCGTGGCGGAGCTTGCCGGTCATCGAGCCGAGCGTGTACGTCAGCCCCGCCGGGATCGCGAAGATGAGGAGCATCTCGAGCAGGTTCGTGGCGGGGGTGGGGTTCTCGTACGGGTGGGCGGAGTTGGCGTTGAAGAAGCCGCCGCCGTTCGTGCCGAGCATCTTGATCGCCTCCTGCGAGGCGACCGGGCCGAGAGGAACCGTCTGCGTCGCGCCGTCGAGCGTCGTGATCTTCGCCGAGGCCGAGAAGCTCTGGACGACGCCCTGCGACATCAGGACGACCGCGGCGACGAGCGAGATGGGAAGGAGGACCCAGAGGGTCGAGCGGGTCAGGTCGACCCAGAAGTTGCCGAGGGTCTTCGACTCGGCGCGGGCGATCCCGCGGATCACCGCGACCGCGATGGCGATGCCGGTCGCGGCCGAGAGGAAGTTGTGGAGGGCGAGCGCCGCCATCTGGGTCAGGTGCGACATCGTCGCCTCGCCCACGTACGCCTGCCAGTTCGTGTTCGTGACGAAGGAGATCGCCGTGTTCCAGGCGAGGGCGGGCGGGACGGCGGGGAGGTGGTCGGGGTTCAGCGGCAGGAGACCCTGGAGGCGCTCGACGGCGTAGACGCCGAGGACGCCGAGGACGGAGAAGGCGATCAGGGAGGCGGCGTACGCCTTCCAGTCCTGCTCCTTCTTCGCGTCCACGCCGCCCAGCCGGTACACGAGACGCTCCAGGGGCCCGAGGACGGGGTCGAGAAACGTCTTTTCGCCAGAGAAGACCCGGCGCATGTAGAGGCCGAGGGGCTTCGTCACGGCGAGGACGAGAAGGAAGAAGACGGCGATCTTCAGGAACGCGAGGGCGGTCACTTCAGAGCCTCTCCGGTTTCAGGAGCGCATAGAGGAGATAGGCGAGCGCCAGTGCCGACACGACGAGACCGAGGGCGGACTCAGCGCTCATCGAGGTCCTCTTGGAGAAGGGCAGCGCAGCCGCGGACATAGAGGAGCGCGAGCCCTCCGAGGAGGAGAGTCGCGAGGATGAACAGGGCGTCGGTCATCGGGCGTTCTCTTCGGGAACGGGCCCTTCGGGCGCGCTCAAAGCCGGTCGCCCGGCTTCGTCCCGGAAGTTTCGACGACGAAGAAGAGCGCTGAGACGGCGAGGAGGACGAGGAGGGTGGTCATGGGGGTCTCCTTCCGAGGGGAAGGTGCCCCCGCGCGCGTCAAGAAGTCCGGAAGGGGGGCGAAAGAAAGCCCAAAGAAGGGCCGGTGAGAGGCAGGGCGAGGCGCGTGGCCGGGAGGCGACGGCCGGGACCTAAAGAAAGGCTAAAGATCCGTCCGCCGGAAGCCCGCCGGAGGGCCTGAGACCTTCCGCGAGGCCGCACCCGGCCGGTAGAGTGGTCGGCCGGTCATGTCAATCTTCCAGGCCGCGCGCCGACTCGTCATCGGGAAGAGCCGCGACCCGCTCGACCCCAGGGTCTTCCATCACCTCTCCCTCGCCGCTTTCCTCGCCTGGGTCGGCCTCGGAGCCGACGGCCTCTCCTCGTCCTGCTATGGCCCGGAAGAGGCGTTCATCACCCTGGGGGAGCACAGCCACCTCGCGGTGTTCCTCGCGATCGCCATGATGGTGACGATCGCCGTCATCTCCGCCTCGTACGCCCAGATCATTTCCCTGTTCCCCTCCGGCGGCGGCGGCTACCTCGTCGCGACGAGCCTCCTCGGCCGGGGAGCGGGGGTCGTCTCGGGCTCGGCACTCGTCGTCGACTACGCGATGACGATCGCGATGCAGGTGGCGGCCTCGGTCGCGGCGCTCTGCTCGCTCGCGCCGAGGGTCGTGCCGCAGAAGGAGCAGCTCGTCCTCGCGCTGATCCTCGTCACCTTCCTCATCATCCTGAACCTCCGAGGGGTGAAGGAGTCCGTCCTCGTCCTGGTGCCCATCTTTCTCCTCTTCCTGGTGACGCACGTCCTCCTCGTCGCCTTCGGAATCGGCAGCCACGCTTCGGCGATGCCCGAGGTCGTGGCGGCGACGGCCCGGGAGACCCGCGAGACGTGGACGGCGCTCGGGGCTTTCGGAACGCTGGCCCTCCTCCTCCGAGCCTTCTCGATGGGCGGCGGAACCTACACGGGAATCGAGGCGATCTCGAACGGGCTCCAGATCCTGAAGGAACCTCGCGTCCAGACGGGTCGCCGGACGATGCTCTACATGGCGGTCTCGCTCTCCCTCACGGCGGGAGGGCTGATCCTCTGCTACCTCCTGGCCGGAGTGCATCGCGTCCCGGGCCGGACGCTCAACGCGGTCCTGACGGAGAAGCTGGCGACCGAGGCTCTCGGGCCGGGCTCGCTGGCGGGCGGATTCCTCCTCCTGACGCTCGTCGCCGAGGGTGCGCTCCTCTTCGTCGGGGCCCAGGCCGGGTTCCTCGACGGGCCCCGGGTCCTTTCGAACATGGCGATCGACTCGTGGGTCCCGCACCGGTTCAGCCTGCTCTCGGACCGGCTCGTGACGCAGAACGGGATCCTGGTCATGGGGGGGGCCGCGATCGGGATCCTGCTCTACACGGGCGGGTCGATCGACGTGATCGTCGTCATGTACTCGATCAACGTCTTCCTCACCTTCAGCCTCTCGCAGCTCGGCATGTGCGTCCACTGGTGGAAGGTGAGGCGGGAGGACCCGAACTGGAAGCGTCACCTCGCGATCAACGGCCTCGGCCTCTCGCTCACGAGCACCCTCCTGGCGGCCACCGTGATGATGAAGTTCCGCGCGGGAGGGTGGGTGACGGTCCTGATCACGGGTTCCGTCGTGGGGCTCTGCGTCCTCGTGAGGAAGCACTACAGCTCGCTCCGGCTGCTGCTGAAGCGGACGGACGACGTCCTGACGACCCTCCGGCCGCCGAAGCCGCGCGACTCCGGTTCGTTCCCGAAGATCGAGCCGCCGAAACGCGGGACGCCGACGGCCGTCTTTCTCGTCTCCGGCTTCAACGGGCTCGGGATGCACTCCTTCCTGAACGTCCAGCGCTACTTCCCGGGCTACTTCAAGCACTGCATCTTCCTGTCGGTCGGCGTCGTCGATTCGTCCAGCTTCAAGGGCGCGCGCGAGCTCGAGAACCTCCGGAAGGAGACCGAGCGGGACCTCGTCCGCTACGTCGAGTTCGCGCGCGGCAACGGCCTGGCAGCGGAGCACCATCTCTCCGTCGGCACGGACCTCCTCGACGAGCTCGTCGACCTCTGCCGGCAGGTCCGGGGCGACTGGGACCGGCCGATCTTCTTCATGTCGAAGCTCGTCTTCCCCCAGGAGAACGCCCTGAACCGGCTCCTCCACAACCAGACGCCGTTCGCCCTCCAGCGACGCCTCCAGATGGAGGGGATGCACTCGGTGATCATGCCGATCCAGTCGGAGGTCTGAGAAACCGTCAGTCCGGGAGCGGCTCGGCGACGAACCTGTAGCCGACCCACGGCTCCGTGACGACGTAGCGGGGCGTGGCCGGGTCGGGCTCGAGCTTCTTCCGCATCGTCCCGACGTGGACGCGGACGACGTCGACCGTCGTTCCCGGAGCCCCCTTCCAGACGCGCGCGATGATCCGCGCCGTCGTCACCGGCTTCCCGGCGTTCGTCGCGAGGAGCTCGAGGATGGCGAACTCGGTCGGCGTGAGCTTCACCTCGCGACCTTCCTGGACGACGCGCCGCCGTTCGAGGTCGATCGAGAGGCCGTCGAACTCGAGGACGGTCCGGGCCGGAACGGCGCCGCTCCGTCGGAGCTGGGCGCGGAGCCGGGCGAGGAGCTCCGGGACCGAGAATGGCTTCGTGACGAAGTCGTCGGCGCCGAGGTCGAGGGCCCGGATCTTGTCGACGTCCGCGCCGCGGACGGAGAGGACGACGATGGGCGTCGCACCGGCCCTGCGGATTCCGCGGATCAGCTCGAAGCCGTCCGCGACGGGCATGGCGAGGTCGGTGAGGACGAGGTCCGGCGCCCCCTGTCCGAAGAGCGCGAGGCCCTGGCGGCCCTCGGGCGCCTCGAGGACCTCGTAGCCCGCTTCGGTCAATTCGGCAGCGAGACCCTTGCGGATCGTGGGGTCGTCCTCGACCACGAGGATGCAGGCGCTCGTCCGGATCACGTCTCCACCCCTTCGACGGGCGTTGCGGCCGGCAGGTCTACCCTCGCGATCGTCCCGCCACCGGGGCGCGGATGCAACGACATGTGGCCGCCGTTCGCGGCGGCGAGGCCGCGCGCGATCTCGAGGCCCAGGCCCCTTCGGGCGACGTCTGCCGGATCGCCGTCCGTTCCGGGACGGACTTCGGGGGCGACGCCGGGACCCCGATCGGCGACCTCGAGACGTACGAGGCGGGGCTCGACCGGGTGCCGGGCCGCCGTCAGCTCGATCGCCGTCCCCTCGGGCGCGGCCCGGGCGGCGTTCTCGACGAGGTTGACGAGGACCTCGACGACGAGGGACGGGTCGGCGAATGCGTCGGGGCAGTCCGCCGCGATCGAGACGTGTACGGGGTGCGCGACGAGGACGAGAGAGAGCCCTTCCCTGGCCGCCCGAAAGAGGTCCGCCGGAGGGGTCGGCTCCGCGTGGGGAACGCTCCGTCCCGCTTCCAGGCGTGCCAGCGCGAGGAGGTTGTCGATCCGGCGAGCGAGGCGGCCGCTCTCTCGCGCGAGGTCGTCGAGCGCCGTCCGGGCTTCGGCCTGGCCGGCGAGCCGGCGCCTCAGGCTCTCGATCGAGAGTCCGATCGCCGTCAGGGGGCTCCGGAGATCGTGCGAGACGGCGCGCAGGAGGGAGGTCTTCAGGCTCTCGCTCTGGCGGAGGGCCTCGAGGTGGGCGTTCTCCACGAGAAAACGCTCCCGCTCGATGGCGAGGGCGACGAGCCGGGCGACCGGGTCGAGCACCGTCCGGCCCGCGTGCGTCTCGAGAACGACGAGGACGCCGCTCGCCTTCCCGCCGACGAGGAGCGGAAAGTAGACGTCGCGCGCGCCGCCGGGTGCCGGCACCTCCGCGGACTCTCCCCGGTCGAGAACGACCTGGACGAGGCGCTCGTGCTCGGGAGCCAGGCTGCGTCCGGACCACGAGACGACCGTCGGCCGATTGCTCCCCTCGGCGTTCTCGAGAAGCCCGCCGCCCCCGGCGCCGACGGAACGGAGAGCCCTCGCGGCCGCTTCGCCGAGGACGCCGACGCGATTCGTCGTCGTGAAGAGGTCGATCGAGAGGTCGTAGAGGACCTCGATCTCCCTGCGCCGCCTCAGGGCGTCGGCGGCCTGCTCGCGCGCCTGGAGGACGAGCCGGCTCACGACGACCGCCACGATCAGGAAGCAGAAGAGCGCGACCCAGTTCGCGGGCTCGGCGATCGTGAACGTGTGAAGGGGCGGGAGGAAGAAGAAGTTGAAGGCGAGCGTCGCGGCGAAGGCGCCGATCACCGCGGCGCGCAGCCCTCGCGCGAGGGCGATGCCGAGGACGACCACCAGGAGGACCAGGCCGGCGGTCGTCGAGTTCAGGTCGATCAGCCTGACGAGGGCCGTGGATCCACCCACGGCGAGGAGCGCGACGGCAAGGTCCGCGACGGCTGCAGGAAGCCATCCGGTGCCCGGTCGCGGTTCCTGGGGCATGGTTTCCACGCGGCGTCTCCGACGGCGATCTTACGGCTCGACACCTCGCCCGCGCCGCATTGCTCCTGTGTCACGATGTCGGCGGACCATGCCCGACCCCATCGACGTCACCGCCACCGTTCGGATCCCCGCCTCGGCCCTCGAGGCGCGCGGCGTCCGCTCGGGCGGGCCCGGCGGCCAGAACGTCAACAAGGTCGCGTCGAGGGCCGAGCTGCTCGTCGACCTCGCCCTCGTCGAGGGGCTCGACGAAGGGGCGCGGCTCCGCCTCGCCGCGCTCGCCGAGGGGCGCCGCGACGCGGAAGGGCGGCTGCGCGTGACGGCGGGGGAGAGCCGGGACTTCCACCGGAACCTCGAGACGGCGCGGGAGAAGGTGCGTGCCCTCGTCGCGAAGGCGCTCGTCGTCCCGAAGCGGCGCCGCCCCACGCGCCCTTCGGCCGGCTCGCGCGAGCGGCGGATCGACGGCAAGAAGCGGGACGCGAAGGTGAAGCGGACCCGCGCGACGCCCCGCGGCGACGAGTAGGCCCTACCTTCCGGCGATCTCCCGCCGCGTGATCGGCGTCGGCCGTCGTCCCTCGTCGACGTTGACGTAGACGATCTCGGCCTCCGTCACCTTCACGGCGCCCTCGGTGCTCCGCCAGCGCTGGGCTTCGACGGTCACCTTGACGGTGACCGAGGTGTTCCCGATCCGGACGACGTCGGCGTAGAACGACACGAGGTCGCCGACGAAGACCGGCTCGTGGAAGACGACCTCGGTCATCTTCACCGTGACCATCAGGTCGCAGTGGGCCCGGGCGGCGACGGCGCCGGCGAGGTCGAGGTGCGACAGCAGGACGCCTCCGAAGATCGTGCCGTGGGCGTTCGTGTCCTTCGGCATGAGGGTGACCCGGATGGCGGGGCTGCGTCCGTCGTTCATGGCGCGATTATGTCCGCGCGACCGGTAAACTCCCTCTCCGGCACCGATTCCACGCGGGAGGTCATCTTGGCCAACGAGCTCTTCCTCGGCCGTTCCGTCACGAAGGCGCCGGCGCCGCTCGCGCTCGACCCCGACGACCTGATGACGCACGGGCTGATCGTCGGGATGACCGGGAGCGGCAAGACCGCGCTGGGAATCCTCCTGATCGAGGAGCTGCTCAAGCAGGGGATTCCCGTCCTGGCGATCGACCCGAAAGGGGACATCGGGAACCTCGCGCTCGCCTTCCCGCGGCTCGCCCCCGAAGAGTTCGCGCCGTGGGTCCCCGCCGGAGGAGAGGCGACGCCCGAGGGCGAGGCGAAGAAGTGGACCGAGGGTCTCGCGAGCTGGGGGATCACGGCGGCCGACGTCGCCTCCTATGCCGCCTCGCGTGAAGTGACGATCTTCACCCCCGGCTCCAGGAGCGGCGTCCAGGTCGACCTGCTCGGCGCGCTCGCCCCGCCGCCCGACGGCGCGGAGAGCGAGGAGGGGCGCGACCTGATGACCGCCTTCCTCGGTGGCCTCCTCGGCCTTCTGGGGCGCGACGCCGACCCGGTCTCCTCGCGCGAGTTCATCCTCCTCGCGCGCTGCGTCGAGGAGATCTGGGCGAAAGGGGAGACCGCGACGCTCGAGTCGCTCGTCGGAGCGGCGGCCCAGCCGCCGTTCGGGGCGATCGGCGCGCTGCCGCTCGAGACGTTCTTCCCGAAGAAGGAGCGCGACGGCCTCGTCCTCGGGCTCAACAGCCTCCTCGCCTCGCCGGCGACGTCCGCTTTCCGCGGCGGCGTCCCGCTCGACATCGACGCCCTCCTCGGCGGGGGCCCGGGGCCGGCGAAGCTCTCCATCTTCTCGATCGCGCACCTCTCCGACCCCGAGCGGCTCTTCGTCGTCGCCACGCTCCTCTCGCGCGTCCGCTCCTGGCTCCGCTCGCAGCCCGGCTCCACGTCTCTGCGCGCGCTCATCTACATCGACGAGATCTTCGGCTTCTTCCCGCCGTCGGGCGAGCCGCCGACGAAGAAGCCGCTCCTCTCGCTCCTCAAGCAGGCCCGCGCGTTCGGCGTCGGCACCGTCCTCGCCACGCAGAACCCGGTCGACCTCGACTACAAGGGGCTCTCGAACTGCGGCTGCTGGTGGGTCGGGACGCTCCAGACCGAGCGCGACCGCCGCCGCCTCGCCGACGGCCTCACCGACGCGGCCGGGCTGACCGACGTCGACGCCCTCCTGAACCAGACGAAGAAGAGGACCTTCCTCCTCCACGACGTCCACCGGAAGGGACCGGAGATCTTCGAGACCCGCTGGGCGATGAGCTACCTGCGCGGCCCGATGACGCGCGACGAGCTGACGAAGCTGAAGAAGGCGGCGCCGGCGGCGCCCGCCTCCTCGAGTGCTGCAGCCGTCGCGGGATCGGTCGCCGCGACGGCGGTCGCCGCCGCCGCGCCCGCACCGCCGAAGCCCGCCGCCCCCGCGGGCCCGCCCATGCTCCCGTCCGAGTGGCCCGCCCGCTGGCTCGACCGCCGCGGCGGCGATCGCGCGACACCCTACCTCTGGGTGAAGTCGGCGGTCCGCTACAAGAGCGGCAAGGGAACGTCGGACGAGATCACGACGACGAAGCTCTTCCCGCTCGACGCGGCGACGCCGCGCGAGGTCGTCCAGGGGGACGTCCTCGACCTCGAAGGGAAGGAACTCCTCGACGCCGCTCCCCGGACGCTCTCGTATTCCGACCTTCCCTCCTGGCTCGGGACCAAGGGCGTGAAGGAAGCCGAGAAGGCCGTGAAGGAGCGCCTCCCGGACCTCCTCGCCACGACCCTCCTCCGCGACCCGCTGTCGGGAATCCTCTCGAACCCGGACGAGGGCGAGGACGACTTCGCCGCGCGCGTGGGCGAGAAGGCGAAGCCGTCGGCCGCCCTCGTCGAGAAGATCGAGAAGAAGCGTCGCGACCTCGCCGCCGCCGAGCAGGCCGAGAAGGCCCGCTCGATGGAGACGATGGCCTCGATGGCCGGAGCGGCCTTCGACGTCCTCGGCGGCCTCTTCGCCAAGAAGAAGTCCTTCAAGGTCGGAAAGGTCGGCGGGGTCCTCAGCAAGCGCCGCATGGAAGGCGCCGCCGAGACGAAGATCGAGACCCTCAAGGCCGAGCTCGAGGAGCTGGAAGCCAAGGTCGCCGCCCCCGACCCCGCCCGCTTCGAGAAGGTCGAGGTCATCCCGACGAAGACCGGAGTCGACATCCTCGGCGTCGGAGTCGCCTGGGTGAGCTGACCGGGAGCTGGGAGACCGGGAATCGTCGGGTCACTTCATCGTGCCGCACGAGCCGCGGCCGGGAGGGACGTCCCACGGCGGCTCCTGCGCTCGCGCGACCCGCATCGACTCCGCTGCGCGGGCCGCCGGGGCGCGCGCGAACTCGCTTCGCTCAAACAGCGCACGCGCCTGATCCGGCGACCTGCTCGCGAAGTCGTGCGGGGCCCCGCGCGTGCTCGGACGCCGCTCGCGGGACGCCCCTCCCGTCCGCTCAGACCTGTCGATATTCGAGCGTTTCATTAGCTACCAGAAAGCTCAGACGGGGCCTGGTCTAAGCAGGGGTCCATCAGAAGGGGTCTGGTCTACGCTCTACACTCTGCGTGGCGCCTGCTTCTGCCGCAAGAATGGCCCGACGATAGCTGTCCCGCGTCTTTGCCCGGTTCCTGAGCCCCTCCTCCCCAGCCCGGAGAGAGATCTCTTGTCCGGGGTGGCATCGGCCCTTCCTGTCCCGGGCGGCCGAGCCACGGGGGTGGGTCTCGCGAGCCCCCCACCCGGCCGCAGTGAACTCGGAAGCGGGTCGGCTGCGCGCAGCAGGCGGCCGTGGGACCCACCCCGGGGCGAGGCTCCCCCTCCCCGGTGCTCCCGGCGGCCTCTCCCCGGTCGCTCTCTCGGGCCCTTCCCCTATTCCTGCTTCTTCGTCCCCAGGATGACGAGGACGATCAGGAGGAGGAGGACGATCAGGCCGATGACGATGGTCGTCGTCTGGGAGGTGCCGGCGGGGACTTCCGGGGCCGGGGCCGGGACGGCGGCGTGTCCGGGGGGGGCCTCAGGGGCGGCGGCCGGAGCGACCGTCTCGGTGGTGGCCGGGGCAGGGGCTTCGGTCGTCGCCGGGGCGGCCTCGGTGGCGGGAGCCGGGGCGGCGGCCGTCGTGGCCGGAGCCGAGGCGGTGGCGGGGGTCTGGGCGAGAGCGCACGGAGCCGCGAGGAGGACCAGAGCGGTCAGCATCGCGGCGAGGGGGCGGAGGGTCATCGGGTCTCCTTTCCTTCCAGCGGGTGAACGCTAGCAGGAGGCCGGGAAATCGGGAAGGGTCACGCCTCGGGGCACTTGCCGCAGAGCATCTGGATTTCCCCCGCCAGGGCCTCGGCTTCCGCGAGGAGCGCGTCGGCCTCGGAGCCGGGGACGAACAGCCGGAGTTCGGGGGAGAGGAGGAGCTGCCGGAGCTCGGCGACGCGGGCGGCGGCGTCGGAGAGCCTCTGGCGGCAGTCACCGGCGCCTGTGTCGAGGAAGGCGTCGGCGACGAGCGAGGGAACGGCGAGGGCGGCGCGCCTGAGGCGCGGACCGGAATCGCCCGGAAGGTCGCCTGCCCCCTCGAGCGCGGCGCAGACCTCGTGGGCGAGGCCGAGGGCCTTCCGCCAGGCGGGGGTCTCGCGCACATCCATCGTCTGAAGCATATACGGACGAGGGGGGGCCGGCGTTCCGACCGCTGGTTCCTCTTCTCGCTTCCCCGACCCCCTGCTACGCTTCCCGATCGGACCGGATCAGTCCCGGCGGGGGCCGGAATATTCGAGAGCAGGGGGAGAAAGATGCGACGTAAGGTCACCGTCATCGGAGCAGGGAACGTCGGGGCGACCGCCGCCCAGAGAATCGTCGAGAAGGAGCTCGCGGACGTCGTCCTCGTCGACGTGGTCGACGGCATTCCCCAGGGCAAGGGCCTCGACATGTACCAGTCGGGAGCCGTCGAAGGCTTCGACATGAAGATCGTCGGCTCCAGCGGTTTCGAGGAAACCGAGGGGTCCGACCTCTGCATCATGACGGCCGGCCTCGCCCGCAAGCCCGGCATGTCCCGCGACGACCTCCTGAAGAAGAACGAGGAGATCGTGGCCGACTGCATCGCCAAGGTGACGCGCTACTCGCGCGACCTGACGATCATCGTCGTCACGAACCCCCTCGACGCGATGTGCGAGGTTGCCCGCCGCGTCTCGAAGCTCCCGAAGCACAAGGTCGTCGGCATGGCCGGCATCCTCGACGCCTCCCGGATGCGCGCCTTCATCGCGATGGAGATGAACGTCTCGATGGCGAACATCCACGCGACGGTCCTCGGCGGACACGGGGATACGATGGTTCCGCTCCCGCGGTACTCCACGGTCGCCGGCGTCCCGATCACCGAGCTCCTCTCCCCCGAGAAGGTCGCGGCGATCGTGAAGCGGACGGCGGGCGGCGGCGCGGAGATCGTCAACTTCCTGAAGACCGGGTCGGCCTACTACGCCCCGTCGGCCGCGGCCGTCGAGATGGCCGACGCCATCTTCAACGACAAGAAGAAGATCCTCCCCTGCGCCGCCTACCTCGAGGGGGAGTACGGGATCAACGGCCTCTACGTCGGCGTCCCCGTCGTTCTCGGCAAGAACGGCATCGAGAAGATCATCGAGCTGAAACTGACGCCGGAAGAGCTCGCGGCCCTGAAGAAGTCGGCCGCCTCCGTCGCCGAGCTCTGCGGGCTGCTGACCTGCTGAACGAGAGATGAGCGCGATTCCTGCAACCGCGGAAAGACCGGCGTTCGGCTCCATCGCCCTCAAGGCGCTGATGGCCCTGACCGGTCTCGTCCTCTTCGGCTTCGTCTTCATCCACATGGTCGGGAACCTCCAGCTCTACTCGGGACCGGAGAAGATCAACAAGTACGCGGCATTCCTCAAGGGGACGCCGGCGGTCCTCTGGGGGTTCCGGTGCACGCTGCTCGCGGCGGTCGGCCTCCACGCCGTCGCCGCCTTCACGCTCTGGAGGCGGAACCTCGCCGCACGGCCGGTCGGCTACGCCAGCCAGGACTTCCAGGCCGCCTCGATCACCTCGCGGACGATGTACTGGACCGGTCCGATCCTCGGCCTCTTCATCGTCTACCACCTCCTGCACCTCACGGTGGGCTCGGTCCACCCGAGCTTCAGCCACACCGACGTCTACTCGAACGTCGTCACGGCCTTCTCGAACCCGGCCGTCTCGATCTTCTACATCCTCGCCATGGTCGCCCTCGGCTTCCACCTCTTCCACGGGGCCGTCAGCCTCTTCCAGACCCTGGGGCTGCGAACGCCGAAGTACGAGAAGCCGCTGAAGGCGGTCCTGATGGTCGTCTCCACCGTGATCGTCGTCGTGAACATCTCCTTCCCGATCGCGGTCCTGGCCGGGCTCGTCCGCCCGGTGGCGAGCTAGGAGGTCGCGAAATGGAACTCGACGGCAAGTGCCCCACCGGCCCCATGGAGTCGCGCTGGACGCGTCACAAGGCCGCCATCAAGCTCATCAACCCGGCGAACAAGCGGAAGTACAAGCTCATCATGGTCGGCTCCGGCCTCGCGGGCGCCTCGGGCGCGGCGAGCCTCGCCGAGCTCGGCTACGAGGTCTCCTGCTTCTGCTACCAGGACAGCCCCCGCCGCGCGCACTCCATCGCCGCGCAGGGCGGCATCAACGCGGCGAAGAACTACCAGAACGACGGCGACAGCGTCTACCGCCTCTTCTACGACACGGTGAAGGGGGGCGACTTCCGCGCCCGCGAGTCGAACGTCCACCGCCTCGCCGAGGTGAGCAACGACATCATCAACCAGTGCGTCGCGCAGGGCGTCCCGTTCGGGCGCGAGTACGGCGGGACGCTCGGGAACCGCTCCTTCGGAGGCGCGCAGGTCTCGCGGACGTTCTACGCGCGGGGCCAGACGGGGCAGCAGCTCCTCATCGGCGCCTACCAGGCGCTCGAGAGGCAGATCGGCCTCGGCAAGGTGAAGATGTACCCGCGCACCGAGATGCTCGACCTCATCGTGGTCGACGGCGTCGCGCGCGGCATCGTCGTCCGCGACATGGTCACCGGCAAGGTCTCGAGCCACCTCGCCGACGCGGTCATGCTCGCCACGGGCGGCTACGGGAACGGCTACTTCCTCTCGACGAACGCGAAGGGCTGCAACGCCACCGCCATCTGGCGCGCGCACCGGCGCGGCGCCTACTTCGCGAACCCCTGCTACACGCAGATCCACCCCACCTGCATCCCGGTCCACGGCGAGAACCAGAGCAAGCTGACGCTCATGTCCGAGTCGCTCCGCAACGACGGCCGGATCTGGGTGCCGCTGAAGAAGGGGGAGACCCGGAAGGCCGCCGACATCCCCGAGGCCGAGCGCGACTACTACCTCGAGCGCAAGTACCCCAGCTTCGGCAACCTCGCCCCCCGCGACATCTCCTCCCGCGCGGCCAAGCAGGTCTGCGACGAGGGGCGCGGCGTCGGGCCCGGGCGGCCAGGGCGTCTACCTCGACTTCGCCGAGTCGATCGGACGGCTCGGAGAGGGCGTCATCCGCGAGCGGTACGGGAACCTCTTCGAGATGTACGAGAGGATCACCGACGAGAACCCGTACAAGGTCCCGATGCGGATCTACCCGGCCGTCCACTACACGATGGGCGGCCTCTGGGTCGACTACAACCTCATGTCGAACGTCCCGGGGCTCTTCGTCCTCGGCGAGGCGAACTTCTCCGACCACGGCGCGAACCGGCTCGGCGCCTCGGCCCTCATGCAGGGGCTCGCCGACGGCTACTTCGTCATCCCCTACACCATCGGCAACTACCTCGCGCAGGGAAAGCCCGCGAAGGTCGACGCCTCCCACCCGGCGGTGAAGGCGGCCGAGGCCGACGTCAACGAACGGACGAAGAAGCTCCTCTCCATCAAGGGGAAGCGGACCGTCGACTCGCTCCACAAGCAGCTCGGACTCCTCATGTGGGAGAACTGCGGCATGGGCCGGACCCGGGCGCGCCTCGAGCTGGGGATCGCGAAGATCCCGGAGGTTCGCGAGGAGTTCTGGAAGAACGTCTTCGTCCCCGGGAGCGGCGACGACCTGAACGTCGCGCTCGAGAAGGCGGGGCGGCTCGCCGACTTCTTCGAGCTCGACGAGCTGATCTGCCGCGACGCCCTCGCCCGCGAGGAGTCGTGCGGCGGCCACTTCCGCGAGGAGTACCAGACGCCGGACGGCGAGGCGCTGCGCAACGACGAGAAGTTCTGCCCACGTCGCGGCCTGGGAGTGGAAGGGGGAGGGGGCGACGCCCGAGCGCCACACGGAGGCGCTCACGTTCGAGTCCGTCCACCTCGCCACGAGGAGCTACAAGTAATGAGCGGCGACAAGGACATCAACATCAAGGTCCGCATCTGGCGGCAGAAGGGGCCTTCCGACAAGGGCGGCCTCGTCACCTACGACGTCCCGGGCGTCAGCACCGGCTCCTCCTTCCTCGAGATGCTCGACCTCGTCAGCGAGCGCCTCATGGAGAAGGGCGAGGAGCCGGTCGCCCTCGACCACGACTGCCGCGAGGGGATCTGCGGCGCCTGCTCGCTCGTCATCAACGGCGTCCCGCACGGGCCGCGCTCGGCGACGACGACCTGCCAGCTCCACATGAGGAGCTTTGCGGACGGCCAGACGATCACCGTCGAGCCGTTCCGGGCGAAGGCGTTCCCCGTCATCAAGGACCTCATCGTCGACCGGTCGGCCTACGACCGGATCATCGCCGCGGGCGGCTTCGTCTCGGTGAACACCGGCGTCGGGGTCGACGCGAACGCGATCCCGGTCCGGAAGGAAGACGCCGAGCTCGCGATGGACGCGGCGGCGTGCATCGGCTGCGGCGCCTGCGCCGCGGCCTGCCCGAACGCCTCGGCCATGCTCTTCGTCGGGGCGAAGGTCTCGCACCTCGGCCTCCTGCCGCAGGGGCAGCCCGAGAGGCAGGACCGCGTCCTGAAGATGGTCGCGCAGATGGACGCCGAGGGCTTCGGCGCCTGCACGAACATGGGCGAGTGCGAGGCTGCCTGTCCCAAGGAGATCAAGCTCGAGGTCATCGCGAGGATGAACCGCGACTACCTCGGGGCCACGCTCACGAAGCGGCCCAAGGGGGCCGAGAAGGGCGGAGGGGCCTGAGGCGCACGATCCAGACGAGAAAGACGGACGCGGCCGGGGGTGACCCCGGCCGCGTCTGTTTCCGAGGCGGCTCCGGGTCCCGCCGGAGATTCGGATTGACCTCGCGAGGGGTGCGCCCTAGGCTCCGGATTTGAGCTTGAGCGAAGACCGCAAGACCAAGTCCCCACCGGTTCCGGGAGTCGTCGTCGTCGGGGTCTGGCCGGAGACGACCGGCGAGCAGCTGGAGCACCTCCGGGCGGCCCTCGTCCTCGAGGGGTTCTCGGCCCACATCTCCCGGGGAGAGACCCGGACGATCCTCGTCTGCGTCGGCGACGCCTCGCCGATGAACATGGCCGCCCTGATGGTCCTTCCCGGGGTCGAGTCGGTGACGCCGGTGAGGAAGCCCTACAAGCTCGCCGCCCGGGAATCCTCGGTGGACCCCACGGTCGTGAGGGTCCCGTCGGCACGGGGCCCGGTCGACGTCGGAGGGAAGGAGCTCGTCGTCATCGCGGGCCCCTGCTCCGTCGAGGCGGAGCCGATGCTCCTCGAGACGGCGCACGCCGTTCGCTCGGCCGGGGCCAGGATGCTCCGCGGCGGCGCGTTCAAGCCCCGCACCTCTCCCTACTCCTTCCAGGGGCTCGGTGGGGAGGCGCTCGAGATGCTGGCCCGCGTCCGGGAGGAAACGGGCCTGCCCATCGTTTCCGAGGTGATGGACACGCGCGAGGTCGAGCGGATGGCCGAGATGGTCGACGTCCTGCAGGTCGGCGCGCGCAACATGCAGAACTTCCCCCTCCTCACGGAGGTCGGGCGGACGCGGCGGCCGGTCCTCCTGAAGCGGGGGCTCTCGGCGCGCATCGAGGAGCTCCTGATGGCGGCGGAATACGTGATGGCCCAGGGGAATCGAAACGTCATCCTCTGCGAACGCGGCATCCGGACCTTCGAGCCGGCGACGCGGAACACGCTCGACATCGCGGCGATCCCGGTCCTGAAGGCGGAGACGCACCTCCCGGTGATCGTCGACCCGAGCCACGCCGGGGGCCGTCCCGACCTGGTGGGCCCCCTTTCCTACGCCGCCGTCGCGGCCGGCGCGGACGGGCTGATCATCGAGGTCCACCCCTGCCCCGAGCAGGCGCTTTCCGACGGCGACCAGGCGCTCGAGCCGGTACAGTTCGCCGACCTGATGCAGCACCTCGGCGTCTTCGCGGTCGCCGCGGGACGAACCCTGGCGACGGCCGATCCGGCCCGGAGGGAGCCATGAGCCCCGAGCACGGCGGCGGCACCCGGAATCGCCGGAGCTGGCGCGCCTCAGAGAGCGGATCGAGCAGACCGACCGCGACATCGTCGATCTCGTGAAGCATCGCGTGGAGCTGGCGCTCGAGGCCGGCCGGCTCAAGCGGCTCATCGGAGCCCCGGTGTTCGACCCGGAACGCGAGCGCGAGGTGGAGCACCTCGTGCTCGACTACGCCACCCAGTCCGGCCTCGACGAATCCCACATGCGGCTGGTCGTCCGCGGGCTCATCGCCCTCGCGCGCAGCAGCCAGGAGCGAGAGCCATGAGCAGCCCACGATCCGCGGCCGGCGGGGCGAACGCGCCCGCCCCGCTCCCCGACGAGATGCCGGTCCCGGTCACGCCCGGCGGCGTCCCGACCGACGACATCTTCGCCGCGAACCAGCGGCCCGCGGACTTCACCTTCGACCGGCGGACCGTCGGCGTCTTCGACGACATGGTCAACCGCTCGGTCCCCTTCTACGGCGAGATCCAGAGGATGACGACCGAGCTGGCCGCCGACTTCGCGGTCCCGGGGAGCACGCTCTACGACTTCGGCTGCTCCACGGCGACGACGATGCTCGCCCTCGAGAACTCCGTCTCCCCGGACGTGCGCTTCGTCGGCTTCGACAACTCGGAGGAGATGCTCGGCCGGGCACGGCAGAAGCTCGCGGCCGCCCCGAGCCCCCGCCCGCGCGAGGTGCGTTTCCTCGACCTCCACGAACCGTTCGCGATCGAGGACGGGTCGGTCGCCGTGATGCTCTTCACGCTCCAGTTCGTCCGGCCGCTCCACCGGGAGAGGGTCATCCGCTCGATCGCCTCCGGCCTGCGCCACAACGGGGCGCTGATCCTGGTGGAGAAGGTCATCGAGAGCGACACGCTCTTCAACCGGCTCTTCATCGACCACTACTACGGCATGAAGCGGCGGCACGGCTACTCGGAGATGGAGATCTCCCAGAAGCGGGAGGCTCTCGAGAACGTGCTGATCCCGTACCGGCTGGACGAGAACCGAGCCCTCCTTCTCGAGAACGGCTTCTCGCAGGTGCAGGAGTTCTTCCGCTGGTACAACTTCGCCGGCCTGGTGGCCGTCCGTTGACCGGCGCCGAAGCGGAAGCCGCGCGTCCCTCGGACAGCCTGCTCGTCCGCCTCGGGAACGTCGTGTTCCGCGTCCGCGACGGGCTCTTCCCGGCGGTGCTCGTCCTCCTCTTCGTCCTCACGAAGCCCGAGTGGCCCGGCAACGACCAGCGGCTCGACGACATCCTCGACGTCGTCGGGGTGCTCGTGGCGATGCTGGGGCAGGCCCTTCGCGTCGCGGTGGTGGGGACGGTCTACGTCATCCGTGGCGGCCGGAACCGGAAGGTCTACGCGGAGGAGCTGGTGAGCGGGGGCTTCTTCGCCCACTGCCGCAATCCTCTCTACGTCGGCAACCTGCTCGTCCTCCTCGGGCTCTTCGTCATCTGGAACGGCACGGTGGCCTATCTCGTGGGCGTGCCGTTCTTCCTCGTCGCCTACACCGCCATCGTCGCCGCCGAGGAGAACTTCCTGCGTGGAAAGTTCGGGGAGCCGTTCGACGAGTACTGCGCCCGGGTGCCGCGGTGGATCCCGAGGCTCCGCGGGCTCAGGGCCTCCCTCGCCGGGATGCGGTTCCACTGGCAGCGCGTCGTGATCAAGGAGTACGGAAGCACCGCGTCGTGGATGATCGCGGCGGCACTGCTGCTCCTCGCCGACTCGCTCGCCCACCAGACCTGGGACGCGCGACCCGTGTACCACGCCGCCTGCGTCGCGGTGCTTCCCGTCATCGCGGCCGCGTGGGGAACGGCACGCTGGCTGAAGAAGACGAAGCGATTCCAGGACGACTGACGGATGCGGGGGAGCGCGCCCGCGGGATCCCGAGGCCGCTCCGCCAGGTGCGAAACTCGTGGGGATGGCCGACGCTCCTGACCCGAACGACCCCTACTCCCGCCTCTCCTACCGTCGCCTGATCGCCTGGCCGGCGCGGATCCAGCGCGAGGCTCCGTTCCTGCGGAGAGGTCCTCCGGCGAAGCGCCTTCGAAGCGCCTCCTCGACCTCGGCTGCGGGACGGGCGAGCACGCGCGCTTCCTGCAGGAGGACGGCTTCGACGTGACGGGCGTCGACGCGTCCGAGGCCCAGCTCGCCCAGGCGCGCGAGGCGGGGCCGGGGCCGGAGTTCGTCAAGAGGCGATCTCGCCGCGCTCGGAGAGGCCGTGAGCGGGCGATTCGGCGGCGCGATCGCACTGGGGAACGGCCTGCCGCACCTCTTCGCGGAGGGGATGGCCCGCTTCCTCTCGGGGCTGGCCGGCCTCCTGCTTCCCGGCTCCCCGGTCCTCTTCCAGCTCCTGAACTACGACCGGATCCTGGACCAGCGCGTGACGAGCCTCCCGCTCAACGTCCGCGAGGACGACGCCGAACGCGTGGTTTTTCTCCGCCTCATGGACCCGCGCCCCGACGGCACCGTCCTCTTCAACCCGACGACACTTCGCTGGCGCCCCGGCGAGGAGCCGCCGGTGGAGGTCGTCACCGGAAAGAACGTCGTCCTGAAGGCGTGGCGGCGAGCCGAGCTCGAGGCGGCCCTTGCCGTCGCCGGTTTCCGCGTCGAAGCGGTCTTCGGCGGGATGAAGCGCGAAGGCTGGGACGTCGCAGCTTCATCCGACACGGTCGTCCTGGCCCGGAGGTGAAGATGCCGAAGTCCGTCGACCCCCCCCCCCGCCGGCATCCGCCCCCTCCCCCCCCTCCCGGGCCAGGACCCCCGCCGCGGGGGGGGGGCGCCGCGGGGCCGGCCCGTCCAAAGGGGCCGCCCCCCCGGGCGCGGCCGGGGGGGGGGGGGCGCCCCCCCTCGCGGCGGGCCCGGCTCGGCGCCGGCCATGATTCGGGGAAAGGAGAGATCCGGGACGGTGGAAGACGAACGACCCGATCCGGGCGACGCCGCGAACGCGGCCGGCGAGATCACCGTGCCGTCGGTGCGCCTCTTCGCCCCCGGCACCGAGATCGGCCGGCGCTACGAGGTGCGCGGGGTTCTCGGCATGGGCGGCTCGGCCGTCGTCTACGAGGCGTTCGACCGGGAGCTGAAGCGGCGGGTCGCGCTGAAGGTCCTCCGGACCGACCGGACGTCGGAGGCCTCCCTGAAGCGGTTCCGGCGCGAGGTGGCCATCGCGCGCGACGCGGCGGGGAGCCGTCTCGTCCGGGTCTTCGACATCGGTCAGGCGGGCGACACCGTCTTCCTGACGATGGAGCTCGTGGAGGGGGAGTCGCTTCGGGAGCTGCTCGCACGCGGCCCGCTTCCGCCGGAACGTGCCGTCGAGATCGGCTCCGAGGTGCTTCGCGCCCTCGCCGACCTGCACGCCCTCGGCATCGTCCACCGCGACGTGAAGCCGGGGAACATCCTCCTGGCGGCGACGGGCGAGGTGAAGCTCGCCGACTTCGGCCTCGCGCGGCACTGGGAAGGGACGGAGACGCGCGTCACGGAGACCGAGGGGCTCGTCGGCACGGTGGAGTACCTCTCTCCCGAGCAGGCGCTCGGCGACCTCCTCGACGCGCGGAGCGACCTCTACTCGTTCGGCGTCGTCCTCTTCGAGATGCTCGCGGGGAAGGTGCCGCTGCGCGGCGACTCGGCCATCGGGACGATCGTGGCGCACATCCGCCAGGAGCCGCCCGACGTGAGGAAGCTCCGGCCGCAGGCGCCCTCCTGGCTCGCGGGGGTCGTGACACGCCTCCTCGCCAAGGACCGCGAGAGGCGCTACGCGACGGCCGCCGACGTCCTTTCCGATCTCGAATCCCGGAAGGCGCGAAGGGCGCCCGGCGCCTTCGCCGGCCCCTTGCGATCGGCATCCCGGCCGCGTTTCTCGCGATCCTCCTCGTCCTGGCGCTCGTACCGGTCTTTCCGGTGGAACCGGCCGCGCCTTCTCGCGCCTCGTGCCGGACGGCGGGGGAGTCCAGGCGCTCGACGGGGGCCGGCTCCTCTGGCGGCGTGCGGGCGCCGAAGCGGGGCGTCAGGTCACGATCGTCCGGCTCGGGGGAGGGCGCACCGCGGCCGTTGCCGTGTGGGGCGGTCTCACCGACACGAGGAAAGCGCTCGAGGTCCTGGATCCGTTCACCGGTCGGACCGTTTCCGAGATGCCGCTTCCCCAGCCGATCTTCGCGTTCCCCGGATTTGCGGATACGTACGTCGTCGGAGCCCTGTTCGCCTTCGACGTCGAAGGGGACGGCGTCGACGAGGTCGCGGTGAGGCTCCAGCACGTCCCTCTTCCCTTCGGCGACCTACGTCTGCGACCTCGCGCGCCGGCGGGTCCTCGCAGCCTTCTACGGCTCGGGGCATCACTACGCGGCGGCCGCGGCGGACGTCGACGGGGACGGCCGAAAGGAGCTCGTTCTCACCGGCTACAACAACCGGATGGGGTACTCCGGCGCGGTGGCAGCGTTCCGCGTGCCGAAGGAAGGGGAGGTCGGGGGCGGCGGCACCGAGCTCCCGTCCGCAGAATCGCCGGACCGCCCGACCTGGGAGGGCTGGTCCCCGCTTCTCGCCTGGTACGCGCTCGTGCCGCTCGCCGCCGTCGGCGGGAGATCGTCGATCACCGTCGACACTTCCGGGGCCGTCGTCGGCGTCGGGCCCTTCGGGCCGCGCCGGGTCGAACTCGCCGCTCGACGGCTTCCCGCGAGCCTCGCGCGAGAACGGGGAGGTGCAGCGGCGCGCCCTTGCGCGCGAGGAGGCGTACGTTCACCTCCGGGAGACGGCGCGGCTGGGCGAGACGGGCGACCCGGCGGCGGAGCTCGTAGAGGCGGAGCTGGCGCTGGAGAGATCCCGTGCCGCGGGCGACGTTCCGCTCACGCAGTGGGCGTCCCGCGTCCGGGCGAAGGCGCTCCTCGACGCCGGGCGCCCGGCCGACGCGGACTCCGCCTGGGTCTCCTCCTTCGAGCGCTCGGAGGAGCCTGCGCCCGTCGCCCTCGAGGCGGGCCGGGCGTTCCACCTCAAGGGAGAGCTGGCCCGGGCGGTCTCCTGGTACCGGCGGGGCCTCGGTGGGCGAGGCAGCCACGCCCGGGGCGGTCATCACCCGAGGGACCTCGCCGGCGGCGAAATCCTCGCCCTCGGCGAGATGGGCCGGTGGGAAAACGCGGCGGTCGAGATCGACCGGTTCGAGACGGCCTTCCCGGAGCTGGCGTCGGACGTCGCAAACTTCCGTGCCTACGTCGCCTGGCGGACGCTTCGCCGGCCGCAACGCCTCGAGGATCGCGACGACGACCCCGGGCTCTACCGCTACTGGAGGCTCGAGTCGCGCCGCGTCCTCGGCGATGCGCCGGCGACGCTCCTCGGCGAGGTCGACCGGCTCGGCAGGGAGGCGCCGGACGTGGCTCCGCTCCTCGCGTCGCTGCGGGCAGAGCTCCTCTTCGACACCGGTCGCGTGGCCGAAGGGAAGGTGCTCGCCGCCGAGGCCGTGGCCGACGCCACGCGCGAGGCGACGGCCGACGTGGGAATCCGGGCACACCTGCCGCTCGTCGTCGAGAGAGCCCGGCGTCGCGGGGCGCTCGCGGTCAGGTCCGCTGCAGCAGCAGGACGACGGTGACGCCGAGGCCGATGACGACGACGGCCGCCCGCGCCTTCTCCTTGCCGATGCGCCGGGCGAAGTGCGCCCCCGCGTAGCCGCCGACCGTCGCCCCCGCGATCATCACGAGCGCGATCGGCCAGAGGACGGCGCCGTTCAGGATGAACCAGGCCGCGGCGACCGCGTTGATCGTGATGCCGAAGAAGTTCTTCAGGCCGTTCATCGCGTGGATGTCGGTGAGGCCGAGGAAGCCGAGGACGACGAGCATCAGGATGCCGATGCCGGCGCCGAAGTAGCCGCCGTAGACGGCGACCGCGAGCTGGGCGAGGGTGGCCACGCCCCAGCGGGCCTTCGTCGGGCCGTCGGGCGCGTGCAACTCGACGTCGCCCTTCCGCTTCGAGAGGACGATCTGGAGCATGAAGAGAAGCGTCGCGAAGAGGACGAGGAACGGAGCGAGGCTCGCGAAGAGCTTCTCCGGAGTCTTCAGGAGGAGGACCGACCCGATGCCGCCGCCGACGAGGCTCGGGAGGAAGAGCGTCTTCAGCCAGGCGCGGTGGGTCGCCACCTCGCGCCGGTAGCCGGCGAGGCTCGCGGCCGCCCCGGGGAGGAGCGCGATCGTCGACGTCGCGTTCGCCTGGATCGCCGGGACCCCGAGGAGGATGAGCGTGGGGAAGGTGAGGATCGTCCCTCCCCCCGCGAGGGCGTTCATGACCCCCGCGCCGGCCGAAGAGGCGAGGAGCGCGGCGATCTGTCCGCCCGTCACTTCTTCTCCGCCGGGGTGGAGGATTCACGGGGCGCGTCCGGGGTCATCGACCACTCGAGCCAGGAGCCCTGGTAGAGCCTCGCGTCGGGGTGGCCGAGCCGGAACTTCAGCGTGTAGAAGGTTGCCGAGGCCTGGTGGCCGCTGTTGCAGTAGACGACGACGGGCTTCTCCCACGAGACGCCCGCGGCTTCCAGCTCCTCGCGTGTCGCGGCCTCGGGGCGGAACGAGCCGCCCTCGACGTCCTTCTTCCAGAAGCGGTTCTTCGCCCCCGGAATGCGTCCCGCGGCCCAGCTCTCTTCCGGCCGCACGTCGAGGAAGACGGTCCTTCCATCGCCGACCCGTTTCTTCACGTCGTCGATCCGGATGAGAAACGAGGTGTCGCCCTGGAGACCCGGCCTTGCGGCAGGGGAGAGCATGCGGTCTTTCGTCGTCGCACGGGCCTCGGTCGTCCAGCGCGAGAAGCCGCCGTCGAGGACGGAGACCTTTCGTGCCCCGGCGATCAGGGCGGCCGTGGCGACGTACGTCGCGTCGTTGTCGCTCTCGGCGCCGTAGACGACGACGTGCGACCCGGAGGTCACCCCGGCGCGGGCGAAGAGCACGCCGAGGACCTCGGGCGGGTATGTCGTGGCGGGGACGCCGCCCGACGTGGACCGGAGGTTCTCGACCGCGACGCTCTGCGCCCCCGGCAGGTGCGCGACGAGGAAGTCGCGCATCGGCCGGGCGTCGAGGAGGACGACGTCCTTCGCGGCGAGGTTCGCCTGGAGCCACTCGCCCGAGACGACGGCCGGGGCCGCGGGGGCCTTCGGCGCCGCGGCCGCACGGGCGATCGGGGCGAGGGCGACGGCAAGGAAGGCGAGGAGGAGGGGGAAGCGGTCGAGGGCGCGCAGGGAGGACCTCATGCAGCCAATGATGCCAGCAGGCAGGCTATCCTCCGCGCCGCATGAGCAGACGTGTCGGCCTCTGGCTCCTTGCCCTTCTCCTCACGCTCGGCTCCGCCGTGTTTCAGCGTCTCACCGGACCGACCCAGCCGGTCCGTGGCAGGGTGACTCTCGGCGGGGCCGAGATCCGCCTTCGCCTTCTCCGCTCTCACGGCGGGGACGGCGACCAGCCGGTCGTCGTGAAGGTCGCGGATCCGGCCGTCACGGGCACCGTCGCCTGGCGCCGCTACCCGACGAACGACCCGTACGCCTCCCTGCCGATGATCCGCGATGGAGAAGCTCTGAAGGCGGCGCTGCCGCACCAGCCCCCCGCGGGGAAGCTCGAATACCAGGTACAGCTGGCGCGTGGCGGGGAGAAGGCGCTCTTCCCCGAGCGGCCGGCGATCACGCGGTTCAAGGGAGCGGTCTCCGCGGCGATCCTCGCCCCGCACATCAGCGCGATGTTCACGGGGATGCTCGTGGCAAACGCCGCCGGCCTCCTCGCCCTGCGCGGCGAGAGGAGACTCTTCCGCATCTCTCTCGTCGTCATCGCCCTCCTGTCGATCGGCGGGCTCTTCCTCGGGCCGCTCGTCCAGAAGGCCGCGTTCGGGGCCTACTGGACCGGCTGGCCCTTCGGCTCCGACCTGACCGACAACAAGACCGCCGTGGCCGTCCTCGCGTGGGTCGTCGCCGCGTTCCGCGCGCGCGGAGGCCGCGACGCGCGGATCGCCGTCGTCGTCGCGGCGGTCGTCACGCTCGCCGTCTTCATGGTCCCCCACAGCGCGTGGGGCTCGCAGGTCGACTGGTCGAAGCTCCCGCCGCCGAAGTAGAGGCGGGGCGACCCGCAGCGGCGGCCGCGCTCCGCCCGGTCGACCTGCTCCTCACCGGAACGTTTCGCCGTCTCGCCTCGAGGTGAGAGCCCCGGGGCATCCGGGGTACGTCTCCGCGCGGTCCGCCGCCCGGAACCCGTGCGCCACGAATCGGTTGGAGGGTCGCAGTCGCCGTCGCGACGCGATGGCTCGGCGCTTGCGCTTCCGAGGGTGAACCCACCCGAAGGAGGCCGCCATGAGCAACACCCTCTGCATCGTCTCGCCCGCGGCCGGACGGAAGGAACGGGCGAGCGGCATCCGGTGGATCCGCTTCAGCGAGATCGCGGAGCTCGCCCTCCTCCTCCTGACGCCGCTCGCTCCCGCCCGTGCTGTCCTCGCGGCCGACGACGCGGATACTCCTGTGGAGGCGGCCGACACGATGAGAGCGCGCGCCGGCGTTGCGCGGAAGAACGAGGGAACCCGGAGGCGCTTCGGCCTTGCGGCCGCGGACATGGCGGCGGCCCTCGTCGTCCCGTGGGCCCAGAACCGCTACCTCGCCGACGAGGAGTGGTCCCGCATCTCGATGCGGACCCTGGACGGGAACTTCCACGCGGCCTTCTGCTACGACGACGACGACCTCCTGATGAACCAGATGGCCCACCCCATCCACGGGAGCGTCTATTTCAACGCCGGGAGGACGAACGGGTTCACGTTCTGGGAATCGACGCTCGTCGCGACGCTCGGGAGCCTCGCCTGGGAGTACGGATTCGAGAACACGGCTCCCTCGAGGAACGACATGCTCAACACGGTCCTCGGCGGCTCGGTCCTCGGGGAGGCCGGCTTCCGGATCTCCCGCGCCGT
The DNA here is from genome assembly GCA_016716705.1 of Holophagales bacterium. Classification (GTDB taxonomy): domain Bacteria; phylum Acidobacteriota; class Thermoanaerobaculia; order UBA5066; family UBA5066; genus UBA5066. The sequence goes on from JADJVF010000013.1 coordinate 87,888, forward strand.
CCTCGACAACACCTCCACCGGGACGACCCGCTTCTTCCGGGAGCTGGCCGGCGCCCTCGTCAACCCCGTCAGCGGCGTCAACCGGCTCGTGACCGGGGAGGCCTGGAGAAAGGCCCCGAACCCGGAGGACCGTCTCCCGGGCCGCCTCGACACCGAGGTCGCGGCCGGGTGGGCGCGCAGCCGCGGCACGCATCACGCCGACCAGAGGTTTGCCGCGCTGACGCTGGGCTGGGGAGACCCGTTCGAGTCACCGGTGAAGAAGCCCTTCGACTCCTTCGACCTCGAGCTGAGGGTCGCGGCCCCGGCGAGGACGGCCGTGACGACGGCGTCCGTCCGTGGCGTCCTCGGCGCCTGGCGCCTCGGCGAGGCGGGAGAAGGTCCGGGCCACCTCCTCGGCATCGGGATGCGCTACGACTACCTGACTCCCGATTCCGAGTCGTTCGCGGGCGAGTCGTTCGAGTTCGGTCTCTTCTCCCGATTCCCGTTCCGGAAGGATCTCGAGGTCCGGACCGAGGCGCAGGCCGTCGTCTTCCCGATCGTAGCCGTAGACACCGATTGTCCGAGGCGCGCGGAACGCACGGGGGCGCGGACCCACGACTTCAGCCGCGGCGGCGGGCCGCGCCTCGACGCCCGCCTGACGAGGGCCGGCATCGACCTCGTCCGCCTCTCGTGGGCCATGGCGTGGCTCGACACGTCCAACGGCGTCACCTCCTCGACGCGCGTGCAGTGGGCCCGGGCCGAGGGGCGGTGGCCGGTCGTCGCGAGACTCACTGTCGGAGCGGCCTGGTCGTGGTACGAGAGGTCGTCCTCCTACCCCGCCGCGGCGGCCATCACCAAGACGCACAGCCAGGGGAGCGTCTTCGTCTCCTGGCACCCCCGGTAGGATTGCCATGCTGGAAACACGCAAAGGCGACCGCCCCGGGACGGGAAACGAAGCCTCCGCGTTCCGCGCCGCGCGACGCCCTGGAGGCTTCCGCCGGGTTCGCCGGGCGGCCGCGCTCGCCGTGGCCCTGGCGCTCGGGAATCCGGCCGCTGCCGAAGACGCGGAGGCCGGGGACAACGGAGCTCCCCGGCGCAGCGCCTTCACCTTCGTTGGCGCGGAGCTGGCCCGCTGGGGTTCCGACTCCGTGGCTCTCGTGAAGGCGCCCGCCTCGTGGGATGCGACGGACTGGGAGCGGTTCGGGCTCCTCGGCGCCGGCCTGGGCGGGCTCTTCCTCGTGGACGAGTCGGTCTACCGGTACGTCGAGGACCACCGGACCGAGGCCGGAGACCGGTTCGCCAGGGCCGTGACCCCGTTCGGGCAGGAGTACGCCTTCGGTCTCTCGGTCGGACTCCTCGCCGGGGGTCTCGTCTTCTCGGCTCCCGGGACCCGGGACACCGGTCGCGACGCCCTCGAGGCGTCGATCCTCAGCTTCGTGATCGCGAATCTCGTCCTGAAGCCGGTCATCGGGCGCCAGCGGCCCTACGTCTCGAACGGAGAGACCGTCTTCGACCCGTTCTCCCACGACCCGTCCTTTCCCTCGGGGCACACGACGGAGGCCTTCGCGGTCGCTTCGGTGATCGCGATGCGCAGCGAAGGCTGGGTCGTTCCGACCCTCGCCTATGCGACGGCGTCCCTCGTGGCGGTCTCGCGCGTCGAACAGAGCCACCACTTCACGAGCGACGTCTTCGCGGGCGCGGTCCTCGGGATCACCGTCGGCCGGTTCGTCGTGTCCCGCCACCGGCCGGTTCCCGACGGCCCGCCGCCGGCGACACGCGTCACGCTCGTCGCCATCCCCCACGGCCTTGCCGTCCACGTGTCGTGGTGAACCGGGGGGCAGCCCGGCGGGGGAGCCGTACGGCTCCCCCGCCGGAAACACACGTCAGGGAATCGGCTTGAGCGTCAGCGGGTCGCGGAGAGGAACCTTCGAGAGCGCGAGCTTCGCCGCGTCCTTCAGGGCGCCCGGGTGGTCGGGGTCGCCCGCCTCGACCTCGGAGGCCTTGCCGACGGCGAGGACGACCATCTTCTCCGTGTCGAGGAGCCTCTTCGCCATCTTCTGGACGTCGGCGGCCGTCACCGCCTTCACCCTCTCGCGGTAGTCGACCCACCAGTCCTCGGGCCAGCCGGTGAGCTGCTCGTCGGCGAACCGGTTCGCGATCGCCTGGCGGCTCGCCCACTGGGCCGGGAACGACTCGACGAGCCCGTCCTTGATCGACGTCAGCTCGGCCTCGGTGAGCGGCTCGTCCTTCAGCTTCTGCATCTCGGCGAGCGCGAGGCGGAGCGCGTAGGCGACGGAGCGGTTCTTCGTCTGCAGGCCGCCGGTGAGGTCGCCGCGGTAGAACGGCCCTTCGCCGAGAGCCGTCCTCACGCCGTAGGTGAGCCCCTCGTCGGAGCGGATCTTCTTCATGAGCCGCGCCGCGAAGCCGCCGCCGCCGAGGACGTGGTTCATGACCATCGCGGGGTACCAGTCGGGGTCGGAGCGGCGCATCCCGGGGAAGGCCCACTGGAGCATCGCCTGCGGGGCGTCCTTGTCGCAGACGTAGAGGCCCGGCTTGCGGGCGAAGTCGGGGGCGGGGACCTTCGGGCTCGGACGGGCCGCCTGGCCTGCGGCGATCGCCCCGACCGTCCTGTTCAGGAGGTCGACCATCGCCTTCTTCTCGAACTTCCCGGAGACGGCGACGGCGAGGTTCGCCGGGTGGAGGAGGCCCGCGTGGAAGGCGAGGAGGTCCTCGCGCGTGATCGCGTCGAGGCTCGCGGCGGTGGTGTTCTCCGTGGCGAAGAACTTCTCGCCGAAGAGGAGATAGGGCATCTGGATCTGGGCGATCGAGGTGACGGCGTCGTTGCGCCGCTCGAGCGCCTGCCGGGCGCTCTTCCTGGCGAGGTCGAGCCGGTCCTGCGCGAAGGCCGGCTGCGTGAGCGCCTGCATCAGGAGGTCGAGCCCCTCGGCCAGGTCCTTCTCCTGGACCTGGAGGTAGAGGCTGCCGCTCGTGTTCCCGCAGCTGCTCGAGAGCGTCGCCGCGAGCGCCTCGAGGCGGTCCTCGACCGCGGCGGCATCCTTCTTCTGCGTCCCGCCGACGGCGAGCTGCGAGCCGAAGAGGCTCGCGAGGCCTTCCTTGCCGGCGGGCTCCATGTAGGCGCCGCCCCGCCACCAGACGCTGATGCGGACGAGCGGGACCCCCGTCGGGTCGGCGACGAGGTAGGCCGGGACCTTGTTCTTCAGGAGGACCTTCGCGTCCTTCGCCTTCGGCACCTGGAAGGCGAGCGGCGGGTAGGCCAGCTTTTCGGGGCGGTCCGGGATCGCCTGCCCGAGGGCGCAGGAGGCCGAGACGGCGAGGAGGAGGGCGGTGCTCTTCACGAAGCGGTTCATCCCTTCACCTCCGGGGCCGGGGCGGCGGCGGGAGGCATGGCGGGAGCCGTGCCGGGCATCCCCGCGGGAGGGGCCCCTGGCGCCATGCCGGGAGGCGGACCGCCGGGCCGGCGCCTCGGCATTCCCTCTCCTCCCCCCTTGCGGGTCGTGAGGAGGACGTTGCGGCTCTCCTTCACGAGGTACTGCTTCGCGACGCGCGCGACGTCCTCGCGGGTGACGGCCTCGACCTTCTTCGGCGCGTCGAGGAGGTCCCTGTAGGTGCCGGCGCTCTCGGCCTGCGAGAGCGACTCGCGGATGCCGGAGTTGCTCTCGAGGCGGGAGTACCAGGCGACGCGGATGGCGTTCTTCGCGCGGGAGAGCTCGTCGTCGGTGACGCCCTCCTTCACGACCTTCTCGACCTCGGCGTAGAGAAGGGGCTCGACCTCGTCGGGCCGCTTGCCGGGCGCCGGCGTCGCGGAGACCGCGAAGAGGCCGCCGTACTTCTGGCCGCGGAACGAGGCCGAGGCGCGGGTCGCGACCTTCTTGTCGAGGACGAGCGACCGGTGGAGCCGGCCAGAGGGCGGGCGCATCGGCCCGCCCATCCCGGGGCGGCCCGTCATCGGCGCTCCGCCGAGGACGACGCCGAGGACCTGCAGCGCCGCGGCGTCCCTGTGGACCGCGGGGACGGCCTTGTAGTCCGCCTCGACGGCGGGCGTCCTCTCGACCTCGGCGACCATCCGCTGCTCGGCGGGCTGCACCGGCTCGAGCGTGATGACCTCGGGGACCCCCTTCGGGTTCGCGGGGATCCGGCCGAGGTACTTCTGCGCGAGCGCCCAGGTCTTCTCGACGTCGAGGTCGCCGACGAGGATCGCGGTGATGTTGTTCGGGGCGTAGTAGGTCGCGAAGAACTCGCTCCCCTGCTCGCGCGTCACCTGGGAGATGTCGCTCGGCCAGCCGATGACCTCCCAGCTGTACGGGTGGGCCATCCAGGTCATCGCGTTGAACGCCTCGTCGACCGTCCCGCCGGGGCGCGACTCGAGGGTCTGCCGGCGCTCCTCGAGGATGACGTTGCGCTCGCTGTAGAACTCGCGGAAGACCGGGTTCGCGAGCCGGTCGGACTCGAGCCACATCCAGAGCTCGAGCTTGTTCGACGGGATGCCGACGATGTAGAAGGTCCGGTCCTCGCTCGTCGACGCGTTGAGCCCTGTCGAGCCCTGCTCCTGGTAGAGCTTGTCCATCTCGTCCTTGACGATGAGCCCGCGCTGCTCCGTCACGAGCGCGTCGAACTTCGCGAGGAGCTCCGAGAGGCGCGGGGTGCGGACGGCGGGATCCATCATGTCCCTGATCTCGCCGCGGCGCTGCTTCTCGCGGAGGAGCGACATCTCCTCGCGGATGCCGACCTGCACCTCGTCCTGAAGCCTGTTCAGCTCGAGGTCGCGCGCGGCGTCCTTCGTCCCGATCGTCCTCGTCCCCTTGAACATCATGTGCTCGAAGAGGTGGGCGAGGCCGGTGATGCCGGGGCGCTCGTTGGCGCTCCCGACGCGGGCCAGCCACCCGCAGGAGATGGTCGGCTGGTCGTGCCGCGGAACCATCAGGACCTTCATGCCGTTCGGCAGGGTCCGTTCGACGACGTTGAGCTCCTGGGCGGACAGGGGGGCCGCGAGGGCGAGCGCCGCTGCGAGCAGCGCGGCGAGGGTGCGGCCTCTGAGGACGTTCATGGCTCTTCCTCCGGTGTGTCGGTGGGGACGGGCAAAGGCCCGCGCGACGCGCGGGCCAGCGGACATTGTAGTTCCGGGGAAGAGTGGGGTGAGGGTTGGAACGCGCGCCAGCCCGGGTCCTACTTGAGCACGCCTCCGAGGAGCTTCCCGACCGTGTCGCCTCCCTTCTTCTGGGCGTAGTCGACGACGACGGGCGCGAACTTGGCGACCATGTCGCTCTTCAGACCGAGCTTGCCGAAGACCGGGGCGAGGCCGGCCAGCCCGGCGGCCTGGGTCCCCATCGCGCCGGCAGCGGCTCCGAGAGCGCCTCCGCCCTTCGGGGCGTCCGCGGCCGGAGCGGACGCGATCAGCTTGTCGGTGCCGGGGACGGCGGTCGCGACCTTCGCGAAGTCGTCGGCCTTCAGCTTCCCCTTCGCGAGCCCGAGGAGCGCTCCCGCGCCCCCTTCGGCCTGCTTCGGCGTGACCCCGAGCTTGCTGACGAGAGAGCCCACCAGCTCGGGGCTGGCCGACTGCTCGACGGTCAGGGCCGGCGCGGCCGCGGCTTTGGCCGTTGCCGGAGCCGCGGGGGCGGCGGCGGGGAGCTGGGCGAGGGTGGTGGATGCGGCGAGGGCCATGACGGAAAGGAGACACGGGAAACGCTTCATGGCGGTACTCCTTTAGCAGGTCATTTTAGTTCTCCGGTCGCGGAGGTCCTTCAGTTTCACCGCTCCGTCGCGCCGTCCACCCCTCTCCGCGCCCGCCGCCGGGCCCTGACCGCCTCCCGGAGGAGGTACTCGACCTGGCCGTTCACGCTCCGGAACTCGTCCGCCGCCCACTTCTCGAGCTCGGCGAAGAGAGCAGGGTCGATCCGGAGCAGGAAGGCCTTGCGGGTCTCCCCGGGACGCGGCGGTCCGGCGACGGGTGGATTCGCCATCGGCGGTCTCAGCCGTAGAGCGTGCCGGCGTTGACGACGGGGTGGACCTCGGCCTCGCCGCAGAGGACGACCATGAGGTTGCTCACCATCGCGGCCTTACGGTCGTCGTCGAGGATCAGGACGTTCTTCTCCGACAGCTCCTTCAGCGCCATCTCGACCATGCTGACGGCGCCGTGCACGATCTTCTGCCGGGCGGCGATGACCGCCTCGGCCTGCTGTCGCCGGAGCATCGCCTGGGCGATCTCGGGGGCGTAGGCGAGGTGGGTGAGCCGCGCCTCCTCGACGACGACGCCGGCCTTGGCGAGCCGCTCGTGCAGCTCCTTGCGCAGGGCGGCCGAGACCTCCTCGACGTTCGACCGGAGCGTGATCTCGTCCTCTTCGCCGTGGTCGTAGCCGTAGAGGCTGGCGATGTGGCGCAGGGCCGACTCGCTCTGGGTCTCGACGTACTTCTCGTAGTCGTCCACGTCGAACATCGCCATGGCCGTGTCCTGGACGCGCCAGATGACGACCGCCGCGATCTCGATCGGGTTGCCGCCCTTGTCGTTCACCTTCAGCTTCTGGCCGTTCAGGGTCCGGGCGCGGAGCGAGATCTTGTTGCGCTTCGGGTGGCGGGCGGCCGCTGCCGCGGCCTGGGCGGCGATCGCCGTGGGCGTGCCGCCGTGCGTCTCGGCCGACGTGGCGGCGGCGGAGGAGGTCCCGGGCCCGTTCGTGTAAAAGGGGTTGCCCCAGTGGAAGCCGCTCTCGCGGACCGTCCCCTTGTAGGCGCCGAAGAGGACGAGGACGCGCGCCTCGTTTGGCTGGAGGGTGAAGAAGCCCGTGAGCAGGATGATCCAGACCGGGATCGCGAGGAGGGAGAGGACGAAGGGAAGGACGTAGGGATGGCCCGTCGCCGGAATCCCGGCCGCGAGGGACCAGACGAAGAGCCCGATGTCCACGACGAGGAACGCGAGGACGAGGACGAGCATCGTCCACCCGTTGTGGACCGTCACCGTCGTTTCCCGGTTGACGCTCAGGGTGGTGGGTTTCATGACGGAACCTCCCTTTCGGCTGCTTTCGCAGTGATATCACCGTGAAATACGGACGGTCAAGAGGAAGGTTTCCGGAATGGAGGGGAGGGGCCGGCGTCCCATCGTCTCCGGGTTGCCGTTCGTCGCCCTCGTATCATTCCGGCTCCCATGAAACGGCCTGTCGAGTTCCTGTCGCTGGACGCGGCGCGCCGCGTCGCGCTGCGGGCCCAGGGGTTCGGAAGGCCGCGCCCGACGAGGGACGTCACCGGAACCGACGTCGTGAGAACGACTCGCGCGGTCGGCGTTCTGCAGCTCGATTCGGTGAACGTGCTCGTGCGCTCTCACTACCTGCCGGTCTTCTCGCGGCTCGGGCCCTACGCGAGGGACCTGCTGGACCAGGCGGCCTATTCGAGCCGCCGCCGGCTATTCGAGTACTGGGGTCACGCGGCCTCGCTGATTCCCGTGGAGCTGCAGCCCCTTTTTCGCTGGCGGATGGAGCGCGCGAGGAGGGGTGAGGGTTGTTGGGGCAGCCTCGATCGCTTCGGCCGCGAACGTGCGACGTTCTGCAGCGGCGTGCTCGCCGAGATCCGCGACCGCGGTCCGCTCGGGATCTCGGAGCTGGCCGCCGGAGGCGCCCGCAAGGCGGGCTGGTGGGAATGGAGCGAAGGGAAGCTCGCGCTCGAGTGGCTGTTCTGGACGGGCCAGGTCAGCACGCACAGCCGGCGGCATTTCGAGAGGGTCTACGACCTGACCGAGCGCGTGCTGCCCCGTGCGGTGATCGAGGCGCCGACGCCCCCGCCAGCGGAGGCGCAAAGACAGCTGCTGCGCATCGCGGTCACGGCCCTCGGCGTGGCCACCGAGCGAGACCTTGCCGACTACTTCCGGTTGCCCGCGGCCGACGCCAGGGCGCGTATCGCCGAGCTCGTCGAGTCCGGTGAGCTCGTGTCGGCGGCCGTCGAGGGCTGGGATCGGCCGGCGTTCCTCGACCCGCGGGCGCGCGCGCCGCGACGGGTCGAGGCGCGGGCCCTCCTCTCCCCGTTCGACTCGCTGGTCTGGGAGCGCGGCCGCGCCGAGCGGCTGTTCGGCTTTCGCTATCGGCTCGAGATCTACACGCCGTCGCACCGGCGCCTGCACGGCTACTACGTGCTGCCGTTCCTGCTGGGCGACAGGCTCGTCGGGCGGGTGGACCTGAAGGCGGACCGGGCGCGCGGCGCGCTGCGCGTCGTGCGGGCGCATTGCGAGCCGTGGGCGGAAGAGGCCTCCGTGGCCGGGCCGCTCAGGGACGAGATCCGGGCGCTCGGCGGGTGGCTCGACCTCGACCGGGTGGTCGTCTCCCGCGCGCGCGGTTTCACGCGCCTGTTGCGCTAGCCGCGCGGTCCAGCCCGGCCAGGCGTCGAGAGCACGGACCTCGCCAGGGGGGTCGTGGCGAGAAGGCGTCCGGCCCTACCGGGTCTCGACCCCCTCGGCCGCCGTCACCTTCAGGGTCCGGGTGCTCTTCTCCTCGCCATACGTCACGGTGACCCGGTATTCGCCGGGCGGGACGTGCCGGTCGGCCGGGAGTCCGCCGTACTCGTTCCGCAAGTCCTTCGTCGGCTTGAGGTCCCAGGAAACGCGCCCGAGGCCCGGCAGGCCCGGCGCCGTCAGGTTCGCGACGGGCTGCCCGTCGGCGTTTTCGATCGAGACCTTCACCGGCTCGCCCGTCGCCTCCTTCACCCAGAAGGTCAGGAGCGCGCCCTCCTTAGGGTTTTCTCCGCGAAAGTCGGCCTTGCCAGCGGAATCCTCCCAGCCGGGGAGGAGGTGCCGCGCCTCGGCGGGGCGCGGCGGGAAGAGGTGGAGCGCCTTGCCCCGCACCGCAGGCGTCAGCTCCTGTAGCGCGGTGACGTCGTCGACGACGAAGAGGCTCCGGCCGTGCGTCGCGACGACGAGGTCGCGGTCCCGCTCGTGGACGGCGACGTCGTCGACCGGGACCGTCGGGAGGTCGCCGAGCTTCGACCAGGTCGTCCCGCGGTCGAGGGAGACGTAGAAGCCGTACTCCGTCCCGGCGTAGAGGAGGTCGGGGTTCTTCGGGTCCTCGCGGATCACGTCGGCGGGCTCGTCCTTCGGGAGATTCCCGGTGACCGAGGTCCACGTCCGGCCGAGGTCGGCGGTTCGCCAGAGGAGCGGCGCGTGGTTCCCGCTGCGGTAGGCCGAGACCGCGAGATACGCGACCTTCTCGTCGTGCCGTCCCGCCTCGACGCGGGCGATCCACTGCCCCTTCGCGGCCGCGGGAAGGAAGCCGGTCAGGTCGGTCCACGCCGCCCCGCCGTCCTCGGTGACGTGGAGCCTGCCGTCGTCGGTTCCGGCCCAGAGGAGGCCGGCCTTCCTCGGCGACTCGGAGAAGGCGTAGACGACGCCGTAGTTCTCGGCGCCGCTCCCGACGGTGCGCATCTTCGAGAACTCCTGCGTCGAGAGGTCGGGGCTGATCGGCGTGAACTTCTCGCCCTTCTCCGTCACGCGGAAGACGCGGTTCCCCGCGAGAAACATCGTCCCCTTCTCGTGCCGGCTCGCGAGGAGCGGCGAGTTCCAGTGGAAGCGGAACGCCGGCTGCCCCTCGGTCGGCTCGGGGCGGAGGTTCTTCACCTGTCCGCTGCCGAGGTGGAAGCGGTGGACGTACCCCTCCTGCGACTCGGCGTAGACGACGTTGCGGTCTACGGGATCGAAGACGCACCAGAAGCCGTCGCCCCCGCCGACGTCGATCCAGTCGGAGTTGACGACGCCGTCCTTCGAGAAGGTACGGCTCGGACCGACCCAGTTCAGGTTGTCCTGCAGTCCGCCGCAGATCCGGTAGGGAGAGGAGTCGTCGAGGGAGATCCGGTAGAACTGCCCCGAAGGGATCTTGTCGACGTGGTCCCAGGTCCCGCCCGCGTCGGCGCTCAGGTAGGCGCCGCCGTCGGTCCCGAGGAGGAGGCGCGGCGAGACGGGCTTCTTCTCCGCCTCCGGCGGCTCTCCCTCCTTCGGCGGGGCGGGCCGGCGCGGGGCGGGGGTCCCGGTGACGACGAGCTCGTGTACGTCGGGGTGGACCTTCTGGAAGAGGTCCTCGCGGAAGGACTTCCCGCCGTCGTCCGAGACGGAGAGGGCGAAGCCCAGGACGTAGACGCGCTGGTCGTTGACGGGGTCGATCCGGATCTGGCTGAAGTAGAAGGGGCGCGGGTTCAGGCGCGACGTGCGGACCCAGGTCTCGCCGCCGTCCTCGGAGCGGAAGATCCCGCCCGCGCGGCTCTCGACCTCGTCGATCCCGCTCGTCCCTGCCGCGTCGCTCTGGACGACCGCCATGACGACCTTCGGGCTCGCGGCGGTGACGGCGAGGCCGATGCGACCCGTCTGCGCCGGGAGGCCGTTCGTCAGCTTCTTCCACGTCGCGCCGCCGTCCGTCGAGCGGAAGATGCCCCCTGCATCCCTCCCGCCCGTCAGAGACGTCCCGTACGCGAACGACCAGGGAGTCCTCCGTCGCGCGTAGAGCGCCGCGTAGAGGGTGTTCGGGTCGGCGGGGGAGAGGACGACGTCGACGCAGCCGGTGTCGGCATCGTCGGGGACGGCGGCCGGGAGAACCTTCGTCCAGCTCTTCCCGCCGTCGGTCGTCCGGTAGAGGCCGCGCTCGCCCCCCTTCGTCCAGAGGCTCCCCGATACGGCGACGAAGGCGACGTCGGGGTTCGAAGGGTGGACGCGAATCCGCCCGATGGCGCGGCTCGACTTCAGTCCGGCGCTCGTCCACGTGGATCCGCCGTCCGTCGAGCGGAAGACGCCGTCGCCGAAGCCGGCGCTGTTGCGGTCCGTCGCCTCGCCCGTCCCGACCCAGATCACCCTCGGGTCCGACGGGGCCACCGCGACGGCGCCGATCGAGAAGACCTTCTCCTCCTTCATCAGCGGCGAGAAGGTCGCGCCCGCGTTCGTCGTCTTCCAGAGGCCGCCCGTGGCGTGACCGAGATAGAAGGTAGCCGGATCCTCGGGGTCGACGGCGATCGAGACGACCCGGCCGCCCATGATCGCCGGTCCGATCGAGCGGGCCTTCAGCGCGGCGAGCTGGGCGGAAGGCGGTGTCGTCGGGAGCGCCGGGGCGGCGGGAGCGGCCGCGGCCTTCGCGGCGAGGAGGAGGCCGGCGGCGAGGAGGGCGCTCACTTTCCCAGCTCCCCGGCCGCGCGGGCGGCCGTCTCGATGCCGCGGGCGAGGACGGAGCGGATCCGCCCGTCCTCCATCGCGAGGATGCCGGCGATCGTGCAGCCGGCGGGGGTCGTCACGTCGTCCTTGAGCGCCGCCGGGTGGCGGCCGGTCACGAGGACCATCTCCGCCGCACCGAGGGCCGCCTGGGCGGCGAGCTCGATGGCCGCCGCGCGCGGCAGGCCGCGCATGACGCCGCCGTCGGCGAGCGACTCGAGGACGACGTAGATGAACGCCGGGCCGCTCGCCGAGAGGGCGGTCACGGTGTCCATGTGCTTCTCCTCGAGCTCCATCGTCCGGCCCATCGTCGAGAAGATGTCGAGGGCCACGGCCGCGTGCTCGTCGGTGGCGTGCGCCCCCTTCGAGACGACGGTCATCCCCTTGCCGATGAAGCAGGGGGTGTTCGGCATCGCCCTCACGACCGGGATCCCCTCGCCGACCGCCTCCTCGATGGCGGCGGTCGAGATGCCGGCGGCGATCGAGACGAGGAGGGGCGCGTGCCCGAGCGCCCCTTTCGCCTTGAGGCCGTCGCACGCCTTCGCCACGTCCTTCGGCTTGAGGCAGAGGACGACGATGTCGGCCCCGCGGGCCGCCTCGGCGTTGTCGGTCGTGCACGCCAGGCCCAGCTCGCCGGAGAGCTTCTCGGCGGTCTGGCGGGTCCGCGCGGTGCACGCGAGCTGCGACGCCTCGACCTTTCCCGAGCGGAGGAGTCCCCCCGCCAGCGCGCGTCCCATGGTTCCCGAGCCGATGATGGCGATCCGCTTTCCGGTGAGCATTCGTGCGTCTCCTGTGCCTGAGAAGGACGGGAGGATCGTACTCGACGGGAGCCGGACTAGAATCCGCCCCGCCCGTCCGGGCGAAACGAGATCCGAAGAGGTGCCTCCGACATGAAAGTCCACGAGTACCAGGCGAAGGAGATCCTCCGTCGCTACGGTGTCCCGACCCCGACGGGGCACGTCACCGACAGCCCGGAGGAAGCCCGTCAGATCGCGAAGGACCTGGGCGGCCGGGCCGTCGTGAAGGCCCAGATCCACGCCGGCGGGCGTGGCAAGGGGGGCGGCGTCAAGCTCGCGAAGACCCCCGACGAGGCCTTCGAACACGCCAAGGCGATCATCGGCATGCAGCTCGTCACGCACCAGACCGGCCCCGAGGGGCGCAAGGTCAAGAAGGTGCTCGTCGAGGCGGCGGCCGACATCGCGCAGGAGCTCTACCTCGGGATCACGCTCGACCGGGCCATCGGCAAGCCGGTCCTCATGGCGTCGAAGTTCGGCGGCATGGAGATCGAGGAGGTCGCCCACAAGGACCCGACGGCGATCCTGAAGGAGCCGTTCGACGCGATCGCCGGCCTCCAGCCCTTCCAGGCGCGCAAGGTCGCCTACGCGCTCGGGCTGACGGGGGAGACGCACAAGAAGGCGGTCCCCTTCCTCTCGCCCTCGCGAAGGCCTACGTCGAGACGGACTGCTCGCTGGCCGAGATCAACCCGCTGATGATCACCGGCTCGGGCGACGTCGTGGCGCTCGACGCCAAGATGAACTTCGACGACAACGCCCTCTTCCGGCACCTCGACATCAAGGAGTACCGGGACCTCGACGAGGAGGACCCGCTCGAGGTCGAGGCGTCGAAGTTCAACCTCAACTACATCAAGCTCGACGGCAACGTCGGCTGCATGGTGAACGGCGCGGGCCTGGCGATGTCGACGATGGACATCATCCAGTACGCCGGCGGGAGCCCCGCGAACTTCCTCGACGTGGGCGGCGGGGCCAACGAGGAGCAGGTCCGCAACGCGATGCGGATCATCCTCTCGGACCCGAACGTCAAGGGCGTCCTCATCAACATCTTCGGCGGCATCATGCGCTGCGACATCATCGCCAGCGGCGTCGTGAAGGCGGTGAAGGAGATCGGCTGCACCATCCCCGTCGTCGTCCGCCTCGAGGGGACGAACGTGGAGGAAGGCAAGACGATCCTGCGCGACTCCGGCCTCGCCGTCATCCCGGCCGACGGGATGAAGGACGCCGCGGAGAAGATCATCGCCGCGGTCGCGAAGGGGGGGAACTGAGATGGCCAGCTGGCTCAGCACCGAGACCCGCGTCCTCGTCCAGGGGCTGACGGGTCGCGAGGGGAAGTTCCACGCCCTCGCCGGGCGTGACTACGGCACGCAGGTCGTCGCCGGGGTGACCCCCGGCAAGGGCGGCACCGACGTCGAGGGGATCCCGGTCTTCAACACCGTCCACGAGGCGGTCGAGAAGACGGGAGCCAACGCCTCGCTCCTCTTCGTCCCGCCGCCGGCCGCCGCCGACGGGATCATGGAAGCCGCCGACGCGGGCGTCGCCCTCGTCATCGCGATCACGGAGGGGATCCCGGTCAACGACATGATCCGGGTGAAGGCGTTCCTCGCGGATCGCCCGAACGTCCGCCTCGTCGGCCCGAACTGCCCCGGCGTCATCCGCCCGTCGGCGAAGGTGAAGCTCGGCATCATGCCGGCGCGGATCCACCGCCCCGGCAAGGTCGGCATCGTCTCCCGCTCGGGGACCCTCACCTACGAGGCGGTCGGCCAGACGACCGCGCTCGGCCTCGGCCAGTCGACCTGCATCGGCATCGGCGGCGACCCGGTCAACGGCACGAACTTCATCGACTGCCTCGAGATGTTCAAGGACGACCCGGAGACCGAGGCGATCATCATGATCGGCGAGATCGGCGGGAGCGCCGAGGAAGAGGCGGCCGCCTGGATCCAGGCGAACCTGAAGAAGCCCGTCGCCTCGTTCATCGCGGGCCGGACGGCCCCTCCGGGGCGCCGGATGGGCCACGCCGGCGCGATCATCTCCGGCGGCAAGGGGACCGCGACCGAGAAGGTCGCCGCCCTGCGCGCCGCGGGAGTCCTCGTCGCCGACTCCCCGGCCCTCATCGGCGAGACGCTGCTGAAGGCGATCAAGGGCTGAACCTTCCCGCGGAAACGGATCTCCTCGAGAGCCCCGGCCGAACGGCCGGGGCTCTTTCGCTCTCCCCGGTCCTTCCTTCGATGGAGGGGAGGCTCCATCGGTGCCGCGGGGAGGCTCGTGGCGAGTCTCCACCCCCGTGGGGAGACGTGCAATCCGGGCACCCTCCGCCCTGTAAGATTCGCGAGAATGTCCGGGCCGGCGGAGAAGAAACGGAGCCCGACGGGGGGCGGCGGCGGCGTGTCTGCGGGCGAGCACAGCGACCCGACGGTGCCGCTGCCGTCCTCTGGGTCGGACACGCCGGACACGGACACCGAAGACACCCTTCCCGGGCAGGCCGTTCCAGCCCGCGCCGGCAGACCCGACGTCCTGATTGCCGGCTACCGGATCCTCCGCGTGATCGGCGAGGGGGGGATGGGGACGGTCTACGAAGCGGAGCAGGAGCGGCCGCGCCGGATCGTCGCCCTCAAGATGATCAAGCCAGGCCTGGCCACCGCCGCCCTGCTCAGGAGGTTCGAGCAGGAGGCGCACGCGCTGGGGCGGCTCCGCCACCCGGGGATCGCGCAGATCTACGAGGCCGGGATGGCGGACGCGGGGCACGGCCCCCAGCCGTACTTCGCGATGGAGTTCGTGACGGGGCGCCCCCTCGACCAGTACGTGACGGAGAGGAATCCCGGCGTCCGCGAGCGGCTCGACCTCGTCGCCCGCATCTGCGACGCCGTGCACCACGCCCACCAGAAGGGGATCATCCACCGCGACCTGAAGCCCGGGAACATCCTCGTCGAGGATTCGGGCCAGCCCCGGGTCCTCGACTTCGGCCTGGCGCGCGTCACCGACTCGGACATCCAGGCCACGATGCAGACCGACGTCGGCCAGATCGTCGGAACGCTCCCGTACATGAGTCCCGAGCAGGTCCTGGGAGACCCGCTCGCGCTCGACACGCGCAGCGACGTCTACGCGCTCGGGGTCCTCCTCTACCTCGTCCTGGCGGGCCACCTGCCGTACGACCTCAAGAAGGCGCACCTGGCCGAGTGCATTCGTGTCATCCGCGAGGTGGACCCGAGCCCGCTCGGCACGGTGAGCCGGGAGTTCCGCGGCGACGTCGAGACGATTGCCGCCCGGGCGCTCGAGAAGGAGAAGGAGCGGCGTTACCAGTCGGCCGCGGAGCTCGGCTCGGACCTGCGCCGCCACCTCTCCCACGAGCCGATCGTGGCGCGCCCCGCGAGCGCGGCGTACCAGCTCGGCAAGTTCGCGCGGCGCAACCGGACCCTCGTGGCCGGGGCGGCCGCCACCGTCCTCGCGCTCGTCGCCGGGGTCGGCGTCAGCTCGTGGCAGGCGGTCCGGGCTCGGCGGGCCGAGGGGCTCGCCACCTCGCGACTCGCCCAGACGCAGGAGGCGCGCGCCGGGGGGGCCCCGGGGGGGGGGGGGCGGGGGGGGGGGGGGGGGGGGGGGGGGGAGGGGGGGGGGGGGGGGAGGGGGGGGGGGGGGGGGAGGGGGCGGGAGGGGGGCGGGGGGGGGGGGGGGGGGCGCGAGGCGGTGAACGCCTTCCTCAAGGAGATGCTCTCGTCGGTCGACCCGTCGGAGATGAAGGGGAAGGACGTGACCGTCCGGCGGGTGCTCGACGAGGCGGCTGGAAAGGTCGGAGGCGGCTCGCTCCGGGAGCAGCCCGAGGTCGAGGCCTCCGTCCGGACCACGCTGGGGAAGACCTACCAGGCCCTCGGCCTCCTCGCCGAGGCGGAGCCCCACCTGAGGCAGGCCCTCGAGATACGCAAGCGCGTCCTCGGCCCCGAGCACCCCGACGTGGCCGCCAGCCTGAACGACCTCGCCTCGCTCCTCCACGACCGAGGGAAGCGGGCGGAGGCCGAGCCGCTCTACCGGGAGGCGCTCCGGATCCGGAAGAAGGCCCTCGGCCCCGGACACCTCGACACGTCCGCCACACTGAACGACCTCGGCCTCCTGCTGAAGCAGCAGGGCGACCTGGACGGGGCCGAGGCGATGTACCGCGAGTCGCTCGCGATCAAGCGGAGGAGCCTCGGCGAGGCCCACGGGGACCTGGCGCAGGCGATCAACAACATGGCGCAGCTCCTCCAGGCCCGGGGGACCTGAAGGGAGCCGAGACGCTCCACCGCGAGGCGCTCGCCATGCGCCGCACCGTCTTCGGCCCGGAGCACCCCGACGTCCTCGCCAGCCTGAACAACCTCGGCGCGAACCTTTTCGCGCAGGGGGACGTCGCGGGGGCCGAGGCGCTGGCCCGTGAGGTGCTCGCGGTGAGGCGGAGGACGCTCGACGAGAACCATCCGGACCTCGCCATGGCCCTCAACAACCTCGGGGCGTACCTGCGGGTCGAGGGCAAGCTGGCGGAGGCCGAGCCGCTCCAGCGCGAGGCGCTCGCGATCTGGCGGAAGGCGCTCGGCAACGAGCACCCCGACGTGGCGAGCGCGGCGAGCAACCTCGCGTTCGTCCTGCACGAGAAGGGGGACCCGGCAGGGGCCGAGGTTCTCCAGCGCGAGGCTCTGGCGATCCGCGTCAAGGTCTACGGCGAGGGAGCCTCCAGGTCGCCCGGACCCTGGGCCCCCTCGGCCCCATCCTCCTCGACGAGGGCAAGCTCGAGGAGGCCGAGACGCTGCTCCGCAGGGCGCTCGAGATCCGCGTCGAGAAGCTCCCGCCCCGCCACGTCGACACGGCCGTCGCGCAGGCCGACCTGGCCCGGGCGCTGAACGCCCGGGGCAAGTTCGACGAGGCCCGGGCGCTGGCCGCGGAAGCCCTCTCCATCCGCGAGGAGAAGCTGCCCGCGGGCCACTGGACGCGCTTCGAGGCGCAGAGCCTCCTCGGCGAGGCGCTCGCCGGGCAGGGGAAGCTCGCCGAGGCCGAGGCGCTCCTCCTCCCCGCGTACGAAGGCCTGAGGGCGAGCGCGGCGGTCTCGCCGTGGAAGAAGAGGGCCGCGCGCGAGCGGATCGTGCGGCTCTACGAGGCGTGGGGCCGCCCGGAGGCGGCAGCGGCCTGGCGGGCGAAGGAGACGGCGCCTCTCTGAGCTCGGACGGCCTCCGCACCGGCCCGGCAAGGCCGGGCGCGTCGGACGTGCTCGAACGCGCGTTCGTCCCGCGGCGGAGCGTGTCGTAAACTCCCGCGCCTTATGGAAAAGACTTTCGCGATCATCAAGCCCGACGCCGTCGAAGCGAAGAACGCCGGGAAGATCCTCGCCCGCATGGAGGCCGAGGGCTTCCGCGTCGTGGCGATGAAGTTCCACCGGATCACGAAGGGCGAGGCCGAGGGCTTCTACGCCGAGCACGCCGGCAAGGGCTTCTTCGGCTCCCTCGTCGCCTACATGACGTCGGGCCCGGTCTTCGTCGCCGTCCTCGAGCGGGAGAACGCCGTCGCCCACTGGCGCGCCGTCATGGGCGCCACGAACCCCGCCAACGCCGACGAGGGGACGATCCGCAAGGAGTTCGGCCAGTCGATCGAGCGCAACGCCTCGCACGGCTCGGCCAACCTCGCCGACGCCGCCCGCGAGGTGACGTTCTTCTTCTCCCAGGCCGAGCTGCTCTAGCCCTTCCTCGGGCTCGCCCGCCAGCTCTTCAGAAGGGCCCGCGCATCCGCGCGGGCCCTTTCGTGCTCGACGAGCCACCTCGGATCGGGGGAACCGTCGACGACGCCTTCGGCGATCGCGATCGCCTCGTCGCGGCCAGCCGGGTCGAGGTCCCGGAGCGCCTCGGCGAGGAAGAGCCGGTTCACGAGGCTCGTCGGCGCGACGGCTACGGCCTTCCGGAGATGACGGACCGCCTCCTTCTTCGAGATCCAGCCGGTGATCAGTGGAATCGAAGGGGTCTTGTGGTGGAGCCGGCCGAGCGTCCGGTGGCCCGCGGCATCGTCGAGGGCGGGCGCGAGCCGGATCACGGCCTCGGCGTAGTCGCGGACACGGCCGGCGACCCCCTCGCGGGCGGCGGCGAGCATCCCTTCCGCGAGGGCGTACATCCCCCACGCCACCCCGCCCCACTCGAAGGCCGAGGCGGCCTCCGGGTCTCCCGCGAACCGCGGGACGAGCTCGACGGGGGTCGCCCGCGAGAGGTCGCGCGAGGAGCCTTCCGTCGCGCTCATCCTGAGGTGCGTGAGGCAATCGTCGGCGACGTGCGTCGCCTCGAGGAAGCAGGCTTTGGCCTCGGCCACGCCGGACGATGCGTACTCACCCGCGAAGTAGAGCGCCCGCATGAGCCTCCACCGGGCCTCGATCGAGAGTGGGCCGCTCGGCCAGCTCGGCGCGCAGGAGTGACAGGACCTTCCGGACCGGAGCGACCCGGGCATGTCCGCCGTGTCCCCCTTCCGCGCGTCCGGCCCAGACGGCGTCCGCCTCCGTGACGAGCGGGGACGTTTCGTGCACGGTGGTTCTCGGGCTCATCCCTCGACGATACGCCGCAATGCAGCATGACGCACGCTCCGCGAAGCCGGGTTTCGGGCCCGGGGGGCACGCCGCCCCTCCTGAGACAATCCAGCAATGAGAGGATCGGTTCCGGCCCTCGCCACCCTCCTTTTCGCGGCCGCCTGGCCGCGCCGGGGAGAGGAGCCCGTGAGGCTCGGCGGCGGGTTCAGCCGGCCGGCCCGACCCCCACCCCGAGCCCCGATCCCGCCGCCCACGCCCTCCCCCCGCCGCTCGTCCGGCGCCGGCCGCTTGGCCGCTCCCCGCCGCCGGCGCCGCCCTGCCGGCGCCGGGGCCCGACGCCCGCCCCCGCCCGTCTGCGGCGCCCGCGGCCCGCCCGCCCGGATCGCGGGCCGCATCCGCACCCCCGCGAGCCGCCGCCGACGTCTCCGTCGGCTACGTCCTCGTCCCGTTCGTCGTCACCGACCAGAAGGGGCGCCCCGTCGGAAACCTCAGGGAAAAGGACGTCACCCTCCTCGCGGACGGAGTTCCGGTCGCCTACGACCTCTTCCAGGGGAGCGCGGATGCCCCCGTCTCGTATGCCGTCCTCCTCGACGGCTCCGGTTCGATGGGCCTCGCCGGGAAGATGGAAGGGGCGAGGGCCGCGCTCGAGACACTCGCCGCCACCCGGGTCCCGGGCGACGACTTCGCTCTCTTCGTCTTCGCCGAGGGAGAGGTGAAAGAGATCGTCGGGTTCACGGAAGACGCCGAGCGGATCGTCGCGGCGGCCCGGCAGGTGAAGCCGTGGGGAAAGACCGCATTTCGCGACGCCCTCGCCCGGATGCCAGAGAAGAGCCTCCAGGGGAAGAATGGCTCGAAGGCCATCATCCTGCTCTCCGACGGCATCGACAACGACTCCCAGATCACCGAGCCCGAGCTCGCGAAGCTGATGGAAGGGGTCGAGATCCCGGTCTTTCCCCTCGGCCTCCGCTCCCCCGGGGCCCTCATGCAGCCGCTTCCCGGCATGACCGTCGAGTGGATGCTCAACGTTGATGTCCTTTCCCACATCGCCCGGATCACGGGGGGACGGATGGCCGTCGTCGACGACCCGGGTCAGCTCCCCTCTCGTATCCTCGACATCCAAAAAGACTTGCGGTCTCAGTATTTGATTGGCTTTTCTCCGACAGGCAGCGGTCCGGTAAGATATCGCCGTCTCACCCTGAGGGTGGCCGGACCGGCCCGCCCCGTTCGCGTGAGGGCCGGATACCGTGGTTCCGACCCTCCCGCACACGGGCCAGGACGTTCCGGACCCAAATGAGCGAACGGTGAGGCCGTCCATCGGACGTTGAGGAGGAATGGAATGACGAAGCGGAACCGGGTTGCCCTCGTGGGTGTCACCGTCCTCGTGGCGGGCGCCTTCGGGTGCGCCACGTCGACCCAGGTCGACCAGAAGATCGCCGCGGCCACGGCCAAGACCGACCAGAAGATCGAGACGGTCGAGACCCAGGTCGAGGACCTGCAGACGAAGCAGAAGGCGACCGACTCGAAGGTCGACGCGCAGGGCCAGGAGATCGCCAAGCTCTCCCAGTCCGCGCAGGAAGCCCTCAAGCGTGCCCAGGAGGCCGGGATCCTCGCCAAGGGGAAGGTCGTCTTCGAGCAGACCTTCAGCGAGGACCGGATCAAGTTCCGCTCCGGCTCTGCCGACCTGAACGACGACGCCAGGACCGCCCTCGACGAGTTCGCCGCAAAGGTGAAGGACCTGAAGCGCCCCGTCTGGATGGAAATCCAGGGGCACACCGACTCGACCGGCACCGCCGAGATCAACGACGCGCTCGGTGAGAAGCGGGCCGAGGCCGTCCGCCGCTACCTGGCGCGCAAGCACCAGCTCCCGATCCAGCGGATGGCGACGATCTCCTACGGCGACACGCTCCCGGCCGATCCGGGCAAGGGCAACAAGGCGCGCGCCGCGAACCGCCGCGTCGTCCTCGTCGTCCTCGAGTAGGCTTCCGCGATCTCTTCGAAGGGCCGGGCGCTCCGGGTTCTCCGGGGCGGCCCGGCCTTTTTGCTAGGTTCCCGGGCCCCTCGTTGGATCCCCTGGGGGGGGCGGGGCGGCGGCTGCCGGGGGGCGGGCGCTTGCGCCACGGGGCGAGGCTTCGCGGGCGCCGGCGTCGCCCTGGTCCCGGCCTTTTCCTTGCGCTTCCGCAGGGCGGAGAGGAGCTCCTCGAAGTCCCTCGGAGGCGGCGTCGTCACCGACACCTTTCCGCCGTCGGGCTTCTCCCACCCGAGGTGCCCGGCGTGGAGCGCCTGCCTCTTGAACGGGATCGGGAAGGGCGGCTTCTTCGGGTCGCGGTAGACCTGGTCGCCGACGAGCGGGTGCCCGGCGTGCGAGAAGTGGATCCGGATCTGGTGCGTCCGCCCGGTCCGGAGCCGCGCCTCGACGAGGGTCGCGATCCCGAACCTCTCGAGGACCTTCCAGTCGGTGATCGCCTTGATCCCCGTCTCGCCCTCGCGGGCCACGCGCTTGCGCCGCTCGCCCTCCTCGAGGATCGACCAGTCGAACGTCCCCTTGTCCCCCTCGAGGTTCCCCTCGACGAGGGCCACGTAGCGGCGGTCCACCGTGTGCGCTCGCAGCTGCGCCTGCAGGCTCACGAGCCCCTTGCGGGTCCGGGCGAAGACGAGGGCCCCGGACGTCTCCTTGTCGAGGCGGTGGACGATGCCGACGTAGGCCCGTCCCTTCCCGGCCCTCGCGGCCCACGTCGAAACGCGTGACAGGAGCGTGTCCTTCTCCTTCGCCTCCGTCGGGTGCGTCAGGAGCCCGGCGGGCTTCACGACGGCCACCGAGTCGTCGTCCTGGTGGAGGATCGTCAGCGACGTGTCGACCTTCCGCCGGATCTTCCGGTTCGGGTCGAAATAGACGGCGGCCGTCAGCGGCACGAGCGCGCCCGGGTCGTCGACGACGGCGCCGCTCACCGTCACCTGTCCCTCGATCACCGCGCGCTTCAGGCGCGAGGCGGTCTCGGCGGGGTAGAGGGCCGCGAGGCGGCGGACGATGCGGATCGTGTCCATCGGGGGAATCGTCTCACGGGGGGTCCGCGGCGGCGGAAGGGGGGCGCAGGTAGACTTTCTGCCATGGCGAACCCTTCGACCGACCTCTTCGCCCGCCGTCGCGAGCGCTTCTTCGACCGCGTGAAGGAAGGGGTGGCGATCCTCTTCGCCACGCCCGAGCAGCACCTGAGCTGGGACGGCGAGTACCGCTACCGGCCCGACCCCGACCTCTTCTACCTGACGGGGTTCGGCGAGCCCGAGACGGTCGCGGTCCTCGACGCGGGGGCGCGGGCGTTCTTCCTCTTCGTGAGGCCGAGGGACCGCGAGCGGGAGACGTGGACCGGGCGGCGGGCCGGGACGAAGGGGGCGGTGAAAGTCCACGGCGCGGACGCGGCGTGGGACGTCGCCGAGCTGGAGAAGAAGCTCCCCGAGCTGATCCGCGGCTCGTCGAGCCTCCACTACGCCTTCGGCATCGACGAGAAGCACGACCTCCTCGTCTCCTCGATCCTCGGCCGCTTCCGGCGCGAGGCGCGAAACCCGCAGCGAGGGCCGGTCGTCGTGAACGACGTGACGGACGTGATCCACGAGCTGCGCCTGCGCAAGGAGCCGGAGGAGATCGCCCTGATGGAGCGGGCCGCGGCGATCGCGGCGGCGGCGCACGACGAGGCGCGGGCGATCGCGCGGCCGGGGCGGATGGAGTACGAGGTGGAGGCGGCGATCGCCGCGCGCTTCCGGAGGGACGGCGCGTCGGGGCCGTCGTACGAGACGATCGTCGCCTCCGGGCCGAACGCGACGACGCTCCACTACGTCGAGAACGACCGGCGGATCGAGGAGGGGGACCTCGTCCTCGTCGACGCCGGGTGCGAGGTCGAGGGCTACGCGTCCGACATCACGCGGACGTTCCCGGCGTCGGGGCGCTTCACGCCGGAGCAGGAGGCGATCTACCGCGTCGTCCTCGCGGCCCAGCACGCCGCCATCGCGAAGGTGCGGCCGGGCGGGCGCTTCCAGGACGTCCACGACGCGGCGGTGGAGGTCCTCGTCGACGGCCTCCTCGAGCTGGGGCTCCTCTCGGGGAAGCGGAAGAAGGTGATCGAGAAGGGGAGCTACACCCGGTTCTACATGCACCGGACGTCGCACTGGCTCGGGATGGACGTCCACGACCGGGGCCGCTACCACGACGCGAAGGGGGAGTGGCGGCTCCTGGAGCCGGGGATGGTCCTGACGGTGGAGCCGGGGCTCTACATCCGGCCCGACGAGAAGAAGGTGCCGGCCTCGTTCCTCGGAATCGGCGTGCGGATCGAGGACGACGTCCTCGTGACCCCGGAAGGGCACCGAATCCTGACGTCGGCCGCGCCGAAGTCGGTCGAGGCGATGTGCGCGCACGCGGAGAAGCGGGCGACCCGAAAGGTGAAGGAGGCCCCGAAGGCACCGGCGAAGCAGGGCAAGGCCTGACCGCCTCCCCGCGGGTCACTCGAGGGAGAAGCCGCGATCGAGGCAGGCGAGGGCTTCCTCGCCGAGGCGGGCGAGGTCCTCCTTGCCGTCCGTGCTGAACCAGTGCCGCATGGTGGCGCGGATGACGCCGATCGCCGCGCCCGCGAAGACGCGGGCCCGAAGCTCCGACGCGTGGCCGGGGCCGGCGCGTTCCCGGAATGCGCGGGACATCGCGGATTCCCAGTCCCTGTCGATCTCGCGCTCCCGGGCGAGGAGCGCGGGGGAGGTCTGGATCAGCTTCTGCTGGGCCACGAGCTGGGCCCGGTTCGCCATGTACTCGCGGGCGAAGGCGTTCGCGGTGCGGCGCAGGGTCGCCACGGGCCTCTCGTCCGGCGGAGCGCTCACGAGAAACTCCACGAAACGGTCCAGCCGTTCCTTCCGGTGCGGGAAGACGAGGGCCTCCTTGTTCAGGAAGTAGCGGAAGAACGTCCGCCGGCTCACCCCGGCTGCCTCGCAGATCTCGTCGATCGTGGTGGCCTCGAACCCCTTCTGGTGAAAGAAGCGGTTGCCGATCTCCAGCAGTGCGCGCCGGGTGGCCTCCTTTTTCTTCTCACGCAGGGGCCTTGGCGTTTTCACAGGGGGAAGGATATAACTGCGCCCAAGTGCAAAACGCCACTCAGTGCCATTTTATCGAGGCTACCGGGTCATGACCCTTCCCGCCTCTCCGAACCGCTGGCGGCCTGACGGACGCCCGCCGGCCTTCACGCCGACCGAGATCGGGAGAGCACTCGAGGAGGTCCGCTCCACGGCGCACGTCGTCCGCGAGGACGACGGCCGGATCGGTCTCGGTCTCGGAGGTGAGCTGGTTTCGTCGGGTGGGAGCGGCGGGGCTCCCGGGACCTTCGCTCACCTGGCTTCGTTGCCACCCACCTACCCGGAGTGGCTCGGTGACCGGACCTTCTCCGAGACGCACGGAACTCGTTTCCCCTACGTCACGGGCTCGATGGCGAACGGGATCGCCTCGGTGCGGCTCGTCTCCGAGATGGCGCGGGCCGGCTTTCTCGGATTCTTCGGGGCGGCGGGCCTCTCGCCGGGCCGCGTCGAGGGGGCGCTGGACGAGCTGCGGCGCGAGCTGGGCGATGCGGGCCTTCCCTGGGGCGCGAACCTGATCCACAGCCCGAACGAGCCGGCGCTCGAGGAGGCCGTGGCCGATCTCTACCTCCGCCGGGGTGTCGCGCGCGTGGAGGCCTCGGCCTACATGGCGCTGACGCCCTCCGTCGTCCGATACGCGGCGACGGGCCTGACGACCGACCCCACCGGGAGGACCCGGCGGAAGAACCACCTCTTCGCGAAGATCTCGCGCGAGGAAGTGGCGATTCGCTTCCTGGAGCCCCCGCCGGCGGAGATCCTCCGGACGCTGGTCGAGCGCGGCCAGCTGACGGCGGCGGAGGCGCGCCTCGCCGAAGCGCTGCCGCTGGCGGAAGACCTCACCGCCGAGGCCGACTCCGGCGGCCACACCGACAACCGGCCGCTGACCGCTCTCCTCCCCGCGATCCTGCGCCTCCGCGACCGGGTCGCCGCCGAGCGCGGCTACCGGCAGGCGGTGCGCGTGGGCGCGGGCGGCGGCCTCGGAACGCCCTCGTCGGTGGCGGCGGCGTTCGCCCTCGGCGCGTCGTACGTCGTGACCGGCTCGGTGAACCAGGCCTGCGTCGAGAGCGGCCTCCACGAGAGCGGCCGGGCGCTGCTCGCCGAGGCGGGGATCGCCGACGTGATCATGGCGCCCGCGGCCGACATGTTCGAGCTGGGCGTCACGGTGCAGGTGCTGCGCCGGGGGACGATGTTCGCCGTCCGGGCGAAGAAGCTCTACGAGCTCTACCGCTCCTGGCCGTCCCTCGAGAGCATCCCGGCCGCCGAGAGGGAGAAGGTCGAGACGCAGCTCCTCCGGGCGACCTTCGCGGAGGCGTGGGAGTCGACGCGCGCCTTCTGGGCCGCCCGCGACCCGCGCGAGGTGGCGAGGGCCGAAGCCGACCCGAAGCACCTCATGGCGCTCGTCTTCCGCTCGTACCTCGGCCTCTCGAGCCGCTGGGCCATCGCGGGCGAGCCGGACCGCGGCACCGACTTCCAGATCTGGTGCGGGCCGGCGATGGGCGCGTTCAATTCGTGGGTGCGCGGCAGCTTCCTGGAGAAGCCCGACGCCCGGACCGCCGTCCAGGTCGCCCGCAACCTGATGGAGGGCGCCGCCGCGGTGACGCGCGCGCAGCAGCTCCGCGCCTCGGGCCTCGCCGTCCCTCCCTCCGCCTTCGACTTCCGCCCCCGTCCTCTCGCCTGACCCTTCTTCCAGCTGCTTACCGGATTCGTCCGATGCCGAGGCCAGAATGACCCACGATCCCGCCCGGAACCTCCCGCCCATCGCCGTCGTCGGCGTGAGTGCCCTCTTCCCCGGCTCCACGGATGCCACCGGTTTCTGGAAGGACATCCTCGCCGGAACGGACCTGATCCGCGACGTCCCCCCGAGCCACTGGCTCGTCGAGGACTACTTCGATCCCGACCCCTCCGCGCCGGACAAGACTTACGCAAAGCGGGGCGCGTTCCTCGACCCGGTCGACTTCGACGCCCTCGGCTGGGGCGTTCCCCCGTCGACGATCCCGGCGACGGACACGGCGCAGCTCCTCGCCCTCGTCGTCGCGCAGAAGGTCCTCCAGGACGCCCTTCGCGAGCAGTTCGAGACGGCGGACCGCTCCCGCGTCTCGGTGATCCTCGGCGTCACGAGCGCCCAGGAGCTCCTCTCCACGATGACGAGCCGGCTCCAGCGGCCGGTCTGGGTGAAGGCGCTCCGCGAGTCGGGCCTGCCCGAGGCCGAGGTGACGGCGATCTGTGACCGGATCGCGAACCACTACGTGCCGTGGCAGGAGTCGACCTTCCCGGGCCTCCTCGGGAACGTCGTCGCGGGGCGGATCGCGAACCGCCTGAACCTGGGCGGCACGAACTGCGTCACCGACGCGGCCTGCGCTTCGACTCTCAGCGCGCTCTCGATGGCCGTCGCCGAGCTGCAGCTGGGGCACAGCGACCTCGTCATCTCGGGCGGCGTCGACACGCTGAACGACATCTTCATGTTCATGTGCTTCTCGAAGACGCCGGCGCTCTCGCCGACCGGCGACTGCCGGCCGTTCAGCGACAAGGCCGACGGCACGATGCTGGGCGAGGGGCTCGGGATGGTCGCCCTCAAGCGCCTCGCCGACGCCGAGCGCGACGGCGACCGGATCTACGCCGTGGTGCGCGGCGTTGGCTCCTCCTCGGACGGCCGCTCCAAGAGCGTCTACGCGCCGGTGCCGGCGGGGCAGGCGAAGGCGCTCGACCGCGCCTACGAGCTGGCGGGGTACGGCCCCGGGACCGTCGAGCTGGTGGAAGCGCACGGGACCGGGACGAAGGCCGGCGACGTCGCCGAGTTCGAAGGGCTCCGGATGGTCTTCGACGGCGCGGGGCGCGACGACCGCCAGTGGTGCGCGCTCGGCTCGGTGAAGAGCCAGATCGGCCACGCGAAGGCGGCGGCGGGCGCGGCGGGCCTCTTCAAGGCGATCATGGCGCTCCACCACGGCGTGCTTCCGCCGACGATCAAGGTCGACGCCCCGAACCCGAAGCTCGGCCTCGAAGAGAGCCCCTTCTACCTGAACACGAAGGCGCGGCCCTGGGTGCGCGATGCTCGTCACCCGCGCCGGGCCTCGGTGAGCGCGTTCGGCTTCGGCGGCTCCAACTTCCACGTGGCCCTCGAGGAGTACCAGGGACCGGCGCCCCGCGCACAGCGGCTCCGGACCCTCGCGAGGGAGCTGGTCGTCGTCTGCGGGGACGACCCGGCTCAGGTCGCGGCGAAGGCGCGGGAGCTCGCGCGACAGGCGACGGGGGCCGCGGGCACCGCTGGAACAGCAGGGGCAGCGGAGGTCCGCCGGCTTGCGCGGCTCGCCCACGAGAGCCAGGAGTCCTATCGCCCAGAAGCGCCCGCGCGCCTCGCCGTTCTCGCCTCGGACGTGAAGAGCCTGGAGACGAAGCTCGTCGAGGCCGCGAAACGGATCGAAGCCGCGCCCGGCGAAGCCTTCGCGCTGCCGGACGGCTCCGCCTACGGGGTGGGACCGTGCGACGGCAAGCTCGCCTTCCTCTTCCCGGGGCAGGGGAGCCAGTACGTCGGGATGGGCGCCGGCCTCGCCATGGAGTTCCGCGCCGCGCTCGGGGTCTGGGACCGCGCGGCGAACCTCGACCTCGAGCCGGGAGGCTCGCTTCACGACACGGTCTTCCCGCGGCCCGGGTTCGGCGAGGAGAAGCAGAAGAGCGACCTCGCGAGGCTCACGGCGACGCATTGGGCGCAGCCGGCGATCGCCTGCGTCTCGCTGTCGCAGCTGGCGCTGCTGGAAGCGATCGGGATTCGGGCCGATCTGACCGGGGGGCACAGCCTCGGCGAGGTCGTGGCCCTTCGCGCGGCGGGCGTCCTTTCGAGCGACGCGGACCTCCTCACCGTGGCGCGGCGCCGGGGAGAGCTGATGGCCGAGGCGGCCGCGATTCCGGGCGCCATGACGGCCCTGAGCCTGCCGGTCGGAAAGGTTCGCGACCTCCTCGCCCGCCTCTCACCACGCGTCGTCGTCGCCAACCACAACGGCCCGACGCAGGTCGTCGTCTCCGGGGCCACCGCCGACGTCGCCGACCTCGAGGCGAAGCTCTCCGCCGAGGGGATCTCGTTCCAGCGGCTCCCCGTCGCCACCGCGTTCCATTCCGGGCTCGTCTCCGGTGCCTGCGAGCCGTTCGCCCGTTTCCTTTCGGACGTCCCGTTCGAGGCCCCGCGACTGCCCGTCTACTCGAACGCCCTCGCCGCCCCGCACGGCAGCGACCCCGACGTCCTGCGCTCCGCCCTCGCGAGCCAGATCGCGAGCGAGGTCCGCTTCGTCGAGATGGTCGAGGCGATGTACGCCGCCGGGGCCCGCACGTTCCTCGAGGTCGGCCCCGGCTCGGTCCTCACGGGACTGCTGGGACGCATCCTCGACGGGCGGCCCCACCTCGCCGTGAATCTCGACCGGAAGGGGAGGGACGGCGTCGAGTCGCTCCAGCTCGCGCTGGCGCGGCTCGTGGCCGCGGGCGTGGAGATGTCGCCCGCGAAGCTCTTCTCCGATTCGCGCCTGCCGCAACAGGAAGCGGCATCTACGGCCTCGAAGCTCGCCGTCTCGATCAACGGCAGCAACCACGGAAAGCTCTATCCCCCGCCGGGCGGCGCCGCGTCGCTCCCCGCCCCGAATCCGCCGCGACCGGTGCCGCCCGTGCTGCAGGCCGCGCCCGCTCCGGCGATCCCCGCTGCCGCCGTCCCCCGGGAGGACCCGTTGAAGCACGAGACCGCGACGCCCGCCGCCCCGCCTCCGTCCCCGGCCGCCACTGCCCGTCCCGTGGTCCTGGCCGGTTCGCCCTCGGAGTGGGTCCTGGCCTTCCAGGAGACCCAGCGGCAGACCGCCGAGGCGCACGCCGTCTACCAGCGGGCGATGGCCGAGAGCCACTCCTCGTTCCTGCGCGTCGCGGAGTCGGGAATGCTCGGCCTCACCGCGATGGTGACGGGCCAGCCCCTGTCCGTTCCCGGGCCGCAGCTGGCAAGGGAGATCGCGCCGCGATATGCCCAGGAGCCGCCAGCGCCCGCGTGGGCCCCGGCTCCGGTCCAGGTGCAGTTTCCGGCTTTCGTGCCTGTCGCTGCCGCGGTCGAGGCGCCGAAGCCGTTTGCGGCGCCGTTCGTGCCGCCCGTCGCGTCATCGATCGTCGAGCAGCCCGTTCCCGCCGCGCAGTCCGTCGCGACAGTCCCCGCTCCGGTCGCGAAGCGCACCGACAGCGACCTCCAGGCCCTGATGCTGTCCGTCGTGGCCGAGAAGACGGGCTACCCGGCCGACATGCTGAACCTCGCGATGGACCTCGAGGGCGACCTCGGGATCGACTCGATCAAGAGGGTCGAGATTCTCTCGGCGGTGGCCGATCAGGCGCCGGAGCTGCGCTCGGTGGACATGGGGCACATGGGGTCGCTGCGCACCCTCGGCGCCATCGTCGAGTACATGAAGAGCCTCGGCCCGCAGGACGCGGCGGATTTCGCGACGAGGCGGACGGCCGTTTCCGACGTCGACCTGCAGGCGTTGATGCTGGCGGTCGTCGCGGAGAAGACGGGCTATCCGGCCGACATGCTCAACCTCGGGATGGACCTCGAGGGAGACCTCGGGATCGACTCGATCAAGCGGGTCGAGATCCTGTCGGCGGTGGCCGACCAGGCGCCGGAGCTGCGCTCGGTCGACATGGGGCACATGGGATCGCTGCGCACCCTCGGCGCGATCGTCGAGTACATGAAGGGCCTCGGGCAGCCGGGGCTGGCCGCTGCCGCGGCGACGCCCGTTGCGGTCCCGGCCGCGTCCGCGCCCGGTGTCTTCGGCGGGCCTGGTCAATGTGGCGGAAGCGACGAAAGCCGCACCGCGTCTCGGCCGTTTCGTCCTGGAGAGGATCGCGGCCCCGACCACCGGTCTCGCCCAGCCCGGGCTCCTGGGCGGCGGCGAGGTCTGGGTGACGGGCTCGGACGAGCTGAACGAGCCGCTGGCCGCCGAGCTGCGCGCCCGCGGCGTGAATGCGAAGGCCACCTCGAGCCTTCCCTCCGGAGCGACGGCCTGCATCTACCTCGGCGGCCTGCGGGACGTGGCGGACGTCGACGAGGCGATCGCCGTCAACCGCGAGGCGTTCGCCCTCGCGCGCACCCTGGCGGTCCGGCTCGAGAAGGAACGCGGCCTCTTCGTGACGGTGCAGGACACGGGCGCCGCCTTCGGAATGGCCCCGATGGACGCGCGCCGCGCGTGGCTCGCGGGCCTCCCGGCCCTCGTGAAGACCGCCGGCCAGGAGTGGCCGCACGCCTCCCTGAAGGCCATCGACCTCGAACGGGGCGGCCGCGGGCCGGAAGCGCTCGCGAAGGCTCTGGCGACCGAGCTGCTCGAAGGGGGCGGCGAGGCGGAGGTGGCGCTCCCCGCCTCCGGAGGCCGGTTCACGCTGCGCAGCGTGGAGAGGTCCGTCGCGAAGGGAGAGCCGGTGATCGTTCGCGGGGACGTCGTCGTCGTCTCGGGCGGCGCCCGGGGCGTCACGGCGGCCTGCATCGAGGAGTGGGCGCGCGAGAGCCGCGCGCGGTTCGTCCTCCTCGGCCGGACGCCCCTCGCGCCGGAGCCCGCCTGCTGCGCGGGCGTCGCGGACGAGCCGGGCCTGAAGAAGGCGCTCCTCGCCGAGGCCCGGAGCCAGGGTCAGAGCCCCGCTCCGGCCGAGCTGGGGGCCCGGGTCCACGAGGTGCTCTCCAATCGCGAGATCCGCCGGACCCTCGCGGCGATCCAGGCCGCGGGGGGCGAGGTGCGGTACGAGGCGGTGAGCGTCGAAGACGCCGGGGCGCTGGGCGGCGTCCTCGCCCGCGTTCGCTCCGAGTGGGGCCCCGTCGCCGGGCTGGTCCACGCCGCGGGCGTCCTGGCCGACCGGAGGATCTCCGAGAAGACGGACGAACAGTTCGACCGCGTCTTCGACACGAAGGTGAAGGGGCTTCTCGCGCTCCTCGCCGCGACCGCGGACGACCCGCTGAAGCTCCTCTGCGTCTTCTCGTCGGTTTCGGCCCGCTGCGGCAACAACGGCCAGGCCGACTACGCCATGGCGAACGAGGTCCTCGCGAAGGTCGCCTGGGCCGAGTCCCGTCGCCGGCCGGAGATGCTCGTGAAGTCGTTCGGGTGGGGACCCTGGGAGGGCGGGATGGTGACGCCCCAGCTGAAGGCGCGGTTCGCGTCGCTCGGCGTCCCAATGATCCCGCTCGCCGTCGGGGCCCGCATGTTCGTCGACGAGGTCCGCGGCGCGCAGACCGCGGAAGTGGAGCTCGTCCTCGGGGGAGAACCGAAGGCGGAAGCGCTCCTCTTCGCGGGCGCCGAGGCCCGGGTCCAGGAGCTCGAGCTGAAGGTCCAGCGGGGGAGCCACGGCTACCTCGAAGGGCACGCGATCAAGGGAATTCCCGTCATCCCCGTCGTCCTCGCGGCCGAGTGGCTCTCGCGTGCGGCCCGCTCATTCCGGCCCGGCCTGGTCCTCGCCGCCCTGCACGACATCAAGGTCCTCAAGGGAATAAGGCTCGGAGGGTTCGACAACGGGGGCGACCGGTTCGTGATCGAGGCGCGTCCGATTCCGAGCAGCCGGGGCGCCCAGCTGCAGCTGGACGTCCGCGGCTCGGGCGGGACCCACCACTACAGCGCCCGGGCCGAGCTGCTCTCGGAGCTCGACGCCCAGGGCCCGGCGCTGCCCCAGCTCGAGCTCGGGGAGTGGTCCGGGGAGCCGATCTACGGCGACCTCCTGTTTCACCGCGGCGCCTTCGAGCTGATCGAGCAGGTCGACGGGATCTCCGACCACGGGGCCGGAGGACGCGTCCGGGGCGTCGAGCGCGCGGGCTGGCCGAACGGCTCGGCGAATCCCTGGCAGCTCGACGTGGCGGCTCTCGACGGAGGGCTGCAGGTCGCGGTCCTCTACGCGCAGCGGATGCTCGGGCGGGACAACCTGCCGACGACGATCGGAGAGCTGCGGCCGTACAGGTCGTCTCCCGCGCCGGGCGTCGTCAACGTGGCGGCCTACCGCCGCAAGGTGGGGAGCCACGGGGTCACGACCGACATCCACTTCACCGACGAGAAGGGCGTGCGGCTGGCGGCTCTCCTCGGAGTCGAGAACCACGCGTTGCCGGCCGGCAGCCAGGCCTGACCTCGTGGCCTTCGCCCCGATCGCCATCGTCGGGCGGTCCTGCGTCCTGCCGGGCGCCCTGGACCCGTCCGCGCTCTGGGAGCTCGTCGCCGCGGGGCGCGACCTCGTCGGCCCGGCCCCGCAAGGACGCTGGGGGCTCGACCCGGACCAGATCCTCCGTCCGTCCGGCCCGGCCCCGGACGGCTCCTGGTCCGACCGGGGCGGCTACGTTTCCGGGTTCGAGACGATCTGGGACCCGTCGGGGTTCGGGGTTGGCGAGAAGGAGCTCGAAGGGCTCGACCAACTGGTGTACTGGGTCCTCCACACGGCCCGGGAGGCGCTGAGAGACTCGGGGGACGAGAAGTCCGGGCTCGCGCACGCGACCGCCACGGGCGCGGCCGCCCGGCCACGGACAGGGGCCGTCTTTGGCAACCTCGGTTTCCCTTCCGAGGGGATGGCCGCTTTCGCGCGGAGCGTCTGGACCGGAAACGGCACCGGCGGAGGGGGTGCCGCCGTCGACCCGCGGAACCGGTTCATGAGCGGCGGGACCGCCGCTCTCCTGCGCCGCGCGCTGGGGCTGGGAGCGGGCGCCTTCTGCCTCGACGCCGCCTGCGCGAGCTCGCTCTACGCCATCAAGCTCGCCTGCGACCGCCTCCACGACGGCGAGGCCGACGTGATGCTCGCGGGCGCCGTGCAGCGCGCCGACGACCTCTTCCTGCACGTCGGGTTCACCGCTCTCGGCGCCCTGAGCCGGAGCGGCCGCTCGCGCCCCTTTCACAGGGGAGCCGACGGCCTCGTCCCCGCGGAGGGCGCCGCCTTCGTCGTCCTGAAGCGGCTCGGCGACGCCCGGCGGAACGGCGACACGATCCACGGCGTCATCCGGGGCGTGGGCCTGTCGAACGACGGGCGCGGCAAGGGGCTCCTCGCCCCGTCCGAGGAAGGGCAGGAGCGGGCCATTCGGGCCGCGTACGCGGAGGCGGGATTCGGTCCGGAACGGGTCTCCCTGATCGAGGCGCACGCCACGGGGACGCCGATCGGAGATGGCGCGGAGATCCGCAGCACGGGCGCGGTC
Organism: Holophagales bacterium; assembly: GCA_016716705.1. Taxonomy (GTDB): domain Bacteria; phylum Acidobacteriota; class Thermoanaerobaculia; order UBA5066; family UBA5066; genus UBA5066. The sequence goes on from JADJVF010000013.1 coordinate 120,614, forward strand.
TTCGCGGGGCTCTCCGGCGTGCCGCTCGGGTCGCTCAAGTCGAACCTGGGGCACCTGATCACGGCCGCCGGCGTGGCCGGCCTCCTGAAGGTGCTCGGGGCGATGAAGGCAGGAATGCGGCCGCCCACGCTCCACGCGGGGGAACCGCTCGACGCGCTCGCAGGCTCGCCCTTCCGGCTCGTCGAACGGCTCGAGCCCTGGACGTGCGAAGGGCCGAGGGTCGCCGCGGTCTCGGCGTTCGGCTTCGGCGGGAACAACGCCCACCTGATCGTCTCGGAGGACGACCCGGAGCTGGAGCGAACGAGCGGTGCACGGGATGCGGCGACCTCGGCCGCGGCAGCCGCGGCAGCCGGGAGTTCGAAGCCTCCCGTCCTCGCCGTCGTCGGCCTCGGCTGCGCCGTGGCGAACGCCCCGAATCGTCCGCGATTCGCCGAGGTCCTCTTCTCGGACGCGAGCCTTCTCGACGCGCGAGGCGAAGGCCGCTTCGGTCCCGTCGAGCTCGACCTCGAGGGGCTTCGCTTTCCACCGAAGGACCTCGGCCAGACGCTGCCACAGCAGCTCGCCACGCTCCGGGCCGCCTGCGAGGCGCTCGCCGGGAGCAGTGCGCTCCCGCGCGAGCGGACCGGGATCTTCGTCGGAATGGAGCCCGACCCCGAGGTGGCCCGGTGGGGTGCGCGCTGGCGCCTGGCCCGCACGGCCCGCGAAGCCGGGGCCTCGACGGAGTGGCTGCAGGAAGCGCGCGACGCGGTCGTCCCCGTCCTCGAAGCGGCGTCCGTCGTCGGCACGATGCCGAACATCCCGGCGAACCGGCTCAGCTCCCAGCTCGACCTGGGGGGGCGCGCGTTCACGGTCCAGGCGGGAGAGGCGTCGGGAACGGTGGCCCTCTCTCTCGCGATGCGGGCCCTCTGCAGCGGCGAGCTGGACGCGGCGCTCGTCGGCGCCGTCGACCTCTCCTGCGAGAGCGTCCACAGGAGCGCGATCGAGGCCCTTGCCGGCGAGGGGACGGCAAGCCCGGCCGGAGACGCCGCGGTGGTCCTCGTCGTCAAGCGACTGGAGGATGCCGAGCGGGACGGCGACCGCGTCTACGCGCTGATCGAAGAGATCGAAGGGGCCAAGCAACGAGAAGAAGGTCACGAGATAGAGGCGCGAGGGGAGCCGGTAAAGCTTCTCGACCTCGTCGGCGAGACACCGGTGAGCCTCGTGTCGCGCTTCGGGCACTCCTACGCCGCGTCGGACCTCGTCCACGTCGCCGTCGCTGCCCTCAGCCTCCACCACCGCAGGCTTCCCGGGGGACGGCCCTGGCTGCCGTCCAGCCCCTCGGCCCGCGTGGCGCGCGTCGGGGTGGCGGGTGGCCCGCGGATCAAGCTAACGGAGGCCCAGGGTCACCCGCGCTGCGCCGAGGACGACGCCCCGCGGCTGCGCTGCTACTCCGGACCCGATCGCGCGGCTGTGATCGACGCGCTTCACAGCGGCCGCGAGGGCCTCGGCGAGGAAGATCCTGTCCGCCTGGTCCTCGTGGCGACGGAAGGCTCCTTCGAAAGCGTGCGGGTGCGGGCCCTGTCGCATCTCGAGACGGGCGCTCCCGCCGGTCCCGGAATCCACTTCCGCGAGCGGCCTGTGAACGGCGACGTCGCCTTCGTCTTTGCCGGCGCCGGCGCCGCCTATCGCGGCATGGGACGCGACCTCCTCGAGCGGCTCCCGGGGCTCGCAGTCTCCCTCGCTCGCCGCAGCCGCAGGCTCCCACGCGCGCTCGCCTGGTCCTTCGAAGACGACGCCCGCGAGCCGGCGGTCCTCGAGCAGCTCTGGGGGGCCTCGGCTCTCTGCCAGCTCCACGCCGAGCTGACGCGGGGGTTCCTGGGGCTCGAGCCCCACGCCTGGATGGGGTACTCCTCCGGCGAGACGAACGCCCTCCTGGCTTCGGGGACCTGGGCCGACGCCGACGCGCTCGTGGCGGAGAGCGAGAGCTCGGGGCTCTTCACGCGGGACCTCGGCGGGAGCTTCGCGGCGGTCGAACGCGCGTGGGGCGTTCCGGTCCGCTGGGCGTCCTGGACGGTCCTCGCTCCCGTCGCCGACGTGACGGCCGCCCTCGCGAGCGAGGAGCGGGTTCACCTCGCGATCGTCCACGGCGACGCGGACTGCGTCATCTCCGGAGACGAAGGCGGATGCGCCCGGGTCGTCGAGGCGCTGGGTAGAGGCCGATGCCTGCGCCTCGGCTACCCGCTCGCGGTCCACGTTCCCGAGCTCGACGCGGTTCGGGAGGAGTGGCTATCGCTGCACCGCCGGCCGACGACGCCGCCCCTCCGGCCGGGTCGCGGCCGCCCGCCCGCTTCTACACGAACGCCACGGCCGTCCGCTACGTGCCGACGTCCGAGAGCTGCGCGCAGGCGATCCTCGGCCAGGCGAACCGGACGCTCGACCTGCGCCCGACCGTCCTCGCGGCCTGGGAGGACGGCGTCCGCGTCTTCGTCGAGCACGGGCCGCAGGCGGCGTGCGGCCGCTGGATCCGCGCGATCCTCGGCGAGCGCGAGGCGCTCGTCGTCAGCCTCGACCGGAAGGGGCAGGGCCTCGAGGCGACCCTCGACGCCGTCGCGGCGCTCGTCGCCGCGGGCGTGCCGATGCGCGCCGGGGCTCTCGACGAGCTCGACGCCCTGCTGCGGGCGGAACGGCCCTCCCCTCGGAGCGGCCGGAGCCTCGCCTTCCCGGCGCACTTTCCCGAGGTGAAGCTCCTGCCCGTCCCTTTGCCGATCGTCGCGCCGGACCCGGCGGGCGCGCGCGTCATGGCCCCGGCTCCGGTCCTGCCGCCGGTCCTCGACGAAGACTGGAACGTCCGGTCGCGCGATCCCGTCGTGCCGATCGCTCCGCCCGCGCCTTCCGCACCGGTCGCGTCCCCCGTCCTTCAGGGCTTGCTCGACCACGTCGCCCAGCTCTCGAGAATCCAGCAGGACTACGTTCTGGCGCAGCAGGCTCTGCACGAGCGGTTCCTCTCTGGGCGCGGCGCGGCGATGGAGACGTTCCTCCACGCAGCGCGCCGTGCGGGAACGACGGAAAGTGTTCCGGCGTTCCCGGAGACCCCGATGATTTCGACGGCTCCGACGCCTGTCGAGAAACCTCATCGCAGCGGAGGTCCCGTCGGTCCCCGATTCGACCGCGGCCAGCTCGAGATCCACGCCGGAGGCCGGATCTCGGAGCTCTTCGGTCGGGATTTCGCGGCGCAGGACGGCTACGCACGCCAGGTCCGGATGCCGCTCCCTCCGCTCCTCCTCGCCGACCGGGTCGTCGGTCTCGCGGCCGAGCCGGCGAGCATGGGGAAGGGGACGATCTGGACCGAGACCGACGTGACGTGGGATTCCTGGTACCTGCACCAGGGCCACATGCCGGCGGGCGTGATGATCGAGGCGGGCCAGGCCGACCTGATGCTCATCTCGTACCTCGGCGTCGACCTCCTGAACAGGGGAGAGCGGGTCTACCGGCTCCTCGGCTGCGAGCTGACGTATCACGGGGACCTGCCGCGCGCCGGGGACACGCTTCGTTTCGGCATCCACCTCGACGGCCACGCGGCGCAGGACGCCGTGAGGCTGATGTTCTTCCACTACGACTGCACGAACGGCGACCGGCCGCAGCTGACGGTGCGCAAGGGCCAGGCGGGCTTCTTCACGGACGCGGAGCTCGCCGCCTCCGCCGGGTGCCTCTGGAGCCCCGAGACGCAGGCGATCGTCCCCGAGCCGCGCCTCGCGCCGCCGGCCGTGGGCTGCGGGAAGAGCAGCTTCGACAGGGGAGACCTCGACGCGTTCGCCCGGGGCGACGCGTTTGCCTGCTTCGGCCCGGGATTCGAGAGGGCGCAGACGCACACGCGCAGCCCGCGCATCCAGGACGGGCGGATGCTCCTGCAGGATCGCGTCACCGACTTCGACGTCGCGGGCGGACCGTGGGGCCGCGGCTACCTGCGCGCGGAGCTCGACGTCCGCCCGGACCTCTGGTTCTTCGACGGCCACTTCAAGAACGACCCGTGCATGCCCGGGACCCTGATGTTCGAGGGGTGCCTGCAGGCGATGGCGTTCTACCTCGCGGCGCTCGGCTTCACACTGCCGCGGGACGGCTGGCGGTTCCGGCCCGTCTCCGACCTGCCGTACCAGCTCCAGTGCCGCGGCCAGGTCACCCCCTCGTCGCGCAGGCTCGTCACGGAGGTGTTCGTCGAGGAGGTCGTCGACGGCCCGGTCCCCACGCTCTTCGCCGACCTCCTCTGCACGGTCGACGGCCTGAAGGCGTTCCACGCGCGGCGCGTCGCGCTCGAGCTCGTCCCCGACTGGCCTCTCGAGGCGATGCCGGCGCTTCTCGCCGAGGCCGCTGCCGACACGCGGCCGGCGGCGGAGTCCGACGGCTTCCGCTTCGACCAGGCGAGCCTCCTGGCCTGCGCGTGGGGGAAGCCCTCGAAGGCCTTCGGGCCGATCTATACCCGCTTCGACGGGCCGGGGCGCGTCGCCCGGCTGCCGGGGCCGCCCTATCTCTTCATGAGCCGCGTGACGGAAGTGGACGGCCCGATCGGAGTGATGAAGCCCGGGGCGTCGGTCACCGTCGAGTACGACGTGCCGCCCGACGCCTGGTACTTCGGCGAGAACGGCTGCCGGACGATGCCGTTCGCGGTCCTCCTCGAGGCGGTGCTGCAGCCGTGCGGCTGGCTCTCGAGCTACGTCGGTTCGGCGCTCAGCGTCGACGAGGAGCTCGGCTTCCGCAACCTCGACGGGACGGGGACGCTCCTCGGCGAGGTCTTCCCAGACACCGGCACGCTCACGACGCGCGTGAAGCTGAACACCGTCTCGGCCACCGGGACGATGATCATCGAGTCGTTCGAGGTGACCTGCTTCGCGGATGAGAGGCCGGTCTACGAGATGAAGACCGTCTTCGGCTTCTTCCCGCCGGCCGCGCTCGCCAACCAGGCCGGGTTGCCGATCCCTGACGCCCACCGCGAGCTCCTCGAGCGGCCGAGCGACTTCCTCGTCGACCTCACCGCACGGCCGCCGGCATTCTTCGATCCCCGCCGGCCGCGGCTCGCGGGACCGATGCTCCTGATGCTCGACCGCGTCGACGGCCTCTGGCCCGAAGCGGGCAAGGCCGGTCTCGGCCAGATGCGGGCCGTCAAGGACGTCGACACGGACGAGTGGTTCTTCAAGGCCCACTTCTTCCAGGACCCCGTGCAGCCCGGCTCCCTCGGGATCGAGGCGATGATCCAGGCGCTGCAGCTCTTCATGCTCCAGGCGGGAATGGACGACGGGATCGTCGCGCCCCGCTTCGAGGCCATCGGGTTGGAGACGGAGCTGACCTGGAAGTACCGCGGGCAGGTCCTTCCGCACCACCGGACGGTCCACACGACGATCGAGATCACGGCGGCGGGCCGGGACGAGCGGGGCGCCTGGGCGACCTGCGAGGCGAGCCTCTGGTCCGACGGGCGGCGGATCTACGAGGCGACGAACCTCGGGATGCGGATCGTCCCCGGAACTCCGGGTGCCGGCCCCGGGATGGGCGAGATCGTCCTCGACCCGGAGTGCGACCGGTGGCTCCTCGATCACCGGCCCACCTGGACCGAGCCCGCGCTCCCGATGATGAGCATGGTCGACCTCCTCGCGCGCGGCTCCACGGGCGACGGCCCGGTGACCGGCCTGCGCGACCTGCGAGTGAGCGGGTGGTTCCTCGTGAGCGAGCCGCGACAGCTGCGCTCTGAGCAGGACGGTGAAACCGTCCGGCTTCTCGCCGTCGCGCCGGACGGCGAGAAAGAGATTGCACGGGCCCGGGTGCGGCACGGCGCGTACGCGCCCCGCCCTGACCCGCTCCCCGAGGCGCTCGGCACCCTGGTCCCGCTCCCGTACGAAACCGGCGCGCTCTTTCACGGGCCCGCATTCCAGGTCGCCGAACGCCTCGTGATGGGGCGGGGCGAGTGTTCCAGCCTGCTGCGCACCGAGAGCGGCGTACCCGTCGGCCTTCTCAACCCGGGGCTACTCGACGGTGCGACGCACGGCATCCCGCACGCGGACCTCCACTCGTGGAACGACGCTTCCGATCCGGGCAAGGTCGCCTTTCCCGCCTTCATCCCCGAGATCGACTTCTTCGGTCCGACGCCGGTCACCGGCACCGTCCGGTGCGAGGTCCGCCAGCAGCCGTTCTTCGGAAGCCCCGACTACCCGGTCTTCCTCATCCAGCTCATCGGGCCGGACGGCGTCTGGTGCCAGCTCCGCCTCGTGGAGTCGTCCTTCCCCAAGGGGCCTCTCGGCTCGGCCGAACCCGCCGCGCGCCGCGCCTTCCTGCGCGACCGGGCCCCGGTCGAAGGGCTGCGCCTCTCGCGGGTCGAGGAGGGCGTCACGGTCCTGACGGACGCCCAGGTCGCGGCGACCGACTGGCTGGCCGGCACCGTCGCGGCCGTCTACGGCAGTCGCGAGACCGCGGAGATCGCCCGCGCCGAGCACGCCGCCGCCGCCCACTCGCTCCACCCGGGACGGGTCTTCGCGCAGCTCCCGCTCACCCGCTTCGACCTCGATGTCGAGCGCGCGGGCGGCGAGGTGCGCGTCTCGGGCGACGGCCGCGGGACTCTCGACCTCGCGCCGCTCCGGAAGTTCTGGACGCGCTGGTTCGACCGCGGGCCGTGGCCCGTCGAGGACCTCTACTACGGCCTCGTCGGCCGCTTCGTCGGCCGCGTCGTCGTCGAGGACCCGGAGGCGTACGCGGCCCTGCGCGGCCGGAGCGTCCTCTACCTCGCGAACCACCAGACCGGCGTCGAGTCGCTCCTCTTCTCGATCGTCGCGTCGGCGCTGAACGAGGTCCCGACCGTCACGCTCGCCAAGATCGAGCACAGGGACACCTGGCTCGGGCGGCTCATCGCGCACGCCTTCTCCTACCCGGGCGTGACGGACCCGCGCGTGATGACCTTCTTCGACCGCGAGGACAAGGCGAGCCTCGTCCGCGTCATCGGCGAGCTGGCCGCCGAGATGGCGGGACCGGGCCGCTCCGTCATGGTCCACGTGGAGGGAACGCGCGCCCTGAGCTGCCGGACGCCCGTCGAGAAGATGAGCGGCGCCTTCGTCGACATGGCGCTCGCGGTCGGCGCGCCCGTCGTCCCGGTGAGGTTCATCGGCGGCCTCCCGGCCGACCCGCTCGAGACGCGCCTCGAGTTCCCGCTCGGGATGGGCCGCCAGGACATCCACCTCGGAACGCCCCTGATGCCCGAGCGCCTGGCGGGCCTTCACTACGGTGCCCGCAAGGAGCTGGTCCTCGCGGCGATCAACGGTCTCGGGGTCCCGAACGCGGCGGAGCAGCCGTACCCCGGCGATGCGGAGCTCGAGAAGCGCGTAAGCGTCTGGCAGGCCGCGCGGGGCGTCTCGCACGAGCACGCGACACTCCGCGAGGTCCTCGCGGAGCTCGAGGACTCCGGCGAAGAGGTTCGGCGGCTCCTCGCGGCTCCGGATGCCGCCGCCCTCGCCGGGGACGAGAGCCCGGCGGGGCGGTGGCTCCTGGAGATGGGCCGGAGGCTGCTGGGAAGCTGAGAGGGCAGCCCCGGAGACTCCGTTCGCCGGGGAGTCAGCGCGAGCTGCGGCGGGGGTGGGCGGCGAGGACGAGGAGCGACAGCCCGTAGGCGATCAGCCCGGCGGCGACGAGTCCGAAGACGACGGGTCCCGATCCGAAATGCCTGATCGTGTGGAGCGCGGTTCCCGTTCCGCCCAGGGCCCGCGCGTTCTCGTCGAGCCCCGCCCGGAAGACGGAGGTCCCGACGATTGCGGCGACGATGCCGTGCGCCAGCATGCCGACGCGCGTGAGCACGGAGGTCCACTTCCGCTGCGTGCGAGCCATGATGGCGGCAGTGAAGTCGGCCGGAAGCCGGCCGAGCACGGCCCGCACCGCCTCCACGCCGCCAACCACGATGGCGATCGCGCCTCCGAGCCCGAGCCCGAAGCGGCCCCAGTCGTGAGAGACGAGACGGGCGACGAGCTCCCGGAGCCCGGCCTCGTCGGCACCCGACCGGAAATGCAGGAGAACGCGCGCCGCCGCGATCGCGAGGACGAGCCCGCCCAGCCCGCCCGTGAAGTAGAGGACCCGTGCGAGGCTCTGGCGCGTGCGGACGCCCTGCACGACGCGGAAGAGCACGAACGCGAAGAGACCGGCCACGACGATCCAGAGAATCAGTCGCCCGCCCGATCCGGTGAGGACCCTCGCGAGCGCGCCCGCCGGCCCGGTGGTCCTCCCGCGCTGGAGGACCGCGACGCGCGCCGCAATACCGCCGATCAGGACGTAGACGATCCCGCGCGAGAGGAACCCGAAGCGCGCGAGCGCCTCCGGCACCGCCTGCTCCTCGTTTCGTCCCCTGGCGAGCATGGGACGTGGCGGCTCAGTCGCCGGTCTTCGTCACCGGCGATCCTCGCCGTCGCGCAGGGCGAAGCGGCGCTCGAGGCGCGGCGACAGGACGAGGATCAGCATGACGAAGGTCGTGGTCGCGGCAATGATGACCCACGAGCCGCAGGCCGCGACGATCCCGAGGGCGGCCGTGACCCACAGAGCCGCGGCCGAGGTCAGGCCGTGCACGCGGCCCGGGCCGCCCGGATCGCGAAAGATCTCGCCCGCGCCGAGGAAGCCGACTCCCGTTGCGACTCCCTGGATCACGCGCGAGAGCGAGTCCCCGCCCTGCGGAAGGCTCGTCTGAACCGGGATCGCGACGAAGAGCGCCGCGCCGAGGGCGACGAGCGCGTGTGTCCCGACACCGGCGGGCTTTCCGTTGCGAAAGCGGTTCCAGCCGATCGCAGCGCCCGCGAGCGCCGCGAGCAGGAGACAGAAAAGGAGGACGGGCTCGCCTGCGTGAGAGGCGAGATCAAGCCCGGAACCCACGACGACACCTCCGGAACGACGGACGTCTTGCGACCACTCTAGCGCAAAGGGCGGGGGCCATCCGGCCGTGGGTGTCTCCTGTCCGCGTTCCGAGTCGAGGCGAGCGCTCCGTTTAGCGCGTCAGCGTGAACGAGCCCGTGACCGGGTTACAGCAGCCGAAACCGGTGGCACCCCCGGAGTAGGTCCCGTGCAGCGTCGAACCGGTGATCGTGGCGGTGCCCGTTGCGGAGCCCGAGCAGGGATACGAGAAGTAGAGGGTGAAGCTCGCGCGGTCTCCCTCGATCTGGCCCGCGACGTTCCCTCCGCCGAAGCCGGGGATCAGGGCTTCGAAATTGCAGCCGACCTGCGCGACGACCACGACTCCGGAACCGGAGCCCCCGCAAGAGTTGACGAACGAAGCGTCCCAGGTGCCGGACACCTGCCTGCACGACGGTTCCGTCGGCGAATGGCTGCCGACGCCGCAGGAGACGACCCAGAGGAGCGCGGCGGCCACGGCGGCAGACCGGACCGCGATTGTCCTGGACATGGAGCTTCTCCTTCGGCGGGCGAGGAACCGCTGCGCGCGGTCTGAAGCTGGACGTCGCCAGGATCCGGCCGAGCGGAGCGGCTCGAGGCCCATCACTCGTCCGTACAAGAGCAGCCCGCGTGCCAGTCCGGGCGGTTCCAATTTCCGGACACCGGGCTCCATGCGGGGTGCATCATGCCGGGCGCATGCGCCTGATTGCCGTCGTCCACCACCGCCACGAAGAGTGGGTCTGTGCGCTCCGCGAAGCCGAGACCCGCCTGGAAATCCGCGGCTTTCACCCGCGCGGCCCGCTCGACGATTCCTGGCTCGCCGGCGCCGAAGGCCTCTTCGTATGGAAGGTCCCGGAAGGGTTGATCGCGCGGATGCCCCGGCTGACCTGGATCCAGAGCGCGGGCGCGGGGGTCGACCACCTGCTCTCCGACCCCTCCATCCCGGCCGCGTTGCCCATCACGAGGGCCGACGGGCAGTTCGGGCTCTGGATGGCGCGCTACACGCTCGTCCACCTCCTCGCGGCCACCCAGCGCATTGACGAGTGCCGCGAGACCCAGCGACAGCGCCGGTGGGCTCCCGGGCTTGTCCCCGAGGACCTGACCGGCCAGGTGGCGCTCGTTCTGGGCTTTGGCCGTATCGGGCGCCAGATCGGCCGAGCCCTCCGCGAGATCGGACTCGACGTCCAGGGCTTCGTTCGCACCTCGCGCCCGGACGCCGAGTTCCCGCTCCACGCCACTCGCGATCTCGGCGCCTGGCTTCCGCGGGCTCGAGTCCTCGTCCTCTGCGCCCCGCTCACTCCCGAGACCCGCGGACTCGTCGACGCGAACCTCCTCGCCGCCGGCCACCCGCGCCTCGTCCTCGTCAACGTCGCGCGCGGCGGCCTCGTCGTCACGGCCGACCTCCTCGAGTCCCTCGACGCCGGCCGCCTCGAGCGAGCCGTCCTCGACGTCTTCGCCGAGGAGCCGCTCCCGCCGGACTCTCCCCTCTGGAGCCACCCGAAGGTCGTCGTCACCCCGCACCACTCGGGGCCCTCGACCCCTCGCGCCATGGTCCCCGACGTCCTCGAGAACCTGCGGCGGTTCGCGGAGGGCCAGCCCGTCGTTTGCGCGGTCGACCGAGCGCGCGGCTATTGAGAAGGGCGACTCGCGAGCGGCCCGGCCTGGTCTCTCCCCTCCGGCGCCCCTAGCCGGCCAGACGCGGTCGACGCTGACGTTCTGAATCGTCTCGACGAGGGACGACATGACGCTCTGGAGCTTCTGCCTGACGTCGTCTCCTTCATCGTGAGGGAGCGCTCGCGACGGAAGGCCGGACGGCCCGATTCTCCGCGACGCAGAGCGATCTACTTGACTGGAGTCGAACTCTCCGAGCGGTGCCCCGACGGATCGTAGGAATAGCGCGTCCGGCTTCCCGTCCCCTTTCCCGATTCTTCGAACCGGACCTCCACCTTCTCGCTGATCCGACCCTGGGCATCGAACCTCTGTTCGACTCTCCGGCTGACGCGCCCGAGGCGGTTGAGATCTTCGTCAATGATGTTCGAAGGCTGCTCGGAATCGGAAACGTACCCGAAGAGCGTCCTGTGAACGCCCTCCGGCGCGGTCGTCGTCGTGCGCGACGTCACCCGCCCCTTCAGGTCCTTCACGACCCTCTCGCCGGGCGTCGACTGCGCCCTTACGGCGCCGGATAGGACGAGCAGGCCGACGCTCAAGAGGCAGACGATGATCCTGGGAATGATCCCTCCACGTAGCCGTTGGCACGACGGAGGGTTGTGAGGTGGTACCTCTCCGATTGATTCTGTTGGGCCGCCCGCACTCGGACCAGCGCGCAGGTATTCGTTCACTCGTTTCTCCTATCGGAAGTAGCCGGAGACGTCTATCACTGCGTGTGTGGTCCCCCCCGGGCTCCCCGGCATCCGGCAAAGCAGCGTGAACGCCCCGTTCGCGCCGAGCCTGACGAACGTGAGGCCGGCGCGCGTTCGCCCCCCGGAGAAGCTGAGCACGCTCGTTCCGGGGGCCGCGGTTCCTGCCGCGTACGCCTGGATGTGACCCGTGCCCGTCGGAGCGACCGCCGTCACATTGAGGATCACAGTCCTGGCTTCGGGCGGGATCCCGCAGGCTCCCGCGGCAGCCACGACCCGCTCGACATCGACCGCCAGTGCCGGCCCGATCTCCCGAGAGTCGAGCAGACGGCAGGGTTGCAGTGTGTGGAAGCCCATTGGCCCGTCGGCGTCATCGTTCCGTATCGTGGCGGTCGCTCCCGAGGGAGGCCCGGCGACAGCGCCCTCCGCCCCGACCAGGTTCAGGGAAAAGCTCTCGTCTTCTTCGACGGAGTTGTCGCCGAGGACCGAGACCTGGATGACGCCGTTGGTCTCCCCGGCGGGAAGGACCATCGACCCCGAGAACGGCGTGTAGTCGACTCCCTGACTCGCTGTCCCGTCCTCGGTGGCGAAGCTCACAGTGACCGGAGAGCTGCTCGGTTCCGACAGCCAGACTGGAAAGTCGAGACTCGCCGTCCCGCTGTCGCCTTCTGCCACAGACGAGCCCGCGACCCACACCCGGCGTACCCGTGGTACGCCCGAGCGATAGCGCACGGAGCCGTAGAGCGCCGGGTCGCCCCCCTCGCAGTGTTGTTCGTAGTCGGCCGCGAATCTGAGGATCTTGCCATCCGTGCCGTATTCGAGCTCGAGGATCGTGTACCGGCCGGTGAGCATGTTGCAGCCCCGCCCATCCCCGGAAACATCGAGTCCGGGCGTCGTCCGGTCGGGATAGCCGGGCCGCGTCGCCCCCAGGTAGACGCCCGGCTTCAGAGCCACACCCGATATGGGGACGAAATAGAGGTCCCACCACGTCGAACCGTTGAAGTGAACGTGCACTCCGCGTTCAAAGTTCTCGGCGGTGATGGTCCCGTCCTCCCAGGTCAGCGTGAACTGGCTGCCTCCGCCAATCCAGTCGCCGGGTTCGCTGTTGAAGTAGAGAAACGTCTTGTAGGGGTCGTCGTTGAGAATCGTGCCCACACCATGCCCGAAGCCGATCGGAGCTCCCGCACTGTTGCTCAGCACGAACGCGAGCGTCTCGTCGTCTTCCTGCACCGTGTCGCCGAATACCGTGACGGGCACGGTCAGCTTCGTCGTCCCGACGGGGAACGTCGCCGTTCCCGAGGCCGCCGTGTAGTCGCTGCCGGCCGTAGCCGTGACGTCGACGACCTGGTAGTCAACTGTCACGACCGTGTCGGCGGGAGCCGGCAACGAGATCTCGAAGTTCAGGTTCCACGAGCCGTCGTCCGCCTCGTAGCGCGAGACGGAGTTGACGGCGAGGCGCGGGACGACGGGGACGCTTGAGTTGTATCGGACCCACCCGAAAAGCGCGGCGGTGGCGCCGTCGCAGTGCTGCTCGTAGTCGATCGCGAGCCTCAGGACCTCCCCCCCGGCGCCGTACTCGGCTTCGAGGACCGTGAACTTGCCGATCAGTAAGCTGCAGCCGCGACCCTCACCTTCGACGCGCATGAGGGGCGTCGTCGAGGAGCCATAGCTCCAGCCCGTCGCCCCTAGGTAGTCACCCGGGGCCAGCGGGTGACCTGTGGGAGGGATGAAATGAAGGTCCCACCACAGTGTGCTCGCGTAGGCGATGTGAACTCCACCGTCGACGCGCTCCGCGACGAAGGTCCCGTCCGCCGGTGTGCGCGTGAACCGATGGCCCACGCCAACCCAGTCCCCGGGCTCGCTGTTGAAGTAGAGGAGCGTCTTGTAGGGGTCGTCGTCGAGAATCCTGCCATCGCCCTCGCCGAATGCGATGGGCGCCCCGGCGGCATTGCTCAGCGACAGGGTGAACGCCTCGTCGCCTTCCTCCATCAGATCGCCGTGCACCGGCACCGTCACCGGCACCGCCGTCTCCCCGGGAGGGAACGTGGCGGTTCCCGATACGTGGGTGTAGTCGCTGCCGGCAGTGGCCGTGCCGTCCACCGTCTCGTAGTCCACCGTGACGGCGGCGTCGGCAGGAGCCGACAGCGAGATCACGAACCCCATGTTCGACGATCCGTTGTCCCCCTCGTAGACCCTGGCGGGGCCGACAGAGACGCGGGGGCCGCGCGGCATACTCGAGCGGTAGCGCACCGAGCCGAACAGGGCCGGGCCTTCCAGGTGGCAATGCTGCTCGTAGTCCGCCGCGAACCTCAGAACCTCCCCGCCTGCTCCGTACTCGGCTTCGAGGACGACAAAGCGGCCATCGACCATGCCGCAGCCCCGCCCATCTCCCGACACGTCGAGGCCGGGCGTCGTCGGAGACTGGAACGGGTAGCGCGTTGCCCCTTCGTAGCTTCCGGGCGTCAGGATCTCACCGGTCGGTGGAGCGAAGGAGAGGCCCCAGTCCGTCGAACCGTCGAAGGCGGCATGAACGGCGCTTCCGACTTGCTCGAGAGTTATGTTCCCCTCTACCGGCGTCAGCGTGAACTGCTGGCCCAGGCCGACCCAATCGCCGGGCTCGCTGTCGAAGTGGAGGTACGTCTTGTCGGGGTCGTCGTTGAGGATCGTACCCAGGCCTGCGCCGAAGGCGATCGGCGCTCCGGAGGCTTCGCTCAGCAAGAGAGTGAGGGTCTCGTCGCCTTCCTCCGCCACGTCGCCGAGCAAGGGCAAGGCCACGATCGCCATCGTCTCGCCGACCGGAATCGTCGCCGTTCCGGAGACCGCGCTGTAGTCGCTGCCGGCCATGGCCGTGCCGTCAGCCGACTGGTAGTGCACTGTGACGGCCGTGTCCGCGGGTCCAGAGAGCGACACGATGAAAGCCAGCGTGGACCAGCCCACATCGCCCTCGTAACGCCAGGCCGGGCCGACGGCGAGGCGCGGCCCCAGCGGTACGCCAGAGTTGTAGCGCACGGAGCCGAACAGCGCCGGGACGTCTCCCTCGCAGTGCTGCTCGTAGTCCACCGCCAGGTTCAGGACCTCGCCATCGCCGGCGAACTCGGCTTCGAGGACAGTGAAGCGGCCGATCAGAGTGTTGCAGCCTCTCCCGTTCCCGGAAACGTCTAGCCCGCCCGTCGTCGGGGCCTGGAAGGGCCAGCGCGTCACCCCTTCATAGGCGCCCGGAGTCAGGGTCGCTCCAGAAGGAGGAACGAAATGGAGAGTCCACCAGGTCGAGTCGTCGGAGCTGAAGCCGACCGCTACTCCGCCGTCGACCCGGCTGGCGGTGATCGTCCCGTCTGACGGGGTCAGCGTGAAGTGAAGGCCGCCTCCCACGTAGTCGCCGGATTCGCTGTTGAACTGGAGCAGCGTGTCTCCCTGGGCCAGTGCCGTTCCGGCCGCAGCCCAGAGAGCAACGATCAAGGCGCACCGCATGGCTTGATTCATCCGGAATAGGATACCCGGGGAGGGTCTCCGGCATTTAGCAGGCCATTGAAAAATGGCGTTCTGTGCCACATCGGACTTCGTCGAGGATCAGGTCGGTTGCGATGTCTCGGCATGATCCGTGGTGACGGAATCGAACCGGCAGGGGCCTCCGCCGCGGCGAGGACCGTCTACCTCCCGACGACACACGTACTCCGCCCGAGCGCCCCGCCTTTCGGAGGTGACGGGCAAGGCTGGTCACCCGGCGGGGACGGAGCAGTGGCGGCCACGGCCCCGTCTTGCTCTTAGCCTGCTGCGGGCTTCTTCTCTTCCGGCGCCCCGAGCCGGCCCACGACCTTCGCGAGGTCGACGCCGAAGGCGGCCTTCACCTGCTCGACGAGCTGGATCCCCTGCGTCACGCCACCCGAGGCGGGAAGGTAGGAGATCCGGTCGACCCTGACGCTCTGGATCGTCTCGACGAGCGAGGACATGACGCTCTGGAGCTTCTGCATGAGGAAGATGTCGCGGGCGTTGGGGCCGGCGGCCTTCCACGTCTCGATCATCTGCGTCAGGACGGCGGCGGTCGCCTTGCCGTCCTCGACGATCTTTGCGGCCTTGCCACGCGCTTCGGCCTGCTTCTTCTCCATGTCGGCGCGGGCGGGGGCGACGACGTCGGCTTCGAGCTGGAGGCGGACCTGCTCGATGCGCGCCTGCTGCACCTTCAGCTCGGCCTCGGCCTTGGCGATGGCGGTGGTGACCTTGCCGACCGCCTCGGCGACCATCGCCTCGCGGCCGGTCTCGCACTGCATGATCCGCTTGTCGGCCTCGGCGCGGGCGATGGCGCCGTCGGCGTCGATCAGGGCGAGGCGCGATGCGAGGCCGTTCTCGGCCTCGCGCATGATGGCCTCGGCGTGGGCCTGCGCCTCGGCGACCCGGGCGCTCTTGTCGAGGGCCGCCGATTGCTTGCGACCGAGGGAGTTGAGGTAGCCGACGTCGTCGGAGACGTTCTGAACCTTCAGGACGTCGAGGACGAGGCCGAGGCGCGAGAGGTCGTGCTCGGCCTCCTCGAGGAGCTTTTCGGCGAAGCGGAGCTTGTCCTGGTTGACCTCTTCGGGGGTGAGCTGGGAGAGGACGCCGCGGAGGTTCCCTTCGAGGGTGTCCTTGGCGACCTGGATGATCTGCGGACGGCCCTTGCCGAGGAGCCGTTCGAGGGCGTTGTTGAGGAGCGGCTGGTGGCCGGCGACCTTCAGGTTGGCGACGCCGGCGACGGTGAGCGGGATGCCGCCCTTGGAGTAGGCGTTGCTCACGGCGACGTCGACGGTCATGTTCGTGATGTCCATCCGGTCGACCCGCTCCAGGAGCGGCGTGCGCAGGGAGCTGCCCCCCTTGACGATCCGGTAGCCGACGGCGCGGCCGTCGACGGTCGACTTGCCGCCGGAGAAGACGAGGACCTCGTTCGGGCTGCAGATGTGGAAGAGGCGCTTGACGACGACGAGCGCCGCCGCGCCGAAGAAGAGGACGACGCCGATGGCGACGCCGACGACGGAACCGAGATCGCCGATCATCGCGCCACCTCCGCGCGGACCGGCGAGAGGAGCGCGACGACGTCGACCCCCGTCGTCCGGCTCACCTCGGCGAGGACGCTGCTCACCGCGGCCGGGTACGAGGCGACGTAGGTCGCCAGCGCCGAGCCGTCGCCGTTGTCGAGGAGGTGGGTCTCGTCGACCTCCACCGCCTTCACCCGGTCGACGACCGTGCGCAGGATCTGTTCGAGGTTCTGGATGAGGAAGATGTCCTTTGCGTCGGTGCCGGCGCTGACCCACGCCGTCGTGAGGAGCTTCAGGACGTCGGCGAGGGCTTTTCCGTTCTCCTCGATGGTGGCCGCCTCGCCGCGTGCCGCGAAGGCGGCGGCCTGCTGGGCGGCCTGTGCCGGGAGGACCGCCTCGGCCTGGAGTCGCGTCTCCTCCAGCTTCTTGCGGATGGCCTGGAGCTTCTGCTCGGCTTCGGCCCGGGCCTGGAGGGCGGCCTGGACGGCCGTCTCCTCGGCGGCCTTCGCCTTCGCCTCGAGCTGCGCCTTCAGCGTCTTCAGCTCGTTCTCCTTCTGGGCGATGACGGTTCCCGCCTGCTGGTTCGCGACCTCGCCGGCCCGCCGCGACGAGGCCTCTCCCTGCGACGCTTCCGACCGGGCGAGCGACTCGGCCATCTCCGCGTCGCGCAGGACCATGGCGATCCGCGCGCGTCCGATGGAGGCGAGGTAGTTCGCCTCGTCGGAGACGTTCTGGATCTTCAGCGTGTCGAGCGTGAGCCCGAGCTTGCGGAAGTCCCCCTCGGCTTCGTCGACGAGGCCGGTGGCGAACTTGAGGCGGTCCTCGTTGACCTCCTCCGGCGTCAGGTTCGCGAGGACGCCGCGCAGGTGCCCCTCGAGGCTCTCCTTGGCCACGCGGGCGATCTCGGCCGGGTCGCGGCCGAGGAAGCGCTCGATGGCGTTGCCGACGACCCGCGGGTCCGACGCGACCTTCACGTTCGCGATCGCGTGGACCCGAAGCGGGATGCCGCCCTTCGAATAGGCGTTCGAGACCTTCAGGTCGATCGGGATCGACAGGAGGCTCATCCGGTCGACCCGCTCGAGGAGCGGGATGCGCACGGACCGGCCGCCGAGGACGACCCGGTAGCCCACCTGGCTCCCGTCGGCGAGCTTGCGCTTGCGGCCGGAGAAGATGACGACCTGGTTCGGCGGGCAGATGACGACGATCGATCGGGCGAGGGCCGAGAGGATGCCGAGCGCCACGGCGCCCGCGATGACCCCGGCCCCGATACCGGCGAGAGAGTCGAGCACGAATTACCTCCAGCGAGAGAAGGTGTGGGGGCTATTCCTTCCAGGGAGCGGGCTCGACCTCGGCGACCCCATCCCGGAAGCGGACGACGACGACGCGTTCGCGGATCTCGATGGGGACCCCTCCCGTGCGCGCCGGGACCTCGACGTCCTGGTCGCCGACGTGGAGCCGGATCTTTCCGAGGCCGTCGGGAAGGAGCGGCAGGACGACCTCGCCCTCCGTGCCGAGGAAGGCCTCGGTCGAGGCGGGGCTCGTCGCCGAGCCTCGCCCGAGGGAGCGGAAGAGGGCCGCCACGCCCGCCCCGACGACGAAGCCGAGGACGACCGAGGCCGGAACGTGGACGCCGGCGCTCACGCCGAGGAGGGAGAGCGCCGTCCCGGCCATTCCGAATGCGCCGAGGGCGTAGGTCCAGAAGCGGAGAGAGAGGAGGTTCGTGAGAAACGCGCCGTGGTCGGCGTCGCCGTGACCCTCACCGTGTCCGTCGGCGTCGCCGTCGCCGGAATCGTGCCCGCCTCCGTCTCCCTGGAAGACGGACGCGCCGATGAGGACGAGGCCGAAGGCCAGCGCCGCGAGGTAGACGGTCAGCATGTTGGGGACAATTTACACCGAGCGGGGCGAGGAGGGGGCCGTAAGCGAACGGTCCGCACCGTCATAGAGTCGGCGAAGGGGATGGAAGACGATGACGCCCGGTTGGGGCGGCGGGGAATCCGGCGGCGCCGAGGGCCCGGGAACCATTCCCGGGCCGCCTCCTTTTCGCGAGGTGGAACTACACTCCTCTCCGTTGAGCGGAGACGGCGGACCCGCCCGGCGTGATACGAACCTCGGTGAGGTTTCCGAGGCGGCCGCCCGCCTCGACCCCCACGCGATCCTCGAGTCGATTCCCGAGCCCGTCGGCCTCGTCGACCGGCAGGGCCGTCTCCTCGGCTTCAACGCGCCCGGGAGGGCCGTCATCCTGGCGGTCCGCGGCCAGGAGGTCGCGCTCGGAGCGGACCTCTTCTCGTTCATCTCGGACCACAACATCCCGGGCGTGAAGGAGAGCCTCGCGCGCGCCTTCCAGGGAGAGGCCCACGCGCACCGGACCACCGCCGCGGGCCGGCACTTCGAGACGGTCTACTCGCCCGTGCGGGCCCCGGACGGCCAGGAGATCGCGGTCTCGACTCGGGTCGCCGACGTCACCGCCCGCGAGACGGCCCTCGCCGACCTGGCCGCTCTGAACGCCACGCTCGAGCAGAGGGTGGCCGAGCGCTCTGCCGAGCTCGAGCGGGTGAACGCCGAGCTCGAAAGGGCGGCCCGTGCCAAGGACTCGTTCCTCGCGAGCATGAGCCACGAGCTGAGGACGCCCCTCACGGGGATCCTCGACGCGCGCGGAGCTGCTCCGGGCGGGCAGGCCCCACACGACCCCCAGTCCAGGACCGCCAGCTCAGGAGCTCGCGAAGAGGCGGGGCGGCACCTCTCTCCGCGCCCGCCTGCTCGAGGATCGGCGAGAGCTCGCTCGGCCCTCGGCCGAGCCCCTCGGCGGGGGTCTGTCGAGTCCGGCTCGCGCACCGTGCGGCGAGGGAGGATGGCGGCGATCGCCTGGCGGTGCTCCGCTGCCGGTCCGGTTCGTCGGCGGCCGCGGCAGGTCCCGGTCAATCTCCTCTCCAATGCGGTCAAGTTCACGCCGCCAGGCGGCTCCGTCGAGCTGAGGGCGTCGGGCGACGAGGAGGCCGGGGAGGTTCGCCTCGAGGTCCGCGACACGGGGATTGGGGATCGCGCCCGAGGACCTCCCGAAGCTCTTCCAGCCCTTCACGCAGCTCGACACGAGGCTTGCCCGGGGCACGCCGGAGGGCTCGGCCCTCGCGCGCGGAATGGCCGAGCTGCACGGCGGGCGGATCGAGGTGGAGAGCGAGCCGGGGAGGGGGAGCCGCTTCTCGGTCGTTCTCCCGTGGCGGACGTTGGAGCGACGCCCCCCACGGCCGAAAGAGGCGGTCCTGAGGGATCCCGAGGCGTCCCTGCCGGCGGGATCAAGGCGCGAATCCTCCTCGTCGAGGACGACGACGCGAACCGGACGATCTTCGGGGAGTTCTTCCGGATGCGCGGCTTCTCCGTCGCCGAGGCCTCGAGCGGGCCCGAGGCGCTCGCCCTGGCGTCCTCGTCGCCGCACGACCTCGTCGTCCTCGACATACAGCTCCCCGGAATGGACGGTCTCGAGGTCCTCGCCCGTCTCCGGGCCACAGGCAAGGCCCATCCCTCCGGTTCTCGCCCTCACCGCGCTCGCCATGGAAGGGGACCGGGAGCGAATCCTCGCCGCGGGTGCGGACGCCTACCTCTCCAAGCCCGCACCCCTTGCCGTCCTCGGGAAGGAGATCGACCGGCTGCTGGCGACGAGGCGGTCCCGAAGGAGCGAACCAGCGGAGGCGAAAGGCCTGAGATGAACGTCGATGCGGGTCCGCCCTGTCGTTCTTCGTGGCCGGCGCCAGCGGCGGGTCCTGCCGCGCCGCCGAGCCTCGAAGAGGTCCGGAAGGAGATGGCGATCCCGTCTGCCGGAGAGATCCGCGGCCAGCTCGACGGGGTCGGCTTCGCCACGACCGCCGGGCAGATGAAGAAGGTCTTCGAGCTCTCCGCGGCTCCTCCGTCGCCCGGGCGGCTCGGCGAGGCCCCGCCGCCGGGCGTGGCCGGGGCGATCTGCCCGCACGACGACTACCTCTACGCCGGGCGGGTCTATCGCGAGGTCCTTCCTCTCGTCACCGCGAAGACGGTCGTCGTCGTCGGGGTCTTCCATCGTTTCCGGAAGTTCGACGCGAAGGACGTCCTCGTCTTCGACACCTACCGCGCGTGGCGCGCGCCCGACGGCGAGGTCCCGGTGTCGCCCCTGCGAGAGGAGATCCTCGGGCGGCTTCCGAAGGGCGACACCGTCGCCGACGCGGCGATGCACGACTCCGAGCACTCGGTCGAGGCGCTCGTCTACTGGCTGAAGCACCTGCGGAAAGACGTCGAGATCGTCCCCGTGATCGTTCCGTCGATGGGCTGGGAGCGGCTCTCCGAGCTGGGCGAGCGTCTCGGCGCGGCGATCGCGGCATCGGCGAAGGCGCGCGGCCTCGTCCTCGGCCGGGACCTGGCCGTCGTCGTCTCGGCCGACGCGGTTCACTACGGGCCCGACTTCAGGCACGTGCCGTTCGGGGACGGCGGCATCGACGCCTACGCGAAGGCGACGGCCCGGGACGTGTCGATGCTCCGTGCCCTCGGAGGGCCGCTCGAGGCCGCGAAGGCCCGGGCGTTTCACGAGACATGCGTGAACCCCGACAGCCCTGCCGACTATCGCGTCACGTGGTGCGGCCGCTATTCGATTCCTCTCGGCCTCGTGACGCTGTCGCGCCTCGGCCGCGACCTCGGCGTGTCTCTGGAGGCGAGGCCGCTCGCCTACGCCACGTCGGTCGGGACGCCCGAGCTCCCGGTCCGCGGGGACGGCCTCGGCGAGACCGCTCCCGCGAACCTCTACCACTTCGTCGGCTACCCCTCGCTGGCGATCGTCCGATCCGCGCCAGAATAGAAAATCAAGACCTGACCCCAGGGGCGTTGACCCCAAAGGCCTCGGCCACGAGGTCCGTGAAGTAGCGGACGGGGATGGCGAAGCGGGTCCGGAATCTCCGGTTGACCGGCTCCTGGCCGGCCTCGAGGTTGCGCAGGCAGCGGGGGCAGACGACGGCGATCACGTCGGCCCCGTGGTCGGCGGCGCTCCGCAGGATCCGGTGGTGGAGCGAGGTGGCGACCTCCTCGCTCGCTTCCGCGGCGCGGCCTCCGCAGCAGTGGGCCCCGAGGGGAAAGTCGACGACCTCGGCGCCGAGGGCCGAGAGGATCTCCTCGAGCCGGCTCGGCGGACCGGGTTCTCGAGGCCGGGCTCCGGGATCCCGCTCCGCGCCACGAGACAGCCGTAGTAGGGCGCGACGCGAAGGTGCGTGAGGGGGTTCGTGACGCGCCGGCGGATCTCGTCGGGGCCGGCGTCCTCGTAGAGGACGTCGAGGAGGTGGCGGACGCGCACGGATCCGGGGTCGAGGGAGAGTCCCGTGTCGGCGAGCTCCTCGGCCACCCTGTCCCGCAGGTCGGCGTGCGTCGCGAGAGAGTTCCGCGCGCGGGAGAGGTTCCGGAAGCAGGCGCTGCACGGCGTGACGACGGACGGCGGGACGGAGGCATCGTCCCGCGCCGCGAGCTGCCGGGCCGCCAGAGTCAGCAGCCGCCCCACCCGGGCGTAGGCCGGGATGGCGTTCATCGCACGGGCCTCCCGGCCGCAGCCGCCGGGCTCCTCGATCTCCTCGAGCGTCATGCCGAGGGCGTTTGCGACCTCGAAAACAGCGTCCACGCCCGCGCCGCCGCCGGGCGGACGCGAGCATCCAGGGTCGTAGCCGTATCGCACTTCGGGCGAGCACTCCTCCGTCGCTGATGATTCGCTGCGGGCACGTGTCGTTCCATGATCCGCTCGCATCATTTCGGCCTCTCGCGCGTGGGAGGGCCGAACGGGACCGGGGTGCCCCGCGGGGGCCGGAAGCTATACTGCCGGTTCGACTTCCCGGCAGAATGGAGACGATCGGCGGGGCGCTGTTCTCGCCGGGCGACCTGGGAGGCGCACGTGGCGATTCTGGGCACAGGGGCGCTCCTCGGCCGGTACCGGCTGGAGGAGCGGATCGGGGCGGGCGGGATGGCGGAGGTCTGGCGTGCGCTCGACCTCGGCCTGGAGAGGCACGTCGCCGTGAAGGTGATGTCGCTCGACGCCGTCTCCACCGACGCCTCGTTCGTGGCGCGCTTCCTGCGAGAGGCGAAGCTCTCCGCACGGCTCGAGCACCCGCACATCCTCCCCATCTACGACTTCGGGCAGGTGGACGAGCTCCTCTTCCTCGTCATGCCGCTCCTGCCCGGCGGGACGCTTCGAGACCGGGCGCGCGAAGGCGTTCCGGGAAACCTCGCGATGGAGTGGCTCCGGGCGCTCGCATCCGCCCTCGACTACGCGCACGGCGAGGGGATCGTCCACCGCGACGTGAAGCCGGCCAACGTCCTCTTCGACAAGACGGGGCGTCTCTTCCTGGCCGACTTCGGCCTCGCCCGGGAGGCGCGGAGCGAGAACCTCACGGTGGCCGGGACGGTCCTCGGGACGCCGGTCTACATGTCGCCCGAGCAGGTGCAGGGCGACCAGGCCGGGCCGCGTTCCGATCAGTACGCCCTCGGCGTTCTCGCCTACTACCTCCTGGCGGGGGCTCCGCCGTTCGAGGCGAACTCGGTCTTCGTCGTGATGGAGAAGACGCTGAACGAAGAGCCGGGGCTCCCGTCCGCGATCAACCCCGTGCTCCACCGCTCGGTCGACTACGTCCTCCTGAAGGTCCTCGAGAAGCGGCCCTCCGAGCGGTTCGAGTCGTGCGGCGCCTTCGTGGAGGCTCTCGAACGCGCCTCGCGTCGCGGGACCGACCCGGGCGCACACGTACAGACCCGCGCGTAGGCCCGGCGGGCCACCCCGATCCATGGATTCCGGTCCTCTGGAGGGGAGGCGCCACTGGCGCCGCGGGGAGGCCCGTGGCGGGCCTCCCCGATCCATTTCAGCTGCGGCCGTAGATGTACTCGGTCAGGTACTCGACCTTCTGGTGGTCGGCGTCGGCGCGGAAGGCGTTGAGGTCGCCGATCGAGAGAACGCCGAGAAGGCCGTGATCCCCGGCGACGGGAACGTGGCGGATCCGGTGCTCCCTCAGGATCGCCTCGATCTCGTCGACCTCCCGGTCGGGGCGGACGACGATCACGTCGACCGTCATGACGTCCTTCACGATGGTCGTCGCGGCATCCCGCCCCTGGGCCACGACGCGCCAGAGGACGTCGCGCTCGGTGAAGATGCCCTTGAGGGCCTCTCCGTCGGCGACGACGAGGGAGCCGATCCGCTGATCGTGCATGAGGCGGGCGGCGTCCTTCACGGTGGCGTCCGGAGATACGGTGATCACACCGCCGGACTTCTTCTGGGAGAGGAGGTCTCGCGCGGTCGGCATGGGCCCTTCTATACGCCGCGGGGCCGTCGCGTCAACGCTGTGGCGCAGCGAAAGACGCTTGCTATCCTGCCCGGCATGCCGGACGCCGCCCTCTGGGCTCTCGCCCTCCTCCTCGTCCTCGCGGGGATCGCGGGGGCGGTTCTCCCGGCAATCCCGGGCGCCCCGCTCGTCTTCGGCGGCCTCCTCCTCGGAGCTTTCGTCGACGACTTCACGAAAGTGGGATGGTTCCCGCTCGTCGTGATCGGCTTCCTGATGGTCCTCACGTTCGTCGTCGACGTCGTGGCGACGGCGCTCGGAGCGAAGAAGGCCGGGGCGAGCCCGCTCGCCCTGGTGGGCGCCGGCGTCGGAACGATCGTCGGCCTCTTCTTCGGCTTCGTCGGAGTTCTCGTGGGGCCCTTCGTCGGTGCGGCGCTCGGGGAGTACCTCGCCCGCAAGGACCTGCGGCAGGCGGGGCGGGCCGGCCTCGGGACCTGGCTCGGCATCGTGCTCGGCAGCGCGGCGAAGATCGCGCTGATGCTCGCGATGGTCGGCGTCTTCGCCGTCGCGTGGCTCGTGTGAGCGCCCTCGTCTGGCCCGAAACCGGTGGAGCCCTCTTCGCCGGGCTGCCGGACGGGGTCAAGGCGGGCTTCTCGACGCTCGCCCTCGTCCCGGACGACCTCGAGGCGGACGCGGGAGCGCGCCGCCTCGCGGAGCTTCTCGGCGTGCCAGGGGCTCCGGTGGCGCGGTTGAAGCAGATTCACGGAGCCGCCGTCGTCGAGCCGGGGAGCATCCGACCGGGAGTGGTCGTCGTCGCAGGGTACGGCGACGCCCTCGTGACGACCGAGCGAGGCCTCGTCCTCGCGATCGCCACCGCCGACTGCGTTCCGATCGTTCTCTTCGACGTCGAGGCCGGCGTTCTCGCGGCGGCCCACGCCGGCTGGCGCGGGACAGCGGCACGTATCGTCGACGCGGCCCTCGACGCCCTCGTGGAGCGCGGCGCGTGCATCGATCGCGTCTACGCCCTCTTCGGTCCGTCCATCTCGGGGTCCGTCTACGAGGTGGGGCCCGAGGTGCTGGCGGCGCTCGACGGGACCCTGCCGGCCGCGGCGGTCGTCCCGGGCCGTGGCGACCGGAGCTGGCTCGACGTGGCGGCGTGCAACGAGGCGGCGCTCCTGGCGCGCGGGGTGCGGGCGGAGAGGATCGTCCGGCCGCGGCTCTGCACGTTCCGCGAGAACGGCCGGTTCTCGTCCTGGCGCAGGGACGGCGCGAGCGCGGGCCGGATCTACACCGGGGCCGTACTCTCAGAGAGGGTCCCGGCCGCGCCGCCTCGCTGAAGGTGCGCGGAGGGCCGCTGGCGGCCCGCTATCGTTTCCAGGCGCCGCTCCGGGGAGGGGCGGGCTTCTCACGCACCACGACGCGCCCCTTCCCCTCGGCCTTCGCGTCGTAGAGCGCGGCGTCGGCCGTGGCGAGGACGGAGGCGGGCTCGTGGTGTCCCGCGACGAGCGCGACGCCGATGCTCGCGCCGACCGGCGGACCGTCGTAACCTTCGGGCAGGGAGACGGCGCCCGCCCTCGCGCAGATCCTCTCGGCCGCGGTCCGGGCCTCGTCGGCGCCGGTCCCCTCGAGCAGGACGACGAACTCGTCCCCCCCGATCCTTCCGACGAGGTCACCGGGGCGGACCGCGTCGAGGAAGAGGCGCGCGAAGGTGCTCAGGAGCGCGTCCCCGGCAGCGTGCCCCACCCGGTCGTTGACCTCCTTGAAATTGTCGAGGTCGATCAGGAGGAGGGACGAAGGGAGGCCGCGCTCGGCCCGGGCGACGAGCCGGGCGAGGTTCTCGTCCACGACGCGGCGGTTCGGAAGGTCGGTGAGAGGGTCGTGCCGCGCGAGGTGGACGATCGATTCCTCGTAGCGCTTGCGCTCGGTGACGTCCAGCTTGATCGCGACGAAGTGGGCGATTTCGCCCTTGCCGTCCCTCACGGGGGTGATGGTCAGGTCCTCGACGTAAGTCGAGCCGTCCTTTCGGCGGTTCGTCACCTCGCCCTGCCAGGTCCGGCCGGCGAGGATCGTCTTCCAGAGCTCCTCGAAATACGACCGGGGGTGGAGGCCGGAATTCTGGATGGCCGAGGACCTTCCGACGGCTTCTTCCCTCGAGAAGCCGGTCAGCGCGGTGAATGCCGGGTTCACCCACTCGACCGTCCCGTCGCGGGCCGTGATGACGACCGAGTGCCTCACGCCGTCGAGGGCGAGCGACTGGAGCTCGATCTCGGTCAGGCCGGCCGCGTGGTCGAGGGAGAGCGCCACCTGCTGCGTCAGGCGGCGCAGCAGGTCGACCGTCCTGGCGTCGAAGGCGTCGGGGCGGCGGGCGTGGACCGTCAGGGCGCCGAGGACGGTGCCCCGGGCGGTGAGGGGGAGGGCGATGGAGGCGCCGATCTTCCGGCCCGCGTCGCGGTTCCTCCAGGCGACGCCGAAGGAAGAGTCGGGCTCGGCCTCGGCCCGCTGGACGAGTCCGGTCCGGATGGCGGACCCGGTGATCCCGCCTTCGGGGGACGGGACGTCCCAGCGGATCTCCTGGGGCTGGGCGCCGGGCGCGTTCGGCCCGGCGATGCCGCTCATCCGCACGCTGCCGTCGTTCTGACGCTGGCCGATGGAGACCAGGCCGAAACGGAAGATGCTGGCGACCCGTTGACAGATGAAGGAGTGGATCGCGCCGAGAGGCTCGCGCTGGAGGAGCCGGCTGTTCACCTCGGCCAGGAGCGCGAGGACCTCTTCGTTCTGCCGCTCGTCGGTCCGGTCGACGCCGACGGCCCAGGCGTCCCAGCCGTCGACGGGGTAGGTGAGGGAGAGGCTCGACCAGGAGACGGTCTTCACCGACCCGTACTTCGTCATCAGCTCGGTCTCGACGTTCCGGAAGCCCCGCCCGGGGTTCCGCCTCAGCTCGCTCATCCGCGCCCGCTGCAGGGGATCGGGATAGAGCAGGTCGAACACGTTCGCGTTCCCGATGGCTTCCTGTGCTGTGTAGCCGGTGACCCGTTCGCATTCGCGGTTCCAGAAGACGAACAGCCCCTCCCTGTCCACGGCGCTGACGAGCGCGGGCAGCCCGGCGAGGACGAGCCGCAGCTCGGACAGCTCCGCCCAAAGCGTCTGGAGCTCGGGAACATGGTCGAAGCTGAGACCCTCGGGGAGCTTCATAGACCTCCGGGAACAGGAACGAGGCGAGAGCGTACTCGCACGGGGAACTGAAGCGAAATGATGGGAATCGGGCGCCACGGAGTCAAGCGCTAGTTTTTCGCGGTCGAGGCCGGACGTGGCCGGGCGGCACAGCGGCGACTCGGGGTGGTTCCCGTAGACTCCGGCGCGTGCCGAAGAGAGCTGACCTGAAGTCGATCCTGGTCCTCGGTTCGGGGCCGATCATCATCGGCCAGGCGTGCGAGTTCGACTACTCGGGGACCCAGGCCTGCCGCGTCCTGCGCAAGGAAGGGTTCCGGGTCGTCCTCGTCAACTCGAACCCGGCCACCATCATGACCGACCCCGAGTTCGCCGACGCGACCTACATCGAGCCGCTCGACGTCGCGACGGTCGAGCGGGTCATCGCGAAGGAACGTCCCGACGCCCTCCTCCCGACGGTCGGCGGGCAGACGGCCCTGAACCTCGCCGTCGCGCTCGACAAGTCGGGCGTCCTCGCCCGGTACGGCGTGGAGCTCCTCGGCGCCTCGGCGCACTCCGTAGAGCTGGGGGAGGACCGCCTCCTCTTCAAGGAGGCGATGCAGCGGGCGGGCGTCGACGTCCTGCGCTCCGGCATGGCCCGGACGGTCGACGAGGCGCGC
Organism: Holophagales bacterium; assembly: GCA_016716705.1. Lineage (GTDB taxonomy): Bacteria > Acidobacteriota > Thermoanaerobaculia > UBA5066 > UBA5066 > UBA5066. The sequence continues at coordinate 147,940 of JADJVF010000013.1, forward strand.
GAGATCGCGCACCCGTTCGGCTTCCCGGTCGTCGTCCGCCCCTCCTACACCCTCGGCGGCACGGGCGGCGGGATCGCGTTCAACGCCGACGACTTCCAGGCGATCGTCAAGCGCGGCCTCCTCCTCTCGCCCGTCCACGAGGTCCTCGTCGAGGAGTCGGTCCTCGGCTGGAAGGAGTTCGAGCTGGAGCTGATGCGAGACGCGTCCGACACCTGCGTCGTCGTCTGCTCCATCGAGAACCTCGACCCGATGGGGGTCCACACGGGGGACTCGATCACGGTGGCGCCGCAGATGACGCTGACCGACGTCGAGTACCAGGCGATGCGCGACGACGCCAAGACCGTCATCCGGACGGTCGGCGTCGCCACGGGCGGGTCGAACATCCAGTTCGCCGTGAACCCGAAGACGGGGCGGCGGATCGTCATCGAGATGAACCCCCGCGTCTCGCGCTCGTCGGCCCTCGCCTCGAAGGCGACCGGCTTCCCGATCGCGAAGATCGCCGCCCTCCTCGCCGTCGGCTACCGGCTCGACGAGCTGCCGAACGACATCACGAAGAAGACGCCCGCCTGCTTCGAGCCGTCGCTCGACTACGTCGTCGTCAAGATCCCGCGCTTCGCGTTCGAGAAGTTCCCCGGCGCTTCCGACGTCCTCGGCGTCCAGATGAAGTCGGTGGGGGAGGTCATGGCGCTCGGGCGGACCTTCGCCGAGGCGTTCGGCAAGGCGCTGCGGTCCCTCGAGACGGGGCGCGGCGGCTGGACCGGCCCGTCCGCGCCGTCGATGCCCCGCGCCGAGGCGCTCCGCGTCCCGCGGCCCGAGCGGATCCACGCCGTCCTCGACGCCCTCCGCTCGGGGGCGACGGTCGAGGTCGTGAACGAGGTGACGGGCATCGACCCGTGGTTCCTCGACCGATTCCGGGAGGTCGTCGCCCTCGAGGCGCAGCTCAGGGGCGAGTTCGAGCCGGTCGGGACCGGAACGCGGCCTTCGCCGGCGCTGCTCCGCCGTGCCAAGCGATCGGGCTTCTCCGACGAGGACCTCGCCCGCCTGACCGGGACGTCGGCCCGCGAGGCGCGCGCCGCCCGCGTCGCCGCGAAGGTCGTCCCCGTCTTTTCCCGCGTCGACACCTGCGCCGCGGAGTTCGAGTCGACGACGCCCTACCTCTACTCCTGCTACGAGAGCGAGTGCGAGGCGGCGCCGACGGACCGCAGGAAGGTCGTCGTCCTCGGCTCGGGGCCGAACCGGATCGGGCAGGGGCTCGAGTTCGACTACTGCTGCGTCCACGCGGCGAGGGCGATCTCGGAAGCCGGCTACGAGTCGGTGATGGTGAACTGCAACCCCGAGACCGTCTCCACCGACTACGACACCTCGGACCGTCTCTACTTCGAGCCGCTCACGTTCGAGGACGTGATGGCCGTGATCGACAAGGAGAAGCCGGTCGGCGTCCTCGTCCAGTTCGGGGGGCAGACGCCGCTCAAGCTCGCGCACCCGCTCCAGGAGGCGGGCGTGCGGATCCTCGGCACGTCTCCCGACGCCATCGACCGGGCCGAGGACCGCGAGCGCTTCGGCGAGCTGCTCGCCGAGACCGGCCTCGCCGCGCCGCCCTGGGCGACGGCCCGCGACGTCGGCGAAGGGATGGTCGAGGGGGTGAAGCTCGGATTCCCGCTCCTCGTCCGGCCCAGCTACGTCCTCGGTGGCCGCGCGATGCGGATCGTCTACGACGAGGCGGCGCTGCGCGGAGTCCTGGCGGAGGCGCTCGAGGCGTTCCCCGGGCGGCCCGTCCTCCTCGACCGGTTCCTGGAAGACGCCTTCGAGCTCGACGTCGACGCCGTCGGCGACGGGAAGAGCGTCGTCGTCGCCGGGGTCATGCAGCACATCGAGGAGGCCGGGATCCACTCGGGCGACTCGTACGCCGTGATGCCTCCCTACCGGCGCGTGCCGCGCGAGGCGCTCGGCGAGATCCGCGCGGCGACGCGCAAGCTGGGCGAGGCGCTCGGCGTCGTCGGGCTGATGAACGTCCAGTTCGCGATCCGCGAGGGGAAGCTCTACGTCCTCGAGGTGAACCCTCGCGCGTCCCGCACCGTTCCGTTCGTCGCGAAGGCGACGGGCGTCCCGCTCGCGCGCATCGCGGCGCGCCTCTGCCTCGGCGAGACGCTCGAGGAGGTGGGGTTGACGAAGGAGCCGCCCGTCCTCGGCGTCTCCATCAAGGCCCCCGTCTTCCCCTTCCGCCGCTTCGAAGGGGTCGACACGATCCTCGGCCCCGAGATGCGCTCGACGGGCGAGGTGATGGGGCGCGACCGGAGCTTCGGCCTGGCGTTCCTGAAGGCGGCGGCCGGGGCGGGGATCCGCCTTCCCGAGTCGGGGACGGTCTTCTGCTCGGTCCACGACGGCGACAAGGAGGCCCTCCTCCCGATCGCCCGCGAGCTCGCGAGCCTCGGCTTCCGGATCTACGCGACCTCGGGGACGGCAGCGTTCCTGAACGCCGCCGGACTCGACGCGATGCCGGTCCTCAAGGTGAACGAGGGGCGCCCGAACGTCGTCGACCGGATGATCAACGGGGAGATCCAGCTCGTCGTGAACACTCCCCTCGGGAAGGACTCCTTCTTCGACGAGGTGGCGATCCGCAGGGACGCCCTGGAGCGCGACATCCCGTGCCTGACGACGTTGACCGCCGCCTCGGCGGCGCTCGAGGCGATTCGCGCCCGGTCCGGAGGGCCGATCGCGGTCTCGGCGCTGCAGGAGGCGGAGCGGTAGTGGACGAGCGCCTCGGGCGCTTCTTCGCGCCGGGCGCCCGTCCGGCCCGCTGGGCGCTCGGGACCGCGCTGGCGGCGCTCGCCTTCGTCGCGATCGGCGTCCCCTGGCAGCGGACCGGGGGCGCCCTCCTCGCCGCCTCCGCCCTCTTCCTCCTTGCCGCCCTCGCGAGGCCGAACCTCGCCACTCTTTTCGCGGCGGTCGTCGTGGCGCTCCTGCCGATCTGGGGAAACCTCCTGGCCGGACCCTGGGTCGCACCCGCCGAGCTGCTCCTTCTCCTCCTTGCGGCTGCATCGCTTCTCCGGCACGAGGGGATCCCCGCGTCCCCTCTGAAGCGCGCCCTCGTCATCTCCGCGGCGGCGATGGCGGCGGGGGCCGTCGCTGCGACTCTCTCGGCCCTCGCTCCGGCGGAGATTCCGGCCGCCGTGCAGGAGCTCTCGCGGTCCCTCTTCTCCCCGGGGGGCCAGCACGCCGCGTTTCCGCTGCGAGCGGCGCTCGTCCATGCCGCCGGCCTTCTCGGTTTCGTTCTCTTTCGGCGGGTCTCGGCCCATCGGGGAACCGGGACGATCGTCCTCGTCGTCGTCGGGGGTCTGGCCCTCGTCGGCGCCTACGCCGTCCTCGAGGCGTCGACGGGACTGAAGCTGTGGGGTGCCGCCCACTACGAGGCGCTCTCTTCGGGGCTGCGCGTCCCGGCGACGCTGCCCGACTACAACGCAACCGGGTCGGCGATGGCCCTCGGGCTCTTTCCCGCGCTCGTCCTGGTGCGAAAGGCCCGCGGGACGAGCCGGCTCGCCCTCGCCGGGGCCGTCGTCCTCCTCCTCGCGGGCCTGATCCTCTCCGGGTCGCGCGGGGCCTGGCTCGGTACGCTCGTGGCGGCGGGAGCGGCCCTGGCGGGGGTGCTCTGGTCCCGCCGCGGAGCCAGTCCGGGCGAGAGACGACGGCTCGTCCTGGGGGCCGGCCTGGCGCTCGGGGTCTCGGTCGTCGCGATCGCCGTCGTGCCGGGAGACGTCGGCCAGCTCCTCCGCCGGCGCGCGGCGACGCTCGTCGACCCGGGCCAGTCCCTTCACGCCGTCGAGGCCGGACGCGTCGGCTTCTGGAAAGCAGGCGCTCGAATGGTCGTGGCGCACCCGTTCGCGGGAATCGGGCCGGGCCGGGTCCCGGCGCGCTTCGACGAGTTCCGTGACCCGGAGTTCCCGGTCCGGGTCGAGAACCTCCACAACTACTTCCTCCAGGCGATCGCCGAGAACGGCATTCCCGGCGGGCTGCTCGTCCTCTGGCCCTTCGTGCCGCTGGGCCTTCTCGGCGGCCGGCTGCTCTCGACCGGAGCCGCGATTTCGTCGCCCGAAGCGGCCCTGGCCCCCGGGCTCCTCGCGTTCTCGCTGACGGGTTTCGCGTCCCATCCGTGGCTTCTCCCCGAGCTGCAGTTCCTCTTCTGGGGGGCGGCAGCCCTGCTCCCTGCCGGACAGCCTCCTCCGGTCGTCGAGGGCGCTCCCGGGGTCGTCCGTCGTGTCCTGCCCTGGTCCGTCCTCGCGCTCTGGGGGGCCTCCTGCCTCCTGCTCACGGCGGGTACGGAGCGAGGCCGCTTCGGTTACGCCGAGTGGGGCGCGCTCGAGGGGACGGAACGATATTTCTGGACGGGCCCGCAGGCCCTCGTCCCGGTCGCCGTGCCCGACGGGCGGCTCGTCAGCGTCCGGCTCCGGGGGATGCTCCCGGATCTCGGGCGGAGCCCGCTCCTGGTGGCCGTGCGGCTGGACGGCGGACCCCTCCGGAAGGTCTCCCTCGCGGATCGGACGTGGCACGATGTCGTCGTGGAGCGCGGACCGTTCCGGCCGGGCGATGCCGTGGCGAACGTCGGAGCTCGAGGGCTCCTCGGGCTCGAGGCGAGCCGGAGCTTCTGCCCGGCCCGGGAGAAGGGCGGGGACCGCCGCCTCCTGGCCCTGCAGCTCGCCCGGCCCCCCGTGGAGCCCGTGGCAGGGAAGACGCCGTGAACCGGCCCCACCCGCTGGCCGGGGTCGCCGCCTTCGCCGGCTGGATCGCCCTCTCCGTCTTCTGCTCCGTCGTCCTCCTGCCGCCCCACCCCCTTCTGCGCACCGTCGTCTGGGGCGTGGCCGCCCTCCTCTTCGCCGCGGCGGTCGCGGCCCCTCTCCGGTCGCTGCCGCTGGCGGGGCTCGTGCTGGCCGTTTCAGGCGTCTCGTCGCTCGCCTTCGGTCTCGGGCACCCCGCGGTCGTGGCTCCGATTCCGCTCGCGGCGTACCTCGCGGGTGCGGCTCTGCGTGCGATCTACGACATCGAGCGTCCTCCGGCGCTTCATGCCCTGACTCCTCTCTGGCGGGCCGTCGCGGCCACCTCCGCCCTGTCGGCCCTATCTGCCTGGGTCGGCGCCCGGACGGCCTACCTCCTGCTGCGCGACGTCCCGCCTCCCCGGATCGTCAATCGCCTCGGCCTCGACGCGGAGCAGGCCCTGGCGGGGACGGTCGCGGTCCTGGCGGCCCTCTTCCTGACCGCGGGCTTCCACGCGCTCGCCGTCCGCGCGGGGCGGAAGGTCCGCGGGGCGCGGCTCCTGGACGCCACACTCGTCGTCGTCGCGGTCGTTTCGGGAGGGACCGCGATCCTCCAGAAGCTCGGCGTCGTCCCGCATCTGCGCGCGCCGCACTGGGAGCTGTGGGGGCGCGCGCAGTCGACCTTCACCGACCCGTCGGCGGCCGGCGTCGCGGCCGCGCTCCTCCTCGCGCCATGCCTGGCGAGGGCGGCCTCGGGTCCGTGGGGCCTCCGGCTCGGGGCGGGCGCAGGGGTCGCGGGGCTCCTCGTCCTTCTCGCCGACGCGGGCTCGAGGGGCGGCTTCATCGGGGCGCTCGTGTCGGCCCTCGTCCTCGTCCTCTGGGCCGTCACGCGGGCGCTCGCGGGGCAGAGGCCGGGCGTGCGCCGCAGGGTGGCCCTCTCGGCGGGGACACTTTCGATCCTGGTCGCCCTCGCGTTCGGGGCGGCCCTCGCGTGGCCGACGGAAAAGGGAAACCGGAGCGCCCTCCTCGCCAGGCTCTCGGAGTCGTTCGGACGACGGGAAGCGACCTCCCTCGCCGAGCCCGAGAGGCTCCTTCTCTACGAAGGGGCCTTCGCCCTCGCCAGAGAGCACCCGGTCACGGGCCGCGGTCTCGGCTCCTTCCGCGCCGAGTTCCCCGACGCGGCCCACGACCTCCTCGGGAAGACGGTGTCGTTCACCGATCACCCGCCGTCTCTCTACCTCGGCGTCCTCGCGGAAACCGGCCTCGCCGGAACGGCCGTGTTCATCCTCTTCCTCGCAGGGCTCGTCCCGGCGCTCGGGGGGGCGCTCTCCTTCCGGGCCGAAAGGACCGAGGAGTCGCTCCGGGCAGCTGGAGCGGCGGCAGCTCTCGTCGGGATGCTCGTCATCTTCCTGTTCGGATCCCACCTCGTCTACGCCGAGATCGGGGCGCTCGTCGGTCTCCTGACCGCGCGCCTTCCCGCTTCTCCGGAGGGGCGTTCCGCCCGGGTTCTCGGCCACGTCCTGCCCGTCCTCGTCGCGGGCGCCTCCGTCCTCCTGGTCGGCGGCGCGCTCGCGCGGTGCGTCGAGACGTGGGGGGCCGACGCCGCCTTCGCGCACGGGCCGACCGCAGGGCTCTGGGCGGTCGAGCGGGAGCCGGACGGTCGGCCGTTCCGCTGGACGGCGGCATCGGCGGCCCTCCGGATCGACGCCCCCGCCGGGCGGCGCTCGCTCGTCCGCCTGCCCGTCAGGAACGCCCGCCCCGACTCCGAGGGTGTACTCGTCGCCGTTCTCTGGGACGACGCGAGACGCGGCTCCGTCGAGCTGCCGCACGGGGGCTGGAAGGAGCTCCGCGTCGCGATCGACGGCCCCGGCGTCCTGAGACTCGTCCCGGAGCGGACGTTCCTTCCGGTCTCGCGGACCGACCCGCGCCGGCTCGGGGTCGAGGTCGGCATCCCGGTCGTCGGCCCGTGACGGAGATCCGCTTCCATTCGCGCGACCCGAGGCGCAGGCCCCGCGCCTGGAAGCTCGACGAACGGGCCGGACGGGTGGCCGCGGCCCTCCTCGTTCTTGCCGGGACTCTCGTGGCGGTCGGGCTCTTCGGCGCACCCGACCTCGTCACCTACGTCGTCCGGTCGGCCGAGCGCCTCGCGCTTCGGATAACGGCCAGCCGGGGGCTCCTCGCGTTCGATTCCGTCCGGCTTCGCTTCGAGCGCCTCGAGCGGCGCGTCGCGGCCGACGAGCTCTTCCTCGCCCGGGTGGCCGCGGTGATCTCCCTCTCACTCCCCGACGGCTTTCCCGAGGATCCTCTCGCCATGGAGGAAGCAACGGCGACCGACCTCGAGCTGGAGGTCCATCGGCTGGCCCGCCGGCTTCGCGCAATGGAGACGATTCGGAGGAGGATTGCCTCCGACGGGACGCCCGACCCGGCCCGCATCCCCTCGCGTTCTCCCATCGAACCCTCTTCCGTCGTTCCGCTCTCGGTCTTCGGCCCGCGCATCTCGCCCCTGACCCACCGCCCCGAGTTCTACGCGGGGCTCGCGCTCGCCGCGGGGGACGGGACGCCCGTCGTCGCTCCGGCCGGCGGACGCGTCGTCTTCACGGGGCGCGTCCCGGGCAGCGCGGGCGCGGCCTGGAGGACGTTCGGGATCGTCGTCGTCCTCGCGCACGACGAGCGGACCCGGACGTTCTTCGGCGACCTCGGAAGCGTCCGCGTGAAGCGCGGGCAGACGGTGCGGCGGGGCGAGGCGCTGGGCGCCGTGGGCACGAACCGCTTCTCGCCGACGCCCCAGCTCCACTACGGCGTCTGGAAGTACGACGGGAGCCGCTGGCGGCCCGTCGACCCGCGCCTCTACGTCCTCGACGCGGAGTGGATCACCGCCCGGGAGGTGAAGAGTCCGGCCGTACCACCGGGCGACGCCGATTTCCCGGCGGCCTTCCGCTGACAGGGGCCGGGTCAGAGCCGCGCGAGGAGGTCGAGGACCCGCACGGCGTCCTCCGGTTCGTTCCCGAAGTGCGGCGAGAGCCGGAGGAAGCCGGCGCGCGCCGAGCAGGCGACCGCGTTCGACTCGAGGTGGCGCATCGCCCGGCGCGGGTCCGTGCCGGCCGGAGGGCGGGCGGAGAGGATGCCGGAGCGGACCGCCTGCCCGTGGAGGACCGGCTCCCAGCCGAGGCGCGGCAGCCCGTCCTCCAGGACGGCGAGGACCGCGCGGATCCTCGCGCCGATCACCGCGCTCCCTGCTTCGAGGAGGAGGCCGATCGAGGCGTGGAGGGCGTAGACGCCCGGCATCGGCGGCGCGCCGATCTCGAACTTCGTCGCGTCCTCGACGTACTCGGGACGTTCGCCGACGTCGTACTGCGCCGGGTTCGTCCGCTTCAGGTTCAGCCAGCCCGACGGCGGGCGCAGGCGCGCGCGAAACGAGGGCGTCGTGAAGAAGAGCCCGCACCCCTCGGGCCCGAGCATCCACTTGTGCCCGTCGGCCGAGAGGTAGTCGGGTCCGAGCGCGGCGACGTCGACGGGGATCGCCCCGACCGCCTGGATCGCGTCGAGGCCGAAGGCGATGCCGTTCGTCCTGCAGAACGCCCCGACCTCGGCCGCGGGCGCGACGAATCCCGTGTGGTAGGCGACGAGGGAGAGCGAGACGAGGCGCGTCCGCGCATCGCAGGCCGCGAAGACCTCCTCCGCCGTGAACGCCCCGTCCCGGGTCGGGATCCGCCGCACCTCGACCCCGAGCCGCGCGAGGTCGAGCCACGGCGTCAGGTTCGCCGGGAACTCCGACTCCGTCGTCACGACGACGTCGCCCTGGCGCCAGTCGAGGCCCTGCGACACGAGCGAGAGGCCGTACGTCGTGTTCGGGACGATCGCGATCGACGAGGATCCGCCGAGCTCCTGCGTCACGCCGAGGAGCCGGGCCGCGTCCTCGCGGAGCGCGGTGATCCGCGCGGACATCTCGGGGAAGGCGAGCGGCCCGCGCGTCGAGAGCACGTGCGCGTACCCGGCGAGCGCCGCCACGGCGCGCGCCGGGAGCGGCGACACCGCCGCGTGGTTCATCTGGATCGTCGTGAGGCGCGAGGGGATCTCGCGGTCGAGCGATTCGCGGGTGAGGTCCATCTCAGAAGCTCCTCTGCGCCGCGAGGAAGCCCTCGAGGTTCCGCCGGACCTCGTCCATCGAATCGCCGCCCGTCTTCTCGAGGAGCGCGTCCGCGAGGACGAAGGCGAGCATCGCCTCGGCGATGACGCCGCAGGCGGGGACGGCGGTCACGTCGGAGCGCTCGTACTGCGCCCGGTGCGGCTCCTTCGTGTCGAGGTCCACCGACGGCAGCCCCTCGCGAAGCGTGGAGATCGGCTTCTGGAAGAGGACCACGAGGACGTCCTCGCCGTTCGTGATCCCCCCTCGAGGCCTCCCGCGCGGTTCCTCGTCCTGAAGAACCCGCGTCCTTCCTCGAACGCGATCGGGTCGTGCGCCAGGGAGCCCGGAGCGAACGCGTTCGAGACGCCGGACCCGATCGACACCGCCTTCACGGACGGGATCGAGAGCATCGCCTGGCCGATCGCCCCGTCGAGCTTGCGGTCCCACGAGACGTGCGACCCGAGGCCGGGCGGCACGCCGCGCGCCGCGACGAGGAGCGTCCCGCCGAGCGTGTCGCCCGCCTTCGCGGCGGCGTCGACCGCCTGGGTCATCTTCGGCTCGAGGCTCGCGTCGACCGCCCGAAACGGCGACGTCTCGGCGACACCCGCGAGCGTCGCGAACGACCACCCTTCGCGCGGCTCCTCGCTGGCGACCGGGCCGACCGACAGGACGCCGCTTCGCACCTCGATGCCGAACGCGGCGAGCAGCTGCCGGCAGACGGCCCCGGCCGCAACGCGTGTTGCGGTCTCCCGCGCGCTGGCCCGCTCGAGGATGTCGCGCAGGTCGTGCCGGCCGTACTTGAGCCCGCCGGCGAGGTCCGCGTGCCCGGGGCGCGGCGAAGAGAGCCGCCTCTTCGAGGCGGCTTCGGCGTCGACCTCGAGCGGGCCCATCACCTTCTCCCAGACGCCGTGGTCGAGGTTCTCGACCGTCATCGCGAGCGGCCCGCCGAGCGTCTCGCCTCCGCGCAGCCCGCCCGTGAAGCGGACCTGGTCCCGCTCGAGCTTCATCCGCCCGCCGCGGCCGTAGCCGTGCTGCCGCCGCGCGAGGTCGGCGTCGAGGGCGGCGACGTCGAGGGAGAGGCCCGCCGGGAGCCCCTCGAGGATCGCGGTCAGGAGCGGCCCGTGCGATTCGCCGGCGGTCAGGAAGCGGAGGCGTGACATGGCGCGAGTGTAGCGGTGCGTTCGGCCCGAAGCCGGGTCGCGGGGAGCGGAGAGGCGCCGGGAGCGGGTCGTCAGCCGTTCGCCGGGTGATCCATCCGCGCCAGGACGTGCCCCGCCATCGCGAGAGCCAGCTCGTGCTCGCCCATGAAGACCTTCCCCGCGCTCTCCTGTCGTAGGAGGTCGGCCTCCTCCTCCGTGTGGGTCCGCAGCACGATCTCGACGTTCGGATTGAGCTGGCGGGCGACCTCGACGATCTTCCGGACCTTGACGGGGTCGGGCGTCGCGACGACGAGCATCGCCGCGTGGACGACGTGGGCCTGGACCAGGACGGCGGGGTCGGAGGCGTCGCCCGCGACGGCGAGGACGCCCTTCTCGCGCAGCCTCTCCACGGTCTCCCGGCTCATCTCCGCGACGACGTACGGGATGCGCCGCTCGGCGAGCGCTTCGGCGATGCGGCGGCCGACCCTGCCGTAGCCGACGAGGACGACCGCCCGGTGAGGAGCGCCTCGTCGATCGTCGTCCCGGCCGGCTTGTCGTCGAGGAAGACGGAGAGACCCGGCGCCGCGACGACGCGGATCGACGAAAAGCCCTTCGGCCGGGAAACGATGCCCCACTTGCGCTGTTCGGCTGATTCCCGCACCGTTCGCCAGGGCGAGGGGCGGCGAGCAGGATGCCGAGGAAAGGGGGCGCGGCGCACGGCACCGCCATCGTATTCGCGCGGGGCTCCGGAGCGAACAGAGTCGGATCCTCGCG
>JADJVF010000014.1 GCA_016716705.1 Holophagales bacterium
ACGCCGAAGCTGGGCGTTGTGCCTGGAATCAGCGACGACGTCGGGCCCGCGACGTCCCAGCGGGGGAGGCGGGAGACGCCGAGGTCTTCCGGGGCGAGGTCGCCTTCGAGGAGGCACTCCATGAGCCAGCCGAGGACGCCTCCGAGGGAGATCGCGTCGAAGCCCGCCGCGTCGGCCTTTCCGTTCAGGAGAACCCGGCGGCGCGCTGGTCGAAGATGCCGCAGAGCGGCCCCAGCGTCTGGTAGGGCTCGAAGTCCTTCTTGTATTCGTCGCGCAGCTTCTTGCAGACGGGCCGCGCACGGCTCGCCGCAGGTCGACTGCTGGCGCTTCGCGATCGTCTCGTCGTTGAACTGGGCGAGGTAGTGGGGAACGATCAGCCGTTCCCAGAGCTCGAGCCGCTGGCCTTCGGTGAAGTGGAGGGAGCGGTAGTTGAACGCCAGGAGGCGCCCCTTCACCGTGGCGTAGTTCACGCCGAAGGTGCCGCCGGTCTCGAACTTCGGGTCGAAGCGGTATTTCGTCGTCGCCTCAAGAAATTAGCCCCGTCGCGAGGCGCTTTTCGTAGCGCTCCTGGAACCAGGAATCGGCGACCTTGCGGTCGCGGAAGTCCTCGTCGACGAACGTCCCCCCGTAGATCACCGCGGCGACGCCGTGGTCCTGGAGCATCTTCGACCTATGCCGCCCGTCCAGCGGGTGTCGGCATGGGTGAGGCGGCCCTTCACGACGGGCGCGCTGCCGATCGCGCCGAAGTCGGTCGACGCTGCCGCGGGGCCGACGGCGAGGACGCGCGGGTCGTTCTCGTAGCGGGCCCCGAATCGCTCGAGGACTTCCTCCATGAGGCCATAGACGCCTCCGCGGCCCCGTGCCCAGGCTTTCGCGAGGTCGACCGGGATGACCTCGACGTCGATCTCCTCGCCGTGGCTGCGGTTCAGGTAGAGGATCGAGGGCGTCGGCGCCTTCCCGACGAGGCTGACCATGTTGATCCCGAGGTTGTCGAAGACGAGCGCGGCGCCCCCGATGCTCGAGACGTAGAAGCCGCGCCAGGCGGGCGAGAAGCCGGTCACGACGAGGCGGTTCGAGCCGGGGAGGATCGAACCCGCGAAGAGCCCCGCGCCGATGTTCAGGCTCCGCCACCGGTCCGCGAGGTGGAGGCCGAGATCCACCGGGCCGAAGTAATCGCCCACCGGGTACTTGCGCATCTTGTAGAACCCGGTCGAGGGGTCGACGAAGAGGACGCGCTGCGCAGCTTCCATCGGTGACCTCGCAGGAGATTCTAGGTTGCGGCAGGGGTCGGCCCGCTGCACGGCCGTCGCAGGGACGACCTCCCGGCCCGCATTCGCCGCGTCCGCTCGGACCCATGGAGTCGACGGCTCCTTTGCTAGACTGCCCCGATGTCCAGCGAAGTTGCGCCGCCACCGGCCGGGGCGCCCGCGGACGAGGCCATGCTCAGGGTCCGGCGAATTCATCGCCGCGACCTGAACCGCGTCTGGGAGTTCCTCAAACGCGTCTTCCGCGCGGTGAACCGCGAGACCGTCGAGTACCAGCGGCCGAGGACGAAGAGGCGCTTCACCGAGGTCTACGAGGAGGACGGCGTCGAGCAGCTCGTCTTCGAGTTCGAGCGGGGGGGCAAGCACGAGATCGTCGGCTATGCCGAGTGCGCCTTCGAGGTCGTCGGAAGCGACAGCTGGATCAACGAGCGCTTCTTCGCGAAGCCGGACATGCGGCCCTCTTCGTCGAGGAGCTTGCAGTCGACCCCGACTTCCACGGGCAGGGGATCGGGAGCTTCATCCTCGAGCAGCTCGAGCACCTGGCCAAGGTCCGCGGCTGCACGCACCTCGTCCTCGAGGTCGCGGAGAACAACGAGAACGCCCTCCATTTCTACCGGAGCCGGACCTTCTACAAGCTCGACGCCGCGATCTTCCTCGCGAAGAAGGTCGTCTCCGAGTCGGAGCTCCTGCCGCCGCGGAAGATCCGCCGGAAGAGCTCGAAGAAGCCGGCTTCCACCGGGATGTGACCGCCGATCCTGGAGTCCTGGCGGATCCCGTCCGGGTCAGTCCGTCGGCGGTCCCTGCCAGCGCTCCTGGTGGACGAGGCTCTCGAGGGGTCTGCGCTCCTTCGGCCCCGGCGTGTCCGCAGGCCAGCCGAGGGGCGTGAAGGCGACGGGGACGACCCCCTCCGGCAGGCCCAGCACCTCGCGGGCGGCCGCCGGGTCGAACGCGGCGATCCAGCAGGTGCCGAGCCCGAGGTCCGCAGCGGCCAGAAGCAGGTGGTCCGTCGCGATCGTCGCATCCGTCTCGGCGGCGCTCCACCCGTCGTACCGGCTGCGCGTCCAGGCCTCGCCCGCAACGGCGCAGACGGCGAGGACGAGGGGAGCCTGAACGAACCAGTCCTTCGGGTAGATGCGCAGGAGCTCGGCCTCGCGGCCGCGAGTGCGGATCACGACGACGCGAAATGGCTGACGGTTGCAGGCGGACGGGGCCAGCCGCACCGCTTCGAGCACCTCGTGGAGGAGGGGTTCGGGGACGGGGTCGGGGCGATACGCGCGGACGCTTCGGCGGGCGGCGACGAGCTGCTGGAAGTTCATGGCGACGGGATCGTAGTCCGGTCGCCCGGGGCCGGGTACCGGGACGAAGCGCCGCGCCAGCGGGGCGGTGAGGGAGAATCGGGCATGGCGAACGAGAACCGCCCCGCGCAGTCGAAGTGCTCCACCCCCGGACCGTCGAGCGCCTCGTCACTGGCACGGCGACATCGGACGGCGCCGGAGTGAAGCTGACCCGCATCCTCCACGGCGCGCTGCAGAAGAGGCTCGACCCGTTCCTGATGCTCGACGCCTTTGGCAGCGACGATCCGGACGACTACATCGCCGGCTTTCCCGACCACCCGCACCGCGGCTTCGAGACGGTCACCTACATGATCGCGGGGCGGATGAAGCACCGCGACAGCGCCGGCCACGAGGGACTTCTCGAGAACGGAGGCGTCCAGTGGATGACGGCCGGGCGCGGCGTCATCCATTCCGAGATCCCGCAGCAGGAAGATGGAGTGATGGAGGGGTTCCAGCTCTGGCTGAACCTCCCCGGCCGGGACAAGATGCAGGCCCCCTGGTACCGGGACTTCTCTGCGGGAGACCTTCCGCGCTTCGTAGAGGCGGGCGTGAAGGCGATCGTCATCGCGGGGGAGAGCCACGGCGTCGCCGGCGCGGTGGCGCGCGAGGCGACGGCGCCGGTTTACCTCGACCTCCATTTCGACGCGGGCGCCCGTTTCGCCCAGGCCCTTCCTCCCGGACACAACGCGTTCGTCTACGTCTACCGGGGCGAGGTGACGATAGCCGGACGGGACGTGCCGGCGGGGCGGATGGCGATCCTGGCGAACGACGCCGGGGCCGACGGGGTCGTGCTCGATGCGAAGGCTGCGGCGAAGGCGCTCCTCGTAGCGGGGCGGCCGCTCGGCGAGCCGATCGCTCAGTATGGCCCGTTCGTCATGAACACCGACGAGGAGATCCGCCAGGCGGTGAGCGACTACCGGGAGGGGCGCTCTCGCCCGAGGGCCTTCAGAACTCGAGGCCCGGCTCGATCCAGGCCAGCGGGTAGGGAGACTCGAAGAGGGCCGGGACGAGCGCCGGGACGACGAGGAGCTCGACGGAGACTCCCGAGAGGTTCTCCGCGACGAGGGTCTCGCCGGCACGGAGGCGGACGAGGCCTTTCGGGTCCGGTGTTCTCTCCGTGCCCTCGACGGTGAAGCGGACGTCACCGAAGCGGAAGGGGGCGGCCTTGGAGAGGGACTGCCGGAACGACGTGGCCGAGCGCGGGCGCTGGAACGGGAACGCGAAGGGGGTCATCCGCCACGGGTCCCCTTCGGCGGGTGGCCTCTCGACGACGCGATACGCCCCGTCCCGGAGGATGGTCCACGTGGCCGAGCCGGCGGGCGGAAGGACGCCGTTGGGAGCGGGAATCCAGAGGAAGCGCTCGAGCGGGAGGAAGTGCCGCGCGACCCACCAGGAGAGGGGCGGGTCCCGAAGGACGTACGCCACGAGGCGACTGTCCGCGATGACGAGCGCCGGGCGGCGGCGGACGAGCTCCGCCGGTGTGAGCCGCGCCAGGGACCCGGCATCCGCCAGATCGCGGACGAGGCTCGGCAGGAACCACTCCTCCCCGGCCGGGAGACGGTTCACCGCGAACCCGCAGCCCTCGAGGACGACCGCGCCGTCCGGTGTGAGGCGGTCCACGGATCTGAGAACGTGGTCCTGGTGGGAGACGGTCTCCGTACGGACGTCCCAGTTCGTCCTCGTCCGCTGGAGGCTCAGGCTTACCAGGGAGAGCGCGAGAACGGCGAGCGACGTCGCGGTCGCCGCGCGCGGGCCGATCCCAATGAGGCGGTCGAGGGCGAGCGCAGACAGCGCGGCCAGAAGCCAGAGGAGAAACTGGAACTGGTACGGGAACGGGGATCGGATGGCGGCGAGCAGGCCCGCGGCGAGTACCGCCATGGCACCGAGGCGGGCCGCGAAGCCGAGCAGGGGCCGCCCTCCCCGGGTGGCGACGAAGACCCCGGCGGCCGCGAGCAGGAGCATCGCGATCGCCGCCGGCCGTTCCAGGAGACGGCCGGCCAGCTCGAGCGCCGTCGGGCCCTGGCGTGGAAGATCGAGGCGCTCGTACAGCGCGTTCAGGCGCACCCCCTGCTCCCAGGCGGCCCCGAGCGCACCGCTGGCCGCGAGGAGCGCGGCGGCAGCCAGCCCCGTCGAGAGGGCGCCTGCCCCGGCGAGGAGTCCGTCGCGCGAAACGCGCGGTCTTCCCGTGTCGAGGTCGAAAGCGGCGAAGACGAGAACCGCCAGCGCCATGGGCGCGGCCCGCTGGCTCGAGAGGCCGGCCAGCGCGAGCGAGACGCCCGCGAGAAATGCCACCGTGCGACGAGCGGCAGGCCCGCGGGGTACGACCCGCGAGGAGCTCTCTCGCCGGACCCGCTCGACGAAGAGGATGCCGAGAAGGAGCAGGAGATTTGCCGAGGCGTCGAGCCGGATCTCGACGAGGGAACGGTTGGTCGAGGCGAGGAGGAGCGCGGCCGCGAGAACGCCCGCCGCGAGACGTATGCCTGCGGCGCGGAGGAGACCGAAGAACACGGCCAGTGTCGAGAGGAGGAGCGGCAGCTGTGCCAGCCGCATGGCGACGAAGCTCTCGAACGAGGCTTCGCGCGTGAACGGGGCGATCCACGCCAGCAGGTACCAGTGGAGGGGCGGGTGATGCTCCCAGAAGTCGCGGTACGGAACGAGGCCGTCCGCGATCCAGCGCGTCGCCCGGAAGTACTCCACCTCGTCCGGGTTGACGGGCGATTCGACGATGTGGAGCAGCAGCTGCAGAAGCCCGAGCGAGAGTGCGCAGAGGGCGATCAGGAGGAGCGGGGGTCCCTCGCCGTGCAGCGAAAGGACGGAAACCGAATTCGCAACGACGTCCGGTGCGGGACGGTCCGGAGCCGGCGCAGGATCACCCCGAGGCGGGACGTCCCTGGCCGGCTCAGCCGGCGGAGGCACTCCGGGCCTTCCGGTCATGCCGCCTGTCGGCGTCCACGGTGCCGGCGAGCGCCGCCACGATCCACGGAAGGTGCCGCTCGAGGAAGACGGCGACCTTGCCGTGGAACGTGACGATCTGCTCGCGCTTGCGGCGCCGGAGCGCGTTCACGATCTCGTTGGCCGCCGACTCGACGGAGGCGACGAGCCAGGCCGGGACGGGGTCCTTCGCGTGCCGGTGGACGACCTCGCGGTTGTCCTTGGCGCGGATCTCGCTCGCGACGAAACCGGGTGCGATGTGGGTCACCGAGATGCCGGAGGCTTTCAGCTCGTGCCGGATGGCGTCGCAGAGGCCGCGGACGGCGAACTTGGAGGCGCAGTAGGCCGAGGTCGCGGGCGTGCCGACGAACCCGTTGACGCTCCCGACGACGCCGATGCGACCCTTCGTCTTCTTCAGCTCGGGGAGGGCAGCCTTGAGCGTCCGGATCGTGCCGAAGAGGTTCGTCTCGAGCTGCCGACGGTAGTCGTCGAGGGTGAGAGCCTCGAGGCGGCCGGCGATCGCGAAGCCGGCATTCGCGAGGACCGTGTCGAGCCGGCCCCACTCGGCAACGGCGCGGGCGACGGCGGCCTCGGGGTCTCCGTCCTTCGAAACGTCGCAGGCGACGGCGATCGCCGAGCCGCCCTCCCCGCGGAGCCCGGCGGCGACCTTCTCGAGAAGGTCGGTCCGTCGGGCGCAGAGGACGACCTTCGCCCCACGGCGGACGAGCTCACGGGCAACCGCCTCGCCGATTCCCGAGGAGGCTCCGGTGATGAGGACGACGTTGTCTTTCATGTCGCGAGGACTCTACCGGATCGGCAGGGCCTCAGCGGCGCTTGTGAAACGGGAGGCGGACGAGACCCCCGACGACGAGCGTCCCGACGAGGACCGGGCCGAACGGCTGGTCGAGGAGGATGGCGAGGACGAAGGCGACGAGGTACGCCGTCACCGAGATTCCCGCGCAGTGGACGAGCGCGCGCTTCCACGAGCTGGCGATCCGGAAGGCGACCCAGGGGGGGAAGAAGACGAGGCAGAACGTCGCCATGACGCCGATCGACTGGGTGGCGAGCGCGACCGAGAGCGCCACGAGGAGGTCGAAGGCGAGGTGGAGCCGCCACGGGGACTGGCCGTTCGCGGCGAGGTTCTCGGGGAAGAAGTGCTCCAGGAGGAGCCGCTTCGAGAGCCACGGCCCGGCGGCCGCGACGACGGCGACGAGGCCGAGCGCCGCGCCGAGGTTCGCCCAGGTCGTGAAGTAGAGCTGTCCCTCGAGGAGGGCGTGGGAGAGCTCTTCGCCCCTCGTGCTGTTGGCGGCGCCGAGGAGCGCCGCGCTCCAGCCGAAGAAGAGGAAGACGGCGTAGATGTCGTTTCCGGAACGCTCCGTCCGCCCCTTCACGCCGGCGGCGATGACGGCGGCCCCGAGTGCACCGGCGAGCGGGTGGATGCCGAGAAGGATGGCCGTCACGCCGCCGGCGGCCGTCACCTGCGCGAGGCCGAGCGCCGCGAGCCACTCGCTCCGGAGGCGCACGTAGGCGCCGAGGAGGGGGAGGACGAGCGCGAGGAGGAGGCCGTTGGCGAACGGGACCCGGAAGAGCGGGTCGAAGACCTGCGCGAAGTTCATCGGCCCACCTCCAGGATGCGGGCCGAGACGCCGTCGAGGAACCGGGCGTCGTGGGTGACGACGAGGACGGCCCGGTCGCTCCGGCTCGCGTGGAGGAGGTCGGCGAGGGCGCGGACGGCCGACGGGTCCATGTTGTTCGTCGGCTCGTCGAGGACGACGAGGCGCGCCTCGCCGCCGAGGCAGGCCCAGACGTTCAGGAGCTGGAACTGTCCTCCCGACAGCCGGTCGACGCGCAGCCCCAGGAGCGGCCGCAGGGATTCGGGAGGCTCGGCGTCCGCCCGGGTCAGGTGCAGGAGCTCGTCGGCCCGGAGCGGCACGTCGGTGTCGCGGACGGGCCGCTGGCGCTGGTAGGCGATGGAGAGGCCGTCGCCCCGCACGACCTCGCCCGAGAGGATCCGCGACGCCCCGGTGAGGGCGCCGATGAGCGTCGACTTGCCGCAGCCGTTCGGGCCGACGAGGGCGAGGACGTCGCCGGGGTGGAGGTCGAAGGAGACGGGGCCCACCACGGGCCCCGTGTATCCGGCGACGACCTCCCGGTAGGAGAGGAGCGGGTCCGCCATCACTGGCCCGAGGCGACGGCCCTGACCCAGCCGTCGATCATGTCGAAGTAGGCCGAAGCGTCGCCCTTCAGCGGGACCTCCGGCGCCAGCCGGGCCTTCGGCCAGCCGAGCTTGGCTTGCGAGGAAGTCCGGCCCCTGGGCGGACTGGTAGTCGGTGAAGAGGATGGCGCCGCGGCGTCCCTTCAGCTGTCCGACGAGGCGCGAGAGGTGATCGGCGGACGGCGGGATGCCGGGGAGCGGCTCGATGTAGCCGAGGATCGGGGCGCCGAGGAGGGCGAGGAGGTAGTTCGCGTCCTTGTGGTAGAGGACGACGCCGGGAGCGCCGGCGGCGGTCTTCTTCCACTGCGCGACGCGCTCGCCGGCCTTCGTCGCGAACTGCTCGGCGCTCGCCTTGAAGCGGGCCCCTCCGGCGGGATCGAGCTGCGCGAGGCGCCCGGCGAGGGCCCGGCCGATCTCGCTCATCCGCTCGGGGTCGAGGAAGACGTGAGGGTTTCCCATCGGGTGGACGTCCCCGCGGGAGCGGTCGGCGGCGTCGGCCTTGTCGATGAGCGGGACCTGGGCGCAGGCCTCGAAGTAGCCGGGCTGCCCCACGAGGATCTTCGGGTTCGAGGCACCCGAAAGGGCCGACGGCAGCCACCCCTGCTCGAGCTCGGCGCCGACCGAGACGAGGAGATCTGCGTTCCTCAGCGCGATCATCATGCTCGGCTTCGCCTGAAGGAAGTGCGGGTCGCGGTCGGGCGGCGCCAGGACCGTCACTTTCACCGCGTCTCCGCCGATCGTCCTGACGAGCATCCCGAGGTTCGACGTCGTCGCGGCGACGTTGACCGTCGCCTCGGCCGAGAGGGCTCCGAGGAGAAGGAGGGAGAGAAGCATTGTCTTCTTCATCGCGGGCCTCACTAGAACTTGTGCGCCCCGTGGACGCCGAGGCTGAGCTGGTACTGGAGGAAGAACTGGCTGAACGACTCGCGCACGCCGCCGATGACGGCGTCGCCGCGGTTGAACTGGGCCCTCAGCCGGGAGAACTCCGTAGGGTTGAAGGTGAGTGCCGCGGAGATCCGGCGAGAGGCATCGTAGCCAGTGCTGCCGAGGTCGCCGAGGTCGATCTGGTTCACGAACGCGCCGACGGCGTCGTACCGGCCGCTGACCGTGAATCGGGGCGCGAAGCCCCACGTCCCCTGGACGTAGAAGCCGTCCTGCCTCGCCGTCGAGGGCCTGCCGACGAGAGCGGGGTCTTCCGCTGCGACACGGTCGAGGCTCTTGTCGCGGTAGAGGTACTCGGCCTGGAAGACGAGGTCGTTCTTCCCGAAAGGCTCCGGGGAATCGTGCTTGAAGACCCAGTCGGTTCCCGCGAACCAGGCGGTCCCGTCGAGCCCCTCCTGCTCCGTCTGCTCCTGGTGCAGGGAGGAACGCCCGCCGAAGAGGCCGATCTGGAGGGCGTCGGAGTAGCCGATGTCGGGGGAGACCTTGGCGAAGCCGGTGAAGAGGCGCGGTCCCGCCCCGTCCGCGAAGGCGGGGTTGGCGTCCGGCCCGAGGACGTTCGCGACGCCCGGGTTGTCGCCCTGGAACGCCTCGACGCCGAGCAGGAGGTAGACGGGCGCCTTCGGGAGCCACGTGACCTGGACGCCGACGTCGTTCAGGCCGCCTCCCAGGAGGATCTCGTACGGGAGGTTCTGGTCGACGAAGTCCCACTGGTGCGGGTGCTGCTTGTTGGCGTAGCCGACGTCGCTGTAGAACTTGCCCGCCTTGACGGCCAGGCCCGCCGGAAGGCTCCGGGTCCGTCCGTAGGCTTCTTCGATCCCGACGCCGTCCGTGGCGAAGGCGGCGATCGCGGTGACGTCGAAGTAGGGGTCGACGGCGCCGGAGAACGTCAGCTCCGTCTCGCCGAGGTTGAGGCCGCGGGAGAGGTCTCGCCCCTCGCCCACGGGCGTGCCGGCGAAGCCGTCCGCGGCCCCGAAGAGCCCGGCCGCGCCGCCCGAACGGTTGTCGTTGTAGTAGAGGCCCTCGGGAATGACCGAGAGCGCCGGGTTGAACGACGTTCCGGAGCTCACCTGCCCCGTGCTGCCGGAGGATCCGAGGTCCAGCGGTTTGAGCCCGGGCGCCTCGACGGGGCCCGTGCTTCGGGGTGCCGGAGGAGGAGCCTCGAGCGACGCCTTCAGCGCCTCGAGGGCCTTCTTCGTCTCTTCCTGCTTCTCCTCGAGGGCGCGGAGCTTCTCCTCGAGGGCCTTGCGCTCGTCGGGAGCGTCCTGCCCCACGGCAGGGATTGCGAGGGCCAGTGCGAGTGCCACGGCGGCGCCCGCGAAGGGGAACGGGAATCTCATCGAATCTCTCCTCGGACGATGGGGTCCGCGTCCTCGCGATGCCCATCATTCTCCGCCCTTCCAGGCGGGGCTCGAGCGGACTAGAGCTGCTCGGAGGGAGAGACCGGGGGCGGGCCGCGCGACGGGGGCGGGCCGGCGTGAGTGGGAAGGCCGGCAACGTCGAAGGGGACGACCTGGATCGGGACGGCGACTCCCTCGGGGCGAGGGAGGCCGTCGGAAGCTGTCTCAGGGGTTCCGGCCCCGTCGTTCCGGGTGACCTGGCAGGCGGGGCAGCTCCGTTCCTCGGCCGAGCCCGCGTGGTGGTGCGGGACGGACGTCAGGCCGAAGAGCGCGAGGAGCGCGACAAGAACGACGACCGACCGGCCCGCACGGAGCAGGCCTTCGAGCGGTCGACGCGATAGAGAGCCTCTCGTCACGGGCGGCGAGCGTAGGGGCGCGCGGTGGCGGGTGTCAAGGCGGCCGCAGGAGCCCCGGCGGACCCGTGGCGGGGTTGATAATCGGCGCCATGAAGACTGTCGCCGTTCTCGGAGCGGGCCTCGTCGGCTCGCTCGTCGCGAAGGACCTCGCCGCCGATGGCCGCTGGTCCGTCCTTTCGGTCGACCGCAGCGAATCCGCGCTCGGGCGCCTCGCCGGGATTCCGAACCTCTCCACCGAGCGGGCAGAGCTCTCCGACGTGCGCGAGGTGGCGCGCGTCGCCGCGAAGGCAGACGTCGTCGTCGGCGCCGTGCCCGGCTTCCTCGGGACGCAGACCGTGCGTGCCGTCCTCGAGGCGGGGCGACCCGTGGCCGACATCTCGTTCTCGCCCGAGGACCCGTTCGACCTGAAGCCGCTCGCGCTCGCGAAGGGCCTTCCCGCGATCGTCGACTGCGGGGTCTCTCCGGGCCTCTCGGGCCTGGCCGTGGGGCGCGCGGCGGCGCTCTTCGACTCCATCGACGACGTGAAGATCTTCGTCGGCGGACTCCCCGCCGTGCGTTACTGGCCGTTCGAGTACCGGTCGGTCTTCTCGCCGACCGACGTGATCGAGGAATACACGCGCCCCTCCCGCTGCGTGGAGGGGGGCGAGGTCGTCGTCCGCCCCGCCCTGTCGGGCGTCGAACCGCTCGACGTGCCGGGCGTCGGTACGCTCGAGGGCTTCTACAGCGACGGTCTCCGGACGCTCCTCGACACGATCAAGGCCCGGAACCTCTGCGAGAAGACGCTCCGCTACCCGGGACACGCCGACCGGATGCGGATGCTCCGCGAGACCGGGTTCTTTTCCGACGAGCCGGTCTCGGTCGACGGCGTTCCCGTCGTGCCGCGAAAGCTGACGGAAGCCCTCCTCTTCCACTGCTGGAAGCGGCCGGAAGGCGAGGAGGAGCTGACGTTCCTCCGCGTCCTCTGCGAGGGCCGCCGCGGCGGCACCCGCCTGCGGCGGACGTTCGAGCTCCTCGACCGGACGAACCCGAAGACCGGCGACTCCTCGATGGCGAGGACGACCGGCTTCCCCTGTACGACCGCGGCGCGCCTCCTTCTGGAGGGGGCCTTCACGAAGGCCGGCGTCTTCCCGCCGGAGCTCCTCGCCCCGGACGACGCCCTCTACGCCCGCTTTCTCGCCGAGCTCGCCGAGCGGGGCGTGGCCGTGAAGGAGACGGAGGAAGAGATCCTGCCCGGATGAGCGGTCCGAACGAAAAGGACAAGTCGGAGAAGGCGAAGCCGCCGAAGAGCCAGCGGCTTCGGGCTCTGGTCCCCGACCTCGTCGCGCTCGCGAAGCCGCGCATGGGGATCCTCGCCGCCGGCTTCGTCTTCATGGCAATCGGGCGCGCGGCGGGGCTCGTCCTTCCGGCCTCGACGAAGATCCTGATCGACGAGGTGGTCGGGAAGTCGCGGCCCGAGCTGCTTCTCCCGCTCCTGGGGGCGGTCGTCGCGGCGACGGTCGTCCAGGCTGCGACCTCGTTCGCGCTCACGCAGGTTCTCTCGAAGGGGGCGCAACGCCTCATCGCCGAGCTCCGGACGAAGCTGCAGGCGCACGTGACGCGCCTCCCCGTGGCCTACTTCGACGGCCAGAAGACGGGGAACCTCGTCTCGCGCGTCATGAACGACGTCGAGGGGATCCGGAACCTCGTCGGGACCGGCATCGTGGAGATGGTGGGCGGCCTCGTGACGGCGGTCCTGGCGCTCGCCATCATGCTGAGGCTCAGTCCGGTGCTGACGGGCCTGACGGCACTCTTCCTCGCCCTCTTCGCCGCCGGCCTGGTGGCCTTCTTCGGCGTCCTGAGGCCCGTCTTCCGCGAGCGATCGAAGATCTACGGCGAGGTCGCCGGCCGGCTGAACGAGACGTTCGCCGGGATCCGCGTCGTGAAGGGGTACCACGGGGAAGGGCGCGAGGAGACGGTCTTTGCCGAGGGCGTCTCGCGGATCCTCTCGAACATCCTGAAGACGATCACCGGCATGTCGACGCTCTCCGTTGCGTCGACGGTCCTTCTCGGAGGCGTCGGCGCGGTCGTGATGTGGGTCGGGACGCGCCAGATCCTCGCCGGGACGCTCACGGTGGGCGGTCTCTTCACCTACACCGTCCTCCTCGGGTTCCTGGTCGCGCCCGTATTCCAGATCGTCGGGATCGGAACGCAGCTCACGGAAGCGCTCGCCGGCCTGGAAAGGACGAAGGAGATCTTCTCGGAGACCAGGGAGGACGTCGATCCGCGGCGCGTGGCGACGCTTGGCCCGATCCGGGGCGAGGTCGTCTTCGAGGACGTCCACTTCGCCTACGCCGAAGGGAAGGAGGTCCTCCACGGCGTCTCCTTTCGTGCCGAGCCGGGGACGGTGACGGCGCTCGTCGGCCCGTCGGGCTCCGGGAAGTCGACGATCATCGGCCTCGTCGCCGCCTTCCAGTCGCCCGCGTCGGGGCGCGTTCTGGTGGACGGGACCGACCTTTCGACCGTCCGGCTCGAGAGTTTCCGGTCGCAGCTCGGGGTCGTCCTGCAGGAGTCGTTCCTCTTCGACGGGACGATCCGCGAGAACGTCTCCTTCTCGCGCCCGGCCGCCTCGGAGGCCGCGGTCGTCGCGGCCTGCCGGGTCGCGCGGGTGGACGAATTCGCCGAGGGGTTCGAGAAGGGGTACGAGACGGTCGTCGGGGAGCGCGGCGTGAAGCTCTCGGGCGGGCAGCGGCAGCGCGTCTCGATCGCCCGGGCGCTCCTGGCCGACCCGCGGATCCTCATCCTCGACGAAGCGACCTCGAGCCTCGACACCGAGTCGGAAGCGCTCATCCAGCAAGGACTCGGGGAGCTCCTCAAGGGGCGGACGACGTTCGTCATCGCGCACCGGCTCTCGACGATCCGGCGGGCCGACCAGATCCTCGTCGTCGAAGGGGGACTCGTCGTCGAGCGCGGGCGGCACGAGGGGCTGATGGCCGCCGGCGGGCGCTACGCCGAGATGGTGACGAGGCAGGCCGGGATCGGAATGGACCTCTTCGGGACGACGGCGGAGGACGACGCCCCCGGACCCCGCCCCCGCCCCCGGGGCCCCGGGCGGGCCGGGCGCCGGCCCCCGCCCCCCCCCCCCCCCCCCCCCCCCCCCCCCCCCGCCCCCCGGCCCCCGGGGGGGGGCGGCCGCCCCCCCCCCCCCCCCCCCCCCGGCCGCCCCGGGCCCCCCCCCCCGGCCCCGCCGCGCCGGCCGCCCCCCCCCCCGCCCCCCCCCCCCCCCGGGGCCGGCCCCCCCCCCCGGGCCGCCCCCCGCCCGGGCCCCGGCCCCCCCCCCCCCCCCCGGCCCGGGGCGCCCCCCCCCCCCCCCCCCCCCCCCCCCCCGCGCCGGGCCCCCCCCCCCCGCCCCGCCCCCCCCCCCCCCCCCCCCCCCGGCCCCCCCCCCCGGGCCCCCCCCCCCGAGAAGACCGGCGACGGGGAACCGCGACGAGCGGAACGGCTCGGGCCGCTCTCGATGCTCGGGCCGGCGGGGCGATAAGGCCCCGGGGAGCCGATCAGCCCTTCGCCCGGGCCTCGTTGACCCAGATGGTCCGGCCTTCGAGCTCTGACCGGTTCAGGGCGGCGATGGCCTTGCGGGCGTCCTCGTCGGACATCTCGACGAAACCGTATCCCTTCGAGCGGCCGCTGGCCCGGTCGATGACGACGGTTGCCGAGAGAGGAGCGCCGAAGGCCCCGAAAAGCTCCCTGAGGCGACCGTCGTCGACTGCGTACGGGAGGTTTCCGACGTAGAGCTTCATCCGGTCCGATTCTCCTACAGGGTCCCTCGGGGCGGGGAGGGTAGCACGTGAAAGCCCCTGATAAGCTCGCCCCCTCATGGCCCAGATCCGCCCTTTTCCCTCCTCCCGTCCCTCGCCCGAGCGGGCACGTGACATCGCATCCGTTCCCTACGACGTCGTGGATACGAAGGAGGCGCTCGAGCTGGCCGCGGGGAACCCGGCCTCCTTCCTCCACGTCTGCCGTCCCGAGATCGACCTTCCCGAGGGGATCTCGCTCTACTCCGACGCTGTCTATGCGAAGGGGCGTGAGAACCTCGACCGGTTCGAGGCGGACGGGACGCTCGTCCCTGACCCCGTGCCCCGCCTCCTGGTCTACCGGCAGACCTGGCGGGGGGCCGCGCAGGACGGGCTCGTGGCGGCCTGCGCCGTCGACGACTACGACTCCGACGTCATCAAGAAGCACGAGAAGACCCGGAAGGACAAGGAAGACGACCGGACGAAGCACCTCCTCGTCCAGGCCGCTCACGCCGAGCCGGTCTTCCTGACCTACCGGGCTACCGACGCGATCGACGCCCGCGTCGCGAAGGTGACGGCGGCTCCTCCGGAGATCGACTTCGAGGCGGTGGACGCGGTTCGCCACACCGTGTGGGTCGTCCCGAAGGAAGACGAGACGTTCTTCGTCGAGGCGTTCGCGTCGATTCCCGTCCTGTACGTCGCGGACGGGCACCACCGGTCGGCGTCGGCGTCCCGCGCCCGGGCTGCGCTCCGGGAGAAGGGGCCGGTCGGCCCCGAGCATCCGGTCCAGTGGTTCCCGGCGGCGATCTTCCCCGACCGCGAGCTCCGGATCCTCCCCTACAACCGGCTCGTGAAGGACCTGCTCGGGCGGACGCCCGACGCCTTCCTCGCGGAGGTCGGGAAGGCCTTCCGCGTGAGCGAGGCGACCACCGCCGAGGCGGCCCAGCCGGCCGCCAAGGGCGAGGTTCGGATGTTTCTCTCCGGCCGCTGGTACGCGCTCGCGCCGAAGGAGCCCGTTCCGGCCGGAGACCCGATCCGTTCCCTCGACGTGTCGATCCTCCAGGAACGGCTCCTGGCGCCGATCCTGGGCATCCAGGACCCCCGCACCGACAAGCGGATCGATTTCGTCGGCGGAATCCGGGGCACCGACGAGCTGGAGAAGCGGGTCGGCTCGGGGGCGTACGCCGTGGCGTTCTCGATGTACCCGACGACCGTCGCCGAGCTGATGGCGATCGCCGACGCCGGCGAGACGATGCCGCCGAAGTCGACCTGGTTCGAGCCGAAGCTGAGGTCCGGGCTCTTCGTCCACCGGTTCTGAGGAGGCCGGGCGCCGGGCCCCGAGAACGACGACGCTCCGGGAGGCGCGGGAGGTCTCCGATGAGAGTGCTGGTCGCCGACAAGTTCGAGGAAACCGGTCTCGGAGGGCTGCGGTCCCTCGGGTGCGAGGTCTACTACGAGCCGGGCCTCGAAGGAGAGTCGCTCGGGTGGCGCCTGCGCGACACCGGCGCGGAGGTCCTCGTCGTCCGGTCGACGCGGGTGACCGCGGCAGAGATGGACCAGGGCAAGAGCCTCTCCCTGATCGTCCGCGCGGGGGCGGGCGTGAACACGATCGACGTCGCGGGGGCCTCCGCCCGCGCGATCTCCGTCTCGAACTGTCCGGGGAAGAACGCCGTCGCGGTGGCCGAGCTCGCGTGGGGGCTCATCCTCGCGCTCGACCGGCGCATCCCGGACCAGACGGCCGACCTGCGCGCCGGCCTCTGGAACAAGTCGGAGTACGGCAAGGCGCGCGGCCTGGCGGGCCGCACGCTCGGCATCGCGGGTTTCGGCGCGATCGGCCGGGAGGTGGCGTTGCGCGGCCTCGCCTTCGGGATGAGGGTCGTCGCCTGGAGCGGGTCGCTGACCGCGGAACGGGCCGCGGAAGCCGGATGTGAGAAGGCCGCGACGCTGTCGGATCTGGCCGCGCGATCGGACGTCGTGTCGGTCCACCTCGCGCTGACGAAGGAGACCCGCGGACTCCTCGGGGGCGCCTTCTTCGACGCGATGCGGCCCGGCGCGATCTTCGTGAACACGAGCCGGGGAGAGACGGTGAACGCGGCCGCGCTGAAAGCGGCGATCTCGACCAAGGGTGTCCGGGCCGGCCTCGACGTCTTCGACCGGGAGCCGTCGGGAGGGACGGGGGCCTTCGAGGACGAGGTGGGGCGGATGCCCGGCGTCGTCGGGACCCACCACGTGGGCGCCTCGACCGAGCAGGCGCAGAACGCGATCGCGGGAGAGGTCGTCCGGATCGTCGCCGCGTACAAGGCGACGGGCGACGTGCCGAACGCCGTGAACCTCTGCGAGCGTTCGCCGGCGCGCTGGCTCCTGACGGTGAGGCATCGCGACCGGGTCGGCGTCCTGGCGCACGTGTTCGGCGCGCTCCGCGAGGCCGGCATCAACGTCCAGAAGACGGAGAACGTCGTCTTCGACGGGGCCGAGGCCGCGAGCGCGCGGATCCAGCTCGACAGCGAGCCGACGCGCGCGTCCCTCGCCCGGATCTCCGACGGGTGCCGCGACATCCTCTCCATAACGCTGAACCCGCTCTGAAGTGCGCGCAGGCGCCCGGGATCCGCCGGGGCGTGTCTGCGCGTCGTGTTTACGCGTCGGGCCCCCTTCCATCCGGAAGTGCTCATAATTGGTGTGCGGAGGAACGCGAACGATGGATGCCTTGCCGGCCCGGACTCTCCTCGACTACTTCCAGTTCTCTGCCCGGAGCGGGAAGCCCGACCTCCTCGTCTCGAAGGTGAACGGCGTCTGGACGCCCGTCCCGGCGTCCGAGTTCGGCCGGAAGACCCGGGCGTTCGGGATCGGCCTGACGACGCTCGGCATGGACCACGACGACCGGATCGCCATCCTCTCGGAGAACCGCCCCGAGTGGCCGATGGTCGACTTCGCCACGCTCGGGATCGGCGGGATCACGGTGCCGATCTATACGACGTACCTGGCCCCGCAGGTCGAGTACATCCTCCGCGACTGCACCGCGAAGATCCTCGTCGTCTCGAACGAGAAGGAGCTCGCGAAGGTGATGGAGGTGAGGAGCCGCTGCCCGGCCCTGGCCTACGTCGTCCTCGTCGAAGGGAAGGTCCCGAACGCCGACGGCGTCCTCTCGTTCGAGACCGTCGTCCAACGGGGCGAGGAGGCGTTGAAGCTGCGGCCGGGCGCCTGGGACGAGCGGGTCGCCAACGTCAACCCCGAGTCGCACGCCACGATCATCTACACGTCGGGGACGACAGGCGAGCCGAAGGGGGCCGTCCTCTCGCACGGGAACCTCGTTTCGAACGTGTCGACCGCCTCGACGTTCTTCGAGCTGGGGCCCGAAACCGTGGCACTGTCGTTCCTTCCGCTCGCCCACGTCTTCGAGCGGATGATCGACTACGTCCTCTTCTCCCGCGCCGTGACGATCAGCTACGCGGAGTCGATCGAGAAGCTCGCGGACAACTTCGGCGAGGTGAGGCCGCACACCTTCGGCTCGGTGCCGCGCGTCTACGACAAGATCCACGCCCGGATCTTCCAGAACCTCGAGAGCCAGCCGGCGACGAAGCAGAAGATCTTCCAGTGGGCCTTGAAAGTGGGGAAGGAGCGCCTCGCCCTGGTCGAGAAGAAGAGGCCGGTCCCCGGGGGGCTCGCGCTGAAATACAGGATCGCCGACAAGCTCGTCTTCTCGAAGATCCGGGCCCGGCTCGGCGGGCGCTTCCGGTTCTGCCTGTCCGGCGGGGCGCCCCTGTCCAAGGAGGTCGCGGAGTTCTTCTGGGCCGCCGGCGTCGAGGTCTACGAGGGGTACGGCCTGACCGAGACGAGCCCGGTCCTGACCTGCAACCGGCCGGACGCCTGGAAGCTCGGGTCGGTGGGCAAGGCGATCGCGGGGGTGACGATCCGGATCGCCGAGGACGGCGAGGTCCTCGCCAAGGGCCCGAACATCATGCGCGGCTACTGGAACAAGCCGGAAGAGACGAAGAAGGTGTTCAACGCGGAGGGGTGGTTCATGACCGGGGACGTGGGGGTCGTCGATCGCGAAGGGTTCCTGACGATCACCGACCGGAAGAAGGAGCTCATCATCAACGCGTACGGGAAGAACATCGCCCCGGCGCCGATCGAGGAGGCGCTGAAGCACATCCGCTACATCGCGAACGTCGTCCTCATCGGCGACAAGAGGAAGTACCTCTCGGCCCTGATCGTCCCGAACTTCGAGCGCCTCGAGGGCTGGGCCTCGGCGAACGGCGTGGAGTTCAAGAACCCGACCGACCTGATCCGCAACCCGAAGGTGAGGGCCCTGTTCCGGCAGGCGATCGAGATCGTCAACGGGGACGAGCCCTCGGAGAAGAGGATCAAGGACTTCGCCTTCCTGACGACCGACTTCTCGATCGAGGGAGGCGAGCTGACGCCGACCCTCAAGGTGAAGCGGCGCGTCGTCGCCGAGAAGTACAAGGGGATGATCGACGGCCTCTACGAGAAGGCCGAGATGATGGACGCGGCCGTCGACAAGGGCTCGGACAAGATGATGTAGCCGCGTCCGGGGTCAGAACGACGTCCCGAGGAGCCGGGCGGCCTTCGCGAGCGCGCGACGGGCGCCCGGCTCGTCCATTCTCCGGGCGGCCTCCTCGAGCGGGAGCCACGCCAGGCCGAGCGACTCGGCCTCGTCGGCGCGGGCGGCGCCGGCCGTGCGCGTGACGGCGGCGTAGCGGACGTCGAAGTGGGAGTGGCCGGGCTCGCCCCGGGCGGGCGGGATCGGGTGGACGTCGAGGTCGAGGATCGCCGGGGAGAGGAGGACGAGATCCGCGAGGCCGGACTCCTCGCGCCCCTCGCGCAGCGCGGTGGCGACCGGATCCGACTCGCCTTCGTCGTGTCCGCCCATCTGGAGCCACCGGTCGAGGCGGCGGTGGTGATGGAGGAGGACGTGCCCCGACTCCGCCGAGAAGACGAAGACGCTGCCGGTGAAGTGGCCGGGGGAGAACGTCGTGCGGGCGAAGCAGGCGGGCTCGGTCTCGACGAGGGCGAGCATCGCTTCGCGGTCCCGCTCCTCGGCCTGGCCGTCGCACTCGTGGGCGCGGAGGGCAGCGCGGAGGGCGGCGCGGGGCGGGTCGAGCCCGGGGTCGAAGGGCAGGGGCCGGTCGTCTCCGTTCACGCTCGGCGGATCCTCACCCGGCAGTCGAGGTAGGCAGCCCCGTCGCCAGCATCGGTCGTGCGGGCCTTCACGAGGGTATTGGCGCACGTGCCGGAGTCGAAGTGCCCTCCCTTGGGGACGAGGACGACGTCGCGTCGCTGGAGCGAGTCGAGCTTGAGCCGGACGTGGAGGCGGCCGATGGCGCTCTCCAGGAGGGCTTCCTCGCCGTCGGCGACGCCGGGGGCGGCGTCGGGGTGGCAGGTGGCCTCGAGGATCGTGGGCGCGGGTCCCGCCCACTGGGAGCACTGCGCCCTTTCGGTCGAGTTCGAGAAGAGCCACAGCGGGAAGCCCGGCTCGACCTCGGGAGGCGGAGGCTCGGTCTCGAGCAGCCGCATCTTCCCGGTCGGGGTCGGGAACCGCGGCCCTTCGAACAGGACGGTTCCCACGAGCGGGTTCCTCACGGCCTCCTTCTCCAGCCGCTCGACCGTCACGCCTATCGGCGCGATCCGGCCCAGGAGGCGCTTCTTCCACTCCCTGGGGCTCCCCGCGACCTTCGGGGCGATGGCGTCGCCGCCGGAGGCACCGGTGCGACGGTCGACCTCCGCGGCGAGAAGCTGGACGATCTCGAGATCGCCCTTCACCTCGGGCGGCGGGGTGACGACCGGGACCGACGCGCCGAGCCAGTGGTGGCCGTAGGCGCCCATCAGGTCGTCGTCCTCGACGAGCGTCGTCGTCGGAAGGACGAGGTGGGCCCGCCGGGCGGTGTCGGTCAGGAAGGAGTCGACGACGACGACGAGCTCCCGAGTCTCGAGGGCGCGCGCGACGGTGGCCGAGTCGGGGAGCATCGCGACCGGGTTTCCCGCCGTGACCCAGACGGCCCGGACGGGAGGCTCCTCCGCCTCGAGGATCTCCTTCCCGAGGAGCGGCTCGGAGAGCGTCCGTGGCGGCCTCTTCGTCAGGAAGGACGTGTCGAAGGCGCCACGCCGCTTGAAGTAGAAGCTGACGCCGCCCCCCGGGATGCCGAGATTCCCCGTCAGGGCGCCGAGGGCGTCGAGGGCGCGGACGATCGCGGAACCGTTCGTCCTTCGGGCCATTCCCCAGCCGACCTGGATGTTGCAGGGGCGGTCGCAGAGCGTGGTCGCGAGGAGCTCGAGAGCATCCGGGGAGACGTCGGCGTCTGCCGCCCAGGCGGCGGGAGTCTTCGAGAGAGCGAGCGTCCGAAATGCGTGGAAGCCCTCGCAGAAGGAGGCGGCTTCCGGGACGACGCGATCCGTCTCGAACAGGAGTGCCGCCACACCCAGCGCCAGCGAGAGGTCGCCGCCGGGCCTTGGGGCCAGGACCGTGTCGGCGAGAGAGGCCGTCTTGTGGCGGACCGGGTCGATCAGGACGAGGTGGGCGCCACGCGCCTTTGCTTCCTTGAGGAGCGGAAGGAGGTGGACGTTGGAGACAAACGGGTTCTTCCCCCAGAGGAGGATCCCCTCGAGGTCCCGAGGTCGAAGAGGTCGTGCGCCTCCTCGTCGCCGAAGTCCGCCTCCTGCGCGGCGTCCCCGGCCCCCGAGCAGATGTCTCCCCGTTTGACGGTGACTGGCCCGAGAAGCTCGAAGAAGAGATCGACGACGCTCTTGACGAGCCCGAGAGATCCCCCCGAGCGGTAGTGGAGGATCGCGGCCGGCCCCGACTCGGCCCGGATCGCGAGGAGGCGCTCCGCGGCGAATCGGATGGCGTCATCCCACGAGACCGGGCGGAATACGGAGCCTTCGCGCAGGAGCGGCGTCGTGAGCCGGTCGGGTGAGTTCTGACGCGCCGGGAACTGCGACGTCCGCGAACAGAGAAATCCCCGGGTGACCGGGTGGGCGGGGTCTCCGCCGAGCCGGACGAGCCGTCCGTCTTCGACGGTCGCGATCAGCCCGCACGCGTCGGGGCAGTCACGGTTGCAAACGGTGCGTAATGACCGGGTCGCCATGCGGCGCATCGTACGGGCTCCGGGCGTCGAGTGAAACGGGGCCGAACGAGCGAGCGCGGGCGCCTTGTCGGGCCGGCGTCGACCCGTGCTGATTGACTTGCATCATGGAGACGGGACCGTCCCTTCGAAAATGATGCGCGCGCGCCATGGCATCGGGGCGGGAACTACTGCACATTGCGCCCGATCGGGGCCTGTTTCTCTTGGGGGCACTTGCGGTAACGCGGTCTGGTGTCGCGGTAATGCGGGACATGTCTGCAGTGGGAGGGCCGGAGATGAAAGTGTTGGGCGCAGTCGATCCTGAGCGGGCGGAGCGGCTTCCCTGGGAGCCGGCGGCGGTGGATCGCCGGGACTTCGTCAAGGTGATCACGGCAGCGGCAGTGGCCGTCGGGATCCCCTTCACGGCCGCCGAGCAGATGGCGGAGGCGGCGGTCCAGAAGAAGCTGAAGCCTTCGGTCATCTGGCTGCACTTCCAGGAGTGCACCGGCTGCACCGAGTCGCTCCTTCGGACGTCGCACCCGGCCCTCTCGACGCTGATCCTCGACCTCGTGTCGCTCGACTACCACGAGACGCTCCTGGCCGCGGCGGGGCACCAGGCGGAGAAGTGCCTCGAGGACACGATGAAGGCGGCCGAGGGGAAGTACGTCCTCGTCATCGAGGGGGCGATCCCCGTGAAGGACGACGGTGTCTACTGCAAGATCGGCGGGAGGACGGCGCTCGAGCTCGCGAACACGGTCGCCGCGAAGGCGGGGGCGATCATCGCGATCGGGTCCTGCGCCTCCTGGGGCGGTATTCCGTCCGCCGACCCGAACCCGACCGGGGCGACGGGCGCGCCGGAGGTGCTGAAGGGCAAGACGGTCGTCACGATCCCGGGCTGCCCTGCAAATCCGTACAACCTTCTCGGCGTCGTCCTGCAGTTCGCCACGTTCGGAACCCTTCCGGCCCTCGACGAGCTCGGGCGGCCGAAGTTCGCCTACGGCCGGACGATTCACGAGCACTGCCCCCGTCGCGCCCACTTCGACGCCGGCCGGTTTGTCGAGGTCTTCGGCGACAAGGGGCACCGCGAGGGGTACTGCCTCTACAAGACCGGCTGCAAGGGTCCGGCGACCCACGCGAACTGCTCGGTGCAGCACTTCGGCGAGGTCACGGACGCCTGGCCGATCGGAATCGGGCACCCCTGCTTCGGCTGCACGGAGAAGGCGCTCGCCTTCCGCGTGCCGCTCCACTCGACGGTCGACATCGAGCGGCCGACCCCGCCCGACACCTATCCGCCGATCGCGGCGTCGCACGGCGGGATCAGCCCGCTCGCGACGGGAGTGGCCGGCGCGATCGTGGGGGCCGGCGTCGCTGCGGGCGTGATGGCGAGCCGGAAGATGGGGACCGAGCCTCCGGCGTCGGGCGGGTCCTCCGGCGCGGAGAAGGAGGGCTGACGATGGCCGCCGTCGACCGCCGAACCGTCCTCAAGGGCGTGGCGGCCACGGGGGCCGTTGCCGCCACCGGGATCGCCCTCCCCGCGCATGGCCGCGTGGCGAAGGTGGCTCCGGCCGACGCCGTCGGGCTCCTCTACGACACCACCCTCTGCATCGGCTGCAAGTCGTGCGTCGTCGCCTGCCGCGAGGCGAACGACAAGAAACCCGACACGACGCTCTCCGGCGGCCTCTGGGACATGCCGTCCGACCTGAACGGGCAGACGAAGAACGTCATCAAGCTCTACAAGGACCCCGACTCACCCGAACGGTCGTACTTCAAGGCGCAGTGCCTGCACTGCATCGATCCGGCCTGCGTCGGCGCGTGCATGCTCGGGGCGCTGCAGAAGCGAGAGCATGGAATCGTCACCTACGACTCGTTCTTCTGCTCGGGGTGCCGCTACTGCCAGATGGTCTGCCCGTTCGAGATCCCGAAGTTCGAGTGGGAGAAGCTCGCTCCGAAGATCGTCAAGTGCGAGCTCTGCAACCACCGGCTCAAGGAAGGGAAGCAGCCGGGCTGCACCGAAGTCTGCCCCCGTCACGCCGTGATCTACGGCAAGAGGACGGACCTCCTGGCCGAGGCGAAGCGGCGGATCGCCGAGAACCCGAAGAAGTACAAGGGCCAGAAGAGGGGAGACGCGCCCAAGGTCTACGGAGAGACGGAGGGGGGCGGGACACAGTGCCTCTACCTGTCTCACGTTCCCTTCGAGAAACTGGGGCTTCCCGACCTCTCGGCGGAGCCCGTACCGACCGTGGCCCAGACCGTCCAGCACGGCATCTACCAGGGAGCCGTGGCGCCGATCGCGCTCTACGCCGTCCTCGGCGCCGTCGTCTTCCGGAACCGGAAGAAGCAGGAGGAAGCTCCTCCTGAAGGTCCCGGGCGAAAGGCGGGAGGGGCGAAATGAGCCTGCATGCCCACCTCCACGCGCCCGTCGGCGGACCCCTCTGGACCCGGCCCTTCCGGATCCTCGTCGCCGTCTTCGCGTTCTGCGCCCTGTTCTTCGTCTACCGTTTCGCGGCGGGCCTCGGTGCCTCCACCGCCCTCAACGACGGCTACCCGTGGGGACTCTGGATCGCCTTCGACGTCGTCGTCGGGACGGCCCTCGGCTGCGGCGGCTACGCGGTGGCGCTCCTCGTCTACATCCTGAACCGGGGGACGTATCACCCGCTGGTCCGCCCGGCGCTCCTGACGAGCGCGCTCGGCTACACCATGGCGGCCATCGCGATCCACTTCGACGTCGGGCGTCCCTGGCTCCTCCTCAGGATCCCCGTCTTCCCGTGGCACTGGAACCTCGACTCGGCGCTCCTCGAGGTCGCGCTCTGCGTCATGACGTACATCGTCGTCCTCTGGCTGGAGATCTCGCCCGCCTTCATGGAGAAGTGGCGGAAGGGCCTCCCGGGTTCCTGAAGCGGACCTCCGAGAAGGCCGCGCCGATCGTCGACAAGGCGCTGCCGTGGCTCATCGCCCTCGGGATCCTCCTGCCGACGATGCACCAGTCGTCGCTCGGGACCGTCATGCTCCTGACCGGGGCGAAGCTCCATCCCTTCTGGTCGACGCCTTTCCTGCCGCTTCTCTTCCTCGTCTCCTGCCTCGGCATGGGGTACGCCGTCGTCGTCTTCGAGTCGGCACTGACCTCAGGAGTTCTCGGAAGGCGAAGGGAGACCACGATGCTGGCGAGCCTGGCCGGGGTCATGGTCCCCGTCCTCGCGGCCTTCACGCTCCTCCGGTTCGTCGACCTCGGCCTGCGGGGGAAGCTCGGGCTCCTCGGGACGTTCGACCTCTACACCGGTATGTTCCTCGTCGAGACGGTCCTCTTCCTCGCTCCGGCCTTCATGCTCCTCTCGCCGAAGGCGCGAAACGACGCGGGGAACCTCTTCCGCGCCGCGATGGTCATGATCCTGGCCGGGTCGGTCTACCGGCTCGACGCCTACATCGTGGCGTTCCGCCCGGGCGCCCGCTTCGCGTACTTCCCGAGCTTCTCGGAGATGATGGTCACCCTCGGAGTCGTGGCGCTCGAGATCATCCTGTACGTCGTCGTCGTCAAGTACTTCCCGATCCTGCCGGCCGCAGACGCCCAGGCGCCCGCGGCCGGCTCGCGCGTAGGGGGCACGAATGTCCAAGCGAATCGTCGTCGATCCCGTCACCCGCATCGAAGGCCACCTCCGCGTCGACGTGGAGGTGGACGGCGGCCACGTGAAGAACGCCTGGTCGTCGGGCCAGATGTTCCGGGGGATCGAGGAGATCCTGAAGGGGCGCGACCCGCGCGACGCGTGGCTCTTCACCCAGCGCTTCTGCGGCGTCTGCACGACGGTCCACGCGATCGCGTCGGTGAGGACGGTCGAGAACGCGCTCGGCGTCGGCGTCCCGATGAACGCGCAGTACATCCGGAACCTGATCGTGGGCGCGCACGCGATGCACGACCACATCGTCCACTTCTACCACCTCTCGGCGCTCGACTGGGTCGACGTCGTCTCGGCGCTCAAGGCCGACCCGGCGAAGACGTCGGCTCTCGCCGAGAGCCTCTCGCCCTGGCCCCACAACGGGACGGCGGTCCTGAAGGGGGTCCAGGACCGGCTGAAGGGCTTCGTCGAGGCGGGGCAGCTCGGGATCTTCGCCAACGGCTACTGGGGCCACCCGGCGATGAAGCTGCCGCCCGAGGTGAACCTCCTCGCGGTCTCGCACTACCTGCAGGCGCTCGACTACCAGAGGAAGATCAACAAGGTCGTCACGCTCCTCGGCTCGAAGACGCCGAACATCCAGAACCTCGCGGTCGGGGGCGTGGCCAACGCCATCAACCTCGACAACGAGGCGACCCTGAACATGAACAAGCTCTACTTCGTCAAGGAAGCCCTCGACGAGGTGCAGCAGTTCATCGAGCAGGTCTACTTCCCCGACGTCTGCGCCGTCGGGGCGCTCTACGCCGACTGGCTGCCGTACGGCGCCGGCGTGAAGAACTACCTCGCGGTTCCGGACTTCCCGCTCGACGAGAAGGGGACGAAGTTCGACCTCCCGGGCGGCACGATCATGAACGGCGACCTCGGGAGCGTGAAGGAGATCAAGAGCTTCGGCGACCCGTACTTCAAGGAGAACGTGACGGAGTCGATCGCCCGGGCCTGGTACGACGGCGACTGGCAGAAGCACCCGTACGACGAGGACACGGTCCCGAAGTACGGCAAGTGGGAGGACGACGGCAAGTACTCCTGGGTCAAGGCGCCGCGCTTCGAAGGCAAGCCGATGCAGGTCGGCCCTCTCGCCCAGGTCCTCGTCGGCTTCGCGCTCAAGCACGAGCCGACGGTCCGCTGGGCCGCGAAGACGCTGGAAACGGTGGGAGCGATCGCGAAGACGAAGGTCGGACCGGAGATCCTCCACTCGACGCTCGGCCGCCACGCGGCCCGGATGATCCGGACCTGCATGATCGCCGAGATCACCCAGAAGCACTGGAAGCTCCTCGTCGAGAACATCGGGAAGGGCGACACGGAGATCTTCCGCAAGCCCGAGTTCCCGAGCGGCGAGCAGCGCGGCTTCGGGTTCCACGAGGCGCCGCGCGGCACCCTCTCGCACTGGATCGTCATCCGCGACGGGAAGATCGCGAACTACCAGGCCGTCGTCCCGTCGACCTGGAACGCCGGTCCGCGCGACGCGAAGGGCCAGGTGGGTCCGTACGAGGCGTCGCTCATCGGCAACCCGATCGCCGACGCCGAGCGGCCGCTCGAGGTGCTCCGGACGATCCACTCCTTCGACCCGTGCCTCGCCTGCGCGATCCACACCCTCGACGTCGAGGGGAACGAGATCGCCCGCGTGAGGCTGGCGTAGCGCGACGGCGCGCGTGGGAAGAAACGGCGGAGACGAGGAGGCAGAGGTCCGGGTCCTCGGTCTCGGAAACGTCCTGATGGGGGACGACGCGGCGGGGCCGTGGGTCGTGGAGCACCTTCGGGCGGAGTACGAGATCGGACCCGGCGCCTCGCTGACCGACGTCGGAACGCCGGGTCTCGACCTCGTTCCCCATATCGGGGGGGCGCGCGTCGTCATCCTCGTCGACACCGTGAAGTCGTCCGGGGAGGCGGGAGAGCTGCGCTTCTACCGAAGAGACGAGATCCTGAAACACCCGCCGGGGCCGAGGACGAGCCCTCACGACCCGGGGGTGAAGGAGACCCTCCTCTACCTCGAGATGGCGGGGAGCGGACCCGAGGAGGTCCTCCTCGTGGGAATCGTCCCGGGCCGGGTGGAGAAAGGACTCTTCCTCACGCCTGCCGTCGCCGCGGCGATTCCCGTGGCCGCGGAGGCGGTCGCCGTCGAGCTGCGCCGGCTCGGGATCCGGGCGGAGCGCCAGGGGGACGCCGCTCCGGCGCGACCCTGGTGGGCGGGAGACGAGGGCTCCCCGGCGTGATCGGTGCGTTCGCCGGTGCGGGGCGCAACGGGGAATCCCGGGCCCGCCTCCTCTCCGCGTGGGTCGTCCTCGTGGCGCTCCACAGCTACGCCGTCGGGACGTTCCTCCTCTTCGCGACGGAGTGGGGAGCACGATTCGGCGGCTTCGGCGCCGTCTCGCCCCTCTTCTTCGCGAGGCAGGCCGGCATCTTCCACTTCGTGATTGCGACGGCGTACCTCGTCGAGCGCTTCGTCCACGGCGGAGTCGTGGTCCTGCTCATGGCGAAGGCGACGGCCGTCGTCTTCCTGCTGGCCATGTGGGCGCTCGGCGTGGACGCGTGGTCCATCCCCCTGTCGGCCGCCGCAGACGCTGCCATGGGGATCGCCACGTTCCTCCTGGCTCGGCGAGCGCCCGCGAGCCCGGCCTGACGAAGGTCCGGGCGGGCAGGCACGGTCAGGCGTCCCGCGTCACCGCCTGAGACGAGGCGGTCCGATCCTGGCGCGCGCGCGCGGCGGTCAGCTCGTCGAAGACCTCCTGGATCTCGTCGCAGCCGAGGCGGAGGGGGCCCGTGACGAAGTCGAGGAGCTCCTGCCTCATCCCCTTCGCCTGGGGGTCCCGGCGGATGACGCGGTGGACGACGAGGTTCAGGACGAGGAGCGCGCCGCAGAGCTCGTCGGCGGCGAATCCCTGCTCGAAGCGCCGCGTCGCGAGCTGCCGGCAGTAGGAGATGAGGACCGCCTTGTCCCGCGTGCGGACCGTGTTCTTCAGGTGGCCGAAGACGACGCGGTGGTTCCAGTCGTGCTCCTCCTCGGAGATCCGCTGGTAGTTCGCGAAGCGGATCGGCCCGTGCGGTCCGACGAGGTGACCGTGATAGGCGGAGATCACGTCGTCCTCGTATCTCTCGAGGAGCCGATGGAGCCTCAGGTTCGAGGGGAAGTGGACTTCCTTCATCGCTGCGCGGTTCCTGAGGTTCCACTCGAGGGGGTCCGTCTTGAGGTTCTCGATCAGGAACGGGAGGCGCCGGAGCAGCTCGAGGCGGGGCCTCGGTGCCCAGCCCAGACGGGCCCGGCTCCGGCTCGCGTCGATGGTCATCTTCAGGTCGATGTAGCTCGCCATCCAGGGACGCTCGAACGGCATGTCGCCCGTCAGGCGGCCGAGGAGGGCGCGGCCCCACATCCCGGGCCCGCAGAGGGGACGCGGCATCAGGATCGGAGCGCGGGCCTCGCCGTCGAAGTCCCGGGTCGCTTCGTCGAACAGCTCCCGGTGGCTCGTGCTGCCGTCGGGGCTCGCGATCAGCACCTCGCCCGGCGCGAGCTCGCCCGGCCGCTTCTCGAGGACGAGGCGAAGGGCCGCGACGACGTCCTTGACGTGAAGGTACGGAATGGCGGACTCGCCACGGCCGCCGAGGAGGTTCCGGTTCCAGGCGGGGGAGAGCCACGTCGAGAGGAACATGAAGAGCGGGGGGTACTCGCACCAGTCGGAGAAGAGCGCCGCGAAGCGGACGATGGTCGACGGGAACGACTCTTCGTACTCCCTCACCATCGCCTCGCCGATCGCCTTGGTTCGGGCGTAGACGTGGTCGCCGTCGGGCGGGCTGTCCTCGGTGAGGGCGGAGCCGGGCGAGGGCAGCCGGCAGGCCGCGACCGAGCTCGAGAAGACGAAGCGCTTCACGCCGAGCTCGCGGGAGAAGTCGAGCGTGTTCCTCAGGCCCTCCACGTTCGTCCGCCGGTACTCGGGGTGCTCCTCGCCGGTGAAGTCGTAGTGTGCGGCGAGGTGGACGACGGTGTCGGCGCCTCCGAGGACGCGGATCATCCGGAAGACCTCGGAGAGGGGCTCGCGCTCGCCGATGTCGACCTGGAACCAGGTGATGTTGGGGTGCACGGGCGCCCCGCAACGGACCTGGGACCGGCGGGCGATCCCGAAGATCCGGTACTCCCCGGCGAGGGACTCGAGAAGGTGCCGGCCCACGAATCCGGAGGCCCCCGTGAGGACGAGCGTGGGGAGAGTCATCCGCGCCTACGGTCCGACCAGGACGAGCGGTCCGTCGATCCTGGCGGGGAGGGTCGCGAGGGGCTTCGGCGGAGGTCCCTCCTTCGGACGACCCTCGGCGTCGAACTTCCCCTCGTGGCAGGGACAGGCGTAGACGCCGTCGACCTCCGACCAGGAGACCTCGCATCCCTGGTGCGTGCAGAGGAGTGAACGGGCGGTGACTCCCGAGGCGGAACGGAGGATTTCGACCGGATGTCCCGAGACGCTGACGGTGACCCGGAGGCCGCTGGGGAAACGCTCGAGCGGGAGCGCGACCGGCCTCGGTCCGGGTGGCTCGGACCGGCCCCGTGCGCAAGCGGCGAGCGGGGCGCACGCCACGAGGAACGCTCGGCGGGAGAGCGGGTTGCCACAGACTCCGGGCTTCTCGCCCATGCGCCCCTCCTCGGACCAGAATGGAGCAGTTTAGCCCTCGCGAGGCGTTGCGGGAACGGGCGAAAGCTCTCGTCGCACCAGGGAACGGCGCGCGTAAGCTCGCGAGGACGAGATCCGGGAGGCCCCGGGAGGAGGACGACGATGGCCCAGCCGATCGCGGTTTTCGACGCCCACGGAAAGCACGCGCAGCGTGCGGTCTTCACGGCCGACGGAGAGACCCTCGTCACGTGCGGCCAGGACGCCCGTATCCGGCTCTGGAAGGTCCCCTCGTTCGCGCCG
This sequence comes from Holophagales bacterium, assembly GCA_016716705.1. Lineage (GTDB taxonomy): Bacteria > Acidobacteriota > Thermoanaerobaculia > UBA5066 > UBA5066 > UBA5066. The sequence goes on from JADJVF010000014.1 coordinate 29,841, forward strand.
GACGGAGCGTTCGAGGGGCACGCGGCGAGCGTGAACACGCTCTCCTTCTCGGCCGACGGCGGGCTTCTCGCGAGCGGTTCCTCCGACGGCACGGTCCGGATCTGGTCCTTCCCCGGCGGGCGCGAGCTGGACGTCCTCGATGGCCAGCTGGCCGCGGCCGTATCGTCCGAGGGCGGCTTCGCGACGATCTCGACGAAGGCGCGTGCGGTCCTCTGGGACGGCAACTACGACGAGGTGGCGACGCTCCCGCTCCTCGACCGGCGCCTCTTCTCGCTCGTCTTCACGGCGGACGGCGGCTCGCTCCTGGTCGCCGGAACGGAATCGGTTCACCGCGTCGACGTGAAGAGGCGTGTGAAGGTCGGAGCGTACGCAGGTCACCAGACCGCAATTGCGTCGATGGCGCTCTCCGCGGACGGCGCTCTTCTCGCGACGACCGGCGCCGAGGGGATGCTTCGTCTCCGGCGCGTCGACGGCGGGGACGAGCTCTTCGCCGTCCGCCTCGGGCGTCCCGGTGTGATGCAGGTGGCGTTCTCGCCCGGCGGGGAGAGCCTCGCGGTGTCGATCGACTTCGCGATCCAGATCCGGTCGACGGTCGACGGCGCGCTCCTCTCGACGATCGACGTCCCGATCAAGGGGGTCTACGGTCTGGGCTATTCGCCCGACGGCCGCTTCCTCGCGAACGCGGGGGCCGACGGACGCATTCGAATCTGGGCTCTGTGAATCGGGGCGGTCGAGCCGCTAGACTTCCGGCGGCAGCTGCCCCGGAGGTTTCGACGATGCCATGCCCGGCGCCCCGATCGAATGGAGCGGTCTCCGCCCTCGCAGCGGCGGTGTCCGGGGACGCGTGAGCACCGCTTCGCCCGGCGGGCCCCGGCGACGCGCGGCGAGGTCCCTGTGGGCCGCGCGCCGTCTCGTCGGTCGCGCCGCACAGGAGATTGCCGCCGCGCCAGCCGCCTGGGTCAAGGTCGCGGATCGGGTGAGAGCCGAGCTCGGGCGAGAGCCGCTCGGGTCGGCCGTCGCCGGGCCGCGCGGGTTTTCCCTCCTGTCGGCGGAGGAGGAAGGGCGCCCGGCTCTGCTTCCGCTGGAACGTCTCGAGCCTCTCGGCAAGGGGGGGATGAACACGGTCTCCCGATCGGCGGACCTTCTCTCGGGGAGGGAGCTGGTCGTGAGGCGCCTCATTCCGGCCGAGTCGGCCGTCGAGGAAGAGATGCGACGCCGCCGGAACGAGCTCGTGAGGGAGCGCCTGTCCGTTCTCCACAGGCACCCGGTGCTCCAGCGCTTCTGGGGAAGCGGCACCGTCGACGGCGATGCGTGCGAGCTGTTCGACTTCGCGCCGGGAACGACGCTCGCTCGCCACGTCAAGGAGCGTGGGCTCACCTACGGTGCCCTCCTCGACCTCGCCTGGCACGGGGCTCGAGGCCTCCTCCACCTCTCGCGGCACGGCCTCGTCCACGGGGACGTGAAGCCGGAGAACTTCTGCGTCGACGAGCGCCGGGTCGGGGGCGACGCGTGGCTCCGCGTCAGCCTCATCGACTTCGACATCGTCTCCACCGTCGACGAGCAGCTCTTCCAGTACCGGCTCTCGAACACGCTCGACGGCACGCTCCCGTACATGCCTCCCGAGAACTTCGTTCAGGCGACCCCGGAAGACCCGGAAGAGTGCCGGCGGATGGTCCTGACGAAGGACGTCTACGCCCTGGGCATCACCCTCGTCCGCATCGTCAACGGCCGTTTTCCCGAGGGCTTCTATACGAGCATGACGTCGCTCGTGCAGAAGAAGGAGCGCCTCGAGGAGATGCCGGCGACGCTTCCTTCGACGCTGCCGGAGGCCCTGCGGAGTCTCGTCCTCTCGATGTGCCGGACCTCCTGGCGGGAACGCCCTCCCCTCCCGGTCGTGGTCCGCTCGATCGAGGCCCTGCGCCGCGCCGCGACGCCGGAGGAAAGGGCTCGTATCGTCGCCGCTCCGCGGGTCGAGGTCGTGGTGGAGGCGCCCCCTCGCGTACCGGAGGAATTCGTCGGGCCTTACCGGCTCGTCGACGCGGCGTTCGCGGCCCGGAATCCGGGCGACGGCCAGGCTCGCCCGCTCGCGGAGCTGCACGACCCGTTCGGCCGCCGTCTCGTGGGGGTCCCGTTCGAGTTTCGTTCGGCGGCCGAGGAGGCCGCCTTCTACGAGCAGAAGCGCGTCCTCCTCGGAGATCTCAACGCGGTCCGTCTCCGGCACCCCGAGCTCTTCCCCGGCAGCTTCCGCGACCTCGTGAGGCAGGGGATCGGAGAGGACCTCTTTCTCGTCTGGATCGTCCGGCCGCTCCTCGAGGGGGCCATCGACCTCGACCTCTACCTCGCGAAGGAGCGACCCGACGCGACGCTCCTCGAACGCATCGAGATCCTGCGCCGCGTGGCGGAGGCGCTCGCGGCCCTGGAGGAAGGGGGCTACACGCTCGCCACGCTTTCGCCGCAGCTCGTCTTCTTCGTCCCGCCGCCGGCGGAGGGAAGTGTCGAGCCATCGCCGACGCAGGCAGGACTGACTCTCCCCGTCGCCGCCCTGTTCGACATCCCGGCTCCGGCGACGGGGCGGAGGTTCCGACAGGAGCTGATGGGCTCCGCCTCCGCGGTGAGGGTCACGCCGGAGGCGACGGGCCGGGTCGTTGCAGGCTTCTTCGACGTCGCGGCGCGCATGAAGGTCCTCGCGATGCTCGGCGGCGCAGAGAAGGACGCCTTCCTCCAGATCAGCGACGCGCAGAGCTGGGCCGAGCGGGTCGACCTCCTCCGCTGGATCGAGACGCGCCTGGGCTGACATCGAGGACCGGCCCGGTCCGGGATACGGGCGGAAACGGCTTCGTCGCTCTCGGTGGGGGGGACAGCGTACGTCTCGAGGGCTTGTGTGCGAGCCGCGACGGATCGCAGCCCGCGTCGTCGATCACGATGCCCCGGCGGCCCGGCCCTCTCGCAGGAGAGAAGAGGATGGGGGAAAGGAGGTGTGGACCTGATTGGAAGGCGGAAAGGTGCGGAAAGGAGGTGGGGGGAAGGGGATGGGACTCCTCCGCCAGGTCCGGGAGCCGGGGCAGCGATCAATCAGCGTGTTCACAGGAGCCTTCCGGCGGACCCCGTGGGTGCCACGGGGCCACGAAGGCTCGCCTTCTGGAGGCGTGGATCGAGGGAGTCGGCGAACTGCTCCAGGGTCAGCGGGTCGAGCGAGACGAGGGTTTCGATCTCGGCGCGCGTGAGCTCGCAGCCCCGGTCGGCCAGGCCGTGGACGACCCGCTCGGGTTCTTCGTGGAAGGCACGCCGGAAGTCCTCGTCCGTGACGAGCCTTCCGACGATCCGTTCCACGTTGGCCTGCGACATCTTCGTTCTGTCTCGGTGAAAGGTCTTACAAGAGCCGTGCCAGCGCCGTTCGAGGAGGTCCCGGCCGCCTGCGAGCGCTCCGTTGCGGTCCCAGGGCGTGCGAGACGGGCAGACGCTCGCGCAGAGAGGTGCGGAGAAGCCTTCACTCTGTAGAATTCGCCGCATCGCGAAACGGCGGGTGCCCCTGCCGGCGACCCGTTCGAGCCGCCCCTCGCGAAGGAGGATTCACCCGTGAAGAGGAACCGCACTCTCGTCGTCCTGGGCGCCTGCGCCCTCGTACTGTCCGTCGGCTGCCGCAAGAAGGAAGCGCCCGAGGCCGAGGGAAAGGAGCTGTCGAAGAATCCCATCGCCGCGTTCGGCCAGATCCAGGAGGCCGTCAAGAAGGCGGAGCAGGCCGCGAAGGAATCGCAGGACATGAAGGCGGTCGAGCCGGTCCACTTCTCGAAGCTCATCGAGCTCCTGCCGAAGGTCCCCGGCGGGTGGACGGCCGACGGTGAGCCGCGCGGCGAGACGACGAACGCCATGGGCTTCAAGGTCTCACTGGCCGAGCAGAGCTTCTCGGCGGAGGGAAAGAGCCTTCGCGTGAAGATCACCGACGGTGCCTTCAATGCGCCGCTCTACACCGTCATCACGATGGCCGCGCAGTTCGCACGCGAGTCGACCGAGGGCTACGAGAAGGGCATCACGCTCGACGGAAACCCCGGTGTCGAGAAGTGGCGGAAGGACGGCGGCGACGCCGAGCTGAACGTCGTCGTCGGAAAGCGCTTCTTCGTCGAGATCGAAGGCTCGGGCATCACTCCCGAGATCGTCCGCGAAGTCTGGGGCTCGGTCGACCGGGCGAAGCTGGCCGGGCTGAAGTGATGGAGCGCACGATGAACATCGGCATTCCGAAGGAGTGCCGCCCCGACGAGTTCCGGGTGGGGATCTCGCCCGTCGGGGTGAGGATGCTCCGAGGAGCCGGGCACCCCTGCTTCGTCGAGGCGGGCGCCGGCACCGGCGCGGGGTTCACCGACGAGCAGTACCGCCAGGCGGGAGCGACGATCGTCCACACCGCCGAGGAGGCCTGGCGGCGGGCGGATCTCGTCCTCAAGGTGAGTCGCCCCACGATGCAGGAGCTCGACTGGCTCCAGACCGGCAAGGCGCTGATGGGGTACCTCTACCTCGCGGCGGCGCACCCAGGAAAGGTCGACGTCCTCCTCGAGAAGCGCGTCTCGGCGATCGCGTACGAGCAGATCCAGCTCGCCGACGGCTCGCTCCCCGTCCTCAAGCCGCTCAGTCAGATCGGCGGACGGATGGCCGCGCAAGTCGCGGCACACCTCCTCCAGAACGACGCCGGCGGCCACGGGAAGCTGCTCGGCGGCGTGCCGGGTGTTCCCCCCGCCGAGGTCGTCGTCATCGGGGCCGGGGTCGCGGGCGAGGCGGCGGCGAGGGCTTTCCTCGGAATGGGAGCGCACGTCACGGTCCTCGACCGGGAGCTCGCGCGACTGCAGACGCTCGACGAGGTCCTCTCCGGCAAGCTCGTCACCGTCGTCGCGCACCCGTTCCACGTCGCGCGGGCCGCCGAGTACGCCGACGTCGTCGTCGGTGCGGTCATGGTCCCGGGCGAACGAGCGCCCGTCATCCTGACCCGGGCGATGCTCCGGAAGATGAAACCAGGCGCCCTCTTCATAGACCTCTCCATCGACCAGGGCGGCTGCGCGGAGACGTCCCGTCCGACGACGCACGAATCCCCGACCTACGTCGAGGGCGGCGTCGTCCACTGCTGCATCCCGAACCTCGGCGGCGTCGTCGCGCGGACCTCGACGCACGCCTTCCTCAACGCGGCGGCGCCCTGGATCGAGAGAGTCGTCGTCCAGGGCGTGGAGGCGGCCGCCGCGGCGGACCCGGCCCTCGCTCACGGGGTCGTGACGCACGCGGGCGAGATCCGGAACTTCAGGCGGGTCTCCTACACCCGTCCCGTCATCTGAGACAGGAAGCGAACGAACCACCATGAGCTGGCTCCACACCTACCACAACCGAATCGTGAGCGCCGAAGAGGCCGTCCAGGCGGTCAAGTCGGGCGACCGCGTCTACATGACGGGAAACTGCTCGGTACCCCAGGTCCTCATGAAGGCCCTGATCGAGCGGGCCCCGTTTCTCACCGACGTCGAGGTCTGTCACATCCTGACGCTCGGGAAGACGCCCTACGCCGACCCGGAGTTCGCCGGGCACATCCGGGTGAATACGCTTTTCATCGGCGAGGGTGTCCGCGCGGCCGTCAACGAGGGGCGCGCGGACTTCACGCCGATCCGCCTCTCCGAGGTCCCGGGGCTCTTCACGGAAGGGATCCTCCCGCTCGACGTCGCGTTCATCCACGTCACGCCGCCCGACGAGCACGGTTTCTGCTCCTTCGGCGTCGAGGTGTCGACGAACCGGTCCGCCGCCCAGGCCGCGAAGCTCGTCATCGCCGAGCTGAACCCGAACATGCCCAGGACCCTCGGCGACTCCTTCATCCACATCAGCCGGATCCACAAGATCGTCCCGGTCGACTACCCGATCTTCACCGCGACGATGGGGACGCCGTCGGAGCTCTCGATGCAGATCGGCAAGCACGTCGCCAGCCTGATCGAGGACGGCTCGACGATGCAGATGGGGATCGGCTCGATCCCGGACGGCGTCCTGTACTACCTGAAGGACAAGAAGGACCTCGGCATCCACACGGAGATGTTCTCGGACGGGGTCATCGAGCTCTACGAGAAGGGCGTCGTCACGGGAGAGAAGAAGACGATCGACAAGGGAAAGATGGTCGCCGGGTTCCTCATCGGCTCGAAGAGGCTGTACGACTTCGTCGACAACAACCCGGTCGTCGAGATGCGACCGACCGAGTACGTCAACGACCCGTACATCATCCGGCAGAACGACAAGATGGTCGCCATCAACTCGGCGATCGAGGTCGACCTCACGGGGCAGGTCTGCGCCGACTCGATCGGCCCGCGCCTCTACTCGGGCGTGGGCGGCCAGCTCGACTTCATCCGCGGAGCGGCGCGCTCGCGCGGCGGCAAGCCGATCATCGGCCTGCCGTCGAGCGGCGAGGGAAAGGGGGGCGGGCGCTTCACCCGCATCGTCTCGATGCTCAAGGAAGGCGCCGGCGTCGTCACGCCGCGCTACGACGTCCACTACGTCGTGACGGAGCACGGCGTCGCGAACCTCTACGGGAGGACGATCCGGCAGCGAGCCAAGGCGCTCATCGACGTCGCGCACCCGGACTTCCGCGCGGAGCTGGAGCGGAAGGCGATCGAGCTTCGGTACCTCTGAGGCGGCGCGGGTCGCCTGGAGGGAGTGCCGCCCGGCAGTGCCGGGCGGCACTCGACCTTCAGGTCCTCGCGTTGCGCTCGTCCGAGCGGATTCTCCCGTCCACCATCGTGAGGATCCGGTCGCAGCGGGCCGCGATCCGCTCGTCGTGCGTGACGACGAGGAACGCCGTCCGGTGCTCGGCGGAGACCCTCCGCAGGAGCTCGAAGACCTGCGCGCCCGACTCGGTGTCGAGGTTCCCGGTCGGTTCGTCCGCCAGGACGAGAGGCGGCTCGAGGACGAGCGCCCTCGCCACGGCGACGCGCTGCTGCTGGCCGCCCGAGAGCTTCGTGGCGCGATAGGACGCGCGGTCGGCCAGGCCGATCTCGTCGAGGAGCGAGAAGGCCCGCTCGCGCATTCCCTTCTCCTCGCGACCCTTCGCCGCGAGCATCGGCATCATCACGTTCTCGAGCGCGGTGAACTCGGGAAGGAGGTGGTGGAACTGGAAGACGAAGCCGAGGCTCCGCCCCCTCACGGCGCTCCTCTCGTCGTCCGACAGGCCGCTGGTGTCCCGGCCCGCGAGGAGGATCCGGCCGGAGGTGGGCCGGTCGAGGAGGCCGAGGAGATTCAGGAGGGTGCTCTTGCCGGACCCGGAAGGCCCGGCCAGGGCCGTGAACTCCGCGGGTTGGATGGCGAGGTCGATCCCGTGGAGGACCTGGGTGACGATCTCCGTGCCGAAGGACTTCGTGACGCCCTCGAGGACGACGAGCGGATCAGCCATAGCGGATGACCTCTGCGGGGTCGAGCGACGCCGCCCGCTCGGCCGGCGCGACGGCCGCCAGGAGGCCAGTGAACGTGGCGATCGCGGTCGCGCCGAGGAAGAGGCCGGGCGACAGGTTCACCGGAAAGGTGGCGGACCCGTCGGGGTTCTTCGCGAGGGAGGCGAAGAAGAAAGAGAGGCCCGCACCGAGGGCCGACCCGAAGACCGAGCCTGCGAGCCCGAGGACCGTCCCCTGGACGAGGAAGATCCGGACGACCTGCACCGTCCGCGTCCCCATCGCCTTGAGGATCCCGATCTCGCGGGACTTCTGCACGACCGAGACGACGAGGACGCTCGCGATGCCGAGGGCGACCGCGACGACGACGAAGAACTGGATCATCCAGCTCGAGGCGCTCTGGGACCTGAGGCCGACGAGGAGCTGCTGGTTGAGCTTCATCCAGCTGTCGGCCTGGAGCCCGGTCCGGGCGACGATCTCCTCCGCGACCCGCTCGGCGTCGAAGATCTCCGCCACCTTCAGCTCGATCGTCGAGATCCCGCCCGCCAGGTCGAGGAGGGTCTGGGCCGCACGCAGGGAGACGAAGACCCACCTCGCGTTCAGGTCCTTGTTGCCGACGTCGAAGACGCCCGCCACGAGGAAGACCTCGGAACGGCCGGCGGGCGTCTCGAGGCGTACCTTGTCTCCGACCGAGACGCCGAGGTCGGCGGCGAGCTCGACGCCGATCACCGCGTTCGTCGCGTCGACCCGAAACTCCCCGGCCGTCATCCGGGGACCCATGTCGATGATCCGCCGGAAGCTGGACGGCTCGATGCCGCGGAGAGCGACCGAGCGGTTCGCCAGGCCTCGAAGCGCGAAGGCGGCGCCCGCGACAGTGGGGGAGGCGGCCCGGACCCGGGGAAGGGCGAGGAGGAGCTCGAGCGTCTGCGGCCAGCCGACGATCGAGCGAAGGCGTTGGGCCGGCCGCTCGACGCGCGGGGCGACGGCGAGGCCGGGCGAGCCCTGGGTAACGGGCCGGACGAGGTCTTCCGGGGCGCGGACGACGATGTGGGCCTGCGTGCCGAGAGTCCTCTCGATGAGCGACTCCTGCAGCCCTCCGATGAGGGCCGAGAGGAAGACGATGACGGCGACGCCCACCCCGATTCCCGAGAGGATCAGAATCGTCTGGATCTTCCCCTCGCGCAGGAAACGGAGGGCGACGAGTACTTCGAAGGGCACGTCAGCGCCCCGCCGGTAGAGCCGCCCGGACCCGCTGACCGTCCTTGGTCCTTCCGGGCTGGCGGACGATCAGGTCACCTTCGGCGAGCCCCTTCACGACCTCGGCGACGGTGCCTCCACGGGCGCCGAGAGTGAGGGGGGTACGGACGGCCTTCCGGCCGCGAAATGCGAGGACCCACGGTTCGGAGGCCGCGTCGCGGATCGATTCGAGGGGAACGACGAGGATTCCCGAGCGCTTCCCGACCTCCAGCTCGACGGAAAGCGTCATGTCGGTCTTCAGATCGTCGGGCGGATCGGAAACACGCAGCTTCACGTCGACCGTGCCGCGAGCAAGGTCGACGCCCGGGGAGATCGAGATCACCTCCGCGGCGAACGAGCGGTCGGGGTAGGCGTCTGCAGAGGCGCGTGCCTTCTGGCCGACCCGGAGGGCGGGGAGGTTCTTCTCGTCGGGCTGAGCGAGGATCTGCGTTTCCCGGTCCAGCGCCATCGTCAGGAGGGCCCTTCCGGGGGACACGACGTCGCCCGGCTCGACGGCGCGGACGAGAACGACCCCGGGTTCGGGAGCGAGGATGCGCAGCTGCGCGAGGCGAGCCTCGGCGGCCTCCACGGCGGCGGAGGAGGAGCGTTCGTCCGCTCCGCCCGCGGAGGCGGAGCGGGCCTTCTCCTTCGCGGCGGCGACCGCGCTGCGGGCCAGGTCGCGGGCCTGTCGCGCGGCGTCCTCCTCGCGTTCGCTCACGAAGCCCTCGGTCCTCAGGGCGGCGATGCGCGTGAGCTGTCGTTCCTCGATCGCGAGCTTCAGCGTCGCCTGCGTCCACTCTTCCTCTGCGGACCGGCGGTCCGTGCCACGCGACTGCTCCAGCCGCGCGCGGGCTTCGGCCAGCGCGGCGGCCGCTTCCCGGTCGTCGAGGCGGACGAGGAGCTGGCCGGCCCTGACGCGGTCGCCTTCCTCGACGAGGACCGATTCGACCCTCGCGGTGACCGTCGAGCCGAGGGAGGCCTTCGATCGCGCCAGGACCCGGCCGCTGACGACGAGAGTCTCGAGAAGGTCCTGCCGGGTCACGCGGAAAGCCTCGACGGAGCGCCCGCGGAGGGAGCGGACTCCGAGTGTGGCGAGGACGAGGAGGATGACGACGGAGCCGGCGCGTGCAACGCGGGATCGCGGAAGAGGGATGGGCATTACGCGAAGTGTGGCACGGGACGGAGCGAACTCGTGGTGCTCCGCGGCGGCCGCCCTCGCGCGGACGTCTGATGGGACCCGAAAAATGAAAAAGGGGAGCGACCGCGAGGTCGCTCCCCTCGAGGAAAGACTTCTACGGCGCTATTTTCCGAGGCGGTAGGTCGTCCACATGGAGTCCATGCGGGTGTCCTGACCGAGAGAGAACTCGTACATGCAGGCGTCGTCGGTGTAGTCCATGAAGTTGTGGATCGGGTCGAACCCTGCCTTGTTCCTGCAGGTGTCTGGAACGGTGGAGGGGCATCCGTACGTTGCAGCCCTCTCGGCGGGCGTGTCGGAGACGTAGTCGCCGTTCCCGTTACAGCCGCCCTGGAAGGTGTGGTACAGGCCCATCCAGTGGCCGACCTCGTGGGTCGCGGTGTCGCCGAGGTTGTACGGAGCCGCGGTGCCGCCCGGAAGCGAGGAATAGAGGAGGACGACGCCGTCCATCTTCGGCTTGCTGGCGTAGTCGCTCGGGAAGGTCGCCCAGCCGAGGAGGCCGCCGCCGAGGTTCGCGGAATAGAGGTTGAGATCCTGGGCGGTTCCCTTGCGAAGCGCGTTCTTCGCCTGCGACTCGGCCGTGGTGCCGTAGCCCATGGCGTACCAGGTGGCGTTCGTCGTCCGGTCGGTCGAGACGAGGTTGAAGGAGTAGCCCCACTTGCCGTAGGCGTTGTTCAGGACCGTGATCTGGTTCGCGATCATCGTGGCGGTGATGTCGCCGTTCGAGATTCCGGTGCCCTTGTTGATGACGTGGAAGTAGACGTTGATGGTGCCACCGACCGCAAGCGAGCCAAAGCGCGGGTGAGTCCCGGCCATCTCGAGCTGGGCCTCGATCGCCTCCATCTCTTCCTCGTCCGGCATGACGGTCATGCAGCGTCTGCCGGAGTCGATGAAGGCCTTCTGGCTCTGGAACTCCTGGCCCTCGAACACGAAGGGCTCGTCGACGCCGGGAGCGTCATCCGGCAGGAAGTGCCCGATTTCCGCCGACGGCGGAGCGGCAAGGACGGTGAGGGCGAAAGGAAGCAACAGGGTGGCCAGAAGGGGTTTGGCGTTCAACGTCTTCTCCTCCTCGAGAACCGGTCGTCCGGTTTCGTCCCCCTGAGCGAGAAGCGTGCCAGCCGTTCTGCGGTGAAAGGGGTCTCGTTTGGGTCAGATTTTGCCGTCTATTTCAGGTAGGGCGGGGGCTAGTTTTGACCCGGGGTCTGTTCGAGACCCTTTAAGCGACTACGCCGCCAGGAGGCGATTCAGGTTGGGCGACGTCTGCCAACCAGGAGCTCGAGGAATTCGAGCAAGCGCCGACCGATTCCGCTGGCGTCGAAGGTCTCATGAACTCGCCGTCTTCCGGCCCGCCCGATCGCGACGGCCCGATCCTTCTCGAGCAGGAGAGAGGCGCAGGCTGTCGCCAGGCTTTCCGGACCATCCGCGAGGAGGATCTCCGTCCCGTCGAGGGCGCCGATCCCGGCCGCCCCGAGAGGGCTCGAGACGACCGGAACGCCGAGGGCCATCGCCTCCAGGATCTTGACCCGCATACCGCCGCCGGAACGGAGGGGGACGACCATGGCCGCCCCGGACGCGAGAAAGTCGCGCGCGTCCGGCACGCGGCCGAGGAAGCGGACGCCTTCGGTGCGGAGGCGTTCGGCGAGGTCCGCCGGCGGGTTGCTCCCGCCCACGAGGAACCGGGCCTGGGGAACCGCCTGCCTCACGATCGGCCAGACGCTCTCGAGGAACCACGTCACCGCCTCGAGGTTCGGTCTCCAGTCGAGCGATCCGAGGAAGGAAAGGGTGAGGGGGGCTCCGAGGCCAGAGCGGTCCGGGTACTCGCAGGCCTCGATTCCGACCGGGGCGACATGGAGGGCAACGGTCGTGCCGAGCCGAGCGTAGGTCCCGGCGTCCTCCGGGGTGACCGCGGCGATGGCGTCGACGTCGTTCAGCGTCGCGACCTCGTACTTCCGGAGCCGCCTCGCGAGGTGACCCAGGTAGAGCCTCCGTGCGATACCGCGCTCCGTCCGCGAGAGTCCCTCCCAGATCTCGTGCTCGACGTTGAGGGAACGAAGCACGAGGCGCGCCGTCGTGGCCTCGCGCAGGGCCGGAACGTACGGGACCATGAAGAGGCTCTCGAGGAGGACGACGTCGGGGGCGTCGTCGCGGACGACCTGCCGCAGGCGCGTCTCGAACGGTTTCGAATGGAAGCGTTCGACGTTGTACGACGTGCCGAGGGCGAGGCTCCGGAGGGCGCCGAAGGCCTGGACCGAGGTGTCGACGTCGATCGCCTCGAGGCGGAGATCGCGGGCTTCGTCGGGGAGGGCGGCCGGGTCGACGCGGTGCTTCCCGGGGTTCAGCGATAGCGTCCTCACGTCCGCCCCTGCCTTCCGCAGCGAGAGGGCGAGGACACGCATCGCAAGCCGACCGCCGTCGTCGGTGGGCCAGGGGACCTTCGGGCAGAGCTGGAGGATCCTCAGTCGAACCCCCGTGGAGGCGAATCGGCCCGGCGGAATCCGCCGGGCCGCAGTGAAGGGAAAGCCCAGGCCGCGGTCAGCCGTGGATATTGTGGCCGCCGACCGCCTCGGCCGCCTCGTGGATCGCCTCGGAGAGCGTCGGGTGGGCGTGGATCGTCCGGACCATCTCTTCGGTCGTCGCCTCGCAGCGCATGAATGCCGCCGCCTGACCGATGAGCTCGGTGGCGTGCGGGCCGACGATGTGGACGCCGAGGACCTCGTCGTACTTGCGGTCGGAGACGATCTTCACGAACCCCTCGTTCGTGTGCTCCATGGCCGACTTCGCGAGGACCTGGAATCCGAACCTTCCGACCTTCACCTCGAAGCCGCGCTCCTTCGCCTTCGCCTCCGTGAGGCCGATGGAAGCGACCTCGGGGTCGCAATAGGTGCACCCCGGAACCTGGTCGCGGTTGATCGGAACGGTGGGATGCCCCGCCATCGTCTCGGCGGCGACGATCCCCTCGGCCGAGGCGACGTGGGCGAGCCAGATCGTCGGGGTGCAGTCGCCGATGGCGTAGACGCCGGCCACGTTCGTCCGCTGGTGCGCGTCGACCTTGACGTAGCCCCGCTCGGTCGCGACGCCGGCGGTCTCGAGGCCGAGCCCTTCGGTGACGGGCCGGCGGCCCACCGCCAGGATGACCCACTCGACGTCCCACACCTTCGAGACTCCGTCGACGGTTTTCGCGGCGACCTTGAGCGTCCCGTCCGGGTTCTCGGCCACGGCCTCGACCGCGGTCCCCGTCCAGCACTCGATGCCGCGCTTCCTGAACGACTTCTCGACCTCCTTCGAAATCTCCTCGTCCTCGACGGGAAGGAGGCGGGGGAGGACCTCGACGAGGACCGTCTTCGCACCGTAGCGCGCGTAGCACGAAGCGAACTCGGAGCCGACGGCGCCCGAGCCGATGACGAGGACGGACTTCGGGACGTGCGTCGACTTCAGGACGTGATCGGAGTTGAGGATCCTCACGCCGTCCGCTTTCAGGAACGGCAGGTCGCGCGGAGCCGAACCGGTGGCGAGGAGAATGCTCTTCGCCTCGAGGACTTTCTCGCCCTCGGGCTGCCCACGGCGACCCGGCCGGGGCCGTCCAGGCGGCCGAATCCGGGGACGATGTCGACCTTGTTCTTCTTCATCAGGTATTCGACGCCGCGAGCTCCCTTGATGACGACCTTGTCGCGGAACTTTCGGACCGCGTCGAAGTCGAGCTCGACGCCCGAGACCTTCACGCCGAAGTCCGCGGCGTGCCGGACCTCGTCGAAGAGGGTCGCCGACTTGAGCATCGCCTTGGTCGGGATGCAGCCGCGGTGGAGGCACGTGCCGCCGAGCCCGACGCCCGGGACCTTCGCGTCCTTCTCGACGATCGCGGTCTTCAGGCCGAGCTGGGCGGCGCGGATGGCGGCGACGTAGCCGCCCGGGCCGGAGCCGATGACGACGACGTCGTACGACGCGGAGGGAGTGCTGCTCATGTCTCGTATCTCCTGCGCGCCTCGCCGGGGCGAGAGCGGGTCCGGGGCGCGTTCGTGGGCGGCGATTATAGGGTCCGCCGACGGCCGGGCCCGGTGGGGCGAGGGGCGCGGAGGGGCAGGCAACGGAAAGGCGGCGGGGCGCCTCCGCGCACCGCCGCCCGCGTCCCGGGCCGAGGGATCGATGGGCTCAGCCGAGCGGCGGCCCCTGCTTCCTTCCCTCCTCGTTCGGCGGCCCGCCGGCGCCGCGCCGGGCCTGCCGGTGCGCCGCCCGCCACCCTTCGAGCTTCGCCTTCTGCTCTGCGGTGAGGAGCGCCTCGAGCTTCTCCTTCGAGCCGGCCCGCTCCGCCTTCACGGTCTTCCGGTTCGCGTCGACCCGTAGGAAAGCGGCGCCGACCGCCGCCGGATCGGGCTTCTCGGCGGAGGCAGCGGCCCGGAGAGCCTCCCGGGCGGTGCGCCCCTCCTGGCGAAGGGTCTCGTACTTCGGCTTCTCGCTCTCGAAGAGCGCCCGGACCTTTTCCTTCTGTGCGTCCGTCAGGTCGAGCGCGGCGAGCGCCGCCCGGATGCCTCGTCCCGGGGCTCCCTCCCGCCCTCCGCGATAACCCTGGCCGAGGGCGGCGCTCCCGGCGAGGAACAGGCTCAGGCCAACCGCCGTGGCTGCCAGCCTCCTCGTCATCTGTCTCATGGTGTGTCTCCCTTTCTCGTCCGGGCCCTGGAATCCCCTTCCTCCCGGACATCAGGACAGACGGAGACGGGGAGCGTTTCGTTTACGCGCGGGGGGGGGGATCGCGTCGTGGCGCAGAATGTGCAGGCGCCATGCGGACAGAGCCCTTTCCGGTGGGAACGTCCACCGGCGAGGACGACTCAAGGAGGATCTGATGCTCCTCTCACGCCGATCGATTCCTCTCCTTGCCACGGCCGCCGTCGCCGTCTTCGCCGGCGGGGCCTTCGCGGCCCCTGCGGAGTCGCCGGTCAAGCGCCTCGGGAAGACGGTTGTCCAACACAGGGACTCCAACGTGAGGGCCGTCCTCTCCTGGCGCTACGCCAACCAGACGTTCGAGAAGGAGCCGTGGCTCCTGCTGGAGCTCGCGTTCGCCGCCGAAGGGGGAGCCGTCGACCTGAACCGGGAAGACGTCTCGTTGTTGATCCCCGGGGGCGAAAGGCTGCCGCTCCCGGGGCAGAAGAGGCTCGCCGAGGGGCTGGACGTCCGCTGGGTGGTGCAGAAGGCCTCCGTCTCCCGCGAGCCGATCACGGGTTACTTTCCGAGCCAGACGCTCGAGCAGAGGATCCCGTTCTTTACGTACCCGGGCGGACCGGTGGTCCAGGACGAGATCGGAGGCGGGTACACGATGCTCTCCCGTGGCGACCTCTACTTCGAGGCGCCGACGGGTGGCTGGAAGCCGGGCCGCTACACGCTCGTCCTGAAGAACAAGAAGCTGGACGTGGAGCTCCCGTTCAGCCTCCCGGCGGACGATCCGAAGAAGGACGCGAAGGGGGCCGATGGCAAGACCGTGCCCTGGTAGTCACTGCCAGCGGAAGACCCGGACCGCCACGAGGAACGAGACGACCCCGGTGATGGCGAGGACGCCCAGCTCGAGGCCGAGGGCCGAGAGCGGGCGTCCTTCCGTCATCACGGCCCGGAGCGCGTCGTTCAGCGCCGTGAGCGGGAGCGCCCGGATGAACGGGTGAATGGCCTCCGGGAAGCGTTCCCACGAGAAGAAGGTCCCCGACAGGAGCCACATCGGGAGCATCGCGAGGTTCATCAGGCCGCTCACTCCCTCGATCGTCTTCGTGCGGGAGGAGATCAGGAGCCCGAGGCCCGAGAAGCTCGCCGCGCCGAGGAGCGAGACGAGCGCCAGGGCGATGATGGAGCCACGGACCGCGACCCCGAAGGCGAGCCACCCGAACCCGACGAGGATCGCGACCTCGAAGACGAGGAAGACGAGGCGCGCGAGCATCTGCGAGAGGAGGTACTCGCTCCGGCGCATCGGGGTCGCCGCGAGCCTCTTCAGGAGCTTCCTCACCCTCGCGTTGACGATCGAGAAGCCGAGGCCCCACATCCCGGTTCCCATCAGGTTCATCCCGAGGAGGCCGGGGACGAGGAAATCGATGTACCTCGAGCCGGGTTCGGCGACGCGGGTCTCGCGCGGGCGGAGCGGGTCCTCGCGGCCGGCGGCCCGCTGGAGGGCGTCGTCGACCTCGAGGCGGGCGGCGCGGGCGTCCGGCCGGGTCGGGTCGAAGCGGTAGACGAGGCCGCCGTCCTCCTCGACGAGGAGTGAGATCTTCCCGGTGCGGAGGGCCTCTCGCCCGGCGGCGGACGGGTAGATACGAGGGAGGAGCGCGGGGGAACGCCCGAGTGCGGTCGCGGTGGCTGCGGCACCCGGACCTTCGGTGACGCCGACCGGGACCCTGTCCGGGGCCTTCCCGCGGAACGCCAGGCCGAGCGCGAGCGCGAGGAGGACCGGGAAGGCGAAGACCCAGAAGAGCGCCTCGGGCTCGCGGAGGAACTCCCGGAGGCGCGCGAGGGTCAGCTCGACGAGCGGCGGGAAGGTGCCTACGCATCGCGGAGCTTCCGTCCGGTCTTGGCGACGAAGAGGTCCTCGAGCGTCGCGCGGTGGGTCGCGAGCGTGACGAGGCGCGCGGAGGCTGCGTCGACGGCGGCGAGGAGGGCCGGGACCGTCTCGGCGAGCGTCCGGACGCCGAGGGACCATCCCTCGCCGGTGGCGTGCACCTCGGAGACCCCCGGCAGGGCCGCGAGCAGCTCCTCCGACAGGCGCGGCTCGGTGGCGAACTCGACGACGTTCGTGGCGTGGAGCTGGGCGATGAGCTCTTCCGGCGTGCCGAGGGCGATCCGCTTGCCGTGGTCGACGATCGCCACGCGGTCGCAGAGCCGCTCGGCTTCGTCCATGTAGTGCGTCGTCAGGAGGACCGTCCCCCCGCCCGCCTGGAACCGCTCCACCTGGTCCCAGAGGTCGCGTCGGCTCTGCGGGTCGAGGCCGGTCGTCGGCTCGTCGAGGAAGAGGAGCTCCGGCTCGCCCGCGAGGGCGCAGGCGACGGCGAGCCGCTGGCGCTGCCCGCCGGAGAGCTTCCCGACGCGGGAGTGGCGCTTCTCTCCGAGGGAGAGCGTGGCGAGGAGCTCCTCGGGATCGCGCCCCTTCCGGTAGAAGGAGCGGAAGAGGAGGAGCGTCTCCTCGACCGTGAGCTTGTCGGCGAGCTGCGTCTCCTGCAGGGAGATGCCGAGCCTCTCGCGGAGGGCGTGCCCGTCGCGGCTCCAGTGGTCCCCGAGGACTTCGACGTTGCCCGCGTCGGGCGTGGTGAGCCCTTCGAGGATCTCGATCGTCGTCGTCTTCCCGGCGCCGTTCGGCCCGAGGAGGCCGAAACACTCGCCCCGGAAGACCTCCAGGTCGAGTCCGTCGACGGCGACGACGTCCTCGTAGCGCTTCACGAGACCTTCGCAGCGGATGGCGTGGAGAGGCACGCGAGGATCCTACGGTATCGACCGCTCGAGCTCGGGACGCCCGCCGGGTCCGGCGCGACGGCGAGGCCGGCTGGACGCGAGGAGGAGAACGGGACGGTCTCGACTCCGCGCGATGCGAAGAGGCCACCGAGCTCCTCGCTTGCGAGCGCCGTGCTTTCCCCTTCCCAGGCGTATCCCCAGGGGTAGCGCCGTCCGGCCTCCGGATCGTCGATCCCCGGGTGGAGGACGACCTCGAAAGTTCCTTCCCTCGGCATCGCCGCGACGAGAGCTCTCCAGCGGGGCAACGTCATCCGGCCCGCCTCGGCGAGGCCGAGGACGCGCGGGGGCTCGGGGAGGCCCGCGGCGCGGATCCTCCGCCTCGCCGCGGCGCCGAAAAGGGAGAGGAGCCGGGCGCGCGCTCGGCCCGCCGCGCCCGCCGGCGCGCCGACGGCCGCGGGATCGTCCGCGCGGGGCGCCCGGACGAAGGGAACGTCGAACCTGCGCGCGAGGGCGATCGCGACAGGGACGAGCTTCGGGAGGAGGTGGAGGTGCTGGTGGGAGTCCAGGTGGGTGACGCGAAGCCCGGCGTCCCGGACGGCCACGAGCTGTGCCTCCCACTCGCGTTCCACCTCCGCGATGCGGATCCGTCCGGCCGCGACGCGCGCCGCCACCGCCGGCCATGCGTCCGGGAACCGGCCCGAAGGCGCGAGGGTCGGAACGGCCGAAAGGGGCGAGAGCGGCGTCTCGCGCCCGACGAGGCAGAGGTGGACTCCGGCCTCGCCGACGCCCGCCGAGCGGATCGCTTCGACGGCCTCCGCGAACGCCGGTCCGCAGGCCAGGATGCTGGTCGCGGAAAGGCGGCCCGAGGCGAGGAGCGAAGCGATGCGGCGGGAGAGGGGAGCAGCGAGTCCGGCGTCGTCGGCGGTCAGGACGAGGCGGATCACCGGGCGATCCGCCGGCGCTCGGCGCGCAGCGCGGGGGTGAGGCGCGCGAGGTCGCGGAGGATCCGGAGGATGGTCCGGGGAGACGAGAGCGTGGAGACTCCGCGCGTCCTCGGAAAGTAGTCGAGGCCGACCTGCTGGATGAGGGCGCCCCGGTTGCGGAGCCTCACGAGAAGCTCGGCGTCGATGAACGAGCCCTCGCTCTCGAGCGCGAGCCCGTCGAGGAAGCTCCTCCGGATCAGCTTGCAGGAGAAGTTCACGTCGCGGATCGGGAAGCGGAAGAGGGCCTGGACGAGACCGTTGTAGAGGAAGGAGTAGATCGTCCGGAGCGGGCCCTCGCCCGTCCGGTCGTGCCGGTAGCCGGAGACGACGTCGGCCCCGGTCAGCTCCGCCGCGCGGAAGAGGCGGCCCGTCTCGTCGAGGTCCCACGGGAGATCGCAGTCGCTGTAGAGGACCCATCCCTTCGTTGCGGCGGCGAACCCCGACTTCAGGGCGCCGCCGAGCCCCCGGTTCACGCCGTGCCGGACGATCCGGATCCGCGGTTCCGATCCGGCTCGCCCCGCGGCGACGGCGGCAGTGCCGTCTGTCGACGCGTCGTCGACGAGGACGACCTCCCAGTCGGCGGCGTGGCGAGGCAGGGTGTCGAGGGCGACGTCGAGGAGGTGGGGAAGGCTCCGCTCCTCGTTGTACATCGGGACGACGAGGGAGACGGCTCGCGGCGGACGCACGGTCGTAGCATTCATATCGAAACCGCTCGCGCCACGGCGGCGGAGATTACTCTACGCGGGATGGACGGCGATCTCGCGAAGGCGATTCCGGGCGTCAGCGAGCTCTTCCGCCGGGCGCGGGCGCTGACCGTCGCCGAGCGCGCGCACCTCGTCGGGCGCCTGTCGAGCGCGCCGTGGGCGCTTGTCGTGGGAGGCCTTCGGCTCGACGGATCCTCTCTCCTGGACGTCGGGTGCGGCCCGGGTCTCCTGGCGCATCTCCTGGAGCGGTGCGGCTACGCCGGGACGTACCTCGGCGTCGACCCGGACGAGCGGAAGGTGGCCCGGGCGAGGGCCTGGCTGGGGGAGTCGCCGCGGCGGGCGTTTCGCGCCGTGGGGGTCGAGGGCGTCGAGGAGCGCGGTTTCGACCAGGCGGCGATCGTCGACGTCCTCTACCTGGTCCCTCCGTCTGCCCGCGCCGCTCTCGTGGCCGAGGTGGCCTCGCGCCTCGCCCCGGGAGGGCGGCTCGTCGCTCTGACGAGCGGCGGCGGTCCGCGCTGGAAGAGGGCCGTCGACCGGATCCAGGAGCGGCTCGCCGTCGTCCTGGGCGTGACGCGCGGAGCCGTGGTGGCGCCGTGCGACGGAGCGGAAGTGGCGTCGCTCTTCTCGCAGGCCGGGCTCCTCGACGTCCGCGTCGAGGACGCGGGCGCGGGATACGTCCACGGATTCGAGCTCGTCAGCGGGCGGCGAGAGGACGCGGGAGCGTCGGACTGAGGACCCGGCCGGGGAGGAAGCTCGCGTCGTTCGTGAGGTTGTCGACGCGGATCGCGTGCGCGATCACGGCGCCGCCGTCCAGGACTTCGACGAGGGCGGAGGCGTTCTCCCGCGGGGTTGCACCCATCTCTGCGAAGACGTCGTTCCACTGGACGGCTTCGTAGCGGCCGAGGAGGAGCTCCCGGACCGCGAGACGCGCACCGGCGACGTCGAGCAGGCTGACCCTCACGCGCGTCACCGCGCCGAGCGTCTCGAGAAACCCGAGGTTCGTCCGCGTCCCGGCGGAGGAGGAGAGGAACGTGAGGGCGATCCGCTCGCCCGCCACCGCTTCTGCATTCTCGAGGACGCTGACGGCGAACCCGCAGCTCTTCGAGGAGCCCTCGGTATGGGTGCGGCTCGAGGCGACGATGCCGGGGGCTTCTCCGAGGACGGTGAGCCTCAGGGCGCCGGCCGAATCGTCAGAGAGGCCGAAGAGGCTCGAGAGGGCATCCTCGAAGAGATGAGTCTCCCAGGCGCCAAGGCTCAGGATCAGCTGGAACGGCCCATCTCCTTTCGAAGGGTAGTAGGAGACCCGGAGGTTGACGGGCGAAGGCCAGGGATTCGCGAGCTTGAGATCGGTTCGGAAATGCGATCCGAACCGCCCCCGGGAGCGTGCTGCGGCAGGGAGGTAGGCATCGCGCCGGAGGCGGGAGGCCGTGTCGAGGAGCCCGTCGTTCGAACCGTTGTCGATCGCGGTCGCCCAGGCGACGACCCGGCCCGAGCCCGAGAGGACGCGGAACTCGAAGAGGTCCTCCGGGGTGGCGGCCACGGCCGCGGAGCGGTGAACGTCGTTGATCTGCCGGCTCTCGAACGCGTCGAGGTCCACGGTGAGGCGCCCTTTGACGGAGCCTCTCCTGTCCCGGACGAGGAGCTCGACGGACGCGGGGGCGCCGGTGATCTCGACGAAGCCGGCATTCACACGCGAGACCCCGGGGCGGGAGATGGGGGCGAGCCATGCCGAAGGATCGAGCGCGCCGATGGCGCCTTCGGGGCCGACGGCGGGCACGAGGAGTCCGTAGGAGCCGCCTCCGGCTTTCGTCGTTTCGGTCCGGCTGGCCACGACGACGTCCTGCGGCGCCGAAACGTGTACCGGACCGAATCCCGTCGTGCGGAACGCGTTTCCGACGACGTCGTCGAGGACCCGTGTGGAGAGCGGCGGCAGGGAGAGGTTCACGGTCGCCGCGATGTCGTGGGACCGGCCGGAAGGGAGAAACGACAAGGTCACGTCCGCGGACGCGCGGTCGTCGGGATTGAAGAGGACGAGGTCCGTCGTGAAGAAGGACCCGTAGATGCCCGCATTGCGGGTGATCGTCGGCAGGAGCCGCGTGGGCGGTTCCGCGGGCCTGGCGGGAAGGGGGGCTTCCGGCTCGATGACGAGGGCCCAGCTCGTCAGCCGGCTCTCGGCCGGATCGTCCCCGTCCTCGACGCGGAGGGTCCACGTTCCCGCCGCGGGCCGGCCCGCGAAGAGGGACAGGGGCTCGTCGCTCTCGACGGTTCGGCCGATCACCTCGCGAAAGACCGACCCCACCAGAGCCGGGCCGTCGAGAAGGCGCACGGTGGTCCCATCGGGGCCCGTAAGCAGCGTCGTCAGCCCGGCGAGCCGGGGGCGCTCGAGCGAGAGCGCGACGGCCAGGGAAGACACTTTCCCGACGAGGGCCGTTATCACGGTGCGGCAGACGACCGCCCCGCGGCTCGTTCCGGAAGCCGCGACGCGCTCGCAGGGACCGTTGAACGGGGACGCGGAAACGAACGCGGCGCCGACGTCGACGCGGGGCGTCGTCGTCCCGGTCCGGTTGCTGGTCACCGGTACGCCCGTGAGACGGAGGAAATCGGCTGAGAGGACGGGATCGGCGAAAGGCGCGACCTGTCGCGACAGGAGGAGCGAAGCGGCGGCGGCCGGAGCGGCTGCGGACGTTCCGGAGAACGAGGTGTGCCGGCCGCCCCCGGCCGTCGGTGCGACCCAGCGGACGCCTGGCGCGAGAATCGACAACGCCGGACCTCCGTTGCTGACACAGGGAATGACGTCGGGTCCCGTGACGGGGTCGCTGCACTCGTTGGCGCCGTCCCAGCTGTTCGGCCCCTGTCCGGCGGAATAGACCATTCCGACGCTGACGACGTCGGAGTGGCATGCGGGCCAGGAGAGGCTGGCGAGCTGGCCCGAATTGCCGGACGCGGCCACGACCGCGAGACCCTCCGCACGCGCGCGAGCGAAGAGCCGGGCGGAGACTGGGTCTTCCGAGTCGCAGAACCCCGCTCGAACGCGGTCGTCGGCGAGGCTGACGTTAAGGACGTCGATGCCGAGCTCCTCACGCCGCTCGAGCGCCCAGTCCACGGCCGCGAGGACGTCCGAGGCGAGCGCCCCTTTGCAGCCGTCCCGGGCGCCGAAGACCTTCAGGGCGACGATCGAGGCCTGCGGCGCGATCCCCTGCGCTCCGGCCGCGACACCGGCGACGGAAGTGCCGTGCCCGTCGCAGTCGTAGACGTCGGCGTTCCCGTCCGCGAAGTTCCACCCGCCCACGATCCGGCTGCCGCCGGACGCGTTCGCGCTGAAGTCGGGGTGGAAGAGGTCGATTCCCGTGTCGACGATGGCGATCGTGCGTCCGGCTCCGGTGACCCCGGCCGCGAGGAGCTGGTCGGCGCCGATCTGGGCCACGCCGACCTGGCCGGCAGGATGGACGACGCGATCCAGGACGACCGCCCCGATGCTTTCGTCGCGTTCGAGCCCCGCGAGGCCCGCGGGAGAGAGCCAGCCCGAGAGAATCCGTCCGCTCGAGAGGGACCGGACGACCTCCAAGCCCGCGGGACGTGTGGCGGTGCCGGCTCCGGTATCCCGTCGCCCGACGAGAACCCGGACCCGCTCGCCGGTCGCCAGCGCTTCCCGGACCCCGCTCCCGACGTGGAGCTTCGCCGGCGCGGCGTGCGCCGGGAGGAAGGCCGGGGACAGGACCGCGGCCGCGAGGAGGGCGCCTGCGGCGCTGAGGGGGCGCATGGACGACGGAAAACTATCACCGGGCGCCGGCCGAGAACGTGAGGGGCGTCATCGGGCGTGCGAAGGTGAGTGACCCGGGCCGATAGAATCCCACCCATGATCCCATATCCAGAGCCGCGGCTGGTCGCGGAAGGGGGCGTGGCCGTCTTCGCCGATGCCCATCTCGGTCAGGCCGAGGGGGACGGAGAGGACTTTCTGGCGGCCCTCGACGAAGTGGCAGGCCGGGGATTCGGGACGATCGTCCTCCTCGGGGACATCTTTCATTACTTCATCGGGAGCGCCAAGCTCGAGACGCCCCTCATCCGGAGGGTTCTGGCGGGGTGGGACGGGCTGTCGAAGCGCGGCGTCGAGCTTCGGTACATCGAAGGGAACCGCGACTTCTTCCTCCGCGGGACGCCCTGGGCGAGGTCGTTCGCCGCGTACGGTGATGCGGATGGCCTCCAGGTCGGAGGGCGAGGGTACGCCTTCGTCCACGGCGACCGGATCAACACCCGCGATCTTCCGTATCGATTCTGGCGTCGCGTCTCGAAGAATCCCGTCTCCCGTGCGGCACTCGGCCTGATCCCGGGACCGGTCGCTCGCCGGATCGTCGAGAAGACCGAGGCGCGCCTCTACCGGACGAACTTCCGGCACAAGAAGGTCCTCCCCGATGCGGAGCTCCGGCAAGAGGGGGAGCGGGCCCGGGCGGCCGGCTACGACGAGCTCCTGGTGGGGCACTTCCACGTGGAGAAGCTCTACGACGGACCGGGCGGGGTGACCCGCATCCTCCCCGCCTGGCTCGAGGAGCGCCGGCACGCGGAGATCGGCCCCGACGGGGTCTTCCACCTCGTCGAGGAGAAGAGCGCCGCGCGGGCCGTCCGCCGCGCGGGGTCGGCGTGAGGCTCCCGCACGGTCGCCTCGAGGGGACGCTTCGGGTCCCCGGCTCCAAGAGCGTCACGAACCGTGCGCTCGTGGCGGCCGCCCTCGCCGGGGGACGGAGCGAGATCGTGGCGCCGCTCGACTCGGACGACACGCGCATCCTGGCGGCGGCGCTCGTCCGGCTGGGGGCGACGGTCGTCATGGGACGGAAGATCTGGGAGGTTTCCGGACCGCTTTCCGGATCGGGCAGGGAAGAGCTGGTTCTCGACATCGGCCCGGCCGGGACCCCGGCCCGCTTCCTCCTCGCCCTCCTGCCCGCCCTGCCGGGCCGCTTCGTGCTCGACGGCAGCGCGAGGATGAGGGAGAGGCCGATGGGCCCGCTCGTCGAGGCGCTGCGGGCCCGCGGCGCCCGGATCGAGGCGCTCGGCGCGGAGGGCTTCCTGCCTCTTCGAATCGAAGGGGGGACGCTGACGGGTGGCGAGGTCTCGATCCGGGCCGACGTCTCGTCCCAGTTCGTCTCGGCGCTGCTTCTCGCCTCGCCGGTCGTTGCGGGCGGCCTTTCTGTCACGACCGAGGGCCGCCCGGTTTCGGGCGCCTACGTCGAGCTGACGCGGCGCGTCCTGGCGACGTTCGCCCCGGAGGGCACCTACCGCCCTGCTCGCTTCCGGGTGCCCGGGGACGACTCGGCGGCCTGCTTCCCGATCGCCGGTGCCGTCGTGTCCGGCGGCCGCGTACGCCTCGAAGGGCTCGATCCGGATTCGCCGCAGCCCGACGCGGCTTTCCGTCGGTGGGCGGTCGAGGCCGGGGGCGGTCTGAGGTGGGAGGGGAAGGGCGAAGACGCCGTCCTCGTCGTGGAGGACGGGGCCGCCGGGAGCGTCGAGGCCCTGGACGCGGACGTCGATCCCGCACCTGACGCGGCGCTGCCGCTCGCGGCGCTGTTGGCCTTCGCTCGAGGGACCTCCCGTCTTCGCGGCGTGGCGAGGCTCCGTGAAAAGGAGTCGGACCGCCTCTCCGCCGCTCTCGACCTCCTCGAGCGGTCGGGAGCGTCGGCTCGCGCGGAGGGGCCCGCGGGGAACCCGTCTCTCGTCATCGAGGGCTCCGGGGGACGCCCCCGTCGGGCCGCATTCGCCGCCTCGGACGACCACCGGGTGGCCATGGCGGCAGCCGTCCTCGCGCTCACGCTCCCGACCGGTTGCACGCTCGACACGCCCGGGGTCGTCTCGAAGTCGTATCCCCGCTTCTGGGACGACTGGACAGCCCTCGTCGTTCCCCGGTGAGGTGACTCCGTCCGGAGGAACGGCCCGCGCCCGCGGCCGTGCGAAGATTCCTGCGACCTTCGGAGAGTGAGTGGGAGACGGACGGCGGACGGAGCGAATGGCCGCGCAGCGGCCGGCGTGGGTGATTCCCGGGCCCGATGTGTTCGCCGGTGCGGCGGAGGTCGGGCGTCTCGTCCACGCTTCCCTGCCTCTCTTCACCTGGGGCCGCCGGGAAGGAGGGGGATGGGTGCTCGGTCCCGTCCCGGCCTCGCGGGTCTTCCCGGAAGAGCTGTCGGATGCCGAGCACGCCGGATTCCTCGTCCGGCTCGCCGGCCTCCTTTCGTTTCTCGGCGCTCACGGCCTCGGCCTTTCCGCCGAGGGAGCGAAGGCGATCGGAATGCGGCCGGGGAGCCGCGACGTCCCCTGGCTCTCTTCGCCGCCGGTCCCGGCCTGGAGGGCGGTTCCGGCGCCGGTCGTCCTCGGGGTCTCCGCTCTCCGGCTTGCGGGAAGAAAGGTGGCCTGCGGACGCACCGGCGAGGCGAGGAAGGGGTTCGAGGAGGCCCTCGGCGACGGCGGGTTGCCGACGCGATCGGCCGAGGCCGTAGCGGCAGTCCTGCGCGCCGCGGACGGCGCGCGTCCGTCCGATGCGCTGCTCCTCGACCTGGCCCGTACGGGCGAGGTGGGAGAGAAGGTCTCTCTCGACCTCCTCGGCCTGGCCGTCCCGCGCGAGCTCGGCCCGGCGTCCGGCGAGAGGCTCGTGGCTGCCGGGAGCGTCGCCGAGTGGGTGGCCAGGGGGGCGGCGCGGCGTGCGCCGGGGGAAACGGCCTTTGCCGAGGCGGGTCCGCCGATGTCGGCGGAGGACGGCGCTCCGCTCCTGGAGCTGGCCGGAGCGCTCGGATCCGACCCGCGTGCGGAGGTCCTTCGCGCGCTCGCCCGCGGGGAGGCGCCTGCCCCGCACCCGGGACCTCCACTCGCCCTCCTCGCGCGGGATCTCGACCGTTGGGATCCACTGTCGCTCCGCGCGTGGGAAGAGCTTCCCCGATTCGCCGGTGAATTGACCAGGATCGAGATCCGCCCGGAGGCCCCGCCTCCGTGGCACGGCGGGGCGCTCCTCGTGCCCCGCCTCGGTCGCGAGGAGGTCTCGGGGCTCGTCCACCTTCCGTTCTCTTCGCCGCCGGCGTTCTCGCGCTTCTGGGAGGAGCTTGCCTCGGAGGCGGCCGGCGACCCGGCACGACTCCTCGGTGCGGCGAGGCAGCGGGCGCGTTCGTTTCTCGCCGGACCCCGGAGGGCGAGTGCATCGCGACGCGCGATGCCCGTCGACATCGTGCTCCGGGCTGCGGCGCTCCTCGGGGACGGATTCCCTCTCGCCGAGGCGGCTGCCGTTGGAGGGGTGTCGCCCGAAAGGGCCGTCGAGGTCCTCGAGGAGGCTTGCGACGGCGGGATCCTGCTTCGCTCGGCGCGCGGGGCCTATCGTTTCACGCGACAGGACCAGCGGCGCCGGCTCGAATCGGACCTGACGAGGGCGGAGCGGGACTCGTGCCTTACGCGCCTCGAAGCCTTCGGGCCGGAGGCCTTTCGTTTGCTTCTCGCCCGCCTGTCCGCCCGGGCCGAGGACTCCGACGTCGAAGAAGCCCGCCTGCGCCTCGGCGAAGCGATTCGCACGGGCCGGTCGGAAGACGTCGCGGGTCTGCTCTCGAGGGCCCCCGCGGCGGCGCCCGACTTTGGAGAGCCGCTCCTCGCCGCGCAGGCCCACGCGTCGGCGGGGCGGATGGACGACGCGCGGGCGTCCGCCGCCCGCATCGACGCGGTCCGGGCGCTGGAGGAGCCGCTGGAGATTCGCGCAGGGGCCGCCCGGATCCTCGCCCGTCTCGGTGAAGGAGAGAAGGCTCTCGCCCTCCTGCCCGAGAGCGCGAGCCGGGAAGGGAGGCTCGCGCGGGTCGAGCTCCTCCTACGCCTTCGCCGCGAATCGGAGGCGGAACGGATCCTCGACGCGACCGGGGGGGGCGAGGGTCCGGGCTCCATTCGAGCCCTTCTCCTGCGCGCCGAGCTCCACGAGCGGAGGCAGGAGTTCGTCGCCGCCGAGTCGGCGCTGAAGGCGGTGGCCGCTGCCCTGACGGGATCCTCCGACGACCTGGTACCGGTCGACGCGGGCTTCACCGCGGGCTACCTCGCGCTCGGCGTAGGCCGCCCGGGCGAGGCGCGGGCGTTCTTCCGTTCCGCGCGCGACGAGGCCCGCACCCCCTCGAGAAAGGCCGACGCGCTCTTCGACCTCTCCGTGGCCGCCGCCGAGGACGGAGCGCTGGCGGAGGCCGAAGCGTCGCTCGAGGAGGCCCTCTCTCTCTTCTCTGCGCTCGGAGAAAGGGACCGCTACCTCACCGCCCTCGGGCAGAGGGCCTCGCTCGCACTCCGGAGGAGCGACGCGCACTCCGCGCTGGGCGACCTGAAGACCGTCCTCGCGCACGACCGCCAGCCTGGGAGGGCCTTCCAGCTCCTCTTCTCGATTCCGCTGAGGCAGCGCCTGGCCCTCGCCGACGGCGACGACTCCGACGGGGCCGAGGCGTTCGAAGAGGCCCGCTCGCGGTTCGGGGAGTGTGCGGAGCATCCCGCGCTCCGGGAGATCCTCGTTCTCGAGGGGGCGCGGCTCCTCGCGGGGGGCTCCGCCGCCGAGGCTCTCGCGAGGCTCGAGGAGGCCGAGCCCCGGCCGGACGCCCGCAGCGGAGTCGAGCCGCTCCGGGTCCGCCTCGTGGCTTCGTCCCTGCGCGACCTCAACCGGGCCGCTCCCGCGGCGCCGGGGCTCGACCTTCCGGAGCGGTTCCTCCTCGAAGCCGAGGAGCGGCTCGCGAAGGGGCTCGCGCCGCAGCCGGCCGCCCGGCAGGCGCTCGCCGGGCGTCTCGAACGGCCGGAGGGCCCGTTCGAGGTCGCCACGCGGCTCGTCGAGTGGCACGGTCGCTTCCCGTCGTTCTTCGCGTCCGAGGAATCGTCCCCTCTCCGAGAGCTGGGCCTGCGGGCGGCGCGGCGAGCAGGACTCGACGGCACCGTGGCGCGGTTTCAGGCGCCCTTCGCGTCCGCTCGTCGCGCCGAGACGGGGGGCGTCGCGCCCCCGGCCGCCACGCTCGTGACGGAGGACGCCGCCACGCGGGAAGTGTTCGACACCGTGCGACGGGTTGCGCCCCACCGGATCTCCGTCCTCGTTCTCGGAGAGAGCGGCACGGGGAAGGAGCTCGTCGCGAGAGAGGTCCATCGCGCCTCGAGGCGGACCGGCCCGTTCGTCGCGGTGAACGTCGCGGCTCTCCCCGAGAACCTCGCCGAGGCGGAGCTCTTCGGCTCGGCGCGGGGGGCTTTCACGGGAGCCGACCGTGACCGGCCGGGGGTCGTGGAGGCGTCCTCGGGCGGAACGCTCTTCCTGGACGAGATCGGCGACCTGTCCCAGCAGGTGCAGGCCAAGCTGCTGCGCGTCCTGCAGGAGCGCGAGGTCCGGCGCCTGGGCGAGACGCGGACCCGCGCCGTCGACCTGCGTCTCGTCGCCGCCACGCACCGGGACCTCGCCCGGCTCATCGGGGAGGGCCGATTCCGCGAAGACCTCCTCTATCGCATCGCCGGAATCACGGTCACCTTGTCGCCGCTCCGGGAAAGGCCGCGGGACCTTCGCGTCCTTCTCGATCGGGTGCTCGCAGGCACGCCGGTCGCGCCGGAGGCCCGGGCGGCCCTCCTCTCCTGGAGCTGGCCCGGGAACATCCGCGAGCTCCTGCACGCGGTCGAGGCGGCGAAAGCGATGGCCGGACCGGCGGGACGGGTGGAACGGGAACACCTTCCCCAGCCCCTTCGTGTCGCGACGGCGACGCCGGTAGAGGGAAAGGGCTGGTACCGGGAAACGGTGGACGAGGCGAAGAGGAGGGTGATCCTGGAAGCGCTCGCGAAGTCCGGGGGAAACCGGACGCGGGCGGCCGCGCTGCTCGGCCTCTCCCGGCAATCGCTCCTCTACGAGATGAAGCGACTGGCGATCACCGACTAGACTCCGACGCCCCGATGCGTGCCCTCCCGCCCCCGCGTGCCGCCGCAACCGCGCTTCTCCATCCCGGGACGGCGATCGCGCTCGCGCTCCTGGCGTTCCTGCCCTTCCTGAACGGGCTGCGAGCGGACTTCACGTTCGACGACAAGGCCATCGTCCGCGACAACCCTCGCCTCTCCTCGCCCGGCCAGGTGGGCGAGATCTTCACGTCGCACTACTTCGGCGGGCCGCTGTCGACCGCGAAGAACTACAGGCCCGTGGTCCTTCTCACGTACGCCCTCCAGCGCTGGACGACGGGGACGGACCCGCTGCCGTTCCACGTCGTGAACGTCGCCCTTCACGTCGGGACGACGCTCCTCTTCGCCGCGTGGCTTCTCGCGCTCGGCATGCCCCGAGGGCCTTCGCTCGCGGCGGCGGCGCTCTTCGCCGTCGTGCCGATCCACGTCGAGGCGGTGACGGGAATCGTCGGACGGGCCGAGCTCCTCGTGGCGTCGCTCGTCTTCCTCGCCGCACTCCTCTTCCGGCGCGCGACGGAAGGGTCGCGCCTCCGCCCGTGGCCGTACGCGGGCGCGCTCGTCGGGTTCCTCCTCGCCGTCTTCACGAAGGAGAACGCCGTCGTCCTTCCCGGCGTCGTCGTTCTCGGAGAGCTCCTGCGGCGAGACGTGGACGAGCCGCTCGGCTCGAGGCTCCGGAGGAAGATGCCCGCCTTCGCCGGCCTGCTCGTTCCCATCCTGGCGCTCGCCGCCGTCCGGCTCTTCGCCATGGGAGGGCTCGTCTCGAAGAAGGAGGCCTTCTTCGACCTCGACAACCCGCTCGCGCCGCTGCCGCACCTCCTCCGGGCGGCCAATGGTCTCTGGATTCTCCTTCGGTACGTCGCGAAGACGTTCGTTCCGCTCGGGCTCGTTGCCGACCACTCGGCCCACGCCCTCGATCTCGTCTCGTCTCTTTCCGACCCGCGCGCGGGCGCCGGCCTCGCCGCCATCCTCGGACTCGTGGCGGTGGGCCTGGCGGCGCTGCGGCGGCACCCCCTCGTTTCCCTCGGAATCGCGTTCTTCCTCGGGACGATTCTGCCGACGTCGAACGTCGTCTTCCCCATCGGGACCATCTACGGCGACCGTCTCGCCTATCTCCCCTCGGCGGGACTCCTCGCGGCGGCGACCGGTCTCTTCGCGGCGCTCCCCGTCCTCTCGAGCGGCTTCCGGGCCGCCGTCCTCTGCGTCCTCCTCGCAACGTACGCGGGCGCCACCGTTGCGCGAAACGAGGTCTTCCGCGATGACGAGCGGCTCTTCGACGAGATGGTCGAGAAGGTCCCTCGCTCCGCGCGCGCCTGGTACAACGTCGCGTCCGTGGCGGGGGCGCGCGGTGAGATCGTCGCGGCGCGGGCGAGCCTCGAGAAGGCGGTCGCGCTCTTTCCGCGCTACTACGACGCGTGGGCGTTCCTCGCTGTCGTGGCCCGCAAGGAGGGCCGGTGGGACGACGCCCGGGCCTTCTATCGCCGGGCGCTGACGCTCAAGCCGGACTACGAGATCGGCTGGCAGGGGCTCGCGCGGGCCGAGGAGGAATCGGGGCGGCTCGCCGAGGCTGAGCAGACGTGCGCCATAGGCCTACGGCGCCTTCCGCGCTCCGTGCCGCTCCTTCTGCAACGAGCGGCGCTTCTCCACACCCTCGGCCGGCTCGAAGAGGCCCGTGCGGCCTGGCGAGAAGCGCTCGCGGCGGACGGCGGGAGCGCTCGCGCCCACACCGGCCTGGCGCAGACGCTGTCGGCCCTCGGGCGGGAATCGGAGGCGGTGTCCGAGGCACGCCGGGCTCTCGCGGTGGCGCCCGGGTGGCGCGACGCGCGCCTCTTCCTGGCGGAACGCTACGAGGCCCGGGGAAACGTCGTCGCCGCCGCCGCCGAGCTCGGGCGCGCCGTGCGCGGAGCGCCGCGCGACCCGAAGCCCGCCCGGCTCCTCCTGGAGCTCGGCACCCGCGAGGCGACGGCGCGGGGCATCGCGTCGACCGTCCTTTCCCGGATCGAGAAGAGCTTCGGGAGCCCTCCGCGGAACCTCGAGGTGCGAGCCGCCGACGAGGCGTATCGGGCCGCAGCCCGCCCCTAGTCCCGCGAGCCTCAGTCTGCGAAGTCGGGCGGGATCACGGCCGCACGCGCCCGCCGGCTTCGAAGGACGCGAACCAGGGTGAGGTACGTGAGCGCGCCGAACAGGACCGAGAGGGCGAACATGCCGATCGCCCAATGGATCCCGATCGTCCTCACCATCGGTCCCGCCTGCGCCCAGAGGGACGGCCGGAAGAGATCGCCCCACGGCATGCGGGTCACGGCCTCCTGCCGCGCGCGGACGATGAGGCGTCCGAGCGGCAGGGCCACCGCGCTGACGGGTCCCAGGGTCAGCGGATTGACGACGAGCGTGCCGAGGAAGACGTCGAGCTTGTTGAGCTTCAGGAGGATCGCGACGAAGAACGCGATGATCCAGTGGAAGCCGAGGAGAGGCGTGAAGGCGATGGCGACGCCGATCGCGAACGAGGCGGCGACCTTCTCCGGCTCGTCGTGCCGGCCGAGCATCTCGAGGAACTGGGCCTTGAAACGCTCGAACCAGCCGTCGCCGGCCGGAAGGGGCGAGATCGGAGGCCGCGTCTCCCACGAGTTCCCGGGCGATCGCCGGATCCCTCGGGACCCGAACCCTGGAACGTCACCCGGCGTCCCTGGCGAAGTGGTCGAAGCCCCGGTCCGGCAGCGGGGAAAGCCGGCCCCCCCGGCGAGAACGATCGTCGACGTCGCGTCCAGCCGGCCGATCCGCCGAACCGCGAAGCGGGCCGCGACTTTCCCCATCGCGCCGACCCGCTGGGGCGGCACCGCGAAAAGGAGGCCGTAGTCCTCGCCGCCGAAGAGAGAGAGCTCGAGCGGATCGGAGGGGAGGCCCGGCAGGGTCGCGAGCCCGGAGTCGACCGGAAGCGAGTCCCGTTCGACGGAGGCGCCGGTCCCGGAGGCGCGGCAGAGGCGGTGCAGGTCGCGGGCCAGGCCGTCGGAGAGGTCGATGGCCGCCGACGCGATCCCGCCTTCCGCGAGCATCCGGCCCAGGTCGACCATGGGCCTGGGGTCGAGGAGGTGCCTGAGAAGACGGGCGATCTCGTCACGCCGTACCGGCGAGACGCGGCGCCCTCGAGGGGCCGTCACCTTCCCGTCCCGGTCGCGGCGATACCCGCGCAGGACGAGAGACAGGCCCGCCGCAGCCGCGCCGAGGGTGCCCGAGACCCACAGCTCGTCGCCCGGGCTCCCGCCGCCACGGCGCAGCGGCCCCTCTGCGGGGACTCGTCCGAGCGCCGTGACAGAGGCAAACCTCTCGAGCGAGGCAGAAAGGTCTCCACCCACGATGGCGACGGCGTGCTCGCGGGCGGCCGCCCGGAACCCGTCGAGGAACCCGTCGAGCCAGGCCACCGGGGTCTGTCGCGGAAGGCCGAGCGTCAGGAGCGCGTGGAGGGGCGTCGCCCCCATCGCGGCGAGGTCGGAGAGGTTGACGTTCAGCGCCTTGCGACCGACCAGATAGGGGTCCGTCCCGGAGGTGAAGTCCTCTCCTTCGACGAGGGCGTCCGTGCAGACGGCCAGCGCCGGCGGGCGCGGCGAGGACGGCGGCGTCGTCGCCGACGCCCACCTTCACGTCCCGGCGGCGCGTCGCGAAGAGGCGCTCGAAGCGGCGAAGGAGATCGTTCTCGGGCGGGAGCGTTTTCATGCCGGCTTCCTCCGAGTGGCCTTCGTCCGGCGGGGCTCTGCGGCCCGCACCTTACGTGGCCGGATGAGCGCCGCCTCGAGGACCTGCTCGGCGCGCTCGACGAAGACGAACTTCAGGTCGCGGCGAAGGTCTTCCGGGATTTCCGCGAGGTCCCGCTCGTTGCGGGAGGGGAGGACGATCGTCGTGATGCCCGCGCGGCGGGCGGCGAGCGCCTTTTCCTTCAGTCCGCCGATCGGAAGCACCTCGCCGCGGAGCGTGATCTCGCCCGTCATCGCGAGGTCCCGCCTCACGGGCGTTCCGGTGAAGGCGGAGACCATCGCGGTGAGCATCGTCACGCCGGCCGACGGCCCGTCCTTCGGGATCGCTCCCTCGGGAACGTGGACGTGGACGTCGTGCGTCTCGAAGAACCCGGGGGAGAGGCCCAGCTCCTTCGACCGCGACCGCAGGAGCGTGAGCGCCGCCTGGGCCGACTCCTTCATGACGTCGCCGAGCTGGCCCGTCAGCTGCAGGCGCCCCTTTCCCTTCAGGGCGCGGGCCTCGACGATCAGGACGTCGCCGCCGACCGCCGTCCAGGCGAGGCCGGTCGCCGCGCCCACCTCGTCGCGGGTGAGCGCCTCGTCGCTGCGGAACCTCGGCACCCCGAGGAGCTCGCGTACGAGGGCCGGCGTCATCTTCACGGCCCGGGTGTCACCGGAGGCGATCCGCACGGCCACTTTCCGGCAGCAGCTCCCGATCTCCCTCTCGAGGTTCCGGAGGCCCGCCTCCCGGGTGTACTCCTCGATCACGGTCCGGAGGGCGTCCTCGGGAAACGCGAGCCCCTTCGCCGTGAGGCCGTTCTCCTTGAGCTGCTTCGGGACGAGGTGCCGTGTCGCGATGGCGAGCTTCTCCTCGAGCGTGTATCCGGAGAGCCGGATGACCTCCATGCGGTCGAGGAATGCGGGCTGGATCGTGTCGAGAACGTTGGCGGTCGTGATGAAGAGGACCTTCGAGAGGTCGTACGGAACGCCGAGGTAGTGGTCGCGGAAGGCGCGGTTCTGCTCGGGGTCGAGGACCTCGAGGAGCGCCGAGGACGGGTCTCCGCGGAAGTCGGCGCCGATCTTGTCGACCTCGTCGAGGATGAAGACGGGGTTGGACGTGGCGGCCTGGTTGATCCCCTGGACGATCCGTCCGGGGAGCGCTCCGACGTACGTCCGCCGGTGCCCGCGGATCTCGGCCTCGTCGCGGACGCCCCCGAGCGACATCTGGATGAACTTCCGGTCGAGGGAGCGGGCGATCGACTTCCCGAGGGAGGTCTTTCCGACGCCGGGAGGACCCACGAAGCAGAGGATCGGGCCCTTGCTGTCGGGTGCGAGCTTCCGGACCGCGAGGAACTCGAGGATCCGCTCCTTGGGCTTCTCGAGGCCGTGGTGGTCCTCGTCGAGGATCGTCCGGGCCCGCGTCAGCTCGAGGTTGTCCTGGGAGAAGACGCCCCAGGGGAGACCGGTGATCCAGTCGAGGAACGTCCGGATCATCGCCGTCTCGGCCGAGTCGGGG
Source organism: Holophagales bacterium (assembly GCA_016716705.1). Taxonomy (GTDB): domain Bacteria; phylum Acidobacteriota; class Thermoanaerobaculia; order UBA5066; family UBA5066; genus UBA5066. The sequence continues at coordinate 63,901 of JADJVF010000014.1, forward strand.
TTGCTTCGCTCCAGCCGCTTGAGCTGCTTGTCCACCTCCTCACGGGCCTCGGGAGGAAGGGACTTGCCCTCGAGCTTCTTCCGGTACTGCTCGACCTCCTCGGCGACGTCGTCGGTGACGCCGAGCTCCTGCTGGATCGCCTTGAGCTGCTGCCTCAGGAAGTACTCGCGCTGGCTCTTGTCGATCTCGCCCCGCGCCATCCCCGAGATCTCCTGCTGCACGGTCAGGACGCGGATCTCGCGCCGCAGGATCTCGAGAACCGCCTTCAGCCTCTCGACGCCAGGGAGGGTCTCGAGGATCTTCTGCGCCTCGTCGAGCTTCAGGTCGAGGTTCGAGGCGGCGAGGTCGGCGAGGCGGGCCGGGTCGTCGAGGCCCGCGGCGACGAGCATGACCTCGGGCGAGATCGTCTTGCCCAGTCCCACGGCCTTCTCGAGGCCTTCCTTCACGGCGCGCAGGAGGGCTTCGACCTCTTCCGTGGCGGAGTGCGCGGGCTCGGGCTCCGGAATTCTCACCGCCTTGGCGCGGAGTGACGGGCTCTCCTGTACGTACCCGTCGACGCGGACCCGCGAGAGGCCCTGGACGAGGAGGCGGATCCGGCCGTCGGGAAGCTTGAGCATCCGCATCACCGCGGCTGCCGTCCCCGTCTCGTAGAGGTCCCCCGGGCCGGGCTCCTCCACGGAAGGGTCTTTCTGGGCGAGGAGGAGGAGGATCCGCTGCTCGGCGAGGGCGGCGTCGACCGCGGCGATCGACTTCTCCCGCGACACGGAGAGCGGAACGATGACGTAAGGAAAGAGGACGACGTCCTTCAGGGGGAGGACCGGCAGAAGGTCCGGGATCTGGACGGAGTCGGCGTTCGCGGTCTCGTCCGCCATCCCGTTCACTTCTTCTCCCCGCTCCGGGCCGGCCGGATCGGGATCGTCCGGTGCCGGATCGCCGGGCGGCGCGGGATCTCGAGCGTCAGGAGACCGTCGGCGTACGAGGCGGCGGCGCCGTCGGGGTCGAGCTCGTCCGGGAGCTCCACGAGGCGTTCGAAGGGTCCGGAGGCTCGCTCCACGCAGAGGAACGTCCCGTGCGTGCGCTCGGTCGGGCGCCTCTCGCCGCGGACGGCGACGACCCTGCCGGCGACGTCGACTCTCACGGTGTCGGGCTCGGTTCCCGGGATCTCGAAAACGAGGCGCCAGCCGTGGGCGTGCTCGACGACGTCGACGGGGGGGAGGTGGGGCGGGGGAGCACCCGGGTCGCCTGCGCCGTAGCCGAAGGCCCATCGGGCCGGAGGGCGTCCTTTCGTCATCGGATCCTCCGTGCTGGGTCGCGTGCGTCGGACAGGAGGGTCTCGACCTCCTCCACGAAGTCGCCCGCGTCCTCGAAGCGCCTGTAGACGGAAGCGAACCTAACGAAGGCGACCTGGTCGACTTCCCTGAGACGGTCCATGAGGTGGGCCCCGATCTCCCCTGTCTTCAGCTCGCGCGGCTCGCGAGTGGGGAAGAGCCCCTCCACCTCGTCGCAGAGGGCCTCGAGCCGCGACGGCTCCACCGGCCGCTTCTCGCAGGCCCTGCGGAGGCCCCTGAGGATCTTCGCGCGGTCGAACTCCTCGCGCCTCCCGTCGCTCTTGACGACGACGAGCGGCGCTTCCTCGACGCGTTCGTAGGACGTGAACCTCCGCTGGCAGGCGAGGCACTCGCGCCGCCGGCGGATCACCTCGCCTTCCCGGCTCTCGCGGGAATCGACGACCTTGTCGGCGACGCCGCCGCAGAAGGGACACTTCACGAGGAAAGACTACTCCCGCCCGGGCCGGGATCGTTGGGAGCGCCTGCCGCGAGGCGCCGGAGAGTCAGTCCGCTGGCGGCGAGGAACGCGACGCCCGCGAGGGTGACCGGGACGAAGGCGATGGCGTGGGTCGCGAGCGCCGTGGCGGCTGCGGGCGCGGCGGCGACGCCGTAGAAGCCGGTCAGGGAGTAGGCGACCGCCGTGTGATAGCCGCCGACGCCGCCCGGCGTCGGGATGGCGAGGCCGAGGACGCCCCACGTCAGAACGAAGAAGAACGCCGGAAACGGCAGGACCACCTCGAACGCTCTCGCCACCGAGTAGAACTGGAGGACGTTGAGGAGCCACATGACGAGCGTGGAGGCGCTCATGACGGCCACGTCGCTGCCCGTGCGGATCGAGGCGAGCCCGCCGAGGAACGAGCGCAGGAGAGCGACGACGCGGGCCGCGATCCGGGTCGGGAGCCGGCGCTCGAGAGGGCCGAGGACCCGGTCGGCCAGGTGCGGCCGGGCCGCCAGGAGTCCGAGTCCGGCGAAGACGACGAGCGTCGCTGCGCCGAGGAGGAACGCGGAACGCCGGAGAAGCTCGAGCCTGCCGTGAGCCTCCGCGGAGAGATCGGCCGGCGCCCAGCCGCCGACGGCGTAGACGACGAACAGGAGGACGACCGCGACGAGGTCGATGAGCCGCTCCACGGCGATGGAGGCGAGGGCGGGCGCGAAGGGGAGGCCCGTCCTGCGGGAGAGGACGGCCGGCCGGACGATCTCCCCGGCCCGGGCGGGGAGGAGCACGGACGCCGCGAACCCGATGCAGGTCGCCGAGAACGCCTCGCGCTGGGAGATGTGCTGCACGTGGTGGAGAAGCCGCGTCCACCGCCACGAGCGGAAGGGGAAGTTGAAGAAGGTGATCGCCAGGGCGAGCGCGAGCCAGCCCGGGTGAGCGGCCGAGAGGGTCTTCGTCAGCTCTCCCAGGTCGAGATTCCGGAAGAAGAGCCAGAGGAGAAGCGCGGCCAGCCCCAGGGAGACGGATATCCGGAGCGCATTCGCGGCGGTCTTCGTCACGGACGAATGGTAATGCACGGATCCTGCGGATCCCTGTCGTATAAGGACCTCCGGTGACGGACCAGCTGCGCCTCTACCATGACCCCCTCGTCCTCCGGCACGGGACCGGGGAGTTCCATCCCGAGGGGCCGCGGAGGGTTGCCGCGGTCGTGAGGGCCCTCGAGAACGGGGGATTCCCGATGCGTCGGCCCCCGTCGCCGGAGCGGACCCGGGCCTCGATCTCCCTCGTCCACGACCCCGGCTATGTCGAACGGTTCCGCGATACGGCCTCCCTCGGGCCGGACGAGGCCGACCTTCCATTCACTCTCTTCGACTCCCCGGACAACCCGATGTCCCGATCGACCTTCGACGTCGCCGAGCGGACCGTCGGGCTGGTGATCGCAGCGGTCGACGACGTGATGACGGGAACGGCGCGGCGCGGTTTCGTCGTGACGCGACCGCCCGGGCACCATGCCCGGGCCGCGGCGGCGATGGGCTTCTGCTTCTTCAACGCCGTCGCCGTGGCGGCACGGGACGCCCAGCGGCGGTACGGCGCCGGGCGGGTCCTGGTGGCCGACTTCGACGTCCACCACGGAAACGGGACACAGGAGACGTTCTGGGAAGACGGAAGCGTCGCGTACCTGTCCGTTCACCGCTACCCGTTCTACCCGGGGACCGGGGGCCCTGGCGAAACGGGATCCGGACCGGGGCTCGGCCTGACGGTCAACGCGCCGCTCGAGGCCGGCGCGGGAGACGAGACCTACGCCGGGAGATTCGAGTCGGCTCTGGACGGCCTCCTCCGCCGTTTCCGGCCCGAGCTGGTCCTCGTGAGCGCCGGTTTCGACGCCCACCGCCGGGATCCTCTCGGCGGGATGGGCCTGTCCGGGGAGGGCTATGGCCGGATGACGCGGGCGCTCGCAGCGGCCGCGGACACCTTCGCATCCGGACGCCTCGTTTCGGTTCTCGAGGGGGGGTACGACCCGGTCGGAACGGCCGAAGGGGCGCTCGCCCACGCCAGGGTTCTGGCCGAATCCGCCGAACCCCAGCATTGACAGGGCTTTGGCCCCCTCCTAGAATCAGCTGCAAAAGATCGAACGTTCCTGGTTCCCGGACGTCTCCGCGTAGCGGCCGGAAACTGCGAACAGAGACCTCGTGAGCCTGGGGAGGAAGACTGATGAAGCTCAACGCTCTGGTCCTTCCGGTGATGGCGGCGGTCCTCCTGACGCTTGGCGCGCCCGCGTTCGCGGAGTGCCCGACCGAAGGGTGTCCTGGACAGACCGTCGGGACGATCGAGGTCCCGGCGGAAGGAGCCCTCGTTTCGGGGTACGTGCGTGTGGCCGGATTCGCGTTGAACGGGAACCTCGTCTCGAACGTCGACCTCTACGTCGACGGTACGGACGAGGCGAACCGCGTCACGCCGGCCGGCGGCGCGAACATCAACACGCCGCGCCCCGACGTCATGCAGGCCTTCCCGCAGTACGCGGGAACGCCCGGCGGGGCTCCCGGCTTCGAGATGTCGTTCCGCGCGGCGAACTACTCGAACGGAACGCACAAGCTCTACGTCCGGATCACCGACGTCACGGGCTGCTGCTACTTCCTCGCCGCGCGAACGATCCGGATCGACAACGCGCGGAACCAGCCGCCGTTCGGCGTCCTCGACGTCCCGCTCGCGGACTCGTCCATCCACGCCAACGGGGTCCTCGCGGTCGCCGGCTGGGCGCTCGATGACCGGCGCGTGGAGCACGTCGACGTCTTCATCGACGGTCGTCTCGAGCGCGAGGCCGTCCTCGGCGTGAACCGCCCCGACGTCGCTGCCTACTACCCGAACGTGCCCGGCGCGACGGACTCCGGCTTCGTGATCTTCATCGACTCGACGCGCCTGACGAACGGCGTCTACACGCTCACCGTCAAGGCGACCGACGACCAGGGGCAGCAGGGCCTCATCGGGACCCGCCGGTTCCAGGTGTTCAACAACGCACCCAATCTCCCGCCGTTCGGGGAGGTCGAGCACCCGCTTCTCCAGGCGACGTGGTTCGGAAACTGCCTGAGCATCCCTGGCGGCCTTCCTTCCGGAGGCGAGATCCGGGATACCCGTTACATCATGTTCGTCTCCGGCTGGGCCCTCGACACGTCGATCTACGCCGAGCGCGGCGGCGTCTCGCACGTCTTCCTCGAGATGGACGGAACCGTCCTCAAGGACACCCGCGGCGCGTTCGGAACGCTCGGCTGCCGGCGCGAGTACTACCTGAACAACGCTCTCGTCGACTGCTACGGCTTCTACCGGCCCGACGTGAACGTCTTCTATCCCGGCTTCCCGCAGTCGGCCAATTCCGGGTACTTCTTCGCCGTCGACGTGGGCTACCTCCTGACCGAGATGGGTACAAGGAAGGGAACCACATGCTCCAGGTCAAGGCGGCCGACAAGGAGGACAACGTCACCCTCCTGAAGGAGCTGCCGGTCCACCTCGAGTGCGCCACGCAGAACCTCGATCCGTCGCCGCTGGGCTACGTGGACGACCCGTCGAACTACGAGTTCATCGGCGGGATCTTCCCGGTCTTCGGCTGGGCTCTCGACCTGGACGGTGTCATCCGCGTGCGGGTCCTGATCGACGGCATCGCGCAGATCGACGCCGTGACCGGGCGCGACTACGCCGAGTACGGTCTTCCGAGCCCCGACGTCGCCGCGATGTACCCGAACTACCCGCAGAGGACGATCGCCCGCTGGCGCTTCTACCTCGACACGACCAAGCTCGCGAACTCGGAGCACGACCTCCTCGTGGAGGTCATCGACGGCCGCGGCAACTACCGCTCGGCGGGAACCCGCCGCTTCATCGTCAACAACAACACGCTCGTCCGCTGAAGCTCAGGCCTCTCCCCGAACCTTTCGGCCCCGCCGTCGTGCGGGGCCTTTTCCTTTGTCGGACCCGGGCAGGAGCGACGAGGCCGCGACCTGGGATACGGCTGGTTGCGTCACCAGGGCCCTCTCGAAGAAGGCGCGGACGGAGTCTCGCGGGCTGAGACAGGCGAGCTCGCCGGGGCTCTCGTCGTACCAGTGCGACGGCAGGAACTTCCTGTAGGGGTTCTGGAGGAACCGGCGGCAGACGAGGGCGATGACGCCGACGTCGGTCTCCGACCGGATGACCCTGCCCGCGCTCTGGACCACCCTCGTCATTCCCGGGATGACGTAGGCGTACTCGAAGCCTCGGCCGTAGCGCTCCTCGAAGTAGACCCGCATCCGTTCCTGCTCGAAGCGGACCTGCGGGAGGGCGGGGGAGACGACGACCACGCCGTGGAGCATCGCGCCGGGGTAGTCGACCCCCTCGGCGAAGGGTCCGCCGGAGACGGCCAGCAGGAGGACTCGCGAGCCTTCCTCCCGGAGCGCGTCGAGGACGGAGTTCCTCTCGAGCTCGGTCGACCGGTCCGAGGGGCGCAGGACGCGGTGACCCGGCAGGGGAGGCAGGAGCGCTCGCGCGTCGTCGACGAATCGATACGACGGGAAGAGGGCGAGGACGTTGCCGGGGCAGGCCTCGGCGATCTCTGCAACGAGCCGGGCGACCTGCGGCATCGCCGCCCCCCGTCCCTTCCAGGTCGTGTCCACGTTCGACGCGATCACGACGACGCGGTTCTCGCGCGGAAACGGGGAAGGGAGGAGAAGGACCGAGGTCCGGTCGGGGTCGAAGCCGAGGAGGTCCCGGTAGAACTCGGGCGGGCTGAGCGTGGCCGACATGCCGACGGTCGCGAAGGCGGCGTCGAACGTCTCGCCCAGGAGGCGCGAAGGGTCCTTGCAGAGGAACGCGAGGCGCGCGCCGCCGGGCCCGCGGGAGGCGAGGAGGTCGAACGCCTCGGCGAGACGGCCCGCCGGAGCGGCTCGGCGCGCCACGTCGTGAAAACCCGCGAAAAGAAAGTAGAGCCCGAGGACGGGATCGTCCGGGACCCGTTCGCCGCCATTCCTCAGGTCGGCGAGGTGGCGGACGAGCAGAGACTCCATCGAGAGCCGGACGTCGTCGAGGCGCTCGAGGTCGAGCGGCACGAGCTCGGTGGCCGGGTTCCACGGATCGGAGGAGGGCCCGAGGCCCGCGGCCGCGTCGTGGACGAGGGTGAGGACCTCGGCCGCGGCCTCCTGCGCTGCGGCGGCGGTCTTCGGGCTCGTCGTGCCGATGACCTCGGAGAGGCGCCGCACCTCGGCTTCGGAGATCTCGGGAGACCAGATCGCCCTCCCGCGGTCGACGAGGTTGTGGACCTCGTCGACGAGCAGGAGCGCTCCGTCGAGGGAGGCCGGGTCGCGCAGGCCCGAGAGCGCGACGACGGGGTCGAACGCGTAGTTGTAGTCGCCGAGGACGACGTCGGCCCTCTCGGCCAGCTCGAGCGAGACCTCGAACGGACAGACCTCCTCGGCCCGCGACTCCTCGAAGATGAAGTCGGGCTCCAGGTGCGGGGCGACGGCGAGGAGCCGGTCGACGAGGCCGGAGGCCTCGAGCTTGGCGGCGTAGTCCTTCGCGTAGGCGCAGTGGTCCTCGTGGCAGAGGACGATGCCGTTGGCGCACATCCTCTCCTTGGCGCGGAGGCGGACCGAGCGCGCCGAGGAGGAGGCGATCGCCTCCAGGGTCTTGCGGAAGATCTCCTGCTGGGTCGTCTTCGACGTGAGGACGTAGAGCTTTCGCCCTTGCCGGAGCGCCTCGACGAGCATCGGCAGAAGGGCCGCCGCGGTCTTCCCGATGCCGGTCGGGGCCTCGACGAGGAGCTGTTCTCCGGCGCGCACGGCCCGCGCCACGGCGGCCATCATCTCGCGCTGCCCCGGTCGGAAGCGCCCGAACGGGAAGATGAGCTCGTCCGCCTCGGCGGACTTCGCCTCGGCGAGGGCGAGCTCTTCGAAGAACTCCGCGAGGACGGCCCGGACTCTCGCGACGAGATCGGCCTCGACCTCGTCCGCGTCCCACGGGACCGGGACGAGGCGCGTGTCGCCCGTCTCGATGTCGGCCAGGACGAGCCGTCCGCGGACCGCGCGTCCCTCCGTTCTCGAGACGGCGAGGAGGTACCACTGGAGCTGGCGCGCGAAGCGGTCGAGGCGTGGGGACCCGAGAAGGCGGGGCAGCTCCTCGGCGAAGTGGACCGACTTCACCTCGTCGACGACGACAATTCCATCCGAGTCCTCGAACCGGCCGTCCAGGCGTCCCTCGAGGATTGCCGTGAAGCCGTCGACGGGAAACGTGAGGCGGACCGCCTTCTCCACCGTGTAGCCGGGAACCGTGGCGAGCGCTTCCGAGAGGACGCGGCGATGGACGGCCTGGCCGATCCATCTCCGTTCCATCGAATCGCCCCGGCCGTCCCCGATGCGGCGGGCGACGGGTGCGAGGAGAGCGCCCGGAGACAGCGTGACTGTCATGGCGGTGAGGTCGACCCGGATCGGCACGCTGCATTCTACGGACGACGTCCCGTACAATCGTCCCGGTGACGAGGAAAGGGTGTAAACGCAGCCGCGCGTGGGTCGCGGCCGCCACCGTGATGGTGTTGGCGGCGCTCTGCAGCCCTGTCGCGGTCGCATCGACGAGGAAGATGGTGAACCCCGGGAAGCTGAAGGCCTCCCGGCCCGCTCGGGAAATGACCCTCTCCGAACGGCTCGCCGCTGTCGCCCGCCGGGGACCGGTCAGCGATCGCTCGCAGGTCGCCGTGGCGATCGCTCCCATCGGGCAGCCGGCCATTCTCTCGACGAACGCCGACACCGACCTGATCCTCGCTTCGACGACGAAGCTCTTCACGACGGCGGCCGCTCTCGACCGGCTCGGGCCCGGCTACCGGTTCCGAACGGCTCTTCTCCAGGACGGGGAGCTCCTGGCCGACGGGACGCTGGCGGGGCGCCTCGTGATTCGCGGAGGCGGCGACCCGGCAATCTCCGGGCGCCTCTACGAGAACGATCCGTGGGCCGTCTTTCGTCCCTGGTCCGCGGCCCTCGCGGCGCGCGGCATCCGCTCGATCCGGGACGGCCTGCTCCTGGACACTTCCTTCTTCGACGACGAGAAGACGCACCCGGACTGGCCGGCCGCCCAGGAGCAGCACTGGTGGCAGGCCCCGGTCTCGGCGCTTTCGTACAACGACAACGTCGTCCTGGTCCGGGTGACGGGGGCGGTCCGTCCGGGCGGGAGGGCCAGCCTCGGGTTCTACCCGGCCCAGCCGTTCCTGATGTCCCTCGTCGGCCAGGTCGCGACGCTGGGCGGGCACGGCACGAGCGTGGGCGTGTCGCGGCGAGCGGGGAGCCCCCGGGTCGTCGCTTCGGGAGCCGTCGCCTCGAGGAGGACCTGGTCGGGCGACATCACCGTCGTCGAGCCTCCCCTCTACCTCGCCTCGGCCTTCGCGAAGGTCCTCCGGGAAGAGGGGATCGACGTGCGTGGCCTTCCCGAGGTCCGGACCCAGGCTCTCGCCACGGGAAAGCCGCTTCCGGTCCTCTACGTCCACGAGACACCGATTCTTCCCGTGCTCGCCGTCTGCAACAAGAGGTCCCAGTCCTTCTTCGCCGAGCAGGTCCTGAAGACTCTCGGCGCCGAGAGGCGTGGATCGGGCAGCTGGAAGGGCGGTCTGTCCGAAGTGACCGAGTTCATCCGATCGCTGGGGCTCGACCCGTCCCGCTACCGGATCGCCGATGGTTCGGGCCGCTCGCGCGAGAACCGCTCGAGCGCGTCGGCCTACCTCGACTTCCTCCAGGCTCTCGCGACGCGCTGGAAGTACTTCCCGCAGTTCGAGCAGACGCTCGCCGTGACGGGCAGCATGGACGGGTCGCTCCGCCACCGGATGCTCGGTCCGGACACCCGGGGGAAGGTCTTCGCCAAGACCGGGAACGTCGCGGGCGTCGTGACCCTCGCCGGCTACGTGGAGGCCCGGAGCGGGCAGCGCTACGCGTTCGTCCTCCTGGCCAACGGAGGGTGCTCCGAGGGGCGGGGCCACGCCTGGCAGGATCGCATCCTCACCGAGCTGGCCCGCTGGGGCTGAGGGCTCCGGAGCAGGCGCGTCCGGGCGAGGCGTATAGTCGGCGGCTCGCCTATGGACTACCGATCACTCCTCAAGAACGTCGAAAAGACCCTCTCCGCCATCGAAGGGGGCGACGACGTCGTCTCCACGGTCGCCGCCGTCGGTGAGGCCGTCGTCGGCAACTTCCGCTCCGAGCTCGGGATCATCGGGGGCCGCCTCTACCAGCTGGAAGACGACGACTACGTTCTCAAGCGCGGGTTCGGGCGCTCCCGGAAGGTCCCCGAGGGTCTCTCCGTCCCGAGGTCGTACGGGCCGATCCGCCGGGCCCTCGAAGAGGGGGTCGTCCTCGCCGACCTGAAGGACCCCTCGGTCGACCGCGAGCTCGAGGCACGCCTCGGAGTCTCGCGCTTCGCGGCGGTCTCGTTCGGCGACGGCGCCTTCATCCTCTCCTTCGACGTCCACCCGCGCGTCGCGGCCGACGACCTCCTCGTCTCGCTCGGGATCATCCGCGCCGTCCTCGATTCGAAGGTGAGGAGCGAGAAGCTCGAGAGCCTGCTCGAGGAGGCCCGCCGCATCCAGCAGTCGATCCTCCCGCGGACGTTTCCCGAGGTCGGCGACTACGAGGTCTACGCGCTGACGGCGCCCGCCGACGCCGTGGGGGGAGACTTCTACGACTTCCTGAAGCTCGGTCCCGACGGATTCGGAGCGGCGATCGCGGATGCCTCGGGGCACGGGCTCCTCGCGGCGCTCCTCGTGCGCGACGTCTACGTGGGCCTGAGAATGGGGATCGGCGGCGACCTGAAGATCGCGCGCGTCATCGAGAGATTGAACCGGATCCTGAACAAGAGCCGTCTCTCCACGAAATTCGTGTCCCTGTTCTACGGCGAGTTCGAGGCGAACGGCGAGATCATCTACGCCAACGCGGGCCACCCCGGGCCGCTCCACCTGCACGCCCGGACCAGGAGCTTCACCGAGATGGAATCGACCGGCATGGTCCTCGGTCCGTCTCCGAACGCCCCGTACACGCGCCGGGCCGTGAAGATGGAGCCGGGCGACCTCTTCTTCCTCTACACCGACGGCATCGTCGAGGCGCACGACCTGAGGGGACGCGAGTTCGGCCTGGACCGCGTCCGGCGAATCCTCCTCGACTACAGGAAGAGGTCGGCGAAGGAGACCGTGGAGAGGGTCATGTCGGCGGTGAGCGACTTCAGCGCGGGCCGGCCGGCGGAGGACGACCGGACGGTCGTCGTGATCCGGCGGACGGGGCGGCCTCGGGACGCGACCCAGGCCCGCATTCCCGCGCCGACGCTCTCGCCCCCGATCGCTTCCTGACGACCGTCAGCCGAGGCCCTGCTGGGCCCGGTGGAGACGGAACCACTCCGCCGTGGCGCGCATGCCCTCGGCCAGCGGGACGACCTCGGCCAGGCCGAGCGCGGTCCGCGCTCGCGAAGGGTCGAGGACGCTCCTTCGCTGCTCGCCGGGCTTGGCGGGGCCGAAGCGCTGAGGAGCGTCGGTTCCGCAGGCGCCGACGACGAGGCGGTAGAGCTCCGTCAGGCTCGTTTCGACGCCGGTCCCGACGTTGAAGGTACCCGGGACGCGGTGGAGGAAGGCCGCCTGGTTCGCCGCCACGACGTCGGCGACGTGAACGAAGTCGCGCGTCTGCCCTCCGTCGCCGTTCACGATCGGCGTCCTGCCCCGACAGGAGGCGGTTCATCCAGATGCCGACGACGCCGGCCTCGCCGCGTCCGTCCTGGCGGGGGCCGTAGACGTTCGCGTAGCGCAGGATCGTGAGCTGATAGCCCGTATCCGGGGCGAGCGCGGCGAGGTACTTCTCGCCCGCCAGCTTGGCGACGCCGTAGGCCGAGCAGGGGTTGAGGGGGTGCTCCTCGTCGGCCCGCTCGCCGACGGGGTCGCCGTAGATCGCCCCGCCGCTCGAGGAGAAGACGACCTGGGCCACGCCCGCGAGGGCGGAGGCCTGCGCGACGCGGATCGTCCCGAGGACGTTCACCTCGGCGTCGAAGACGGGGTCGTCGACCGATTTCCTCACGTCGACCTGGGCGGCGAGGTGGAAGACCGTGTCGACCTTCTCCTCGAGGAGCAGCGCGTCGAGCCCCGGGTCCCGGATGTCCCCTTTCACGAAGCGCACTTCCGGAGGGATCCGGCGCACGTCGCCCGTCGAGAGGTCGTCGAGGACGAGGACGCGATAGCCCAGGGCGAGGAGGGCGTCGGCGAGGTGGGAACCGATGAACCCGGCGCCGCCGGTGACGAGGACCGGGCAGCCGTCGGAAGACGGCGGAGCGTGACGTGGCATGGTTGTCCGCGAGAATAGCGGCGTGGCGAGAGCGCGACAAGCCGAACGGCCGCCGAAGACCTTCTGGGAGAGACGCACCGAGGACGTGGCGCGCGCTCTCCTCGGGTGCCGACTCGTCCGGCGTCAGCCGGGTCTCCCGACGCGGACGGCCGTCATCGTGGAGACCGAGGCCTATCTCGGCATCGCCGATCGCGCGGCCCATACCTGGAACGGCCGCAGAACGCCGCGTGTCGCTCCGATGTGGGGCCCGCCGGGCCACGCGTATGTCTTCAGGGTCTACGGGATGCACGACTGTCTCAACGTCGTCACGGGCGAAGCGGGAGTCCCAGAGGCCGTCCTGCTGCGAGCGGCCGTGCCGGTGGAGTGGTGGGAAGGACGGGAGGTGCCCCGCCGCGACCTGCTGTCGGCCTCCGGCCCGGGGCGGCTCTGTCGGCTGCTCTCGGTCGGTCGGGAGCTGTCTGGAACTCCACTCTCGGGTCCCGACCTGGAGCTTCTCCTTCCTCTCCCTTCGGTTCCGCGGAAGGTCCTGTCGGGGCCGCGCGTCGGCGTGGACTACGCGGGAGAGGCGGCGGGGTGGCCCCTGCGTTTTGCGGTGGCCGACTGCCCGGCGGTGACTCGACGGTCCCTGCTCAGCTCAGTCCGGTGAGGAGCGCCTCGGTGGTGGCAGGCACCTTCGTGAACCGTACGACCCGGTTCTTCCCGGTCCGCTTCGCTGCGTAGAGGGCCTTGTCGGCGCACTCGACGAGGCCCCCCTTCGAGGGCGCGTCGTCGGGGTAGACGGCGAGGCCGATCGAAACGGTGAGCGGAAGCGGCTCGGGGAGCCCGGCCTGAAGGGGCGAGGCGGCGACCGCGGCCCGGAGCCGTTCTGCGACGCGATGGCCGCTCGTCGCGTCGGTCTGAGGGAGGATGATCGTGAACTCCTCTCCGCCGTAGCGGGACACCGTGTCCATCTCGCGCACCGAAGTGAGAAGGCGGGCGACGACGGCCTTCAGAACGGTGTCGCCGGCGGGGTGGCCGTACCGGTCGTTGACCGCCTTGAAGTCGTCGAGGTCCACCATCAGGAGGACGAGCCGCTCCCCGCTTCTTTCGTGGCGCGTCACCTCCCGGTAGAGGGTCTCCTGGAAGTGCCCGTGATTCGCGACCCCGGTGAGCGGGTCGCGAAGCGAGCCGAGGCGCGTGGTCTCGTGGGCCCGGGCGAGGCGGATTGCATTGACCGCCTGGCTGGCGAAGAGCTCCAGGACGACCCGGTCGTCCTCGGTGACGGCGTTCCCGTCGGGACCGGCCAGCTCGAGAAGGCCGACGAGCTGCTCGCCCGCGACGAGGGCCACGGAGACGACCTCGCCGTGAGTCGAACCGGGGAGAAGAGAAGCGAGCGGGGCAGGGCCGTCTGCTCCGGCGGCCGTCCCGGCGATCCGTTCCGAGGGGAGGCGAAGAGGCTCGAGCTTCGGCCATTGATCGGAGAGGCCGACCTGAGCGCGTGGGACGAGGACTCCGTCGGCCCGGTCGTGCACGGAGAGAAGAACCTGCTGGTAGCCGAGGCACGCCGAAGCAGCCCGGACGATGTTGGCGAGGACGGCCTCCACGGGGAGGTGCGCCTTGAGCTCCGTGGAGGCGCTGAGGATTCGGTGGAGCGCCTCGGCGCGGAGGCGGAGCGCCTCGCCCGCCGTGTGGAGGCGGGCACGCAGGGCCTGGTCCTCGAGGAGGAGCGCCTCGCGTTCCGAGGCGGCCTTCCGTTCCCGGGTCACGGCTTCGCGCTCGGAGGATCGCCGCCACGCCTGGAACGCCGCGAACGCGCCGCCAGCCACCAGGGCGGGAGCCACGAGGGCCTGGAGCGAGGGGAAATCCACCGGAAACCTCGTGCGTCCGTCAGCGCCAGCGGATGAGTCCGCCGTCGTGCAGCTTCTCGAAGACCCTGCGGACCTCCCCCTCCGGGAAAGGGCTGATCTTCGCGATGGAACGGACGTCCCACAGGCCGTTGATCCGGGAAAGGATGAACGCCTCGTTCGGCGTGAACGACCAGGACATGAGCTCTTCCATCGGCCGTGTCAGCGACGGGATGGCCGAGACGGCGATCGGGCTCGAGGAACCCGCGGACGGAGGGGCCGGAAGGCCTCCCTGCGAGGAGGGAGGGGATTGCGGGGGCGACTGCGAGGTTCGGAACGACACGGACGTCGGGGGCGCAGGGACGGACTGGGTCGAACGGAACACGTTGGAAGGCGGCGGGACGGGAGGCCAGGGGACGGACGAGGGCGGGGCCCCCATCTCGAAGAAGGAGGACGCCGCCCGGTCCGTCGTCTGGAACGAGCCGGTCGCCGGCGGCCGCACGGGCGCGGACACGGGCGGGGCCGGCATGAAGCTCGTCGACGGGGGAGGCGCGGGCGGAGGGGCGGCTACCGGGGCCGCCATCGACGTCGTGACGGGCCCCGGAGTGCGCGCCGGATGTGAGCCGCTGTCGGGGCCGCGCCGCAGGAACCGGGTGAAGTCCTTCGGGGGCGCCGGCCGGCCGTCCGGAGGCGGTGGCGGGATATTCAGCTCGTCCGCGGTGTCGAGAATCCCCTCGAAGTGGGGCGTCGCCGCTTCCGCGAAGACCGTCTCGTAGGGATCCTCCGGCGTCAGCTCGGAGCTGCGGGGCGGGGCGAAGCCGGAGGAGAGATCGAGGTGCCCGCTCTCGAGCAGGTCGAAGACGAGCTTGGCGACCGGGAAGTCGGGATTGTGCGTCGCCTCGGCGATCTCGGCCAGCGAGCGGACGCCGTCGATGGCGCGAAGGATGATCCGTTGCGGCTCGCCGAGGTTCTCGACCGCGACCGGCGCGATGACGGACGGGACGTCGCGCATCGAGACGATCCGCTCCTTGAGCCGTTGCCACTCGTCGTATCGGCGGAGCCCTTCCATCACGATCCCCGTGACGTCGATGGCGATCGGGATCATGGGGCGCTGGGGGATCTCCCCGTCGATGAAGTGGAAAGCACCTTCCGGCCAGAGGAAGATGTCGAAGATCGTCTCGCAGGCCTTGATGCGGATCAGCTCGACGAGGTCCTCCTCGGCGATCGCTCCGATCATGACGAGGATCTTCCCCAGGAGGATCTTCGACTCCTCCTGGACCTCCATCGCCTTGGTCAGCTCCTCCTCGGTGATGTAGCCGTACGAGACGAGGAAGTGGCCCAGGTACTCGCGCTCGATCGTCGAGGACGAGGAGATGATCCGGCCGTTCTGGAAGTAGATGCGCTTCTCACCCGAGCCGCCCCGGATGGCCAGCGTACCTGTCTTCTGCCCCATGGAGAGCCATTGGAGCAGCTCTGACAACTGCATCGTCCGGAGGTTCCCGGTGATGGCCATCCGTACGGCATTCTAAGGGGACAGCGGCGTTCCGGGGTGCCTTCCGGGACGGACCGCGGCAGAGGCCCGTCCCGGAAGGGGAAGCGCCGGACTATTCGGCTGGGGGGTTGTAGGCGGGAATCCCGGTGACGGCCTGGCCCAGGACGAGGGTGTGGATGTCGTGGGTCCCCTCGTAGGTGAAGACGGATTCGATGTTGGCCAGGTGCCGGAAGACGGGGTATTCGCCGACGATCCCGTTCGCGCCCAGGATCTCGCGGGCCAGCTTCGCGCACTCGCGGGCGACCCAGACGTTGTTCCTCTTGGCCATGGAGACGTGCTCGGGCTTCATCGTCCCGGCGTCCTTCATCCGGCCGAGCTGGAGGGCGAGGAGCTGCCCCTTCGTGATCTCGGTGATCATGAAGGCGAGCTTCTCCTGGACCATCTGGTGGGAGGCGATCGGCCGGTCCATGAACTGCTTGCGGCTCTTGGCGTAGTCGAGGGCGCAGGTGTACGTCGCCATGGCGGAGCCGATGCCGCCCCACGAGATGCCGTAGCGGGCCTGCGTCAGGCAGGAAAGGGGGCCCTTCAGCCCGTCGACGCCGGGGAGGACGTTCTCCTCCGGGATCCGGCAGTCCTCGAAGGCGAGCTGCGAGGTGACGGCGGCCCTCAGCGACATCTTCATCCTGTGCTCGGACGTCGTGAACCCGGGCGTTCCCTTCTCGACGAGGAAGCCGTGGATCCTGCCCTCGTACCCTCCGACCTTCGCCCAGACGACGGCCACGTCGGCGATGGAGCCGTTCGTGATCCACGCCTTGGCGCCGTTCAGGACCCAGTGGTCCCCGTCCTTCTTCGCCACGGTGCGCATCCCGCCCGGGTTGGAGCCGAAGTCGGGCTCGGTGAGGCCGAAGCACCCGATCGCCTCCCCCTTGGCGAGAGCCGGGATCCAGCGGTCCTTCTGCTGCTTCGACCCGTACTTCCAGATCGGAAACATCACGAGGGACGACTGGACGGACGCGAACGACCGGATGCCCGAGTCGCCCCTCTCGAGCTCCTGGGTGATGAGCCCGTACGCGACGTTGGACAGGCCGGGAAGCCCGTACTCGGAGATCGTCGGTCCGAAGAGGTTCAGGGCGGCCATCTTCGGTACGAGCTCGATGGGGAATCGTCCCTCGTAGGCGCATTCCTCGATGATCGGCAGGACCTCGTTGTCGACGAAGTCGCGGACGAGGTCCCGGACGGCCCTCTCCTCTTCGGAAAGGAGCCCATCGAGCTGGAAGAAATCGACACCCTGAAATGCCACGAAACGCCTCCTCGGACGCACTACGGCGGGGGACCGCGCGCGGACGGGGGGAATCTAGCACGCGGGCGTTGACGGGCCGGGCGGCCGGGGCGCATCCTGCCTGCCTGATGGCTGCTCCCGCCTGGAAGACCGCCGCCGACGTGGCCGAGGGTTACCTGACTCTCAACACCGTGATGCTGAAGAAGTTCGAGGCGCACGAGCTCGTTGCGCTCCAGACCGAGCTCGAACGGGCTGCGCGGGAGACCCGCGGCACGGTCGTCCCCCAGGACGACGCGGAGGCCAGCCAGAAGAAGAACCGGAGGCTCCTCCGGATATCCCAGTCGCTCACTGTCATCCAGGCTTTCCGGATCCGCGGGCGATAGAGGTCGCAGCTCTCAGGGGCGTTCGGCCCGGCGCCTGCTAAATTCGGCGCCTATGTCGAACGGCACCGCCCCCTCCATCTCCGGACTCTCCTCTTCCGTCGGCGAGACGGTCACCCTGAAGGGCTGGCTCTACAACCGGCGCGACAGCGGAAAGATCCGCTTCCTCGTCCTGCGTGACGGCTCCGGGTACCTCCAGTGCGTCGTCGTGAAGAAAGAGGTTCCGGAGGACGTCTGGGAGTCCTCCGGCCTGCTGACGCAGGAAACGTCCTTCGAGGTGACGGGGGTCGTGCGCGAAGCGCCTCGCCAGGAGGGGGGCGTCGAGCTCGGCGTGACGGGACTGACGGTCCTCTCCGTCTGCCACGACTGGCCGATCACCCCGAAGGAGCACGGCGTCGACTTCCTGATGTCGCAGCGGCACCTCTGGCTCCGCTCGGCGAGGCAGGTGGCGATCCTGAAAGTGCGGAGCGAGGTCGAGAGCGCGATCCACGACTTCTACCACTCCCGCGGCTACACGAAGATCGACTCGCCGATCCTGACGCCGGCCGCCTGCGAGGGGACCTCGAACCTCTTCGAGACGCAGTACACCGAGGACGAGAAGGCCTACCTGTCGCAGTCGGGCCAGCTCTACCTCGAGCCCGCCTGCGCGGCGCTCGGCAAGGTCTACTGCTTCGGGCCGACCTTCCGGGCCGAGAAGTCGAAGACGCGGCGGCACCTCCGTGAGTTCTGGATGGTCGAGCCCGAGGTCGCGTTCATGGAAATTGACGGCCTTCTCGACCTCGCCGAGGAGTTCATCAAGGAGCTGACCACGCGCGTTCTCGACCGCCGGAAGGACGACCTGAAGCGTCTCGAGCGGGACACGACGAAGCTCGAGGCGACGGCGACGAGGCCCTTCACGCGGATGACCTACCGCGAGGCGATCGAGAACCTGGCGGGCAAGGGATTCCCGGTGAAGTTCGGGGACGACCTGGGCGGCGACGAGGAGACGGCCCTGACCGAGGGGTTCGACACGCCCGTCCTCGTCACCCGCTACCCGTCGTCCATCAAGGCCTTCTACATGCAGCCGGATCCGGCCGACCCCGAGGTGGCGCTCTGCGTCGACGTCCTCGCGCCGGAGGGCTACGGAGAGCTGATCGGCGGCTCGCAGAGGATCCACGACCACGACCTCCTCCTCGCGCGGATCCGGCAGCAGGAGCTGCCGATCGAGGCGTTCCAGTGGTACCTCGACGTGAGGAAGTACGGGACGTTCCCGCACTCGGGCTTCGGCATGGGCCTGGAGCGCTTCACGGCGTGGATGTGCGGCGTGCCGCACCTGCGCGAGTGCATCCCGTACCCCCGCATGCTCTACAGAATCTATCCATGAGCGACCTGCCGAAGGTCCGGGCGGCGCTCGACCGGATCGACTCCGCGCTCCTCGACCTCCTCGCCGAGCGGTCCGCCGTCGTCGACGAGGTGGCGGCGCTGAAGAGCCGCGAGTCGGACCTCTCCCTCAGGGACCTCGAACGGGAGCGGGACCTCCTCTCGCGGATCGGGCGGGAAGCCCAGAAGCGGGGCCTGAACGCCTTCCACGTCGTGAAGATCTTCCGGGACGTCATCGAGGCCTCCGTGCGGCGCCAGGAGAGCCGCCTGACGCGCGAGGCGAACGAGGGAGCGGAGGCGGCCGTCCTGCGCGTGGCGTTCCAGGGAGCCGACGGGGCCTACAGCCATCTGGCGGGGCGGAAGTTCTTCGGCGACCGTCCGGACGAGCCGATCTTCGTCGGGTACCGGTCGTTCCGGCAGACGGTAGACGCCGTCGAGAGGGACGAGTGCGACTACGCGATCCTGCCTCTCGAGAACTCGGTCGCCGGAGGCATCAACGAGACCTACGGTCTGCTCGGCACGTCGAAGCTCCACATCGTGGGCGAGGAGGTCTGGCCGGTCGAGCACTGTCTTCTCGGCGTCTCCAGGGTCCCGCTGGCCCGGTTGAAACGGATCTATTCGCACCCGCAGGCGCTCATGCAGTGCTCCGAGCTCCTCGAGAGCCTTCCCGGGGCCAGCGCGGAGAGCTTCTTCGACACCGCCGCGGCCGTGTCGCGGGTGAAGGAGCTGGGGGCCGAGGAGAACGCGGCGATCGCCAGCGCCGAGGCGGGAGAGCTCCACGGCCTCGTCGTCCTCCGGCGCGACATCGCCAACCAGCGCAACAACCAGACGAGGTTCGTCGTCGTCCACAGGAAGCGGTTCCGCTTCGACCCGCGGATTCCCTGCCGGACCTCGCTCCTCCTCGTGACCGACCACAAGGAGGGGGCCCTCGAGAGGTGCCTCTCCGAGCTGGCCCGGGCCTCGGTCAACATGACGAAGCTCGAGAGCCGCTCGATGCAGAACACTCCCTGGGAGTACCAGTTCTACGTCGACATCGAGGGGAACGTCGACGAGCCCCGCGTCGCGACGGCGCTCGAGGGAATCGGCCGGAACGCCCGCTACCTGCGCGTCCTCGGCTGCTACCCGCGCAAGGCGGACCCGTCTCTCCAGGTTCCCAGGGACGTCGACCTCTCGCCGGCCGAGGCGGTCGTTCCGGCGGTCTCGACGGCGGCTCCCATCCCCGCGGAGAGCAGGGTCGCCTACCCGCTCGCCGCGCGGCGCGGCGGGGACGAGCCCGGCCGGACGCTCGTCAAGCTGGGCGACGTCGTCTTCGGCGAGGGATTCGTCGTCGTCGCCGGCCCGTGTGCCGTCGAAAACGAGGGCCAGGTCTTCGACACGGCACGGGTCGTACGGGAAGGGGGCGGCCGCGTCCTGCGGGGCGGGGTCTTCAAGCCGCGCACGAGCCCGTACGCCTTCCAGGGGCTCGGGCTCGCGGGTCTCGACATCCTCGCGCGCGCGGGGCTGGAGTACGGCCTCCCCATCGTCACCGAGGTCATGGCGCCGGAGGACGTCGAGAAGGTGGCCCTGCGCGCCGACATGCTCCAGATCGGAGCGCGGAACATGCAGAACTTCTCGCTGCTGAAGGAGGTGGGCCAGAGCAAGCGTCCCGTTCTCCTGAAGCGCGGAATGATGTCGTCGGTGGAGGAGCTCCTCCTCGCGGCCGAGTACATCCTCTCGGCCGGGAACCGGCACGTCGTCCTCTGCGAGCGCGGCATCCGGACCTTCGAGACCTCGACGCGAAACACCCTCGACCTCGGAGCGATTCAGGTCCTCAAGGCCCGATCCCACCTGCCGGTCATCGTCGACCCGTCGCACGCGATGGGAGTCGCCGCCTACGTCGCCCCGATGGCGCGCGCCGCGCTGGCGGCAGGAGCCGACGGCATCCTCGTCGAGGTCCACCCGTGTCCCGCCGAGGCGCTCTGCGACGGCCCGCAGGCGCTCACGCCCGAACTCTTCGTCGCGATGATGGGGGACCTGCGCCGCGTCGCCCAGGCGCTCGGCGTGAAGATGTGGTGACGCCTCCCGTCCCTCCGCCGGCCCAAATCCCGGCCCGGCCGTGCCCGGGTGCCCCGGGGGCGTCCGGCGGGTACAATCAAGGGTTCGCGTGGCGACCGTCTCGCGTCGCCCGAGGAACCCGCAAATGGCATTGAAGCTCCCCTCCGTCGGAATCGTCTCCCTCGGCTGCCCGAAGAACCTCGTCGACACCGAGGTGATGCTGGGCTACCTGCGGCGGGAGGGGCTGACTCTCGGCGACCCGGATTCCTCCCGGGTCGTCATCGTCAACACCTGCGGCTTCATCGACCAGGCCAAGGAAGAATCGGTGAACGCGGTCCTCGAGCAGGTCCGGCGCAAGGAGGCGGGGGAGATCGACCGGGTCGTCGTCGCGGGCTGCATGGTCCAGAAATACGGCGCCGAGCTCGCGGCGGAAATTCCGGAGATCGACCACTTCATCGGGCTCGACGAGCTGGAGAAGGCGCCGGCCGCGGCGCTCGGCCTCCCGTCGCTCCCGCGCTTCACGGCCAAGCCGCTCGCCACGCGCCTCTACGACGACCTCGCGCCGCGCGTCCTGACGGGACGGCGCGGCTACGCGTACCTGAAGGTGGCCGAGGGGTGCAACAACCCCTGCACCTTCTGCACCATTCCGCAGATGCGCGGCCTCCAGCGTTCGAGAACCGTCGAGTCGCTCGTCCGCGAGGCGCTCTCCCTCGAGGCGCAGGGGGTCTCGGAGCTCGTCCTGATCTCGCAGGACACGACCCGTTACGGAGAGGACGTCGGGCTCGGTCGGGAGGGGCTCACGACACTGGTCTCGACCCTCCTCGGCGAGACGTCGTTCCCCTGGATCCGCTTCCTCTACGCCTACCCGAAGACGCTTCACGAATCGGTCCTGAAGCTCATGGCCGGTGAGCCCCGGTTCGTTCCCTACGTCGACATCCCGCTCCAGCACGTCTCGCGCCGGGTCCTGGCCGCGATGCGCCGCGGCGGCGATCCCGAGAGCTACTCCCGCATGTTCGCAGGGATGCGCGAGACGGTCCCGGGCATCGCCCTGAGGACGACGTTCATCGCCGGATTCCCGTCCGAGACGGAGGCCGACTTCGAGGAGCTCCTCTCCTTCGTGAAGGAGGTCGAAGTCGACCACCTCGGCGTATTCCCTTACTCCCCCGGAGCCCGGGTCGGGGGCGGAAGGGCTGGGCGATCCGGTTCCGGCCGAGGTGAAGGCCGAGCGCTGCGCGGCCGTCATGGAGGCGCAGCGCGCGATCTCCCGCCGGAAGAACCGCGCGCTGAAGGGGAAGGTCCACGAAGCGATCGTCGAAGGGGTCTCCGTCGAATCGGAGCTCCTCCTCGAGGGACGGCTGAAGCGCCAGGCGCCCGAGATCGACGGAAAGCTCCTGATCAACGACGCTCCCGACGGCTTCGTCCCGCGTCCCGGGACCGTCGTGAAGGTCCGGGTGACGGAAGCGCACGACTACGATCTCGTGGGGCGGATCGTCGCGTGAGCCCCCGCCTGCCGTGAACATCTACGTCGACCCACTCCGGCGTTCCGACCTCCCGCGCGGGGGAGTCATGACGATCGGCAACTTCGACGGTGTCCACACCGGGCACCAGGAGATGCTCCGCCGCGTCGTCGACCGGGCCCGGGAGCTCGACGCGCCTTCGGTCGTGCTGACGTTCGACCCGCATCCGATGAGGATTCTCCATCCCCAGCGGGCACCGGGACTGATCCAGACGCTTCGCCAGCGCGAAGAGGCGATCGCCGCCCTCGGCGTCGACGCCCTCGTCGTCGTCCCATTCACGCGGGAGTTCGCCGCGATGCCTGCCGAAGAGTTCGTCCGCGACCTTCTCGGCCGCTCGCTCGGCGCGCGCGAAGTCCACGTCGGCTCGGCCTTCGCCTTCGGATGCGGAAAGAGGGGCAACGTCACGCTCCTTTCAAAGCTGGGCGAAGAGGCCGGGATCCGGGTGGTCCCGCTCGACGTCGTCGCCGAGGGGGGAGAGCCTGTCTCGTCGACCCGTGTGAGGACGCTCCTGGGGGCGGGAAGCGTCGCCGAGGTCCGGCGCCTCCTGGGACGCCCTTTCGCGATGGAGGGCGTCATCGCGAAGGGCGACCGGATGGGGCGGAAGATCGGCTATCCGACGATCAACCTGAAGTCCGAGAACGAGCTCTACCCGCGAGACGGCGTCTACGTGACGAAGGTCCTCCTCCGTTCCTTCGAGCGGACCTTCACCTGCGTCACGAACATCGGCCGCAGGCCGACCGTCTACGAGGACTACGCCACGACGGTGGAGTCCTACATCCTCGACTTCTCTTCCGACGTCTACGGCGAGCCGATCCGGCTCACGTTCTTCGATCGCCTGCGCGACGAGAGGGTCTTTCCTTCGATGCTCGAGCTGACGGCGCAGATCCGTCGCGACGTGGAGGCGACGCGTCTCTGGTTCCTCTCTCGAGGCGAAGGATGATCGCGCCTCTCGCCGGTCGCGTCGCACTCGTTCTGCTCGCCCTCGGCGCGGCGCGCCGGGCGCGAGGCGCGAAGGGGGCGGCGCTGGTGGGGCTGGCCGGCGCGGCCGCCGCGTTCGGAGCGGGTCCTCACCCGCTGCCGGAGCCGTTCACGCTGGGCGCCGGGATCTTCGTCTCCACGCTCCTCCTGGCGTTCCTGTGTGCACCCGTTCACTCGCCGCTCACCGCGGAGGCGGCGAGGGTGACGGCCTCCCTCGCCACGGGTGCCGGGGTCGTGGCCGGCTTCGCGCTCCGGGGTGAGGGGCTCGAAGGGGCGCTCCTCGGAGCCTCGGCGGTCGCGGCCGCGCTGTCGGTCTACGGGGCCGAGGGGTGCCGCGCGAACACGGAGGCAGGCTGGAGGCGGGGAGTGTCCTGGGCGGGCGCGATCCTGCTTCCTGGGCTCGTCGGGGGAGCGCTCCTGGCGCTGGGCGGCACGCTGCCGGCACATCTCAGGCTCGTCGGGCCCGCAGCAGGCGCCCTGGTCGCCCTCCTCGCCTGGGTCCCTCCCATCCTCCTCGAACGCCGGCGCGTCCTGCGCGAGCTCTCCGAGGAAGTCCGGCTCGGGATCCTTCCGGGCGAGGATCTCGCCGTTCTCGTGAATCCGTGGCGGCGCTGGCGCGAACCGCGATTCGGCCGCGCCGACGAGAGGCGGGAGTACGTGAGGAGCGCACTTCTCCTGGCCGTTGCGAGGCAGCAGCAGCGACGGCGAACCGGCGAGGCGAACCGGCTCCGGCAGCTCGAAGTCCTCGCGTTCCGGACGCGCGTTCGCAGGGTCGTGGAGGGGCGCGTCGCCCGCACCGCCTTCGCTTCCGACGAGTCGACTGCCTGAGCGGACGTTTCCCTTGCGGCAACCCCTCCGTCCGCGGGCCGTATCATCGCGAGGCTTGAAAGTAACCCGGCCCCTCTGGGCGCTCGTCTCGAGCCTCCTCATCCTTCCCGCTTCCCTCGCCGCCGAGCCGCCGGCGGGCGATCCGCCGGGTTTCGTCCTCGGCGCCTCCCTGTCGGCGCTCGAGCCGACGCAGGACCGCGACCTGCGGGAAGCGGAGCTCTTCTACGCGTTCCTGACGGCCTCCTTTCGACAGAAGAGCTGGGGCGCCCGTGTGGAGCTGCGCGGGAGGGAAGGGCTCTTCCGCGACTATTTCCCCGGCTCCGTCTGGCTCGAAGAGGGCTTCGCCTTCGTCGATACGCCGGCTGGCGAGGTCCGCGTCGGGAAGGTCGGCAGCGTCGTCGGCCTCGCCGACCAGACGTTCGGAGGCGACCTCTTCTCCCTCAACGGCGTCAACCGGAACCCCGACTGGGGCGTCCAACTCGTCGGAAGCCGGCCGCTCGGCTGGCACTCGCTCGACTGGGCGGCGCGCTGGGCCGGGCAGAACGACCACGTCGCCTGGGAAGAGGAAGGGAAGGGCGTCGAATCGGATCCGTCCGCGTCGCTTCGCGACGGCTTCTCTGGCCGGGCATCCTTCCTCTACAACGAGGGGCTCTGGACCGTTCGGCCCGGATTGTCGGGGGGAACGGCGCGGATCGTCCCGACCGACGGACGGAGCGAGTACCGTCGAAGCGACGCGAGCGCCGACCTGACGGGCACTTTCGGCCCGATCTCGTTGGAGCTCCAGGGGCTCTTCCGGTCGGCGGACGAGCCGGCTGCCGGGGAGGCCCGGCCCCTCGCGGAGCGGGACGGGCGGGCCTGGCGCGGGGCTTTTCGTTTCGAGCTGCCGACCGTGGTCTTCCGCTACACCTACACCGAATGGCGCTATGTCGGCGCCGACTCGACCGAGAGGATCCACCAACCCGCGGCCGCATGGATCGGCTGGAAGGGAATCGAAGCCACGCTGGAATACGCCGCGCGAAGAATCCGGACCGGGGAATCCGTTCGGACGTTCAACGCGTTCTGGTTCGGGCTGGTCGTCCGGTTCCCGTTCGGGGCGTCCCCCGGAGCGGTCCGGGGAGGGAAAGGCTGATGAGATGAAGAAGGCCCTGATCGTGGCGGCGATCGTCGTCGCCGTCGTCGCGGGAGCTGTTTTCCTCCTTTCGCAGGAGAAGACGAGCGGCCCGAAGTTCCGCAAGGAGAAGGTGACGAAAGGGGAGGTCGTGGCGACCGTCACGGCGACCGGGACCCTCTCGGCGGTCACGACCGTCAAGGTCGGCAGCCAGGTGTCCGGGATCATCGCGAGCCTGCACGCCGACTTCAACTCGGAGGTGAAGAAGGGACAGCTCCTCGCGGGGCTCGACCCGACCCCCTTCCAGACCTCCGTCGACCAGAGGCGGGCCGACCTCGAGAGGGCGAAGGTGGAGCTGCGCAACGCGGAGCTCGTCCTTTCCCGCGCGAAGAAGCTCCTGGAGGCGCAGCTGCAGGCGCAGTCGGAGTACGACACGGCCAAGGCGAACCGCGACGGGGCCGCGGCCGCGGTCGAGCAGTCGATGGCCGCCCTTCGGCAGGCCGAGACGAACCTCGCCTACACGAGGATCCTCTCGCCGATCGACGGGGTCGTCGTCGACCGGCAGTACGACATCGGCCAGACGGTGGCCGCGTCGTTCCAGGCGCCCGTCCTCTTCACGATCGCCCAGGACCTGACGAAGATGCAGGTCCTGACGAACATCGACGAGGCCGACATCGGCCGCGTGAAGGAAGGCCAGGAAGCGAACTTCTCGGTCGACGCCTTCCCGGATCGCCCGTTCCGCGGAAAGGTCTCCCAGATCCGACTCTCGCCGCAGACGGTTCAGAACGTCGTCACCTACCCGGTGCTCCTCGACGTCGCCAATCCCGAGCTCCGCCTGCGACCCGGGATGACCGCGAACGTCTCCGTGCCGGTCGACCGGAAAGACGACGTCCTGCGCGTGCCGAACGCGGCGCTGAGGTTCCGGCCCGACCCGGCCGACCTCGAGGACGGCGGAAAGAAAGACGCGAAGAAGGACGGGAAGAAGGCCGGCGCGAA
Source organism: Holophagales bacterium (assembly GCA_016716705.1). GTDB lineage: Bacteria > Acidobacteriota > Thermoanaerobaculia > UBA5066 > UBA5066 > UBA5066. The sequence goes on from JADJVF010000014.1 coordinate 89,766, forward strand.
ACCGGCCGACGAAAAGACGGCCGACGCGGCGGGCGCGCCCTCCGGCGAGATCGGCGGCGGGGCCGGGAGCGCCCGGGGCGCCGGTGGCGAACGCCCAGCGCGCGGCGACGGCAGCGGGCGCCCCGGCGCCGGCTTCTCCGGCCGTCCCGGGGCGGGACGGTCCGGACCCTCGCGCGAGGCGGACGTCTACGTCGAGCTTCCGACGGGGAAGCTCCGCGCGATCCACGTGAAGACCGCCCTGACGGACGGCAACGTCACGGCGGTCGAAGGGGACGCGTTGAAGGAAGGGGACGAGGTCGTCCTCGGCCTCGCGACGGCGAAGGCGATGGGGAGCGCCGGCGGCGGCGGCGGTGGCGGCGGGCCGCGTGGCATGGGGCGGATGTAGGTGGCGGACCCGACTGCGCCCGAGCCGGTCATCCGGCTCCAGGACCTGACGCGGGTCTACCAGATGGGCGACACGGAAGTCCGGGCCCTCGACGGCGTGTCGATCGACGTCTCGCCCGGCGAGTTCCTCGCCGTGATGGGGCCGTCGGGGTCGGGGAAGTCGACGTTCATGAACATCGTCGGCTGCCTCGACCGGCCGACCTCGGGCACGTACGTCCTGGAGGGGATCGACGTCTCGACGCTCGACCGCAATGAGAGGGCCGAGATCCGGAACGACAAGATCGGGTTCGTCTTCCAGAGCTTCAACCTCCTCGCGAGAACCTCGGCGCTCGAGAACGTCGAGCTGCCGCTCCTCTATTCGCGAAAGCACCGCCTGACGGACGCCGAGCAGCTCGTGAAGGCGCGGGGCTGCCTCGGGAAGGTCGGGCTGGCGGAGCGCTGGGACCACACCCCCGCGCAGCTTTCCGGAGGCCAGCAGCAGCGCGTGGCCGTCGCGCGGGCGCTCGTGAACGACCCGGCGATCATGCTCGCCGACGAGCCGACCGGGAATCTCGACTCGAAGACGTCGGACGAGATCATGGGGATCTTCCAGAGCCTCAACGAGGAGGGGAAGACGGTCGTCCTGATCACCCACGAGCACGACATCGCCGAGTACGCGCGGCGCGTCGTCGCCTTCCGCGACGGCCGGATCGTCGCCGACGAGGTCGTGTCGAACCGCAGATCGGCGAAGGGGGCGAGATGACGAAGACGACGAGCATCCTGAAGGTCGCCTTCCGCGCGATGGGGCGGAACAAGATGCGGTCGCTCCTGACGGCCCTCGGCATCATCATCGGCGTCGCCTGCGTCGTCGCGACGATCGGCATCGGCGAGGGGGCCCGGGTCCAGGCCGAATCCCAGCTCCAGTCCCTCGGAACGAACTTCCTGATGATCTTCCCCGGGACGACGACCTCCTCGGGCGCGCGGTCGGGCTGGGGGTCGAACTCGAAGCTCTCCGAGCAGGACGTCGACGCCATCCGCCAGGAGGTCTCGAGCGTCTCCTACGTCTCGGCCTCGATCCGGTCGGTGGCGCAGGTCGTCTACGGCAACCAGAACTGGTCGACGTCGATCCAGGGGGGCGAGGTCGACTGGCCCGCCATCCGCTCGTGGAACGTGGCGGAAGGGCAGTTCTTCACCGACGCCGACAACCGCGCCGCGGCGAAAGTCTGCGTCCTCGGGAGAACCGTGGCGACGACCCTCTTCGGCGACGAGGATCCCGTCGGGAAGATGATCCGCATCAAGAACATCCCCTTCCGCGTCGTGGGCGTCCTCGAGGCGAAGGGAGGCTCGATGATGGGCCAGGACCAGGACGACACGGTGATCGCTCCCTACCAGACGGTTCGCAAGAAGATCATGGGGACGACCTCGGTCGGCATGATCATGACCGCCGTCTCGACCCCGGACCTCGTCCTGCAGGCCCAGGAGGAGATCAGCGCGCTCCTCAGGCAGCGGCACAAGATCAACAAGGCGGCCGGGCAGGAAGACGACTTCATGATCCGGTCGCAGACCGAGATGCTCGCGCAGGCCGAGCAGCAGTCGCGGACGATGGCGGTCCTCCTCTGGTCGATCGCCGGCGTCTCGCTCCTCGTCGGCGGAATCGGAATCATGAACATCATGCTCGTCTCGGTGACCGAGCGGACCCGCGAGATCGGGGTGCGCATGGCGATCGGTGCCAAGGGGGCCGACATTCGCGCCCAGTTCCTCGTCGAGGCCGTCGTCCTCGCGGTGGCCGGGGGGATCCTCGGTATCGGCCTCGGAGTCGGGATCCAGCAGGCCGTCGCGAAGTTCGCCGGGTGGCCGGTCCTCGTGAGCACGAGCTCGGTGTCGCTCGCGTTCCTCTTCTCGGCGCTGATCGGCGTGACGTTCGGCTTCTACCCGGCGCTAAAGGCAAGTCGTCTGGATCCGATCGAAGCGCTCAGATACGAGTGAGCAGGGCGGCGCAGGGGTAGCTCAGGCCAGGGGCCGCGACCGGTCGCCGACGAACGGATTCAGCCGGGATTCCTCGGCGATCGTCGTCTCCTCCCCGTGACCGGGAAGGACGAGGAGGTCGCCGGGAAGCGTCAGGATGCGGGTCTCGATCGAGGCGACGAGGTCGTCCCACGAGCCTCCCGGGAAGTCCGTCCGGCCGACGGAGCGCCGGAAGAGCGTGTCTCCGGAGAAGAGGACCCCTCTTTCGCCCTCGAGCCGGAAGCAGATGCTCCCGGGCGTGTGACCCGGCGTGTGGAGCACCTCGAGCGAGCCGCTCCCGCACGCGACGAGGTCGCCGTCGGCGAGCGTGCGGTCGACCGTGCCGGGCGCCTCGACGGGAACGCCGAACATCCGCCCCCAGCGGGCGAGGTCGGCGTAGAGCGACAGGTCGTCCTCGTGCATCAGGATCGGAGCGCCCGTTTCCCTGGACAGGCGCGCCGAGGACAGGCAGTGGTCGAGGTGGGCGTGCGTGTGGACGAGGGCGACGGCAGTGAGGCCGTGCCGCGAAAGGGCTTCGAGGACGCGGTCGGGCTCGCCGCCGGGATCCAGCACGATGGCCGCCCGGGTCGCGGCGTCGGCCACGATGGCGCAGTTGCAGCCGAGGGGGGCGACCGGGAAGGTCTCGACGAGGACGAGTCCCATCGCGTGCGAGTCTGCCACACGCGCCTCGCAGCGCGGGCCTACACTGCGGCGCGATGAGCACGAGCACGGCCTCCCGCTCCGACTTCCGTTCCGACACCGTCACGCAGCCGACGTCCGCGATGCGCCGCGCCATGGCCGAGGCCGAGGTCGGCGACGACGTCTACGGCGAGGACCCGACGATCGCCCGCCTCGAGGAGAGGACGGCCGAGATCCTCGGCTTCGAGTCCGCCCTCTTCGTCCCGACCGGTTCGATGGGCAACCAGATCGCCCTTCGGGTCCACGGACGCTCCGGGACCGAGGTCATCGTCGAGGAGCGGAGCCACGTCTTCCACTACGAGATGGGCGCGATGGCCGCGCTCTCCGGCCTCCTCCCGCGCCCGGTCGCCGGGCCCGGCGGCCGGATGCCCGTCGCCGGAATCGAGGCGTGGATCCGGCCGGAGTCGGTCTACTACCTCCCCCGCACGTCGGTCGTCTGCCTCGAGAACACCCACAACTTCGCCGGCGGCACCGTCCTGCCCCGTCCGGCCATCGAGGAGGTCCTCGTTCTCGCCCGGAAGCGGGGCCTGGCCGTCCACCTGGACGGCGCGCGCCTCTGGAACGCGGCCGCGGCCCTCGGGGTGACGGAGGCCTCGCTCGCGCCGGCCTGGATTCGGTCATGGTCTGCTTCTCGAAGGGCCTCCGGGCACCCGTCGGTAGCGCGGTGGCGGGCTCGAAGGCGTTCGTCGCCGAGGCCCGGCGCGTGAGGAAGCTCTTCGGCGGCGGGATGCGCCAGGCGGGTGTTCTGGCCGCCGCGGCGCTCGTCGCCCTGGAGGAGGAGCGGGGACGGCTGCCGGAGGACCACGCCCGGCTCGCGAGGCTGGCGAGCCGGCTGGCGGGGCTTCGGGGCGTGTCGCTCGACCCGGGGGCGTTCCCGACGAACATCCTCATCGCCGACCTCGACCCGGGGGTCTTCGGCCCCGCGACGGACGCCCTGGCCCGACTGCGCGAAAGGGGAATCCTCGCCGGAGCGGCGGGCGGGAGCTCCATCCGCCTCGTGACGCACGCCGACGTCGGCGACGCCGACGTCGACCGGTGCGTCGGGGCGTTCCGGGAGCTCTCGGCCGGGAACTGAGAGGGGATCCCGGCCGCCGTCAGGCGGCCGGGAGCTTCGCGACGACCTCGATCTCGACCCGGGCCCCGGCCGGCAACGCCCCGACCTGGACCGTGGAGCGGGCCGGGCGATGGTCGCCGAACCGGGCGGCGTAGGCGCCGTTCATCTCGGCGAACGAGCCCATGTCGGTCAGGAAGACGGTCGTCTTCACGACGTCTTTCAGCCCGCAGCCCGCTCCGGCGAGGATCGCGGTCAGGTTGTCGAAGACGCGGTTCGTCTCCTCGGCGATCGTCCCGGAGACGAGCTTCATCGTGGCCGGGTCGAGCGGGACCTGCCCGGCGGTGAAGAGGAACCCTCCGGCGGCGATTCCCTGGGCGTACGGGCCGATGGCTTTCGGGGCGTTCTCGACGGCGATGGTGCGAAGCTCGCTCATTTGCTCGGGTCCCATATGGCGACGTAGGGGAGGTTGCGGTACTTCTCGTCGAGGTCGAGTCCGTAACCGACGACGAACTCGGGGCCGATCGTGAAGCCGAGGAAGTCGACCGGGAGGTCGGCGTTCTCGGGAAGCTCCTTCTTGAGCAGCGCCGCGATCTTCAGGGAGCGCGGCTGGCGCGTCCCGAGGAGGCCGAGGAGCTTGCGAAGCGTCAGGCCCGTGTCGACGATGTCCTCGAAGATGAGGACGTCGCGTCCGGCGATGTCGGACGAGAGGTCCCTCACGAGCTCGAAGTTCCCGGTGGAGGCGGTTCCCGAGTACGACCTCACCTGGAGGAAGTCGACGGCGACGGGAGTCGAAAGGCGCTTCAGGAGGTCGGTGAGGAAGAAGACCGAGCCCTTGAGGACTCCCACTGCCAGGATCTCGCGGCCCGCGTAGGCCGTGTCGATCTCCCTCGCCAGCTCGTCCAGCCGGGTCGCGATCTGCCCCTCTGAAATGAGTATGCGGTCAATCACGGGACGAAACTATAATGCAGGTGCAGTCCCGAGAGGTTTACGTTGAGCACGTCCATCGTCGATTTGAAGACCCTTCACGACGCCTATACGAGGCTGACCGAGAAGTTCAAGACCTTCTGGACGTTTCACCAGTTCCTCCAGGGGGTCCACAAGACCTTCTTCGGTGATGCACCCGGCTACCAGATCGACTTCCAGGGGCTCTACGACCAGATCAAGTCCGTGACCACCATCCTGAACGTCCAGCCCCCGCCGGTCGTCATGGACCAGATCAACCAGCTGGACGGACGCCTCGACGTCGTCTACCGCGCGCTCTCGGCCGACGACGAGAAGATCGCCGCGAGCTGGGTGAGGCGCTTCTTCGAGAAGGTGAGGACGGAGGACGAGAAGCTCCTCCTGGCGATTCTCCGCTTCTACTTCCACGCGCGTCAGGTCTCGCCGGAAGCCATCGACAAGATGGACTTCCTCGTCACGCTCGTCGGAGCCCGCCGCTCCCTCGACGACGGCCGCTACCTTCCCCGGTTCCCCCAGGAGCTGACCAAGCTCTTCGCGGCCCTTCTCGGTCTCGTTCGCCGCTCGCCGGCCCCGGCTGCGGAGCTGACGGCCGCGGTGAAGGCGCTCGGCCTCATCCGCCAGGACATCGACGGGTGCGATCGCTTCGAGGACCTCACGGAGAAGAAGATCCTCGACAGCCTGAGGACCGTCAAGCACAGGCTCGGCCCGGCGTACTACGACACGAACGTCCTGTCGGCCATCCTGGAGGCGAACCTCGCCGCCAAGAACCGGTTCCAGACCCTCTACCGGAACGAGGAGAGACGGATCTTCGAGTCGTCCCAGCAGCTCCTCGACATCGAACGCGAGCTGTCGCGGCGGCCCGAGGTCGCGGACGCCGACCTGCAGGAGGAGTTCCGCAGGTTCCGCCAGTTCAAGGAGGAGTTCGACAAGAACCGGAACGAGGGGGAGATCCGGCACGGACAGGTCACCCGACTCGCCGAGGCGATCGACCAGCTGATGGCCAGGCTCGACGGGGCGGGCGAGGCCGCCGGGGAGGCGCTTCCGGAGGCCCTTCCGGTCGTCGACGAGGAGGAGCTGTCCGAGGCGAGGGAGACGATCAGCGGCTTCTTCCCCGGGCGGGACACGGTGGCCGCTTCCCCCGAGCCGACGAGGCAGGAGCGGACGCTTCCGGCGTTCGTCAAGGACGGCCTCCTCGCGGAGTACGCCTCCAAGATCCTCTACTCGATCGACATGCTCCGGGGCGGGGCGGGGTCGGGGCAGGCCGCCTATGGCGCTTCGCTGTCGCGGTTCCGCCTCGAGCCGTGGGAAGTGCGCTCCGCCCGGCGACTCCAGGCGGAGGAGCTCGATTCGACCGCGGAGGACTCTGCCTACGACAACCTCTACATCGAAGGGGCGGCCCTGCGCCTCATGGTGGACGACATCGCGACGAGGCTGAAGGCCCCCTCCGGCGAACCGGCCGATGCGAGCGACCTCGACAAGGCGAGCGAGTGTCTCGGGCGGGCACAGGATCTCGATCGCCGTTTCCGGCAGGCGCTCGAGGCGACGGGGCCGGAAGGCCCCCCCGAGCGGCTGAACGAGCTGACCCGCTCGCGCTTCCGTCTCCTCCGGGCCTTTTCAGGCCTCTGGCTCCTCCACAACGCCCGGGTCTCGGGAGGGGAGTAGCCGCCGGTCCGAGCGGTTCCGCACCTGCGGAGTTTGACCGGGGAGGAGGGCGCGCGGAGAATCGGCGCCCCATGTCCGAAGAGACCCAGTCCCCAGAGCAGAGCCTCGCCGAGCAGGTCGTCAACCGGAGGGCGGCCCGCGAGCGGATCGCCGCCCTCGGCCACCCGCTCCACCCGAACCGCTTCCCGGCCACCCACCTCGTCTCCGACGTCGTCGAGAGATGGGCCGGGAGCGATGCGCCGCCCTCGAGGCCGAGACCGACGAGGCCCGGCTCGTGGCCGTGCCGGGCCGGATCCTGGCCATCCGGAAAATGGGGAAGGCCGTCTTCCTCGACCTTTCCGACGGGAAGACGCGGGTCCAGGCTTACGTGAGGAAGGACGGCGTCGGCGACGCTGGCTGGGCCCTCCTCGAGAACCTCGACCTGGGCGATCACGTCGGCGTGACCGGAACCGTCTTCCGGACCCGCACGGGAGAGCTCTCGGTGAAGGCCACGGGCTCGTCTTCCTCGCCAAGTGCCTCCGGCCGCTCCCCGACAAGTGGCACGGCCTGACCGACGTCGAGATCAAGTACCGCCAGCGCTACGTCGACCTGATCGTCTCCGAGGAGACGCGGCGGACGTTCGAGGTGCGCGCCCGGGTCGTCTCCTACCTGAGGCGCTTCTTCGACGCCCGCGGCTTCCTCGAGGTCGAGACGCCGATGATGCAGCTCATCCCGGGGGGCGCCGCGGCGCGGCCGTTCGTGACCCACCACAACACGCTCGACGTCGACCTCTACCTGCGCATCGCGCCGGAGCTCTACCTCAAGCGGCTCGTCACGGGCGGCTTCCCGAAGGTCTACGAGATCAACCGGAACTTCCGGAACGAGGGGATCTCGACGTCGCACAACCCCGAGTTCACGATGCTCGAGTTCTACACGGCCTACGCCGACGCGCGCGACCAGATGGCGCTCACCGAGGAGTTCCTCGCCGGCGCCGCGCGGGAGATCCTCGGGACGACGCAGCTCCCGTGGGGCGAGGAGACGATCTCCTTCGAGGCGCCGTTCCGCAGGCTCTCGATGAAGGCCGCCGTCGTCGAGTACGGTCGCGACGTCCCGGGCGGGGCGATCCGCCCGGAGGAGCTCGAGTCGCTCGAGGGGCTGAAGGCCGCGGCGACCCGAGCCGGGGTCGAGTCGATCGAACGCTTCGGCGACGTTTCGGGAAAGCTCCTCGCCGAGCTCTTCGAGACCCTCGCCGAGCCGCACCTCCTCCAGCCGACGTTCGTCGTCGACTACCCGGCCGAGATCTCGCCGCTCGCCAAGACCCGGCCCGACGACCCGAAGACCGCCGACCGCTTCGAGCTCTTCGTCGGCCGGATGGAGCTGGCGAACGGCTTCTCCGAGCTGAACGACCCCGACGAGCAGGCGGAGAAGTTCCGGGCGCAGGTGGACCAGCGGGCCACGGGGGACGACGAGGCGATGCTCTACGACGAGGACTACGTCGAGGCGCTCTCGTACGGCATGCCGCCGACGGCGGGGGAGGGGGTCGGCATCGACCGCCTCGCGATGCTCTTCACGAACTCCCGCTCGATCCGCGACGTCATCCTCTTCCCGCTCATGCGGCCGAAGGGGACGAGCCGCTGATCGAGCTCCTCCTGGCCCGCCGCTACCTCTTCGCTTCGCGGCGAGACGCGCAGGTCGGGGTCGTCGCGGCGGCGGCGTTCGTCGGGCTCGTCCTCGGCGTCGCGGCGCTCGTCGTGTCCCTCGCCCTTCTCTCGGGATTCCAGGCCCACGTCCTCACGCGGCTCGCCGAGGAGGCGCCCCACGTCCTCGTCTCGCCGGCCGGCCGGCCCGACTTCGCGGCCGCCGAGGGAGTCGCCGGGAGGCTCGCGGAAATCCCGGGGGTCGTCTCCGTCACCCCGGTCGTTCGCGGGCGCGGCTGGATCACCGTGCGCGGACAGGCGATCCCCGCGGTGCTGGCGGGACGGGAGGGGGCGGAAGGGATCCGCCTCGACCCGGCCCAGGCGCGGCAGCTCTCGGTGCTTCCCGGTGAGGACGTCACGATCGTCTCCTCGCGGACTCGTCTTTCCCCGCTCGGCCCTGTTCCCGTCACGGCGACGCTCTCCGTGAAGGAGGTCGGTGCCACCGCGACGGGGCGCCGCCAGCCGGAGGCGGTCCTGCCGGCCGAGACGACCCGGAGGCTCTTCGGCCTCCCGCCGGGAGGCGCCACGGGGTTCGAGCTGCGACTCGCCGACCCGGGGACCGCGCTGGACGTCGCTCGAGGGCGAGGGAGACGCTCGGCATGACATCCACCGCGACGACGACGTGGCAGGAGGCGAATCGTCCGCTGCTCCTCGCGCTCCGGCTCGAGAGAATCGCAATCTTCGCCACCGTATTCCTCGTCGTCGTCGTGGCGGGCCTGAATCTCGCGGCGACGTCGGCGGTCCTGGCGGCCACTCGCCGGGGAGACGCGGCCGTCCTGACGGTCCTCGGCGCCTCCCCGAGCGTCCTTTCCCGCGTCTTTCTCCTCGTCGGCCTCCTTCTCGGGGCCGTCGGCACGCTGACCGGCCTCCTGCTGGGTGTGGTCCTCGCCGTCGTCCTCGACGCGACCCACGCCATCCCGCTCCCGGCCGAGCTCTTCGCTCTCGCGCACGTTCCCTTCAAGCCTGGCGCGAGGGATCTCCTGGCCGTGGGCGCCTTCTCGCTCGCCTGGTCGTTCCTCTCCTCTTTCGCGCCGGCCCGCATGGCCGCGCGGGTCGACGTGACGGAGGCGCTCCGTGCCGGGTGAGCCGCTTCTCGTCGCCGAGTCGCTCGCACGCGGGTTCGGGGAGGGAGAGGCGCGCCTCGAGCTCTTCTCGGGCCTTTCCCTGACCCTCGGGGTGGGAGATGCCGTCGCGATCGTCGGCCCGTCGGGCTGTGGCAAGTCGACCCTCCTCCACCTCCTCGCGGGCCTCGATCGCCCCGACGCCGGGCGCGTCGCCGTCGACGGACGAGACTGGGAGACGCTCGCTCCCGAGCCGAAGGCGAAGTGGCGGGGCGAGTCCGTCGGGTTCGTGTTCCAGCTGCACCACCTGCTGCCGGAGCTGACGGCAGAGGAGAACGTCGCCCTGCCGCTCTTTCTCGCGGGGGTCGGCGACTCTGCCGCCCGGGCGTCGGCGCGGGAGCTCCTCGCGAGAGTCGGCCTCGTCCGCCAGGCCGGGAGCCTTCCCCGCGTCCTCTCCGGCGGAGAGCGGCAGCGCGTCGCCATCGCGAGGGCCGTCGTGCGCCGGCCGCGCCTCCTCCTCTGCGACGAGCCGACCGGGAGCCTCGACGCCGCCCACGCCGCAGACGTCCTCGAGCTCCTCCTGGGCACGGCGCGCGAGCGCGCGGGAGCCCTCCTTCTGGTCACGCACGACCCGGGTGTCGCCGCTCGCTGCGGGACCGTTCTGACGCTCTCGCCGGGCGGTCTCGCGGCCTCCTGAGCGGCCGGAGCGCTGGCATCCCGTATGCTAGGATCCGGAGACGGTCGAAGTCCGCTTCCCAAGCGGTCTCCGTCGAGGTCGAGCCATGTTCGAAAAGTACAACGAGAAAGCCCGCCGCGCCCTCTTTTTCGCCCGGTACGAGGCCTCGAAGCTCGGCTCGAAGGTCATCGAGTCCGAGCACATCCTCCTCGGCATCCTGCGCGAAGGGGAGGACGTCACGCGGGAGATCTTCGCCAGGTTCAACGTGAAGCCGGACGACGTCCGCCGCGAGATCGAGGGGGACCGGGTCTTCGTCGAGCGCGTCTCGTCGTCGCAGGAGCTCCCCCTCTCGGAGGAGTCGAAGAAGATCCTCGCCTACGCCTCGCACGAGGCGGAGTCGATGATGCACCCCTACGTCGGGACGGAGCACCTCCTGATCGGCATCCTCCGCGTCGACCCGTGCGTCGCCTCCCGGCTCCTCGCCGGGCACGGCTTCAACCTCTACGGCGTGCGCGAGGAAGCGATCGCCCTGATCAAGGAGCGCGAGGCCTCCAAGCAGAAGAAGGAGCTCCCGTTCCTGGCCGAGTACGCCCGCGACCTGACGGCCCTCGCCGCCCAGGGGACTTTCGACCCGCTCGTGGGGCGTGACAAGGAAGTCGAACGGATCATCCAGATCCTCTCGCGGCGGACGAAGAACAACCCGATCCTCCTCGGCGAGCCCGGAGTCGGGAAGACGGCCATCGTGGAGGGGCTCGCCCAGCGGATCATCGAGGGGGCGGTCCCGCTGTTCCTGGCGAACAAGAAGATCCTCGCGATGGACCTCTCCCTCATCGTGGCCGGGACGAAGTACCGCGGCCAGTTCGAGGAGCGCCTGAAGGGGATCCTGAAGGAGCTCAGGGAGAACCAGGACCTCATCATCTTCATCGACGAGATCCACTCCCTCATCGGCGCGGGCTCGGCCGAGGGGTCGCTCGACGCGGCGAACATCCTCAAGCCGGCGCTCTCGCGGGGCGAGATCGCCTGCATCGGCGCCACGACGATGAAGGAGTACCGCAAGTACATCGAGAAGGACCGCTCGCTCCTCCGGCGCTTCCAGGCGGTCACGGTGAACCCGCCGGACGAGGAGGAGACGCTTCAGATCCTCGAGGGGATCCGCGAGCGCTACGAGAGGTTCCACCGGGTCCGCTACTCGCCCGACGCGGTGAAGGCCGCCGTCTACCAGTCGAGCCGGTACATCCCCGACCGCTTCTTCCCCGACAAGGCGATCGACCTCCTCGACGAGGCGGGCGCCAAGGTCAAGCTCCGTCTCACCGCGGACACGCAGAACCTGCGCCGGCTCGAGAACGAGGCCCGGCAGATCGTCAAGGAGATGAAGAAGGCGATCTCCGAGAAGGACTTCGAGCACGCCGTCTCGCTCCGCGAGCGCGAGGTCGAGATCAAGGAAGAGATCGAGCGGACGCGCGGCGCGCAGCTCGACGAGAGCTCGTTCACCGAGGTCGTCCGCGGCGACATCGAGGAGATCATCGCGAGCTGGACCGGGATCCCGGTCACGTCGATCCAGGTCGAGGAGGCCGAGAAGCTCCTCAACATGGAGACGACGCTCCGCAGGCGCGTCATCGGCCAGGACCGGGCCATCGACGCGATCTCCAGGGCCATCCGCCGTTCCCGCCTCGGGGTGAAGAACCCGAACCGCCCGATGGGTTCGTTCATCTTCCTGGGGCCGTCGGGCGTCGGGAAGACCGAGGTCGCCCGGCGGATCGCGGAGTTCCTGTTCGACCACCAGAAGGCGCTGGTCCGCTTCGACATGTCGGAGTACATGGAGAAGCACGCCGTCTCCAAGCTGATCGGCTCTCCTCCCGGCTACGTCGGGCACGAGGAAGGCGGGCAGCTCACGGAGCGGATCCGCAGGCAGCCCTATTCCGTCATCCTTCTCGACGAGATCGAGAAGGCCCACCCCGACATCGCAAACCTCCTCCTGCAGATCCTGGAGGACGGCCAGCTGACCGACGCCTACGGAAACACGGTCGACTTCAAGAACACGCTCATCATCATGACTTCGAACATCGGGACGAAGTTCCTCGTGAACCAGGCGCGCGTGGGGTTCGGCGACGGCAAGAACGCCCCCCCGGCGCGCGAGGTGGAGGAGATGGTCCTGAAGGAGCTCCGGCGCGAGTTCTCGCCCGAGTTCACGAACCGGATCGACGAGGTCATCGTCTTCAATCCGCTCTCGACGGACAACCTCCGGGCGATCTGCCGCCTCCTGCTCGACGACGTCGCAGAGACGCTGAAGCACCGCGGCCTGGAGCTCGTGGCCGACCAGATGGCCGTGGACTGGCTCCTCTCGATGTCGGGACAGGATGCCCACTCGGGAGCCCGGCCGCTCAGGCGGACGATCCAGCGACACGTGGAGGATGCGGTATCCGAATTGCTTATCGGCGCCCGGGAGCACCTCGAGTGCCTGGAAGTGACAGTGATCGACAACGAACTGAAGGTTCTCGTCCGCTCGTCGGCCGCGATCGTGCCCGGGCGGTAAGGCGCGTGAAGGAGAGCCCCATCCCGGCGACGCCGGCCGTCGCCGGTCCCGCCCTGTCCGTCGCCGTCGTTTCGCCTCGTCCCTTCCGACCGGCCGTTCTGGCGCTGGTCTGGATTCTCGCCTTTCCGGCTGCGGCCCTGGCCCAGACGGAGCCGTCCCCCGCTCCGGAGCCCACGCCTCCTCCCGCCACGCTCGACCTCAGGCCGGGCGGGCTTGCCCCGACGACATCCCCCATGGCCGGGGCCCTCCCGGCAACTCCCGTACTCAGCATGGACACGGCGGGCGCCTCCGAGCGGATCACCGAGATCGTCGTCCGGGGCGGAAAGACCGTCACCGGCGAGACCATCGGCTTCTACCTCGGAGTGAAAGCCGGCGATCCCTACGACGCCGGGCAGCTGCGCCGGACGTTCCAGAAGCTCTGGGATTCGGGCCTCTTCGAGGACCTCAGCATCGAGAAGGAAGCGGTCCCCGGGGGTGTCCGGCTCGTCGCGGTCGTCGTGGAGAGGCCGCGGGTTTCCGACCTGGAGTTCCGCGGCAACAAGAAGCTGACGACCTTCGCAGCTCAAGGACAAGCTGAAGGAAGGGAAGGTCGAGATCCGGGTCGGTTCGCCCGTCTCGCTCCGCGACGTCTCCAAGGGGAAGTCCGTCCTCACCGACGCCTACCGCGCCGAGGGGTTCCGCTCGGCGGTCGTCGACACGGCCATCGAGCCGATGGGAGAGAACGAACGCCGCGTCGTGTTCCTCGTCGACGAGGGAGACAAGATCAAGATCGACAATATCGATTTCACCGGCAACACCGTCTTCTCGGACCGGCGTCTCTACTACGCGATGAAGAAGACGCGCGAGTCGAACTTCTACCAGTTCTGGGACTCGAAGGACGTCTACAACCAGGCCTCCTACGAGGAAGACATCGAGCTGGTCAAGAAGGTCTACCAGAACGCGGGCTACAAGGACATCGTCGTCAAGGACCCTGTGATCGAGACCTTCGTCGCCAATCCCCAGGAGACGCGCCCGGAGAAGATCAAGAGGCGCGCGAGGATCCAGATTCCCCTCGTCGAAGGAGAGCGGTACTACTTCGGCGACCTGAAGATCGAGGGGACGACCGTGTTTCCGCCGGAGCGGCTGCTCCGGTTCTTCCCCTGGCAGCCGGGCAAGCCCCTGAGCCGCGCCATCCTCGCGGACGGGATGAAGACGCTGGACGAGATCTACCGGGGCCGGGGCTACATCTACGCCTTCATGAACCCCGAGTACGTCGAGCGCCCGGGCAAGGGGAACATCGTCGACGTGACGATCCGCGTGACGGAGGGCGACCAGTTCCGCGTCGGGCGGGTCGAGTTCGTCGGGAACAAGACGACGAAGGACAAGGTCCTGCGCCGGGAGCTCCAGCTCTTCGAGGGCGACGTCCTCGACATGGAGTCGTTCAAGAAGGGGCTCTTCAAGATCACCCAGCTCGGCTACTTCAAGATCGAGGAAGACCCGGAGTTCCGGGTCGACGCCGACAAGAAGGCCGTCGACGTCACGATCAAGGGGGTCGACACGAACCGGAACGAGGTCCAGTTCGGGGCCGGCTACTCCCAGCTCGACGGGATCTTCGGGCAGTTTTCGTTCTCCACGAGGAACTTCCTGGGTCGCGGCGACACGATCGGAGTCCAGTTCCAGCGGGGCGGCTACTCGAACTTCTTCGACCTGTCGTTCGTCGAACCGTGGTTCCTCGACAAGCGGATGTCGATCGGCGGCTCCATCTTCAACCGATCCCTCACGTACGCGGACGTCGACCAGGAGTCCAGGGGCTGAACGCATCCATCGGTCTCGGGTTGGGCCTCTTCGACGGCGTCTCGTTCTTCTACAGCTACACGGACACGAAAAGCCGCTACGAGGTCTTCCCCGCGCCGGCACCGCCCGGAGCCGGCATCCCTCCCCGTGCCTACGCCGACTATGTCGGCCGAACGTCAGCGGTGGCCCCGGGGTACCGGTACGACAGCCGGAACGACCCGTTCGACCCGACCCGCGGACGGCGGTTCGGCCTGTCGATGACGGTTGCCGGCGGACCCCTCGGCGGCGACTTCTCCTACGTCAAGCCGGTTGGAAACGGGACGATCTACCGGACCCTCAACCGCAAGTCGCACGTCGCGGTCAACGTGGAGGCGGGGATGGTCCGGCCGTACGACGGGAAGGAGATCCCGATCTTCGAGCGCTTCCGGATCGGCGGCGACCGGTCGGTCCGCGCCTTCGAGTACGGGAGCATCTACCCGCTCAACGACAACGACCAGGCGTACTTCAACGAGCAGGGAGCGCTCCTCGGAGGCGACAAGTACCTCGTCCTCAACCTGGAGGCGGTCTACTACGTCGCCGGGCCCTTGAAGTTCGTCCTCTTCTTCGACGCGGGGAACGCCTGGCTCGAAGGCCAGTCCTTCAACCCGCTGGTGATGCGTACCTCGGCGGGCGCGGAGCTCAGGATGTTCCTGCCGATCTTCCAGGCTCCGCTCCGCTTCATCTACGGCATCAACCTGGACCCGAAGGTGATCAAGGGGCAGACCGGGGTCCCGCTGGTCATCGAAAAGAGGAGCGACTTCCAGTTCTCGATCGGCACGACCTTCTAAGAGGGGGCACCCGGACCGCCGGGCTCCGACGCTCATGGGCCGGGGGCCCGGCGCCCGGACGCTTCCCCCGGGATACCCGGCACCCCCTCCTCACGGGCTCGTGCAGTAGAATCGCGCGCCCGCCGGAGGGTCTCCGGCGGCGCAAGACACGTAAAGGAGTCACGTAGATGATCGGGAACCGGTTGATCGTCGCGGGTGCGGTCGCTGCGGCCGCTCTGCTCGCCCTGCCCGCCACAGCCCAGAAGGTGGGAGTCATCGAAGTCCAGCGGATCGTCCAGGAATCTGCGGTCGGCAAGGAAAGCCTCGCCCGGATCCAGAAGATCCAGGCCGCCAAGCAGGAAGACCTGACGAAGCGCCAGACCGACCTGCGGGACATCGAGAAGAAGATCCAGGAGCAGGGCAAGTCGCTGTCCGAAGAGGCGATGGAGAAGCTCCAGAAGGACTATCAGGCCAAGGCTCTGGACCTGAAGCGATTCCAGGACGACGCCCAGCGCGAGCTCGAGGAGCTCCAGCGCAAGGAGCTCGGCGAGCTCGAGCGCAGGGTCCTTCCCGTGATCGAGGCGGTCGCGAAGGAGCTCGGCTACGCCCTCGTCTTCAACAAGTTCCAGAGCGGCCTTCTTCACGCGGAACCGGGCGTCGACATCACCGACGCCGTGATCCAGAAGTTCAATACCGCCATCGCGGCTGCCCCGAAGACCGACGCCAAGCCGGCTCCCGCGACCGCGGCTCCGGCCGCAGCCCCGGCCCCGAAGAAATAGAGGGCGGATGGCCGGTTTCCCCGCAGCGACCACCGCCGCCGTTCTGGCCGCCTCCTGCGGGGGGCGGCTCGTCGGCGACGGGGCCGCTGTCGTCGAGGGCGTGAGGTCACTCGAAAAGGCAGGGCCTCGGGACCTCTCCTTCGCCGCCGACGCCAGGGCCGAAACCCAGGCCGCCGGGTCGGCTGCCGGGGTGCTTCTCGCGAGATCCTCCGAGCCCTTTCGGGGCCGGACGGTAATAGAAGTGCCGGATCCGACTGCGGCGCTCGCCGCCGTGCTCGCCCGCGCGTTCCCGCGCCGCCTGCCGCGACCGGGGGTCCACGCGACAGCGATCGTCGATCCGGGAGCGTCCGTCGCTGCCGGAGCCGAGGTGGGACCCTACGCCGTGGTCGGCGAGGGGACGGAAGTGGAGGACGGAGCGATTCTCGAGGCGCACGTCGTCGTCGGGTGTCGATGCCGGATTGCCAGAGACGCCTGGCTTCACCCACACGTCGTCCTCTACGACGGCGTCTCGGTGGGGCCGCGCGCGGAGATTCACTCGGGGGCGGTCCTCGGGGCTGATGGCTTCGGATACGCTCCTGGCCCGGCGGGCCTCCGGAAGATCCCCCAGGTGGGGAGCGTCGAGATCGGGGCCGACGCCGAGATCGGGGCCAACACCTGCGTCGATCGGGCCACTTTCGAGGTGACCCGCGTCGGCGAGGGCACCAAGGTCGACGACCTCGTCATGATCGGCCACAACTGCGACGTCGGCCGGCACGTCGTCCTCTGCGGACAGGTCGGCCTCGCCGGGTCGACGACGGTGGGCGATCAGGCCGTTCTGGGCGGCCAGGCTGGTACGGGAGGGCACCTCCGGATCGGTGCCGGCGCGAGAGTGGGGGGGCAGACGGGCGTGAGCTCCGACGTCCCTGACGGCGCGACGAGCTTCGGCACGCCGCACATGCCTCACCGGCAGGCCCTTCGTGTGAACGCCGAGCTCAAGCGTCTTCCGGAGACGGCGCGGCTCGTCCGCGAGCTGGCGAAGGCGGCCGAGGCGGCAGCAGGGGTGAAGGGATGAGCTCGGAAGCGCGCGCGACCGGACTCGGGATCCTCGACATCCTCCGGGTCCTTCCGCACAGGTACCCGTTTCTCCTCGTCGACCGGATCCTGGAGGTCGAGCCGGGGAAGAAGGTCGTCGGGCTGAAGAACGTGACGTTCAACGAGGAGTTCTTCCAGGGGCATTTCCCCGGCAACCCGGTCATGCCGGGCGTTCTGCTGATCGAGGCGATGGCCCAGGTCGGAGCCTTCATGCTGATCTCGGCCACCGATGATCCCCGCCGCAGGCAGCTCCGGCTGGCGGGCCTGGACGCAGTGAGGTTCCGCCGTCCGGTGGTCCCCGGAGACCAGATCCTCTTCACCGTCGAATTCATGGCCGCGAAGAGGTCGATCGTCAAGGTCCGCGGTGAGGCGCGTGTGGACGGGCACCTCTGCGCCGAGGCGGAGATCATGAGCCTGATCCAGGATTGCGGGCCCGAGGAGCAAGGCTGAATGCCGATTCACGCCACAGCGGTCGTTCACGAATCCGCGTCGGTCCATCCCGAGGCCGAGATCGGGCCGTACGCCGTCATCGGCGCGGCCGTCGTCATCGGGGCGCGCACCTGCGTGGGGGCTCATGCCCTGGTCGACGGCCCGACCGTCCTGGGTGAGGGCAACATCGTCCACCCGCACGTCGCGCTCGGAGGTCCCCCGCAGGACCTCAAGTACGCGGGGGAGCCGACGCGGCTCGTCGTCGGCAGCCGGAACGTCTTCCGCGAGTTCATGACGGCCCACCGCGGGACGGTCACGGGGCACGCGGAGACCGTCATCGGCGACGACAACCTCTTCATGGCCTACTCACACGTCGCCCACGACTGCGTCGTCGGGAACCGGACGGTGTTCGCGAACTCGGCGTCGCTCTCGGGGCACGTCGTCGTCGAGGACGACGTCATCCTCGGCGGGTTCGTCGCCGTGAGGCAGTTCTGCCGCGTCGGGCGTTTCGCGTACGTCGGGGGAATGACCCCGGTGAACAAGGACGTCCTGCCATTTACCTGGACGTCGAGCGACCGGGACACGAAGGCCTACAAGATCAACGGGGTAGGGCTCTCCCGAAAGGGCTACTCGGCCGAGCGCGTCTCCTCCCTGCAGAAGGCCTACCGGATCCTGCACAGGAACCGGCACGACCACGTGGCGGCGCTCGCGGCGCTCGGCGAGCTTGCCGAGTCGGCTCCGGACGTGCGCGTCCTGCTCGACTTCATCACGAGCTCGAAGGCCGGCATCCACGGGGCGTAGTGGACAGGGGGAAACCCGGACCGCCGGGGGAGGGGGTTTCCCCCGCGGGGAGGCGGCTTCGGGGGGGGGGGGCGGGCGGGGGGGGCCCCGGGAGTCCCGCACCCCCTGGGGGGGAGGGGCGCCGCTTCGCTCGCGTGAAGCGAAGGAAACCCGGACCTGGCCGGGGATCGGAGGGGCCGAGAGAAGGGCCGCTTTCGCGGCCCCTTCGGGTTTCCTGGAGTCAGCTGGAGGGCTACTCGGCCTCGGCGTCGGCCTTGTGCAGCACCTTGGCGCGCTCGGCGATGAGCTTCTCCTGGAGCGGGCGGGGCAGCTCCTCGTAGTGGGAGAGCTCCATCGTGAAGGAGCCCCGGCCCTGCGTGAGCGAGCGGAGGACGGCGGAGTAGGAGAGCATCTCGGAGAGCGGGACCTCGGCCTTGACGACCGCGTCGTCGCCGATCTGGTCCATGCCCGAGGGCCGGCCGCGGCGGCTCGTGAGGTCGCCCATCAGGTCGCCCATGTACTCCTGCGGCGCCCGGACGCCGACCTTCATGATCGGCTCGAGGATCGTCGGCTTCGCCTTCTCCATCGCGTCCTTGTACGCGAGCGAGCCGGCGATCTTGAAGGCCATCTCCGACGAGTCGACGTCGTGGTACTGGCCGTCGAAGAGCTCCACGCGGAAGTCGACCATCGGGTAGCCGGCGAGGTAGCCCTTCTTCCGGGTGTCCTGGATTCCCTTCTCGACGGCGGGGATGTAGTTCCGCGGGATCGATCCGCCGAAGATGTCGTCGACGAACTCGAAGTCGCTTCCGCGCGGGAGCGGCTTGACGCGGATCTTGCAGTCGGCGAACTGCCCGTGGCCGCCCGTCTGCTTCTTGTGGCGTCCGTGCGCCTCGGCGGGCCTGGTGATCGTCTCGCGGTAGGGGACCTTCGGGGGGTGGAGGATGACCTCGACGTTCGACTTCCGCTTCATGCGGGCGACGGCGATCTCGACGTGGAGCTGGCCGGCGCCCGAGAGGAGGAGCTCGCTCGTGTCGGCGTCGCGGTGGAACTTCAGGGACGGGTCTTCCTCGGTGAGCTTGGCCAGCGCGATGGAGATCTTGTCCTCGTCGCCCTTGGACTTCGGCTCGATGGAGAAGGAGATCGCCGGCTCCGGAATCGCGACGGCCGGGAAGCGGTACGGCTTCTCCTTGGCGGAGAGCGTGTCGCCCGTGAGGGTTTCCTTGAGCTTGGCGATGACGCCGATGTCCCCGGCCGGGACCTCGGGCACGGTGATCATCTGTTTGCCGAGCGGCGAGAAGACCGGACCGAATCGCTCGGCGACCTCGCGATTCGCGTTCCAGTAGGTGCCGTCGGCCCTGACCGTGCCGGAGTGGACCCGGAAGAGCGTCAGGCGCCCGGTGAAGGGATCGGAGATCGTCTTGAAGACGATCGCGGCGACCGGGCCGCTCGGGTCGCACGTGAGGACGTCGGTCTTCCCGTCCCTGCCGATGGCAGCGGCGGGGAAGGAGTCGGCGCCCGGGAGGAGGTCGACGATCTCGTCGAGGATCTTCTCCACGCCCCGCTCGTGGTCGCCGGCCGCCGCGAAGAGGACCGGAACGATCTTCCGGTCCCGGATCGCGTTGCGCAGGGCCGGGAGCATCTGCTCTTCGGTCAGGTTGCCCTGGCTGAAGAAGGTCTCCATGAGGGCGTCGTCCCCCTCGGCGACCATCTCGACGAGCGCCTCGTGAAGCGTGGACGCGTCCGCGGCGAATTCCTCGGGGATCGGCCCTTCGATGGTCTTACCGGAGTCGTCGGTGAGGAAGCCTTTCATCCCGATGAGGTCGATCGCGCCGCGGAAGCCCTTCTCCTTGCCGATGGGCGCCTCGACGCAGACGCAGGAGCGGCCGAACTTCGTCTGGAGCTGGTCCATCACGCGGCCGCCGTCGGCGTTCTCGCGGTCCATCCGGTTGACGACGATCATCTTCGGCAGACCGAACTCCTCGGCCACCTGCCACGCCTTCTCGGTCTGGACCTCGACGCCGGCGACGGCATCGACGACGATGATGGCCGCGTCGGCGGCGCGCATCGCGCAGATCATTTCCGCCGTGAAGATGCCGTAGCCGGGCGTGTCGATCAGGTTGATCTTGTGCTTCTTCCACTCGAGTGCCGCCACCGCGAGGCCGATCGAGATCTTCCGTTCGATCTCTTCGGGATCGAAATCGGTCGGCGCCGAGCCGTCGTCGACGCGACCGAAGCGGTTGACCGCGCCCGCCTCGTGAAGGAGCGCCGAGACGAGGGTCGTCTTCCCGACGCCGTTGTGGCCGGCGACGGCCACGTTCCGAATGGCGGTTGCGGGATACTGTTTCATGCTTCTTCCCCCTTGGCCAGGTGTCTCAAAAGGCCTGCATTATAGGGATCGAAGGCGCTTCCCCGAAGCGAAGTCTCGCTTACGGATGCACGGACCTTCGGGACGGCGCCGAGCTTCGGGAGGGGCGCGTTGACACCCTCTTTCGCGGAGCCCTAAACTGCGCGATACCGGGAACACCCCGGCATCTCATTGCCGCAGTCGCGAACGGGAGGACCTCTGCCGAGCGTATCAGGTGCCCCCCCCTCGGGCATTCCGAAGAGGTTCGGTCGCTACGAGGTGAACCGCGAGCTGGGGAAGGGCGCCATGGGCGTCGTCTACCTCGGCCGCGATCCCGTCATCGGCCGGCTCGTGGCGCTGAAGACGATCCGCGCCGTCAGCGAGGACGACGTCGAGCAGCGCGAATTCCAGGAGCGGTTCCTGCGCGAGGCCCAGGCGGCGGGCATCCTCTCCCACCCCAACATCGTCACGGTTCACGACGTCGGGGAGGACTCCACCACCGAGACGTCGTTCATCGCGATGGAGTACGTCGAGGGAAAGAACCTCAAGCAGCTCCTCTCCGAGAAGACCCCGTTCTCGAGCGAGAGGGTTGCCGAGATCGTCGGGCAGGTGGCCGAGGCTCTCGATTACGCCCACCGTCGCGGCATCGTCCACCGGGACGTCAAGCCGGCGAACATCATCATCACCCCCGAAGGCCAGGTGAAGATCACCGACTTCGGGATCGCCAAGACCGAGAAGTCGAACCTCACCACGACGGGGCAGTTCCTCGGGACGCCGAACTACATGTCGCCGGAGCAGATCACGGGCGACGCGGTGGACGGCCGGAGCGACCTCTTCTCCCTCGGCGTGGTCCTGTACGAGCTCCTCACGAGGAAGAAGCCCTTCTCGGCCGACAACCTCACGTCGATCTCCTACAAGATCGTCCACGAGCAGTTCGTACCGCCCGAGACGTACGACGCCTCGATTCCGCCAGAGTTCGCCTCGGTCCTCGAGAAGGCCCTCTCGAAGGATCCGGGCGAGAGGTTCCAGCGCGGAAACGACTTCGCCCTCGCGCTCTACGAGTTCAAGGCGCGCGAGGAGGAGCGGCAGATGCTTCGCGACCTCGGCCAGATGGTCGCCGAGGCCGAGAAGCTCGGGTCCGTCGCCGCGGTCACGGCGCCCCCAACCTCTCTTCCGCGGCCCGCGGCTCCTGCACCGGTCCCACCTGCGCCGCCGCCGGCCGTCGGACGCTCGCCGTTCGACATCCTCGGGGCGGCCCCGGCTTCATCGGCGCCACAGGCTTCGCGTCTCGTGGAGGACGATCTTGCCACGAGGGAGGTTTCGAGGCCTCTCCCCGCCACGGCGTTCGTCGTCCCGTCTGCCGCGGGGGCTGCGAAGCCGGACGAGGGGTCCGTCGAGCGCTCGGACGACTGGCAGCTCGACGAACCGACTCGCTCGAAGAAGGGTTCGCATCCGCCAACTCCTCCGGTCCTGCCGCTCGACGACGAGGTACCTGACGTCGACGCGTCGTTGCCCGGGCCCGAGGTGGTCGAACCGCCCGCCGCACGCTCCCGTGGCCTCGCAGTCTCCCCTCTCGACGACGTCCCGTCGGCCCCCGGGCTCTCTGACGACCGTCCGGACGGTGCCACGGAGATCATCCGGGTCGATGGGATGGCCGGCTTCTCGCCTGCCCCCGAACGTCTGGACCGGCCGACGGAAATCCTGACGCCGATCGCACCGCCCGGGCCGGCTCCCGCGGTCCCGGTCCCCCCCGTACCCGCCAGCCCCCAACCGGCCCCTGTGCCGCAGTTCGTGGACCGACCGACGGAGATCCTCCTAGCGATCCCGCCGCCCGTCCCGGCTCCGGAGGCCCCGGTGGCAGTCGTGCCGCCATCGCAGCCGTCCTTCGTCGATCGGCCGACGGAGATTCTCCGGGCAATTCCAGCTCCGGTGGACGAGAAGCCTTCGGGAAGGGCCGCTGCCTCTCCTCCGGCGGCGCCGACGCCGGCCTCGTCCGGGACCGACCGGCCGACCGAGATCCTGAGAAGCCCATTCCCGCCCCCCGCATCCGGTTCCGGGTCACCCTTGCCCGACTCCGGCAACGAAGGCGAAGAGGGTGCAACCGAACGGATCGTGGACGCGATGAAGCTCGTGGCCGCCGGAGCGCCGGCGCCGAAGGCTCCGTCGCGGCCTTCCCCCGCGGAATTGCCCGGGAAGCCGGTCTCGTCCCCGGCGCTTCGAACGCCGGCTCCCTCGCAGCCCCCGCCTCCGACGCACCTTCCGCCAGTCGAGCTGGAACCGATTCCCGAGCCGCCTCCGAAGCCTCCCAGCGTGCCACAGCCCCTGATGAAGAGGTCGATCAACGGGCTGTTCGTCGCGCTGATCATCGGTGTCGTCCTTCTGGCGGCCGCCGTCACCGCCGGAGTCCTCTGGTCGAAGAAGGTGAAGCTCGACGAGCAGGCCGCCGCCCTCGACGAGGATCGTGAGCGCGAGGTGAAGGAGCTCAAAGAGCTCATGGAGGCGGGGAACCGCCTCCTCGCCGCGGGGAACGGATCTCAGGCCCTCGAGAAGTTCCGCGAAGTCATCCGCCGCAAGCCGGACTCCGCGGCCGCCCGGGACGGGCTGGCTCGCGCCGAGGAGCTGGCGCGGACGAGGCAGGCGGGCGAGGAGATCGGTCGGGAGGTCGAGACGCGGCTCGCAGCAGCCCGCCAGGCCGCCGAGACCGGCAAGTTCGACGACGCGCTCAACGAGCTTTCCGCCGTCCTTCTCCTCCAGCCCGAGAACGCGGATGCGCTCTCGATACGGGAATCCGTGAAGGCGGCGAAGGCCGAGATGATCGCGGCGGAGAAGAAAGCCGCTGCCGAGCTCGCGAAGAAGAAGAAGCCCACGCCGGTTCCGACCCCGGTCCGCGTCGTCAAGCCTGTCGTGCCGGTCGAGCCGCCGAAGGTCGCCACGCCGACGCCGGGGAACGCACGGATTCGAATCGTCTTCCAGAGCCCCGCGCCCGAGGGATACGTCATGGTCCGTCGCAACGACAAGGAGGTCTTCCGGCGCCAGTTCGATTTCGGACGGAAGAGTGCGGGTGGCCTCGTCGAAGGATCCATCGATATCCCCTCGGGTCCGGCGAGCATAAAGGCGTGGGCGATTCCGACGAACCGGTCGTTCAACGGGTACAAGGCGGTCGAGCTCGTCATCCCCGGAGGCGAGTCGCGCACCCTGGCGCTCGAGCTGAATGCGGACAAGGAACTCGTCGTCACGCTTCGCTAGCTTCCTGGTGATCCTGGCTCCCATCCTCGTCGCGGTTCTCCGCGGCGGGGATGGGTTTGCCGCTCCGGGCGACACCGCGCCATTCGGCCCGGCCCGGGTCCTCTCCTCGACACGGGGGATGGTCGTTTCGGCCGCGCCGGAGGCCTCGAGCGCCGGAGCGGAGCTCCTCGCTGCCGGAGGAAATGCGATGGACGCCGCGATCGCGACGGCTCTCGCCCTCGCCGTCGTCTACCCGCAGGCGGGCAACCTCGCGGGGGGCGGATTTCTCGTCGCGAGAAGCCCGGACGGAACCGTCCAGGCGCTCGACTTTCGCGAGACGGCGCCGGCCCGAGCGACCCGCGACATGTTCCTGGACGGTGACGGCCGGCCCGTGCCGAAGGCGTCCACGGCGACGTCGCTTGCCGTAGCGACTCCGGGTTCCGTTCGTGGTTACGCCGAGGCACACCGGCGCCTCGGTCGTCTGCCGTGGGCCAGGGTCGTGGCTCCGGCCGAGCGCCTCGCCCGGGAAGGGTTCCTCGTCCCGGCCGGGCTCTCCGCGGACCTTGCCGAGTCGCGTGAGCTTCTCACCCGGTGGGAGGAGACGCGCCGGCTCTTTTTTCCTGACGGGAAGCCGCTGGCGGCAGGGGCGCTTCTGCGCCAGCCCGATCTCGCCGCGACGCTCGCGCGCGTCGGGACGGAGGGACCGGAGGCGTTTCACAGGGGCAAGATGGCCGCACGCCTCGTCTCGTTCGTGAAGGCTCACGGCGGAGTCCTCTCGGAGGAGGATCTCGCAGGCTACGCGCCCGTCTGGCGGGC
The DNA here is from genome assembly GCA_016716705.1 of Holophagales bacterium. GTDB lineage: Bacteria > Acidobacteriota > Thermoanaerobaculia > UBA5066 > UBA5066 > UBA5066. Next base: position 114,477 of record JADJVF010000014.1, read on the forward strand.
TCCTGACGAGATCCGTTTCGGCCGTCTCGTCGTCCACACGATGCCGCTGCCGTCCTCGGCGGGGCAGGTCTTGAGGTCGGTCCTCGCCCAGCTCGAGGTCGCCCGAGGCTCCGCGGGAGGTCTCGACGCGGATTCGTACCACCTGCTGCTCGAGGCCGAGCGACGGGCCTATGCGGACCGAAACCGCTGGCTCGGCGACGGGGACTGCACCGTCGTCCCGCTCGGCGAAATCCTCGAGCCCGCGCGTCTCGCCGCGCTCGGAGCGTCGATCGATCCCGCGAGAGCGACCCCTTCCGCGACCGTGGGGGCCTCTCTTGCGAGCGACTCGGGTGAGGCAGAGGAGACGACACACCTTTCGGTCGCGACTCCCGACGGCGCTGCCGTCTCCCTCACGACGACGCTGAACGGGTCCTTCGGGAACGGCGCGATCGTCCCGGGCCTCGGCGTTCTCCTGAACAACGAGATGGACGACTTCGCCATCGCCCCCGGCGTGCCGAACCTCTACGGCCTCGTCCAGGGGAGCGTGAACGAGGTGCGGCCCGGGGCGCGGCCCCTCTCCTCGATGTCTCCTGCGATCGTGGAGGTAGACGGCAGGCCGCTCCTGGTCGTCGGCTCGCCGGGCGGATCGACGATTCCGACGACGGTCCTGCAGGTCCTGCTCCGCGCAGCCGGCGGAGAGAGCCTCGGGGCCGCGGTCGCCGCGCCGCGCCTTCATCACCAGCACACGCCCGACGTCGTGTTCGTCGAGAAGGCGGGGGCACCGGAAGCCCTGCGGGCATCTCTCCGCGCCCGGGGGCACTTCCTGCGGGAGAGAGGACCCATCGGCCAGGTCCACGCCATCGTATTCGCACCCGACGGACAGCTCACGGGCGCAAGCGACCCTCGTGGAAGCGGGGCTCCGGCAGCACCTTGAACGTCCGAATGCTTCCCTTCCGAAAGCTCCCGTGCTATCTTCCGCGTCCGCGCTTTTCTCGGGGCGTAGCGCAGCCTGGTAGCGCACACGGTTCGGGACCGTGGGGTCGGAGGTTCGAATCCTCTCGCCCCGACCATCGAATCCAACGACCCCGCCTCCCGAGCGGGGTCTTTTTCCATTAGGCTCTTCGAAACGCGGCAGAGGGCCGCGGCTCCGTGGCAGGGAGGAAGACGGGATGGGCAGTGGCGACGTCTCGGTGACGGTCGACGGTACGACCGCGACGGTCACGTTCTGCAGGCCTCCCGAGAACGTCTTCGACCGCGAAACGGTCGCCGCGCTCGAGGCGCGGCTGCGGGAAGTGGCCCGTCGCCGGGACATTCGGCTCGTCGCGCTCGCGGCGCGGGGAGAGGACTTCTGTAACGGAACGGAAGTACTCCCGGTCGAAGGGGGGCAGGCCGAGGCGCTCTCTTCTGCCTGGCACTCCCTCGTGCGATTCCTCCTCACGTGCGATGTCCCCACGTGCGCCCTCGTCCAGGGACGCGCCCTCGGTGCCGGTGCCGAGCTCGCGCTCGCCTGCGACTTCGTCTTCGCCGAGACGTCGGCGAGCTTCGGGTTCCCCGAGATTCACCGCGGGTCGTTCCCGCCCGTGGCCGCGGTCCTTCTCGAGAGGCGGACGGGACGGACGAAGGCGGCCGACCTGATCCTCTGCGGCGCCGCCATGACGGCGGAAGCGGCGGAGCGCCGCGGTCTCGTGAACGCCCTCGTCAATCCCGGGGACCTGATCGAAGCGCTCGACACGATGCGGGCACGCCTCGAGACCCTCTCGGCCTCTTCCCTCCGCCTGGCCAAACGGGCCCTGAATCAGGGTTCGTGCGGTGATCCCCTCTCGGCCCTTTCCGCGGTCGAACGAACCTGGACGCGCGAGCTTCTGCGGACGGAGGACGCGGTCGAGGGGATTCGCGCTGCGCTCGAGGGCCGGCCTCCCGTCTGGAAAGACCGGTAGAAACGGAATCCCCGCCCCGGGGAGGGATCCCCGGGGCGGGGTGGAGGAAAGGAGACGGCGCCTCGGAGAGGAAACGGCGCCTACCGGCTTCGGGAGGAGAGAGAAAGTACCGGACCCACCCTTCAGTCCGAAGTGTCGGACCCCGCCGTTATCTAACGCGATGCACCTGGAGGCGGCTCGGCAACCTCGAGGAAGGCGGACAGGGCTGGAGCGCCGTCGGCCCAAAGGGTGACGCCGATCGGTCCGGCCTCGGGCACTCCGGCGGGGAGCCGGACCGCCAGGTCAGTGGAGGCTCCCGCTGCGACCGGCTGGTCACCGCTGTCCCACAGGACCGAGCCGGACCCGGCGCGAAGGACCACGCGCCAGTTTCTGGCGTTGGACGGTGCCAGAGAGCGGGGAAAGACGAGAACCAGAGGGGAGCCCGGGGCTCGCTCCACGCGCCGGGCCACGATTCCCTCTCCCGCTGGCGCCTGCAGGACCACGGATGGCGTCGCCGGCACGACGCCGCCCGCTCCCGCCGTGACGGCGGGTGGCGTGGCGGCGTTCAGCTCCGCTCGCAGCGCTGAGAGCTGCTGCTTCAGGCGGAGGGCCGTGACGAGCGAAGCGAGGAGAAGGACGGCGAGAAGTGCGAACGCGACGACGATTCCGGTTCGGCCCGGGAAGAGGCCGCCGCCGGAGGCGGCGGACGTCTCTCGACCGTGTCGCCGCAATTTCTGGTCACGGGCGATCCTGAGTCGGAGCCGGGTCGTCGTCTCTACCCGCTCGCGATAGTACGGAGTCCCGAGGAGGGCCTTCTCGAAGCGGCGGCGGTCGGCGTCCGTGAGGCGTCCGAGAACGTAGTCCGAGACGAGGAGGTCTTCCTCGGCCTCGACGCGATCGAGGAGGTCATCGTCGGCGAAGTACGACTCCTCGAAGCGGGCTCGCTCGGCGTCTGCGAGATTTCGAAGGAGGTACTCGCGGATGCGGCCCCGCTCGACTGCCGGCTCGCGGCTCACCGGTCCTCCCCTTCGTCAGAGGGATTCCTGGCGGCCTCTTCCCTCATCGTCCGGACCGCAGAGCGCGCCTCGGTGCTGTCCATCCTCTTCCTGAGCTCCCGCTTGGCCCTGTAGACCCGCATGTCGACGGCGTCCGTCGAGATCCCTTCCTCGCGCGCGATCGTCCTCGAGGGGATCTCCTCGACGAATCGACGGACGAGGAGGACCTTCATACGTGCGGGAAGGAGCTCGAGGGCCTTCCTGACGATGAGCTTCCGGCTGCTCGCGAGGGCGTCGGACAGGGGGTCTTCGTTTCCGGCGAGCTCGAGGACGCCCGACAACCCCTCGTGCTTGTTGGCGCGCTGGACCCGGCGGCAATACTCGAGGAATACGTTCTTGGCGACGCCGAGGGAGAAGGCCTCGGGGGAGTCGAGCGGGCGGTCCGCGCGACTCACGCGCTGCAGGACCCTCAGGAGCGTCTCCTGGACGAGATCGAGGGCTTCGTCCTCCGTCCGGACGCCCCGTGAGAGGAAGAACCTCCTCAGCTTCTCGGGCAGGCGGCCGAGCTCGGCTTCGAAAGGATCTGCCCAGGGTGGAGTCGTCATCGTTTTCGGCACTCGACAAGCAAAGCCTGGGCCGTCCCGGGCGTCCCTTCCCGAGGATTCTATGCCGCTTCTGGTGTCGAGAGCAAAGAGCCGATGTGATTCGCTGTTAGATTGCATTTCACCGTATTTCATTAGGTAATTGGGCGATTACTCCTTATGAAGGACTAGCGCGACGGGTGCGCTGCCGCTTTGGTCGTGGCTCTCGTTGAGCCACAGGGTGAAAGCCGTTCGAGACGAGTATTGACTTGCGGCCAATTTGCGCCATACTCTCCTCCAAGCGTCGTGGCCTGGTACTAATTTCATTAGGCAAATACGGATAGACACCGAAAAAAATATGGCATTGCGACCCAACCTTACCGAACGGCAGCAGGAAATCGTCACTTTCATCCGTGAGTACCGGTCCCGCCGGGGGATCGCGCCAACCCAGCGAGAGATCTGTCAGCACTTCGGGTATTCCTCTTTCGGGACGCTTCAGAAGCACCTCCGGCTTCTCCTCGACAAGGGAGTGCTCGTAAGGGACTGGAACCAGCGCCGGTCGCTCGACGTTGCCGACGAAGCGGTCCCGGTCGCGGCCATGGAGATTCCGCTTCTCGGTCGGATCGCCGCCGGAAGTCCGATCGAAGTCCTTCCCGGAGACGATCGAATCCACGTCCCCGAATCGCTCACGCGAAAAGGAGAGAACTTCGTCCTCCTCGTCAGCGGCGATTCGATGGTCGACGAGGGGATCCGAGACGGTGACTGGGTGGTCGTCCACCGCCGGACGCGCGCGGAGAACGGCGAGATGGTCGCCGCCCTCGTGAACGGTGAGGCAACGCTGAAGCGCCTCTACCGGGAGGCGGAGGGGAGTGTCCGACTCCAGCCTTCAAACGAGAAGCTCGCGCCGATTCGGGCTCGCGAGGAGGACGTGCAGGTCCAGGGAATCGTCGTCGGCCTGATGCGACGATACTGATCCTCCCGGACCCGGAGGCCAGGATCGCCACCAGAGCGCCAGGGGGGGCAGATTCGGCACAGGGACACTCATCTGGGCGCGAATATTGCTTGCTTGACGGGTCGGAGATCGTCACCCATATTCCGATCATCCTCGGGGAGTGCCTCGCAGTCGGCCATCGTTGGCGTGAGGTTGGTTGGACCGCCCCGGAGTACTGAAGCTGTCAAGAGAATGGAGTTTTATGGAACGACGAGACGAAGAGCCCATCGAGACCTCCGACCGGCGATTGCGGGGGGCCGCCCTCCGGATCGCAGGCGCCGGTCTCGCGTCGGTTCTCGCCTTCGGCGTCCCGACGGATGGGAATAGCCGAGCGAGCGCCGGCGGTCCGGCCTTTTTCAATCCGGGGATGCTCCCGGGTTTCTCGACGTTGCCGGCCGGATGGCCGGGACTCACGCCGAAGCTGGAGACTCCAGCCGAGTTCGACATCTGGACGTTGGTCTACGCCGCCTGCGACAGGCACGGAATCCTCGACGAGGCGGTGACGATGTACCAGGTGCTCTGGGAGGAAAGCCGCCTGACGCCGGCGGTCCGTTCGGCGTGCGGCCGCTACTACGGCATCGGTCAGTTCACTCGCTCCACTTTCCGGCAGAACGTCGAGGTGATGCGGCGTCTCGGGCTGATCTGGGGAGACGGGGAGTGGTCCCCGAACGACCCTGCCCAGGCGATCGAGGTGATGGCGTGGATGTGGAGCCAGGGGTTTCACGACCACTGGGGCCCCTACCGGCGTGTGATTCGCCGGCTGGCCCTGGCTCGGAGCTCCATCCGTCTAAACTGACCGTGTGACCCCTCGTCCCGGACGGCTTGGCGGCCGCAGGGCCGCCGCCATCGCAGCGCTCGGCCTTCTCGCGGGGGCTGGCGCCGCGTCCGGGGCCGACGGACGGGAACCGTCACGGGTACACCTCCCGGGCGGCCCGGCGGTCCTCGAGAGCCCTGCGTCCCTCGACCCATTCTTCGACCGTCTCGGGGCGCTCGAACGGGGTGAGGAGCAGCAGGTCCGGATCCTGTGGCTCGGCGACTCGCACGTCGCAGCGGACCTGCTGTCGGGGCACGCCCGGCGCCTTCTTCAGGCCAGGTTCGGCGACGGAGGCGCGGGGCTCGTCATGCCCGGGAATCCCTGGCGCTATTTCCACCACGACCGGGCGAGAAGCAGCGGGGACGGCGGGTTCGAGACGATCGGACTGGGGCGCGACGCCGTGGATCCCCTCGTCGGGCTCTGGGGCCTCGCGCTCTCCCCACGTGGAGAGGGGAGCGCGAGCCTGGGGGCCGCGTTCGCCGAAGCCGAGGTGGTGGCGCTCGCGCCGTCCGGGGAGGGGTGCCTGTCCGTTTCGGTCGACGGGGTGACCGTTTTCGGCGGAGATCTCGGCGAAGCCGTCGACGGAACGTCCACGCCGTGCGCGCGCGTCGACGGGGCGACCCTGAGAAGCGGCGCGGTCGTGGCGTTCATCGGCACGGCAGACGCCGACGATGTGCCGCGCACCCTCGCCGTCCGCGATGCCTGTGGCGGGGAGGTTCGGGTCCTGGGCGCCGACCTCCGGAGCGGCCGACCCGGGATCCTCGTCGACTCCGTCGGAATCAACGGTGCCGAGATCGGATGGCTGGGCCGGCCCGATCGCGAGCTGCGCCGCGTCCTGCTCGAAAGGCTCGACCCTGCGCTCGTCGTCGTCTCGTTCGGGACGAACGACATGGGGCGTCCGGACCTCCTTCCCGGGGAACTCGAAGCCGCCGCCACCGACCTTCTCCGCGCCCTGCGCGAGGACGCGCCGGAGGCGGCTGTCCTCGTGGCGGGTCCCCTCGACCGCGAGAGCCGATCGAAGAGGATCTCCCGGCTCCTCTCCGTCAACGAGCCGGCCGTGATTCGGGCCCTTCGGTCGGCCGCACGAACGTCGGGAGCCGCCTTCGTCGACCAGCGTGCCCTGATGGGGGGCGACGGCTCCATCCGGACCTGGGTGCGTCGGGGCCTCGCGGCACGCGACCTCGTCCACCTGAGCCGCGGCGGCTACGAGAGAGTCGCCGAAAGGGTCGTCGACGGCCTCCTCCGCGCGTACTCGGCGCGCCCCGACGCGGGGGGCACCCCGTGAGCCTCGCCGAGCCGCTCTACCTCGTCTTCCTCGCGGTCGCGGTCCTCGGCGTGAGGTTCGCCGGCAACCGGGTGCCGAGGGCGCTCGTCCTCGTCCCGCTGAGCCTCGTCTTTTACGCGACGTGGAATCCCCTCGCGCTCCTGCCGCTTCTCGTGACGGCCGCCGTCGACTTCAACGTCTCGCGTGCCCTCGGTCGGACGGAACGACCGGCCCTGCGGCACGCCCTCGTCGCGACGAGCGTCGTGGTCGACCTCGGTCTCCTCTCCGCCTTCAAGTACTCAGGGCTCCTGGCGCGGGCGGCGGCGCCGCTCCTCGGGCGCGCGGCCGACGCGGCGTGGCCGCCGTTCACGCTCGTTCTGGCCGCGGGGATCTCCTTCTACACGTTCCAGTCCCTCGGCTGCGTCCTGGACGTCTACCGGCGCGACGAGGAGCCGCCCGCGCGGTTCCTGGACTACCTCGCCTTCGTCTCCTTCTTCCCCACGCTTCTCGCGGGGCCGATCACGCGCGCGGGGACCTTCTTTCCGCAGGCGGTGCGCCCCCTCGCGCCGCTCACGGACGCCGACGGAAGCCGCGCCCTCTTCCGGATCGGTCTCGGCCTCGCAAAGAAGGTGCTGATCGCAGACGTCCTCGCCGTGAATCTCGTCGACCGCGTCTTCGAGGTCCCGGGGCTCTTCACGTCGGCGGAGGCGGGCCTTGCGGTCTACGGCTACGCCATCCAGATCTGGGCCGATTTTTCCGGCTACAGCGACATCGCCCTGGGGTCGGCCCTCCTCCTCGGCTTCCGCCTGAAGGAGAACTTCGATTCCCCGTACCGGGCCGCCGACCTGGCGGAGTTCTGGCGGCGCTGGCACATCTCGCTCTCCACGTGGCTGCGCGATTACCTCTTCTTCTCGCTGCCCGGAAACCGGCGCGGGGGAGCGGCGCCCTACGCGAACCTCGTCATCACGTTCGTCCTGGGCGGTCTCTGGCACGGGACGACCTGGGCGTTCGCGGGCTGGGGGCTCATCCACGGGGCCGGCCTCGCGGTCCAGAGGCTCTTCGAGTCGCGACGACCGCGCGGCCCCTTGCCCCGTTCCCCATGGCGGCGTGCCCTCGGCATCCTCGTGACGTTCCACGTGGTGTCGTTCGCCTGGATTCTCTTCCGCTGCGAGAGCGGCGCGGCGGCGCTCTCGTTCCTGCGTGTCCTCTTCGCCGGGACGTGGGGCATCGGGAACGTACCTTACGCCGCCGTGGCGGCGCTCCTTCTGGGCCTGGCCGCGCACTTCGTCCCCCCGACGTGGCACCCGGCGGCCGAGAGCCGGTTCGCCGGTCTTCCCTCGGCGGCGCAGGCAGGGCTCGTCCTCGCCGTGCTCGCCGCGATCCGCCTGTCGGCCGGGGCCTCGGTCGCCCCGTTCGTCTACTTCAGGTTCTGAGCGAGCGGTGAGCGAGAAGACCAGGATCCCGAAGACGGCCTCCACGGCGCTCCTCGTCGCGCTCGGCGCGCTCGTTCCGTATCTGGTCTCCGGGATGGAGCGCCTTCGCCTCGTAGGCGAGACGGACCTCAGCCTCGCGACGGGTTCGTTCCGGGGCGTCCTCGCGCGCCCTCGTGAGGCGGAACGAGTCGTTCGTTCGCGCCCCGGGTGAGCGGCCCAGGCAGCGCCCGCTGGACGTCGCCGGACCCGATAGAGCGGCCAAGCCCAGACGCGATGTGCTGCCGTCGGTCCGTCCCCTCGTACCGATCGAGGATCCGTCGAACGAGCTCGGGCACTTTTTCGAACGTCTCGGGGCCGTCGAGGAGAAACAGGCCGGCGCCCTCGTACGGATCACGCACCTCGGAGACTCGCCGCTCACCGGCGACCTCATCTCGGGCGAGGCGCGCCAGATCCTCCAGAAGGAGCTGGGAGACGGGGGGCCCGGGTTCGTCCTCGCCGGGAGGCCCTGGGGCTGGTACGGCCACCAGGGGATCCGGATAGATGCGAAAGGGTGGACGGCGATGAGCCCGCTCCTCCTGCCCGGGAACGAAGGGCAGCACGGACTCGGCCTCGTCTCCTTCACGAGCGCCTCCGCCTCGTCTCGGAGCGAGATCCGACGCGAGAACGGCACGTTCACCCGCGCAGAGGTGACCTTCAGCGCCGCTCCCGGAAGGGGCACGCTCCTCGTCTCGATCGACGGAGGTCCGGACGAGGAGGCTCCACCTGGGCCCCGGAGCCCGGGCCGGGGCACTTCGCCGCGGTGGCCCCGGCGGAGCGACGCGCATCGCCCTGCAGCCCAAGGGAGACGGGGAGGTGACGCTCTACGGCGTCGTCCTGGAGACCAGCGGCCCCGGCCTGGTATACGACGCCGTCGGGGCGAACGGGGCCTCGATCCACGCTCTGAACCGCCTCGAGGAGACCGACTGGATCGAAGCCCTCGCCCTCCGCGGGAGCGACCTCGTCATCCTGAACTACGGGACGAACGAAAGCACCATGGAAGGAGTCGGCGGTCCGCGATACGAGAGGGAGTACGCCGAAGCGATCCGCCGGGTCCGAACGGCGCTGCCGGAAGCGTCCGTCCTCGTCATGGCTCCCATGGACCGCGGGGAGAGGCTCGAAGACGGGAGCATCGGGACGCTGCCGTCGATTCGGCGCCTGGTGACGGTTCAGCGGCGCATCGCGAGGGAGAACGGCTGCGCGTTCTTCGACACGTTCGCCGCGATGGGCGGAGAGGGGACGATGGGGCGCTGGTACGAGAGCGAGCCGCGACTCGTGACGGGAGACTTCACCCACACGACGAAGCCGGGTTCCGACCGCGTCGCCAGGCTCCTCGTCGGCGCGCTCCAGGCCGCGCGGACGGCCTCGTTGGCGCGCGGGCCTTCGGCCTCAGGCCGACGCCAGGCGACGAAGGGCCGGTCGGGCGACCCGGTGGTCAGCCCGCAACGCGAAGCAGGGCCGCCCCCCAGCTGAAGCCGGCGCCGAAAGCGGCGAGGACGACGCGGGCGCCGGGCCGGAGGAGACCCTGCTCCGAGGCCTCGGAGAGGGCGACGAGGACCGAGGCTGCCGAGGTGTTCCCAACCCGGTCCACGTTCACGAAGAGCTTCTCCTCGCCGACGCCGAGCGAGCGGGCGACGCCCCGGAGCAGGTTCAGGTTCGCCTGGTGCAGGACGAACAGGTCGACGTCGGCGGGCGAGAGCCCCTGCGGCTCGAGGACCGAGCGGATGGCCGCGGGGAGCTTCCGGCTCGCCTGGAGGATCACCGTCCGGCCGTCCATCACGAGGGGGCCCGCGGGGCCGAGGGAGAGCGCGTCGGCAAAGGTCCCGTCGCTCCCGAGGCGGACGTCGACGACGGCGATCGGCCCGTCGCCCGGCGCGACGACGCACGCGGCGGCGCCGTCGCCGAACAGGATCGCGGTCTCCTTTGCGAGGGGCGCGCGGAGGAGGACGCGGGACATCTCCTCGGCTCCGACGGCGAGGACCGGTCCCGTCCGCGGGGAGAGGTCGACCGCCAGCGCGAGGGCGAAGAGACCGCCCACACTCGCGAGCGGGACGTCGAACGCCGGAATGCCGGGAGCGTCGAGGAGCTTCTGCAGGGCGGCCGAGACGCCCGGAAAGGCCCTCGGCGCGCTGCCTGTCCCGACGATGATGGCTCCGAGCTGCGAGGGCGTGAGGTGCGCCCGGGCGAGCGCGGCCTGCGCGGCCCGCTCGGCCAGCGACGCGGCCGTGTCTCCCTCCGAGATCCACCGTCGCTCGCGGATGCCGCAAGCGCCGAGGATCCACTCCTCCGTCACGCCGAGCCGCTCCGCGAGCTCCGTCGACGGGACGACCCGTTCGGGGAGGGCGTGGCCGAGGCCGGCGAGGTGCGCCACGGCGGTCAGGCGGCGCGCGCCGTGAAGTACGCTTCGATCCTCGCGAGCGTCTCGAACCGGCGCGGCGTCAGGTCCGCGTCGGGGACCTTCACGCCGAACGCCTCCTCGAGGCGCGCGACGGCGTCCATCAGCCCGAAGGAGTCGAGGACGCCGAGCTCGAAGAGCGAGGCGTCGACGTCGTCGGGAATCGGGCTGCGGGCGAAGGGCGTCAGGACGGTGCGGATCTTCTCTTCTGCGGGCGTCATGCGACCGCGCAGTCTATCGAACCGGTGGCGGCGCCCGTCGCGAGGCAGCTCACTCCGCCGGCGCGGCGGCGCCGGAGCCCGCCGACGAGGTGGACGGTCCGGGTCGGGAAGGCGAAGGTCGTCCCGGCGTTCTCCACGACCTCCATCATCCCGAGGAGGATCTCCTGCCGGATGTCGCGATACTCGCCGACGTCGGTCGTCTGGAACCAGGCCATCAGCTCGACGTTCAGCGACGACTCGGCGAAGCCGAGGAAGCGGACGACGACGGTGTCGGGCCAGATCTTCGGGTGGGCCCTCAGGAGCGACTCGATCCCCGCGACGATCTCCCGCATCTGGGCGGCCGTCGTTCCGTAGGCGAGGCTGACGGTCGCCGCGAGCCGGATCCGGTCCCGCTCGGCGAACGTCTCGATCTGCATGTCCGCGAGCTTTCCGTTCGGAATCGTGACCAGGGTCCGGTCGAGCGTCCGAATCCGCGTCGAGCGGAGGCCGATCTTCTCGACCGTCCCCTCGACGCCGCTGACGCGGACGTAGTCTCCGACGCGGAGCGGCTGGTCGACTCCGATGGAGATGGCGCCGAAGAAATTCTCGACCGTCTTCTGCGCGGCGAAGGCGATCGCGATGCCGCCGATGCCGAGGCCGGCGAGGACGCTGTTGACCGGGATCCCGAGCGCCGCGAGGGCGGCGAGGAAGCCCATGCAGATGACGAAGATCCGTCCGAAGCGGACCGAGAACTGAAGGAAGGATCGCGCTCCCGGGTTCGCCGTCGCCCAGGGCTCCTCGCCGAGGACGTCGCCCGCCACGGTGATCGTCCGCATCGTGGCCCAGAAGAACGCGACGATCGCTCCGGCCTCGAGGACCTGGATGGCGACCTCCTCGGCCGGGGCATAGAGGTCGAGGAAGGGGAGTCCGGCGCGGAGGAGCACGAGGGTCCAGCCCAGGGTGAACGGCCCGCGCATCCGGAGGAGGAGCGCCTCGTCCCACTTCGTCGACGTTCGCCGCGCGAGACGGAGGAGGACCTTGCGCGAGGCCCATCCGATGGCCTTCCCTCCCCACCACGCGGGGACGAGGAGGGCAAGGGCGGCCATCCACTGCCACAGGAGCAGCTGCTGCGGTCCCGGCCGCAGAAGTGGAGTCGGGATGTGATCGAGGAGCGCATGGTTGTCGAGGGCGGCGTACCAGGCCGGTACGCGCGCCACGGTGGATCGCGAGAAGACCCAGATCGGGCTCTCCACGCGGTCCTTGCGGATCAGGCGGACCGGTTCGGGCTTCCCGGTGATCCCGGTGATCGAGCCGATCTCTTCCAGCTCCGGCGGCAGGCCGTCCTCGAGCTGGCCGGGCGGAAGGGGAGAGACCTTCGCGAGGTCGATCCAGAGCCTGGCGTCGAGGATGAGCCGGAGCTTCTTCGCGAGCTCGGGGCCGCGGTCGGCGAGGGCGGCCGGGACGTCGAGGAACCGGGCCGCCTCGGCGTAGCGTCCCGCCCGCGTCAGGCCGAGGAACTCGGCGACCGTCGAGCGGGGGGAGTCCGGGGCGGCCTCCGCGATCGACGCCTGCAGCGGGGCGGGCGCGGTGGATACCGTGAAGCCCTTCGGGAGGCCGGGGATCTGGCCAGCGGCCGGAACGGAAGCGGAGAGGGCGGAGAGAGTCGCGAAGAGGAGCGCGCGGCTGGGTCGCACGGGTCGAATACAGCACGCGCGTGGCCGGAGGGTCAAGGGCGGGTGCGGGCGGCGGCAGGGACCGCCGCCCGTGAGATCACCTCTCGACGAGCGTCACCGCGACCTCGACGTCCTTGCCGTCGCGGCGGAGCGTCGCCTTTACGGCCTGCCCCGGGGTCATCCCCTTCAGCTTTTCCGAGAAGTCGCGGAGGTTCGCGACGCCCTGGCCGTCGAGCTTCAGGACGACGTCTCCCGCCTTGACTCCCGCCTTCTCCGCGGGCGAGCCGGGAACCACGCCCTCGACTTTCACGCCGGGGCCTTCGAAGGAGAAGTCGGGCATCGTCCCGAAGCTGACGCGCCGGGCCGGGGGAGCGCCGCTCCCCGCGGGAGCCGGAGAACCCGCTGCCGGAACGGCCCCTGACGGGGGCGCGCCCGCAGCCGCCTTCGGCGCGATCGAGACCGCGAGCGGCTCCGCGCGCCCGGCGAGCCAGGAGACGAGCTCCTTCGCGACGGCGGCGACTTTCGCGAGCCCCGGCACGTCGACCTTCTCCGCGGTGTCGGAGGGACGGTGATAGTCGACGTGCGGTCCCGTGAAGAGCTGGACCGCCGGGATCCCCGCCTCGACGAAGCTGACGTGATCCGACGACTCGAGCGTCTCCGGCACCGCCTTCGTCTCGACACCGGTCACCCAGCTGGCGCCGCGCACCGCGTGGATCCACTCGCCGGCCGTCCCGGTGCCGAGCACCTGCAGCTTTCCGGCACCGAGGCGTCCGACCGTGTCGAGGTTCACCGCGGCGAGCGTCTTCGCGGCGAGCCGCGAGGACGGGCCGGTCACCCACCGCTGCGAGCCGAGGCGCCCGGCCTCTTCGCCCGTCACGGCCAGGAAGACGATCGGCCTCTTCGGCTTCTCGTCCTTGAGGGCGCGAGCCAGCTCGAGGAGAACCGCCACGCCGCTCGCGTTGTCGTCCGCGCCGGGGTGGACCTGCCCCTCGGCACCCTTGCGTGCGTCGGGCCATCCGCGGCCGAGATGGTCGTAGTGCGCCACGACGACGACGGACTGGTCCTTCCGGGCCGGGTCCGTCCCGGCGAGGATCCCGGCGACGTTGACGACATCGGCCGGGCTGCCGGCGGCGGTCCGCTCGACGCGGAAGCGCTGGAGGAACCCGCCCTCGTCGCCCGCCGGCGAGAGGCCCGCCGCCTTCATCTCCGCGGCGACGTACTCCGCGGCCGCGCGCTCGCCCGCGGTTCCGAGGCCGCGTCCTTCGAACCCGGGGGAGGCGAGGGTTGAGACGTGCGCCGAGAGGCGGGCCTGCGAGAACGCAGGCGGGAGCTCGGCGAGGGCGCGGCGCACCTCCGGCACGAGCGGCGGAAGCGGCACCGTGCGCCGGGGCTCGGGGCGGAGATCGGACCGCAGGGGCGAGTCGCTCTCCGGCCACTGTCCCTTCAGGACGTTCACGGGCTCGGTTCCCTCGAAGCCGAGGTAGGAGTACTTCCCGTAGTGGGGGAGCTTGCGGCCGAGGCCCGGCAGGGCGGCGAGCGGCTCGCCGAGGATCCAGCCGACGGCCTTCGCGGCATTCCCCGGGTGGCGCGCGACGAAGACGAACGTGTGGCCCGCGAGGGCCACCTTCTCGCCGAGGGCGGTGACCTCGCTCGCGCCGAGCGAGAGCCCTTCCTGCTTCGCGAAGAGCTCCGCGAAGCGGTTCCCCTTTCCGACGAGCCAGACGCCGCGGTCCGCCGGGAGCTCTTTCACCTCCGCGTCGGTCTTCACCTCGAGGGCGAGGGTCGGCGTCTCCCACCCCTTCATGAGCGCGCGCCAGGCCGCGTCCTCTTCCGCGGAGAGGCCCGCGGGGAGGACGACGAGGAGCTTCGGCTCCCCGAAGAGCTGGCCGATCGACGGCGGGATTTCCCGCGGGTCGAGCTTGCGGAAGAGGTCGAACTGCGGGTCGGCGGCGAGGCCGAGCGGCTCGGAATCGGTCCGGATCTCGAACCGCGCCTCGGCGCCCGCGAGCGTCACGACCTGGCGCACGGCTCCCTTCTCCGTCACGACGGCGAGCGGGACCTCGAGGGCGAACGGCGCGTCCTTCTGGACCTGGCGGACCGTCCCCGTCACCTTCCACTTGTCGCCGTCCCTCTCGACGGTCGCCGGGCCGAGCGCGAGCTCGGCCGCGCCGGCGCGCGTCACCCACGGGTCGAAGAGCCCTGCCAGCGGTTCCCCGGCGACGGCTTCGGCCGTCCTCCGGAAGTCGTCGAACGTCGCGCGGCGCCCGCGGAAGTCGGCGTAGAAGCGGGCGAGGACCTTGCGGAACGTCGCGTCGCCGAGGGTGGCGCCGGACCATGTGGAAGCCCATGAGCGACTTCCCGTAGCCGATCGCCTCGGTCGCGGCGCTCTCGCGCCCGCGGAACTCGGTGAGGGGAAAGTCGCGCCCGTCGCGGACGTAGCTGAGGTATTTCTGGAGCGTCCCGCGGCGGTACTCCTCGCCCTTGCCCCGCTGCTCCTGGATCAGGTGGTCGGCCAGGTAGGCCGTCAGCCCCTCGCACCAGTTCCCCTTCGCGTAGTCGACGAAGACCGAGTTCCCCCACCAGTTGTGGAGGATCTCGTGCGGGTAGGACGACGTCAGGATGAACGGGAAGCGGATCACCTGCGGCCCGAGGAGCGTGAACGACGCCATGCCGTAGCCCGTCTCCCAGAAGTTCTCGACGAGGGCGAACTTCCCGTACGGGTAGGGGCCGATCAGCCCGCGGTACATCTCGAGGTACTGCGCCGTCGCGGCGAGGTACTTCGCGGCGAGCGCGTCGTCCTTTCGC
>JADJVF010000015.1 GCA_016716705.1 Holophagales bacterium
CCGGTAGCGGGCACCGAGCTCGCCGCGCCGACCCAGGCGAGATCGGCAGCCGCCCGCTGCGCCTGGTCCCCGGCCTTCTTCGGGCTTTCCGCGTGCAGCTCGAAGGCCGACACGGTCGAGACGACGTCGATCGGAAGGAGCGGCCCCGTCTTGAGCCCCGTCCTACGAGAAGGAATCGTGAACGCCCCACCGACGGCGGAACGCCCAGGGCCCGGGAGGCCGCCTTCACGTCGGAGCTGACGCCGGACGACGACGTGCAGCGGAACGCGAAGTGTTCCGGCCGGCGCGCCCGCGAGGTCACGACCCCGCCCGCCTCGGCCATCCAGAACCGGTTCGAGAGGATGCGAGAAGCTCCCCTGAGTCAGGGCGGAGCGTCGGGTCCGGGCGCGTGGGTCACCACCGTCGGATCGACGAGGACGACACTCACCTCGAACGTCGTCGATCCTCCCGCCACGACGACGGGCGCAGCCGGGACTCGACGCGAACTCCCGGGAGCGTCTCGGCAGCGGCCCAGCCCGGCGCCAATGTGACGGGAGTCGCCCCTTGTTGACGACGCGGACCCTTCGCGTCGCCGTCGTGGCGCCGCTCCTTCTACGAATGCGGCGAGGCTCACGGATTTCCGGACGCTCGTCGTTGAACGCGAAGACGTTCGTCGCGACCGCACGGGCCGTGTCGACGCGACCGGCGCCGACGCTGGGCCGGACCGTAGACCGGCCGCGATCCGGCCGGCGGAGCGCTCACGTCGAAACCGGCGTGCTCATCACCGCCGCTTTCAGCTCCGCGGGCGTCCAGCCTGGGTGCGCCTTCTCACGAGGCCATCGCTCCCGCCAGGTGTGGCGCGGCCATCGACGTCTCCGGACCCGTCACCGCCCCGAGCTCCCGCCGGTGAACTGGAAGCCCGTGGCGGAGGCGTAGGTCACGCCGGTCCGGACGGAGGTGATCGAGGCGCCCGGGCCCGCGATGTCGGGCTTGGGTCCGGCCGGGACGCTTTCCTTCCGTGGCCCCCGCGACGAGAAGGAGGCGAGCGTGTCGGACCCGGGAAGGAGAGCGACCGACGCCCCCCTGGCGGAGGCCGCCTTCAAGCCGGTTTGCGTCGGAGAGGGAGATCAAGAACGGAGGGATCGTCACGAACTCGGCGTCGGTTCCGGCACATGCCTGGATCCCCCGGCGTTGTTGGCGACGACGATGGCGATCGCCCCGCGTCTGGGCGCTTTGACCTTCTCCGACGAAGTTGCACGTCCCCGGTCGACGAGCGCGACCTTGCCCGGAGCGCCGACCCGTTCGATATCGCCGCGCACGCTTTCGCCGGGGGCGCGGGACCAGGGGACCCAGCGTCGGTCCGCCCGCTGGCGGCGCCGCCGAAGTCGGCCGTACCCGCACGGACGACGCTCGCGACGGACGAAGGCTCGAGAACCCGGAGCGAGCCGGCTGTGATTCCCGAGTCGACCGAGGCCGCGACGGAGATCGCGTAGTTCGACGTCCCGGGGCTCGAGTTGACGAAGTAGGTATCGCCGCTGTTGCCCGCCGAGCAGACGACCACGATTCCTGCCCGGGCGGCGTTGTCGGAGGCTATTGCGCTCGAATCGTCGCTTTCCCGAACTCGAGCCGAGAGACATGTTGACGACGTCCAGCTGTCAGAGAAGTCCCCGTCCCTGTTCGGGTCCATCGCCCACTCGAGCGCCTGCGTCACGAGGCCGGTCGACCCCGAGCAGCCGAAGACCCGCAGCGCGTAGAGGCTCGCCTTCGGGGCGACGCCCGGACCGATGCGCAGGGACGTGAACGGGACGCTGCCGTCCCAGGGCCCCTGGAAGGTCGACCCGTCCGCGTTCACTCCAGCGCCGCCGACGGTGCCGGCCACGTGGCTCCCGTGTCCGTTGCAGTCCATGGGGTCGGGGTCGGGCTCCGGCGCGGCGTCGTCCGAACCGTAGCTGTCGCCGGCGAAGTCTACCGCCGACGACGCGCGGTGGGGAAATACGAGTCGGGCGCCTTCGTCCGATCGTTGGCCCGGTAATCGGCCTCCGCACCGTTCCCGCCGAACATGGCGTGCTGGTAGTCGATGCCGCTGTCGATGATCCCGACCTTCACGCCCTCGCCCGCGTTCCCGAACGCCTGCCACACCTGCGCCGGCACGCCGAGAAAGGGGACGCTCGTGGCGTTGTCCGGAGAATGGAGGACGAGAGGCTTCACGGACTTCACGCCTGGAAGGGCGCGGATCGCGTCGACCCTGCCCGGGTCGACGAAGACGGCGATCCCGTTGAACAGCCGCTGCGTCCGGTACTGGACGCGGGCGCCGATCTCCGGGTCGTCAGCCGCTCCTCGACTCTGGACTGGGCGCTTTCGAGCTCGGTCACGCGGGCGACGGAGACGCCCAGGGCCGACTTCCGGCCCGCGCCGCCAGCCTTCAGCCAGCTCTCGACGGCCGGCTCGCCTTCCAGCTCGATCATCCACTGGCGAGGATCGGTCTTCGGCTCGCGGGCGAGGGGGACGGGCGACGCGAAGGGAAGGGCGAATGCGGCGAGCGAGATCCGCTTCACGCCTTCACCTGGGCCTCACGGCCCTCAGAAAGAAGGCAAACGATGGGCATGGCTCCACCTTTCGGGAGGAATCCCCGAGGCGGGAGGATGGACCGGGCCCGGCTCGGGAATCAAACCTCCGCAACCTGTGACCTCCGGGCCTTGAAGACCGCATGGCGAGTGCCACCGTAGGGCAGGGAGGATGGAAACCGGCGCCCATCCCAAAGGGAGGCACGTCAACAGTGTCCGACACCGTTGTCTTCATCCTCATCGGGAATCCTCGGCGGCATCGCGGCCGGCCTCTTCGGCGTGGGGGGCGGCATCGTCCTCGTCCCCGCGCTGATCTACTGGGCGGGCTTCACCCAGCACAAGGCCACCGGGACGAGCCTCGCGGTCCTGCTTCCCCCGATCGGCCTGGCCGCCACGTACGAGTACTGGCGGCACGGGAACGTCGACGTGAAAGCGGGGGCGATCCTGGCCGCGACGATGTTCCTCGGCTCCTGGCTCGGAGCGAACGTCGCGAACCGCATGAAGGGGCCGCACCTGCGGCTCCTCTTCGGCGTCTTCGTGACCGGGATGGGCATCTACCTCGTCCACGGCGCGCTGAAACGGATCGGCTGGATCTGACGCTCCCTCGCTCGGCGTCGGCCCCCTGAGACCGGTACTGGACGAGGGCGACGCCCGCCAGAATGACGACCATCCCGAGCCCCATTCGCGCGTTGAACGCCTCCCCGAGGAACGCCGCGCCGAGCAGCACTGCGATGACCGGGTTCAGGTAGGCGTAGGTCCCCGCGCGGGCGGGGCTCCAGGCCTTCGAGAGGTAGATGTGGGCCGTGTAGGCGATGCACGAGCCGAAGACGGCGAGGTAGCCGATGGCCAGGATCGCTTTCGGCGTGACGGCCCCGCGCACGAAGCCCCCACCGAAGGGCGCAGGACCGTCCCAAAGAGGGCCGCCGCGAGCATCTCGAGGCCCGCGTTCGTCAGGGCCCCGCCCCCCTTCACGTGCCTGCGGTGGTGGAGCGTTCCGACCGCCCAGAGTGCGGTCGCCAGGAGGATCGCCGCGACCCCCGCGAGGTCGACTCCGCCGGTCGTCCCCGGGCCGACGAGAACGACGACTCCCGCGAGGCCGAGACCGGTCCCGATCCACCCGCGAACGCCGAGGGGCTCGGTGCGGGCCGTCAGGATGCCGAACCAGGCGGGCGTCAGCGCAGCCAGGACGGCCGCCACGCCCGAGCTGACGCGCGTTTCAGACCAGACGATGAGGGCGTTGCAGATGCCCAGGAGGAGGATGCCGACGAGGGCCAGGTGCGGCAGCTCCGTTCGAGAAGGCCACGGCTCACGAAACAGACGCCCGACCCCCAGGGTCAGGATCGAAGCGGCGCCGAAACGGACCGCGACCATCCCGTAGGGCGGAAACGACTCGAGCGCGACGGCGATGGCGAAGTAGGTGCTCCCCCAGACGACCGCGCAGACGGCGTAGGCGAGCCACGGGAGGACGTTCGAGCGGGGAGCGGCTGGCGACAACTGCCCCGCCCTACTCCCCCAGCGCCGCCACGGCCTGCACCTCGACGGCGTAACCGTGGTGGAGCTCCTTCACGGGGACGACGGCGCGCGCGGGCCGGTGCGCTCCGAGGACCCTGGCGTAGGCCGCGTTCACGCGCGGCCAGAGCGAGATGTCGGTGACATAGACCGTGACGGAGAGGAGCCGGTCGAGACTGCTCCCCACCGCCTCCAGGATCGCCTCGACGTTCCGCAGCGCCCGCTCGGTCTGTTCTTCCACGTCGCCCGCGGGCCGGCCCGGATGGGAGATGTCGTGAGGGAGCTGCCCGGCGACGAAGACGAAGCCCCCGTAGACGACGGCCTGCGAGTAGTGCCCGGCGGGGAGAGGAGCGCGCGGCGTCTCGACGATCTTCATCCTCGAGATTCCGCCCGGCCTCCCGGCCCCGTCAAGTAGGGTCAGGTCTTGATTTTCCATTATAGACTCCGGCTATAATGGAAAATCAAGACCTGACCCGTATCATCCCGACATGGAAGGGATCTTTCCTCCGCTTCCGACTCCTTTCCGTGAGGACGGCGGGCTCGAGCTCGGCCTCCTGTCCGCGCTCGTCGAGGGATTGAACGGGACCGGGCTCGCGGGGTATCTCGCTCTCGGATCGAACGGCGAGGCGGTGCACGTCGACGAGGAGGAGGCCGAGCGGGTCGTGCGAACGGTGCGTGAGGCCGCGGCTCCGGGAATGACCCTCCTCGCCGGCACCGGGCGCCTTTCGACGCGCGCCACGATCGAGGCCACGAAACGGGCGGCAGGAGCCGGCGCCGACGCGGCTCTCGTCGTCACCCCGTTCTTCTTCAAGGGGTCGATGTCGGCGGACGCTCTCGTTTCGCACTTCGAGGCCGTCGCCGAGGCCTCCCCCGTTCCCGTCCTCGTCTACAACGTCCCCGCGAACACGGGCGTCAACGCGCCGCCGGCCACCGTCGCCCGCATCGCGACGCACCCGAACGTGGCCGGCGTCAAGGACAGCTCGGGCGACATCGGCCAGCTGGCCGAGCTCGTCCGGCTCGCCCCGCCCGGGAAGCCGTTCCGGTCTTCTCGGGGAACTACGGGGCGGCGCTGCCGGGGTACGCCGTCGGCGCGGCCGGGGCGATCCTCGCCGCTGCGAACGTGGCCCCGCGCGAATGCGTGGCGATCCGCGAGACGTTCCTCGCGGGGAGATTCGACGAAGCGCGGCAGCTCCACCTCCGCCTCCTCCCCGTGGCGCGTGCCGTGACGAGCCAGTTCGGCGTGCCGGGACTCAAAACGGCGCTGGCGCTTCTCGGTCGTCCCGCCGGGGTTCCCCGCCGCCCGCTGCTCGCCCTCCCGGCCGAGCCGCGCGAGGAGGTCCGACGCATCCTTTCGGAGGCCCGCCTCCTGCGCCATTGAGGCTCGCCCGGTTTCGCTTGCCGGGGCCTCGCCCCGACGAGAGAATCAGGGGCACGGTCCTTGCCGTGACGAGGTCGACTTGAGCCTTTCCGGCGTACCTGCCCGAGGTGTCCCGCTCGGCTGGCGATTGGGCCTGACAACCTCCGTCATCGTGACGCTCGTCCTGGGCGTCCTGACCGGGGTCGTGCAGAAACGCGAGATCGAACGGGGCGGCGAGGATCGCCGCCTCCTCCTCGAGCAGACGCTGGCGCCGCTCGCCGCCGACGTGGAGGAGGCTCCCGACCTGCCGACCATCCAGGCCCGGCTCTCCCATTTCCAGGTCGCGTACTTCACCCGCGGACACGGGAGCGTCCGGGTCCTCCTTCTCGACGCGAAAGGAAACGTCGTCGCCTCGCCGCTCATGGGCCCGGCCGAACGGCCCCCGAATGACGCCATGACCGCTCGCGTTCCGATCCGCTCAAGGCTCCTTCCAGGCCAGCGCGGCGACCTGGAGATCTGGCAGGACGAGACCCGGTTTCGCGAAATGGCGGCGCGACGGTGGCGGCAGTGGATCCTCTCCCTCGGCGTCGCGGCGCTCTGCATCCTCGTCTCCCTCTACCTCGCCTACGTTCTCCTCATCGAACGCCCCATGGGTCGCCTCCTCGAGGGCGTGAAGCAGATGGAGCAGGGCTACTGGAGCGGTCTCGAGATTCCCCGCGGCGCTTGGGAAATGCGATGGCTCGCATACCGCTTCCGGAACCTCGGGACGCAGCTGGAGGAGACCGTTCGCCGGCTCGTCGAGGCCGAACGCCGCACCTACGCGGGACTTCGTACGACACCGCCGGCCCCTGCAACACCGCGCAAGGAGGCGGAAGCTCCCGCCCCGGGGCCCTCCCTGCAGGAGGAGGCGTTCCGGAAGCGGATCCTCCGCCGCTACCTCGTCGCCCGCTGTCGATTCCTCGAGACGCGCGAGCCGTCCGACCCGGCGGCGCGCGCCGCGGCGTACGAGGTCTGGGAGAGGGACGTCCACGAGGCGCAGCGCATCGGGGAAAGCCCTCTCAAGTCGCGCCTGGAGGACGCCGCGTTCCGGATCCTGGAACCCGACGCCTATGCGGAAGTGAGCCGGCGGGCCGCCGGCCTCACCTCGTCCCGCAGGAAGTGGATCCGGGACCGGGAGGCGGAGCTCAAGTCGGCCCTCGCCGAGGCAGGGGTCAAGCCGCGTGCGCTGCAGCATCGCGTCAAGCACCTCGCCGGCATCTGGCGAAAGATGAAGTCGAAGGGCCTCGCGATCGAGCAGATCCACGACATCTTCGCCTTCCGGATCCTCCTCGAGTCCGAGGAAGAGTGCTACATGGCGCTGTCGGCCCTCCACCACCGGTTCGAGGCGCTCCTCCTGCGGTTCAAGGACTACATCGCAGAGCCGAAGGAGAACGGCTACCAGAGCCTTCACACCTGCATCCGCGCTCCCGGCGGACTCGTCTACGAGGTGCAGATCCGGACCGTGGCGATGCACGCGCTGGCCGAAGGGGGCGACGCGGCGCACTGGAAGTACAAGAAGGACGGCTCGGTCGAGATCGAGGACGACGACCCCCCGCAGGGGGTCCTCGTCAGCTTGACCGATGCACTCCGCCGCCGCGGCATCGGCGGCTGATCCCCGATCCGCGCCCGTTCCCCCGTCACCACTCGACGCGAAAGCCGACCTGCGGCCCGTGCTGCGGCGCGTGAGGGAGCTTCGGGAGGACGACGCCCGCCCAGACGAGCGACACCCTCCGATTCGTCGCGTCGACGAGGACCGACATCAGCTTCGGCGGGGCCTCCCTCTCCCCCTCTCCGAGCGGGCGGATCGCGATGCGCGGCCGCTCGCCGGGGAGCTCGAACGTCAGGCTCGCCGCGCGGGGGTCGAGGTTCGTCAGGGTGATCGCCTCGCGGCCGGACAAATGGGGCTCGAAGATGAAGGGCGGAGGCGCCCCGTTCCCGGCCTTCTCGTGGAAACGAGCCTCCAGGGGACGCCCGGTCAGGACGTCCGCGGGGGCCCAGGCTCGATCGACTTCGACGACACGCGCACCGGCGGAGGAGGTTCCGGGCGGGAGGGGCACGCGGTCGAGGCCCAGGAACGCGGAGCGGGGAAACCAGCCGTAGTTGACCCACCCGAGGCCTGCCGGCCGGGGTTGCCTCGTCCAGGCGTCCGGGTGGCCGGCGACGAGGCGGCCGGGCGTAAGCTGGTCTTCCGGGTCCTCGACGGTGGGGAGCTCCAGCCCCTCGAGCTCCGGACGGTCCTCGAGGACGTACCCCTTCCCGACCGGATTGCGAGGGTAGGCCGCCCGGGTCGCGAACTTGAGGTCGTAGCGCGAAGCCGCCTGCAGCGGCGCCAGGAACGGGGCGTCGAGCTTCTCGCGGGAAAGGGCGTCGATTCCCCCGTACGCTTCGCGCCAGTCGAGCGGCGCGGAGGTGAACGGCTCGGGATCGGAGAAGGCCCAGGAGCCCGCGCGCCTCACGACTCGACGCCGGCCGACGACGCGGAGCGCGATCGTTCGCCCCGCGACGGTCGCGCCCGCCTCGAGCTCGGAGACGGCCGCCCCGCCCGGAGCGTGGGCCCGGGCCGTCACGACGACGTCGGTCCCCGGCTTGAAGGAGAGGATGTCGGCGTCGGCGAGGAGGAGGCCGTCGTCGACGGCCAGCTCCGTGACGAGCGGGAGCTGCTCTTCCGCGAGGACGCAGCGCCCCGTGGAGCGGATCCGGTAGGTCCGCTTCGCCGTCACGGCGAGTCCCTGCGAATGGGCGAGAAGGGTGTTCGTTTCGTCGGCCACGGCTCACTTGCTCCAGGGGGCGACGGGGGTCGCGCCGGTCGTCGGGCCGCCCTTCGAGCCGGTCCCCTGGACGCCGAAACCGAAGACGCGGATCCCGGGCCGCGCGTCGGACCCCACGCCGTCCCCGTCGGCCCACTGCTGGACGAGCTGTCCCGGGTTGTCGATCGAGGTGTCGAGGTTGACCGGGGCATCGATGGTGACCCCGATGGCTTTGCCGACCGCGGCGATGGCGGGGAACGCGACGGAGATCGCCTGCTTGGCGATCTCGCTCGAGACCTTCCCTCCGAGGGCGTCTCCGAGCTTGGAGAGCCCGAAGGAGACGACCATGTCGACCACGATGTTGACGACCCCTCCGAGGATGTCTCCGAGCGTCATCCCCGTGAAGACGGAGTACTGCGTCGGGATCAGCGGCACGGGCATGGAGGCCGGCGTGTTCACCGGCCCGCCGCAGACGGTCCCGATCAGGATCCCGACGACCGGGATCGGCTCGGCCGTCACCGGCAGCGACTCGCCCCCCGCCGGCAGACCGCAGCCGGCCTGCGTCTTGTGGGCGCTGAACATCGGCTTGCACGAGCTGGTGAGGGTCGCCTTCGCGCTCGCCCCCACGCTCGTCCAGGGGTTCGGCGGGGCGACGGTGACGAGGATGTGCGGGCGCGTGATCCCGGTGTCGTGACCGATCCCGAGAGGGCTGACCTGGATCGACCCCATGAGGACCTTCGGTGCCTTCTTCGACCAGGCATCGAGCCACTGGAGTGTGCTCGCCGAGATCCCGACGGCGCTCAGAGGGGTCGGCGGGATGTCGACGTGGGCCTCCGCAGAAATGCAGACGTCGTAGGTGGCGCAGACGCGGTGCATGGCGGCTCCCCTTCAGACCGCCTCGATCCGGACGAGCCGGACCTCGCGCGGGCGCATTTCGAACGTCTCGGCCGCCCTCCAGCGGACGACGAGGCGTTTTCGCTCCGTCTCGACGATCAGGGTGTCGAGCTTCGGCACGAGCGTGCGGCGCTCGTCGCCGGTCAGGAGGACGACCCGGGCGGGGAACGCGGGGACCGCGGCGGCGATCGGCCCTCCCCGGGTCATCCCCTCCACCACGACCGGAGTCCCGGCGGCGGGCGTCTCGACGATCAGGTCCGGGTGCGCCCAGCCCATCACCCAGGGCTCGACGGCCTCGAAAGGAAGGGCAGCGCCATCCGGGCCCCTCAGCTTGGCTACGCGGACGCCGCCGGCGAGCGGGTAGGGCCCCCATCCGACGGGCTTCGGGAGGTCCTTCGGCGATCGGATCAGGGCCTTCGGGTCCTCGACGTTGGGAAGCGGAACCCCTTCCGCGTCGGCCTCGTCCATGAGGAAGCCCTTGCCCTCAGGGTTGTCCGTGTTCGGCCATTCGCCGACAGGTGTCCGAACCTTTCCGCCGAAGGCGTTCGTCCACGTGACGGGCATCTCGCGGAACGGAACGGGCTCGGTGACCCGCAGGCCCCCGGCGCCCCGCTCCCAGTACCGGTCGCCGAAGACGGCGAGCGAATGCCGGAACGGGCCGACGCTGACCGAGACCGTCATCGACCGGACGGGGTCGCCGGCCGGCGCCATCGCCCTGCCGAGGACGATCACGTCGGTCTTCGGCTTTCGCGGGGCGATCTCGCCCGGAAACGTCCCCCAGGACGTCGGGAACGGCTCGAGGTGGATCGGCCACGGAGACTCCGTCGAGAGCTCCAGACTCTCTTCGCGGATGTCGAAGGTCGCCTTGACCACGAGCGCGCACCCCAGGTCCGACTCCCCCGCGGCCCCGGAGAAGAGGTGGGCGGAGAGAGCGGTCTCGTTCTCGAGCCTCACGGCTTCACCTCGGGGACCGGAGCGCTCGGGGGGAGGCGCCGGGGGTCTCCGGGGGTCCGGAAGGGCAGCTCGAGGAGGTCCTTCAGCGTGGCGGCCTCGCGGGTGCGCCGCTCCACCTCCTCGTCCGTCGGGCAGTTCAGGAGGACCCGTTCCCCGTTGAGCGCGACGTCGTCGTTCGCCTCGAGCGCGAGCTCGCCCCGCCGGGCCTCGACCTTCACGGCCTGCGCGGAGACGAGGGCGTCGTGGCCGGCGTGGATCTCGAGGCCGCGCCCCGCCGCGAGCGCCACGTCTCCGGAGGCGCCGAGGGAGATCTGCTCCGCGTGGACCTCGAACCGGGCGCAGCGCAGCGACAGCTCGCCTCCGGCCTCGATGGAGACGCGGGGGCCGGCGAAGCGAAGGACGGCTCCGGCGGGGGTCAGGACGACCTCGAGCCTCATCTCGCCGTCGGCCGAGACGACCGTCAGGGTCTCACCTTCGGGCTCCCGGGAGAGGCGCAAACGGCCGCCGTCACGCAGGGCGAGCGACCGGGCCCCGGTCGCCTGCCTTTTCGTCTCCGCGCCCTTCCGGGCGCGAGCCCTCTTCCCGCCGCCGCTTTCGCTCATGCGTTCAGCTTCACGACGGCGCCGGTGGCGCTGACCGGCCCGTTGGAGTTGATGTCCACCTTCGAGACACCCTCGACCTCGGTCCGGCCGCCCTTGACCTTGGCGCGATCCTCGGCGAGCGCGTCGACCGTCTTGCCCTTCACCTCGATGGCGCCGCCGCTCTGGACGTCGATCCGGCCCGACATGATGTTGATCGTCGAGCCGCCGACCCCGATCAGGATCTGGCTCTTCGCGACGAGGAAGATGGTGTCGGCCTCGACCTTGAACACCTTCGTGACGGTGTGCTCCTCGCTCCCGCCGACCGTGATCGTGTCGTCGTTCGTAATCCCGGTCTTGCGGTAGTCCCCTATCGTCAGGTTCTGGTACTTCCCGATATCGATCGTCTGGTAGCCGCCGATCTCGTGGGTGTCGTTCTTGCCGACCTTGCGCGAGTCGTTCCCGCCGATCCCCGTGCCCCGGTTCCCGCCCACGGTCCGGCCCTCGTCGACCTCCACGACCGTCGTCAGGTTCCTCTCGGCGTGCTGGTAGAACTCCTCCTTCCCCTTCTTGTCCTCGAAGCGGATCTCGTTGAAGTTCTTCGGCGTTCCGCCGAGCGACGACCGGCTCTTGACTCCGCTCTGCGTCTTGTTCTTCGGCAGGTCGTACGGCGGCATCATGTCGGCGTTGTAGACGCTGCCGACGACGATCGGCTGGTCCGGGTCGCCCTCGAGGAAGTCGACGATCACCTCGTGCCCGATCCGGGGAATGCGGATCGCCCCCCACTGCCGCCCCGCCCAGCTCGTCCCGACGCGGGTCCAGCAGGACGAGTTCTCGTCGTTCTTCCCCTCGCGGTCCCAGTGGAACTGGACCTTCACCCGTCCGTACTTGTCGGTGAAGATCTCCTCGCCCGACGGCCCGACGACGACCGCCGTCTGGCTCCCCTGCACCACCGGCTTCGGCGTCGTCCTCCGCGGCCGGAACGCCATCGCCGCCGGTATGCACGTCAGTTCGTTCTCGTAGTTGAGAACCACGTCCTTACCGGATCGGTAGTCGCCTCCGAACGAGGCCTGGTGGCGGACGCCCGTCACGACGTAGTCGCCGTCGGCGTTGAAATGTCGCTGGAGGGTGAACGTGTATCCGGGGACCATGTGCTTCACGTTGCTCCTGGCCCGGATGACGATCGCCGGGGTCGTCTCCTCGTCCATCCGCAGCTCGACCGTCCGCTGGTTGTCGCGGAAGATCTTCTGCAGCTCGGCGGTCTGCTCGCCCCCGCCGGCGTTGACACCGTCGAATCGCTGCGCGTACTCGCCCGGGTAGTCGTAGACCTCAAGCTGGTCTACTCCGGCCACCTTGAGCTTGTGGTTCTCCTTCCCTACCTGGACGCTGTCGTGGATCAGCGCCTCGGCCTCGAGGTGCTTGTGCGGGAGCTCGAAGCTGTGATCCCACAGGAGGTACTTGCCGGGGCGCATCTCCTGTTCCTTCTTCCAGGCCCAGATCCGGTTTTCGTCCCGAGCTCCCCCCTCGAGCTCCTCGTAGATGAACTTGTTCTCCCCCGCCAGCTTCGGATGCTCGAGGGCGCTGTCGGAGACGATCATCTGGTGGCTGCCGTCCGAATGCTTGAAGAAGTAGTAGATCCCTTCCTCTTCCATGAGGCGCGAGCCGAAGTTGAAGTCGGTCTCCCGATACTGCACGCAGTAGTCCCGGGGCTCGTACTTCTCGTTCAGCTGCCAGTCGACGTCGAAGCCCGTGAAGACCTTCTTCAGGATCTCCGGGATGGTCAACCGCTGGAAGATCCGGCTCTGGGCCTTTCGCGTCAGCTTCCAGACGTCGGGGACGATCTCCGCCTCGTAGGTCGTGAACGTCGCGTCCCGATGGGCCTGCGCGAATCGAACGCAGAGGCCGTTCAGGTGCGTCTCGCTCGACTCGTCCGGCAGCTGCAGGTGGATCGTCAGCTTCTGCCCGAGGAGCGCGTCGAAGGGGACCTTCGTCTTGTTCTCGGCGATCATCTCCAGCCGGTAGCCGAAGAGCGTCGAGATCCCCTCGCTTCCGGAGAACGCCGTGAGGAGAAGCTCGTCTTCCCCGAGCGGCGTCGTCACGCGGAGCTTGCGCTGTTGCTGCAGATACTCGCCCATCGCTGTTCCCCCTGTTCCGGAGGCCCGGATCGCACCGTCGACTGCGTTTCAGGCTGAGCGGGGAATATAGGGTTCGGTTCGGGTCCGGTCAAAGGATCGCGACGCTCGTCGTACCTCGCCGTGACCGGGCTCACCGTGGCGCGGGCCGTCGAGCCTCGATTGGTCGAAAACGCCGCGAACTCGCCTCACCGAACGATCGACACGGCATTGACGGACGCCGCACTTGCGCCTAATTTACGCCCATGAACGAATTCGGTCCCCCCGCCCGCGACATGTTCATGCCGGGGGACGCGCGGAAGATCGTTTCCCCCGGCGCGCGTAAGGAGGAGCTGCGGAAGCGCCGCTTCGGTCCCCCTTCCGCCGCGCCGCGTGCGCGCTGGGCCGAGCTGCGCTGTGCGTCGGCCTTCTCGTTCCTCGAGGGGGCCTCCGAGCCCGAGACACTCGTCGAGCGGGCCGCCGAGCTGGGGCTCCCCGCCGTCGCCCTCGTCGACCGCAACGGCGTCTCCGGCGCGCCGCGCTTCTGGAAGGCGGCACGTACCGCCGGAATCAAGGCGCTCGTCGGGGCGGAGGTCGTCCTCGACGAGGCGGCCCTTCCGCGCGACCTGCACGGCCCGCTCGGCCTCGTCCCGCCCCCTCCGCCGCCCGGCCTCCCGCCGGCGCGCGTCACGCTCCTCGCCGGGAGCCAGGCCGGCTACCGGAACCTCTGCCGCCTCCTCACCGCCGCCGCCCTCGGCAAGCCGAAAGGGCAGGCCGCGGCCTCGTGGGCCGACGTCGCCGCCCACGCCGAGGGGCTCCACGTCCTCTCGGGGGGCCTCGAGGGGCCGGTCCTCCGCGCGCTCGAGCGGGTCGGGGCCGACGCCGCGGGCAAGCTCCTCTCGCGCCTCGCGGCGCTCTTCCCCGGCCGCCTACACGTCGAGCTGCAGCGGCACCGCGTCCGCGACGAGGAGGCGCGCAACGCCGTCCTCCTCGACCTCGCCCGCGCGCAGCGCCTCCCCCTCGTCGCCACGAACGGCACCCGCTACGCCCGCCGCCGCGACAAGGACCTCTTCGACGTCCTCACCTGCATCCGCCATCACACCACCGTCGACGCGGCGAGCCGCCTCCTCGAAGCCGGCTCGGAGCGCCACCTGAAGGGCCCGGAAGAGATCGCCGCCCTCTTCGCCGACCTCCCCGCCGCCGTCGCGGGCGCGGCCGACCTCGCCGACCGCCTCGACTTCACCCTCGCGAACCTCGGCTACCGCTTCCCCGACGCGAAACTTCCACCAGGAGAGACGCCCTCCTCGTGGCTGAGGCAGAAGACGTGGGAAGGGGCGCGGGGCCGCTTCCAGCCCCTCACCGCGAAGGCGCAGGACCAGCTGAAGCGCGAGCTCGACCTCATCGAGAAGCTCGACCTCGCCGGCTACTTCCTCGTCGTCCACGACATCGTCGAGTTCTGCCGTCGGGAGAACGTCCTCGTCCAGGGGCGCGGCTCCGCCGCGAACAGCGCCGTCTGCTACGCCCTCTCCATCACCGCCGTCGACCCGGTGAAGATGGAGCTCCTCTTCGAGCGCTTCCTCTCGGAGGAGCGGGGCGAGTGGCCCGACATCGACCTCGACCTCCCCTCGGGCGACGCGCGGGAGAAGGTCATCCAGCACGTCTACGCGACGTACGGCGTCCACGGCGCGGCGATGACGGCGAACACCATCACCTACCGCGACCGCTCCGCCGCGCGCGAGACGGCCAAGGCGCTCGGTTTCTCGACCGAGCAGGTCGACACGCTCGCCAAGCGACTCGCGACGTGGAGCTTCGGGGAATACAGGGACGCCGCCGGGTCGCTCACGGCACGGGAGACGGGCGACGGCGACCCGAAGGAGGCGGCCGCGGCTCGCACCGAAGCCTTCGCAGACCCCGCGGCGGGTCCACCGCCTCTCCCGCCGAAGATGGCCGACGAGATGCGCACCGCAGGCTTCGACCCCGACGACGTGCGGCTCCGGCACTTCGGCTCCCTCTTCCGCCGCATCCAGAACCTCCCGCGCCACCTCGGCCAGCACTCGGGCGGGATGGTCGTCGCGGGAGGGCGCCTCGACGAGGTCGTCCCTCTCGAGCCGGCCGCGATGCCGGGGCGCGTCGTCATCCAGTGGGACAAGGACGACTGCGCCGACCTCGGCATCATCAAGATCGACCTCCTCGGCCTCGGGATGCTCGGCGCCATCGCCGAGATGGTCCCGACGATCCGCTCGGCCGAAGGGGTCCACGTCGACCTCGCCCACCTCCCGCACGACGACCCGGCCGTCTACGAGATCCTCAACAAGGCCGACACCGTCGGGCTCTTCCAGGTGGAGAGCCGCGCGCAGATGGCCTCGCTCCCGCGCAACGCCCCGCGCTGCTTCTACGACATCGTCATCCAGGTGGCGATCATCCGGCCGGGCCCGATCCAGGGCGGCATGGTCCACCCCTTCTTCGACCGCCGGCAGGGGCGTATCCCGGTCGAGTACCCGCACCCCTCGCTCGAGCCGATCCTCAAGCGGACCCTCGGCGTCCCGCTCTTCCAGGAGCAGCTCCTGAAGATCGCCATGGTCGCGGCCGGTTTCACGGGCGGAGAAGCCGAAGAGCTGCGCCGCGCGATGGGCTTCAAGCGCTCGAGCGAGCGGATGGCCGTCATCGAGACGCGCCTGCGCTCCGGGATGACCGAGCGCGGCATCACCGGCGAGGCGCAGGAGCAGATCGTCCGGTCGATCACGTCGTTCGCGCTCTACGGCTTCCCCGAGTCGCACGCGGCGAGCTTCGCCCTCATCGCCTGGGCGAGCGGCTGGCTGAAGGTCCACCACCCCGCCGCGTTCCTCGCCGGAATCCTCAACGCCTGGCCGATGGGCTTCTACCACCCCGCGACGCTCGTGAAGGACGCCCAGCACCACGGGACGGACGTCCTGCCGATCGACGTGACGCGCTCCGGCCGCCTCTGCCGCACCGAGCGGCTGAAAGGCCCGTGGCCGAAGCACCTGCCGCGCCCGTCGCCCGCCGTCGTCACGCCGTCGCTCGCGGTGCGGCTCGGCCTGCGCTTCGTCCGCGGCCTGCGCGCCTCGACGGCCGACGCCATCGAGCGCGAGGCCGCGCGGGCGCCGTTCGCGGGGGTAAAGGACCTCGCCCGCCGCGCCTCTCTCCGCGAGGACGAACTCTCGGCCCTCGCCCACGCCGGCGCCTTCGCAACGCTCCCCGACGCGGCGACCGGCGAACGCGGGCTTTCGCGCCGCACCGCCCTCTGGCAGGCCGCCTCAGCAGCGCGCGACATGGGGCCGCTCTACGACACCCTCGAGGACGACGTCGCCTCGCCCCTCCCCGAGATGAGCCGCTTCGAGGAGACCGTCGCCGACTACCAGACCTCCGAGATCACCGCCGGCCCGCACCTGATCGCCCACTTCCGCGCGCAGCTGAAGCGCGAGGGCATCCTCTCCGCCGCAGAGCTCGCCCGCGCCCCCGACGGATCGATGGTGAAGACCGCCGGCGTCATCGTCGTGAGGCAGCGCCCCGGCACGGCGAAGGGCTTCGTCTTCCTCTCCCTCGAGGACGAGACCGGGATGTGCCAGGCGATCCTCCGCCCCGACCTCTTCCGCGAGAACCGCGCCCTCGTCGTCGGCTCCCCCGCCCTCGTCGTCGAGGGGCGCCTCCAGAAGAAGGACGGCACGCTCTCCATCCGCGCCGAGCGCTTCGAGCGGATGAGCCTCGAGGAGCCGATCCCCGAGCTGCGAAAGCCCGTCTCGCCGCCCTACCAGCGCCACCGCGAGGGCACCCCGCCGAGCCACGACTTCCGGTGAGGGCGAACGAGCATCCGCAGGGCATCGCCCTGGCGCATCGATACCTTCTCGCCGGCTCGGAGACGCCAGGCTTCCGAGGGAAGGGCCGGCGGCGTCATCGCGAAGTGCTATAGCCGCGAAGCCCTGCTCGTCGCCTGCGCGAGCGGCGCGATCGAACTCTGCGCGATCCGGCAGCCGTGACTGCCGCTCCCGCTCAACACCGGCATAGAATCGAGCGTCGACGTGGCCCCGGCACAGGCAGTGTCAGGGGCCCCTTTCTTGGAGTGTCAATCGTTGAGAGAACTCGTGCTCATCCTCGCGGCAGCCCTGCTCCCCCTCGGGCATGCAGACGCACAGTCGACGACCTACCGGCCCGAGACGACAGCGGGCATGGTTGCAGACGCAACGCGAGGCGCAGCGCGGAATATGCTCGCGCCCCCGACCGCGACGGTCTCCGGCTCCGCGACCATATGCGCCGGACAGTCCGTCGAGCTGCGGGCCGACCTGACCGGGTCGGGACCGTGGAAGGTCACCTGGTCCGACTCCTTCGTCGACAACGGCGTCGACACGAGCCCTTCGCGTCACGTCGTTACTCCCGGTTCCACAGCCACATACACCGTGACCTCCGTATCCGACCCGAACGGGACGAGCGCGGGGACCGGCTCGGCTACGGTCACGGTCCTCCCGGGACCGGCTCCATCGGCCGCCATCACCGCCCCGAGTCCCATCCTCCCCGGGACGACCGGCATCGCGGCGTCCGTCCCCGACGCCGGGGCGGGCGCGACGTACGCGTGGACGATCTCGAACGGGGTGATCGCGGCGGGCCAGGGAAGCCGGGCGATCACATTCTCCGTCGGTTCCGCGGGCCAGGCTGTCCTCGGCGTGACGGTCTCGGTCCCCGGCAGCTGCGTCGCAACGGGCGCGACCTCGGTGTGGGTGGGAACGAACCCGTCCACGTCGCTGTACTTCTCGCGCCTCGCGGGGCCGACAGGCGGCGGCGGCTGGTTCGACGGCCCCGACGCGACAGCGAGCATCTTCTACCCGACGGCGGTCGCGTTCGACGGAGGCGGGAATCTCTACGTTCTCGACCTCGTCAGCAACTCGATCCGAAAGCGCACGCCCGGCGGGCGCTTCTCGACGCTTGCGGGCCTGGCCGGAAGCAGCGGTTCGTCCGACGGCCGGGGGAGCGGCGCAAGATTCAAGTGGCCCGAGGCGATGGCTGTCTCGGCGGCTGGCATCGTCTTCGTCGCGGACACAGCCAACAACACGATCCGGAAGGTGGCGGCCACGGGTGTCGTCACGACCCTCGCCGGGAAGGCGGGCACGATCGGGATCGAGGACGGAACGGGGAGCGACGCCCGCTTCTACTCCCCTGCGGGAATCGCCATCGACGGAACAGGGAACCTCTTCGTGGCGGACTCGGGCAGCCATCTCATTCGCAAGGTCACGTCGGAAGGTGTCGTCACCACGGTCGCCGGACAGCCCTGGAGCCCGGGGAAGGAAGACGGCGACGTCTCCGTGGCGCGCTTCCGGTCCCCGGCGGGCCTCGCTTTCGACGCGGACGGGAACCTGTATGTCGCGGACGAGGGGAACCACTCGATTCGCCGGATCACGCCAGCCGGCTTCGTCACGACGTTCGCGGGGGCTGGCCATGCGGGCTGGCTTGACGGAACCGGGACGGGCGCGTATTTCCGCTCGCCGAGGGGCGTCACGGTCGACGCGGCGGGGGTCCTCTACGTCGCGGACTCGGGCAACTTCGTGATCCGCAAGATCACGCCGGCCCGGGAGGTTACGACGCTGGCCGGACTCGCGCCGACACGAGGGGAAGCGGATGGCACGGGCTCGGATGCGAGGTTCAACGAACCGGCGGGGGTCGCAATCGGGCCGACGGGCGACCTTTTCATCGCTGATCTCAAGAATCACGCGATCCGGGCGATGACGCCGGCCCGCGCCGTCTCGACGGTCGCGGGCCGGGCGAGCAACCTCGGGAGTCTGGATGGCGTCGGGGCGACGGCACGGTTCTACTACCCGACGGACGTCGCGTCCGAGAGCTCGGGAAGCCTCGTCGTCGCGGACTCCTCCAACGGCTCCATTCGAAGGATCGGTCCGACCGGAGACGTGACGACGCTCGCCGGGTCGCTGGGCCAGCTGGGGAGCGTCGACGGCACCGGCGGTGCCGCCCGCTTCTATGACCCGGCAGGCATCGCGGTCGCGACCTCTGGTGACATCTACGTTACGGACGACATGGACCACACCGTACGCAGGGTCACCCCGGACGGCGTGGTAACGACGATCGCCGGATACGCGTCCTACGAAGGCGAGCGGGACGGCACGGGACGTGCCGCGCGATTCCATGAGCCGTGGGGAATCGCGACGGACGCCGCCGGGTTCGTCTACGTGGCGGATTCGTGGAACTGCACGATCCGGAAAATCTCACCGACCGGAGCGGTGACGACGCTGGCGGGGCTGGCGGGAGCCATGGGCGCGAGCGACGGAACGGGAACCGGAGCCCGGTTCAGGAATCCGGCCGGGCTCGCGACCGATCGTGCCGGGAACGTCCTCGTCGCCGACCGCGGCAACGCCACGATCCGAAAGATCAGCCCGCTGGGTGTGGTGACGACCGTGGCCGGCTCGCCGGGAGGCGGAGGGACAGCCGACGGACCGGGGAGCGTGGCGCGATTCTCGAGCCCGACGGCTCTCCGCCTGGACGGATCGGGAAACCTCTGGGTCACCGACGGAATGCTGGTCAGAAAGGTGACTCCGGACGGAGTCGTATCCACCGTCGCCGGAGCCCGCGACAACTCCTACGGCGCCGCAAACGGCACGGGGGGAGCGGCGCTGCTCGGGAGTCCGCATGGCCTCGCGATCCGCCCTTCCGGAGAAGTCGCACTCGCGGACACCCAGAACCACTCGATCTGGGTCGGCGTCCCGTCTCTCGCGGACGAGGCGAAGATCGACTCCGCGTCC
Organism: Holophagales bacterium; assembly: GCA_016716705.1. Taxonomy (GTDB): domain Bacteria; phylum Acidobacteriota; class Thermoanaerobaculia; order UBA5066; family UBA5066; genus UBA5066. The sequence goes on from JADJVF010000015.1 coordinate 19,494, forward strand.
GGTTCCGTCGGGGTCGCCCGGCAGCTCGACGCGCAGCCGCGCACGGCGACGAGCTGGCTCTGGGAGGTCGTCCGGACGGAAGCCGGGTCGAGCTCGGCTCTCTCGTCGACGACGATACCGAATCCGACCTTCGTCCCGGACGTCCCCGGCTACTACCGCTTCCGGCTGACGGCGACCGACGGCGCGAAGAGGAGCGTCACCCTCGTCTCCCTTTTCGTCGACCTGCCGGCTCCGACCGCCCTCGTCTCGGGGAACGGGACGGTCTGTCCGGGAGGATCGGTCTCCGCCCGGGTCGAGCTGACGGGGACCTCGCCCTGGACGATCGTCTGGTCCGATGGCGACGTCTGGCCATCGATCACGACTGATACCTTCTCGCGATATCTCCATCCCGTGTCCTCGACGACGCTCTCCGTCTCGTCCGTCTCGGATGCGACCGGTCCCGGCGTGTCTTCCGGAAGCGCGGTCTTCGAGGTCCTCCCAACGACCCCGACCCCGGTCATCGAGGCTCCCGCGCAGGTCGGGTCCGGTTCTCCCAACCAGCGCGCTTCTGTTTCCGCTCACGCCGGCTCCACGTACTACTGGTGGGGCGCCGGCACGATCACCTCGGGCGCCGGGACGAACGAGATCGTCTTCACGGCCGGCCCGACGGGGACGATGACGATCCACGCCACGGAGACCATGCCCGGCCTGTGCCAGTCGAGTGTTGCTTCGGCGACGGTCGAGGTCCTGCCTCCCGGAGCGGCGACCTTCTTCTACCCCCTGACTCCGTGCCGTGTCCTCGACACCCGGGAATCCGTCGGGCCAACAGGGGGGCAGCCCGTCGACGGCGGCTCCTCGCTTGCCGTCACCCTCGGCGGCGTCTGCGGAATCCCGGCGGCCGCGCGAGCGGTCGCTGCGAACGTCACCGCCACCCAGACGTCCGCGGCCGGGTACCTCGTCGCCTATCCCGCGGACGAGGCGAAGCCCGTCACCTCGACCGTCCACTTCGCGCCGGGACGAACGCGCGCCTCGAACACGCAGCTGAAGCTCTCGACGACCGGTTCCGGCGCGGTCGTCGTCTCGAACGAAAGCCCGGGCCCGGCCCACGTCATATTGGACGTCAGCGGCTACTACCAGTGACCGGCGCGGTGCCCTGAGGCGAACGCCTCCGTCTCCCTCGCGGGGCCGAAGGACCACGGGGCCGGACGGAAGCCCATGACCTCGAAGCGGTGAGAACGGCTGGCGCGACGCGGCATCAGGTCACGCGTCACTCGTTGCGGCGTGCCGGGTCGATGGTCAAGACCGCCCTCGTCGTCGGCTCCCCCGCCCTCGTCGTCGAGGGGCGCCTCCAGAAGAAGGACGGCACCCTCTCCATCCGCGCCGAGCGCTTCGAGCGAATGAGCCTGGATGAGCCGATACCCGAGCTGAGGAAGCCCGTCTCGCCCCCGTATCCACGAAACCGCGAGAGCACCCCGCCGAGCCACGACTTCCGGTGACCGAGCCGACGCGGAGGCGTCCGAGAGAAGGCGGGCCTCCTACGGAGAGGTCTTCCGTCTCGTGCGCACCCGCCCGTCTCGACGAGCTTTCGCCGCGCCCGCGGGTGGCGCGGTTCTCGCTTTCAGCAGGTCCGGGAGCTCGTTCAGGGAGGCCACTGGAAACACCGTGATCCGCTCCTCCAACGGGAAAACGTGACGACCTGGATACACGACGTAGAGATGGGACAGCCCCAGGTCCTCCATGGCCACTCGCATCGAACGGCTGATCCCCGGCTTCTCCGCCAGCTTACCTCCACGCCGTAGTGGTGCCCCCCATCACGAGAAGCAAGTCGAGCTCGGCCCCGCCGTGAGTAGCCCAGAAGTACGCGTCGGCCGACTCTACCGCGCTGAGGACCTGCTCTATCACGAATCCCTCGAAGGAAGCCCCGACACCGGGGTGCCCCAGCAGCGCGCCGCGGTTCGGAAGGGAGAGCAGATGGTGCAGGACGCCGGTGTCGCGGAAGCGTAGATCTTCGGGCCTTGACCTGCCGCTTCGCCACGTTCTCGAACCACGGCTGAGCTGGCGAACCATAGGTGCCCGTCAGGAGGTCGAGATATGAACGCACCCGCCCTTGTCGGTCAGCCCCATTGCCCGGCCAGTGCCAGTCGAGTAATGCTTCGACGATGGTCGAGGTCCTGCCCGCCGGAGCGGCGACCTTCTTTTACCCCCTGACTCCGTGCCGTGTCCTCGACACCCGGGAGTCCGTCGGGCCAACAGGGGGGCAGCCCGTCGACGGCAGCTCCTCGCTTGCCGTCACCTCGGCGGCGTCTGCGGAATCCCGGCGGCCGCGCGAGCGGTCGCGTGCAGGACCGTCACCGCCACCCAGACGTCCGCGGCCGGGTACCTCGTCGCCTATCCCGCGGACGAGGCGAAGCCCGTCACCTCGACCGTCCACTTCGCGCCGGGACGAACGCGCGCCTCGAACACACAACTGAAGCTCTCGACGACCGATTCCGGCGCCGTCATCATTTCGAACGAAAGCCCGGCCCCGGCCCACGTCATCCTGGACGTCAGCGGCTACTACCAGTGACCGGTGCGATGCCCTGAGGCGAACGGCCCATCCTCCCTCGCAGGGCCGGAGGATCAGGCGGCCGGCCTTTCTTCGAGTTCGGCCGGATGGGCGCCGTCGCTCGGCCTGGGATACGCTCTCCGTGCCCGGATCGGACGGTGAAGGACGGCAGGACCGACGTCGGCGTGACTCCGAGGAACGGACCGCAGAGAAGGCACGCATGAAAGTCTGGCTCGTCATGTCCCACGAAGGCCCCTCCGAGGACGACGCCGGTTCCACCTTCGTCGAACGGGTCTTCTCCAGAGAGTCCGAAGCGATGGCGTACCTCGCCGAGCACGTGGCGACGACCGAATGCGGTCTCGAGAGGATTCTCACGGGCAGCACGTCGTTCCACCCGCGAAAGGTCCCGGTCGCCCGATGCCTCTGCGACGAGCAGGGATGGTCGATCGACGAGTGGGAGGTCGAGGAGGCTTAGCGGGTTTCGGCGGTCGACCCGAACCGGCCGCCGTGCCGTCGCCCCGATCGTTGACGGCGACCCATTCCACGTGGTGAAATTCCCCGTTTTGCGGGGAATTCCTCCTCACACTCCCCACGGCCCAAAGAGCCCCTTCGCCACTTCGGCGGCGTTTCCCTGCAGTTCTCCGATGTCCCCGACGGCCCCGGACCTTCCGGGGCCTTTTCCATTCCGCGCTTTCCCGCCTGAGCGGCCCTGTCGCCCGGCTCGACCATCAACCAAGGAGATGAAATGCCACAGATGACCATCAACACCGGAGACACGGCCTTCATGCTGCTGTGCTCCAGCCTCGTCATGCTGATGACGCCCGGCCTCGCCTTCTTCTACGGCGGGCTCGTCGGCCGGAAGAACGTCCTGGCGATCATGATCCAGAGCTTCGTCTCCATGGGCTGGACGACTGTCCTCTGGTGGGCCTACGGGTTCTCGCTCTGTTTCAGCGGTGACCTCAAGAGCGGTACGGACCTCGCCGGGATCGTCGGGAACCTCGACTGGGCGTTCCTGCGCGGGATCACCCTCCAGATGCCCTCCCCGGTCAACGATGGGATCCCGATGATCGTCTTCATCGCCTACCAGATGATGTTCGCCGTCATCACGCCGGCGCTGATCACGGGCGCCTTCACGAACCGGGTAACGTTCAAGGCGTACATGCTCTTCCTGACCGGCTGGCTGACCTTCGTCTACTTCCCCTTCGTCCACATGGTCTGGGGCGGCGGAATTCTCGCGAAGCTGGGCGTCCTCGACTTCGCCGGCGGCATCGTCGTCCACAACATCGCCGGGATCGCCGCCCTCGCCTCGATCCTCTACGTCGGAAAGCGAAAGGTCGAGGACCGCGGACCGCACTCGATCCCCCTCGTCGCGCTCGGCACCGGCCTCCTCTGGTTCGGCTGGTACGGCTTCAACGCCGGGAGCGAGTTCCGTGTCGATTCCGTCACGGCCGTCGCCTTCCTCAACACCGACCTCGCCGGCAGCTTCGCCGCCATCGCCTGGCTCGCCATGGACTGGATGACGTCGAAGAAGCCGAAGTTCCTCGGCCTCCTCACGGGCGCGGTCGCCGGGCTGGCGACGATCACGCCCGCCGCCGGCTACGTCTCCCCCACGACCGCCTGCCTCATCGGCGTCATCGCCGGCGTCGTCTGCTTCTACGCGGTCGCCCTGAAGAACAAGCTCGGCTGGGACGACGCCCTCGACGTCTGGGGTGTCCACGGCGTCGGCGGGTTCATCGGGATCATCCTCAGCGGCATCTTCGCCACGACGGCTTTCAACCCGGCGGGCGTCGACGGCCTCCTCCGTGGCAACAGCCGCTTCTTCTTCGTCCAGCTCCTCGCCGTGGTGATCTCCTCGGCGTGGGCGTTCGCCTTTACGTACGGGATGCTCTGGCTGATCGACCGGGTGACCGTCGTGAAAGTCACCGAGGAGGGGGAACGCTCGGGGCTCGACAGCTCGATTCACGGCGAGACCGCCTACCTCGAAGGGGTCTGAGCCGTGGCCCGGTCTAAGGAGGGCCGCGGCGCGGCCCTCCTCTTCACCTTCGCCGTGGCGGCCCTCGCCGTCGCCCTCGCGCCGGGCGCCTTCGGCCAGGAGCCAGCCGCGGCGCCAGTGGCAACGGCGCCGGCGCCGGCCGCGCCCCGGCCGTGGTACGAGACGATCTCCGTCAACGGCTTCGTTACGACGAGCTGGTCCTGGAACTTCAACCGCCCCGAGTCCGACACGAACCAGTACCGCGTCTTCGACTTCGAGGACAACGCGATCAAGATCGACGGCGCCGAGCTCGTCCTGCAGAAGGTCGCCTCCGCCCCTGGCGAGGCGGGCTTCCGGATCGACGCCGTCGCTGGCGCTTCGATCCCCCGGATGACCGCCGCGGCCGGGCTCTTCCGCGACGACGACGGAACGGCCGGGGACTTCGACCTCCAGCAGGCGTACGTCTCGTACGTCGCTCCGCTCGGGAGCGGTCTCCGCTTCGACGCCGGGAAGTACGCGACCCACTGCGGCTACGAGGTGATCGAGGGCTACGACGGGTACAACGACAACGCGACCCGGTCGTTCCTCTTCGGCTACGCCGAGCCCGCGAGCCACACCGGACTCAAGGCGACGTACGCCCTTTCCGGAACGGTCTCGGCGATGGTCGAGGTCGTGAACGGCTGGGACAACGTCGAGGACTCCAACACGTCGAAATCGCTCGGCGGCCAGCTGGCGTTCACCCTTCCCTCGAACGCCACGGTCACCGTCAACGCCCTCTTCGGGCCGGAGCGCGCCGGCAACGACTCGGACGATCGGACGTTCCTCAACGTCGTCGGGACGTGGAAGCTCGGGGCGGGGTCGGCGCTCGGGCTGGACGCCGTCTGGGCGACCGAGGAGAACGCAGCCGGGCCCGGCCTCGACGCGACGTGGGGCGGCGTCGCCCTCTACGGTCGCCTCGGCCTCAGCCCCTCGTTCGCGCTCGTCCTGCGCGCCGAGGTCTTCGACGACCCGGACGGCGTCCGGACCGGGACACCACAGACCCTCTCGGAGCTGACGTTCACGCCCGAGCTGAAGCTCGCGCCCGGGCTGGTCCTGCGGGCCGACCTGCGCCTCGACCACTCGACCAGCGACGTCTTCGAGAAGGAAGCCAGCCTCACGGGAACGCAGCCGACGGTCCTTCTCAACGCCCTCTACTTTTTCTGAGCCCGACAGGCGGGTCCACCGCAGGCGAGGGGGGCCGCAAGGCCCTCTTCTCCTTTCCGGGCGCCCCGTCGCCGGACGGCTGCGCCGGCGACTTCCGGTCTCGCAGCTTGTCGCGCAGGGTCTTGCGGTCGATTCCGAGGATCTCCGCGGCGCGCGTCTTGTTGCCGTCGACCGCCGCGAGGACTCGCCTCACGTGCTCGGCCTCGACGTCGGCGAGCGACCGGTTCCAGCCCGCGTCCCGGAGGGCGGAGAAGCGCATCCGCGGGGGGAGATCGGGGACCGAGACGGTCGTCAGCTCGCTGGCCACGAGGTCCCTCACGATCCCCCGCAGCTCCCGCACGTTTCCGGGCCACGGGTAGCTTCGGAAGACCTCGAGGACGGAGTCGGCCAGCTCCGGGATAGGCCGTTCGAGCGCGCCGGAATAGTGGCGGGCGAAGTGACCGGCGAGAATGACGACGTCCTCTCCCCGTTCGCGGAGCGGAGGAAGCCAGATCGCCTCGTCGAAGAGCTCGCCGCTGACCGGCGGATTCGTCCGGGACGGTCCCGTTCCCCAGCATGTGGTGGCGATGAGGCGGGCCGACGTCGACCTCTGCCTGCGCGCCGGGCGGGCCGGTGGTCCGAGCAGCGCCAGCTTCTCCCGCACCGTCGCCCCGACTTCCTCGATGTCGGCGACGAAGAGCGTTCCTCCCGCGGCCCGGGCGAGGAGACCCGGACGCCCCCGCGCGCCGAGGAGCTCCTGGTGCAACAACTCGGGAGCAACCGAGCGGCAGTACATCGACAGGAACGGACCGTGAGCCCGTGCGCTCCTGTGGTGAATGATCCGGGCGACGAGCTCCTTGCCGGTGCCGTCCTCCCCTCCGAGGAGGACGCCTCCGTCGGAGGACGCGGCGCGCTCGATCGCGCGTCCGGCGCGGCGGATCGCCTCCGACTCCCCGAGAAGGCCGGGGACGGCGGCCGGCGGTGGAGCGCTCTCGGACCTGCGGCCCCGGAGCTTCCTGAGCGCGCGCGCCACGGCCTCACGGAGCTCGTCGTCGGTGAACGGCTTGGCGAGGTAGTCCTCCGCACCTCTCCGGAGCGCCTCGACGGCGCCGCCGATCGTCGCGTAGCCGGTGATGACGACGATCTCCGTCTCCTTCAGGTTCTCCGTTACGTGCCGGACGAGGTCGAGGCCCGACATTCCCGGCATCTTCAGGTCGGTCAGGACGAGATCGACGGAAGTGAACGAGAGGAGGGCGAGCGCGTCGGCGGCGCCCGAGGCGGTGACGACGGTGTGCCCGCCGTCCTCGAGGTTGCGGCGGAGCACTTCGAGCGTCGACGGCGAGTCGTCGACGACGAGGATCCTGGCGGGCGTTTCGTCCTTCGTCACGCGGTTCTTCTCCTCAGGCTTCGTCCGGGCCGGAAAGCGGGAGGTCGACGTCGAATCGCGAACCCCGTCCCGGCTCGCTCTCGACCCGGATCGTGCCGCCGTGCGACGTGACGATCCCGTGGACGACCGAGAGGCCGAGCCCGGTTCCCTGTCCGACCTCCTTCATCGTGAAGAACGGGTTGAAGATCTCCCGAAGCGTCTCCTCGTCCATCCCGGCACCCGTGTCCTCCACGGAGAGGACGACCCCTCCCGGCCGGTTCCGCGTCCGGATCGTCAGCCGTCCGCCAGCGGACATGGCCTGGATCCCGTTCACGACGAGGTTCATCAGGACCTGCTGAAGCTGGCCCGGGTCGGCGACGATCCAGGCGAGCGCGGGATCGAGGTCTCTCTCCAGGCGGATCCCCTCGGTCGCGCAGCGCGCCTCGACGAGGTAGAGCCCCTCGGTCACGACCCGGTTCAGGTCCGACTTCGTCTTCGCCGCCGGCATCTGCCGGGCAAATATCAGGAGCTTGCGGACGATCTCCCGCGCGTGGAGCGAGGCGCTCACGATCTTCTCGAGGTCCGCGTCGGCCTGCACCGGGAGGCCCTCGCTCTTTCGCGCGAGCTGGGCGAAGCCGAGGATCCCGCCGAGGGGCTCGTTCAGCTCGTGGGCGACGCCGGCGGCGAGCTGCCCGATCGTGGCGAGCCGGTCGGCGTGCCTCAGCTGCCGCTGGAGCCTCGCCTTCTCCTCGTCTCCCCTCCCTCCGCTCGACCCAGAGTCCCACCTGACGCGCGACCTCGTCGATGAGGCTTCGCTCCTCGGCCAGGTACGGCCCCTCGTGGACGTCGGGCTTCTCATCGAGGTAGACAACCTCGACGACTCCCCGGGACTCCCCGCGGACCACGATCGAGGCGGACTGTCGCTGCGCGTCCGACCGGAAGCCGGGGCTGGCCTGCCGGGAGCCGTCGAAGGTGATTGCGGCAGCCGTGACGTCGGGGTACTGCCAGGCCGACGGGAGGAGCCCGACGATCCTCTGGAGGACGTCGGCGATCGCCAGCCCCGGCTGCTCCGCGATCCGCGCGATCCCGTAGAGGCAGGTCAGCTCCTTCACCCGCTCGCGAAGGGCCCAGTGAGCGCGCTGGTGCGCGAGCGCGAGGCTCAGCGTCTCCGGGATCCCGCGAATCAGCGCGACGTCCGCCGCCGAGAACGGATCGCCGCCGGCACGCGAGAGCTGCAGCTCGCCGGCGCCTTCCTCGCCGAACGGCAGCGCGAGCCGGAGCGTCGACGGGCGCCTCCCATCGAACAGGTCGGGGTCGGGACGCGCCCTGCGCTCTCGGATTCCGTGCGCCTGAAGCTCGAACTGCGGTTGAGGACCCCCGCCCCTCTCCAGGCGGCAGGCGACGACACTCTCCCCGTCCGGGAACTGCAGAGCGGCTCCGTCCGACCGCGAGAACTCGAGCAGCGTCCGGAGGAGGTCGCGTAGGAAGACGGCTCGCGGAGAACCCTGGCTCGCCTGAAGCAGGACCCCGTGGAGCAGGTCCCGGAAAGCACTCGCGGCAGTGTCGAGCGCCGCGGGGGCGTCCGCATGCACAGCCCGTCTCCGTGTCACCCCGGGATTCTAGGCGTGTCGCCCCGCCCCTCTCAGCGGCAGCAACGTCGCGGCAGATGCGGCGCGACGAGCCCTGGCTCGCCGCGCCGCCTCCCTGAGATCCCTCGTTCAGCCGAACGCCGCGCCCAGCGCCTTCCGCAGCTCGTCGTGGGCGAGACGCATGACCGTCAGTTTGTCTTCGGCGCCGGTTTCTCGAAGAGCTTCGGGTCGGCGCCGGCGTTGACCTTGATCTCCTCGGCCCTGACCGACTGCGTCTTCTCCCCGTTCTGCGTCACTTCCTGCACGAACGGGAACGTGACGCCGTCGACGGTCCGGTAGTCGGAGTAGTCGACGACGCTCGTCACCGGTCCCTCGCGACCGGCGCCGCTGTAGCTCGAGCGGAGGAGACGGCCGGTCGCAGGATCGACGAACCACCTCACGTCGACTTTCTCGCAGGTGACATCCAGGAGCTCCGCGTCCACCGCTCCGAGCTTCTCCTTCCCGGCGAGGGTCGCCGTCAGCCTCGGGTCACCGGCCTTCTGGGCGAGGAAGACGGGCTGCCGCTGGAGTTGCCTGACCATCTCGTCGCGCATCGAGCCGGGAAGATCCTGCGTCCCCATCGGCGTGACGACGAACGCGCCGCCCGGCCCGAGCGTCTGGACCATCGTCCCCATCGGAGTCTGGATCTCGGCCCGCATCCGGTCGGGAGGAGCCGAAATCGTCGTCGCGGAGAGCTCCATATCGCCCTGCGGGGTCTTCGTCGTCATCTTCGCCTTCGTCGTGACGTCCTTGACTCTGCCGAGCGCCTCGGCGCCCCCCATCCCGGCGACGGCCTTCGCGAGGAGCGCCTTGCCGGAGGCGGCGGCCCCTGCGGTCGCAGCCGGCTTCTTGTCGCCACCCGGCGTCGGGATCGTGATGTCGATCTTCTGGACCGCGCCGAATGCCGAGAGCGGCTTGTCGAAGTCGGCACTCTTGCCGACGACGAGGATCGCGAGGTCCCCGCGGCGGACGTGTCTCTTCGCGACGCGCTGCACGTCGGCGGCGGTCACCTTCTCCACCTCGGCCCGGTACCGGTCGAGGAAGTCCGCCGGGTAGCCGTAGAAGGCGTAGAGCGCCTGCTCGCGGAGGATCTTCTGCTTCGAGTCGAACCGGAAGACGAACGAGTTGAGGATGGCGTCCTTGGCCTTCCGGAGCTCGTCGTCGCTCGGCGGACGGTTCACGATCCCATCGACCTCCTCGAGGAGGGCCTCGATCCCCGCCGCGGTCGACCCGCTCTTCGTCCCCATCATGACGCCGAAGGACCCGGGGTAGTCCCACTGCGAGCCGACGCCGCCACCGACCGCGTAGGCGAGGCCTTTCGCCGAACGCACGTTCGAGAAGAGGCGGGCGGAGAAACCGCCGCCGAAGACCTCGTTCATCACCTCGAGGGCGAAGTAGTCGGGGTCCTTCCGCTCGATCCCGAGGTGGACGAGCCGGATGTTCGACTGGTTCACGTCGTCCTTCTCGACGAGGAAGACCCCGGGCCCGGGCTCCTTCCGGTACGCAGCGGGCGGTTCGTCGAGCTTCGGCCCCTTCGGCCACGCCCCGAACGTCTTCTTCAGCTTCTTCTCCATCTCGGTGGCGTCGAAGTCGCCCACGACGGAGAGGACGATCCGGTCGGGGTGGACGTACTTTCTTGTGCCAGGCGAGGAGGTCGTCGCGGTTGATGGCGGCGACGGTCGCGTACTCGGGGACGCGAGCGTAGGGGCTGTCGGCCCCGTAGACGAGCTTCTGCATCTCGCGCTGCGCAATTCCCGCCGGGTCGTCGTTTCGCCGCGCGATGCCGGTGTTCATCTGGCTCCTGGCGAGGCCGATCTTCTCCTCGCGGAACTCGGGGTTCCGCAGGAGGTCGTCGAACGTCCCGAGGACTGCGTCGAAGTCTCCCTTCAGGCACGACAGCGAGACGGTCGCCGACGCGGTTCCGACGTTCGTCTCGACCTTGGCGGCCCGCGCCTCGAGGAAGTCGTCGAGCTCGTCGCCCGTCTTCGCCCTGGTCCCGCCCGTCCGCCAGACCTGGCCGACGACCGATCCGAGCCCCGTCTTCTCCGCCGGGTCGTTCCGGATACCGCCGCGGATCGTGGCGAAAGCGTTGACGAGCGGCAGCTCGCGGTCTTCCATCAGGAGGACGACCATGCCGTTGGGCAGTGTGACCCTCTTCGGCCTGGCGATCGTGAACGGCTTGAGGGCCGGCTTCCGGATCTCCTTCCAGTCGGCGGCCTGTGCCGCCGCCGGAGCAGGACGGAGCGCAACGGCGGACGCGGCGAGCGCCAGCAGAATGGCAAGGGGGCGCTTCACGACTTCTTCTCCTTCGCCTCGCCCTTCGTCTCGGGCTTGGCCGGACCTTCGACCTTCGTCTCGATCCGCGCGACCGTCCGGTTCTTCGCCTGGAATATCTCGCCGGCGACGCGCCGGATGTCGGCTTTCGTCACCTTGTCGATCCGCTCGACGTCACGGAAGAGGTCCCGCCAGTCTCCAAAACGGGCCTGGTAGGTCCCGAGCTGGTTCGCGAGCCCCTGGTTGTCTCCCAGCCGGCGGATGAGGTTCGCCTTGGCGCGCGTCTTGACCATCGCGAGCTCGGCATCGGTGACGTCCTCGGTCTTGAGCCGTTCGATCTCGTCCCGGATGGCGTCCTTCACCTCGGCGTTCGTCCTGCCCGGGAGCGGGACCGCGTAGAAGGCGAAGAGGCTCGGATACTTCGACCCCGGGAAGTCACCGAAGCCCGCCGCCGCGGCCGCGACCTTCTTGTCGCGGACGAGGCTCCGGTAGAGCCGCGAGGTCCGCCCGGAGGAGAGGAGGTCGGAGATCGTGTCGTAGACGGCGGCATCCGGGTGGAGCGCGCTCGGCTTGTGGTAGCCCTCGAGGTAGAACGGCTGGGACGGGTCGACGAGGACGACTTCCTTCTCGGCGATCTGCGGCGGTTCCACCGTTCGGATCTCGGCCGGCTTCGGGACCTTCGGGAGCCGAGCGAAGTACTTCTCCACGACCGGAAAGACCTCCGCCGCCTTAAGGTCGCCGACGATCGTCACGACCATGTTCGACGGGACGTAGTACGTCCTGAAGAACTTCTCGGCGTCCGTCGCGCTGTAGGCCGCGAGATCGGATGGCCAGCCGATCCCCGAGCGACCGTAGGGGTGGGCGTCGAACGCCGTCGCGAGGAACTGCTCGACCAGCCGGCCGATCGGACTGCTGTCGACCCGCATCCGTCGCTCCTCGAAGACGACGTCCTTCTCCTTGTAGAACTCGCGGAAGACCGGGCTGAGGAAACGGCTCGACTCGAGGTAGGCCCAGAGCTCGAGCCGGTTGGCCGGCATCGAGAAGAAGTAGCCCGTCTCGTCGTTGCTCGTGAACGCGTTGAGCCCGACGCCCCCCTCGCGGTCCACGATCTCGCCGAACTCGTTGTTCACGACGAAGGCGTCGGCCTCCTTCATGGCGTCCCGCCACGCCTTCTCGAGACCGGCGAGCCTCTTCTCGTCCCCGCCGCCGAGCTTCGACCTCTCGGCCTCGTAGGCCAGGAAGGCCGCCTCGACCTTCGCGAGGGCGTTCCGCTCGGCGGCGACGTCCTTCGTCCCGATCCGGTCGGTCCCCTTGAACGCCATGTGCTCGAACATGTGGGCGAGACCCGACTGTCCTTCCTTCTCCTGCACCGACCCCGCGTCGACGTGCGTGAAGAAGGAGAAGACGGGCGTACCGGGCCGCTCGCAGACGAGCACGGTCAGCCCGTTGTCGAGCTTCTTCGTGCTGACCCGCTTCTCGAACGAGGCGAGGTCCTGCCCCCCCGCCGAGCCGGCCAGGAGGGCCAGCGCACCGGCGAGTGCGATCGTGACTGTCGTTCTTCTGCTCATTCGGAGCCTCCCTTGGCGTGGGGAGTATCTCAAACGCCGCGGGCGGGGGCAGTACGAGAATCATCCGGGCGACTTCCGGCCCGGCCTCTTCCGCGAGCGCCGCGCCCCGGTGCCGGAGGCGACGAAAGATGCACCCCCCCGGCGCGGGTCCGCTCTATCGTATCTCCATGAGAGCGCTCGTTGGTCTGGTCCTCCTCCTCGCCGGTCCCTCGCTCGCGCAATCTCCTGCACCCACCCCGGCCGCGGCGGCTCAGGCCCCGCCCGCCGTGGAACGCCTCTCCGCCGACACGCCGAGCATGACCGTCCTCGGCAATGCCTTCATCGCACCCGCGGGCTGGTCGGTCCGCGTGCGGGGCCCCGCGACGATCCTCGAGACTCCGGAAGGGGACTCGTGGCTTGCTCTCGTGGACGTCGCAGCCAGCGACGCCGACTCGGCGCTCGCGGCGGCCTGGGCCGCGTACAAGCCGGATGCGAAGTGGCCGCTCAAGGTGACGACGGACCGCCCCGACAGGGACGGATGGTCGAAGCAACGCACCTACGAGTACCAGACTTCGCCGAACGAGCGCCGGGACGTCGTGGCGTGGGTGCGGCACGCCGGCGGAGGCTGGACGGTGGCGATCTACGACATGGCGCAGGCCGTGGGCGAGAAGCGCGGCGCGCAGGTCGGACTGGTCTTCGACCGTCTCTTCCCGAAGGGCTACGTCCGCGAGTCGTTCGCGGGGAAGAAGGCGAACCGGCTCGACAAGGCCCGCCTCGCGGAGCTGGGCCGGTTCGTGGAGACGGGCCGGAAGGCGCTGGGCATCCCGGGCGTCGGCGTGGGTCTCGTACAGGACGGCAAGGTCGTCTTCGCGGGGGCTTCGGCGTGCGCGAGCTCGGGACGTCGAAGCCGGTGGACGGCGACACGCTCTTCATGATCGCCTCGAACACGAAGGCGCTCACGACGCTGCTCCTCGCGAAGCTGGTCGCGGAGGGCAGGCTGACGTGGGAGACGCCGGTGACGAGCCTCCTGCCATCGTTCCGGCTGGGGGACGCCGACACCACGCGCCGAGTCCTCGTGAAGCACCTGATCTGCGCGTGCACGGGCCTGCCGCGCCAGGACCTCGAGTGGCTGTTCGAGTTCAAGGGAGTGACTCCTCAGACCGCCCTGGACACGCTCGCGACGATGCAGCCGACCACGAAGTTCGGAGAGCTGTTCCAGTACTCGAACCCGATGGCCGGGGCCGCCGGCTTCACGGCCGGCCACGTCCTCTTCCCCGGGCTGGAGCTCGGCGCCGCCTACGACCGTGCCATGAAGGCGGAGGTGTTCGACCCGCTCGGGATGAAGTCGACGACGTTCGACTACGCGCGCGCCCTGGCCGGCAACCACGCGGTCCCCCACGCGCCCGATATCGACGGCACGCCCGCACACGCGGTGATGGAGCTCAACTACTCGATACTCCCGCTCCGCCCCGCCGGCGCCGGGTGGAGCAACGTGCGCGACATGCTCCGGTACGTGTCGATGGAGCTGGCCGAGGGAGTGCTGCCGGACGGGAAGCGATACATCGCGAAGGAGCCCCTGCTCGAGCGCCGCGTGGCCCAGGTGCCCGTCGGCAAGGACACGACGTACGGGATGGGGCTCACGGTGGACACCACCTACTCCGTGCCGGTCATCCACCACGGCGGCGACATGATCGGCTACCACAGCGACATGATCTGGCTCCCCGGGCAGAACGTGGGGGCCGTGATCCTCACGAACTCCGATCCCGGCTGGATCCTGCGCGGGCTGTACAGCCGAAAGCTCCTCGAGGTGCTCTTCGACGGGCGACCCGAGGCGGACGAGCGGCTGGCGGCGGCCGGCAAGACGTTCTACACGCAGCTCGCCGCCGAGAGGAAGCTGCTCACCGTGCCCGCCGACGCCGCCGAGAGCGCGAAGCTCGCGGCCCGCTACGCGAACGCCGCGCTGGGAGAGATCTCGGTGAACCGCGCGAAGGGCGCCACGGTGTTCGACTTCGGTGAGTGGAGGAGCGAGATGGCCTCGCGCAGGAACCCGGACGGAACGATCTCGTTCCTGACGACGGCGCCGGGTATCCAGGGGTTCGAGTTCGTTGTAGGCACCGGCACGAAGAGAACGCTCGTGATCCGCGACGCCCAGCACGAGTACGTATTCGACGAGAGGTAGAGAGGGGCGACGGCGCCGTAGGTCCCCGTCTCGGTCGTCGGCGCGCCGCCCGCCTTCGGGACCGTCGCCACTTGTAGCGGCCCCGTCCTGCCGAGAGGTGGCCGGACGTCTCGAAACGGCTATCCGTCAGGACGAACTCCGTGATTTTCACTTCCTTCACGAGGCCCGCGAAAAGCTCCCCCGCTCTCGCCGTCGAAGGGCGCCTCAGGGCTCGATGACGACGGGCGTTCCGACAGGGATCCGCGGATAGAGCTCGCGAACGTCGTCGTCGTCGAGGGCCACGCAGCCCCAGGTCCAGTCCGTCGCCGAGCCGCTCCCGTGAATGAAGACCTCGCCCCCCAGTGGCGTGTTCCAAGGAGGGCAGCGGCCCACGCGGGCGCTCTCCACGATCTGCCCATGCTGCCTTCGCGAAATCAGCCCGGTCTTCAGGCCCCTCGCCGCGTCCGCAGGGTTCGGGTAGCTCAGGCCGAGAGAGAGGACGAACTGGCTCCGCGGGTTCTTCATGCAGACCACGTAGGAACCCTCGGGAGTAGCAAGGTCTCCCTTGCGCTTCTTGGGGGAAACGGGGTCGAGGCCGAGGCCGACACGGTAGGTCTTGAGGACCCTCTCCCCCGAGTAGACGAGAAGCTCGCGCCGGGCCTTGCGCACGACGAGTCGCGGGTTCTCCACGGAGGCGGGAAGCGGCTTCGCCGGAGTCGCGGCCAGAAAGCCGGAGAGCGCAAGCGCGACCCCGACGCCCGCCATGCCTGGGCCGTTTGGGAACATCAAGGCTACTATCCGCCGCATTTTCAACTCCCACCCCCTCGGAACAGGCCAGGCGTTGGCCGGGGTCAGCTTTTCGCGGAACGGATCCGAGGGGTTCTCATGGCCGCTCCTGATCCGAGTCGCCGAGGCGGCCCGCCTCCGCCCGAACTGTAGCCGTAGGAGATTCCCAGCGTGAAGACTCGAGACGACTCCCCGGAAGAGAAACGATCCCTCGGCGGCGCCGACGAACCGGTGGCCCCGCTCTCCGCCGCCGCAACGATCGACACGCTGCTTCCCGAGGGCACGGGTCGGCAGGTCGGGCCCTACAAGCTGCTGCAGCTCATCGGGGAGGGCGGATTCGGCTCCGTGTTCATGGCCGAGCAGACCGAGCCGGTGAAACGACGGGTCGCGCTGAAGGTCATCAAGAAGGGCATGGACTCTCGCCAGGTGATCGCCCGCTTCGAGCAGGAGCGCCAGGCCCTGGCGATGATGGACCACCCCAACATCGCCAAGGTGCTGGACGCCGGCGCGACGGAGACCGGCCAGCCGTTCTTCGTGATGGAGCTGGTGGACGGCGAGCCGGTGACCGACCACTGCGACAGGCACAAGCTCCCGATCCCCGCGCGCCTGGAGCTCTTCGTGCAGATCTGTTCCGCCGTACAGCACGCCCACACAAAGGGGATCATCCACCGCGACCTCAAGCCGTCGAACGTCCTGGTCTCCGTCCTCGACGGCCAGCCCCGGGCCAAGGTCATCGACTTCGGGATCGCCAAGGCCACCGAAGGCAACCTGACCGAGAGGACGCTGTTCACCGGGCACCGGCAGCTGATCGGGACTCCGGAGTACATGAGCCCCGAGCAGGCCGAAGGCTCGCTGGACATCGACACGCGCACGGACGTCTACGCGCTGGGAGTCCTGCTCTACGAGCTCCTGACCGGCAGCACGCCCTTCGATTCCAGGCGCCTGCGCTCCGCGGCGTTCGCGGAGATCGCCCGAATCATCCGCGAGGTCGATCCGCCGAGCCCCAGCAGCCGGCTGAGCCACTCCGCCGACACGCTCGTCACCGTCGCCGCCCGCCGCCACACCGAGCCGAGGAAGCTGAGCTCGATCCTCCGCGGCGAGCTGGACTGGATCGTGATGAAGGCCCTCGAGAAGGAGCGGCAGCGCCGCTACGAGACGGCCAACGGGCTGGCGATGGACGTCCGGCGCTATCTCGCCGGCGAGCCCGTGACCGCGGCGCCGCCGAGCGCGCTCTACCGGTTCCGGAAATTCGTCGTGCGCCACACCGTCCCGGTGGCGGCGGCGAGCCTCGTAGTCGCCGCGCTGCTGGTGGCCGTCGTCGGGATCTCCTGGCAGGCGAGGGTGGCACGGGCGCAGCTCGCCAAGGCCGAGCGGATCGCCGAGTTCATGGCGGACATGCTGCAGGGCGTGGAGCCGGGCGTCGCGAGAGGGCGCGACACGAAGCTCCTCCAGGACATGATGGCCGCCGCAGCGGCCCGGATCGAGAAGGGAGACCTCGCGAGATCCCCGGAAGCCGAGCTGCGCCTCAGGGCGACGATCGGCACCGCCTTCCGCGAGCTGGCCCTCTACGACGAGGCCTCGAAGATGCTCGCGCCGGCCGTGCCGCTGGCGCGATCGCTGCACGGCGGCGACCACGAGGAAATCGCCGAGGCTCTCGGCAACCTGGGGCAGCTGCACAACGACCGGGACGAGCTGGAGGCCGCCGAGCCGCTCTATCGAGAGGCGCTGGCGATGGACCAGCGGCTCTTCCCGGGCGACGACCCGCGGGTCGCGACCGACCTCAACAACCTGTCGCAGCTGCTCGACGACAAGGGCGACGCCTCGGCGGCCGAGTCGCTCGCCCGCCAGGCTCTGGAGATGCGCAGGCGCGTCTATCCCGGCGACCACCAGGACGTCGCCGAGAGCCTCAACAACCTGGCGAATCTGATGATCGGTGGCAACAGGGGCACCGGCGACCTGGAAGGGGCCGAGAAGCTCTTCCGCGAGGTGCTCGCGATGAGCCGACGCCTCTACCCGGGCGACCACCCGCGGCTGGCGGGCGCCCTCAACAACCTGTCGGTGATTCTCAAGAACCGTGGCGACCTCGCGGGGGCCGAGCCGCTGGCGCGCGAGACGCTCGAGATGCGGCGGCGGCTCTTCCCGGGCGACCACCCGTACGTGGCGACCGGCCTCAACAACCTCGCGCTCCTGATCCAGGAGCGCGGCGACCTGGTGGCGCCCGAGCCGCTCTTCCGCGAGTCGCTGGCGATGCGAAGGCGCCTCTACCCCGACGGCCACACGAGCACCGCGACCGACCTCCTGAACCTGGGGGGCCTCCTCCTCGAGCGCGGCGACGCCGCCGCGGCCGAGCCGTGCTTCCGCGAGGCCGCCGAAATGTACGAAAGGACGAAGGGCAAGGACTTCTGGCCGGCCGCCAAGGCCCGGCAGGGGCTGGGCAGCAGCCTCGCCAGCCTCGGGCGCTTCCGCCAGGCCGAGCCGGAGCTCCTCGGGGCGGAACGAGTGTTTGCGGCCGCGCCGGGCGTCGCCGTCCGGCACGAGAAATGTGTCGAGGCGCTCGTCACGTTCTACGAGTCGTGGGAGAAGGCCGAGCCCGGCCGAGGCCACGGCACCCAGGCCGCGAAGTGGAAGGCCGCGCTCGACGCCCTCGAGGCCGGGAAGGCCCCGAAGGTCAAGCCGTGAGGATCTGACTTCGGCGAGAGGAATGCGCTTGCCGACGCGGGTCCGACTGTCTATCTTCCGCGCATGTCCGCACCCTCTCTGAAGGCGATTGCAGTCGCCGGCTGGGTCTTCCTCGCTCTCGAAGCCGCAGCAGCCGCCCGGCTGCTTCTCACGAAGAACATGGGTGACGACGCCGCCGGCCGTGGCCTGGCCACCGCGTGGGGGCTGCTCCTCGCGCCCGCCGTCCTCGCCGCTGGCGGCCTCCTGTTCTGGGCCCAGCGGAGCGGTTCGTACCCGGGCGTCGTGGCCGTCACGCTCGTCGTCGGCTTCCCGTTCCTCCTGATGGCCGGGCGGGTCGTCATGGGCCCGGTCCACGCGGTCGAGCGGGTCCTCAAGAACGTAGGCCGAGGCAGATTCGAGGACCCGAAGCTCACCGCGATCGCCACCGCAATCGCCAAGCGCGACACCTCCGGCGCGACGAGCCTCGCCGCACGACCGGGCCTCGACTTCACGGCCCGCGACGGCAAGGGCCGGACCATCCTGGGGATCGCCGTGGAGGCCGCGACCGACGGGACGGGGAACCGCCTGGACGTCGATGTCGTGCGCCAGCTCGTGAAGGCGGGGGCACGCTACACGGACGACGCGATCCAGGCGAACGGACGGATGTTCTCGAGCGTGGTTTACAACGTCGGCGACTCGAACGTCGAGCTCATGGACATCCTGCTGACCGCGGGGGCGAATCCCGACGACACGGAGGAGTACGACGGCCGACCCCTTCTGATGCACCACAACATGACGGCGGCCAAGGCCCGCGTCCTCCTGGCGCACGGAGCCCGCCTCGACGTCCGGGACGACCGCTCCGACCGTCCGGGCTGGGACGTCCTCATGAACGCCGTCACCATGAGCGAATGGGAGCTGGCGCTTCTCTTTCTCGAGAAAGGGGTCAGTCCGGCCTTCCGGGCCACGGACGGAAAAGGTGTGCGCGACATCCTGCACGAGCTGCAGGACCAGGCGACGGAGTCGGGCACGTCGAGCCAGAGCCAGGGGCCCGACGCCCTCGGTCCGGGCTACGACCGCTTCCTGGCGGCGCTCGAGGCAGGCGAGACGGGGCCACGGTAGGAAGAGCCATTCCCCGTCACCTGGATATCCCCGGCAAGTACGTTCCGTCTCCCGATCCGAGCCCCGGGGCCGCGCCGTCGTTGACGACGGCGTAAGCGAAGAAGGGGCTCCATCCGGTCGTTTGCACGACGCGCGCCCACCCGAAGGGAATCCCGGTGCCCCACAGGATGGAATCGAGCTGGAACCGCGATGGCGCACCGTAGTTGATACCGGCCTCGACCCTCTCGATCGTCCTCGCCAGCGTCCCCGTGCGTCCGTCGAAGAGCTCCACTCGAAACTGGGAGGGCGCCGTGACGTTCCCCACGACGATCGCGAGATTGGAGCGGTTCCGCCCGTCCTGGCGGAGGCCGGAGACGAGCACGGAATCAGCGTAGGTGAACAACGCCGTTGGCGTGTAGACGCCGAAGGAGCCAGACGCCGGCGACGCGGCCGTCGACACGCGAGCGCCGACGACAAAACTCGATTCGACGGCGGCATGACCGACGTAGGGAACCGGAGGAATCAGGAGCGCATGCCTGAGCGCGGCGACCGGGTCCACCAGCCGGGACGACCCCGCTTCGACCTCGACGTCGAGCGCGAGCGGGGACTCGCCCGAGACCGGCGGGAAGCGAAGCTTCGCGGTCCGGCTCGTGGCGGCCGGGTTCGTGAGCACGACGTCCGTCCGGTACCGATCGGTCCCGACGATCGCGGGGAGGAGCGTCCCGGATTCTGCCGCCGACGCCTCGACGACCGAACCGTCGCCGGTCCCGTTGGAGTTGACCGTCGCCCACGCCGTCCAGGGGCCGCCGGCGAGCCTTTCGACGCGGGCCCAGCCGCTCCGGGCACCGAGCCCGGCCGCCGCGAGGACGCGGTTCCACTGGTAGCTCCCGTAGGGGGCCAGCGTCGTGTCGGGAAGCGTGACGCGGCCCGGCCGATCGGGATCCGTCGAGAAGACGGAGACGCGCAGGGTCACGGGATCGGGGCCGGCGCTCGCGACGGCGAGGTTCGTCCGGTCCTCGACGTCTTCCTTGAGCCAGGCCAGTTCTCCGGTCGTCCCGACGCGGTGCCCTTCGGCCGGTCGCGCCCGAAATCCGACGCCTCCGCGCCCCGAGCCTGGCCGCTGCGAGAGAACCCGGAGGTCCACGGCGACGTCCGGAGGCGATCCCTCCTGTGTCGAGACTTCGAGCGTCGCCGTGCCTCGGTCGACGCCTGCGGGCAGTGCGATCCGCTGGGCCTCCGCGTCGTCGGTCGTGGAGAACAGGCGGACCCGACCCTGCTCGAGCCTGAAGGACGCCAGGTCGACAACGGGCGCGTCGCCTGCCGGGTGAAGCCGCAGGACAGCCGAGACGGCGGAAGCGCCGAAGTTCGTGACGGCGACCTCCGTCTCGAACCGCGTCGCTTCGGCGCCGGTCAGGGAGAGGAACGCCGGGAGGAAGAGCGTCGCCGTCCCAGGTCCCTGACCGCAGACGTTCCGGGCGAGGACGAGGCGGCCGGGGGCACCCGTCGGGCGGGGCGCGACGCCGAGGACGTCGAGGTGGCCATCGCCGTCGAGGTCCAGGAGTGTCGCCGACGACAGCGCCGGAATCGTCGCGAACCGGACGGGACCGGAGTCGGCGAGCCGGTAGGCGCCGAGCACGCCTTCGGCGACGAGGGCCTCCAGCCGCGTGGGATCCCGGTCGAGCTCCCCGAGGAGGACGCTGCCCGCGGGGCTGAAGCGGGCGATCTCGCGCCACGTTCCGTCCGCCTCTCGCCGCAGGATCCCGACGTCTCGCGTCTTCTGCTGTTCGCTGTAGAGGACCTCGTCCCGCCCGTCGCCATCCACGTCGACGAGCTCGGACGCCCTCCTGGAGGGCGCGGGATCGCTCCGTGAATAGCCGCCGACGCCGTCTCCGAGCCAGAGGCTCGAAGCGTAGGAGAAGCCGGACGAATAGACGGCGCCCGATGTGACGACGAGGTCGGTTCTTCCGTCGCCGTCGACGTCTCCCGCCACGACGTCGTGAGAGGCGCTGAAGAACGTGCCGCCCAGGCCGAAGTACGGATCGTCGAGCGTCAGGGTGGTCGTGGGCGCCTGGAACGTCCCGTCGCCCCGTCCGCGCCATCTCCTTACCTGCAGCTTCGAGGCGTCCGATGCGGCGTGGCTCAAGGAGAGGACGTCGGCGAAGGCGGAGCCGTCGACCCGGACGAGGATCAGGTCGAGCTCGGCTTCCGCGTCGAAGGGAACGGATGCCGCCATCGCGAACCTGCCGGATCCGTCGCCGAGCCAGGACTCGAACCGCCAGGACGAGGGCTCACCTCTCTTCGCCCTCACGAAAAGGTCCGCCCTCCCGTCGCCGTCGAGCTCCGCGGTCATCCCATACGCAGAGTCGCGAGGATCGACGGCGAGCTCCGTGGAAGGTCCCCGGGCGAGGCCGTCCGCGCGATTCCAGAGCACGTCGACCCGGCCGGAACCGACGTGCAAGAGAAGGTCCTCGCGCCCGTCGCCGTCCACGTCGGCGGCCTGAAGCCACGACAGGTCGTCGACGGGAATGCCGAGGTCGACCGGGAGTGCGAAGGACGGCGAGGCGCAGGGCTGGGCAGCTGCCAGTGCCGACACCAGCGCCGAGGCGACGAGCAGTACTCTGAACACACGTGGAAGTGGGAGATGCGGGCCGCGCCTCACGCCGCCGGTGCGGTCGTCCCTACTCGAAGTACCCGTTCACGTCGAGGATGACGTCGACCGGCGAGGCGGACGAGTTCTTTACCCAGAGCGTTCGAGTCCCGTCCCGGGCGAGCTCGATCAAGGCGTTGTTGGCGCGGGCGCGCCCCGCCCCGAAGCTGAGATTCGACGTTCCGGGCAGTTCCCGGTCGCCGGCCCAGACGACGAGCGAGCCGCCAGCCCCTCCGGCGACGACCGTCAGGTTCGCCGAGAGGGCCCGTGCGCCCGGAGGAATCCCGCAGGTGCCGTTGAGCGGCAGCAGGCGTCGGGCCCCCGCGCCCAGGGAAGGTCCGCCCAGGGGACCGGCCGTCCCGCGCGTGTCGAGCACCCGGCACGGCGCGAGCGCATGGAATCGCGAGGGCGGCGGCGGGCCCGCAGGCCCCGGCGCGGCGCCCGTTCGCCGCTGGCTTCCGCGTCCCGTGCCCCAGAGGACGCGCGCGTTCCCGGTACCCGGCAGGTCGTAGACGACCGCTCCAGAGGCAACGGTCCCGACCACCGCCTCGAGCTCTCCGTCGCCGTCGACGTCCGCCAGCGTCGGCGCCCCGAGGGCGCCGTTCCAGGTCGCGCCGCCGAACGGCGAAGGGAGGGAGACCGCGTGCAGGGGATTGCCCAGGTCGTCGAGGACGTGCAGCTGGCCCGTCCCTCCGACCGACTTCTGCGGCCACGACGTGAAGACCACCTCCGCGCGCCCGTCGCCGTCGAGATCCGCGACCGCCGGCTCGCTCGCAAAGCGGATTCCCGTACCGGGAACGTCGTAGGGCCAGCTGCCGTGCTCGGTCCGATCGAGCCAGTACGCGTGGACCTTGCCGTCGTACGAGGGGAAGAGGATTTCCTTCTTTCCGTCTCCGTCGAGGTCGGCCAGGACGGCATTCGGCGGGACCGTCTCGATGACGCCGTAGTCCTCGGAGAGAGGCCCGCTTCCCGCGCCCGGGGTCGGGAGGACCGTCCAGTCCCAGCCGGCGCCGGAGGCGCGGGTCCGGTCGAGCCGGAAGACGAACGGCATCTGGTAGAGGCTCGTGTACGGGTTCGTCGCGCAGTTGTAGACGTTGCCGACGATCACGATCTCGCGGACGCCGTCCCCGTCGAGGTCGCCGACGACCGGCGCCGAGTCCGCCCAGTTGGGGCGGTGCTCGACGCCGCAGTTGGCGTAGCCGCGAAGGTCCACCGCGTGGTCCACGTGGACGCCCACCTGGCTCCAGACCTTGCCCGCGCCGTAGATCGCGTTCGCCGGGAGCTGGTCGCCTCCGCGGTCGAGCGCCGTGACGTAGTGGGTGTCCGTCGGGCCGATCAGCTCCTTGTCTCCGTCGCCGTCGAGATCCGCCACCGCGACGTTCTCGTTGTACATCCCCCAGCCGTACCCGGCCTCCCCGTCCCGCCGGGCGGGCCAGCCGGAGCGGACGTTCCCGTTCGCGTCGTAGACGCTCAGCTGCTTCGTCGCGCCGCCGCTGGCGCGCCCGACGACGATCTCGAGGATCCCGTCGGTGTCGAGGTCCTCGACCGCGAGCGTCCGGACCTCGCCGCCGCCGAACGGATTGCGGGTCCAGAGGACGGCCCCATTCGGGTCGTAGACCGTCAGCTGGTCCGAGCCGCGGCCGGCGATCACCTCGAGAGTGCCGTCGCCGGTCAGGTCGGCCACGGCGATCCCGGGCCACACGCGCGAGCCGTTCGGCGCCCGCCATTTCAGGGCGCCCGTGACGCCGTCGAGGGCCACGACGTCGTACGAGCCCCAGATCACCTCCGCGTGCCCGTCTCCGTCGAGGTCCGCCACCGCGGGAGAGGAATACCAGCCAGTCTGGCACCACGAGCTGAAGCAGCCGCCCCGCTGCCACTTCAGGACGGGCGCGGCGACGGCCGAGGCGGCCCGATCTGCGGCTTCGGCACGAGGCGCCAGCAGAAGCCCGGCGGAAAGGACCGCGAGGGCGGGGGCGAAACGGATTTCCATTGCTACTCCGGGTACGTGCATGAAGCCTCCACCTGGGCGTCTCGCGAATCCCGGGGCCGGCGGAATCGGTGTCGCTTCCGTCATCCTACGCCGGCTCCAGCCATCCGGGCGAGATCGCCGCCGGCTCACGGAGGCGTTGCGGACCATTGGAGGATTGACATGTAGCCCTGATGAAACTACCTTTCTCGCATGTCCACGACGATGGTCCAGATCAGGAACGTCCCGGCCGATCTCCACAGGCAGCTCAAGGTGAGGGCTGCGGTCGAAGGGCTCACGATGTCGGACTACGTTCTGCGCGAGGTTCGCAAGGCTCTGGAGCGCCCGACGCGGGCGGAGCTTCTGGACCGGCTCGGGGCCGGTCCCGTCCGCCGCCTCGGGCGTTCCGCCGCCGCCGTGATCCGGGCGGAGCGCGACGCCCGGTGATCGTCCTCGACGCGTCGGTCCTCGTCGAGCTGCTGCTCGGGACGAAGAGCGGCCGCGCGATTGCCGTCCGTATCGAAGACCCCGAGCTGGGTCTCCATGTCCCGCATCTGGCCGACGTCGAGGTCTCCCAGACCCTGCGCCGTTTCGTGAGGGACGGTCGCCTCGACGTGACCGCGGGGGCCTCCGCGCTCGAAGACCTCCGCGCTCTCGACCTGGAACGCCACGCTCACGAGCCGCTCCTGGACCGCGTCTGGGCTCTCCGCGACCGGCTGACCGCCTACGACGCGGTCTACGTTGCGCTCGCCGAGGCGCTCGACACGGTGCTCCTCACCTGCGATGGCAGGCTCGCCCGCGCCCCGGGCCTGTCGCGACGGGTCGAGCTGATTCGTTAGCCCGGCTTCGGCTCGCGAACGCCGAACGGCTCAAAGCGCCGACCTCGGAATCCCCGGCAGGTAAGTTCCGTCTCCCGATCCGAGACCCGGCGCCGCGCCGTCGTTGACGATCGCGTAGACGAAGAAGCGCCCCGGCCACCTGGAGGTGCGGACGACGCGCGCCCACCCGAAAGGAACGCCGGTACCCCACAGGACCGAGTCGAGCTGGATTCGCGAGGCCGAACCCGCGGTCGTGCTCGCCTCGATCCCCTCGATCGTCTTCGCCAGCGTGCCCGTGCGCCCGTCGAAGAGCTCGATCCGAAAGCTGGACGGAATAAGGGTGGGCGGTTCGATGATCGCGAGATTCGGCCGGTTCCTCCCGTCCTGACGCAGACCGGAGACGAGCATGGTGTCGCCGTAGCCGAACCAGTGAGCGGGCGGCGTGTAGACGCCAAAGGAGCCGGAGGATGCCGCTGGGGTCGTCACCCTCGCTCCGGCGACGAGATCCGTCGCGTAGAAGGCTGCGTGCCCGACGTAGGGACCGGGTGGAATCGCGAGCGCGGCCCTCAGAGCGAAGACCGGGTCCACCAGCCGGGACGATTCCGGCCCGACTTCGAGGTCGAGCGAGGGATTCGACGGGTACCCTTCCGAGGCGGAGACGGGCGGGACGCGGAGCGTTGTGATCCCGCTCGTTGTCGTCCTGTTCGTGAGGACCACGTCCGTACGGTACCGATCCGTCCCGACGATCGCGGGAAGCAGATCACCCGGCGCCGCCACCTCTACGACCGAGCCGTCACCGGTTCCGTTCGAGTTGACCGTCGCCCACGCCGTCCAGGGGCCGCCGGCGAGCCGCTCGACGCGGGCCCAGCCGCTCCGAGCACCGAGCCCGGCCGTCGCGAGGACGCGGTTCCACTGGTGGCTTCCGTATGGCGTCAGCGTAACGTCGGGAAGGACGACCCGGCCAGGCCTGTCGGGATCCGCCGAGATGACGGAGACGCGCAGGGTCACCGGGTCCTGGCCGGCGCTCGCGACGGCCAGGTTCGTGCGGTCCTCGACGTCTTCCTTGAGCCAGGCCACGTCTCCGGTCGCCCCGAGGCGCTGCCCTTCACCGGGTCGCGCCCGATAGCCGACGCCCCCGCGCCCCGAACCCGGCCGCACCGAGAGGACCCGGACGTCCGCGACGACGTCTTGCAGCGATCCGTCCTGCGTCGAGACCTCGAGAGTCGCCGTTCCTCGGTCGAGACCCTCGGGCATGAGGACCCTGACCGCCTCCACGTCCTCGGTCGTGGAGAGCAACCGGACCCGGCCCGGCTCGAGCGCGAAGGACGCCAGGGCCAACGCCGGCGCTCCGTCCGCCGGGTGAAGCCGCAGGACGGCCGAAATCGCGGAGGTGCCGAAGTTCGTGACGGCGACCTCCGTCTCGAAACGGGTCGCTTCGGCGCCCGTCAGGGACAGGAACGCCGGGAGGAAGAGCGTCGTCGACCCCGGACCCTTTCCGCAAGTGCTTCGGGCCAGGACGAAGCTGTTGGCGGCACCGACCGGGTTCCTCTCGACGCCGAGGACGTCGAGGTGGCCGTCGCCGTCCACGTCCAGCAGCGTCGGCTGCACGATCTCCGGAATCGTCGCGTACCGGACAGCGCCGCTGCCGGCTTCGCCGAGCCGGTAGGCGCCTCCGCCAACGAGCACCTCTTTGCGCGCGGGATTCCTGTCGAGCTCGCCGACGAGGAGGGTCTGGGCATCGACGAGCCACGTTCGAGGGCCCGCCACGTCCCGTCCGCCTCACGACGCAGAAACCCTGCGTCCGAGATGACCGGCATCCGCTGCCAGTTGGCATAGAGGACCTCGTCCCGGCCGTCCCCGTCGACGTCGACGAGCCGGAACGCCCATCCGTAAGGCGCGGGAGAGCTCGACTGGAAACCGCCCACGCCATCCCCGAGCCAGAGGCCCGACACATAGGAGTACCTGGGATGCACCTCGGGGTGGCTGGGCGCGTTCCCGACCGAGGAGACGACGAGATCGGTCCTTCCATCGCCGTCGACGTCTCCCGCGACGACGCCGCCCACCCCGGCGCCGGGAATTGGATTGTCGAGAGTCAGGACCGCGGCTGGTGCCTGGAACGTCCCGTCACCCCGGCCGCGCCACCGCAGGACCTCGAGCTTCGACGCGTCCGCGGCCGAGCGAGCGACCGAAAGGACATCAGGGACGACGCCTCCGTCGAACCGAACGAGGGTGAGACCGGAGCCAAGTCCCGAGGGGAGGGTACCGGACGCCGCCTTCGAGAACCCACCGACCCCATCGCCCAGCCACGACTCGAAACGCTGGGCCGACGCTTCGGCCGAGCTCACGCCGACGAAAAGGTCCACCCGACCGTCGCCGTTGAGGTCCGCCGGCTCCAGCAAGAACCTGTTCCCGGGAAAGCCAGGGAGCTGATCCGTCGAGGGGCCCCGGACGAGGCCGCCGGCGCGATTCCAGAAGACGACGACCTGGCCAGAGCCGAGGAGAACGAGGAGATCCTGGCGGCCATCCCCGTCCACGTCGGCGGTCTTAAGCTGCGGCCACCGCTCCTCGACCGGGATGCCGAGGTCGACCGGGAGAGCGAACGACGGATCGGCGCAGGGCTGGGAGGCGGCCGGCCCCGACGCCAGTAATGCGGCGGCGAGCAGTTCGTGAATCACACGTCGAAGTGAGAGCGGCCGGCTGCACCTCACACCTTCAGGGCCACTTTGCGACGAGAAGGACGGCCTGGACAAACCAGACGGTTCCGACGACCCGGAAGAGCCAGAGCATGACGGCGGTGCCGATCAACGCCTGGATGTGGACCGGGAACGGGACTCGGATCGTCCCGTCCGTGCGGGGCCCGAGGGCGGCCGCGAGAAGGCCGTACGGCAGGGCGGTGAGGGAGACGCCGAGGCGAAAGAGCGCCGACATGTCGGCGAAGGTGACCGGCCCGAGCCGTCCGAACGCGGCGAGGAGCGCGCCGCCGAGGAAGAGCGCGAGGGAGCCGAGGATGCCGATCCGCAGGAACCACCGCCACCGGTCAGCCGTGCCGAAGACGCGCGTCAGGCTGTCCCGGTGCTCCTCGGCGCAGGCCCGCCAGGTCGACGGGCCGGAGGGCTCTTCCAGCTGCACGCGGGGCCCGTCGCCCGCCACTCCGCCGCACCAGAGGCACCGGCGACCGGCACGCGAGAGGGCGAACGGCCGCGCGTAGAGCCGATGCGTGGCCATCAGGAGAACGCCGAGGCCGAGGGACGCGCGCACCCCGAACGGGGCTCGCGTGAAGAGCCCGAGGACGAGGGGGATCGGCAGGAAAAGGAGTAATCCGAGCAGGCGGTCCGGCATGTCCCTGGCCCTGCCGTCCCGCCCCCTGTCTCGTCCCTTGGGCCTACCGCCGGTTGCCCAGGAGCCGGAGAAGCATCAGGAAGAGGTTGACGAAGTCGAGGTAGAGCGAGAGGGCACCCTGGATCGCCCCCTTCCGCCCGGCCTCCGAGTCCGCCTCGATCTGCGCCGCCATCATCTTCAGCTTGCGCGTGTCGTAGGCCGTCAGGCCGACGAAGACGATCACGCCCACGCAGCTGATGACGAACTCGAGCATCGAGTTGCGCAGGAAGAGGTTCACGACGCTCGCGAGGATCACCCCGATCAGGCCCATGAACGCGAAGGAGCCGAGCCCGTCCAGCGGCCGGCTCGTGACGAGGCCGTAGACGCTCATGACGCCGAAGGTCCCCGCGGTGATCACGAACGTCGAGGCGATCGAGCTCGACGTGTAGACGAGGAAGATGCAGGACAGGGTGAGCCCGTTCAGCGCCGAATAGGCGAGGAAGACGAACGCGGCCGTGGAGGCCGACATCCGGCCCACGAGGCCGCTCAGCCACGCCACGAGAGCCAGCTCGCCGATCAGCAGGCCGTAGAAGACCAGCTTGTTGCCGAAGATCACCTGGAGGAGCGCAGGGGTGGAAAGGGTGTACCACGCGACGACGGCCGTCGTGACGAGTCCGCCGGCCATCCAGCCGTAGACGCGCGTGAGGAACTTCGTCTCGGCCCGGTCGGGCGAGATCGCTACGGGCTCGCGGGAATAGTCCATGTGATCTCCTCGGGGCGGCGTCGGCTCTCGGCCGCTGCCGCCGGATTGCGCCAAGCATAGATGACCCCCCCTCCAGTGACCGGTGGCCGCGCGAAGGACGCTGGAGCGTGACCTTCGCGCCCGTTGCCCGTACCCGGGAGAAGAAGACGGAGGTTCCCATGCTCGATCGCCCGCTGCGCCACGCCCTTTTCGCGACCGCCGCCACGATGCTCACCCTCGGGCTCGCCGGCTCCGCCCTCGGCCGGGGCCGGGACGTCTCCATCGACTCGTCCGGAGGAGAAGAAGGCTGCGCCGCGCTGCGGGTCCGCTTCAACGGCGTTACGGCCGTCAAGGAGGAGCAGTCGCTGGCTGTGCCGGGCGGGACGGCACTGCGGCTTCACGCCCCCGACTCCTCCGGCCTCCGCGTCTCGGGCTGGGAGAAGGAGGATTTCGAGATCACGGCCTGCAAGGTTGCCCGCGACGCCGCGGCCCTCGCCCGGGTCTCGGTCTCGGCCCCGAAGGGGGTCGTCTCCGTCGAAGGCGTCGACGGCGACGACGTCCTCGTCTTCTTCTACGTGAAGGCGCCAAAGGGAGCGGTTCTCGACCTCGCCGCCGAGAACGGGCCGATGGCCCTTCGGGACCTCCACGCAACCGTCACCGCCCGCCTCGCCAACGGCCCCCTCTCTCTCTCGGGGGTTCACGGCACCGTGGACGTCGAGGCCACGAATGGCCCGGTCTCCTTCCGTGACGGCTCGGGCGACTGGACGCTCCGGGTGACGAACGGCCCACTCTCCGCCCGGTTCGCCGGCGCACGGTGGGATGGGAAGGGTCTCGTGGCCGAAGCCGTGAACGGTCCCCTCACGATCCGCCTCGATCCGGGCTTCGACTCCGGCGTCCGCGTCTCGGCCGCGGCCTGGGCCCCCGTCCGGTGCCGTGCGGCGGCCTGTGCCGCGGCGCGCCGCACCGGAGGCGACGAGGAAGAGGGCGGGGAGCAGTCGCTCCAGTTCGGCTCCGGCGAGCCCCTCGTCCGCCTCTCGACGGTGAACGGTCCGGTGACGGTCAAGGACGACGCCCCCGGCTCCGACTGATCGAATCCTCCGGTGGCGGCTCCCCCGGGCGCCGCTCTGCGATCTTCTAGACTTCCGCGGGACGGGCGGCAGCGCACGAGCACGCCCCGAGGAGGATTCGATGGGGGAACGCACGCTGCTCATGGCAGGGTTTTCGCTGTTCGCCGCCGTCGCCACCGCTGCAGTCGCAGCAGGCCCGGCTCTGGAAAAGGACACGATTCCCACCTCCGCCGGGGACCTGGAGGTGACGTTCGTCGGCCACGGGTCCCTCTTCTTCGCGTTCGGCGGAAAAGTCATCCACGTCGACCCCTTCGGCAAGCTGGCCGACTACACGAAGCTGCCGAAGGCCGATCTCGTCCTGATCACCCACGCTCACGGGGACCACCTGGACGCGACAGCCCTGGCTGCGATCCGAAAGCCCGAAACCCGAATCCTCGTCGCGCCCGTCTGCGAGGGAAAGGTCGAGGGAGCCACCGTCCTCGGAAACGGCGGGAACGTGACCGTGCTGGGTGTGACCGTCGAGGCCGTCCCGGCCTACAACCTCGTGAGCAAGAGGCCGGACGGAACGCCGTTCCACCCGAAGGGTGAAGGGAACGGCTACGTCGTCACCTTCGGCAGGACACGCGTCTACATCGCCGGCGATACGGAGGACGTGCCCGAAATGAAGGCGCTGAAGGCGATCGACGTGGCGTTCCTGCCGATGAACCTCCCCTACACGATGACCCCCGAAATGGTGTCCGACGCCGTTCGCGGGTTCGGACCCCGCATCCTCTACCCCTATCACTTCGGGGAGTCGGACACCGCGCGCCTCGTGGCGCTCCTGACGGATGTCAAAGGGACGGAAGTGCGAGTCAGGAAGATGAAATAGCCCGGCGCCGAGAGTTGAAAGCTATTCCGACTTCTTTGAAGTGAATACCCGGATCGCGGGCCTGCCGTCAGCTCCGGCGGGTCACCAGGTACCCGAGGAGCATCCCGGCGCCAAACGCCGCGACCGTCACCAGGGCCGTGTTGTTGTCGGCGTAGTCGCTCACGCGTCCAACGGCCTTCGAGGCACGGTTGCGGCCCTCCAGGAGGGTCTCCTTCGCGCGCTCGGAGAGCTCGTCCGCCGCGGTCCGGGCATCCGTAGCGAAGTGGCCCGCGATGTCGCGTCCCCGTGAGACCGCGTCCTTGAATTCGCCCTTCACGTCCTGACCCAGCTTCTGGGCGTCCTTCGTGGCACTCCTGACGGAATCGGTGACGGCGGGACTGAAAACAGTTTCCATTTGAGACCTCCAGACCGGCTTAGCGCAATGCTCATGCCATTCGACAGGGCAGGATCCGAATGCCTCGGCATGGCCGCCGCCGAACGCCGCGGCTGCGAGCTGGCGGACGGTGGGGACGCCGCGAGGAAGGGCCGGCGCCGGGCCGGTTCCCGGGTGGCATACTGGCTGGCCGCGAGGAGACGTCCCGTCGCGCCCACTTCCCTTCGTCACCTCCTCCTCGGCGTCCTCCTGCGCTGAGACTGCAGGGGTGGAGGACCCGTATCCGTACCGTCCCGCCGCCGGCCGCCGCAGACGCCGCTCCCTCGAGGAGGCAGACCATGGACCAGGGTGCGCGCCGAGTCCTTCCGCGGAACGAGGCTGCCGCCGCGGTCGCCCCCGGTCTCGGCGGACTCACGAAGGAGGAGGCGGACCGCCGCCACGCCGCGGAAGGGCCGAACGAGCTGCCGTCGGCGAAGAAGCGAGGTCCTTTCGCCATCGCCCTGGAGGTGATCAAGGAGCCGATGTTCCTTCTCCTGATCGCCTGCGGTTCGCTCTACCTTCTCCTGGGAGACGTGAAGGAGGCGCTCCTTCTCCTCGGATTCGTCTTCGTGGTCGTCGGCATCACCTTCGTCCAGGAACGGAAGACCGAACGGGCCCTCGACGCGCTCCGGGACCTCTCGAGCCCGCGGGCTCTCGTGGTGCGGTCGGGCGAGAAGAAGAGGATCGCGGGCCGCGAGGTCGTGCGCGGGGACGTCCTCCTCCTGAGCGAGGGGGACCGCGTGCCGGCGGACGCAGCCGTGAGGAGCGCGACGAGTCTCTCCGTCGACGAGTCGCTCCTGACGGGCGAGTCGGTCCCGGTCGGGAAATCGTCCGTCGGCGGCCCCGTGGATATGGGGCGGCCCGGGGGCGACGACTCGCCCTTCGTCTACTCGGGGACTCTCGTCGTCAAGGGCCAGGGCGTGGTCGAGGTGCTCTCGATCGGCGCCGCGACGGAGATGGGGAAGATCGGCAAGGCCCTCGCCGTGCTGCAGCCCGAGGACACCCCGCTCCAGCGCGAGACGGCGCGCCTCGTGCGGCTCTTCGCCTTCATCGGCCTCGGGCTCTGCCTGACGGTCGTCACCGTCTACACGGTCACTCGCGGCGATTTCCTGAAGGGGCTCCTCGCGGGCCTGACGCTCGGGATGGCGATGCTCCCCGAGGAGTTTCCGGTCGT
Organism: Holophagales bacterium; assembly: GCA_016716705.1. Taxonomy (GTDB): domain Bacteria; phylum Acidobacteriota; class Thermoanaerobaculia; order UBA5066; family UBA5066; genus UBA5066. The sequence goes on from JADJVF010000015.1 coordinate 51,699, forward strand.
CCTGACGGTCTTCCTCGCCCTGGGGGCCTGGCGAATCTCGCAGCACCACGTCCTGACCCGGCGAATGCCCGCCGTCGAGACGATCGGCTCGGCGACGGCGCTCTGCGTCGACAAGACCGGGACACTGACGATGAACCGGATGACGGTCGCCGACCTCGCCGTCGGCGCGGACATGCTCGCAGTCGAACCGGCGGGAACCCTGCTCCCGGAGGCTTTCCACGAGCTCGTCGAGTTCGCGATCCTCGCCAGCCCCGAGGACCCCTTCGACCCGATGGAGAAGGCGATGCGGGAGCTGGGCGAGCGGACGCTCGCCGGAACGGAGCACCTCCACCGCGACTGGGAGCTCCTGCGGGAGTACCCGCTCTCGCGCGAGCTCCTCGCGATGTCCCGGGTCTGGCGATCGCCGGACCGAAGCGAGCACGTCATCGCGGCCAAGGGGGCGCCGGAGGCGATCGCCGACCTCTGCCACCTCCCGGCGGAGGAGACCGCGGCTCTCGACCGGCGCATCGCAGCGCTCGCCGAGAAGGGCCGCAGGGTCCTGGGCGTCGCCCGGGCGAGCTTCGGCACCGGCACCGAGCTCCCCGGCGGGCAGCACGACTTCGGGTTCCGCTTCGTCGGCCTCCTCGGCCTCTCCGACCCCGTGCGGCCCGGCGTCCCGGAGGCGATCGCCGAGTGCCGCAGGGCCGGCATCCGGGTGCTGATGATCACGGGCGACTACCCCGGAACCGCCCAGAGCATCGGCCGCGAGATCGGTCTGGAAGCCCCCGGGAACGTCATCACCGGGCCGGAGCTCGAGGGGATGGACGACGCGACGCTCGCCGTGCGCGTCAGGGAGGTCCACCTCTTCGCCCGGATGGTGCCCGAGCAGAAGCTCCGCCTCGTTTCCGCCCTGAAGGGGTGCGGCGAGATCGTGGCGATGACCGGCGACGGCGTCAACGACGCCCCGGCGCTGAAGGCCGCCCACATCGGGATCGCGATGGGCGGGCGCGGCACCGACGTCGCGCGCGAATCGGCCGCGCTCGTCCTCCTCGACGACGCCTTCGACTCGATCGTGAAGGCGGTGAGGACGGGGCGCCGCATCTTCGACAACCTCCGCAAGGCGATGCTCTACATCTTCGCCGTCCACGTCCCGATCGCCGGGCTCTCGCTCGTGCCGGTTCTTCTCGGCTGGCCACTCGCGCTCCTGCCGATCCACATCGTCTTCCTCGAGCTGATCATCGACCCGGCCTGCACGATCGTCTTCGAGGCCGAGGCGGACGAACCCGGCGTCATGGATCGCCCGCCCCGTCGCCTCGACGAGCCGCTCCTCGGCGGCCGCGGCCTGCTGCTGGGCCTCGTCCAGGGGCTCGCGGTGCTCGCCGCGAGCGTGGCCCTTTTCGGCTGGGCGCTGGCGGCGCACGGCGAGCCCGTGGCCCGCGCCCTCGCCTTTGCCACGATGGTCCTCGGGAACCTCGGGCTCATCCTCCTGAATCGGGCCGGTACCCGCCCCCTGCTCGCTACCCTGCTCACGAGGAACCGCCCGCAGCTCTGGGTGGCCGCCGGCGCCACCGTCTTCCTCGTCCTCGCCCTGAGCGTCCCCGCGGTCCGCGAGCTCTTCGGCTTCGCGACACCCCACCCCGAGCTCCTGGCCCTTTCGGTGGCCGGTGCCCTCGTGAGCCTCGGCGTGGCGAACGTCGCGCGTCACCTTCTCCATGCCTAGACGCACCCCGCGCCGAGCGAGACAATGCCCGATGCCGTTTCGCCCGAAGCGGCCGCCTGCAAGCAACATGAATCCGCTGAGCCCGAGTCGTGGAGCGTCCACCACGGGTAGCCGAGGGGGGCCGGTGCCTGGAAGCTGGAAGAAAGCCGTCGTGGTCGTGGTCGCCTGCGGGTTGTCTCCGGGTTGCGGAAGTGGGGGCGACTCCGCCTCTCCTCGAAAGGCCGGGCGAAGCCTCGCCGTCCGCACCGCCCTCGTCGCGGCGAGCGACGTCGTGTACGAGGTGAAGGTCCTCGGCTCTCTCGAGCCGGAGGAGCTCGTCCACATCACGGCGGAGGTCGGCGGCGCCGCGAGGGAGGTCCGCTTCAACCCGGGCGACCGCGTGACGCCGGAGACGGTCCTCGTGAGGATCGATCCCGAAAGGTACCGCCTCGAGGCCGCCCGCGCGGAGGCCGCACACCGGCGGGCGATCGCCGACTGGAAACGGTCCGAGTCCGATACGACGCGTCGAGAGGCCCTCGCGAAGGAGAACCTCGTCGCCGTCGAGGAGCTGAACCGCTCGCGCCTCGAGACGGAGCGCCTCGCGGCCGACGCCGCGGCGGCGAAGGCCGCCTACGAGATCGCGCTCCAGAACCAGGAGCGCTCGGCCGTGCGCTCCCCGCGCCCGGGCGTCGTCAACACCCGCACGGTCGAGACGGGGCAGTTCGTCCAGGCCGGGAACGTCCTCGCGACGCTCGTCGATCCGCACCGGCTCCGTCTCCGGTTCAAGGTCTCCGAGTCCGAGTCGATGAAGGCGAAGGAAGGGCAATCCGTCGCCTTCCGGATCGCCTCGCTCGGTGAGAGGGATTTCACCGCCCGCGTCTACCACGTGAGCAGCGTCGCCGACCCGTCGACGCGGCAGGTCGAGGTCCTCGCCTGGGTGGAGAACCCCGGCGTCCTCCGGCCCGGCTTCTTCGCGGAGGTGAATCTCGCCACCGGGACGCACGCCAACGCGATCGCGGTCCAGGAGAGCGCCGTCCAGGCGACGGAGCGCGGCTTCGTCGTCTACGTCGTCGCAGACGGCAAGGCGCTCGCGAAGCCGGTCCAGATCGGCCTCAGGACGGGGAACGGCACCGTCGAGATCGTCACCGGTCTCGCCGCCGGGCAGACGATCGTCACGGAGGGCTCGGACCGCCTCTCCGACGGCCTGGCCGTCGAGGCAGTCGCCGCTGACGGCGGGACGGAAGCCCGGGGACAAGCGCAGCGCCGGGCGCGGGCGCTGATGTCCGGGGCGCGCCCCGCTCCCGAGCCGGAGGACCCGAAGAAGATCGCGAACGGGATGACCCTCGCGGACATCTCGATCCGCAACCACGTCTTCGCCTGGATCCTGATGGTCGCCCTGATCGGCTTCGGCATCCTCTGCTACACGGGCTTCGGCGACGTCTTCAAGGGCCTCGGCGTCAGCCAGAACCCCGACGTCGACTTCCCGATCGTGAGCGTCTCGGTCTCGCTGGAGGGCGCCTCGCCCGAGATCATGGAGACGGACGTCGTCGACGTCCTCGAGGACGCCTGCGCGACCGTGGAGGGCGTCCAGCAGATGTCGTCGACGGCCCGGCAGGGGAGCGCGAACCTGACCCTGGAGTTCGCGATCGGCCGGGACATCGACGCGGCGCTCCAGGACGTCCAGACGAAGGTCTCGCGGGCGATGCACGACCTCCCGCGGGAGGTCGACGCCCCGAACATCTCCAAGACGAACCCCGAGGACCAGCCGATCATCCGGCTCGTCCTCTCCGGCGACCGGCCCCCCGTCTTCCTCGCCGACTACGTCCGGAACGTGATCCGGCCGCAGCTCCAGATGATCGAGGGCGTCGGCGAGATCCACGTCTTCGGCTTCCGCGACCGGAACGTGAGGGTCTGGTACGACGCCCCGCGGCTCGAGGCGCACGGCCTCACCGTCCTCGACGTGAACCGCGCCATCGCTCGCGAGCACCAGGAGGTGCCGGCCGGCCGGATCGAGGGGGCCGAGCGCGAGATGAACGTCCGCGCGCAGGGCGAGGCGATCGACATCTCGGCCTTCCGCGACCTCGTCGTGACGTACGCCAGCGGCGCGCCGGTCCGCCTGAAGGACCTCGCCGTCGTCGAGGACGGGCTCGAGGACCGGCGCCGGCTCATGCGCGCCATGGGCGAGACGTCGATCGGGTTCGGCATCACGAAGCTCCGGGGCGCGAACGCGGTGCAGGTGGGACGCGACGTCAAGGCGAAGATGGTCGTCCTGAAGGCCCAGCTCCCCGAGGGCTGAAGCTCGAGGTCAACTGGGACACGACGACGTTCATCGAGCGGTCGATCCACGAGATCCTCTTCACCCTCGTCCTCGCCTCGCTCCTGACGGGCCTCGTCTGCTGGCTCTTCCTCGGGTCGTGGTCGACGACGGTGAACATCCTCCTCGCGATCCCGACGTCGATCCTCGGGACGTTCATCGTCATCTACTTCCTCGGCTTCACGCTGAACACCTACACGGTGCTCGGCCTGACGCTCGTCGTCGGCATCGTCGTCGACGACGCGATCATGGTGCTCGAGAACATCTACCGGCACCGCGAGATGGGCGAGGGGAAGGTGAGGGCCGCGTCGGTCGGTGCGCGCGAGATCACCTTCGCGGCCGCGGCGACGACCCTGGCCATCGTCGCGATCTTCCTGCCGGTCGCGTTCCTCAAGGGGATCATCGGCAAGTTCTTCTTCCAGTTCGGCGTCACCATCTCGGTCGCCGTCCTCATCTCTCTCCTCGAGGCGCTCACGCTCGCCCCGATGCGCTGCTCGCAGTTCCTCGAGGTCGAGCACCGCGGCCGCCTCGGGAGGACCGTGGACGGGCTCTTCGCGCGCCTCGCCGCGCTCTACCTGAAGGCGCTGGGACCGGTCCTCCGCCACCGGGGCCGGGTCCTCGCCGGCTCCCTCGTCTTCTTCCTCCTCTCGCTCGGGACGATCGGCCTCCTGCGCCAGGAGTTCATCCCGAGCCAGGACATGAGCCGCTTCACGATCCGCTTCCAGACGCCCGTCGGCACGAGCCTCGACGCGACGGACCGCTACTTCCGGCAGATCGAGAAGTTCCTCATGGCGCGCCCGGAGGTGACGCTCTTCGCCGGCAACGTCGGTGGCGGGAGCGACGTGAACTCCGGCCAGGCCTACGTCAACATGAAGGAGCCGCGCGATCGGCCGGTCGACCCGGAGAAGAAGCGCCGGCTCACGCAGCTCGAGTTCATGGACGTGGTCCGGAGGTTCGCCGCCACGGTTCCCGGGGGCCGGATCTCGCTGCAGGACATTTCGCAGGCCGGCTTCAGCCCGTCGCGGGGAGGGGGCTTCCCGATCGAGTTCAACATCCGGGGCCGCGACTGGAACGTCCTCGCGAAGTCCTCGCGCGAGATCGCCGAGCAGATGCGGCAGTCGGGCCTCGTCACCGACGTCGACACCGACTACCAGGTGGGGATGCCGGAGATCCAGGTCGTCCCCGACCGGGACCGCGCAGCCGACCTCGGCGTGAGCATGTCCGCGATCGGCGAGACGGTGAACGCCGCGATCGGCGGCGTGAGGATCGGCAAGTTCAAGGACAAGGGGCGGCGCTTCGACATCCGCGGGCGCCTCCTGGCCCCGCAGAGGGAGAGGCCGGAGGACATCGGGCGCCTCCTCATCCGGACCGGGAGCGGCGAGGTCGTCCGGCTCGGGCAGCTCATCCGGATCGACCAGGAGCCGACGCTCCAGGCGATCACGCGCCGCGACCGGGAGAGGGCGATCAGCATCTTCGCCAACGTCGCGACCGGGAGCCTCGCAGTCGGTCGCCGTCGACCGCTCTCTCGAGATCGCCCGGAAGGTCCTCCCCGACGGCTACCGCGCCGTCGTCGCGGGCAGCACGAAGGCGTTCCGCGAGTCGTTCCAGTCGCTCTGGTTCGCCTTCGCGCTCGGCCTGCTCATCGCCTACATGGTCCTTGCGTCCCAGTTCAACTCGTTCTGGCACCCCGTCACGATCCTGCTGGCCCTGCCGTTCTCGATCAGCGGCGCTCTCTTCGCGCTCTGGATCGGCGGCCAGAGCCTGAACGTCTACAGCATGCTCGGCGTCATCCTCCTCGTCGGGATCGCGAAGAAGAACTCGATCATGCTCGTCGACTTCACGAACCAGGTCCGCGAGCGGGGCGTCCCGCACCGCGAGGCCCTGATGGAGGCCTGCCCGGTCCGGCTCCGGCCGATCCTGATGACCTCGATCGCGACGATCGCGGGCGCCCTCCCGCCCGCCCTCGCCATCGGGCCGGGGGCCGAGATCCAGCGGCCGATGGCTATGGCGCTGGTCGGAGGCATGGCGGTCTCGACGCTCCTCACTCTCTTCGTCGTCCCGGCCGGCTACAGCGTCCTCGACGACGCTCTCGCGTGGGGCCGCACACGCAGGAGGAAGGCGACGGAGCCCGCCGCGACGGAGGGATTGCTTCCGAGTGCAGCGGCGAGAGCAGCGGGAACGCCGGGGTCTTCCGCCGTAGGAGGAGAACCACGATGACGCTCTGCCCCATCGCCCTCGCCGTCGGCTGCGAGAGATGCCCGGCCCTGTCGATCTGTCCGCTCAAGACCGTCCTCGGGGATGCTCCGAAGCAGGTCGAGCCCCGCGCTGGTCGGACGAGAACGGGCGCCAGACCAGCGGGAAAGCGCGGCAGGAGTGCCCCGTCGGCCGTTCGGCGCCAGGGGCGCCGCACGGTTCCGTCACCGGCTCGCTGAGCGGGGGGGGGCGCGGGCGGGCGGGGCCGGGGGGGCGGGGGGGGGGGGGGGGTCTCCTCATCGACTCGGGCGGCGCGGGGGCGGGGGGCGCGGGGCGGGGGGGGGGGGGGGGGGGGGGGCGGGGCGCGGGGGGGGGCCCGGGGGGGGGCCGCCGGGGGGGGGGGGGGGGGGGCCGCCCGGGGGGGGGGGGGGGGGGCGGGGGCGGGGCCCCCGCCCGCGGGGGGGGGGGGGGGGGGGGGGGGCCCCGGGGGGGGGGCCGGGGGGGGGGGGGCGGGGGGGGGGGGGGGGCCGGGCTTGCTTGGGGGGGGGGGGGGGGGGGGGGGGGGGGGGGGGGGGGGGGGGGGGGGGGGGGGGGGGCGCGGGGGCCGCCGCCCCCCCGGGGGGGGGGGGGGGGGGGGGGGGGGGGGGGGGGGGGGGGGGGGGGGGGGGGGCCGGCGCCCGGGCGGGGGGGGGGGGGGGGGAGGGGGGTGGGGGGGGGGGGGGCCGGGGGGGGGGGGGGGGGGGGGGGGGCGCGTTCTCGGGGGGGGGGGGGGGGGGGGGGGGGGGGGGGGGGGGGGGGGGGGGGGGGGGGGGGGGGGGGGGGGGGGGGGGGGGGGGGGGGGGGGCCCTGGCTCGCGTCATTTCGCCACCGCAACCCGAACGCCCATCGCCGAAAGGACCTCCTTCGCGGCCCGCTCGCCCGACTCGCAGGCTCCTTCCATGAAGCCCTGGAAGTCCCCCGAGGTGTGCTCGCCGGCGAAGAAGACCCCGCCTTCTCTTTCGCCCTCCGCCCCGCCAAAGGCCGTGATCTGCCCCGTGCGGTAGCAGGCATAGCTCCCCCTCGTCCAGGGATTCGTGGGCCAGTGGAACCGGACGGCCTCGGCGGGCCGGTGGTGGGCGGAGATCCCGGGAAAGATCCCGTCGAGTCGCCCGGCGAGCTCCGTGGCCCGCTCGAACGGCGTTCCGCGCCCGACGGCGAGCCCTTCCGCGCCGCCCGTGAAGTTCGTCAGGACACCCGCCGTCCCCTTCTGCGCCCGGCTCGTCTCCCACGCGATCTGGAGGCCGGCGTCCGTCATGACGGTCCCCGTCGAGCCGTGAGCGAGCCGCCACTCCCGGCGCGCCCAGCCGGTCATGAGCTTCGCGTTCGTCCCGTAGCCGAGCTCGGCGATGGCCCTCTTCTTCGCGGGCGACAACGGGACGTCGAGGCGGACGTCCCGGAGGAGTGTGAACGGCAGCGCGAGGACGACGTGGGAGGCGCGCTCCTCGCGGCTCGTCCCCTCCCGCCTCACCGTCGCGACGTAGCGCCCGTCGCTTCCTGTCCGGAGCGCCTCGAGCCGCACACCCCGGAGGACCGCGTCACCGAGTTTCTCCGCGAGCTTCGACGGGACCTGGTCGTTCCCGCCGCGGATGTGGAAGCGTTCGTCGCTGTCCCCGTAGAGCTTCGGGTGGTCCGGCTCGAAGCTCGCGAAGAGGAGGAAGTTCAGGCAGCCCTGGTCGCCCGGCGGCAGCCCGCACTCCGACTCGAAGGCGACCTCGACGAGCGCCTTCGCCCAGCCTGTGATCCCGGCTTTCTCGAGCCAGGCCGTGATCGAGAGAGCGTCGAGAGGCCGAGCGGCTTCCGGTCTCCGGTAGCTCGCGTCGGGCTCCTCGCCGAGGAGGGCGAGGTCCCGGCGGGCCGCCTCGACGACGGGACGCATCGCCGCGACCATCTCGGCCTCGCTCCGGCGCGCCCCGGCGAAGAAGAGTGTCTCGGAAACACCGGGCGGCTCGACGAGGAGATCGTCCAGCTCGAGCCCCAGCTCGGCGGCGAGCGCGCGGAGGCTCGCGTGGTCCGTGTCGATCAGCTCGCCGCCGAGCTCGGCGACGAGGCCCTCGGGAAAGTGTCCCCTCAGGCTCAGCATCCTGCCGCCGGTCCTGTCCTGCGCCTCGAGAACGCGGACGGCGACGCCCGCCTGCTTCAGCCGCCAGGCCGCCGTCAGCCCGGCGACGCCGCCCCCGACGACGAGGACCTCGTCCGGCCCGCTGGCGACCGGGACGACCGAGGCGCAGCGTGCCGCCGCCATTCCCGCGAGGGCGGCGCCCCCCATCCGGAGCGCCTCGCGCCGAGAAGGGCGGAGAGACGCTCCAGTGCCCGTCCTCGCCGCGGGGAGGACCGGGTCCGTTCCCGGCGGGAGCGCGGCGAGGCGGAGAGCACGGCGAAGCGAACGGAAGAGGGGGCTGCGAGCCATGGAACACCTCCGGAACTGGAAAGTGCGGGGATTCTAGGCGCGAACTCACCGCCCGCGCGCGTAAACACGTTCTCGCGTCTCCGAGGGGACGGGGATTAGCATCCGCTCCGCACACACGATCGGAGAAGACGGGAGCCCGAACCCGGGCGAAGGGAGCGAAGCCATGGCCGAAAAGAAAGTCATCGCCGTCGTCGGAGCGACCGGAGCGCAGGGCGGAGGGCTCGTGAGGGCCATCCTCGCCGACCCCTCCGGGGGCTTCGCCGCACGCGCCATCACCCGGAACACCCGCTCCGACAAGGCCCAGGCCCTCGCGGGGCTCGGAGCGGAGGTCGTCGGCGCCGACCTCGACGACGCCGACAGCCTGGCCGCGGTGTTCGCCGGGGCCCACGGCGCCTTCTGCGTCACGAACTTCTGGGAGCACTTCTCCCCCGAGAGAGAGCTGGCGCAAGCCGGCGCGCTCGCCCGGGCGGTTCGGGAGGCGGGCGTCTCGCACGTCCTCTGGTCGACGCTCGAAGACACTCGCCGGTTCGTCTCGCTCGACGACGACCGCATGCCGACGCTGATGGGCCGGTACAAGGTCCCGCACTTCGACGCCAAGGGCGAGGCGAACGCCCTCTTCGCCGCCTCGGGCGTCCCGACGACGTTCTTCCACACGTCGTTCTACTGGGACAACCTGATCCACTTCGGCATGGAACCGAAGCGCGGCGCCGACGGAAAGCTCGCATTCGTCCTTCCGATGGGGGATCGCAAGCTCCCCGGGATCGCCGCGGAGGACATCGGCAGGTGCGCCTACGGCGTCTTCCAGCGCGGCGCGGAGCTGGCGGGGAAGACGATCGGTGTCGCCGGAGAGCACCTCACGGGAGGTGAGATGGCGGCCGCCCTCTCACGCGCCCTCGGCGAGGAGGTCGCCTACGCGTACGTCCCGCCCGAGGTCTACCGGACGTTCGGGTTCCCCGGCGCCGACGACCTCGCGAACATGTTCCAGTTCAACCGGGACTTCAGCGACGCTTTCTGCACGCTTCGCGACCTGGAGCTGAGCCGGTCGCTCAATCCCGCGCTCCAGACGTTCGACGCCTGGCTCGCGGCGAACGCCGGGAGGATTCCGAAGGGTTGAGCCCGGCGGGAACCGTCCGTTTCCCGGCCGGCCTCCTTCGAGCGAGAATGGCCGGGCACGGGACCTCCATGCCTTTCTCTTCCGTTCACCCATTCGTCCGTCGGCTCGCGGCCGTGCTCGCCGTCCTGGCTGGCGCGGCCTGCGGGCCCGCTCTGGCGACCCCCGCGCCGCCCTCCTCGCGCGCCCAGGCGCCCGCGGACAAGGCCCGGCACGCGCTCGCCGAAAAGGACGTCCCGTTCGAGCCGCACGCCTTCTTCTCCGCGGCCGGCGAGGGAGATCTCGCACTCGTCGACCTCTTTCTCGAGGCGGGGATGCCCGCGACCGCGCGCGACCAGTGGGGCAACAGCGCGCTCCTCGAAGCCTCGCGCAACGACCGGTCCGCGGTCGTAGCCCGGCTCCTGGCGCGGGGAGCGAAACCGGGAGACGCCCCCGGCGGCGAGCCGCCGCTCACCGCGGCGGCCGAATCATCGAGCCTCGCCGCCCTGGCCACCCTCCTCGGCGCCAGGGCCGACCCGGACCAGGCTGCCGATCCGGCGAAAGGACCGGGCGGCACGCCCCTGCAGCGGGCCTGCGCCGCCGAGTCGTGGGACGCCGCGCGTCTCCTGCTCGAGGCCGGGGCGAGCCCGTCCCTCGCCACGCCACAGCTCGCGCCTCCCCTCTTCCTCGCCGCCGAGAGCGGCCACGCCCCGACCGTCGCGCTCCTCCTTGGCAAGGGGGCCGACCCGAACTCGCGCGGGCCGGGAGGGGCGGCCCCCATCTGGCTACCGGTCTGGAACGGGCACGTGGAGGTCGTCCGGCTCCTTCTCCTTGCCGGCGCCGACGTGAGGGCCGACCGCGCCACTCTCCTGAAGGGGCGGCCGGGACAACCGGTAAAACCCGAGATCCGGAAGCTCCTGAAGAACCCGCCGAAGCCCACCGTGCCCGCGAAGAAGCCGCGTTCCTGACGGCCCTCCGGTCTCGCCGAGGGCCGGCCGCCCCTCAGTCCAGCGCGGCGAAGACCGGAGCGTGGTCGGACGGGAGCTTGCCCTTCCGCTCGTCCCGGTCGATGAAGGCACCCGTGCACCGGGGCGCGAGAGCTGCGGCGAGCAGGACGTGGTCGATCCGCAGGCCGTCGTTCTTCGGGAAGCCGAGCATCCGGTAGTCCCACCAGGAGAAGAGGCCGCCCTCCTGGTGGTGGAGACGGAAGGAGTCGACGAGCCCGGCCGCGAGGAGCGCTCCCCACGCCGAACGCACGTCCGGGTGGCAGAGGACGGAATCGGCCCACGCCGCGGGGTTGGCGACGTCGCGCTCCTCGGGGGCAATGTTGAAGTCTCCGCAGAGGACGAGCGGCGGCCCCCCCGCCTGTCGGCCCGCCCACGCCGCGAGGCGCGCGAGCCACTCCAGCTTGTAGGGCCACTTCTCCGAGCCGACCTCCTTGCCGTTCGGAATGTAGGCCGAGGCGATGCGCAGCCCGCCCACGGTCGCCGCCACGAGGCGCGCCTGGCTCTCGTCGCCGCCGTCCCCGAATCCGGTCTCGACGTCCTTCGGGGCCTCGCGAGAGAGGATCGCGACGCCGTTGTAGGTCTTCTGCCCGAGGACGGCGCTCTCGTACCCGGCCTCGCGCAGCTCCTCGAACGGGTAGCCCTTCTCCTCGGTCTTCAGCTCCTGGAGGCAGACGACGTCGGGACTGTGCCGCCCCAGGAACCCCAGGAGCCTCTCCTTCCGGGCCTTGACCGAGTTCACGTTCCAGGTCGCGATCCGCATCGAGCCTCCGCGCACCGCCGGGGCGCGTCGATGACCTTCGCGCCCCGGCCGTGGAAGTCGATTCTAGGCGGAAGGCGGGGCGCCGCCCGCGCGGCCCGCGTCCCCGGGCCCGGACTCCACCTCGCTCGCGATGAACCTCGCGAGAACGCTCCGGGCGCTCTCGGAGACGTCGACGAACTCCAGCCCCAGCTGGGTCGCCACCTCGCCCTTCACGGCGTCGTCTCTCTGGAAAAAGGCGACCCGTCCGCGCAGAGGGACGACGCCGTCGCGGAGGGAGAGCTCCACTTCGAAGCTGTCGCCGAGCGATGCCTCGAGAGTCGTCCGGACGAGCATCCCCGAGAGGCTCAGCTTGAGGACCTCGAAACCGTAGCGCGCCTCGAGCTCGGCCGGGCGGAGAGCCTCCGCGCGAAAGCGCCCCGTGAGCCGCTGGTGCGGCGAGAGGACGACGTGGTGCTCGAGGAACCCGAGCAGACCCTTCGCCATGTCCGAGAAGACCCCCTCGAAGGCGAGGCCTGCTTCGTAGACCGCCCGGGGCTCGCCGCCCGCCGTCGGCCGGGCGCTCGCGAGGCGGCACCAGCGAATCGTCCCGGAGACGTCGACCGCGTCGTGGTCTCCCGCGAGGCGGATGGCGTAGGTCCGTCCGAGCTGCAGCCGCTCGGGCGTCTCGAGCGCGAGGCCGGAGACGCTCAGGTTCCGCACCTTCACCTGCGTCCGGAAGAGCAGCGCCCCGTGGACGTCCTGGACCTCGTAGCGCCTGTGCCGGCGCTGCCCTGTGTTTGCCATGGTCACCTCCGCGACGACTCCGCGAGAGAGGGGCCGGTTCGTGCCCTGATTATCCTCCTCGGCCAACCTGCCGTCGGTTCCCGCTCACGCGACCTGTCGCCCCGCGCCCCGGCCGCCCGGCCCGCCGACCTCCGCTAGACTCCCGACAGCCAGAGTACGAACGGGAGGGACGGATGACGCTCCGGTTGCGCGTGGTGTCCGCCGATGGGCGCCGCTTCGAGCACGACGTGGAAGGGGACGAGGTCGTCGTCGGCCGTTCGTCCCGAGCCGGGCTCGCCCTCGCCGACCGGGCGATGTCGCGCGAGCACGCGAGGATCCGCAGAGACGACCAGGGCTGGACCGTGGAAGACCTCGGATCGCACAACGGAACGCGACTGAACGAAGCCCCCGTCGAGGGGGTCCGGCGCGTGCGTGACGGGGACACCATTTCCCTCGGCGGGAGCGTCCTCACCCTGGAGATCCACGGCGAAGAGGGCTCGCCCTCCGGCGACTCGGTCATCTACCGCTCGGCCAAGGACCTTCTCCAGTCGGTGTCGGGCTCGACGGACGTCTCCGGCGTCGGTGCCTCCAGCAGGAAGGCCGAGGGCCGGCTCCACATGCTCAACCAGGTCAACCAGGCGCTCGCGAGCTCGATCTCGCTCGAGGAGCTGCTCGAGCTGATCCTCGACCGCGCCTTCGTCCACCTGAAGCCGCAGGAGGGGGCGATCTACCTGCGCGACACCTCCGGGAACGACATCTGCGCCGCCCGGCGCTCCACGCCGGGGCGCGAGTCGAGGCCGATGCACTCCAAGAGCCTCCTCCACGAGGTCATCGACAAGGGGATGGTGGCCCACGTCGTCGACTCGTCCGTGGACGAGCGCTTCTCGGAGAGCAAGAGCCTGATGATGTCGGGGCTGCGCAGCTTCATCGCCGCGCCGCTCCTCGACGCGCAGGGAGCGCTCGGGATGATCGTCGTCGGGGCGGCGCTCGGCGTCAGGAGCTTCCGCGACGAGGACCTCGAGCTCCTCGTCTCCCTCGCTTCGGTGGCCGCCCTTCGCATCCGGAACGTGCGGCTCGTCGCCGAGGCGATGGAGCGCCAGAAGCTCGAGCAGGAGGTCCGCCTGGCGCGCCAGATCCAGGTCGCGCTCCTGCCCGCTTCCCTTCCACCTGTCCCCGGCTGGGAGCTGCACGGCGGGACGCTTCCGTCCCGCGGTGTCTCGGGCGACTTCTACAAGGCGCTCCTTCGCGGCGACGGATCCGACCTCGCGTTCTTCGTCGCCGACGTCTCGGGCAAGGGGATCGCCGCGTCCCTCCTGACCGCGTCGCTCGAGGCGCTCTCGGCGCTCCCGCTCGAGGGAAACGACCCGCCCGACCGGATCTGCGAGCAGGTGGGGACGCTCCTCTTCAAGCGGACGCCTCCCGAGAAGTACGCGACGGCCTTCCTCGGGATCCTCGAGCCGTCCACCGGCCGGCTCCGCTGGACGAACGCCGGGCACAACCCCGCGCTCCTCCTGCGCGCCTCCGGCGAGGCCGAGTGGCTGAAGTCGAACGGCGTCCCGCTCGGCCTGATCCTCGGGGCCCGCTACAAGGAAGGGGACCTGACGATGGCGGCGGGCGACACGCTCCTCGTCTACACCGACGGGATCACCGAGGCCCTGAATCCCGAGGAGGAGGAGTTCGGCGAGAACGGGCTCGTGGAAGCCGCCTCCCGTCACCGCCACCTCCCGCTCCGTGAAATGGCGGCCGGCCTCGAACGCGATCTCGACACGTTTGCCCGCGGGGTCCCCTTCCACGACGACCGGACTCTCGTGATCGTCCGGCGGAGCCTCTGAGGAGTTCCGGCATGTTCCTCCGCGTCGTCCGGACCAGGGTCAGGGAGGGCGCCCTGTGGCGCTTCCGCGAGTACTACGAGGAGCGCATCCTCCCCGCGCTCGAGCAGACGGAGGGGTGCCTCTACGCGGCGCTGCTGCGTCCCGTGGCCGAGGCCGGCGCCGGAGGCCTCGATTCGCTCACCCTCTGGGAAAGCGCCGCGCACGCCGACGCCTACGTGAACAGCGGCCTCTACGACGACCTCCTCGACGGAGCCGACCCGTACCTGGCCGCCGCCGCAACCGAGTGGAAGGCCGACCTGAGCCGGCCCCTTCCGGGCCAGAGACCGCCGCTGCCCGACCCCGAGGTCGAGACTTTCCCGGTGGAGGTGGCGCGGGATACGGAGGGCGGAGCGGAGGGCCCGGCCCTCTATCTCCGCATCGTCGACCATCGCGTCGAGCCGGCCCGGTTCCACGAGCTGAAGAAGACCTACGAGGAAAAGGTCGCCCCCGCGCTCCTCGAGATTCCGGGCTGCCTCGCAACCTACCTCGTCGAGGGGCTGCGCGGGAAATCCCAGGCGCTCTCGGTCACGTTCTGGAAAGACGAGGCGAGCGCGCTGAGGTACGAGTCCTCCGGCCGCTTCGACGCCCTCGCCACTCTCGTCAGTCCCTTCCTGTCGGGCCTCTACCAGTGGCGCCTCTCGCTCGCTCCGGCCGGAGAGGAGCGGGGCCTCAAGGGAAGCGATCTCTCCGTGAGCGGCTTCCAGATCGTGTCCGGGCGCAGGCTCAGGTCGCCGGGAGCGTGAACCGGGTGAGTCGTCTCCGTCTTCCATACCGATCCGCGCCCACCGCCGCCGCAGCCGGGCGCACGAGCCTCACCGCCCGGCCACCTCGATCAGCTCGTCGACGATCTTCAGCGTGAGGCCCCAGATGACCCGCCCCTGGAACGTGGTGCAGGGCATCGGGAGGGGCAGCCCCTTTCTCACCCAGGTAAAGGCGCTCCGATTGCCGCGGTCCAGGAGAAACGAGAGCGGCACCCAGAGCGCTTCCTGGACCTCCTCGTTCCGCCTCAGCTGCGGGTCTCCGTCGACCGCGAAGGCGAATGGGACGACGCTGTGGGGGACCGATCCGAGCGGCAGGTGCGTTCGGACTTCCGAGAGACGCCCGAGCGGACGGCCGAGCGCCTCCAGGTCGAGCCCGACCTCCTCGCGCGTCTCGCGGAGGGCCGCAGCGAGAGGGGATGCGTCGCCGGGGTCGACGCGGCCGCCCGGAAGCCCCATCTGCCCCGACCACGGGTCGCGCGGATGCTCGGCCCGGCGGATGAAGAGGAGCTCGACGCCCCCGCCGCCGTCCCGGAGGATCACGGCGACCGCAGCCTTCCGGGCGTCGGGGACGTCCTCCTCCGCCCGCGCCGGAAGACGGGAGAGGGCGGAGGCGACGCGGGCGAGTCCGACGCGGACGCTCATCGTCCGGATTCTGGCACCGGGCGGGGCCGCGAGCGGACGGATCCCGAAAGCGCCTCAGCGCGCCGGCAGCAGCTCCAGCGCCGCCGCGACGAGCGCCGTCACGCCGGCGCGGATCGACGGGGCGTAGTCGGGAGCGAACTCGGCGGAGTGGAGAGGCGCGAGCGCCTTCCCGGCCGCTTTCGCCTCGGCGAGGGCGGCGGGCGGTGCCACGCCGAGCCAGAACATCGACGCGGGAACGCCCTCGCGGCCGTAGAAAGCGAAGTCCTCGCTGACGCTCGCCGGCGGGAAGTCGATGACGTTCGGACTGCCGAGCGCCGCAGAGAAGGCGCCCTTGAGGCGCCCGGTCAACGGCCCGTCGTTCACGACGCCGGGCGTCGACTCGACGACGGTCACCTTCGGCGGAACCGGGGCGGACGCCGCCAGCGCCTCGGCGGCGGCGACGCGCCGGATCCCGTCCAGGAGGGCCTGCCGGACCTCCTCACGATAGGCGCGGACGGTGATCTTCAGGTGCGCCTCGGGCGGGATGACGTTGTGCTTGGCGCCCGCCTGGAACGATCCGACGCTGACGACCGCCGGCTCGAACGGGCTCTTTTCGCGGGAGACGAGGGCCTGCAGCGTGACGACGGTCCTCGCCCCGATGAGGATCGGGTCGACGGTCCGGTGCGGCATCGCGCCGTGGCCACCTTTGCCGTAGATGGTCACGTCGACCGAGTCGACCGAAGCGAACGCCGGGCCGGGCGTCACGCCGACCTGCCCCGCCGGAAGATCCGGCGTGACGTGGAGGGCGACGACGAAGGAGGGGCGCGGGAAACGGGTGAAGAGGCCGTCCCTCAGCATCGTCTCGGCGCCGGCCCCCTTCTCCTCGGCCGGCTGGCCCACGAGTACGAGCGTTCCCCGCCAGCTCCCCCTCGCCCTGGCCAGGAGAGTCGCCGCACCGGTCCAGGCGGTCATGTGAAGGTCGTGCCCGCAGGCGTGCATCACGGGGATCGGCTGACCGTGCTCGTCCTTCCCGAGCGCGCGACTCGCGTGAGGAAGGCCCGTCTTCTCCTCGACGGGGAGGGCGTCGAGGTCGGTCCGGAGCATCACGACCGGTCCATCGCCGTTCTTCAGAACGCCGACGACGCCCTCTCCCCCCACCCTTTCCGTCACCTCGAAGCCGAGTGCGCGCAGGCGCGCGGCCATCTTGCCGGCCGTGACCGTCTCCTGGAGAGAGAGCTCCGGCGTCCGGTGCAGGTCGAGATAGAGCTCCTCCAGACCGGGCGCGGCCTCGGACAGCGGTCCGAGGGCAGAAGCGACCCTGGGCTCCGTCGAGGACGCAGCGGCGAGCGCCGGGAAGGCGAGGCCCGCGACGAGGGCGGCGGCAGCTGGGTGCATCGGTTCCTCCATGAGCGTCCTTCCTGATGGCCCGACTATAGTGGAGGGGTGAGCCCCGAGACGCCCGGCTGGGTCCGCGACGCCGTTTTCTACCAGATCTTCCCCGACCGCTTCGCGCGGAGCGAGCGCCTCCCGGCGCCCGCGAATCTCGAGGCGTGGGATTCCCCGCCGACCGCCCACGGCTTCAAGGGAGGCGACCTCCTCGGCGTCGCCGAGAAGCTCGACGACCTGAAGGACCTCGGCGTCACCGCCCTCTACCTCAACCCGGTCTTCGCTTCCGCCGCGAATCACCGGTACCACACCTGGGACTACCACCGTGTCGACCCGCTCCTCGGCGGCGACGCCGCGCTCCGCGAGCTCCTCGACGCCGCCCACGCCCGCGGGATGCGCGTCATCCTCGACGGCGTCTTCAACCACGTCGGACGGGGGTTCTTCGCCTTCCACCACGTCCTCGAGAACGGGGCCGAATCGCCCTACGTCGACTGGTTCCTCCTCGACCTCGAGAGGCTCCGCGCCGGAAAGCCGCTGGGAGCGTACGCGGAGCCGAAGCTCCTGCGTCGCGGCAAGAAGCACAAGCCGGCCTTCGAGGAGCTCGGCTACGCGGCCTGGTGGGACGTACCCGCCCTGCCGAAGCTCGACACGCGGACCCCCGCCGTCCGCGAATACCTCTGGGAAGTTGCCGAGTACTGGATCCGCTTCGGTATCGACGGCTGGCGGCTCGACGTCCCGTCCGAGATCGACGACGACGAGTTCTGGCGCGAGCTTCGGCGGCGCGTCAAGCGCGCCAATCCCGAGGCCTATCTCGTCGGGGAGATCTGGTACGACGCGCGCCGGTGGCTCGCGGGCGACCAGTTCGACGCGACGATGAACTACCCGCTCGCGAAGGCGGCGCTCGGCTTCTTCGTGAAGGACCTCAGCCTCGACGAGGTCCGCGCCGTCGGCGGCTACCGCGACGTGCGGCCGCTCGAAGCCGCCGACTTCGCCGCCGAGGTCGAGCGGGTCCTCTCCCTCTACGACCCGGCCGTCCGCGACGTCCAGCTGAACCTCCTCGACAGCCACGACACGCCCCGCTTCCTCACCGCGTCCGGGAACGACCTCGCCGCTCTCGAGATGGCGTTTCTCTTCCTGTTCACCCTCCCCGGCGCGCCGTGCGTCTACTACGGCGACGAGATCGGCCTGGAAGGAGGCCCCGATCCCGACTGCCGGCGCTCCTTCCCCTGGGACGAGTCGTCGTGGGACCACGTCCTGCGCGATCACGTCAAGCGGCTGGCGACCCTGAGGCACGCCCACCCGGCGCTCCGGCGGGGTTCGTTCCGGACGCTCATGGCCGACCGCGGGGTCGTCGTTTTCGAACGCGCGATCGACCATGGCGACGCCGTCGTGGCTGCGTTCAACGTCTCGCGCGAGGAACGGCGGGTCGACCTGGCCGTCGGAAGCGTAGGCCCGTTCCTTCTCGACGCGGCCTCCGGCGAGGAGCTGGCCGTGACTGACGGGGAGCTGCGCGACGTCGTCCTCCCCGCCCGCTCCGGACGCGCCCTCGCCGTACCGCTCCCGGGCGCCTGACGCTTCGGCGGGGCGTGTGAGGCCGCTCTATCACCTCCTCGACCCGATCTGGCGGCGCTTTCCCTTCCCCGCCGGTCACACGTTCGAAGCGACCACGTTCGAAGACGCCACGGTCCTCCGGATGACGCGGACTTACCGGGGACGGGAGCTCCTCCCGGTCTACTGCTACGCCGTCGGGGAGACCCTCGTCGACACGGGGATCTCCTCCGTCGCGGAAGAGGTCGTCGCCGCGGCCCGGCGCGCGAAGATCGAACGCGTCGTCCTGACCCACCACCACGAGGACCACTCGGGCAACGCCGCGCGCCTCGCATCCCTGGGAGCCGAGGTCCTCGCCACGGGGCCCGGCGTGAAGCTCGTCGCGCACGACCTCCCGCGCCGCTTCTACCAGCACGTCCTCTGGGGAGAGGCCGACCCCGTGGAGGCCCGCGAGGTCTCCCCCGAGATCCCCTTCGGTCGCCTCACCGCACGCGTCATCCCCGCGTCGGGGCACTCGGTCGACCAGCTCGCCCTCCACGTCCCCGAACGAGGGTGGCTCCTCTCGGGCGATGCCTTCGTCGCCGAGAAGATCAAGGTCTTCCGCGGCGACGAGGATTTCTACGAGAGCTGCGCAACCCTGGAGCGCTTCCTCACGCTCGACTTCGACGCCCTCCTCTGCGCCCACCGCCCCCGCTTCAGCGGCGGCAAGGAAGCGATCCGCGCCAAGCTCGC
This sequence comes from Holophagales bacterium, assembly GCA_016716705.1. Taxonomy (GTDB): domain Bacteria; phylum Acidobacteriota; class Thermoanaerobaculia; order UBA5066; family UBA5066; genus UBA5066. Next base: position 70,868 of record JADJVF010000015.1, read on the forward strand.
CTGGTTCCGCGAGCTCGAGGGGCGTGTGAAGGATTCGCGCGCGAAGGGACGCTCGGTCCGGCGGATCGTGCGCGAGCTCGGCATCGAGCCGACGTCGTCCTTCTACACGATCACGTTCGGCGACGTGACGACCGCGAATCTGGTCCGGTCGATCCTCGACGGGCCGAGACGGCGCATCGAGGTCGTGCGAGCGCTTACCTCCTCGAGTTGAGGCGGAGGATCGCCAGAGATCATCCCGAAACCGGGCTCGCACGTCCGTCCAGGGAATTCCATGATGCGTTTTCATCAGCAACATCAGGCGCAGCGCGATGAGACTACTGCTCATGATTCGCACAACGCCTCCAGACACAATGACTTTCCGGTCCGATCCTCAACCCGGCGTGTGTTGCGAAAACCGCATTGAAACAGGTCGTAAATGGTCCTGATATGAAGTCTTTGAATGATGGTGCCGCAGTGCGGCAAGCCGGAACATCCCTCTCCGGAACGGTATCGGGAATCTCGCGTCGAGGGGGCTCCGTGCCTGGCTGCTATTCCATGTCCTCGGTCCCGAGCGGGACGGCGGAGGGTTCCTGCCAGTCGGCCGCCTCACGAACCTGGTCTTCCGTTTTCCGGGCGGCCTCACCTTCATGGCTGCCTCCCGATGCCCCCCTTCTTCTCGCCGGCCGGAATGGCCGGGAACTCGGTGACTCGCGTGCCCCGGGAACGCATCGAAACAGGATGGGAGATCGATGAGCAACACCGTGCGCTATGACGATCGGACCCCGCGGCTCTTCTTCCTGGCCTCCGTGGTCTGGGCCGTGGTCGGCATGCTCGTGGGGGTCCTGATCGCGGCCATGCTCTTCATGCCGGGGTTGAACCTCGCGCCGTTCCTCACGTTCGGGCGGCTTCGGCCGCTGCACACGAACGCGGTCATCTTCGCGTTCTGCGGGAACATCATCTTCGCGGGCGTCTACCACTCGATGCAGCGCCTGCTGAAGACGCGCCTCTTCAGCGACGTTCTCTCGAAGATCCACTTCTGGGGGTGGCAGCTCCTCATCGTCGCGGCGGCGCTGGCGCTCGTCACGGGAAACACGCAGGGGAAGGAGTACGCCGAGCTCCCCTGGATCCTGGACATCGTCATCGCGGTCCTCTGGGTGACCTTCGCGATCAACTTCTTCGGGACGATCGCGATCCGCCGAGAGAAGCACCTCTACGTCGCGATCTGGTTCTACATCGCGACGATCGTCGCGGTCGCCATCCTCCACATCGGCAACAGCATGGCGATGCCCTACTCCTGGCTCGGGAGCTACTCGGCCTACGCCGGCGTGCAGGACGCCCTGATGCAGTGGTGGTACGGCCACAACGCCGTGGCGTTCTTCCTCACCACGCCGTTCCTCGGCCTCATGTACTACTACCTGCCGAAGGCGGCGGACCGGCCGGTCTTCAGCTACCGGCTGTCGATCATGCACTTCTGGTCGCTCGTCTTCGTCTACATCTGGGCGGGGCCGCACCACCTCCACTACTCGGCCGTCCCGGAGTGGGCCTCGACGCTCGGGATGCTCTTCTCCCTCATCCTCTGGATGCCGTCCTGGGGAGGCATGGTCAACGGCCTCTTCACGCTCCGCGGCGCCTGGAACAAGCTCCGCGAGGACCCGATCCTCAAGTTCATGGTCGTCGCCGTGACCTACTACGGCATGTCGACGTTCGAAGGCCCGATGATGTCGATCAAGTCGGTGAACGCGGTCTCGCACTTCACCGACTGGACGATCGGCCACGTCCACGCGGGCACGCTCGGCTGGAACTCGTTCCTCTCGTTCGGCATCCTCTACTGGGCCGTCCCGAAGCTCTGGAAGACCCCGCTCTACTCGAAGAAGCTCGCGACGACGCACTTCTGGATCGCCACGGTCGGGCTGATCCTCTACCAGGTCTCGATGTGGGTCGCCGGCATCACCCAGTGGGCGATGTGGCGCGCCTTCGAGCCCGACGGCCGGCTCGTCTACCCCGACTTCATCGAGACCGTCATCAAGATCGTCCCGATGTACTGGGTCCGGCTCATCGCGGCGCTCCTCTTCTTCTCGGGCCTGCTCGTCATGGTCTACAACCTGATCCGGACGATCCGGACCGCGCCGGCCGGCTTCGCCGAGGAGCCCGAGGTGAACGCGCCGCCGCTCGTGAAGGACCTCTCGGCCCCGGGCGCCGTCACCGCGCCGAACACCTACGACCACGCGCTCTACCGCTTCCAGCACTCCGTCCGCCACGGCTTCCACCGGATCATCGAGGGGCGCGTCGTCCTCATGACGGTCCTCACGGCGCTCGCCCTCGCCGTCGGCTCCCTCGTCGAGGCGATCCCGATGTTCTTCAACAAGGCGAACGTCAAGGAGATCGCGAGCGTGACGCCCAACACGCCGCTCGAGGTCCTCGGCCGGGACATCTACATCCGCGAGGGCTGCTACAACTGCCATTCGCAGCTCGTCCGGCCGTTCCGGTACGAGACGGAACGCTACGGCGAGTACTCCAAGGCGGGCGAATACGTCTACGACCACCCCTTCCAGTGGGGCTCGAAACGGACCGGCCCGGACCTCCACCGCGTCGGCGGGAAGTTCCCCTCGCTCTGGCACGTGCGCCACATGAAGGACCCGCGTTCGACGACGCCGGGCTCCATCATGCCGCGCTACCCGCACATCCTGGCCAACTCCTACGACGTGGCCTCCATCGGACCCAAGATGCGCGCCCTGCGCACGGTCGGCGTCCCGTACACGGACGGCGAGATCGACAGCGCCCCGGCCTCCATCGCGGCCCAGGCCAAGACGATCGCCACCGAGGTCGAGGCGCAGAGGGGACCGAAAGGGCTCGAGGACAAGGAGATCACGGCCCTCATCGCCTACCTCCAGCGCCTCGGCACCGACATCAAGTGGAAGAAGGTCGCCCCGCAGGCGCCGCTCGCACCGGTGGCACCGCCGGCTCCCGGAATCGCCGCCGCGCCGGCGCCCGCCGCCGTGGCCGCGAAGTAGCCATGCTGCAGGAACTCGTCGCACGGACCGGGGCGACCGCCTGGGCGATCGCCTCGATGCTCTTCTTCTTCGCCGTCTGGCTCTTCGTCACCGTGCGGGTCTTCCGGACCCGCGACGAGGTGCTGGACGCGCAGGCCCGCCTTCCCCTCGAGGGGGACGGCGAGGTCACGGGTGAACTCCCTCTGGGCGCGAGCCCGAGAGCCTGACGAGAGGGGACCATGGCACAGTTCGAAGACAAGGTTCTTCACGAGCTCGACGGGATCAAGGAATACGACAACCCGATGCCGGGTTGGCTCATGGCCATCTGGTGGGGCTCGCTCGTCTTCGCCGCCGCCTACCTCGGCTTCTACGCCCTCAGCTTCGGCGAGGGCTCGATGGAGGCGGAGTACCGCGCCGAGACGCAGCAGTCGCTCGCCGCCGTCCAGACGCACTTCGACGCGCACCCGCTCGTCCCGCCGAAGGCAGCCGACCTCCTCGCGGGGGCGAAGAACCCGGCGGTGCTCGACCTGGCGGCCGCCCGCTTCGCGAAGTCGTGCGCTCCGTGTCACGGGGCCCAGGCGCAGGGGCTCATCGGCCCGAACCTCACGGACGACCGCTGGATCCACGGCGGGCAGGTCGAGCAGATCTTCCAGACGATCGCGAAGGGATGGCCAGCCAAGGGGATGCCGCCCTGGGGCCGCGCCATGAAGCCCGAAGAGCTCTCGGCGCTCGTCTCCTACGTGCGGAGCCTCCAGGGGTCGAACCCGCCGAACCCCAAGCCAGCCGAGGGCGACCCGGTCGTACCCGAGCCTCTTCCGGGAAGCTGACGTGACGAACGCCGTCGCCGAACCGCCGAAGGCTCCTGTGCAGGAAGGGCCCGTGCAGGATGCGTCCGTGCAGGAGGCGCCGGCGCCCCGGGAACGCGTCTTCGACGTCGCTCCCGAGGAGGACCTCCTCTACAGCATCTCGGCCGACGGCAAGCGGAAGTTCATGCATCCGATCGTCCACGAGGGGCGCTTCTGGAAGATCCGCCGGTCGATCGCGTACGGCCTCTTCGTTCTCTTCTTCGCGCTCCCGCTCATCCGCGTCGGCGGCGTGCCGGCCGTCTTCCTCGACCTCGAGACACGCCGCTTCCACATCTTCGGCGGGACCTTCCACCCCACCGACAACCTCCTCCTGGCCGCCTTCGGCCTCGGCGCCATCGTGACCGTCTTCTTCGTCGGCTCGACGTTCGGCCGGGGGTGGTGCGGCTACGCCTGCCCGCAGACGGTCTACCTCGAGTTCCTCTTCCGTCCCATCGAGGCGTTCCTCGAGGGAGGTCCGCTCAGGCAGCGGAAGCTGAACGCGTCTCCCTGGAACGGACGAAAGCTCGCGATCAAGGCGGCAAAGTGGTCGATCTGGACGGTCGTCGCGGTCCTGATGGCCGCCACGTTCGTCGCCTACTTCGTCGGCTGGGGCCCGCTCGTGCGCGGGCTGGCGACCGAGCCCGCCGCATTCACGGGCGCGCTCGCCGTGACCGCCGGCCTGACCGTCCTCATCCTCTTTGACTTCGGCTGGTTCCGCGACCAGATGTGCACGATCGCCTGCCCCTACGGGCGCCTCCAGAACGTCATGGCCGACCAGGACACGATCCTCGTCGCCTACGACGTGAAGCGGGGCGACCCGAAGGTGAAGGTGAAGGACCGCGTCGCCGGCGTCCCCGCGGGGGACTGCATCGCCTGCCGCAGCTGCGTGAACGCCTGCCCGACCGGGACCGACATCCGCCGGGGCCTCCAGCCCGAGTGCATCGGGACGGCCCAGTGCATCGACGCCTGCGAGGAGATCATGATCGGCCAGGGCAAGCCGATCGGCCTGATCAGGTACACCTCCGAACGCGAGCAGAACGGGGGCGTCCGCCGCATCTGGCGGCCCCGCAACCTCGCCTACCTGGTGCTCCTGACGGTCGCCTGGGGAGCCCTCGCCGTCCTCGTGCTGACCCGCGGCGACGCGCTCGTCGAGATCGTCCGCGGAGGGCGCGAGCCGTACCGCCTGCTGCCCGGCGGGCAGGTCGCCAACCAGCAGCGCGTGCGGTTCACGAACCAGCTCCCCGAGACGCAGACGTTCACGATCGAGGTCCTCAGCCCGAAGGGGACGAGCCTCGTCGTCGGCGACTCGCCCGTCGTCGTCGAGCCCGCCGCGCTCGTCACCGTGAACGCCGTGACGACCGTCCCGCAGAGCGTCTTCGACGACGGCCAGATTCCCGTCCGCTACCTCGTCAAGTCCGACAAGGGCTTCCGCAAGGAAGTGGATTTCCTCCTCCTCGGCCCGTACGACGACTCCGGGCCGGACTCGGAGTCGCATTGAAGATCCTCCGCGTGATCTCCGAGTACCGCTGGCCGATCTACCTCGGCGGGCTCCTCTCCATGTCCGTCCTCGCGTGCGGCGTCCTCGTCTGGGTTGCGACCCGGCCCGACTCGCCCCGCCCGATCAGGGGGTACTACGAGGCCGCGAGGAGCTGGGACGCCGACGAGGCGGTCGGGGAGGCGAGCCGGCAGCTCGGCTGGAGCGTCCGCTACGAGCTCCCCGAAGGGGTTCCGCACTTCCCCGGCATGCCTCGTCCCGTCGACGTCCGCGTTGCGGACCGCGATGGGAATCCCGTCAGCGGCCTGACGGGCCGCCTGTTCGCCATCCGCCCGTCGGACACGCGGCTCAACCAGACCGGCGACCTCATCGGGTTGCCGCAAGAGTCCGGGCGCTATCGGACGCTCGTTCGGCTGGACGAAGCCGGCACGTGGGAGCTTCGCCTCGACGCCAGGCGCGAAGCGCTCCGCTTCGTCCACGCCGCCCGCCTGGATGTGGCGGCCGAGCCAGCCGCCGCGGAGGGAGCGCCCCGGTGACGCATCCCCGCGAGAGCCGCCACCTGAGCGTCGCCCCCGTGGCGTGCGCGCACTGCGGCCTCGCGGTCCCGGCCGGCCTTCTGCGCGAGGGGGAGAAGGAGCAGTTCTGCTGTTCCGGCTGCCGGCAGGTCTACACGCTCGTGCGCGAGTGGGGTTTCGACCAGTACTACCGCCTCGTCGACCAGCAGCAGGGCACCCTCGAGCCCGCACGGGTGACCGGGCGGACCTTCGAGGACTTCGACGACCCGCAGCTGCAGGGCGAAGCGACCGAGGCGGTCGGCGGGGAGCGGTGCCGGACCCGCCTCTACCTCGAAGGGGTCCACTGCCCCGCCTGCGTCTGGCTCGTCGAGAGGCTTCCCGCCGCCCTTCCCGGGGTCGACGAGATCCGGCTGAACCTCGGCAGCTCGGTCGCCGAGGTCACCTGGAAGCCCGGCGCGACCAGGCTCTCCGCCGTCGGCCGCGCGCTCGATCGCCTCGGCTACACGCCGCACGTCCACCGGGCCGCCCGCGTCCAGGAAGCCCGCCGCGCGGAGGACCGCATCGCCCTCGCCCGCCTCGGCGTCGCGGCCGCCTGCGCGATGAACCTCATGTTCCTGTCCGGGGCGCTCTACGCGGGCGAGTACTCGGGAATGGCCTCGGCGTACGAGTCCTTCTTCCGGTGGTTCTCCCTCGCGGTCTCCGTCCCGGTCGCCCTCTTTTCGGCGCGCCCGTTCTTCCGGACCGCCATCGCGGCGGTGAAGGCCCGGACGGTCCACATCCACCTCCCCATCGCCGTCGCCATCGCCGTCGGCTTCACCGCGAGCGCCGTCAACGTCGTCCGCGGGACCGGCCCGCTCTGGTTCGACTCGCTCGCGATGCTCGTCGCGGCGCTCCTCGGCGCTCAGCAGGTCCAGAGGGGGGCCCAGCGGGCGGCTCTCGAGCGCGCCGACAGCCTCCGGGGCGCCGCGTTCGTCGAGTTCGCGCGGCGGCTCGAGGGGGACGGCCCCGGAGCCCCGACCGTCGAGGTCCCGATCTCGGCCCTCTCTCCCGGCGATCGCGTGGAGGTCCGCTCGGGCGAGCTCGTCCCGGTGGACGGGGTCGTCCTCTCGGGCCGCTCGTCCCTCGACAACGCCGTCCTGACCGGCGAGACGGCCGTCCAGCCGGTGAGGGAAGGGGACACGGTCAACGCCGGCGCGACGAACCAGGGCGCGCGCCTCGTGGTCCGCGTCGACGCCGCCGGCGAGAAGACGCGGATCGGCGCTCTCCTGGCGATCGTGCAGGAGGCGCTCTCGCGGCGCCCCGCGCTCCTGCTGAAGACGGACCTCCTCGCTCGGCGATTCGTCCAGGGCTTCCTCCTCCTGGCGGCCGCGACGGGCGCCTACTGGCTGCACGAGGGCCCCGCGATCGCGCTCGAACGCGTCGTCGCGGTCCTCGTCGTCGCCTGCCCCTGCGCCCTCGGCCTGTCGGTCCCGCTCGCGATGTCGGTCACGCTCCTGCGCGCGGCCCGCACCGGCGTCTTCGTCAAGAATCCCGACGCCCTCGGCCGCCTTCGCAAGGTCGGCGCGGTCCTTCTCGACAAGACCGGAACCCTCACCGAGGGGCGGACGACGGTCGCACGGTGGGAAGGGAGCGAGGCCGCCCTGAGGCTTGCGCGGGCCCTCGAGTCGGAGTCCTCTCACGCGGTGGCCAGGGCCTTCCGGGCCTCCTACGGCCGTCCAGTCACGGTCGTCCACTCCGTGGAGGACGTCAACGAGGTACCGGGGCAGGGGATCTGCGGGACTCTCGACGGGCGCGCCGTCCGCGTCGGGAACCGGCTGCACGTCGAGGCCGAGGGCGTCTGCGTGCCGCCGGCGCTCGACGCGAGCGCGAGAGCGTTCGTCGCCGAGGGTCTCAGCCCAATCTTCGTCTCCGTCGAAGGCCACGTCGCCGGGGTCGCGGGCGTCGGCGACCCGCTCCGCGGCGACGCGAAGGGGACCGTCGCCGCCCTCCGCGCGCGCGGCATCCGGGTCCGAATCCTCTCCGGCGACCACCCTGCCGTCGTCGCGCGCGTCGCCACCGAGCTCGGGATCCCCGCGGAAGACGCCCTCGGCGGCCTCTCGCCGGAAGAGAAGCGTGACGTCGTCGCCTCGCTCGCCGCGCCCGGCCACGACGGCGCTGTCGTCATGGTGGGCGACGGCGTCAACGACGCGGCGGCCCTCGCCCTGGCCGACGTCGGCATCGCGGTCCACGGGGGCACGGGCGCCTCGATCGTCGCCGCGGACATCGTCCTCACGCGAGAGGGGATCGCGCCCCTCATGGAGATCCTCGACGGTGCCCGGCGCCTCCGCGGGGTCGTCCGGCGCAACCTCGCCTTCTCCCTCGTCTACAACGCCGTCGCCGGGAGCCTCGCCATGCTCGGCCTCGTGGGGCCGCTCCTGGGGGCCGTTCTGATGCCGCTCTCGTCTCTCACCGTCGTCCTCTCGTCCGCGTACTCGGGCGCGTTCGCGCGCCGCAGGCCCGTCGCGGCGGAGAAGGCCTGACGTGGAGACGATCTTCGTTCTCCTCCCCCTCGCGCTCCTCATCGCGGCGATCGCCGTGGGTCTCTTCATCTGGGCCGCAAAGACGGGCCAGTTCGACGACCTGGACACACCCGCGGTGCGGATCCTCTTCGACGACGAGGAGCCGCGCCGGCCGGCAACGGCAAACGCCTCCACCGTTCCCCCGGGGACGAAGGGCGAGGCGGTTCTCGAGATGATTCCTGCAGAGACGACGAAAGCCGAATCGACAAGGAGGGCCTCCGAATGAGCCTAGGGAGAACGCCCGTGCGCATCCTGATGCTGGTCCTGGCGGTGGCCGTGACCGGCTCCTTCGCGTACGCGTTCAGCAACGTGCGCAAGGGGTACGAGCCGCGCCAGCCCATCCTCTTCCGGCACACGCGAATGGCCGGAACGCCCGTCTGGCAGACGGACGCGACGGGCGCGAAGGTGAACGTCGGGGGCTTCGGCATCCCCTGCGTCTACTGCCACACGATGCCCTACAAGGGGCGCCACTCGACGGTCCCGTCGACGGCCGTCTGCATGAACTGCCACACGAGCGTCGGCCTCGGCAGGGAGTGGGTCCTGAAGATGAAGGACTACTGGGACCGAGGCGAGCCGATCCCGTGGGTGAAGGTCCACGACCTCCCCGACTTCGTCTACTACGACCACTCGGCCCACCTGAACGCGAAGAACGAGAAGGGCGAGCCGAAGATCCCGAACAAGGACGCCCAGGGCAAGCCGATCAACCAGTGCGAGGCCTGCCACGGGAAGGTCGAGACGATGGAGATCGTCTCCGTGCAGAACACCTTCAACATGCAGTGGTGCCTCGACTGTCACCGGAAGCCCGACATGAAGGCCCCGACCGACTGCATCGCCTGCCACCGGTAGAGGGAGATGACGATGAATCCGAACGAGACCAGCGCTCAGCCGGACGCCTCGGGCCTCGACCGGCGCGAGTTCCTCCGGTTGAGCGGCACGCTCGCTGCGGCCGGGGCCCTCGCGAGCGCCGGCTGCCAGCCGCCCCAGGAACAGACGATCCCGTTCCACGACATGCCAGAGAGCCTCGTCGACGGGATGGGCCGCGCCCGCTTCTTCCACACCGTCGTCGACGGCTCGCCGGTCCTCGTGAGGACCCGTGAGGGCCGCCCGATTCTCGTCGCCCCCAGTCCCACCGACGCGAGCGGGCGGGGGCTCACCGTGCGCCACCAGGCCGCGCTCATGGACCTCTACGACCCCGACCGGGCCAAGGGCCCCGTCTCCGTCCGCAGGGGCAAGGGCCCGACGGTCGCAAGCAGCTGGAGCGTCGTCGGCGCGGAGGTCGTCTCCCGCCTGGCGAAAGCCGGAAGCGGCGCTGTCCTCCTCACCGGACCCGTCGCGAGCCCGTCCCTCGCCGCTGCCATCGCTGCCCTCTCGGCCCACACGGGCCTGAAGCACGTCGCCTGGTCGCCCGTCGAGCCGGACGCCGCCGCCAGCGCCTGCGGGCAGGCCTTCGGCAGCAGCAGCGCCCCGCGCCCGCGCCTCGACAAGGCCGACCTGGTCCTCGGGCTCGGCGCCGAGTTCCTCGACCGGCCGGCCGACGGCCTCGAGCGCGACTTCGCCCTCCGGCGCTCTCCCGATCAGGCCGAAGGGACGAAGATGAGCCGCTTCGTCCAGCTCGAGGGGCGCCTGACTCTGACGGGGGCCAACGCCGACAAGCGGATCCGCGTCCGCGACTCGCAGCTCGCCCCGCTCGCCTGCGCCCTCGCGCACGAGCTCGTCGTCGTGAAGAGGACCGGACCGCTCGCCGGGAACGCGGCGGTCGAAGCGGCGCTCGCGCCGTTCGCCGTCGACGCCGTCGCGAAGACGGCGGCCGTCCCCGCCGAGCAGCTGAAAGCCCTCGCCGGCGAGCTCGCCGCCGCCCGCGGAAAGGCTCTCGTCCTTGCGGGCGGCTCGGCCAGCGGCTCGACCGCCGGAGAGGCCCTCGAGCTCGCGGCCCTCCTCCTGAACGTCTCCCTCGACGCCTTCTCCGCCGGGCTCTTCGACGAGGCCGCCGCCGAGCTGCTCCCGTCAGGCAGCGCGAAGGCCCTGGAAGCCCTCGCGGGCGAAATGCACTCCGGAAAGGTCACGCTCCTCGTCGTGGCCGGCGCCAACCCGGTCTACGACGCGCCCGCCTCGTTGAAGCTCGCCGAGGCGCTCCCGAAGTCCCCTTCGTCGTCTCCCTGAACGACCGTCTCGACGAGACGAGCGCGCACGCCGACTTCCTCGCCCCTGCGAGCCACCCCTTCGAGTGCTGGAGCGACGCCGCCCTCCCCCACGGGCTCTTCGCCGTCCAGCAGCCGGTCATCCAGCCCCTCAACGACACCCGCGGCCTCCTCGACGTCCTCGTCGAGTGGAGCGCCGCCGCCGGAGTCCCGGGCGCGGCCGCCCTCGTCGCCGCCGCGGCCCCCGTGCCGGGAGCGGCGGCGGGAAAGCCCGTTCCCAACCCGAGCCTCGCCTGGCACTTCCTCCGCGCGGGCTGGGCCGCGCGGCTCGCTCTCGAGCCCGGTACGCCGGCTTTCGAGGCGGCCTGGAACGAGGTCCTTCGCTCCGGCTCCTTCCAGGGGCCGGCCCCGGCGGCTCCTCCGGCACGCGCGCTCGCGCCGGCCGCGCTCGCTCTCCTCGCGGCGATCCCCGCCGCACCCGCGGGCCTGGAGCTCCAGCTCTACCCGCACCTGGCCCTCCACGACGGGCAGCACGGCAACAACGCCTGGCTGCACGAGTTTCCCGACCCGATCACCCGCATCTCGTGGGGAGGCGCGCTCTCCATCGCGCCGCGCCGGTTCGACGAGATGAAGCTCGCGAACGGGGATCTCGTCGAGGTCGACGCGGGGCACGGCAAGCTCGTGGCGCCGGCCTACCGCCACGCCGGGATGCACTACGACCAGGTCGCCCTTCCCCTCGGCCTCGGCCGCACCGCCTGCGGCGACATCGGCGGCGGCGTCGGGCCGAACGCCTTCGCGCTCCGCCTCCTCGCCGGCGGACGACCCCTTTCCGCGGGCCTCCCGGTGACGATCAGGAAGGTCGCGGGCAGCGAGGCGCTCGCCTTCGCCCAGGGCTCCGACGTCATCGACCGCGAGGCCCGGCCGCTCGTGCCGGTGACGACCCTCTCCGCGTACGAGGCGAACCAGAAGTCGGGAACCGAACAGCAGGCCGGCGGCCCCTCCGCCTGGCCCGAGCACCCGTACCCGAACGCCCGCTGGGCGATGGCGATCGACCTCAGCAAGTGCAACGGCTGCGGCAAGTGCGTGATCGGCTGCCAGGCCGAGAACAACGTCCCGGTCGTCGGACGGCGCGGCATCATCGACGGCCGCGAGATGTCGTGGATGCGGATCGACCGCTACTACGACGCGCCGAAGAAGGACGGCCGCTGGGACGCCGACGTCTGGGACGGCCCCCTTCCGGTCGTCGAGGAGCCGCAGGTCCTCTTCGAGCCGATGCTCTGCCAGCACTGCGAGAACGCCCCCTGCGAGACCGTCTGCCCGTTCGTGGCGACGATGCACAGCGAGGACGGCCTGAACCAGCAGATCTACAACCGCTGCGTCGGGACCCGTTACTGCGCGAACAACTGTCCGTTCAAGGTGCGGCGCTTCAACTTCTGGGAATACGGCAAGGCACAGGAGAGCGCGCTTTTCCGGGCGCTCGAGCCGCGCATCAAGAGGAACGCCGAGCTGAACACCCGCGGTCTCATGCAGATGAAGAACAACCCGGAGGTCACGGTGAGGAACCGTGGCGTGATGGAAAAGTGCTCCTTCTGCATCCAGCGGATCCGCGAGGCCCGGGCCGAGGCGACGCGCGACGGGAAGAGCAAGGTCCACTTCCCCGACGGCGCCGTCGTACCGGCCTGCATGGAGGCCTGCCCCACCGGCGCCATCACCTTCGGCGACGTGAACGCCCCCGGCTCGAAGGTCGCGGCGCTCGCCGCCCACCCGCGGGCCATGAAGCTCCTCGAGGCTATCAACGTCAAGCCGTCCATCTCCTACCTGACGAAGGTGCGCAATGACAAGGCATGAGGCGAGTCCCTACGCCACGGTGATGGACGACAGCCAGCTCACGGGCCGGCCGATCGTCCTCGCGGGGGCCGGCCCCTACGGGGGCGACCTGGAGATCCCCGAGCCGCTCGTCACCGGCGGGAAGAAGTGGTCCGACGTCGACCGCGACATCTGCATGCACGCCGAGCAGTTCCCCACGAAGAAGTGGTGGATCGCGTTCTCCGTCGCGCTGACGTTCCTCGGCGTCCTCGTCTTCTCGCTGATCCTCCTCTTCTACTCGGGCATGGGCATCCTCGGCATCAACTCGCCGGTAGGCTGGGGCTCGTTCATCATCAACTTCGTCTTCTGGATCGGCATCGGCCACGCCGGCACGCTCATCTCGGCGGTCCTCTTCCTCTTCCGCCAGCAGTGGCGCACCGGCATCAACCGCGCCGCCGAGGCGATGACGCTCTTCGCCGTCGCCTGCGCCGGCATCTTCCCGATCATCCACCTCGGGCGGGCCTGGTTCGCCTACTGGCTCGTCCCCTACCCCAACGCCCGCGGCCCGCTCTGGATCAACTTCAACTCACCGCTCGCGTGGGACATCTTCGCCATCTCGACCTACGGTCTCGTGTCGGCCGCGTTCTGGTACGTCGGCCTCCTGCCCGACCTGGCGACGGTGAGGGACCGGGCGACCCACCCGTGGAGGAAGGCGATCTACAACGCGATGAGCTTCGGCTGGACCGGCTCGCACCGCGCGTGGCGGCACTACGAATCGGCCTACATGATCCTCGCCGGGCTCGCGACGCCGCTCGTCTTCTCGGTCCACACCATCGTCTCGTTCGACTTCGCCACGTCGGTCATGCCGGGCTGGCACACGACGATCTTCCCGCCCTACTTCGTCATCGGCGCCATCTTCTCGGGCTTCGCGATGGTCATCACGCTGATGACCTTCATGCGCGGCTACTTCGGCATGAAGAACTACGTGACGCTGAACCACATGGAGTCGATGGCGAAGATCCTGATGCTGACGGGCATGCTCGTCGGGTTCGCCTACTCCACCGAGTTCTTCATGGCCTGGTACTCGGGGAGCGAGTGGGAAGGGTTCGTCTTCAAGAACCGCGCGTTCGGCCCGTACGGCTGGGCCTACTTCATCATGTTCACCTGCAACGCCATCGTGCCGCAGATCTTCTGGTGGAAGAAGATGAGACGGCACACCTGGGTCCTCTTCGTCGTCTCGATCCTCGTGAACGTCGGGATGTGGTTCGAGCGGTACGTCATCGTCGTCACCTCGCTCCACCGCGACTACCTCCCCTCGTCCTGGGGCATGTACTCCCTCACTCGGTGGGACTTCGCGATCCTCTTCGGCTCCTTCGGCCTCTTCTTCACCCTGTTCCTCCTCTTCGTCCGCTTCCTCCCCGTGGTCGCGATCTCGGAGGTCAAGGGCGTGATGGACCCGAAGGTCGCACGCAGCGCTCCCACTGACACCGTCGCCGCCGTCGCGGCGCACCAGGAGGCCTGAGCCATGACGCCGACCTCGAACAAGGGCGTCCTCGGTCATTTCTGCGAGCCGGCCGATGCCCTGGCCGCCGCCGCGAAGGTCCGCGATGCCGGGTGGAAGCACTTCGACTTCCTCACCCCGTTCCCGATCCACGGCATGGAGGAGGCGATGGGGCAGAAGCGCTCGTGGATCCCCTGGGTGACGCTGGTCCTGGCTCTCTGCGGGATCCTCTTCGCGCAGGGACTCCAGAACTACGTGATGATCTTCGACTGGCCGATGAACTTCGGCGGCAAGCCCCACGCGGCCTGGCCGGCGTTCATCCCGATCACGTTCGAGGCGATGGTCTTCTGGGCCGCCCTCGGGAGCGCCCTCGTGGCGATCATAGCGGGCAAGAAGGACACGATTCCCCAGCCGCCGCCGATGCTCGTGAAGACGGGCGCGACGATCGACCGTTTCGTCCTCTGGATCTCCGCAACCGATCCGAAGTGGAACGCCGCCGAGGCCGAGGCCTTCGTGAAGTCGCTCGGCGCGCACGGCGTCCGCCTCGTCGACGTCGAGGGAGGGGCCGATGCGTAACCCCGCCCGCACGCCCGCCCTCGCGACACTGGCGTTCTCCACGCTCCTCGCGGGTGGCTGCGACCTCGGCCTGCCCGCCGGCCGGACGCCCCACCGCGAGGGGAACCGCCTCGACATGAACGACCAGCTCAAGCTCAAGCCCCAGCGGAAGGACATCTTCGGCTCGCGCCCCACCGGCCTGATGGAGCCACAGCCCGGGACCGTCGCGGTGGGAGAGGAGCCCTACCCGTACGCCCAGAACGAAGCCGATAAGGCGGGCGCGGAGCTGAAGAACCCTCTCCAGCCGACGCCCGAGGTCCTCGCCCACGGGAAGTTCGTCTACGAGAACGTCTGCATCACCTGCCACGGCCCCAGGGGGGCCGGCGACGGGATCGTCACGGCGCTCTTTCCGAAGCCCCCGAGCCTGATGACGCAGAGGGTGCGCGACTGGCCCGACGGCCAGCTCTTCCACCGCCCGATGCGCGGTCAGAACTCGATGCCGAGCCACTCGCGGCAGGTCGACCAGAAGGACGCGTGGTCCGTCGTCCTCTGGATCCGCGAGATGCAGAAGACCGAACCCGTCGCACCGCCTCCGGCCGCCCCGGCAGCGACGACCGCCCAGGCCGCTGCGCCTCCCGCCCCTGCTCCACCGGCCGCCCCCGCCAAGACCGGAGGGAAGTCATGAGCCACGATCACTCTCACGCCCTCCCGGCCGCGCCGGGCCGCCTTGCTCTTCCCGGCGCCGTCCAGGGGCTCGCGATCGCCCTCGTCCTGGTCGGCGGCGCAGCGCTCGGCTGGGCCTTCGCGGGCGGGCACGCGCAGCTCGCCTGGAGCGCGTACCTGATCGGCGCCTTCTTCGCGCTCGGCCTCGGCGTCTTCGGCGCCGCGTGGCTCGCGATCCTCTACCTCGCCCGCGGTGCCTGGTCCGTCACGATGCGCCGTATCCCGGAGGCGATGACGGCCTGGCTCCTGCCCGGCGGCGTCCTGACGTTGGCGGTCGGCCTCGGGGCCCACTCGCTCTACCACTGGTCTCACGCCGACGTCGTCGCGAAGGACGCGCTCCTGACGCACAAGGCGCCCTTCCTGAACATGACGATGTTCTTCGCCCTCGTCGGCGCCAGCCTCCTCCTCTGGGTCATCTTCGCAGCGCTCCTCACCGGGGCCTCGCGCCGGCAGGACCGCGAAGGCGGGATCGGCGCGAGCCGGACGAGCCGGACCCTCTCGGCGCTCTTCCTCGTCGTCTTCGCGCTCACGATCAGCATCGTCAGCTTCTACCTCCTCCTCTCCCTCGACGCGCACTGGTTCTCGACGATGTTCGCGGTTCTCGTCTTCACCGACGTCGTCCAGACCGGCACCGCCTTCGTCGCCGTGGTCGCCGGCCTCCTCGTCATAGCCGGTCGGCTGAAGGGCTTCCTGAACGAGAACCACCTCCACAGCCTCGGCAAGATGGTCTTCGCGTCGACCGGCTTCTGGGCCTACATCTACTTCTGCCAGCACATGCTCATCTGGTACGCGAACCTCCCCGAGGAGACGGTCTACTTCCTGAAGCGGGCCGACAACGGCTGGCTCCCCTACCTGCTGATCCTGCCGCTCCTCAAGTTCGTCGTCCCGTTCCTTCTTCCTCCTGCCGCGCGACGCCAAGCGCCAGCCGAAGAAGCTCGTCCCCGTGGCGGTCCTCATCCTCTTCGCGCAGTTCTGGGAGCTCTACGTCATGGTCGCTCCGGCCATGGGGCACGGCGCCGAGGCCGCCCACGCCCACCTGCCGCTCGTCGAGCTCGCCGCCACGCTCGGATTCCTCGGCCTCTTCACGCTCGTCTTCGGGTGGGCGCTTGCGCGCCACGACTCCGTTCCCCTGAAGGACCCGGCCCTCGCCGAGTGCCTCGACTACCACTGCTGAGCCGCCGATGAAGCCCCGCGAGACCCTGCTCGGCCTGCTCGTCCTCGCCCTCGTCCTGGGCGGGGTCTGGTGGGCCCGTGGCCGGAGTCATGCGGGGAGTCCGGTGACGGCCGAATCCGCCGCAAAGGCCGCCGCTCCCGGCGGCACCGCCGAAGCCTCGATTCCGGACGTCACCCTCGCCGACCAGACCGTCGACCTGGGTGACGTCCGGCTCTCCCTCTCGGTCGCGCCCCGCCCGATACTCGCTTTCGCCAGGAGCCGCTTCCGCGCCCGGGCGGAAGCGGCCGGCGCGCCGGTGGCGCTCGAGAACGGCCGCGTTTCCTTCGAGATGACGATGCCGATGGGCGACCACCGCTACACGCTCGTCCCAGGGACCGAAGGGTGGCAGGAGGCCGAGGTCGTCCTCCCCCTCTGCGGGAGCGGGAAGCGACGTTGGTTCGCGACCCTCGAGGGAACCGTCGCCGGCAAGCCACGGACGGCCCGATTCCAGCTCGACCTGACGCCGCCCTCGGGCCCGCCCGCTCCTTGATCGAAACGATCGGCCTTCTCGGCTTCCTGACGCTCGGCCTTCTCGGGGGCTTCGGGCACTGCATCGGGATGTGCTCGCCGTTCGTCCTCTTCGTCTCGCGGCGCTACGTACCGCCCGACGCGGCGCGGGGCACGAACCCCGCAGAGTCCCGTCGCGCAGCGCTCATCGCACAGCTCTGGTACACGGTGGGACGCATCCTCACCTACGTCGCGCTCGGCGCGCTTGCCGGAGCCCTGGGCGGCGTCGTCGAGCTCGCAGGCGCGCTCCTCGGCCTCCAGCGCGCGGCCTCCGTCGTGGCGGGCGCCGCGCTCGTCCTCTGGGCCCTCCTGGCGCTCGCCGACCTCGTCCCGGCACTCGCCGGCAGCGGAAAGCTGTTCGGCCGCGTCGCCGGAGCGATGAAGGGGCGCGTCCCCGGCCACCCCTTCGCGACCGGGCTGTTCCTCGGGCTCCTCCCCTGCGGCCTCCTCTACTCGGCCGTCCTCGCCGCCGTGGCCAGGGGCGGCGCGCTCCAGGGCGCCCTGGCGCTCGCCCTCTTCGGCCTCGGCACGGCGCCCGCCCTCCTCGGCATCTCCCTGGCCGACGAGCTCCTCGCACGGCACCGGACGATCCTCAACCGGCTCTCGCAGGTCTTCATACTGGCGATGGGGGCGTGGTTTCTCTGGTCCGGGCTCGCGGGGTAGTCTCCCCTTCGCCGACACCGAAAAGGGCCGAGCAAATCCGTACCGAGCCCGTACGGTTTTGTTCACTTCAGGGAACTACAATTGGCTTTCGAACAAGGAGGGATGTTCCATGAAGTCGAAGCCTTCCGCCCTGGCGTTCGCGACCGCGGCTCTCCTCATCATTCCGGCCGGTTGCGGCAGGCCCGCCGAGACTTCACGGCCCGCTGAAGCGCCTCCGGCCGCCGTAGCTCCCGCCGCCGAGACTGCAGCGGCGCCGGCCACGGGGTCCGCGGTAACACCGGCCGCGGTCCAGTCCGGCGTTCCCGACGCCCTCCCCGCCAGCCTGATCGACGCCCATTCGGCGAACTCGTTCGCAGTCGACCTCTACATGAAATGGGTACCCCCAAACGTCTTCTCCGGTCCCGTTGCGTCGGAAGAGGAGAAGGCGAACGCCCGGAAGGCTCTGCCGCTCGTCGTCGCCGCCTACGACAAGGCGATCGGTTTCTACGCCAACAACGAGAGCTTCTACTACGGCCGCGCCGCAGCGCTCGAGGTGATGTACACCGACACGAAGGACGAGGCGCTCAAGACGCGCGCGCTGGCCGACCTCGACAAGGCCCTGTCCATCAGCCCGAAGCACTCCCCTTCTCTCGCGCTGAAGGCCAGACTCTCGAAGTAGGAGCGCCAGGCCGCCGGCTCCTTGATCCAGAGGAACTGCCTCCTCGGCTTCCTGACGATTGGCCTCCTCGAGGGCTTCGGGCGCAGCAATCTCCTGCCTGAACGGCACCGTGACGCGCGCCGAGATAGCCGTCTTCCTGGCCAGAGCGCTCCGCCTTCGGCACGCCTGCCGGAGGCGCACAGCCCCGTCTCCCCGTGCACGCCGTAGCCCCGGACGCTCTCGTGCGGGGCCCTTCTGACGACCGCGCGCGACTCTCCATCTCGTGGTCCCATCACGGCTTCAGCGTGCACGACACCTTGACCGTCCTGGCCGGCCACAGCCGCTCCCCCGAGGCTGTGCCCCGGTAATTCCCCTGAGGACGTAGGATGGCGCCAACATACTTGACTGAAACTTGGACGTCGACAGCCCGGCGCGGATGCCGGAATGCAGAAGAGATGGAGATGGAGGAAGACATGCGTAGAAGATGTCAATCGACCTTCGCGTTCGCGGTATCTGTGCTGGCTGTGGTGCTCCCCGGACAGCTTCGCGCCCAGGATATCAACCTGGAGCGGGCCGGCGACCCGCCCGCCTCGGTTGGCCACGTGGTGCCGGGGCCTCTCGGAGGACCCGCGGCCTCCCTTCCCGACAGATACGGACCGGGCCGGGGGTTCACCTTCGTCGGCGCAAGCCACTTCACCGTGAGGCTGAACTCGGCGGCCCCCGTGCTGACGTACAGCAGCAATCACTTCTATAACTCTCCCGGCTCTGCCTCGCCAGCCCGGTACTTCGCCCAGGTCGACCTCGAGCAGGGCGTCCTTCTGGACATGGTCACGTGCGTATTCAACGATGCGAGCGTGACGAACAACATCTACTTCGGCCTGCAGAAGTACTCGACGAACATGGTCACCGGCGCGACTGCTACCTCAGTCCCCGTTTCGTACAGTTCCACCGGATCCGCTGGTATCACTGCCACGAACGTCGCCCTCGCTCCTTTCGAGACGATCAATAACCTGCCCGACGGAATCACCATGACCCAGTACTATCTCGCCGCCGACGTCGCCTCGGACACGAGCTTCGCTGGCTGCTACCTCTGGTGGACCCGGCAGGTCACCCCGGCTCCCGCGGCGGCCACGTTCAGCGATGTCCCGACGGATCACTGGGCTTTCCGGTTCGTCGAGGCCCTCGGTGCCTCCGGGATCACGGCCGGCTGTGGCGGCGGGGCCTTCTGCCCGGACAACCCCGTGACTCGCGCCCAGATGGCCGTCTTCCTGGCGTCGGCGCTCGGGCTCAACTACTAGGGTCTTTCGGGCAGCATCATCTTCGATGATTCTGATCCGAGGGCCCCGGACCTGCGGGTCCGGGGCCCTTCGGTTCTCGTCCGGGCCTTCTGCGCTGGATCGGGTCGGGGGAAGTCGCGGGGGACGCGGCAGGCCCCCGAAGCGGGGCAGCGTCTTCGGCCGGATCGAGGAAGGGAGACATCGGTATGAAAGGGGGACCGGCGATGAGGGCCCTGTCGTTGCCGCGGGCTCTCACTCAGCCGGAAACCGCTTCGATCTCCTCGGCGGTGAAGCCGAACTCGTGCAGCACCCGTGACGTGTCGGCGCCGAGTGCCGGCGCCGGCGCGTGCGGGCGGCGCAGGCCCGGAACGCCGAGAAACGCCGCGGGAGTCGCCATGACGCCGCCGCCGGGGATCGACGTCCGTTCCATTCGCGGGGCGAGCGCCTCGCGCGCCTCGGCGAGGTCGTTCACCGGCGTGAGCGGGATGCCGAGCACTTCGGCGAGCGCGAGCCAGTCGGCCCGTGGCCGGGTCCCGAAGACGAGGTCGAGGCGCCTCGCCGCGTCGGCCCCGGCCGCCCCGGTGTCGAGGCCGTCGGCGCCGTGCTCGGTGATCCCCGCCATCTCGCAGAGCGCGCCCCAGAACTTCGGCTCGATCGCGCCGAGGGCGACCCGGGTGCCGTCCGAGCAGCCATAGGTCCGGTAGCCCGGGCTCTTCCCCGCGAGGATCCCGTCGAGGACTCCCCCGCTGCCCAGGCCGACCTCCGCGAACGACCAGGTGAGGAACGGCAGCGGCCCGGTGACGAGCGGCTGGTCCACGTGGACGCCGCGGCCCGTACGGGTGCGGAGGAGGAGGGCCGCGAGCGTGGACGAGACGGCGAGGAGCCCCGCACCGACGTCGGCCACCTGGACGCGCGGGAGGTCCCCCGCGGGGAGCTCGGAGAGGAAGCCCGTGACGGCCGTGAAGTTCAGGTCGTGTCCTATCCGGCCCGAATCCGGCCCCCCGGAGCCGAAGCTCGAGAGCGAGACGACGACGAGGCCGGGGTTCAGCGCGGCGAGGCGCTCGCGCCCGAGATCCCATCGCTCGAGCGTTCCGGGACGGAAGCTCTCGACGAGGACGTCCGCGTGGCGCGCCAGCTTCCGGAGCGCCGCCGCCCCCGCGTGCGATTTCAGGTCGATCGCGACCGACTCCACGCCGCGGAAGAAGGCGAGGAACCCCGCCCCGGTCCCCCCGACGAGCGGTGGGGTGAGGCGCATCGGATCTCCCGAGTGCGGGTCCTCCACCTTGACGACACGCGCCCCGAGGTCGACGAGGGTCCGCGCGAGAACGGCTCCCGGAAGCATCCGGGAGACGTCCAGGACGACCGTCCCTGCCAGGGGGAGCGCGGCGTTCACGGGGCCACCTTCCGGAACAGCTTGCCGAACTTCGTCATCGCCGCGATGTTCGAGACCTTCACCTTGCCCAGGAGAAACGCCGTCTCCGGTGCCTGCTGCCCGCCCTCGATGGCGAGGTACGTCTTCTCCGTCGTCGTCACGACGCAGTCTGCGGCCCCGTCGTGTCCTTCGAATGCCCGGCAGGAGCCGTCCTCGATGACGACCGTCCAGTCGGAGCGCTCGACGTCCTTGAAGCGGAAGTGGAGGCGGGCGCTCCAGCCGGCTGCGCGGTCGGCCCGGAAACGGAGCGGGAGCGTCTCGAAAAGCTCCGCGACGCTCGTCGGAACGGGGATCCTCAACGCGAGGGAGGGGGCGCTCCCTGCGAGGGTGACGGCGTCGCGCCCCGCCATCTGTCGAGCGCCCGTCGGCGGGAAGTACGCGGGATCGGTCACCTCGTACACCGGAACCGGAGCCGTCGGATAAAACGCGGGGACGGTCGCCTCTGCGGGCGGTGCGACCGGCTCCACGGCCGCCGACTCGACGGCCGGAGAAGGGGCGAAGAAGGAGGGCTCCGTGACCTCTGAGGGCGGGGCGGGCGCTTCCCCGGGCGTGACGGGCCGCGTCTCCGTGAAGATGGCCTCGAGCGTATCGGTCACGTCGGCCTCGAAGACCTCCTGAGAACCGGCATCCTCGGCGAATGGGTTCCCCGCGCCATCGAGGAGCGGCCCGCCGCCGTCGGCCGGAAGCGGCTCTGCGGCCGGCGGCGGGACAGGGTCCGCCGGATCCCCGGGAGTCGGAGGGGCAGCGGCGTCGTCCTCGTCGCGTTCGCGCTTCGGGAAGGCCAGGCCGTCGATGGCCGCCTTCGCGATCACCTCGCGCATGATCTCGCTCGTTCCGGCGACGATCGTCCCGAAGCGGGAGTCGCGGAAGAAGCGCTCGATCGGGTACTCCTCGACCGTCCCGAAGCCGCCGAAGAACTGGAGGCACTCGTCGGCCGTCTTCTTCGACAGCTCGGTGGCGAGGAGCTTGGCCATGCACGCCTCGGCGACGGGGTTCTCGCCCTTCTCGTGGAGCCACGCGGCGTGGTAGACGAGCTGCGCCGCCGCCTCGAGCTCGGCGTACAGGTCGGCAAGGCGGTGGCGGATCGCCTGGAACTTCCCGATCGGCCTCCCGAACGCGTGGCGCTCGAGGATGTACTTCCGGGTCTCCTCGAGGGCGAGGCGGGCGCTCCCGACGGACGTCGCCGCCGTGACGAGCCGCTCGAGGACGAACGTCTCCATGATCAGGTAGAAGCCCTCGTTCTCCTCGCCGACGAGGTTGCCGAGCGGAACGCGGACGTTCTCGAACGTCAGCTCGCCCGTATCGGACGAGTGCCATCCCATCTTCCGGAGCTTCGACCTCGAGAACCCGGGCGCATCGGCCTCGACGACGATGAGGCTGAGGCCGCCCGCGCCCGCGTCCCTGTCGGTCCGGCAGGCGACGACGACGAAGTCCCCCTCGACGCCGTTCGTGATCCAGGTCTTCGCGCCGTCGATCACCCAGGAATCCCCGTCGCGGCGCGCCATCGTGCGGATCGCGGCGACGTCCGACCCGGTGTCGGGCTCGGATATTGCGATGGCCCCCACCTTCGTCCCGGCGATCGAGGGTGCGAGCCAGCGCCGCTTCTGCTCCGGCGTTCCGTGGAGGTGGATCGCTCCCGTCGCGATGAACTGCTGCACCGAGACCGCCGCGACGAAACCTCCCATGCGCGAGCGCGGCAGCTCCTCGAGAAAGGCGAGCGCGTGGAAGATCGAGGCTCCCGTCCCACCCAGCTCCTCGGGGAAGAGGATCCCGAGGAGGCCCAGGTCGCCCATCCGGCGGAAGGCCTCGCGCGGAATCCGGCGGGCCTCTTCCCACTCGTGGGCGTAGGGCGCAATCTCGCTCTCGAGGAACTGGCGAACCGTCCGGCGGAAGCTCTCGTGTTCCTCTCCGAAGTAGATCGACGTCATGCTCACCCTCGGGATGGAATAATCGGGGTCGGCCCGAATGAAAGAGATTACGCCTGTGCCCGAGACGATGCCCGTTCCCGAGACCGCTGCCCCGTCCGGCCCCGGATTCGGGACCCTCGAAACGGTCTTCGAGGCGCTGGGGCGGGCGCTCATCGTCCTGGACGCCGACTTCCGGGTCATCCGGGCGTGCCACACCCTCGACGACCTCGCATGGCCGGGCGCCGCCGCCTCGGCCATCGGGCGCCCGATCGAGGAGCTCGTCGGCGCCCGGCTCTTCGGCCCGTCCGACACCCTCCGTGAGTCCCTCGAGCAGGGCCTCCGCGAAGAGGGGCGCCGGGCGATTCTCCGCTGCGGAGAGGGAAGCGCCCGGCTCGTCTCGCTGACGGCCGCGGTCCTTCCGACGGCCGTCACGAGCCATTGCGACCCCCGTGCCCGCTACATCGTCGTCATCCGGCCCGCAGAGACGGACAACGGCCTCGTCCAGTCGATGCTTTCCTCGCACGGGCTCGTCGCCCGCTCCCCCGTCATGCTCCGGATCGTCCACCTCGTCGAGTCGCTCGCCCGGAGCGAGGCGACGGTACTCGTCACGGGCGAGAGCGGAACCGGCAAGGAGCTCATCGCCCGCGCACTCCACGCCAATTCCCCGCGCTGTACCGGCCCTTTCGTCGCGGTGAACTGCGGAGCGCTCCCGGGAGAGCTCCTCGAAAGCGAGCTCTTCGGCCACGTGCGGGGCGCCTTTACCGGCGCCGTCCGCGACCGGGTGGGCCGCTTCGACATGGCGAAGGGGGGGACGATCTTCCTGGACGAGGTGGGCGACCTGCCGCTCCACCTCCAGGTCAAGCTCCTCCGGGTCCTCCAGGAGCGGCGCTTCGAGCGGGTCGGCGAGAGCGCGCCCCGCCCGATGGATGCTCGCGTCATCGCCGCCACGAACGTCGATCTCGTCGAGGCCATCCGGGCCGGCCGCTTCCGCGACGACCTCTACTACCGCCTCCGGGTCGTCCCGATCCACGTTCCGCCGCTCCGGGACCGGGTCGAGGACATCCCGCTCATCGCGCACCACCTCCTGGCCCACATCGGGGGGCGCGAAGGGCGCGCGCTCCTGCTCTCGCCGGACACCCTCGCCGCCATGGCCCGTCACCGGTGGCCCGGCAACGTCCGCGAGCTGGGGAACGCCCTCGAATACGCCGTCGCGACCTGCACCGGCCAGACGATCCAGATCGAGAACCTCCCGTCGGAGCTGCGCGAGGGCGACGAGCCGCCCGAGTCCGCCGCGCCCGCGATCGCTCTTCCGGCCGCCGGCGACCCCCTGTTCGACAGACTCGTCGAGGACCCGGCGGAACGCGCCCGGATCGTCCAGGTCCTCGAGTCGGCCCGCTGGAACCGCGGACGGGCCGCCGAAACGCTCGGCATGAGCCGGAGCACGCTGTGGCGGCGGATGAAGGAGCTCGGGATCGAATGAGCTCGCGCCGCGACTTCCTCTCCGGCGCCTGGGCCGCGGCGGGCGCTGGCGCGGCCGTGGCTGGCGCCGCCGTGCTGGGAAAGGCGCTTTCGGGCTCGCCCGAAGAGGCGCGCACCGTGGAGCTTCCGGAAGCGCTGCTGATGAAGGCCGAGAGGGACGGCGGCCTCGTTCACGACGGGCTCCTCGTGCGCGGGCCGGCGACGGCCCCGGTCGTCCTCGACCTCACCTGCACCCACCTGCGCTGCCGGGTCGCGCCGGTCGAGGGAGGGGGCTTCTCGTGCCCGTGCCACGGGAGCCGCTACGACGCCGAGGGCCGCCCCGTGAGCGGACCCGCGCTGAAGGCGCTCGCGCGGCCGCACCTGATGCGCGCGGGCTCGGGCTTCACGGCGCGGCTTTCGTGATCCTCGGCCGCCTCACCTACGGACTCCTCCTCGTCGCGGTCCTGTCCGGCCTGGCCCTCGCTCCGTTCTGGTCGGCTGCGCGCCCCCTCGAGAGCCTCGAGACCCTGAACGGAGCCACCCCCTGGGGCTTCTGGCTGCGCGGCGTCCACGCCCTCTCGAGCTGGGGGTTCCTCCTCGGAACGCTCGCCCACCTCGTCGAGGTCCTCTGGAAGAAGACCGACGGCCGCCTCTCCCCCGGCGTCTGGTGGCGCTCCGTCGCCCTTCTCCCCGTCTCGATCCTCGCGCTCCTCGGCGGCTTCCTCATGCGCGGCGACGCCGAAGCGCAGGCGGGCCTCGCCGTATGGCGCGAGGTCTCGGCGTCGATTCCGTTCGCCGGCCGCGCGCTCGCAGCGCTCCTGCTCGGCGTCCCCGGGTCGGACCTCGCCCCCGTCGCCCTCCACCACGCCGGCACCTTCACCCTCCTCGCGTGGCTCCTGACCGCCGAGCACGGGAGGGCCCTCGCACCCGACCTGCGCTCTACGGTCCTCGCGGCGCTGGGGAGCTTCGCGGCGGCGGGTCTTCTTCCCGTCTCCCTCGGCCCCGCCGTCGCCCCCGCGGGCGCGCTTCTCCTGGGTCCCTGGTACCTCCTCGGCCTCCAGGGTGCCCTCCTCCACCTCCCGGTGGTGGCGGGTTGGCTCCTGCCGCTTCTCCTCCTCGCCGTCGTCGGCCTCGTACGGCACGTCGACGGCCGGTGGCGCACGACGCTCCTCGCCGTCGCCGCGGCCTGGAGTGCGGGTTACCTCGCCTTCACGGTCCGGCTCCTCCTCGCCGCGCGCTGATGTTCCGGACGCGGACGCTCGTCGCTCTTCTCCTCCTCGCCCTCGCCGGCCTCCTCGCCGCCCTTGGCCGCGAAGGGCAGCGGGAGACGACGCTCGGCCGCGGTCCCGACCGCGCCGGCGGGAAGGTCGAGCGCTGCGTCACCTGCCACGTCCGCCCCGAGGAGGACCCGGGAGGCGCCCACGCGCGCGCCGCCGTCGGCTGCTCGTCCTGCCACCTCGGCAACGAGCTGGCCTTCGACAAGGCCCGCGCACACGCCGGCATGGAGGCCGAGCCGGGCGCGCTCCGAACGGTCTCGCGCACCTGCGGCCGCGCCGGCTGCCACGTCCGGGAGGCGCAGAGGGTCGCCACGTCGCTCATGGCGCGCGCGAGCGGCATCGTCTCCGTCGACCGGTGGGTCTTCGGCGAAATCCCGCAGCCTCGGGGCGCGGCGACGATGCGCGAGACCCTCGCCAAGGCCGACCCCTCCCCTGCCGAACGGCACCTCGGCAAGCTCTGCGCCGGCTGCCACCTCCACGCCCTTCGAGGGAACCGCGACGACGCCATTCACGGAAACGGCAGCGGCTGCTCCTCCTGCCACGTCGCACGCAGGCTCCCCGGCGCCGTCCCGCGCCCGCATCCCGCCGTCGACGCCCGCGTCACCGACGACCGCTGCCTCGGCTGCCACAGCCGGAGCGGCCGGATCGCCCTCACGTACGAGGGCCTCTACGAGGTGGAAAAGGACCAGGCCGGTGCCTGCGGCGACGCCGCCACGACGCTGCACGACGGGCGCCCCGCCTGCCGCGCCGAGGCGGACGTCCACCGCCTCGCGGGCCTCTCCTGCGTCGACTGTCACCTCCACACCGACCTCATGGGCGACGGCCGGGAGTGGGAGCACGAGGAGGACCAGGTCGAGATCACCTGCGAGGCGTGCCACGGCCCCGTCCGGGGCGGCAGCGCAGGTACAGAGACGACGTGGGGCGAAGTGACAGACCCGATCTCGCGCGACCTCCTTCGGCAACGCGGCGAGACGCGCCCACCGGAAGAGCACGTCCGCCTCGGCCGCCGCGGCACTCCGGTGTGGAACCTCCGCCCCTCGGGCGACGGCTGGGTCACCTTCCGCAAGGGACAGGGCGTCGCGCTCGCCACGAAACAGACTCCGATCGACGCCAACCATGTACTCCCCGGTCACGAGCGGCTCACGTGCAGCTCCTGCCACGCGGCATGGGCGCCCACCTGCTCGACGTGCCACACGGCCTTCGACGCGAGCGGGAAGCAGTGGGACTTCGCGAAGGCGGTCGAGACGCCGGGCCGCTGGGTCGAGACTTCCGAGGGGTACGCCGCGAGGCCCCCCGCCCTTGCCGTCCGCGCGGACGGCCGCATCGCCCCGGCGATGCCGGGGATGGTCATGGACCTCGACGCGACGTCCGCGGGAGGACCGCGCGCCTCGCGCCGCCTCTTTGCCTCCCTCGACCCGCACTCGACGGGAAAGAAGGCTCGCAGCTGCGAGAGCTGCCACCTCTCGTCGTGGGCTCTCGGCCTGGGAACGGGGACTCTCGATCTCTCGGGTGCGGAGCCCGCGTTCACGCCCCCCGCGCCGGCCGCCGAGGATGCCCGTATGGCCTCGGACGCCTGGACGCACCTCGACGCCGAGCACCCCGGCGCCGGCACGCGCGTCGATCTGCGCTCTCTCGACGCGAAAGAGCTCCGGCGGACGCTCGCCGTCGGTGCTTGTCTCCCGTGTCACAGGGATGGGCGCGATCCGGTCTACCGCGACTTCGAGCAGGCGAAGTCACGCCTCGCGGCGGGGGGCACGAGGTGCGCGTTCGGCAATCGCGGAGGCTGAGGACGCTCGACCCTTGCGCGACGGGGATTCGGCACCCATATTCCTGAGACTGGTTTTCAGATCGGCCTTCTTCAGAAAGGATGGGTGGAGCTATGCCCAAGACCGAAACGAAGAGCTTCGATTCCCCGGACGAAACGAGAACCTTCCCGCACGGCAAGGTCGACCTGCTGAACGTCGGGGGCGGCACGGTCGGGCGGATCACCGTCGAGCCGGGCTGGCGCTGGTCGGCGGACGTCAAGCCGATTGCGGGGACGGCGTGGTGCGAGGCACCTCACTTCCAGTACGTCCTCGCCGGGACGATCCGCGTAAAGATGAGTGACGGCACCGAGTTCGACGTTCGCGCGGGCGACGTCTCCGTCCTCGGAGCGGGGCACGACGCCTGGGTCGTCGGCGACGAGGTCGCCGTCGCCGTCGACTGGTTCGGCGCAACGAACTACGCAAAGGGCTGAAGAGAGGAGAGCCGGGCCCCTCGAAGTACGAAACCGCCCGCCGCCTGCCGGCATCTGATCGCTCGAGGAGACGTCGATGATCGGCAGGCTGCTTTCCCTTCGGACCTTCGTTCTCAGGACCGCGAGCGCCCTCTCGTGGGTGCCGCAGACTGCGGCTCGGATCGCCCTCGGCTGGGTATTCGTACAGTCCGGCTGGGGCAAGCTCCACGACCTTCCGCGGGTCGTCGAGTATTTCGGCAGCCTCGGAATCCCCGCGCCGCACATCCAGGCTCCGTTCGTCGCGGGCGTCGAGCTCGTGGGTGGGTTGTTTCTCCTCCTCGGGCTCTTCACGAGGATCGTCTCGGTCCCGCTGGCGATGACGATGGTCGTCGCGCTCCTGACGGCCAAGCGCGCGGACATCGCGAGCGCCGCCGACCTCTACGGAACGGTCGAGTTCCTCTATCTGATCGGGTTCGGCTTCCTCGCCGCGTTCGGTGCGGGGCTCCTCTCCCTCGACGAGATCCTGGTCCGCAGGTTTGCTCCGGCCGCTGGCGCTGCGCAGGCGACGGTCGGCCAGACCGTGGCTTAGCGCGGCCGTTCGATGCCCGAGAAGAACCCGAGGCGGGTCCACTCCGCGAACCAGCCGGAGAGGATCCCGCCGGAGGGAAAGCCCCCGGGGAAGCTCCTCGCCGCGCGCTCCAGCGCCGACCCGACGGTCTCGCCTGCTGCGAGCGCAGCGAGGAGATTCCCGTCGAACGGGCCCATCGTCCGGCGAAGGACGACGAAGTCCTTCCGGTAGTAGGCCACCTCGACGCGGCCGCGGCCGGCCCTCTGAGGAACCGGATTCCCCTCGAGGACGGCGTCGAGGATGGCGACCGCGCCGGGACGAACCTGGACGTGGCGGAACGCCGCCGCCGGACGAAGCCTGACGTTCGGCCAGTCCGCGGCAGGAACGGACTGAAGGGCGAAGGGTCGATCGGCGCCGATTCCTCGGCGTCGAAGACCTGCGCCCCCGGCTCGCTCCAGGCGGGCGACGTCGGTGAGAAGGCCCCGGCGGCGAGGGCTGCCCCAGCCCGTCAGGAACTCCGGGAGGTGGTCGCCGAGGCGCGCGAGCGTGAAGCTGCGCGAAGGGTGGGCCGCGACGTAGTCGGCCACGAGCTTCCCGAAGCCCCGCTCGCCGAGGAGCTCGGCCAGGGCCGGGTAGTCGGAGCGGAGGGCGTCGCGCATCCGGAGCGGGTACATCCCCGCGTAGATCTGGAGCCGCTCCGCTGCCTGGAGGCCGCCGCGCTCGCGGACGACACCCGAGACGTCCTCCGGGGCGACGATCCGTCGTGCCTCCGGCGCCCGAAGGCCGACCCGGGCGCCGTCCGGGTGGACGAGGACCGCCTGCATCCACGACTGGAACTCGGCGAGAGGAAGCGGGAGCGCGCTCACGCGGCCACCGCCTCTCTCGAAGCGGTCGTCTCGTCTGTCGCAAAGGCCGCGGCTGGCCGAAGCGCCCTCGAGGCCGCGTCTCTCGCCATCAGCGCCTCGGCGTGGACGACGTCGAGCGCCGGGATGTCCTCGTCCCACTCGACGAGCGTCGTGACGGGACCGGTCCGCCTCACGAGCCTCTCGTAGAGATTCCACACCTCGTCGCGGACGTGGTCGGAGTGGGTGTCGAGGAGGTGGGTCCCCTTGTCCGTGTGGCCGGCGAGGTGGACCTGAACGACCCGGTCCGCGGGGATCGCGTCGATGTACGCGTCGGCGTCCCAGCCGTGGTTGAACGACGAGACGAAGACGTTGTTCACGTCGAGCAGGAGGCCGCAGCCGGCCCTCTCCGTCAGGCGCGCGAGGAACTCGGCCTCGCCCATCGTCGATGCCGAGAGCTCGAGGTAGGTCGAGGGGTTCTCGAGGTGGAGCGGCCGCTCGAGGAAGTCCTGGACCGTCCGGACCCGCGCGGCCACGTGCTCGAGGCTCTCCTCGTTCAGCGGCAGCGGAAGGAGATCGTGGGTGTTCCTCCCCGCGACGCCGGTCCAGCAGAGGTGGTCCGTCACCCACGGGGCATTCACGCGCCGGGCCAGCTCCTTCACCTTGCCGAGGTAGGCGAAGTCGAGCGGGGAGGTGCTCCCGATGTTCAGCGAGACGCCGTGGAGGACGACCGGCGTCCGCCCGGCCACCCGGTCGAGGACGTGGAGCGGCCTCCCTCCCGTGTCGAGGAAGTTCTCCGTGATCGCCTCGTAGAAGTCGACCGCGGGGCGGCGGTCGAGGATCTCGGCGAAGTGGACCGTCCGAAGGCCGATGCCGTAGCCGAGAACGGGCAGGTTCCAGCGATTGGCCAAGGGTGTCCTCCTCCTCGTGCTTCCGGGGGGCGGTCCCGGCCGTCGTCCGGCCGGGACCGCCCGCCCCCGAATCGTCAGGCAGGCTTCTGCGTCGGCATGGTGTGGGCCTTGCCGTCGGTGGCGCAGCCGCCCATGCCCTTGCAGTCGTTGTGTCCCTTGCAGGCGTTCTTCTCGGTCTTGCAGCCGCCCTTGCCCTTGCAGGCGTTCTGCCCCTTGCAGGCGTGCTTGTCGGTGGCCTCGGGACCGGCCTTCTTGTCACCGGTCCTCTTGCTTCCGCAGCCGTTGGGTCCGCTACAGGCGTTCTTGTCCTTCTGGGAGGCGGCGGGAGTGTTCGACGGGGCGGCCTTGTCCTGGGCCAGTGCGTTGCCGGCGAAGGTCGAGCCAGCGATGAGGCCGGCGACGACGGCGGACAGATAGGCGGCGGACGGGCGGTTCCTTTTCATGGTGTCTCCTTCTTCGACAGGTCTCCCCTGTCTGCTTCTCTTCGGCCGTTTCGGTCCCTGCCGGCTCCGGCCCGAACTTGTTGTCCCTCGTGAGATGCCGGACCTGAGAGAAGGTTTCAGCGGCGGGCGCGAGGGCGCCGAGGGACAGCGAACTCTGGCTCCCGGGCCGGTCAGCTCTTCCGGAGATACTCCTCGAGGTTCGGCAACGCCTTCTCGAAGAGCGGCCGGAACTTCCACAGCAGGATCCCCTTCAGCGGCCGGATCCAGCCGGGGAGGTCGAATCCCACCGCGTAGTCCACCCGCGTGCCGCCCTCGACCGGTGCGACCCGCCAGTCCTCGACCATTGCCGACAGGATCGGCAGGTTCGACTCGAGCATCGTGAAGGAGAAGCGCCGCCCACTCTCCCACGCGATGAAACGCTCGTCGAGGACCATCGGACCGACCCAGACGCGGCGCGTCGTACCAACGCCCTCCCGCACTGCGCCCGTCACCAACGCCTTCTTGAAGTCGACGAACCAGCGCGTCCACCCTTCGTGGTCGGCGAGGACGTCGAAGACCCGCTCGGGCGGCGCCGGCACGACTCGAGAGAAGGCGAGACGCACCAGGGCCCGGTCGGGGAACGACAGATCCTCGGGACGCAGGGCGAACGGCATGAGCTGATCGTACCGTCCGACGCCCCGCAGATGCTCTGCGAAACCGCTGCCCGGTCTCGAGCATAGAAAGTCCATGGAGCGTC
Source organism: Holophagales bacterium (assembly GCA_016716705.1). Taxonomy (GTDB): domain Bacteria; phylum Acidobacteriota; class Thermoanaerobaculia; order UBA5066; family UBA5066; genus UBA5066. The sequence continues at coordinate 102,059 of JADJVF010000015.1, forward strand.
CGGAACGGCTACCATCCCGCCGTGCCTCGCACGCGAAAGGACGAACGAAGGACCGGGCGGCAGTTTCCGTTCGGGCTGAGGGCATAGCGGATGGACGGGTCCAGTCGCGAAGACCCCGCGCAAGCCCTCGCGGCGCTGATGGCGGCCTACCAGGGCGGCGATGAGATGGCGTTCGAGCGTCTCTACGGGGAGCTGTCGGGCCCGGTGAGGGCCTTCCTGTGCTCGCTCACACGGAACGTGACCCGAGCCGACGACCTCCTGCAGGAGACGTTCTTCCACGTCCACCGCGCGCGTCAGACGTACGACCCCGCCCGTTCCGCCCGGGCGTGGGTCTACGCGATCGCGCACAACGTCTTTCTCATGTCGTGCCGTTCCGAGAAGCGGCGCGGCCGCCACGAGGAGCTCGCCCAGGACGAGCTGCCCGACGTCCCGGTCCCGGCGGAAGCCGAGTCGTTCGCCACGAAGGACGCCGTGAGGAAGGCGCTCGGCCGGCTCTCCGTCGACAGGAGGGAGGCGGTGATCCTCCACCACGTCCAGGGACTCTCCTTCCAGGAGGTCGGCACCGTCCTCGGCATCACCACGATGGCCGCCAAGCTCCGGTCGCACCGGGCCATGGGAGAGCTGCGAGAGATCCTGAAGGAAGGAGCGACGCCGTGAACGGAGCGAACCCGCTTCCGCCGGAGCTGCACCGGCTCGTCCGGGACGACCTCCGCCCCGTTCGGCCGCTGGCCTCGCCGGCCCGGCGTGCGCTCATCTTACTCGTCTGGGCTCCGGTCGCCGTCGCGCTCGTCCTCGCGATCGCCCGGCCCCGGCCCGACGCCGCGGACCTCGGATGGCTCTTCAGCTGGGGTGTCGTCCTCGCGGAGCTCATCGCGGGGGCCGGGCTCGTGACGCTCGCCCTCGGAGAGGCCGTCCCCGGCCGCAGCGCGGGCCGCCAGGCGTGCCTGCTCGCCCTCGCCGCCGCAGTTACGCTCTTCGTCCTCCTGGCGGTCCTCGCGCGCGGCGCGAGCGCGGGCGTCCCGGTCCCGGACCCGCGGGTGAGCCACGGTCCGGCCTGCCTCGCCATGACAGGGCTCATCGGCCTGACGGCCCTCGCCGTCGTCGCGGTACTGATCCTGAGATCCACCCCTCTGCGCGCCGCGTTCGCGGGACTCCTCGCGGGAGCGGGGACGGGGCTGATGGCCGAAGGCGTCCACCACCTCGACTGTCCGGTCACCCACCTCGCGCACGTCCTCGTCTGGCACGGGGCGGCATCGTCGTGCTGGCGATTCTCGGAGCCGGCCTCGGGCTCGCACTGGAGTCTCGAACGGCGCAGGATGGTGGCGAGGGTCGCGGCGCGCCGCGTCTGACGCGCGAGACGGCGGGAAAAGAAGAAGCCCGCCGGACGACCCCGGGCCCATGCCCGGGAGACGCCGCGGCGGGCGAAAGAGCCGCCGGGAGATGAACCGCGGGCTAGAGCAGCCCCTTCCCCTCTTCGATCGACTCCGAGCAGAGCTTGATGGAGTTGGCGAGCATCACCTTCTCCTCGTCGGTCAGGTCGACCTCGAGGATCTTCTCCACGCCGCCCGCCCCGAGCAGGACGGGGACGCCGAGGTAGATGTCGCTCGCGCCGTACTCGCCTTCGAGGTAGGCCGAGCACGGGACGACCCGCTTCTCGTCCTTCAGGATCGCCTGGACCATCTCGACCGCGGCCGCCGCCGGCGAGAAGTAGGCCGAGAAGCCGAGGAGCTTGACGATCTCGCCGCCGGCCCCGCGGGTCCGCTTGACGATGGCGTCGATCTTCTCCTTCGACATCAGCTTCTCGATCGGGATGCCGCCCACGGAGGCGTACCTCACGCAGGGGACCATCTCGTCGCCGTGGCCGCCGAGGACGAACGCCTGGACGTCCTTGACCGAGACGCCGAGCTCCATCGCGATGAAGCAGCGCAGGCGCGCGGCGTCGAGGATCCCCGCCATGCCGACGACGCGGTTCTTCGGCCAGCCCGTCACCTTCTTGGCGACCCACGTCATCGTGTCGAGCGGGTTGGCGACGACCACGAGGAATGCGTTCGGGGAGTACTTCATGACCTGCTCGGAGACGGGCTTGACGATGCCGATGTTCTTCCGGAGGAGGTCCTCGCGGCTCTCGCCCGGCTTGCGCGGCATTCCCGAGGTGACGACGACGACGTCCGAGCCGGCCGTCTCCTCGAAGCCGGACGTCCCCGTGATGGTGACGTCGGAGTCGTCGATCGGCCGCAGCTCCATCAGGTCGAGCGCCTTGCCGGCGGCGAGGTTCGGGACGATGTCGACGAGGACGATGTCGCCGAGGGACTTCTTGGCGAGGATGTGGGCGGTCGTCTCGCCCACGCGGCCGGCGCCGACGACGGTGATCTTCTTGCGCATGACGTCTGTCTCCTTCTCAGCCCCGCCGGTCGAACGGGACGAACGAGCGGTCGCGGTAGCCCAGGTACACCTGGCGCGGGCGGGCGATCTTCTGGTCCTTGTCCTGGATCATCTCGTTCCACTGCGCGAGCCACCCGGCCATCCGGCCGATGGCGAAGAGCACCGGGAACATGTCGACCGGGAACTTCATCGCCTGGTAGATCAGGCCCGAGTAGAAGTCGACGTTCGGGTAGAGCTTGCGCTTGATGAAGTAGTCGTCCTCGAGGGCGATCCGCTCGAGCTCGAGCGCGATGTCCAGGAGCGGGTTGCGCCCGGTGACGCCGAAGACCTGGTCGGCCATCTGCTTGAGGATCTTGGCGCGCGGGTCGTAGTTCTTGTAGACGCGGTGGCCGAAGCCCATCAGCTTCACGTCTCCACCGCTCTCCTTGACGTCCTTGACGAACGCCGGGACGTGGTCCTTCGAGCCGATTCCCTTGAGCATCCTCAGGACCGCCTCGTTGGCGCCGCCGTGGAGCGGCCCGTAGAGCGCCGAGACCGCGGCGGAGGCCGCGCAGTACGGGTCGACCTCGGAGGAGCCGACGGCGCGCATGGCCGACGTGGAGCAGTTCTGCTCGTGGTCGGCGTGCAGGATGAAGAGGACGTCGAGGGCCTTCTCCAGGATCGGGTTCGGCGTGTACTTCGGCTCGGCCGTCCGGTACATCATCTGGAGGAAGTTGCCGGCGAACGAGAGGTCGTTGTCGGGGTAGGCGAACGGGAAGCCGATGGAGTGGCGGTAGGCGAAGGCCGCCAGGGTCGGCGTCTTGGCGATGAGGCGGACGATCTGCATCCGCCGGACCTCCGGGTCGTGGACCTGCTTGGCCTCCGGGTAGAAAGTCGAAAGCGCCGCCACCGAGGAGGCGAGCATTGCCATCGGGTGGGCGTCGTACCGGAAGCTCTGCAGGACGCTGGTGATGTTCTCGTGGACCATGGTGTGGACGGTGATCTCGTCCACCCACGCCTTGTACTGCTCCTTCGTCGGGAGCTCGCCGTTCAGGATGAGCCACGCCGTCTCGAGGAACGACGTCTTCTCGGCCAGCTCGGCGATCGGGTAGCCGCGGTACTCGAGGATCCCCTTGTCGCCGTCGATGAACGTGATCGTCGACTTGCACGACGCGGTGTTCATGTACGCGGGGTCGTAGGTCATGATCCCGAAGTCTTCCGGACCTGTCTTGATCTTCCGGAGGTCGGGCGCCTTGATCGTCCCGTTCTCGATCGGGACCTCGTAGGACTTCCCGTTCCTGTTGTCGGTGATGGTCAGGGTTTCCCTGTTTTCGGGTTCCGGTGTCATTGACAGCTCCTCTCGTCGTCCAACGGTCTCTCGCAGGGGCGGATCGCCTCTGATTCCCTCTTATCCCTCGTTCCCTGGGCCATGTTCCATCGTATCGCGATTCTGCGAAGCGAAGGATCTCGTCCTTCGCATAAACGCGGAGGCCCTCGTCCGGGCCGGGCGCGGGGCCCCGCTTTTCGTCCTGCTCCTGGCCGCGCCCGCGACCTTCGACTTCGCGGCGATCGGCTTCATACTCGGACTGGAGCTCCAGCTCGATTCTGACGCCATGCGACTCGCCGCCGTTCTCACCGACCTCGACGGAACCCTCCTCGATCACGGGGGCCTCCTGGGGCCGGAGGCGCGCGGGGCGATCGAAGAGCTGAGGCGGCGCGGGATTCCAGTGGTCCCTCTCACGAGCAAGACCGAGGTCGAGCTTCGAGACCTCCTCGCCGAGCTCGACCTCGGGATGATCGGGGGGTTCGAGAACGGGGCCGGCATCGTCGGGCCGGCGGGCGTCGTCGTATCGGACAGGGTCCTGGACATCGAGACGCTCCATGCGCACCTCGAAGAGCTGTCGGTCCTCACGGGGCTGCCCCTGAGGCCAGTCTCTGCGCTTTCGCCAACCGAGCTCCGGCGAATCACGGGTCTCCCCCGGACCGGAATAGCGGCCATGCTCGCTCGCCGCTTCGGTATTCCGTTCCTCGCGCCGGGGGGCACCGGCAACGAGCTCGTCCTCGCGGTCGCCCGTCTTCCAGGCGTGCGGCTGACTCGTGGCGGCCTCTTCTGGCACCTGTCAGGGGACCACGGCAAAGAGGACGCGCTCGGACTCCTCCTCCGGACGGGTCTCGTGGAACGCCCCCTCGCAGGCCTCGGCGACGCGCCCAACGACGCCGGATTCCTCGCGGAGTGCGACGTGGCGGTCCTCCTCCCTGGCCCGTCGGGGACCGTCGATCCCGCTCTCGCCGCGGCCGTCCCGGCAGGACGTTCCGCTCCCTTCCCGGCCGGCCGCGGCTGGGCCGCCGCCGTGAGCGCCCTGCTTCGGGAGGAATCCCGGTGACCGGCCGCCTCCCTCCCCTTTCCCGCGACGTGGGCGACGAGATCGGAAGGATCGGAGCGGTCGACGTCCTCGTGGGGATCCCGTCGTTCAACAACGAACGGACGATCGGGCACGTCGTCAGGGCCGTCGTGGCGGGCCTGGCGCGTCACTTCCCCGACGCGAAGGCGGTCCTCGTCAACTCCGACGGCGGTTCGACCGACCGGACACGGGAGATCGTCGAGCGGACCGAGGTGGGGAATCTGGCAGAGATCCTCGTCGACGCGGTTCCGTCGGGCTCGACGGCGAAGATCGTCACGCCATACCAGGGAATCCCGGGAAAGGGGAGCGCGTTTCGGACGATCTTCCGCATCGCCGCCGAGCTCCGGGCGAAGGCCTGCTGCGTTCTCGACAGCGACCTGCGAAGCATCACCCCGGAGTGGATCGAGCTCCTTCTGGAGCCGGTCGTGAGGCACGGGTACGAGTTCGTGGCGCCGCTCTACGCCCGGCATCGTTACGACGGCACGATCACGAACACCATCGTCTACCCGCTCACGCGCGCCCTCTACGGAAAGCGGATCCGGCAGCCGATCGGAGGCGACTTCGGGTTCTCGGGCGACCTCGCGGCCCACTTCCTCGAGTTCGAGGACTGGGAGGGGGCCGTCGCGCAGTTCGGGATCGACATCTTCATGACGACGACGGCCCTCGCCGAGGGACGCAGGGTGGCGCAGTCGTTCCTCGGCGCGAAGATCCACGACCCGAAGGACCCCGGCTCCGACCTGTCGCCGATGATGGTCCAGGTCGTCTCGACGCTCTTCTCGCTCATGGAGCGCCACGAGAGAGCCTGGCGGGGCATCTCGGGCTCGGAACCGGTTCCGGTCTTCGGCTTTCCCTACGCCGTGGGGCTCGAGCCGGTGCCGGTGAAGCTCGACCGGCTCCTGGCGCAGTACCGCCAGGCGGCGCACGACCTGCCGCCGATCTGGGAATCGTTCCTCTCACCCACTTCGCTCGCAGCCATACGAGAGGCGGCGCACGCTCCCGCGGTCGCCCTCGGAGACGAAGCGTGGGTGCGGATCATCGCCGAGTCCGCGGCCGGATTTCACCGGAAGGCGCTTCCGCCCTCCACGCTCATCCGCTCGCTCGTTCCGCTCTACCTCGGGAAGGTGGCGACCTTCGTCGCCGAGACGGAGGCAGGCTCGGCCGAAGAGGCCGAGGCCCGCCTGGGCGAGCTCGCCCTCGCCTACGAGCGCGGAAAGAGCACGTTCGAAACCCTGTGGGGCTCGGCCCCCTGACGGAGACGACGATGGGAAGAAACCTCGGCCAGCAGATCGCTCTCGCCTTCGAACGCCTCCTCGACGCCTTCGTCTCGGTCGTGCCGGCAGTGCTCGTCCTCCTCGCCGCGCTGCTCGTCGGCGTCCTGACGGGGCTCCTCCTGAGGACGATCCTGAGGCTCGCAATCCGCCTCCGCCGGAGGGTCCACGGAGAGGAGCTCTCCTCCTCGCGCCAGCTCCTCCGCGCCGCGGGGTTCCGGGCAGACCCCGAGCTCGTCGCGGGGACGGTCTCCTTCTGGACGGCGGTCGTCGTGGCGCTCGCCGTCGGCGTCAACGCTCTCGAGCCGGGCGCCCTCCGCAACGTCCTCTCCGAGGCGGTCGGTTTCCTGCCGCGCCTCCTCGGCGCCGTGCTCCTCGCCGTCGTCGGCCTCGGCATCGGGGCGCTCGTGAGGCGCAGCGTCCTCCTCGGCGCCGTGAACGCCGGGCTCCCCTGGGCCCGGGCGGGTGCGCGCGCCGCCTACTTCCTGGTCGTCGCGTCTTTCGCGGCGGCGGCGCTCGACCACCTCGGCGTCGGTCGCTCGATCCTCGTCGCGGCCTTCTCCATCGGCGGCGGAGCGCTCGCCCTCACGCTCGCCCTCGCCTTCGGCCTTGGCGCGAGAGACCTGGCGCGCGGCTGGCTCGAGAAGAAGCTGCGCGCCGAGGAGGAGGACTCGGGGATCCGGCACGTCTGACCCGGCACCTGCCCGAAGCCGCACCCCGGCCACCGGCCGCTCGTTGTGGGGGAGCCCGGATCCGTCTATTCTCGAATGGCCGGCCCGCAAAGTCCTGCGCCGCAGGAGGTCATCTCCATGGCGGAACACCTTTCTCCACCAGTGGAGGTTCCTCGGCAAGCGGACTCCGGAGGCTCGATACCGCCCGGCCTCTCCGATACCGGCAAGCTCCGGATCCTGACGTCCCGCGAGATCGATGCGGCGAGGAGCGAAACGGCGAGGACGCAGGAGGCGCTGAAGGAGAGCGAGGCGCGCTTCCGGGCCCTCTTCGAGAACAGCCCGAACGGCATCTTCATCACCGACCCGGACACGCTCGAGATCCTCGACTGCAACCCGCGCGCCTGCGAGATGAACGGCTACACGCGCGAGGAGCTCCTCGGCCGGAGCATCGACCTCCTCCACCCCGACGAGGTCCGCGATCGGACGGCGGGCGACCGCGACTCCCGCGTCCGATTCGTCGAGCAGCTCCGGGCCGAGGGGGCGGTGACCGTCGAGACGGTCCACCGGCGAAAGGACGGCTCGCTCTTTCCCATGGAGACGTCGATGAGCGTCCTGGAGCTCGGAGGCCGCGCCGTCGTGATCGGAATCGACCGCGACATCACGCCGAGGAAGAAGGCGGAGGCCGAGCTCGCGAGATACCGGGAGGGGCTCGAGGGGCTCGTCGCGTCGCGGACCGCCGAGCTCGCAATCGAGAGGGACCGGGCCAAGGCGGCGGACCAGCTCAAGTCCGCCTTCCTCGCGACGATGTCCCACGAGCTCCGGACGCCGCTCAACTCGATCATCGGCTTCACCGGCGTCCTCCTGAAGGGCTTCGTCGGCCCGCTCAACGAAGAGCAGTCGAAGCAGCTCGGCATGGTGAAGTCGAGCGCCCACCACCTCCTCGCGCTCATCAACGACGTCCTCGACCTCTCCAAGATCGAGGCGGGCCAGCTCCAGGTCGCCCTCGCGCCGTTCGAGCTGAGGGACGCCGTCGAGCAGTGCGTCCGCTCCCTCGCCCCTGCCGCCGAGCGGAAGGGGCTCGCGATCTCGGTGGTCGTCGAGACCGGCGTCGGGAGGGTCGTCAGCGACCGGCGCCGCGTCGAGCAGGTTCTCCTCAACCTCCTCAGCAACGCGGTGAAGTTCACCGAGTCGGGGAACGTCTCCGTCCGGTGCGGGCGCCAGGGGCCGTGGATCGTCACGAGCGTCCGCGATACCGGAATCGGCATTCCAGCGGGAGAGATCCCGAGACTCTTCCGTCCGTTCCAGCAACTCGAGTCGGGACTCACCCGACGCTTCGAGGGGACCGGGCTCGGCCTCTCCATCTGCCGCCGGCTCCTCGACCTCCTCGGGGGCGACATCGCCGCCGAGAGCGTGCCGGGCTCGGGGAGCACGTTCACTTTCCGCATTCCCGCGGCTCCGGAGCCGGCCTGACGCGAATGGAGGAACGATGAAAGGCAAGGTCCTCGTCGTCGAGGACAACGAGCAGAACCTCTACCTCGTCCGGTTCCTTCTCGAAGGGGCCGGGTGGAAAGTCGTGGCGGCGCCCGACGGGCCGCGCGGTATCGAGGAAGCACGGCGGGAGGGATTCGCGCTGGTCCTTCTCGACATCCAGCTCCCCGGAATGGACGGGCACGCCGTCGCCCGCGAGCTTCGGAGGCTCGAGACGCTCGCAGGGACCCCGATCATCGCCGTCACCTCGTACGCCATGGTCGGCGACCGCGAGCGGTGCCTGGAAGCCGGCTGCACGGGATACCTCGAGAAACCGATCAACCCCGAGACGTTCCTCGAGGAGATCGAACGTTACGTCCGGGCGGAGCTTCTGCCGTGACTCGCATCCTCGTCGTCGACGACGAAGCGCAGAATCGTTACCTGCTCGAGGTCCTGTTCACCAGCGAAGGGCTCGAGGTCGAGTGGGCCTCGAACGGCCGGGAGGCCCTCGTCGCGGCCCGGAGGCGATCGCCCGACCTCGTCATCTCCGACATCCTCATGCCCGAGATGGACGGCTTCCTCCTCTGCCGGGAGATGAAGGCGGACGCCGCCCTGCGGCGCATCCCGTTCGTCTTCTACACGGCGACCTACACCGACGCGGAGGATGAGAGGGTCGCCCTGGAAGCGGGCGGCGACCTCTTCCTCCGCAAACCGGCCGAGCCCGACGTGCTTCTCGCCGAGGTCCGCAGGCTCCTCGGCGCCGGGGAGGCCGGAGAGCGGATTGATCGCGAGTCGGATCTGGCTGCGGAGGTCGCATTCCTCCGCCAGCACGACCGGGTGCAGGCGAAGAAGCTCGACAAGAGGCACCACGAGCTCCAGGAGAGCGAGGATAGATACCGGAGCTACTTCCGGGGTTCCCCCGTCTCGATCCTCGTCGCCGAAGAGGACGGACGACTCGTCGACGTGAACCCGGCCGCCTGCCGCCTCTCGGGCTACGCCGCTGCGGAGCTCCTCGGCGCGAACCTCTCACTCCTCCTCGGCGAGGGCGGGCCCGACGAGCCTCTGCGTCTCGTTGCCGAGCCCGGCCTCGAGGCGGGCCGATCCTCTTCCTGGACCCTCCGGCGGAAGGACGGCGTCCGGCGCAACGTCGCCCTCACCGCGATCCGCCTCGACGACGACCGGATCCTCGCGTTCTGCGAGGACGTGACCGAACGCAGCCGCGCCGAGGAGGCCATGCAGCGCGCGAACGCCGACCTCGAGAAGCGCGTCCTCGAGAGGACCGAGCAGCTCGAGCGCGCGAACCGCGAGCTGGAGGCTTTCACCACGTCCGTTTCGCACGACCTCCGCGAGCCGCTCGTGGCGCTCGAGGGCTACTCGCGGCTCCTCGAGCAGGGGTCGGCGGACCGCCTCGACGCGGAGAGCCGGCAGAACATCGACGGCATCCGACGGAACGCCCGCCAGATGTCCGACCTCGTCTCCAGCCTCCTCGCCCTCTCGAAAGCGGGCCAGCAGGAGCTTCAGGTCGGCCCGATCGACATGCAGCGGCTGGCCGGGAAGGTGGTCGAGGAGGTCGTGACGGAGGCGGAGCGCCGGAACACCGACGTCACCCTCCACCCGCTGCCGGCCGCCGAGGGAGACGTACGCCTCGTTCGCCAGGTCTTCGCGCACCTCGTCGGAAACGCCTTGAAGTTCAGCTCGAGGAAACCACGGAGGACGATCGAGATCGGGTCGAGGCAGGTTGGCTCCGATACGGCCTGGTTCGTGCGCGACGACGGCATCGGGTTCGAGCCCGGGGAGGCGAACAGGATCTTCGGCGTCTTCGAACGCCTCCACCACGACCGCGCCTTCGAAGGGACGGGAATCGGCCTCGCCCTCGTCCGCCGGATCGTCGAGCGCCACGGGGGGCGCGTCTGGGCCGAAGGCTCGCCCGGCGCCGGCGCAACGTTCTGGTTCACGCTCGGAAGCCCCGGCGGCTGATACCGCTGCCTCCGGTCTCCAGCCCCTCCCGCCCTCACCCCTTCAGGAGCTTCTCGACGTCCTTCTCGAGGCTCTCCGGAGTGTCGTTCGGGGCAAACCTCGTGACGGATTTCCCGCTCGCGTCGACCAGGAACTTCGTGAAGTTCCACTTGATCGCCTCGGTCCCGAGGAGACCCGGGGCGGCCTTCTTGAGGTGCTGGTAGAGGGGGTGGGTGCCCGCGCCGTTGACCTCGACCTTCGCGAACATCGGGAAGGTGACGTCGTACTTCAGCGAGCAGAAGCTCCTGATCTCCTCCTCGTTCCCCGGCTCCTGGTGCCCGAACTGGTCACACGGGAAGCCGAGGACGACGAAACCCCTGTCCTTGTACTTGCGGTACAGCGCCTCGAGGCCCGTGTACTGGGGTGTGAAGCCGCACTTGCTCGCGACGTTCACGACGAGAAGCGTCTTCCCGGCATACGCCGAGAGCTTCTGCGCCTTCCCGTCGATCGTCGTGACCTCGATGTCGTGGAGCGTGCTCATGTGATCTCTCCGTCAGGCCACTGTACGACACGGCCAGCCCGGACGGATCCCCGTGGCGAGGCGAACCGGTCCTACGGCAGCGTCTTGTGCGTTCCGTCGCAGAGGGGTGGCTTGCCCGCGTGCTTGCACTGGCAGAGCCAGGCATCCCCGGACTGCTCCGCCTTCCACACCAGCGGCGCCATCCCGGTCCCTGCGTGCGCCCCGTTGCAGAAGGGCTGGCTCTTCGACAGACCGCACCGGCACCAGGCATAGGTCCTTCCGGCTTCGAGAGTGACCTTGATCGGGTTCTTCGCGGCGATCGTCGGCTCCGACATGGTTCTTCCTTCCGCTTTCCTCGGTTCGGGTCGTTGCCCCATCATAGGCGTGCAGGAGGTCCACGATGGAAACCCGCCCGCTCGGCCGCCAGGGCCTCGTCGTCTCCGCCCAGGGGCTCGGTTGCATGGGAATGTCGGAGTTCTACGCCGGCCGCGACGACGCGGAGTCGGTCGCTACGATCCACCGCGCCCTGGACCTCGGCATCACGTTCCTCGACACGGCCGACATGTACGGCCCCTGGAAGAACGAGGAGCTCGTGGGCCGCGCGATCCGGGAGCGGCGCGGCGAGGTCGTCCTCGCGACGAAGTTCGGGAACATGCGCGACGAGAAGGGCGCCTTCCTCGGCGTCAACGGCCGGCCGGAATACGTCCGCGCCTGCTGCGAGGGATCTCTGAAGCGTCTCGGCGTCGGAACGATCGACCTCTACTACCAGCACCGTGTCGACAAGACCGTCCCGATCGAGGAGACCGTCGGCGCGATGGCCGAGCTCGTCCGCGAGGGGAAGGTCCGGTACCTCGGCCTCTCGGAGGCCTCCCCTGCGACGCTCCGCCGCGCGCACGCCGTCCACCCGATCTCGGCGCTGCAGACCGAGTACTCGCTCTGGACGCGCGATCCCGAGGACGGCGTCCTCCCGGCCTGCCGCGAGCTGGGGGTGGGTTTCGTGGCGTACAGCCCTCTCGGGCGCGGATTCCTCACCGGCCGATTCCGCAGCTTCGAGGACCTCCCCGAGGGTGACTACCGGCGCAATGCCCCGCGCTTCCAGGGCGAGAACTTCGCGAAGAACCTCGACCTCGTGACGAAGGTCGAGGAGATCGCGAAGGAGAAGGGGTGCACCCCCGCACAGCTCGCCCTCGCGTGGCTCCACGCGCAGGGAGCCGACGTCGTTCCGATTCCTGGAACGAAGACCCGGGCGCGGCTCGAGGAGAACGCCGGGGCCCTCGGCGTCTCGCTTTCCGCGGGCGACATCGCCCGCATCGACGCCGTGGCCCCGAAGGGGATCGCGGCGGGGCCGAGATACCCGGAGATGGCGATGAAGGCGATCGACGCCTGAGATCCGGCCTCCGGCGTCAGCTCCTGTGGAGGCTCGCGGGGGCGAGGACCGGCGGTCCGGCCTCGTCGTCGAGACGTTGCCGGTTCGCGGCGCCCTCGTCCTCCAGGAGCTTGCGCGCCGCGAGGTCCTCGACGATCGCGATGAACGTGTGGGCCCCGCCTTCGGGTCGCCTCACGACCGAGAAGGTCAGCTGCACCCTTCGGACGGACCCGTCCTTCCGGACGTAGCGCTTCTCCATCGAGCAGCGCTCGGTTTCGCCCGCGACGAGCCGGCGGACGTACTCGAGCTCGGCGGCGAGGTCGTCGGGGTGGGTGACCGCCCGAACCGTCGTCGCGAGGAGCTCGGCCTCCGAGAAGCCGGTAACCTCGCAGAACCGCTCGTTGACCCGGAGATACCGCCCGGTGGCGTCGCACTCGGCGATGCCGACGGGGGCGGCCTCGAAGATGGCCCGGAACCGCTGCTCGCTCGCCTGCAGCGCTTCGGCCGAGCGGTGCCGCTCGAGGCGGGCGTCGGCCTCCACCTCCGGCCAGGCGGCGAGCGCCGCCTTGATGACCGGCTCGTTGATCAGGCCGGCCCGCTCGATGCCGAGCCACGGAAGCGGCTCGAAGGGATTGGCGCTCGCCCAGACGACGCAGAGCTGCCCGTCGGCCCCGACGCGACCGATCATGGCCGACCGCGTGACGTGGTGGTTCGGACGCACGCAGAGCTCGCCCAGCGGGCTCGCCAGGTGGCACCCGACCGCCGCGTCTGCAACCTCGCCAGGCTCGAAGCTGCCGGCTTTCCGGACCGCCTCCGCCCAGAGGCGGACCTGGGTGTGGGCCGTCGCGATCGGGTCGGAGGTCGAGCGGTGGCTCCCGAAGCGCGCCCGGTAGGCGGCGATGAACTTCCTGTTGGACTCGGTCTTCAGGCTCTGGAAGTAGCCCCAGCACGCGAGGTGGCCGTGCGCCGAATCCCCGATCGAGAGGAGCTCGGTCTCGGCGACGCTCATCGCGAGCACCGGATACCGGGACGGCGAGAGCCGCGCCGCCGCCAGCTGCCGGTAGAACGCGACGTTGCTGTCCCCGTTGATCGTGCTGAAGACGATCAGCGGTCCCGCTTCCTGGAGGCGCTGGATGACGTCCGAGAAGTCCACGGAGCCGAGCGGGACGAGGGCTTCGCCCCAGACGGTGCCGCCGTGGCTCACGAGGAGCGCCTTCGCCAGCCGGTTGGCCGTGCGGGGGTAGACGTAGTCCGAGCCGACGAGGAAGAACCTGTTGCCGAGTTCGGCGAGCGCCCAGTCCAGCGCGGGCTCCACCTGCTGATTCAGCGTGCCCCCCGTGTAGAAGACGTTCGCGGACTCCTCGAGGCCTTCGTACTGGACGGGGTACCAGAGGAGACCCCCGGCGGCTTCGACCTCCCGCCGGACCGCCTTGCGGGCGGTGGACGTCCAGCAGCCGAAGATCGTGGTGATCCCCTCCGTGGCGAGGAGCCGCCTCGCCTCGCACCCGAACGTCGCCGGCTCGGAGCGCCCGTCGGCCACGACGGCCTCGAGCGTTCTCCCGAGCAGGCCCCCGCACCCGTTGATCTCCTCTATCGCGAGCCGCGCCGCGTCGACGAGGGGCTTCTCGCTGTCCGCCATCGTCCCCACCAGCGAGTGCAGGATGCCGATCCTGAAGGCACGGCTCACGAGCGAACCCTCCCCGGCTGCAGGCCCGATCGAGACGATCGTGCACTATTGTCCTCCTCGCCGGCTCCGACCGGGTCAAGCACCTTCAGGATCAGCCTTGCCAACCGGGCGCCGGAGTCTCCCGTCCGGCCCGGCCATCCGGTCGCGAAACCAGAACGTAGTGAGAGGCATCTCAGGAGCATGACGACGACGCAGCTCTCCTCGACAGCCCGTGAGGCTCATCCGGCACCCGGACGGCGGCTCGTCCCCGTTTCTGCGATCGCCGTCCTCGGGGCGGCGCTGGGCCTCGCGGCCTGCCGCCCCGCGCAGACCCTCGCGGACCCCGCCCCAGGCAAGGAGGCGACCTCCGGAAAGGCGAAGACGATGAACACGGTTCTTTCGAAATCCGGCTACGACATCACCCCCCTGCCGAAGGACGAGGTCGCACGCCTCGCGGCAAAGCTCGACCCCGAGGCGTACCGGATCACCCAGAAGGCGGGGACGGAGCCGGCGTTCTGCGGGAACCTCCTCGACAACAAGAAGGACGGCGTCTACACCTGCGTCGTCTGCGGGCTCCCCCTCTTCTCCAGCGAGCACAAGTTCAACTCGGGAACGGGATGGCCGAGCTTCTTCCGCGAGGTCGACCCGGCCCACGTCACGCGCAAGGTCGACCGGGCATTCGGGATGGAGCGGGTGGAGATCGACTGCGCCCGCTGCGGCGCCCACCTCGGGCACGTCTTCGAGGACGGCCCGAAGCCGACGGGCGAGCGGCACTGCCTCAACTCCGCCTCGCTGAAGTTCCTCGAGAAGGGAGCGCCCGTCCCGCCCGAGAGCCAGCCGGTGAAGGTCGAGACGGCCTACTTCGCGGCCGGCTGCTTCTGGGGCGTGGAGCACTGGTTCAAGCGCGGCCCCGGCGTCCTCGATGCGGTGAGCGGCTACATGCAGGGGCACACCGACAACCCGACGTACAAGGACGTCTGCTCGGACACGACCGGCCACGCCGAATCGGTGAAGGTGACCTACGACGCGAACCGGATCACCTACCGGCGGCTCGTCGAGGCCTTCTTCGCGATGCACGACCCGACGCAGCTGAACCGGCAGGGGCCCGACGTGGGCGACCAGTACCGCTCGGGCATCTGGACCGTGGACGAAGGGCAGAAGAAGGTGGCGGAAGAAGTCCTCGGCGAGCTGAAGGGACGCAAGGTTTACGGAGAAAAGGCGATCGTGACGATCGTCGAGCCGGCGAAGACGTTCTGGCCCGCCGAGGAGTACCACCAGGAGTACCTCGCGAAGAACGGCGCCTCCTGTCACGTGAAGAACCCCTGGTGAGGAGGGTGTAGGCTGCCTCCTCGGGAGTTGGCGAGGAGGTTCGCGTGAGCTACCTGGAAAGGCTGTTGATCCCGGACGAGGTCGTCCTCCACCGAGCCCACCGGAGCCTCTACCCGACCTTCGCGGGACCCGTCCTCGGTTTCGCCTTCGCCCTTGCCGCGGCGGCGGCGCTGAGCCTCTTCGTCCCCGGGGCCGCTGTCGTCGCCTGGGTCCTGCCGGTCCTCCCCCTGGTCTGGCTCGCCTGGCGATACCTCTACTGGGTCAACAAGATCTACATGGTCACGAACCGCCGCGTCCTCAAGCTCGAGGGGCTCTTCACGAAGATCCACCGCGACGCGTCGCTCGACAAGATCAACGACATGGACCTCGAGCAGGGGCTCCTCGGCCGGCTCCTCGGCTACGGGGACCTCGGCATCGCGACCGCGAACGAGGCCGCGAGCGTCACTTACCACTTCCTGGACGACCCGGTGGAGTTCAAGCGGCAGGCGCTGATGAGCCGGGAGGCGGCGCGGCCTTCGGCGATTCCGGGTGGCGCGGCCCCGGACGCCGACCCGGTCGGCCAGCTCGAGCGCCTCGCCGCGCTGCGCGAAAAAGGGGTCGTCACCGAGGAGGAGTTCCAGGCGGCGAAGGCACAGCTGCTCGGCCGGATGAAATGACCGGGGCGCGAGGGCGCGCCGGAGACCATGCGGAGTCGAAAGTGACCGACGAGATCTTCAGAAAGCTCACGAGCCTCAGCGCCTGCGCGGGGTGAGCGTCGAAGCTGCCCCCCGGGCAGCTCGCGCAGGTCTTGCGCGCCCTCGGTGACGTCTTCGACCGGTCGGCCTATCCCGACGTCCTCGTCGGGCTCTCCGAGCCGGACGATGCCGCCGTGCTCGACCTCGGCCAGGGACGCGCGCTGATCCTGACCACCGACTTCTTCACACCGGTCGTCGACGAGCCGTACGACTTCGGCGCCATCGCCGCCGCGAATGCGCTCAGCGACGTCTACGCCATGGGGGGCGACCCGGTCCTCGCCCTGAACCTCGTCGCCTTCCCGCCGCAGCTCTCCGCCGCGACGCTGGCTGAGCTGCTGCGCGGCGGGGCGGAGGTCGTCCGTTCAGCGGGGGCCGTCATCGCCGGGGGGCACTCGATCCAGGACAAGGAGCCGAAGTACGGCCTCTGCGTCGTCGGCTTCTGCGAGACGTCGCGGCTGCTGAAGAAAGGGGGCGCGCAGGCCGGCGACGCTCTCTTCCTGACGAAGCCGCTCGGGACGGGGACGATCACTACGGCGCTGAAGCGCGGGATCGCCTCGGGGAACGAGGTCTCCGTCGCGGTGGCATCGATGAAGCGCCTGAACCGCGCCGCCTCGCGAGCGGCCCTCGCCTCCGGGGTAAAGGCCGCGACCGACGTGACCGGCTTCGGCCTCCTGGGTCATGCACTCGAAATGGCCGAAGCCTCGGGCGTCCGACTCCGATTCGAGTGGAACGCTCTCCCCTGGCTCCCTGGGGCCCTCCGGCTCGCCGGGGAGATGGTCTTCCCCGGCGGCGCCTTCAACAACCTCGAGCATTTCGGAGGCCGGTTGAAGCGTGTACGGACGCTGACGGACGGCGAGGTGATGCTTCTCGCCGACCCGCAGACGTCGGGCGGCCTCCTCGTCGCCGTTCCGGCGGCCGGGATGGCGGAGTTCACCGGATCGATCGGGAGGGCGGGCGAAGAGGCCTGGCTCGTCGGCGAAGTCGTCGACGGAGCGGGGCTCGACATCGTCTGAGCCGGGCCACACGCGCGACGAGCCGGTCCGAATCACTTCGTTTCGTCACCGCCCGAAACGTTGCAACACCCTGGCACTCCCTGCGTGATTCGTTCCAACGTCTCTCCGGCCCTTTCCCGCGGCCACGCTCCACAAACCCCTCACTGCCAGCGGGTTCGCGGAATTCCTCTCCGTCGTCGACCGCCGCCTTCGATGAGACCGCCACGCTGGCTCCGTTCTTGAAAAGGGGGAGGCAGCGGCCCGCCCGGGCCGCGAGGGACAGCCGAATGCGCCGTCCCGGACGGAGCGGAATGAAGAAGATCCTCCTCGCCCTCGTCGGCCTCGCGGTCGTCGCGAGCCTCGTGGTCACGGCGGTCCGGCGGTCCGACGCCGGCCCGAAGCCCATCGAGGCGCTCCGGGCGACGTACCGGACGAAGACGAAGCCGTCGGTCGACCACGCCCTCTTCGCCCAGCTGAAGGGGCCCTTCGCCAAGCCGCAGCTGGTGACGGCCGCCTGCATCTCCTGCCACAACGGGCGGCACACCGAGGTGATGGCCTCCTCGCACTGGAACTGGGAGCGGATCGAGTACGTCGAGGGGAAGGGAATCCGGGCGATCGGCAAGAAGAACGTCCTGAACAACTTCTGCATCGGCGTCGCCGGGAGCCAGCAGAGCTGCGACAAGTGCCACGCCGGCTACGGCTGGGCCGATTCGAGCTTCGACTTCGAGGACCCGCTGAACGTCGACTGCCTCGCCTGCCACGACAACGGCGGGACCTACGCGAAGAAGGTCGGCGGGGCCGGGATGCCCGCGGACGGCCTCGACCTGGCGCTCGTGGCGCAGAAGGTCGGGCGCCCGCAGAGGACGAACTGCGGCACCTGCCACTTCCTCGGCGGCGGCGGAAACAACGTGAAGCACGGCGACCTCGAGATGGCCCAGTTCGACACGACCCGCGACGTCGACGTCCACATGGGAACCGACGGCGCCGACATGTCGTGCGTCGACTGCCACAAGGCCGAAAAGCACCAGATGCTCGGGAAGGCCTACTCGCTCTCCTCGATGAACCGCAACCGCGTGGCCTGCGAGAGCTGCCACGGGGCGGTCCCCCACGAGGACGACCTCCTGAACCAGCACGGCTACAAGGTCGCCTGCCAGACCTGCCACATCCCCGAGTACGCGAAGGTGAACGCGACGAAGATGAGGTGGGACTGGTCGACCGCCGGGAAGCTGAAGGACGGAAAGCCCTACGAGGAAGAGGACGGGCAGGGGAACCACGCCTACATGTCGATCAAGGGCTCGTTCGTCTGGGCGAAGAACGTCAAACCCGAGTACGCCTGGTTCGACGGCACCGCCTCGCACCACCTGCTCGGCGAGAAGTTCGACCCGTCGCGGCCCCTCGTCCTGAACACACTCTACGGCGCGTACGACGAGCCCGACGCGAAGATCATTCCTCTCAAGGTCCACCGCGCCAGGCAGATCTACGACACGAAGAACCTCATGCTCATCCAGCCGAAACTCTTCTCGGCGACTCCGGGCGACGGCGGGTACTGGGGCGACTTCGACTGGAACACGGCGGCCGCCGCCGGGATGAGGGAAGTCGGCCTCCCCTACAGCGGCTCGTACGGCTTCGCCGAGACCGAGATGAACTGGCCCCTGAACCACATGGTCGCCCCGAAGGGGAAGGCCGTCTCGTGCGAGGAGTGCCACACCCGCGAAGGAGGGCGGCTCGCCTCGGTCGGAGGCTTCTACATGCCGGGACGGGACCGGAGCACGTGGCTGGACGGGCTCGGCAAGCTCCTCCTTCTCGGAACGCTCGCGGGAGTCGTCGTCCACGGCGGGGCCCGATTCTGGTTCTGGCGCCGGCGCCAGGGAGGCATGTGATGCACCGCGAATACGTCTACCCGGCCTTCGGCCGCTTCTGGCACTGGGCGCAGTCGTTCCTGATCCTCTTCCTCGCCGTCACCGGCTTCGAGATCCACGGCTCGCTCCGGTTCTTCGGCTACGAGCAGGCCGTACGCTTCCACAACGGCGCAGCGTGGTCGTTCCTCGTCCTCATCGCCTTCGCGATCTTCTGGCACTTCACGACCGACGAGTGGCGCCAGTACGTCCCGACGTGGGAAAACCTGAGGGCCCAGGCGGAGTACTACCTCTTCGGCATCTTCCAGGACGCGCCCCACCCCACGCAGAAGACGAGGCAGAGGAAGCTCAACCCGCTCCAGAAGATCGTCTACGCGGGGCTGAAGCTCTTCGTCCTCCCCCTCGTCTGGATCTCGGGCCTCCTCTACATGTTCTACCGCTACCCGCAGAAGTACGAGGTCCTCGCGCTCGACGTCTCGGCCCTCCAGCCGATCGCACTCGCCCACACGGTCGGGGCCTTCGCCCTCCTCTGCTTCCTCGTCGCGCACCTCTACCTGACGACGACCGGCCACACGCTGACGTCGAACCTGAAGGCGATGGTGACGGGCTGGGAGGAGATGCACGGCGACGAGCCGCACGCCGCCGTCGAACCGGCCTTCGCTCCCATCCGGGACGCCGCGGCACAGTCCGCTTCGCAGGCCCGCTGAGGAAGGCGCCATGAACGCAAGACACATGAACCCCTACCTGGCCGGATTCCTCCTCGGCCTCGTCCTCCTCCTGACGATCTTCGTCACCGGGCGCGGCCTCGGCGCGAGCGGTGCGACGAAGAGCCTCGTCGTCGCGACCGTCGGCGCGGTGGCGCCGCAGCACGCCGCGGCGAGCCCCTTCTATTCGAAGCTGATCGGGCCGGGGCACGAAGCCCCGCTCAAGGCGTGGCTCGTGTTCGAGGTCCTCGGCGTCCTCCTCGGGGCGTTCGTCTCGGGGCTCGGCGCCGACCGGCTCAAGCTCGTCACCGAGCGGGGGCCGAAGGTCTCCGTCAAGGGGCGGCTCCTCTTCGCCGCCCTCGGCGGCGCCCTCTTCGGCGCCGGGGCCCAGCTCGCGCGCGGCTGCACGAGCGGCGCGGCGCTGAGCGGGATGGCCGTCCTCTCCGTCGCCGGCTTCGTGACGATGATGGCGATCTTCGGCAGCGGCTTCCTCTTCGCGTGGTTCACGCGCGGGCTCTGGCTCGGCGCGAAGGCGGGGAGGTAAGGCGATGGGCCCGTTCGTTCCCGACCTGATCTCCGACCAGCTCAACCTCGTCGTCGCCCTCGCCATCGGCTTTCTCTTCGGCTTCGTCCTCGAGCAGGCCGGCTTCTCCTCGTCGCGCCGGCTCGTCGGCGTCTTCTACGGCTACGATCTCACCGTCCTGCGCGTCTTCTTCACCGCGGCCGTCACGGCGGCGATCGGCGTCCTCCTCCTCGCCGCGGGGGGGCTCCTCGACCTGACGGCGATCTTCGTCAATCCCACCTGGCTCACCCCGGCGATCTTCGGCGGCGTCCTGATGGGACTCGGATTCCTCCTCGGCGGCTTCTGCCCCGGGACGAGCGTCTGCGCGGCGGCGATCGGGAAGGTCGACGCGATGGTGTTCCTGGTCGGGGGCGTCCTGGGCGTCTTCGGCTATGCCGAGCTCTTCCCCCGCTTCGCGGCGTTCGCCGACTCGACCTCCCTCGGCCCCGCGAAGGTCTACGAGTCGCTCGGGGTGTCGCCCGGACTCTTCGTCCTCCTCCTCACCGCGGCGGCCATCCTCGCCTTCGTCGTGGGCGGCATCGTCGAGAGGAAGGTCGCCCCCGACGCGGCCCCCTCGCGCCTCTTCCCGGTGAAAAGGCACTTCGTCGCCGCCGGGGTCCTCCTCGCCTTCGCCGCCCTCGCTGCCGCTCTGCCGGACCGCAAGACCCGGCTCGTCGCGAAGGTGAACGCTCCCGCGTACGTCCCCCACCACGTCGTCAAGCCGATGCCCCCCGACGAGCTCGCGTTCCGGATCATCGATCGCGACCCCCGGCTTCGGGTCGTCGATCTCCGTCCCGAGGCCGCCCGGAAAGCGCGGCCCCTTCCGGGGACGATCGCCGTCCCCGCGGGCGAGGTCCTCGGCAAGGAGTGGCGGAGCACGTTCTCGCCGCGCATGGTGAAGAAGGTTCTCGTCGCCGAGAGCGAGGCCGAAGCGAAGACCGCCGCCTACCTCCTCGTGGAGAGCGGGTTCGAGAACGTGGCGTACCTCGAGGGAGGCTACGGATCGTTCGAGCGGACGGTCCTCTCCGCGAAGGCACCCGAGGGAGAGGGCCGCTTCGCCCCCGTCGTGGAGCGCTTCCGCGAGCAGGCCCGGACCGCTCTCGCCGAGCGGGTCCGGCTCGAACGGGCGGCAGGAACGGCCGCGCCGAAGAAGGTCAAGAAAGTACAGGGAGGCTGCTGACGCGAGGTCTGTAACAGGCGGGGTCCTAGGCGACGGCCGAAGGCACCCGCCACCTGATCAGGACCACCTTCGCGGTGTCGTTCACGACCAGGCAGGAGACCAGGGCATAGGCAAAGATCGCGAGCGTCTGCGACCAGGGCAGCGGCGCGAGTCCCGGCAAACCGACGCGCGTCAGGAGGGTGCCCACGAGCGCATCCGCGACGAGTGCCGCCAGGAGCGGTGCGCTCGGCATCGTTGACCAGAATGCCCGGCGTTCGCGCGCGGAAACGACGGAGAAGACAGCGAAATAGAGAAGAAGCAGGAAGCTGAACGTGTAGAGGGCCTCGTCGTGGGTCGCCAGGCCGAAGCGCGACCAGCCGAACATCAGGAACAGCAGGGCCTCGGCGACCATGGCGACGCCGAGGACGACGGACACCGTGACGAACCCCCCAATGTTCCACGTCTCGGGCTTCCGGGACGGCCGGACGTGGTCGGTGGCCAGTGCGATCTTGGCGAAGTCGGTCATGAAGGTCAGCAGCAGCATCGCGAAAGCCGAGACGACGAACTTGCCGGTGACGACGAACGCGACGGAGACGAAAGCCGCCTTCAGGATGGTCCGGCTGATCTTGTTGATGATCCAGGTCAGGATGCGCTGGTAGACCGTCCGGCCCTGCTCGACGAGCGACACGATGTTCGTCAACCCGGGGTCGGTCAGGACGACGCTCGCGGCGCCCTTGGCGACGTCGGTCGCCGTGCTGACGGCGATGCCGACCTCGGCCTGCCGGAGGGCCGGCGCGTCGTTGACCCCGTCGCCCGTCATCCCCGTCACGTGGCCCGCGGCCTGGAGCTGCTTCACGACGGTGTACTTGTCCTCGGGAAAGACCTCGGCGAAGCCGTCGGCGCCCGCGAACTGGTCTGGCGCGTCGGCGCCGGGCTGCGCTGTTGCGGCCTTCAGGTCCGCCATACGCCGAATGCTGGGCAGCCCGACGCCGCGAGCGATCTCGCTCGCCACCGCCAGCGCGTCGCCGGTGAGCATCTTCACCGCCACGCCGCGATCCCGGAGAGTGGCGATGAGCTGCTTCGCGTCCGGTCGCGGCGGGTCGTACAGGGACACGAGACCCACCAGTGCCGGGGCGCCGGTCTCGGGGCCCCGCGCCACGGCGAGCGTGCGGTAGCCCTTCGCGGCCGAGTCGCTGACCCGCGCCTCCAGGGTCTCGATTTCCGGCGGCTTCAGCCCGCAGGCTTCTGCGATCGTTCGGACGGCGCCTTTCATCACGCGGAAGCGCTGGCCGCCCTGCTCGACCACGGCCTCGGTCCGTCGGTTCTTCGCGTCGAACGGTGCGAAGGAGACGGGCGTGACCCCGGGAAGACCGTCGAACGTGTGGTGCTCCTTCGCGGCGGCCAGGAACGCGAGATCGATCGGATCCTGGTTGGCCTCCTGCGACGCGAGCGCCCCGGCGAAGAGGACGTCGGCCTCGGTCGCCTTCCCCAGCGGGATCACTGCGGTGACGGCCAGCTGGTTCATCGTGATCGTGCCGGTCTTGTCCACGCAGAGCACATCCATCATGGCGGCATCCTCCGCGGCGCTGAGGCGGGTGACGAGCACGCCGCGCTTAGCCAGCTCCTTCGACCCGAGCGCCATGCTGACCGTGAACATGACGGGGAGGGCGACGGGGACCGCGCTCATCAGCAGGACCAGCATGAGGGGGGCCATCTCCAGGAGAGGTGCGCCGCGGATCAGCGAGAGGACGACTATCACCCCGAGCAGGGCGCCGACGATGACGAAGAGCCATCGAACGACCCTGGCCACGACCGCTTCGATGTGCAGCTTCGGCCGCGCCTCCTGGACGAGCTCGGTCGTGCGGCCGAAGAAGGTCTTCGCCCCGGTCAGCATGACGACGCCGTTGCCTTCGCCCCGGCGGACGACGGACCCCGAGGAAAGGACTCCGCCGGTTGACTTCTCGACGTCCTTCGACTCGCCGGTGAGCGCTGACTGGTCCACGGTCAACGTACCCGTGAGGAGCTTCACGTCTGCCGGGATGATGTCTCCGGATCGCACCCGAACGATGTCGCCCGGAACCAGCTCCCGGGACGGAACGACCTGCCAGCTCGAATCGCGGAGCACCCGCGCGCTGACCTGGAGCCTCTTCCGCAGCGCCTCGACGACGCCGGCGGCCCGGCGTTCCTGCAAGGAGCTCAGTACGGCGTTGATGACCAGCAGCGCGCTCACCACGGCCAGGTCGGCGTACTTCCCGAGCACGGCGGACAGGACCATGATCAGCTCGAGCATCCAGGCGGAGATCCCCCAGAACTTCCCGAGGAACGCCAGGACCGGGTGCCCCTTCGTCTCGGCCACCTCGTTGAAGCCGTGCTCGTGTCGGCGGACGTCCACATCCGCCTTCGAGAGTCCTGTGCCGGGGTTGACATGGAGGATCGCGAGCGTGGCGGGAGCCGACGCGGTGGCGATGTCAGGGGGCTTGGCGCCGGGGTTCGCGGCACTCTCGGCTGCGGTGTTCGTTCCTGGCGAAGCGGACATAGCGTTCTTCCTTCAGACGATCGGCGACGACCGCCTCATGTCGGAGACACCGACGCCGGCCTTCATACACCGCGCCGCGCCCCCCGGCGCCCGCGTGGAGTCCGGCGGAATCCCTGGTTGCGAATCGGGAGTGCGAACGAGCAAGAACTGCCCTCGCGGGCAGTACTCACAAGGGGGAATCTGAAGACCGGGGGCCGCGAAATTGCTACGAGGGCTTCTTCGCGTCTGCCTTCTTCGCGGGAGCGGGCATCACGATCTTCGAGACGGTGATGCTGCCAGCCGTCATCTCGCCCGTGAGATGCACCGTATGCCCGGCATGCTCCTCGAGGCCCGCGAAGTCCTGGTTCGAGATGGGAATCACCTTCCCTTCGTGCACGAACACGTACTTCGCACCCGCCTTCACGCAGGCCCTGGTGCATTCGGCGTCGGTCATCTTCTTGCCGCCGTGCTCCATGGCCGCCTTGTGCGAGGCGCCACAGCTGCTGTCGCTGATCTTCCCGGTCCAGGTCTGCTGCGAGGCCCAGGCGGGGGCGGAAAACAGCACCGCAGCGGCGATGCCGAAGAAAAGGGATGTCAGTCGCTTTGACGACATTTCGTGTACCTCCGACCGATGCGACGCAAGGAGCGGACCAAACTTGACAACCGGTCTCATTCGTTTCGGCATGAGCCCGGCTGACAGAGTCGGAGGGCGTGGAGCGGCGATGCCGGCCGAGCTCCCCGACTCAGGCCCCGGTGCCATCCTTGGGCCGGTGGAGCTCATCGACGTGGCCGTCGGGATAACCGACGAGGACGCGATCGGCCGTCCCCAGGAACAGCCCTGTGTCCACGACCCCGACGATCCCCAGCAACGCCCGTTCGAGGTCGCGAGCCCGCAGTCCGTCACCTATCGGTTCCGTCGGCGCACAGTCGAGGACGAGATGTCCGGTCTCCGTGAGAAATGGGAGTCCGCCGCTCCCGTCCATGCGAACGGTTGGAACGAGACCGAGAGTCCTGACGGAACGCGTGACGAGTCCCCGTGTGAGGGGATCACCTCCACCGGGACGCGCCCCCTCTCGCCGAGCTCTTCGACGAGCTTGTCTTCTCCGACCAGGCTCACCTGACGGAGCGAGGCGGCGTCATCGCGCAGCCAGAACGCCGACCTCGAAGTCCTTCCCCTCCCAGCGCTCCTCATCCGTCCAGAAGAAGGAGAAGCGGATTCGGCCGTACGGCTGAGGCAGGTCGGAAATGTCGACGTATTGGATTCCCAGGACCGTCGACGTGGACGGCAAGTCCTGGAAGCTCTCCCAGTCGTTCCTCGTCCACCGGAGAAGAAACGGCGACTCGGCCTGGAAGCGAAGGAGAAACCCCTGACGGACGGTCGCGACCTGGCGGCGGCGTTTCCAGATCTCGACAGGCTTGTGGGGGCGTCTCCCGGAGAGATAGCGCTCCGCCACCTCGGGAACGAGGTCGAACACCTTTCCGTCGGCTGCCGATCGGAGCAGCTTGACGTACTCCGCATGCGCCCACATCAGTGGCCGGGCGGAACCGGTGGGCTGACCCAGGAACATGAAGACGTCCGGCCGGTCCGGTTCGTCCCAGACCTGCTCCGGGAGGAGCTCGGTCGGGGAAGCGAATCCTCCGAGGGCCCGGAGGTACGGACTCGCAGACCGTCCGGCGGCCAGCTCGTAGTGGCCCCGTTCCCCTGTGAGCAATGGCCACGCGCGCCCTTTTCCGTGACCGACGAACGGCCCGCCGTCTTCTCGCTGGCCATATCCGTCGTGGTTGTATCTCCTCCAGCACGGGCCGCTCGGCGTGTCCACCTTGAGCACGGCATCCAGGGCGCGCACGGAATCCACGATGGTCGGATCGTCCGCCCTCCGGATCCCGTACCGAACGAGCTCCAGGAACCCTCCGTCGACGATCTCCTTCGCCGGAAATTGCCAGGGGCCGCCCGGCGCCTGGTTCGCCAGCGCCAGGATTCCCTGGTTGGGATCTTCGACGGGGGCAGGGTCGTCGACGTCCACCGGGAGGATTCGGATGTAGTGCCTCGGGATGCCGGGGACGAGCGTTCCTTCGGTGGTCACCGTCCAGGCTTCGACGTGACACTCGAGGAAGTCTGCGTACTCCTCGAGGAAGACGGCCGTGGCCTCGTCGCCCCGTTCGCGGGCGAACGAGGCGGCACAGACGAGCGCGGCGATGTTGGAGGCGATCGTGGATGGAGAGTAGCCTGCGGCCTCTTCCCACCTTTCCTGTCGCGTCGCGGGACCGTGGAGGATCAGGTAGCGCGCCGCCTTCATCACCATCGGGTAGGGGTCGAAGCCCTCGAGTCCTCCTCGACGCAGGAGGCGCCATGCGAGCAGGACGGGAAACGCGACCTCGTCGAGCTGGATCCCTTTCCAGTAGGACTCGCCGTCGATCCAGAAGTTCTGGGAGAAGCCGCCGTCCGCGTGCTGGCTGACGGCCAGGTAGATCAGGGCCCGCAGGGGCGAGCCCGTGTTCCCCGCCGCCAGGAGGCCCGTGGCGGTATGGACGAGGTCGCGCGTCCAGACGAGGTGGTATCCCCCGCGGTCGTCGTCGCCCTTCGCCTCCCCCCACGGAATCGAAAGCGAGGCGATGAAGGCGCCGGGGTACGACTTGTCCTCGTGCGCGAGCAGGAGGCTGCAGCTCCCGCGATAGAGCTTCCCCTCGTCGTGCGACGCGTCGTCGAGCGGCAGCAGGCGTGCGCCCGACCGGTTCCATTGCTCCGTGTATCGTTTCCGATGCTCGTCGAAGGGAACCGCGAGGGACTCGAGGAGCGCCGTCACTGCGCCGTGGAGACCATCGCCGAAGGCGAGCCCCAGCGTGAACTGGCGAGTATCTCCAAGGTCCAGCTCGCCGGTGAGGGCGACGTTTCCGTCGGTCGCCCGCTCGAACTCCCAGTCCATCCGGAAGTCGGTGGCAAGGTCCGTCCAGCCGTCGCTCTGGCCCACGTAGCCGCAGGACAGGCGCGAGAAGGGGATCGTCGCGGCCAGCGCGAGCCAGACCCCGTCCTTCTCGGCGGTCAGGATCTTCCTGCCGGCGATCTCCATCACGGCTGCGTTGTTTCCCGACCCGCCCATGCCCAGGTGCGGAGCGCACAGGACGTAGAGCCTAAGCCTTCTCAGGAACGATTCTTCCCCGGAGAGGATCGTGTTCACGAGCAGGCACGGTTGATGCGGGTCGGAAAGGACCTCTTTCGCGAGGGCATAGCGCCCCTCCGGGTCTGAGTTCGCGATCCTGTACCCGAGGACACTCGCGGAGAGACGTTCCGTGGTCGAACGGAGATCGCGCTTCTCCTCCTGGAAGAAGCTCTCGCCATCCGTGACGAGGAGCTGGAGATCGCGGATCTGCGGCCGGTCGACGGTGGGGTAGTAGACCTCGGTGACGACCCCGTTCCAGATCGTGAACCAGAGCCGGCTCGAGCTGGAATACGCCGTGCCGACCCCGTCTTTCGCGGCGTGGGTCCAACGAGGTGGAATCCCGGGCCACCCGAAAGCCACTCTCTGATCGGGCTCGTTACTGATGGCGGCTCCCTTCCGTGACGTATTCTGTGACAAGAAGATCCAATCCCGCCGCGGGAAGGGACCGTCGGCGATGCGGCGGTCCCCAGGGCTCCCGGGAGAAATCCGGGAACAACCGTCCGGTCTCCCGCAACGGGAGGAAGAGGCGACGAGATGCAGGTCGGAATGATCGGACTGGGCCGAATGGGCGGGAACATGGCGCGGCGCCTGATGCGAAAGGGACACTCGTGCGTCGTCTACGACCGCAGCCCGGAAGCGGTCGCCCCTCTGGTCGCGGAGGGGACCGAGGGGGCGGCGACGGTCGCCGAGTTCGTCACCCGCCTCGGGACCCCGCGGGTCGTGTGCCTGATGGTCCCCGCGGCGTTCGTCGATTCCTCCCTCGACGAGCTCGAGCCACTTCTCGTGGAAGGCGACACCGTGATCGACGGCGGGAACTCCCACTACCAGGATGACC
The DNA here is from genome assembly GCA_016716705.1 of Holophagales bacterium. Lineage (GTDB taxonomy): Bacteria > Acidobacteriota > Thermoanaerobaculia > UBA5066 > UBA5066 > UBA5066. Next base: position 129,580 of record JADJVF010000015.1, read on the forward strand.
TGACCCGCGCCGCGCGGCTCGGCCGAAGGGGGATCCACTACGTCGACATGGGGACGAGCGGCGGCGTCTGGGGACTCGACCGCGGCTACTGCCTGATGATCGGCGGAGAGAAGGCCGTGGTGGAGCGTCTCGAGCCGCTCTTCGCCGCGCTCGCGCCGGGCCGGGGCGACATCCCCCCCACTCCCGGACGCGATTCGGCCGGGGGCACCTCCGAGTGCGGATGGCTCCACTGTGGACCGACGGGAGCCGGGCACTTCGTGAAGATGGTCCACAACGGGATCGAGTACGGGCTGATGGCGGCCTACGCGGAAGGGTTCAACATCCTCAAGAATGCCAACGCCGGCCGGGCGGGCTTCGAGAAGGACGCCGAGACGACGCCGCTCCGGAACCCGGCGCAGTACCAGTACGACCTCGACCTGGCCGCCATCGCCGAGCTCTGGCGGCGCGGCAGCGTTGTCACGTCGTGGCTCCTCGACCTGACCGCCCAGGCTCTCGTGCGCGATCCGGCGCTCGAGACCTTCGAGGGGAGGGTGTCCGATTCCGGCGAGGGGCGCTGGACGGTGGCGGCCGCCAACGACCTCGGCGTTCCCGCGAACGTCCTCGCGGCCGCGCTCTTCGGCCGCTTCGCCTCGCGGGGGCACGAGCTGTTCCAGAACAAGATCCAGTCGGCCATGCGCTTCGGCTTCGGCGGTCACCTGGAGAAGAAGTAGAGATGGCGGACGAGTCGCGGCTCCCGTCCGACGCCTTCGTCTTCTTCGGGGCGAGCGGCGACCTGGCCTACAAGAAGATCTTCCCGGCTCTCCAGGCACTGTCCCGGCGAGGAAGGCTGGACGTCCCGGTCGTCGGTGTGGCGAAGTCCGGCTGGAGCCGTGATCAGCTCCTCGAACGGTGCCGGGCCAGCCTGGCCGAGCACGGTGGCGGGATCGACGAGCCTGCGTTCGCCCGCCTGGCGCCGCACCTGAAGTACGTGGACGGCGACTACAACGACGCCGCGACCTTCGCGAGCGTCAGGGCCGAGCTCGGGCCGGCAGCGCACCCCACCCACTACCTGGCCATCCCGCCCAGCATGTTTCCGGTGGTGGCGAGCCAGCTTGGCCGGGCGGGGCTCACCGCCGGGGCCCGCGTCGTCGTGGAGAAGCCCTTCGGGCGCGACCTGGCGTCGGCGCGATTCCTGAACCGCACTCTTCACGAGTTCTTCCCCGAGGAGAACGTGTTTCGGATCGACCACTTCCTCGGGAAGGAGGCGGTTCAGAACATCCTCTACTTTCGCTTTGCCAATGCCTTCCTCGAGCCGATCTTCGACCGCCGGTACGTCGAGGACGTCCAGATCACGATGGCCGAGAGTTTCGGAGTGGCCGGTCGAGGCACCTTCTACGAGGAGGCGGGCGTCATCCGCGACGTCATCCAGAACCACCTGTTCCAGGTCGTCAGCTACCTCGCGATGGAGGCCCCTTCCGGCATGCACGCGGAGGCGATCCGCGACGAGCAGGCGAAGGTTCTTCGGACGATCCGGCCGCTCGACGCCGGGAGTCTCGTCCGCGGGCAGTTCCGCGGCTACCGCGACGAACCCGGTGTGGCCCCGGGTTCACTGGTGCCCACCTACGCCGCGCTGCGGCTCCAGGTTTCCTCGTGGAGGTGGGACGGCGTGCCGTTCCACGTGCGGGCGGGCAAGTGCCTCGCCACGACGGCCACCGAGGTCTTCATCAAGCTGCGGAATCCGCCGCCGGTGGTGTTCTCCGAACCGTTCCCACCTCTGGCCAACTACCTCCGCTTCCGCCTGAGCCCCGAGGTCGTCATCGCGCTCGGAGCTCGGGTCAAGCGTCCCGGGGAAGGGATGGCCGGCAGGCCCGTCGAACTGTCGGTCGTCGAGCATCCCGCGCAGGGAATCGACGGAAGGATGGGCGACTACGAACGCCTCCTCGGAGACGCGATGGGGGGCGACGCGACGCTCTTCGCGCGCGAGGACGCCGTCGAGGCGGCGTGGGCCATCGTCGACCCCGTCCTCGAGGCCTCCGACTCGCTTCACGAGTACGAGCCCGGAAGCTGGGGCCCGGCGCAGGCAGAGCAGCTGGTTGCCGACGTCGGGGGCTGGAAATCGCCGGAAGCGGACGCGGCCTGACTTCTCTCGCCATCGATCGCGTCGCCTCTCCTTAACGGCATGCGCCCTGCCTGGTACGAAGGTTGCGTGTTGCCGGGTGGCCCCCAGGCGCATGCCGGCTGGTCGTGCAGGCAGAAGGAAGGAGAAGCGTTGGAGATCCGGGGAGACGTTTGGAAAGGAGCGCCCGACGGCCCGCGCTACCGGTGGGAGACGGCCGGGCCAACGGGTCTCTTCTCCTCCCTCGGGAGCCTGTCGGCAGGGCTCGTCCTCTCCGGATCGCTTGCTGCCCTCCTGTTGGTCGGCATCGCCGACTTCCTGGCGCCGGGTCAGGTGAGTCTCGCCGTCTTCAACGTGATCCCGGTCTTCGTTGCGACCATGAGGCTCGGCCGAAAGGCGGGATTTCCGCTCGCGACACTCGCCGCCTTCTCTTGGTTCTTGTCCGAGGTCGTCCACCGGGAGGCGCACGGCCTGTCCACGCTTTTCGGCTGGGACCTGACGTCGCGGCTCCTCTTCTTCTGGGTCATCGCGGAGCTTGCTCACCAGCTCCGGAAGGCGCTCGAGCTGGCGCGGCACGAGGGGCGAACCGACCCCCTGACGGGGCTCCTCAACCGCCGTGCGTTCTTCGAGCTCGCGGAAGCGGCTCTCCGAAGATCCCGGGAGAGCTCCGATCCGCTGGCTGTCGCCTACGTCGACGTCGACGACTTCAAGACGGTCAACGACGCTCTCGGCCACGAGACCGGCGATACCCTCCTCCGGGCGCTCGGGCTCGCTCTGCGGAGCAGCGCCCGAAGCGGCGACGTCGTCGCCAGGCTGGGAGGCGACGAGTTCGCGGTCCTCCTTCCGTCAACGGGCCTCCTGGAGGCTCGTGCGGTGGGCTGCAAGCTCGAGGCGCTGATCGCGGAGACATTGGCCTCGACAGAGATCTCAGCGGGCGCGAGCATTGGCGTTTCCGTGGCTTCCGGCGGGACGCCGAACGTCGATGCGCTTCTGCATGCTGCCGACTCGGCGATGTTCCACGCCAAGCGCGAGCGCAAGGAGAATGGTGCTTCCGAAGGCGCTCAGGCGGCCGGCTACGGAGCCGGACAGCCGCCCAGTAGGCGCCGCGCCGACGGGTAGCTCGCGTGCCGTGCGTGCCCCGGTGGCACCTCGGGACGGCAGGAGGCCAGGTCTGGAGCCGGAGCCAGTTCGAGCAGTCGACGTCCCCGCCGGTCCCTACGCCTTTCACCCCGGAGGATGAGGACCAACGTCGTCTGGCAGCGACGCCGCGTGCCCTCCGGGCAGGAACCGGGCCCGCGTCGTCGGACCCCGGTGCGTCGGGGCGTACGACTCAGCCTTTCTCCGCCTTTCCGGCGACAGCCGGCTCGTATTCCTCGAAGGGGCCCTCCGTCGCCCGGCTCCGGTCGCGGTAGCAGCAACGGCCGGTCTTCTCGTGACCGGCGTAATGTGCTTCGAAGGAGCGGCATGCTTCGGGCCGCCGGAGCCATTGACCGTCTGTCCCGAGGCAATGCTCGAGGAGAACCGGGAACTCCCCTTCGGGCCGGATCTCGAGGATCGTCACCTCGCCCGGCTCCGCTTTCTCGTCGCCGAGACGCTCGAGGAGAGAGCAGAGTGTGTCGGACACATAGCTCTCGGTCATCCCCTCGACGCCCGACACTTTCACCCGGGCCTCGTACGTGTAGGGAAGGCGGTGGTCGTACTTCGACTTCGGCCCAAGGATGCTCCTGAGGACGCTCATCGGACGGCTCCCTTCCGACGGGGTGCGAGGCCGACTGCCGAAGCGCTCCGCGCGCCTCGCCGGATGGCGGCGGCACCCCGTCCAGAATACTGCTTCGTGAACCGTCGCGGGATTTGCATGGCGATGCCCGCGCCCGGCGTCACCCGGACAGTGCCTGATCCTCCTGTTTCATGTTCCCTCGTGTCCTTTCTGCGTCAGCGAGAGCCGATCCGAAGCTCCCGCATCCGGCGCCAGAGCTTCGTCCGGCTCATCCCCAGCTCCGCCGCCGCCTTCGACCGGCTCCAGTGGTGTCGTTCGAGAGCGGCACGGATCGGCACTTCTTCGGGATCGGCCGTCAGCGGGGAGTTGCCGTCAGCGAACGCTGGGTCCGGATCCGGGGAGTGGAGGCGAGCGCGAATCGTTCCCGCCGGCCGGCTCTCCGGCGAGCGGATCTCGGCCGGAAGGTCTTCGAGCTGCACGGTCTGCCCGCGCCCGAGGGCGACCGCGTACTCCAGTGCGTTCTCCAGCTCGCGGACGTTGCCCGGCCAGTCGTAGCGTTCCAGCGCGGCGAGCGTGTCGGGCGAGAGCTGCACGGCACGTCCCGCGCGGCCTCCGATCCGGGCCAGGAGGTAGCGGGCGATGAGCTCCACGTCCTCGGATCTCTCGCGAAGGGGCGGAACGTGGATCGGGACGACGCGGAGACGGTAGTAGAGGTCCTCCCGGAAGCGTCCCTGGCGGATCGCCTCCTTCAGGTCCCGGTTCGTGGCGGCGACGATTCGCGCGTCGAGCGGCCGGGGCGTGCTCTCGCCGACCCGCTCGAAGAGCCGCTCCTGCAGGACGCGGAGGAGCTTGACCTGGACGGGAAGCGGGATGTCCCCTGCCTCGTCGAGGAAGAGAGTCCCGCCTTTTGCCAGGTCCAGCCGGCCCACGCGGTCCCGTACGGCCCCTGTAAAAGCGCCGCGCACGTGCCCGAAGAGCTCGCTCTCGAGGAGGTCGGCCGGCAGCGCCGCGCAGCTGACCGCGACGAACGGGCCCCCGCTCCTCGGCGAGTGGGCGTGGAGGGCCCGCGCGAGGACCTCCTTGCCGGTCCCGCTCTCACCGGTGATGAGGACGTTCGCGTCGCTGCCGTGGAGCGACTCGACGAGGTGGACGATGCGCAGCATCTGCGGCGACCGGGCGACGAGCCCGTGGGAGACGAGGGCGCTCTGGAGAATCGTGTCGTCGTCCTCGGCGGGGCGGATCACGACGAGGTAGCGCGCTCTCGGGTCGCAGGCGCTGACGACGCCTTCGGCGAGGGGTGTCGTCGTCACCGAGACGAGGCGGGCGGCGTCCCGACCGCAGCGCAGGACGCCCCGCCGCCCCTCTTCGCGCCGCCCGAGGCGGAGCGACTCGCGAAGGGTCTCCTCGGGGCCGAAGAGGCGCGGCCCGAAGAGCGACTCGACGGGCTGGCCGATCATCTCGACGGAAGTGCCGCTTCCCGCCATCCGGTCGAGGGAGTGGCTCGCGCGGATGATGACGAACGCCTCGTCGAGGACGACGAGGGCGCGCCCGAGCGATTCGAAGACCGCCTCGAGGTTCGACCAGTCAGGGGCTCTCTGCGTGGTCACGTTCTCCATCCGGCTCTCCAGGATCGGGAACCCGGCGCCGATTCTTCCGGAGGTTCAGCTCCGGGTCGGGAGCGCGGCGGCGGGGACGTGCTCGTGCGACCCGTGGTCGTGCTCGTCGTGCCCGTGGCCGTGCCGGCCGCAGGCGCCGCCGGGACCGATCTCCTCCGCCTCGTTTCTCGCGAACGCGTCGAGGCAACCGGCGACGGTGGGGGCCGTCGCGCGGTAGACGCGAATGCCCGCGCCCTGGAGCTTCATCAGCGCGCCGGCGCCGATGCCGCCGACGACGATCGCGTCGATGTCGTGCCCGGCGAGGGCGTCGAGCGGGCGGCAGGCTCCGTGCTCGTGGACCGCGCGTGAGTTGGAAAGGGCGCTCGCCTGTCGCGTTTCGACGTCGACGAGCATGTAGATCGGGGCGGAGCCGAAGTGGCCCGAGACAGGGCTCTCGAGCCCGCGGTCGGCGGTGACGGGAACACAGATCTTCACGATGGTCTCCTTCTGACGGCGAGTGATACCCCGCGGCTCTTCCGCCTCGGCCGGGTGAACGTGCCCACCCTCGAGCTTCAGGCAGCGGCCGCCGGAGAGCACCTCGGCCACTTTCCGGTGCGCCGAGTCGAGGATCCGGCCGAAGGTCGTTCGCGAGATCCCCATCCGTCCCGCGGCCTCCTCCTGGTAAAGCCCTTCCAGGTCCGCCAGCCGGATCGCCTCGAACTCGTCGAGCGTCATGACGACCTCGGCCAGCAGCTGCGTCGGCACGCCTGCCGGCTTGAAGAGGACGGCGCCGGGTGCGCCGGAGACGAAACGGCAGGAGGAGGGGCGAGGCACACGGGGAGTTTCGCACATATGCGCGAAATGTAAAGAAGGGCGCCAGCTGGGCTGCCGTGGGTGAGATCGCTCCCGGAGCGGCGGTCGCCCGGACGGGATCGTCAGCCGTTCGCGAGCCTCGCGCCCATCCTCCCGAGCCCGTCGAGAACACTCTCGACGTCGCTTTCCCTGGTCCGCGGGTTCATCACCGTCACCCGGAGGACTCTCCTGCCCCCGAGGAGCGTCGTCGTGATCCACCCTTCGCCCGAGCGGTTGAACTCTTCACGGAGCTTCAGGTTCAGGGCGTCGAGGCGCTCGCCGGTGATCGAGCCGTCACCCGTGAAGCGGAAGCAGAGGATGTTCGACTCGGGTTCGTGGAGGGCCTCGAAGTCGGGGCGCCGAACGACGAGATCGTGGAGCTCCCGCGCCGTCGCGCAGAGGCAATCGTAGATCGCGCCGAGCCCTTCGGCGCCGTAACGCTGGAGCGAGACCCAGACCTTCAGGACGTCCATTCGCCTCGAGCACTGGAAGCTCCGCGGCCCCTGGTCCCACGCGCGGGAGGCCTCGCGGGCGTGGAAGAGGTAGGGCGCACGCTGCGAGAAGGCGGCATCGAGGTCCCGCTCGTCCCGGACGAGGACCATTCCCGCCGCGAGCGGCATGAGCATCATCTTGTGCGGATCCCACGCGATCGATCGGGCCCGCTCGAGGCCTCGCACGCGCCCGCGGTGCTTCTCCGAGAAAAGGGCCGACGCCCCGTGGGCGCCGTCGACGTGCAGCCAGAGGCCTCGCTCCTCGCAGAGCTTCCCGATCGACTCGAGGTCGTCGAACGAGCCCGTCGCCGTCGACCCCGCCGTCGCCACGACGGCCATCACGGCCCTTCCCCGCTCCGCCTGCCTGTCCAGCTCGGCCGCGAGAGCCGCCACGTCCATCCGATAGGCGCGGGACGGGACGCTGACGGCGTTGTCGGTCCCGAGTCCCATCGCTCCCACGGCCCGCGTCACGGCGTAGTGCGCGTGCTCGCCGTGGACGACGACCGGGGGCACCGCACCGAGTCCTCCGGCCCACGCGTTCGGCAGCGCCGCCGCCCGCGCCGCCAGGAGCGCCGTGAACGTCGCCTCCGTCCCGCCCGAGGTGAAGGTCCCGCCCGCGGCCGGGCCGAGGCCCGCCAGGTCGCACATCCAGCGGAGGACACGCGCCTCGAGGACCGTGCCGACCGGCGACATCTCCCACACGGCGACGGACTGGTTGAGGGCCGCGACGATCGGCTCGGTCCAGACCGCGGCAGGCAGCGGTGCCGAGACCTGGTGCCCCATGGCGCGCGGGTTCGTGAGGTGATTCGAGTCCGGGAGGACGTCGCTGCGGAGGCGCGCCAGGACGCTCTCGAGGGACCGGCCCTTGGAGGGGAGCGGCTCGTCGAAGCGTGCGGCGAGCTCGTCCGGTCCGAGAGAGGTCGAGACCCGGGCGTCGTCGGTGCGCGTCGCCGCGTAGTGCCCGGCCGCGATCCGTACGAACGCCTCGGCCACGCCTTCTTCGGCATCGGCTTCGAGATCCGCGAAGACGGTGTGAATGGGGTCGGTCATCGGCAGGCAAGGTAGCACGCGGGCCGCTCTCCGAGCAGGGCGTCACGCTTCGACCGGCCTTTGCTTCGGAGCGGTCCTCAACCGAGAATCGCCGATGCGCCAAGGAGGTGAACGGTGAGGTCACATCCCCGGTCGATCGCCCCGGCGTCGGCGCTCGCACTCGTCCTGCTCTCCATCTCCCTCGAGGCGCACGACGTGAGGGTCCGGCGGCCGCTTCGCGTCCCGAACGTGCCGGGCTTCCTGACCCTCCAGTGCGACTTCCACACCCACACCGTCTTTTCCGACGGGCAGGTCTGGCCCGACACCCGCTCCGAGGAGGCCTGGCGCGAGGGCTACGACGCGATCGCCATCACCGACCACATCGAGTACCAGCCGCACCGGAAAGACCTGCCGACGAACCACGAGCGGTCGTGGGAGATCGCCGCGCCGCACGGGGAGAAGCTCGGGGTGATCGTGATCCGCGGCTCCGAGATCACGCGGAAGATGCCGCCGGGGCACCTGAATGCGATCTTCCTGACCTCCGTCTGCCCGCTGGAGACGCCCGAATGGAGGGATGCGCTGCGGGCTGCCCGCACGCAGGGGGCGTTCGTCTTCTGGAACCACCCCGGGTGGAGGGGACAGCAGAAGGACGGAGTCGCCCGCTGGTATCCGGAGCACACGGAGATCCTCGAGGCCGGCCTCCTCGACGGAATCGAGGTCGTCAACGATCGGGAGTACTACCCCGAGGCCCATGCGTGGGCGCTCGAGAAGGGTCTCACGATCCTCGCCAGCTCCGACAGCCACGACCCGGTGAACCTCGCCTGGCACGTTTCCGAGGGAGACCACCGTCCGGTCACGCTCGTCTTTGCGAAGGAGCGGAGCGAGGCGGGGCTTCGCGAGGCGCTGTTTGCACGGCGGACGGCCGCCTGGTCGGGACCGACGCTCGTCGGGCGCGAGGAGCTGATGCGCCCGCTCGTCGCGGCCGCGCTGACGATTGAGAACCCTGGGCTCGCCGTCCCGGCCGGGAGCGAAGGGTACGTGCGGATTCGCAACGACTCGGACCTGAGGCTGGAGCTGGCCGGCCCGGGCCCGGTGGACGACATCCTGATCCCAAAGAGCCTCGCGATCGCGCCGAACGGCACGAGCCTCCTCGAGATCAAGGTACCGAAGAAGGCCGCCACCGGCACGAGGCGCCTGCGGCTCGAGTGGAAGATTACGAACGTCAGGGTCACCCCCGACGAAGGGCTCCTCTTTCCGATGGGCGTCGACGTCGAGGTCCTGCCGGCCGGCCCGTAGACCGTCGGCCCAGACTCACTTCGGGGGCGGGGGCGGCGCGGCCTTTGGCACGTCGCCCGGGCGCGACTGGACAGCGCTCGGCGGCGCGTAAGCGTCCGTCACCCCGGGAGTCCCCTGCTGGACCCAGTTGCCGGTCGCCGGGGCGCCGCCGGGAGCGGGCGCGGCAGCGGGCGCGGGCCCTCCACCCCTGATCGTGGCGCTGCCGGCATCCGGCGGAAGCTCGCCGGACAGCACGACCGCGCCGAGCTCTTCCTTCTGGGCCCGGAACGCCTCGATCCCCACGAGGCGGGTGATCTTCTTCACGTCGGCCTCTCTCACGCTGATGAGATGCCCCTGCTTGAACCCCTTGATGACGTAGACCCCACCCTTCTTCACAGGCTCTTCGAACGAAAGCATCCTGCCGGTGGGATTCATCTCGGTCTGCCAGATGACCTCCTTGTTGAGGTCCGTGGTGCGACGGGTGATCGCCTTCACCTTCGATTTCGGAAGGCGGGAGATCGTCCTCTCGGGAAGGCTGTGGAAGACGTAGACGTCTCCTTCCAGCACGGGCTCGTCCATCGCGAAGCCGGTCCCGGTGGGGAGGAGGTCGATCCGGTAGATGGTGATCGGAGATGGCGGAATGAGAGTCGGCTGCGGCGCGGGCTGCTGCCCCTGAAGACTCGCAGCGCCGAACAGCAGCCCCGCGACGAGGGCAAAGGACTTACGCATGGCTCAGTCTCCTTTCGCCAGACTAGCACCTCCCGTGAACGAAAAAGAAAAAGGGAGAGAGGTGACTCCTCTCTCCTCTTTCCTTTCCAGCGGCGCGGGATGCGCCGGGCTCACTTGTTCGGGCAGTTCGGCCCGGTCCCGTCTCCGGGTCCCCGACCGGCGCCGGGCCCGGCACCGGTCCCGTCGCACGAGCCCTCACCAGCGCCCGGGCCCCTGCCACGGCCGTGACCCTGACCGCGTCCGCCCCGCCCCTGCCCGGTGCAGGTGCCGGCGAGGAGCTTGCCAGTTTCGTCGTAGGCACCCCGCTCGTGGGGAGCCGCGACGATGGACGCGATCTGCTCGGCCGGGAGGTACTGGGCCGAGTAGGGAACACCGAGAGCCGTCAGGCGGGACGAGAAGGCCCGGAGGTGGTTGCGCGAGCCCTTCGCGAGGTTCTGCATCACCGCGTCGATGTCGCGGTTGTCGGAGGCGTCGAGCGCCTTGCCGACGTCCGAGAGGTCGAGGTCCTCGATCGTGGCGCCGACCTTCAGCGCCTCGACGAGCGACACCTTGCCGCGGGCGACGAGGTCGGTGTAGAGCGAGGCGAGACGGGTGTCCTTGAACTCCCCCGCCACGGCCGAGGCCGGGTCCGCGAGGCCGTAGCGGTCGAGGAGGAGCTTCACCTCGTCCATGTGCCGCTGCTCGGCTCCGGCGATGTTCGCGAACGAGCGGTCTCCGTTCGCGGCGAACAGAGCCCGGTAGACGTCGCGGGCGAGCTTCTCCTCTTCGCGGAGGTAGAGGAGCTGGCCGGTTTCGGCGGAGCTGAGCGCCTCCACCGGAAGCGACGCGACGTAGGTCGCGAGCGGGGAGACGGCGGGAATCGCCGGCGTTCCGGTCCCCGGGTTCCCCGTCCCGTTTCCAGGTCCTCTCCCAGGGCCGGACTGGGCGACGAGCGGTGCGGCGAGGAGGAGCAGGGCGGCAAAGGCGGTCTTCTTCATGTTCGGCTCCTTGGAGGTTTCTTCCGCGGCCCTCTTTCGACGACCGCTGCTCCTCCTGATCCAAGGCCGATGCCACTCCCGTCCGCACGGAGACCGTCGACGACAACCCGTTACCGGAGAGGACCTTGGATCCTCGCCCCCGGACGCGCGTCGTCCCGGGCAGCTGCAAGTCCAGCAGTCGCGCTGCAGGCCGGATGCAGTCCGACGCCGCAGAAGATCAGCCGAGACCCCACTGCTTCAACCGGTAGTAGAGAGTCCGGACGGAGATCCCGAGGAGCCGGGCGGCCTCGTCTCTCCGGCCCCCCGTCCGGCGAAGCGCTGCGAGGAGCGCCTCCCGCTCGCGGTGCGACCGGTCGAGCGAAGGCGAGGACCCGGCTGGACCGGCGTGGGTGAGAGCGAGGTCCGCGGCCCGAATGGGCTCCCCCCCGCGGACGACGACCGCCCGCTCGAGGACGTTCCTCAGCTCGCGGACGTTGCCCGGCCAGGGGTGGGCCGCGAGGGTTTCGAGCGCCTCACCGGTCAGCTCCGGGACGGGGACCCGGTGACGCGCCGAGAGCCGATCGACGAAATGGCGGGCGAGAAGCGGGACGTCCAGCGGCCGTTCCCGCAGGGGTGACAGGTTCACGACGACGACGGCGAGGCGGAAGTAGAGGTCCTGCCGGAACGCTCCCGCCTCTGAATCGACGGAGAGGTCCCTGTTCGTCGCGGCGACGAGCCGGACGTCGACCGGGAGATCACGCGCCCCCCCGAGCCGCCGGACGACCCGTTCCTCCAGGACGCGCAGGAGCTTGCCCTGGAGCGGGGCCGGAAGCTCTCCCACCTCGTCCAGGAAGATCGTTCCCCCGTTCGCCTCCTCGAAACGTCCCACGCGGGCCTGCTCGGCTCCGGTGAACGCTCCCTTGTCCGCGCCGAAGAGCTCGCTCTCCGCGAGAGTCTCAGGCAGCGCCGCCGCGTTCACGGCGACGAACGGCCCCTTCGCCCGAGGCGAGCGCGCGTGCAGCCGCCGGGCGATCAGCTCCTTGCCCGTCCCGGATTCGCCCGTGACGAGAACCGTGATGTCGCGGGCCGCGACCCGGTCGACGAGCTCGAGAAGCTCTTTCGTCGAAGGGTCCTGCGTGACGAAGTCGTCGCCCTCCTCTTCCCGCGGAAGAAGGCTCGCGACGAGGTCGACGAGCGCGCCCGGGGACGGCAGCGGCTTCGTGATGTAGTCGGCCGCGCCGAGACGGACCGCGTCGACCGCCTCCGGGATCGAGCCGTGGGCCGTCAGGACGACGACGGGGGGCGGCGACGGCCGCGCCCGGACGCGCCTCACCAGCTCGAGACCGTCGACCTTCGGCATCTGCCGGTCGGTCAGGACGAGGTCGAAGGCTCCCCGTTCGAGGAAGGCGAGCGCTTCTGCCCCGTCGCGCGCCTCGGTCACGGCGTGGCCCGCCTCTTCGAGGATGTCCCTGAGGAGGGCACGGAAGCCCGCTTCGTCGTCGACGACCAGGATGTGCGCCACTTCAACCCTCCGACACGGGAAGCGAGAGAGACGCGACACAGCCGCCGCCCGGCCTGGGGGCGAGCGTCGCAGAGCCACCGTTGGCCACGGCGAGAGCCTTCACGATCGCGAGGCCGAGGCCGGTCCCGTCGGGGCGCGACGTGACGTAGGGCTCGAACGCGCTCGCGGGGTCGAGGTCGAGGCCCGGTCCCCGATCGGCGACGTCGAGAACGGCGTTTGCGCCGAGCACGCGAACGGCGACCTCGATCGTCCCTTCGGAGTCGAACGCCCGGGCATTCGCAAGGAGCTCCTCGAGGATCGTCTCGACGTGCTCCCGGTCCGCACGGACGGAGATGGCGCATTCGGCGTGGACGGTGGCCCCGCCGCCCCGGGAAGCCACGTCTCGAGAGAGGGCCGCCAGGTCGAACGAGGTCGGCTGCGGAGCGGGGGGACGGGCGAAGTCGAGGAGCCGCGAGAGGATCGTCTCCATCCGCCCGCTCGCCGCCACGATCCTCTCGACGCGTTCGCGCTCCCCCTCCGGAACCCGGTCCTCGAGGAGCTGGGCGGTCCCCTTCACGACGGCGAGGGGGTTTCGAAGCCTGTGGGCGAGACCCGCCCCCGCCCGGGCAACGGTCGCGAGCCGCTGGCTTTCGGCCTCGGCCGCCTCGCGCCTCTGCCGTTCCGCCATGCCGCGGGCCGCGACGAGAGCGAGACCGACGAGGGCGAGCGCGGCTCCAGCCCCGCCCACGAGGACGAGGCGGGAGAGCGCCGACTCGTTCCCGACGGCGGGCGTCGCACGCAGCCGCAGCCGGAGAGACGGGGTTCCCCGGCCTCCCGGGCCTCGCCCGCCCATGAAGCCCCCACCCCGCCCCGGTTCGGAACCCGGGCCGGGCCCGGCGTCCGCCCCGGCGCCGAGCGCGGCCGGCCTCCATTCGCGCCCGAGTGCGGCCGGGACTTCGAAAGCGTCCGTCGTATCGGCTCCTGCGCTCGCGAGGACCCCCGCGGGGCCGACGATCGCCACCCCCTCGACGGAGCCGGCCTGCTCTTCGAGGAATTCGTTCAGGACGGTCCCGGCGGCATCCGGCGTCGTTCCTCTGAGAAGCGATTCGAGGACGTGCGCCGCCCGCAGGAGGATTCCGTCGCGCACCGCCGCGTCGCGCTCGTGGAGGGAGCGCGACGCGAGGGCCGCCGTGGCGAGGAGGGCGGCGCCGAAAAGTGCCGCGAGCGCGACGATCCCCCAGGCCGGGAGCTTCGAGGCTCTCATCCCCCGATCGTAAGGGACACGGCAGGGGACGGCGACAGTCGAAGGACTTCGCGCGCCGCGGCTGCCTCTACGGGCGGCGAGGCTACTTATATAACTCTATGCCTATTTAGTGCTATACTGTCCGGGAGCGGTCCTGCCGCCAGAGCCACTCGCGAAAAGGAGACCTGAACCGATGGCCAGCAACATGGAGATGACCTTCCCGGGAGGTGTCGCCGTCGAGGCTCACTTCGAGGGGACCACGATCCGGACCGACCAGCCCGTACGCCATGGAGGCGGTGGGACCGCGCCCGCTCCCTTCGAGCTCTTCCTGGCCTCGATCGGCACCTGCGCCGGGTTCTACGCGTTACGGTTCTGCCAGGAAAGGCAGATCCCCACCGACGGGATGTCCGTCTCGATGAGCTGGGAGCGGAACCCCGCCACGAAGCTCATCTCCGACATCAGGATCCAGATCTCCCTCCCGCCCGGCTTTCCCGAGAAATACCGGACCGCCGTCGTCCGCGCCGCCGACCAGTGCGCCGTGAAGAAGCACCTGCTGGAAGCGCCGGCGATCGAAGTCGTCGCGGTCTAGGAGCAGAACCATGCGATCTCCCAGGAAGCCCTTCACCCGCAGCCGATTTCTCCTCGCTCTCCTCGCGGCCGTCGTGTCGGCCCCCCTTGCCGCCACGGCTGCCCCTCCTGCGGCGGCGAAGCCGACGGTTCCGGGCGCGCCGAAGCCGACCCTCGTCTTCTTCATGAATCCTGCCGGCAGCCCATGCCAGACCCAGGACGGGATCCTGAAGGCGAACCGGGCGCAGTGGGAGCCGCTCGCGACCCTTCGCTACGTCCGGACGGACGTGGCGGCCGACCGCGAAGTCTTCAACCAGTACGGTGTCCGTTCCCTCCCGAACCTGATCCTCGTGGGTGCCGACGGAAAGGAGATCCACCGCTACTCCCCCGGCATCCAGTCGGCCGAAACCATCCTCTCGGGAATCCGCGAGAAGCCGAGCCGCTGAGGCGGGGATACCCGAGTGGATTCGCTCGCCGGGTTCAGCCTGGCCAACGCCGCTTTCGCCGTCGGAGCGGGCCTCACGAGCATCGTCTCCCCGTGCGTCCTTCCGGTCCTGCCGATCGTCATGGCGGGCCAGCCGGGAGAGCATCGGCTCCGGCCGTTCGCGATCGTAGCCGGGCTGATGTCCACCTTCGTCCTCATGGGGGCCCTCTCGTCCCTCTTCGGCGCCGTGGTCGGGCCGCTCCTGGTGCGGCTGGAGAAGCCGGTGGCCGTTCTCATCGGCGTCATCGGCATCCTGGTCCTGGCCGACGTCAATCCGTTCAAGCGTCTTCAGGTCGGACTCTCCGTCGGACGCAGGAAGGGGCTCTGGTCGGGCGCGGTCCTGGGCGCGTCTCTCGGGCTCGTCTGGATCCCGTGCGTCGGCCCGTTCCTCAGCGCGGTCCTCGGCATGGTCGCGGCCAGGGCCCAGCTGGGCGAAGGCATGGCCCTACTCGGGTTCTACAGCATCGGCTTCGCGCTGCCCATGCTCGCCGCGGGATTCGCCTCCCAGGCCTTCCGGGAGAAGACCGTCTTCCTGCGTTCCCGACCCCTGCTCGTGAGGCTCGTGAGCGGCGGCCTGCTCATCGGGCTTTCCGCCTGGATCCTCATCAAGGGGCTCTACGGCTCGCCCTGGTAAGAACGCGCCTGCCTGGGGCCCGCCAGGAGCCCACCTCGCAGGAGGCTCCCCGTGAAACACCACGTTTCACGTTTCGCTCCCGCGGTGCGACACATCTCGTTTCACCGAAACGAAATGTGTCATCGAGCGTGACGCGAATCGACGGGCTGTCACAGCAAGGCGTCGAAACACCCGCATGAACAGAGGCGCCGGGCGGTCGTTCGTTCAGGGCACCCTCTTCGCCGCACTGCGGCATCGCTGGCCCGATTCTTGATCTACGCCCCGCGGGACCCGTTCCCACCGGGGAGAGGTGAAGATGACGACCAGCCGGCGCGAGTTCATTCAAATAGGAGGGGCGGGCCTCGGTGCCGCCGCCCTCGGCTCGGGGCTGACGACGAAGTGGTGGGGCCTCGACCCCGACGTCGTCCACGACCCGGGCACCGATGGCGACCAGGTGATTCCGACGTTCTGCGAGCTCTGCTTCTGGAAGTGCGGCGTCCTCGCCCACGTAAAGGACGGCAAGGTTACCAAGCTCGTCGGGAACCCCGAGCACCCGCTCTCCCGCGGAAAGCTCTGCCCTCGCGGCACCGGCGGCACGGGTCTCCTCTACGACCCGGACCGGCTCAAGAAGCCGCTCCTGAGGAAATCGACCAAGCGGGGCGGGCAGGAGTTCGAGGAGGTGTCCTGGGAGAAGGCCCTCGACTTCACCGCCGAGAAGCTGCTGAAGATCAAGAAGACCTGCGGCCCCGACAAGGTCGCCCTCTTTTCCCACGGATTCGGCGGGTCGTTCTTCAAGCACCTCCTCTTCGCCTACGGCTCGGCGAACGTCACGGCCCCCTCGTACGGCCAGTGCCGCGGCCCGCGCGAGGTCGGCTTCAACCTGACCTACGGCGCCTCGCTCGGCTCGCCCGAGGTCCTCGACATCGCCCACTCGCGGTGTCTCACGCTCATCGGCTCGCACCTCGGCGAGAACATGCACAACACCCAGGTCCAGGACTTCGCGCAGATGATCGCGAAAGGAGGCCAGCTCGTCGTCGTCGACCCGCGCTTCTCGACGGCCGCGGGCAAGGCCCGCTACTGGCTGCCGATCAAGCCGGGCACGGACATGGCGCTCCTCCTCGCGTGGATCCACGTCATCCTGAACGAGGGACTCTACGACCGCGACTACGTCGAGAAGAACGCCACCGGCCTGGAGGAGCTCCGCGCTCACGTCGCCGACAAGACCCCCGAGTGGGCGTTCACCGAAACGACGATCCCGGCCTCGACGATCGTCGAGACGGCCCGCTTCATCGCCGGCGCCCGCCCCGCCTCCCTCATTCACCCCGGCCGCCACGTCACCTGGTACGGAGACGACGTCCAGCGCTCGCGCGCCATCGCCATCCTGAACGCCCTCCTCGGCTCGTGGGGCCGTCGCGGCGGGATCTTCGTGCCGACGCAGATGAGCGTCCCGAAGTACCCGGTACCGGAGTACTCGGAGAAGGCGAAGGCGGCGCAGGACCATCCCGACGGCGTCATCTATCCGTTTGCCGAAGAAGTCCTTTCCCACGGCGTCTGCGATGCGACGGTGCCGGGCCGCATCCTGACGAAGGGCTGCCCGATCAAGGGGTGGATCGTCTACGGCTCGAATCTCCTCCAGGCGCTCCCGCAGCGGAAGAACGTGGAGGAGGCGATCCAGAAGCTCGACCTCCTCGTCACCATCGACGTCCTCCCGGCCGAGATCGTCGGCTACGCCGACGTCGTCCTCCCCGAGGCGACCTACCTCGAGCGGTGGGACGACGTCGCGCCGGTGCCGTGGTCCGAGCCGTTCCTCGCCATCCGCCAGCAGGTCGTCCCGCCGATGTACGAATCGAAGCCCGGCTGGTGGATTGCGAAGGAGCTCGCGAAGCGGCTCGACCTGGGACAGTACTTCCCCTGGGAGAGCGGCGAGCAGCTCGTCACCGAGAGGCTCAAGGCCGGCGGCTACGACGTCGAGAAGCTGAAGGCGAAGGGCGTCGTCAAGGGGACGCCGGTCCCCGTCCGGACCGACGAGGGCCTCGAGCTGTCGTTCGCCACCCCGTCGAAGAAGATCGAGCTCTATTCGAAGCGGATGGCCGACGCCGGCCTCCCGCCGCTCCCGCCCTACACGCGGCACGAGCAGCCCGCCGACGGGCAGTTCCGCCTTCTCTTCGGCCGGACGCCGACGCACACCTTCGGCCGGACGACGAACAACCGGTTCCTCTCGGAGGTCTATTCCGAGAACGAGGTCTGGCTGAACGCGAAGGCCGCGAAAGAGCAGGGTCTGGCCAGCGGCGAGGTCGTGACGCTGGTCAACCAGGACGGCGTGAGGTCGCAACCGGTGAAGCTCAAGGTGACGCAGCGGATCCGCCCCGACTGCGTCTTCGTCGTCCACGGCTACGGCCACACGAACCCGGGCCTGAAGTTCGCGAAGGGGCGCGGGATGGACGACCAGACGCTCGTCACCCGGATCGCCGTCGACCCCGTCGCCGGGACCACCGGCATGAGCGTCAACTTCGTGACGATCGAGAAAATGACGGGCGAGAAGTCGGCGGGCGCCGCCCCGGCCGCGAAGGCGGAGGCCTGAGATGAGCGCCACGAAGTCCGCCGCGAAGCGCTATGCCATGACCGTCGACACCCGCCAGTGCGTCGGGTGCAAGGCGTGCGTCCTGGCCTGCAAGGCCGAGAACGCCGTCCCCGACGGTTTCTGCCGCCAGTGGATCGTCGAAGAGGTGAGGGGCGAGTTCCCGAAGCTCTCCGCCGAGATCCGGTCGGAGCGGTGCAACCACTGCACCGACGCCCCCTGCGTGAAGAACTGCCCGACCGGCGCCTCGCACGTGAACGAGGGGGGCGTCGTCCTGGTGACGCACCACAAGTGCTCGGGCTGCAAGGCGTGCATCGCCGCCTGCCCGTACGACGCGCGCTTCGTCCACCCCGAGGGGTACGTCGACAAGTGCACGTTCTGCCTCCACCGCGTCCAGAAGGGGCTTTCGCCGGCCTGCGTCGGCGTCTGCCCCACCGGCACCCTCACCTTCGGCGATGCCAGCGACCCGGAGTCGGCCGTGTCGACGATGCTGCGCGAGCGACGCTCGAAGGTGAACCACCCCGAGTCGGGCGCCGGCCCGAACGTCCACTTCCTCGTCTGAGGCCGATGAGATGAACGAGCTTCTCGAAGCCACCACCACCCGGACGAATCCCGGCATCGACCCCTCGCTCCACATCTGGGGCTGGGAGATCGTCGTCTACCTCTTCCTCGGCGGCCTCGTCGCGGGCATCTTCGTCCTCGCCGCCGCGCTCGAGCTGAAGTCGGGCGAGAAGCCGCGCGGCGCGGCGCTCCGGCTGATGCCTTTCGCCGCCCTGGCGCTCATCTCGCTCGGCATGGGCGCCCTCTGGCTCGACCTCGCCCACAGGCTCTGGGCCTGGCGCTTCTACCTCTTCTTCCACGCCACGTCCCCGATGTCGTGGGGCGCCTGGATCCTCGTCCTCATCTACCCGGTCGGCCTCCTCCTCGGACTCGGGTCGCTGAACGACGGGCAGCGCGCGTGGCTCCGCGGGAAGACCCCCGGCGCCCTCAAGAGGCTCCTCGAGACCCTCTTCGGATGGGCGGACGGAGCCCGCCGCGGAATCCTCGTCACGAGCGTCGCGATGGGCGTCGCCCTCGGGATCTACACCGGCCTCCTCCTCGGGACGATGCCGTCGCGCATCCTCTGGAACAGCGCCGTCCTCGGGCCGCTCTTCCTCGCGTCCGGCATCTCGACCGGCGCCGCGCTCCTCCTTCTCCTCCCTCTCGAGGAGCGCGAGAGGAAGACGCTCGTGAGCTGGGATGCCGTCGCCATCGTCGCCGAGCTCGTCCTGATCGCCCTCATGCTCCTCGGCTTCGCGACCTCGGGTGAAGTGGGTCAGTGGGCGGTCTCGCAGTTCCTCGGCGGTCCGTACACCGCGGTCTTCTTCTCCTGTGTCGTCGTCCTCGGCCTCCTCGTTCCGCTCGCGATGGAGATCATCGAAGCGAAACGGCACCTGCCTTTCGCCGCGATCCTTCCCGTCCTCATCCTGGCCGGGGGCCTCGCCCTCCGCTGGATCCTCCTGACGGCGGGTCAGCACTCCGCCTTCCGCTTCCTCCCCTGAAGAGGTGAACGAGATGCAGCCCCCCGTCGAGCGTCCCTACTGGAATCCCTACGTGGCCGGGTTCGTCCTCGGCCTCGTCCTCCTCACGTCCTTCCTCGTCATGGGCTTCGGCCTCGGCTCTTCCAGCGCGGCGACGCGGCTCGCGGTCGGCACGGCCCACCTCATCGCCCCGAAGGCGACGGAAGCCAATGCCTACTTCTCGCAGTACGTCGGCCCCGGAAAGAAGGTCCTCGAGGACTGGCTCGTCTTCGAGGTCCTCGGCATCTTCCTGGGCGGCCTCGTCGGCGCCTACTCGGCCGGCCGCCTGAAGAGCGAGGTCATCCGCGGCGAAGGGGTCTCGAAGGGACACCGGATCGCGATGGCCGTCGTCGGCGGCATCCTCATGGGCTTCGCCGCGCGCCTCGCCCGCGGATGCACGTCGGGCCAGGCGCTGACGGGCGGAGCGATCCTCTCGCTCGGCTCCTGGATCTTCATGATGTGCGTCTTCGCGGGCGGCTACCTCGTCGCGCCCTTCGTCAAGAGGGACTGGCGATGAACGTCCTCCCGCTCTACCCCCACGACGTCTTCGGCTTCCCCACCGGCCTCCTCCTCGGGACGCTCATCGGCTTCGCGTTCGGCTTCGTCCTCGAGCGCGCCGGCTTCGGGAACGCGAAGAACCTCGCGGCCCAGTTCTACCTGACCGACACGCGCGTCCTGAAGGTGATGTTCAGCGCGATCGCGACGGCCTGCGCGGGGATCGGCCTCCTTTCCGGCTTCGGCGTCCTCGACCTCTCGCTCCTGACCGTTCCCGAGACGTTCATCGGCCCGCACGTCGTCGGCGGCCTGCTTCTCGGAATCGGCTTCATCGTCTCGGGCTACTGCCCCGGCACCGGCGTCGTCGCGATGGCCTCCGGCAAGTGGGACGGCCTGATGTCGATCGTCGGCGTGATGATCGGCTCGCTCCTGTTCGGCTTCGTCTACGGACCGCTCGAGGGCTTCTACAAGAGCGGCGCGATGGGCTCGGTGACGATCGCGCAGGCGCTCGGCCTCCCGTTCCCCGTCCTCGCGGCCGGCGTCGTCCTGATGGCGGTCGGCTGCTTCCTCGGCGCCGAGAAGCTCGAGACGATCTTCGCGCCGAAGGCGAACAAGCCGGTGCCGGCGTCGCAGCCTGTCGTGCGCAACCGCGCCTTTGCGGCGATGGGCGCGTTTGCCGTTCTCGGCCTCGTCACCGTCGCGCTTCCCACCCGTGTTCCTGCGGAGACCGCGACGCCGCTGGCGAGGATCGGCGCCGTCGAGCTCGCCCAGAAGATCGTCGCCTCGCCGCAGGACCTCTGGATCCTCGACCTGCGCGATGCGAAGGCCGCACCCGCGACCGAGCGGATCCCGGGAACGGTGACGCTCCCCGAAGGGACGACCGCGGCGAAGTTCGCCGCGACGCTCCCCGCCACCCGGACGCTCGTGGCCTACGCGCAGGGCGACGTGCCGACCCTTCCCGAGGGTCTCCGCGCCTTCCCCGGCGAGGTTCTCGTCCTCGCGGGTGGTTTCGACGCCTGGAAGGGCGCCGTCCTGGCCGTACCCCAGCCCCCGGCCGATCCCACTCCCGTCCTCATCGCGGAATTCCGCACGAAGAGCGCCCTGAGCGGCTACTTCACGGGAGCCGCGGCGGCTCCGCCGCCGAAGCTCGTCGTGAAGGCCGTCGCCCCCTCAGCCGCGCCGAAGAAAGGCGGCGGCTGCTGATCTCCTGATTCCGGCCGCGAGGCCGGGAAACGTTCCCTCCCCGAACCGCCCGATATCCGGCACGGCCCCCCAGGGGCGTGCTGATTGGAGAGAAAGATGACGCGCAAACCGCTCCTGGCGACCGTGGCCCTCGCGCTGCTCGCCCTGGCCGCTCCCGCCCTCGCGACGGACGGCTACTTCTCCCTCGGCTACGGCACCCCGTACAAGGGGATGGCCGGCGCCGGCCAGGCGCTCCACCTGAGCACCCTGGCGAGCGCCACGAACCCCGCCACGATCGCGTTCGTGAAGGGCTACGACATCGGCGTCGGCCTCTTCGCCCCGAACCGCGAGTACAGCGTCTCCGGCAACCCCTCCGGCTACCCCGGCACCTTCGGCCTCGCCCCCGGGACCTACGAGAGCCACTCGACCGGCTTCGTGATGCCCAGCATGGCCGGCGCCTGGCACCTCTCCGAGCAGTTCCACGTCGGCCTCGCCATCTACGGCAACGGCGGCATGAACACGAACTACCCGAACAAGGTCTTCGGGCAGTCGCCGACCGGCATCAACCTGATGCAGGCGTTCGTCGCGCCGTCCTTCACGTGGGAGTTCGCGAACCACCAGGCGATCGGCATCTCTCCGATCTTCGGCTGGCAGAGCTTCGAGGCGAAGGGCCTCGGCGCCTTCGCCATGTTCTCGTCGGCCCCGACGAAGCTGACGAACAACGGCAAGGACACCTCCACGGGCTTCGGCGCGCGGATCGGCTACCACGGCAAGTTCGGCGAGTACTTCGGCGTCGGCGCCTCGTACCAGACGAAGATCGCCATGGGCGAGTTCGAGGACTACGCCGGTCTCTTCGCCGAGCACGGGGACTTCGACATCCCCGAGAACTGGACCGTCGGCATCGCGGTCTTCCCGTCGAACTGCGTGTCGATCGCCGTCGACGTCCAGCAGATCTACTACAGCAACGTCGCTTCCGTCGGGAACCCGCTGCTCCCGAACCTGATGCAGGCGCCCCTCGGCGCCGACGGCGGCGCGGGCTTCGGCTGGAAGGACGTCACGGTCTTCAAGATCGGCGCCCAGTGGGAGGTGAACCCCACGTGGACCCTCCGCGCCGGCTACGCCCACAACAACCAGCCGATCCCGGAGAGCGAGGTCCTCTTCAACATCCTCGCACCGGGCGTCATCCAGGACCACGCCACGGTCGGCGTCTCGACGCTCCTGTCTCCGAAGACGAAGTTCCACTTCTCGCTCATGCGCGCCTTCTCCAACTCCGTCGAAGGGGCCAACCCGCTCGAGGCCCCCGGCCAGCAGACGATCAAGCTCACCATGGACCAGTGGGAGGGTGAGATCGGCTTCTCGTTCGGGTTCTGAGCCCGGCTCTCTCAGTTCATCGTCCAGCGGAGAGGGCGGCCCCCTGGGCCGCCCTTTCCTCCTTCAGGGCGTCAGCGCTCCTCGAGCCGCATGTCCTCGACCCGGATCCTGAGCCCGCGCCCCGGTGTCCAGTCGATCCGGCGGGAGACGGCGATCGCCTCGCTCTGGAGGAGAAGCGGGACGGGCCTCTGGTCGGCCACCCGGGCGAGCGCCTTCTGGAGGTCCGACCCTGGCGTCGGCTCCGTCGTCCTCGTTGCTGACGGCGAGGAGGCTGTCGAGGACGGGATCGCTGTAGCCCCCGCTGTTCGCGACGCCGAGGCCGGGCCCCTTCGTCGCGACGAGTGCCTCGATCGCCTCCGCCGCCTCCCCCGAGCCGCAGGCCCAGCCGACGAGGTGGAAGGACGACCGGCCGGCGTCGATCAGCTCGAAGAACGCCGCCTTGTCGAGGGCGTTCACCGTCACCCGGATTCCGACGAGCGCGAGCTGCCGAGCCACCTCGCCGAGGATCCGAAGGTCGTTGACGTACCTGTTGTGCGTCCCGTCGAGACGGACGTCGAGGCCGTTCGGGAAGCCGGCCTCGGCGAGGAGGGCTCGGGCGCGGACCCGGTCGACCGCCCGGTTCCGAAGGTCCGGGTTGAAGCCGACGACGGACGCGGGGACGAGCTGGGAGGCCATGACGGTCTTTCCGTCGTACGCCCGCGCCACGAGCTCGTCCCGGTCGAGCGCGAGGTCGAAGGCCTCGCGAACCCCGGGATCCGAGAACGGCGGCTCCGTCACCCGGAGGGTCAGGAACAGCACGCGAAGGCTTGGAGCGGCGAACACGCGAATTGCCTTCTCGGACCGGAGGGCGTCCACGCGCTCGAGGGGCACCTCGTCCACGACGTCGACCCGGCCGGAGAGGAGCCGGGCGATCCGGTCCTCGGCATCCGGGACGATCTCGAAGCGAACCCGTCCGATCGCGGGACTCGAACCCCAATAGTGGTCGTTCCGCTCCAGCGTGAAACCCCGTCCCCGCTCCCACGAGGCGAGCCGGTACGGGCCGGCACCGATCAACGGAACGGGGTTCCGGGCCAGCGCCCCGGCGGGCAGGACGTAGCCCCAGGGCAGCTTGTAGAGCAGGAGGGAGTACGGAGCCCGCGTCCGGACCACGAGCCGGAGCGGCCCGTCGGCCTCGACCGAGGCGACGTTCCGGAGATACGCGGCCGTCGGCCAGCCCTTCCGGATGTTCGCGAGGAGCGAGGCCGCCACGTCGGCCGCGGTGAGCGGGGTGCCATCGGAGAACCGGAGCCCGGGACGAAGGTGAAACACGTACGTCTGCTCGTCCGGCGTCTCCCACCGCTCGGCGAGGGCGGGGGCGAGGCGCCCGTCCGCATCGAAGCGGACGAGCCCCTCGAGGATCTCCGCGTTCACGCGGTTCGTGAACGACTCGTCCTTCGCGGGCGGGTTCGGGAAGAACCCGGTGACGTCCGCACGGACGGCGATCGTGATGTTCGCATCGTCCGGCGAAGGCCGGCACGCGCAGCAGAGCACGACGAGGCTCAACCCGAGGGTTCGCATCACTCGCGCCCATTCTCGCTCCGGATCGGCCAGTCCGGACGATCGCCGCCCGACTCGGGCTACTCTCTCCTCGTGGCCCCGTCGCCCCGAGAGCTCGTCCTCTTCTTCCACGCCTTCCGGCTGGCGCGGCGCGCCCAAGCCATCGACCGGACGCCCCTGCCCCGGCTCGTCGATGCCCTGCCACGCCTTAGCGGCCTCCCCCGGGGCGTCGCCCCTGACGCGGCCCTGGCCGCGACGCTCCGCGCCGTCTCCCGCGGCGAGCGGTGGTTCGGCTGGCGGGGAACGTGCCTCGTCAAGGCCCTCGTCCTCTCCTCGCTCCTCTCCGATCGGGAAGGCGTGGAGCTGGTCATCGGCATCCGGAAGGGCGAGGGAGCGACGCCGATCGACGGGCATGCGTGGGTGAGGGTGGGAGACAGGGAGTTCAGCCTCCTGGGCCCCGCAGAGGCGGCGGGAGAGGGGTACGTGACGATGACGTCCCTGGCGGTTTCCGCGCCTCGCTAGAATGCCCTTCATCCTGAATCGAAGAACCTACGAGGAGGAACCCATGGCAGGTATCTACAAGAAGGTCGAGATCGTCGGGCTTTCGGAAGTCAGCTTCGCCGAGGCCGTGAAGGTCGCGGTCGAAGAGGCCGGGAAGACGATCCGTCACATGTCGTGGTTCGAGGTCGTCGAGCAGCGCGGCCGGATCCACGACGGCAAGGTCGCCGAGTTCCAGGTCACCGTCCGCATCGGGTTCAAGCTGGAGCGCTGAGGCCGCTCCGGGGCGGGCCGGATATCGGCGTCTCGACGCCTCTCCCACCCAAGTCGAAGGTCCAACTCCGCCCTCATGCTCGCCTTGTGCTCGCCCGTCGAGGGAGCCAATCCGTTCGAGGCCCCGGGCTAGTAGAAGATCAAGCTCACCATGGGCCAGTGGGAGGGAGAGATCGGATCCTTCGGGTTCTGGGACGCCGATACTCGAATCGTCCCGTCTGAGGGATAGCCCGGCCGGGCCGCCTTTTCTTTTCAATCGATTGACTGCTGAAATCGTCATCCGTTAATGTCGACGAGAAAGGAATCCACATGAAGACGATGAAATTCCTGTTCGCAGCCGTTGCAATGGCGTGCCTGGTCGCGGCGCCCCGGATGGATGCGTGGTGTATACAGCAGAATCAGTCCTATTGCAGTAGTACGTTTGGTGCTTCTTGTCTGATGGGAAGCGCGAACCAGAAGTGCTTCTACGATGGCGGGGGCTGCCGGTCGGGGTGCGGAACACCCGTCATGTGCGATCCCTTCGATCCGTGCTGGTGAGACAAAACGGGTTACTTGGTGGAACGGGGCCCGGGGTCATCTTCCTCGGGCTCCTCCTGGCCGGCTGCCCCTTCGCAGCAACTGCTGTCGGGGGCGTCGTACAGGCGCGCCTGACGGAGAACGGGCGAGATGTGACGAGGGAGCACCAGGAGGCGGTCCTCGTGTTCCTTCCGAACCCCCCGGTTCAGGGCCAAGGCCGGGACGCGGCGCGACGCTGTCCGGCCCCCGAACCATGCGACGTCTCCCCGGGTTCGTACTTCGTGGATGTGGAGGATCCAGAGGTCGTCTCCGATGTTCGCCCATTTCTCACGGTCGAACCGGGCGAAACAGCCTTGATACCGCTGCTCGTTCGCGTCGTCCGCTCGGCAATCATCGAGATGCCCGAGGGAAGCCTTCCCGTCGACGCCATGCTTCAGGCAACGGATGAAAAGACCGGAGAGATCATATCTCGGAGAGTTAGTTTGGCTGCCCCGCGGCTACAAGTACCAGGGCGGCCACAGATTCTCTGCGGGCAGGACCCGGCCCGACGCCCGCTCCCGTGTCGGCGGGTGTCGCCAGTGCCCGGTTCCGTCCTGCGCTTGCCTGGCCCCCCGGCGCTCGCACGGGGGCGAGGGCAGCTCTTTGTTGGGCTCGTCTATCCCAATCAGGCAGAGTTCTCACCGGACACTCCTGTGGATCTCGAGCTGAGACGCTCGTCGGGGCGAATACGCCCGGACGTCGTCGTGCCACGTGTGTCGAACGGGTTCTACGCACTGTGGCTAGATCTTCCCACCGGGCCGGGGACGGTCGAGGTTCGCTCGAATTCGTGGGTGTTGCACCCTCCCCTCGAAGTGACCGTACCCGATCGCGGAGTGGAGGTTCGTACGAAGGTTCCACTCTCCCGGAAGCCCGCTCTTCGGCTCTCGCTCCAGAACGCGGAGTCGCTCGGCCCGGGGGAGGCGACGATAGAGCTCCTTCGTTGCCCCGATAGCGCAGACCGAGGTGCCCCTCCTCCGATTCCGATTTGCACGTCCCTGACGAAGCAGAGTGGCGCGTCGAGCTCGATCTTCACCTTCCGCGGCCTCGATGCGACCCTTCACGCCGTGCGCTGGAGAAAGCCTCCATTCGAGGGCGGCTCGTGGGTGGATCTGAGCGATGGACAGAGCCGCGAAGCAGTATTGCCGGTGGAGGTCATCGAGCTTCAAGGTCATGTCACGCGGAGCGGAAAGGGGATCGCTGCAACGCTCCGGTGGGAGGCGGCGAACACCGGCGCCCGCTACGACACTGTCGCCGACGAGGACGGCCTTTTCCATCTGCTCGTCGCGCAGAAGGGTCTCTATGGCGTCGGGCTTCGGCCGGCCGAGGGTGCGTCTTTCGCGCGGGACGTCGAGGTTCGCGAGTCGGGGACCCACGACTTCGACGCCCCGGCGAATGCCGTCACCGTCTTGGTCACGTCGTCGAACGGCATGCCCGTGGCCGAGGCGCGCGTAGCGTACGACGTCCGCCGGCCGCCACCGCAGTCCGAGCAGCTGGAAACAGGTAGCCCGATGACCGACAGCAGTGGCAGGGTGGTACTGCCACCCCTGCCCGTGGGGAGTCTCAGCATCCGGGTCACGGCTAAGGGCTATCGAGCGGGAACCGCCGGACCGCTCGACATCACACCCCAGACCGCCGCCCCTCAGGTGGACGTCGTGCTCGGCCCGGGGGCCGGAATTCGCCTCTCACTCCGTGAGCCCGGCGGGTCCCCGGCTGGCGGCGCCAGAGTGTGGAGCGAGCAGTGGATGACGCGGGCCGACGCAGCCGGCGTCGCGGTTTGCGAGGAGGAACTCACCGTCGGCGAGCCCCTGGTCGCTTTCGATTCGCTGGGCCGGATGGGTTTCTTTCGGTACGCCGGCGGGCAGGACCAGCTGCTCGCAATCCCCGAGTCGGGCCCGCCGTTGGTCGTCCGGTTCATGACTCCCGAGGGCGCGCCGCTGGCCGGCCGGCACGTCATTCTCGGAGTCGATGGCGTCTTCGACACGAAGATCCTCCTCGAACAGCGAACTCTCTCGGGTTCCGACTGGCTCTCCCGGCAGGACGGCACACTCCGCCTCGGCGGTATTCCGGGCACGGGTTCCCTGACAATCTATCCGTCCGGTCGCCCCGATCTGGCAGTCCATCGTGCTCTTCCCGTTGCCGAAGAGATCCCGTTCACGGAATCTCTCGAGGGGACCGCCCCCGCACACTAGCCCCATCGCCCCTGCCCCTCAGCGTCGCGCGGCCGCCGAGGGCGGCCCCACTTCGACTTTCGAAGCTCGCCGGCCGCGGGTGGGGTGGTGCGTCTCGCGAGCCGACCTCGAGCACGCCCGGGGACCCGCTCGAGTTCGCGAGGACCGGGCGGGGATCAGGCCCGCGCGCTGTTTGACGAGCGAAGCGAGGAGTTCGTGCGGGCCCACCGCCCGGCCGCAGCGAACTCGGAAGCGGGTCGGGCGCGCGCAGCAGGCGGCCGTGAGACGTACCGCACCGCACGCGGCCCCCTGCCGAAGCGACGTGCCGGTGAAGCTGGGTTTCTCCCGGTCTCCGTCGCTTCGTGCTTCTGGTTATCTGTCCCGCGTCTCCCGGACGGCAGCTTCTCCCCATCTCCTGGACTGGTGACTAGAATCAGCCGAACCTGAAGTAAGTTGCTTCTCCCAGGAGGAACGCATGTCCGGTGTCTACAAGAAGGTCGAAATCGTCGGAATCTCGGAGATCAGCTTCGCCGAGGCCGTGAAGGTCGCGGTCGAAGAGGCCGGGAAGACGATCCGTCACATGTCGTGGTTCGAGGTCGTCGAGCAGCGCGGCCGGATCCACGACGGCAAGGTCGCCGAGTTCCAGGTCACCGTCCGCATCGGCTTCAAGCTGGAGCGCTGAGGCCGCTCCGGGGCGGGCCGCATGGCCCGCCCCGGCTCTTTGCCTACGAGTAGAACCGCTTCCCTTTTCGCGCCAGCTCCACGAGCATCGGCGCCGGGTTGAAGCGCGAGCCGTGAAGCTCCGACAGCTCTCCCATCCGCTCGACGATCGCCTCGGCGCCGACGGCATCGACGTACCGGAACGGGCCCCCGCGGAAGGGCGGGAAGCCGAGGCCGAGGATCGCCCCGGCATCGCCGTCGCGGGGTGAGGCGACGATCCCTTCCGAGAGGCACCAGACCGCCTCGTTGACCATCAGGAGCGCGAGGCGGTCGACGAGGTCCTCCGCCGACATCGCTTTCCGGCTCGTGCCACCGAAGAAGGCGTAGACCTCCGGGTTCACTTCCTTCGCCCTCCCGGAAGGCCGGTCCTTCGGGTAGAGGTAGAACCCCTTCCCGTTCTTGCGGCCGCGATAGCCCGCGTCGAAGAGCTGCGTGAAGGTGCCCGACGGCGCGGCGCCCCGTGCGGCGAACTCCTTGCCGAGGTCCTTCGAGACGTGGGCGGCGACGTCGATGCCCACCTCGTCGAGGAGGGCGACGGGCCCGACCGGGAAGCCGAACTGGAGGAGCGCGTCGTCGAGCGCCGGAATGGAAGCCCCCTCGTCGAGGACGACGACCGCCTCGTTGATGAACGGGCCGAGGATGCGCGTCGTGTAGAAACCGGGACCGTCCTTCACGACGATGACGGTCTTCCCCTGCGCCACGCCGAAGGCGCGCGCCGTGGCGACGGCCCAGGGCGCCGTCTTCTCCGCGACGACCACCTCGAGGAGCGGCATCTTCGGTACGGGCGAGAAGTAGTGCATCCCGACGACCCGTTCGGGGTGCTTCGCCTTCACGGCGATCCGCGCGATCGGCAGGGCCGACGTGTTGCTCGCGAAGACGGCGTCGGGGCCGATGATTCCCTCGATTTCGGCGAGGACCGTTCGCTTCAGGTCGAGGTCCTCGAAGACCGCTTCGATGACGAGGTCGCAGCTGGCGAGATCCTCGGTGCGGGTCGTGGGCCGGAGCCCGTACCACTGCCTGTCGCGGTCCAGCCGGGTCAGCCCGCCCGAGCGAACGCGCCGGTCGAGCCCCTTCCTCAGGTTTCGCGCAGCACGCGAGAGCCCCTCGTCGGACACGTCCTTCAGGACGACCGGGCCCAGGCCCAGCGAAACTGCGGTGATCCCCTCCCCCATCAGCCCCGCGCCGAGGACGCCGAGACGCTTCACGGGCCGCGGCGCGGCTCCCTTCGGAGTCTTCTTGAGGGCGGTCATCGCGTCGAAGAGGCGAATGAGGTTCTTCGACCCCTCGCTCCCGACGAGCCTGCCGAAGCGGACGGCCTCCTCCTCCTGCCCTGCGCTCATTCCGTCGGCCAGCCCCTTCTCGACGCACGCGAGGATCTCGAGCGGCGCCGGGTAGAGACCGCGGGTCTTCTTCGTCGCCTCGTCGCGCGCCTTCCCGAGCGCATACGTGCGAAGCGGCGGGAGGGCGAGCGGCTTCTCGGTGAAGGGCTGCTTGTCTCGGTTCGGTTTCAGCGTCCCGCTCGCGAGGCCCAACGCCGCCTTCGCGGCCGTCTCGACGAGACCGCCGGGAGACGTGAGGGCGTCTACGAGGCCGTGGCGATACGCCTGCGCCGCGCGGACCCGCTTTCCGGTGAGGAGCATCGGGAGTGCGCGCTGGAGGCCGATGAGGCGCGGCAGGCGCTGCGTCCCGCCCGCGGCCGGGAGGACGCCGAGCATCACCTCGGGGAGCGCCAGGACGGTCTTCGGGTGGTCGGTCGCGATCCGGTAGTGGCAGGCGAGGGCCACCTCGAGTCCGCCGCCGAGCGCCGCGCCGTGGATCGCCGCGACGAACGGCTTGCGGCTCCCCTCCACGAGGTCGAGCCACTCGTGCGCACCGCGCGAGATCGCCTCGGCTTCCTTCGCCGTCATCCCGACGACCTGGTCGAGATCGGCGCCGGCGATGAACGAGTCGGGCTTGGCGCTCGCGAGGACGCAGGCGACGATCGTCTCGTCGTCCTGGATCTCCTTCATGAGCGGTCCCGCCTCCTCGAGCATCTCTCCCGAGAGGACGTTGACGGGACGCTTCGGCGTGTCGAACAGGAGGACGGCGACGCCGTCGCCGCGCTTCTTCAGCGTGAGGCTTCTCATCGCGCCAGCACCATCGCGTGCCCGAGGGCGCCGGCCGCGCACGTCGTCACGACGCCGAGAGAGGCCCCCTCGCGCTCCATCCGTTCGACGCACGTCGTCACGAGGCGCGCGCCGGTGGCTCCGAACGGGTGCCCGAGGGCGAGCGAGCCGCCCCAGGCGTTCACCTTCTTCGGGTCGATCTTCCCGACCGCGTCCTTCCGGCCGAGACGTTCCCGGCACCAGGCCTTGTCGGCGAGGAGCTTCACGAGGGCGAGCGCGGGCGCGGCGAAGGCTTCGTGCACCTCCCAGACGCCCACCTCCCCGAGCGGAGCGTCCGCCGCCTCGAGCGCCTCGGGCACGGAGAGGACCGGCCCGAGGAGGAGCTCCTCCAGCGGGTCCATCCCGACGAGAGCCATCGATACGACCCGCGCCATCGGCGCCACTCCCAGCTCCTCGGCCTTCTCGGCGCTCATCAGGAGGCAGGCCGCCGCGCCGTCGGTGAGGAACGAGCTGTTGCCCGCCGTCACGGTGCCGAAGCTCCGGTCGAACGCGGGCGGCAGGGACGACAGCTTCTCGAGCGTGGAGTCGCCGCGGATGCCGTTGTCGGTCTCGATCGTCGCGAACGACGGCGGCACCCGGGCGGGGACCACCTGTCCGCGGTAGAGCCCGGCTTCGGTCGCCGTCGCGGCCTTCTGGTGAGACTTCAGCGCCCAGGTGTCCTGCTCCTTGCGAGTCAACCCGAGGCGCTTGGCGAGCCTCTCGGCGCTCTGCCCCATCGTCAGGCCCGTCGAGAACTCGGCGATGGCGGGCGTGTCGGGCGCGAGGTCCTTCAGCGAGAGCCCCTGGAGAAGCCTCACGTAGTCGAGGACGCCCCTCGCCTTCTGCGACTGGATGAGCCTCTTGCGCACCTCGCGCCCGAAGCGGATCGGGACGTCGGAGAGGGTCTCGGCGCCGCCCGCGATGACGACGTCGGCCGCGCCGCAGGCGATCGCCTCGACCCCGCTCTGGATCGCGACGTTCGACGAGGCGCACGCCGCCGTCACCGTGAAGGCCGGGCAGGATGGAGGGATCCCGCACGAGAGCGCCGCCTCGCGGGCGAGGTTCGTCGTGCGCGGCTCGCCGAGGACCGTGCCGAGGATGACGCGGTCGACGACGACCGGATCGATGCGATATCTCTGGAGGAGGCCGGACAGGGCCATCGCCCCCAGCTCGTACGCCATCAGATCGGTGTAGCCGGTTCCGGAACGGAGGAAGGGCGTACGGCAGCCCCCGACGACCACGACCGTTCGCCCCAGCAGCTTCTTTGCGCCCATGAGCCCTCCCTGGTCCGGGGAAATGCTACTCCCGGGCGCTGCGGTGCGGCAGGATTGCAGGCGGAACCGATCCGCGGCAGCGGGGAGCCAGCGGTCCCGCGGAGAGAAAGCTCCCGGCGAGCATTTCAGTCCGGGGGGAAGTTCGGAACTCCAGCCACGTAGCTCCCGTCCCCTGTCCGCTCGCCCGGGGCCGAACCGTCGTTCAGGACACCGTAGGCCGAGAAGACGCCTGCTGGCGACGTGCGGCGAATGCGGACGTAGCCCTCGGTGACGGCCGCTCCGAGGAGGACGCGATCGAACTGGGTCCAGCCGAGCGGGGGCAGCACGATCGGAGGCGACGTGAGCGCTTTCGCTCCGGTCGCCCCATCCCAGATCTCGTACTGGACCGTCACGGGATTCGCGGACGACGGGTTGAAGAGGGCGAGGTTCGATCGCGTCGTCGCGGTCTGTTGGAGGCCGTCGACGTCGGCCTCGACGACCGCCCCGGATGTGGCCGGGATCGCCGTGTAGAAGAGCCCGAAGCTCCCCTTCCCCTCGCAGGCCCCGGTCCCCGCAGCAGCCGTCTTCGCGCCGGCCAGGCCAGGGACCGGTCCGCCGACAGAGGGCGTGAAGACGACGGAGAGGGTCCGGCATACGACGCGGCGCCGCGCGGCCCGAGCGGCAGGCCGAGCGTCGAGCGGAGCGTCGAGATCCTGGGGGAGGATCTTCTGCTGCCCCGGCCCGAGGTCGACGGTGACGGTCCCGACGGTCCCCTTCGGCGCCGCGAGCGACTCGACGTAGGTCAGCGAGGCGGCGACCGGCACCGCGGCCGGGTTGAAGAGGACGAGCTCGCTCTCGAACGCGGTCGTCTCGACGACGACGGGAAGGACGAGGGCCTCGCCGCCGGACCCGCTCGCCACCGCCGGGACGTAAGACCCGTCGTTCGAGAGGTTGTCGTTGAAGACGGCGTAGGCGCCGAAGGGCGCAGTGCCCGCAACGCGAGTGACGACGGCCGTGGCGTCGGTAAAGCCGGCGGCACGCAGGAGGTCGACGTCGTTTACCTGTCGCCATGCTCCCGGCGAAAGGGGAGGCAGAAGCGAAGAGGGGACCTCGTAAGTCGATCGACCGTCCCCGGCCCGGAGAACGATCTTCAACGTCACGCTCCCCTCCGTCCCGGCATTCACGACGGCGAGATTCGTCCGTTCCCCGGCGCTGCTTCTCAGGCCGAAGAGCTGGAGGCTCGTCGCCGCCGTCTCCCCGGTCGTCCAGGCGGGATACGAGAGCCCGGCCGCGCCGTTGCAGGAAGCGGCGGTGGTCCGCACGCGCGCCGCGGCCATATCGGGAAGCGACAGCCCGGTGAAGCCGAGGCGGAGCGTGCCGGCCTGGCCGGACCCGGCCGGGATGGGAAGGCCCTTGCTGGCGCGGAGCCAGGAGATCGCGTCGGGGATGACCCGCTGCTCGCCCGGGGAGAGGGAATCGACGACCGTGCCGCTCCCGCCGGCCAGAGGGAACACCCCCGTCGCGGCGGTGTACGTCGCCTCGAGGCGCGCGGCCGTCGTCCCGCGGTTCGTGAGCGTCAGCTCGGAGACGAAGCGGGCGCCTCCCAGGCCGATGACGTCGAGGACGACCGGGACGAGGAGCTCGGCATGGGCCGAGCCCTGCGGCGCGGAACGCAAGGACGCGAGAGCGGCCGGGGCGTCGAGGCGGTTCCGCGTGATGCCGTTGCGGGCATCCGTGATCGGCGTACCCGTCGACCGCATTGCGGACTTCACCTCGGCCGGCCCGCGGAGCGGCTCGGCGCCGAAGAGGAGGGCCGCGACACCGGAGGCGTAGGGCGCGGCGGCGGAGGTACCGTTGAAACAGGGAATCGTCCCGCCCCCCTTCCACGGGGCCTTCGCGCAGTCAGACGGCGCGAGGACGTCGAGGCGGTCGCTCGAGTCGGAGTAGCAGGGAATCTGGTCGGCCGCGGGCGAGCCATCGACGCATCCGCTCGGGAGGCACCGTCTCTGCCGGAAGAAGACCGGGTCGACGGGGCCGTCGTAGACCGCCCCGACGGCGAGGGTGTTGCTGACGCAGGCGGGCAGGACGATTCCGTTCGTGCAGCCGCCGTTGCCGCTCGCCGCCACGACCAGGACGCCCGCCTGGGAGAGGAGGTCGAAGGCGGCCTTGTAATCGGGAACCTCCGCGTCGCAGCTGCCGGGGCCCGGGGGCTTCGTTTTGTCGAGGTAATCGCCCAGCGACATGTTGACGACCCGGATGCGATGCGGGTTCCCTGCGGCGACGCTCGAGAGGACGGCGTCGAGCCCCTCGATGACCTGTGCGTCGGTCCCGAAGCCAGCGTCGTCGAGAACGCGCACTGCGGCCACCTTCGCTCCGCGCGCCACCCCCGACGCGAGCCCGGCGACGAGCCCGGCAACTGCCGTTCCGTGGCCGTACCCGTCCATGGCGTCACCATCGTGATCGATGGCGTCGTAGAGATTGACCACCTTCGTCCCGAGCGGCAGCTCGGGATGCGTGTAGTCGATGCCGGTGTCGATGACGGCCACCGTTACTCCCGTTCCTTCGACACCCGCCGCCCGCAGCTCGGGAACCTTCATCAGCGCCTCGCCCTCGGCGTCCAGGACCCGGACCTTCCCGTTGAGGCGCACGCGCTCGACCCGGGGGTCGCCCGCGAGAGCCGGCACGGCGTCGGCAGGAACGCGCAGCAGGAGCACGGGGACGTTTTCGTACGCCCAGGCAAGGTGGACGCCGAAGGGGACGTACTCGGCTTCGAGGTCCTCTCCGAGGCGCCTGAGGAACGCGCGCCGGACGGGCTGCCGCGCCGAGAGGACGCCTATGCTTCGCGCCCCATCGGGGAGCCGGAGCGTCACGAGGACCTCGATCTCGCCGCCGGCCGCGCCTTGCTTCGAAAGGAGCTGCGAATCCGCCTTCTCGACCGGACCGCGCGCGTCGGGGGTCGTGCGGAGCCACTCCGCCGGGAACGGCGGCGCGGACACCGCAGGAGCGGCGAGGGCGAGCGCGAGAAGCGAGGCGGCAGCGTGAATCCTCATGCGTCCTCGCATGGTAAGTGACGTCGCCCCGCCACGCCTCACGCTCGTGAGAGCCGGAACCGTTCCAGGAGAAGAGCTCCGGCGGCGAGGAGCACCGCCGCGGCCAGCCAGCCACCGATCGAGCCCGGCGAGGCGGCCCCGCTGAAGCCCGCGAGATCGAGCGCGGGCGTCCTCCCCTTGTCGTTCATGGCGACGTACCAGAGGGCGAGGAGAAGGCCGACGAAGGGCTTCGGCGAGCCGGTCGCCTGCCCGAGCACGACGGCCAGGACCGCCGCGAAGAGCGCCCCGGCCACCGCGGCCGGCAGCGCGAGCGCGTGAGCCGCCGAGGCCCTGGCGCCGAACGGGACGAGGAGGAGGAGCGCCGTGGCCGCCGCGCTCAGGAGCTTCACTGCGGTGAGGCGCCCTCCGGCGCCCGGCGTCGCGGCGAAGACTCGCCCGAGACCCGTGCGCTCCTCGCGGGTCCCGATGTCGGCAAGGAGGAGGGCCAGGAGGACGAACGCGGCGGAGAGAAGAGAGGCCGCCGTGGCGGGAGGGACGAGAAGGGCGACGAGCGCGGCCGACGGAATACCGGCTACGAGGAGCGGGCGGAGCCGCAGCGTTACGAGGAGGTCGGTGAGCGAGGCGGAGAGGAGGCCCGGCTTCGTCGGTGCACGTTCCGCGGGAACGACGACCTCGAGGAGCCGTGCGGAGACCGGACGGAGGAGGGCCGACAGGCGCGCGAGAAGCGACGCCTTCGTCGAGGCCGAGGCGAGGCGGCGAGCCGGGTCGAAGCGGTCGAAGGCGAGGGAGCAACCGGCAGGAGGGCGAGCGGCGGCAGGAAGGCGAGTGCCCTCCTCCCCAGCATTCCCGCGGAGAAGTCAAAACCCGGAAAGACGACGGCCGCTCCCGTCTGAGGGGCCGCCCCCCAGCCGATCGACATCGAACCCGACCCGGTGACCCGCTGGATCTCGGTGATCAGGAAACCGAGCCCGTTCCAGTCGAGCGCGGCGGCGTACGCCGGGTATCGACCCTCGTCCGGGTCGCCGAGGAAGACCGGCATCGAGAGAGTGACGACCCAGACGAAGAAGAACGCCACGTCGCCGAAGCGCCCCGAGAGGAACGGGACGCATTCGAAAAGAAGAGCGAAAGACGCGACGGCCAGCAGCGCCGGGAACGCGACGACGAGAACGTGCGAGAGGAAGACGGCGGGCTCGAGCGGCGCCTCCCCGTGGACGACCTGCACACCGCCATCACCACGGCGGAGAAGGCGAGCGTCACGACGGAGAGGAGCGAGAGGTTTCCGAGGAGCTTGCCGAGGAGGTACTCGCCGTTCGTGACCGGTGTGGCGCCGAGAAGTGGCCCGACCCCCGACCGGCGGTCGAGGGCGATCGCGTTCGACACCGCGTAGAAGCCGAACAGGCCGAGGAGGAAGGGCAGGAGTCCCGCCGTCGCCACAGCGAGCGCGGCGGACGTGTAGACGGCCCGCCGCCCGCCGATGGACAGGATCCCCTGCCCGGAGCGAGGGTCGGGGAACGTCGTCGAAGCCGCCGCGAGGAGCAGGCCGAGGAAGATGAGCGTCGCCGGCCGCCGCAGCCGGGAGCGCAGGTCGGCCGACGCGACAGCAAGGAGCCGCGAGGGGCTCACGCCGCCGCCGGGAGCGCTTCGCCCGCCTCGCGCATCAGGAGGAGGTACGCGTCCTCGAGCGAGGCAGCCGCGGGAATGGCCGATGCCACCGGACGCTCGCGGGCGACGAGCCGCGCCTTCACGCCGGCGGCGTTCCTCGTGAGGTTCGCCACGGTCAGGCTCGGCCGGAGACGCTCCATCTCCGCAGCCGTCAGCTCCGCTTCCCAGACCGCCCCGGCGGCCCGGGCGACGAGCTCCTCGGGCGTGCCGAAGGCGAGGAGCCTTCCCTGCCGCACGACGGCGATCTCGGTCGCGACGGACTCCACGTCCGACACGATGTGCGTCGAGAGGAGAACGAGCTTCAGCCCCTTGTGCTCCGAGAGAAGGTTCCGGAAGCGGACCCTCTCCTCCGGGTCGAGGCCGGCCGTCGGCTCGTCGACGATGACGAGCTCGGGGCTGCCGACGAGCGCCTGGGCGATGCCGAGCCGCTGACGCATCCCGCCCGAGAGGCTCTCGACGGGTCTCTTCGCGAGGTCGTGCAGGCCGACGCTCTCCAGCATCGAGAGAACGGCGCTGCGACTCCGGATCCCCTTCAGGCGCGCGATCGTGTCGAGGAGCTCGAAGCACGTCAGGCCGGCCGGCACGCCGAAGTCCTGCGGCAGGTAGCCGAGCCGCTCGCGGATCTCCCTCGGGGACTTCACGACGTCGATCCCCGCGAAGCGCAGCGATCCCGTCGTCGGTCGCGTGAGCGTCGCGAGCATCTGCATGAGCGTGGTCTTTCCCGCCCCGTTCGGCCCGAGGAGGCCCAGGACCCCTTCCTTCGCCCGAATCGTCAGCTCACGTACTCCCCACGTCCCGCTCCGATAGACCTTTCCCAGACCTTCGCTTTCGAGCACCATGCCGCAGAGATACGGAAGCGGCCGGGGGAAGTTCAGAGTGGGAGAAGGACCCGACCGTGCGTCCCTCACGTCGCCGTCGGGGGGTCCGGGGGGTCGCGAACAGCACCCCCCGGAGAGTCAGCGCCGCCGCAGAACGACCGCCGTCATCTCGCCCGCCGAGTACCGCGCCTCGGAGACGTAGTCGCGCGCGAGGCGAGCGGCGATCTCAATCGCGTACTCGCGACCGAAGGCCACGGGTCCGTACTCGGGCGTCGGCCGGGAGACGACGACGACGCGCGTCGGGCGTGCCCGATCCAGATCCCCTGCAAGGTCGCGGTCGACGCGAGCGTCGACGTGACCAGGAAGAACCTGCTCGAAATGGAGCGGGCTTCTCACCTCGAGAAGAAAGCCGAGCGCTCCCGCCTCCGGCAGGACGACCAGGTCGCGATCCTTCACCCCGACCCTCGTCAGGTGCGCCAGGAGCTTTTCGAAGAGCTCTCCCTCCTCGCCAGGCGGAAGCCACCGGCCGGCCGGGCCCGCCACCTCCGTCCGTGGCGTGCGGTAGAAGAGGACGAGGCGCGGGAGAAAGAGGACCGGCGAGAGGAGGAGGGGAACGACGGCGAGGAAGGCCGCCCGGGTCCGACGGATCGAGTCCACGGCGCGCGGAATCCTTATTCCGAGGAGCCATGCGACCGCCGGGAGCGACGAGACCGCCGCGAGCGGGGCATAGGGGAAGACAGGGACGGTCCAGAACGCCGTCCTCCAGGCGAACGCGAGGCCGACGAGCGCCGCGGCGAGAGGGAGACGGGCCGAGGCGTCGCCGCGACGGAGCTCGACGAACGCGACGGACCCGGCCGCGGCGAGGAGCAGGGGCAGCCCCCGGACGCCCGTCGTGACGATCGGTTCCCGCAGGACGACGAAGTCTGCGAGGAGACCAGCGGCAAGGAAGGTGCCGCCGACGACGCTGAGCCGGGTTCGCCGCGCGACGAGGCCGGTCAGAAGAAGCGCCCATCCCGCGAGGAGCGCCCCGCCTGCGAGCAGGCCGCCCACGCCACGTCCGAGCAGCGCCGGGTGCAGGCCCGAGACGCGAACATACAGCTCGCGGAATTCGGCGGGCATCGAGAAGTGCCGGAGCGGGCCGTACGAAACGAGGTCGGCGACCGGGATCCCGGCCATCGCCACGCCGTAGACCGACGCGGCGAGGAGCCCCGCCGTCGCGAGAAGCCGGAATCCCGCCCGCCACGAGCCCGCAGCGAGGGCCGCGCCGAGAAGCGCAGGGGCGGCCTCCGGCTTGGCGAGGAGAGCGAGGGCACCCGCGACCCCCGCGAGTCCGGCCCGGCCCGACGCGGCGAGAAGAAAGGCGCCCCACGCGAGCCCGATGGAGAGGAGGGCCGCCATGGCATACGGCGCGACGAACGCCCCGTTCTCTGGCGCGAAGGCCAGTACACCGACAGCGACAGCGGCCGCCCCGGCGCTCGCGAGAGGCGTGAGGAATCGTCGACCCGCGAGGAGCAGCGCCGCCAGCGTTCCGGCGGCCGCCAGGAGGCCGAATCCGACGTAGGTCGCCACGCTCGAGCCGAAGACGCGGAAAGCCCCCGCCACGGCGTGCGGCGCGAGCGGCCCATAGTAGTAGCCCACGTCCTTCCAGAGCCGCTCTCCTGCCGCGAGGCGCATCGGTACGGTCCACTCGCGGCTCAGGTCTCCCAGGAAGGACGCCCAGCGGAGCCACGAGAGGCTCGCGAGCAGGACGAAGAGACACGCCGCAAGGACGAGATCTCCCCGGCGGGCGACAGCTGAGGCGTGCACGGGCCATTCTCCCTCGCCCGTTTCTGATGCAAATGCATCAGTCGAGATGTCGTCAAAGTCCCTTTCCGGTGCCTTTGCCCGATACCGCGAAACGCGCGCGCGAGAGATGATGCGCAGGCTGTGGCGGGCTCCACGCCTGCCCGCGAACCCACAGGAGGAAGTCTTCATGACGACGAGACCTATGGTCACCCTCGACGGCAACGAGGCGGTCGCCTCTGTCGCCCACAGGGTCAGCGAGGTGATCGCGATCTACCCGATCACCCCGTCATCCACGATGGGCGAGTTTTCCGACGAGTGGTCCGCCCAGGGGAAGAAGAACGTCTGGGGGACCGTCCCCCTCGTATCGGAGCTGCAGTCCGAGGGCGGCGCGTCGGGCGCCGTCCACGGGGCGCTCCAGGCGGGAGCGCTGACGACGACCTTCACGGCGTCGCAGGGCCTCCTCCTGATGATCCCGAACATGTACAAGATCGCCGGCGAGCTGACGCCCTTCGTCATGCACGTCTCGGCGCGCTGCGTCGCGACGCACGCGCTCTCGATCTTCGGCGACCACTCCGACGTCATGGCCTGCCGCCAGACCGGCTTCGCCATGCTCGCCTCGAGCAACCCGCAGGAAGCGCACGACCTCGCGGCCGTCGCCCACCGGGCGACGCTCATGGCGAAGCTCCCGTTCATCCACTTCTTCGACGGCTTCCGCACGTCGAGCGAGGTCTCCAAGATCGAGCTCCTCCAGGACGAGGACCTCCTCGCGATGGTGACCGAGGACCTCGTCTCGGCCCAGAGGAAGCGGGCGCTGACGCCCGACCTGCCGGTGCTGCGCGGAACGGCGCAGAACCCCGACTGCTTCTTCCAGGCCCGCGAGGCGTGCAACCCGTACTACGACGCCTGCGCCGGCAAGGTGCAGGAGGCGATGGACGCCTTCGAGAAGCTGACCGGCCGCGCCTACAAGCTCTTCGACTACGTGGGCCACCCGGAAGCCGAGCGCGTGATCGTGATCATGGGCTCGGGCGCCGACGTGACGCACGAGACGGTCGAGTACCTCCTCGGCAAGGGCGAGAAGGTCGGCGTCCTCAAGGTCCGCCTCTACAGGCCCTTCGACGCCTCCGCCTTCATCGGCACCCTGCCGAAGAGCGTGAAGGCGATCGCCGTCCTCGACCGGACCAAGGAGCCCGGCTCGGTCGGCGAGCCGCTCTTCCAGGACGTCGTCACGGTCCTTCGCAACGCTCGCGAGGACGGGACCTCCCCCTTCGCCGTCGAGCCGAAGGTCGTCGGCGGGCGCTACGGCCTCGCCTCCAAGGAGTTCACCCCGGCGATGGTCAAGGGGGTCTTCGACGAGCTCGCGAGCGCGAAGCCGAAGCGCGGCTTCACGGTCGGCATCGTCGACGACGTGACCCACCTCTCCCTGAAGTGGGACCCCGAGTTCGACACCGAGCCCGCCAGCGTGACGCGCGGCGTCTTCTTCGGCCTCGGGGCCGACGGCACCGTCGGCGCGAACAAGAACTCGATCAAGATCATCGGCGAGGAGACCGACAACTACGCGCAGGGCTACTTCGTCTACGACTCGAAGAAGTCGGGCGGGATCACGATCTCGCACCTGCGCTTCGGGCCGAAGCCGATCCGCTCGTCCTACCTCGTCAAGACCGCGAGCTTCGTCGCCTGCCACCAGTTCGGCTTCCTCGAGAAGTACGACGTCCTCGAGTACGCCGCGCCGGGCGCCGTCTTCCTCCTGAACTCGCTCTACGGCCCCGAAGAGGTCTGGGACAAGCTCCCCGCGGAGGTCCAGGAGCAGCTCATCGCCAAGAAGATCCGCTTCTACGTCATCGACGGCTACGAGGTCGGCGACAAGACCGGCATGGGCCGCCGGATCAACACGATCATGCAGACCTGCTTCTTCGCGATCTCGGGCGTCCTCCCCCGCGAGGAGGCGATCTACCAGATCAAGAAGTCGATCGAGAAGACCTACGGCAAGAAGGGCGCCGAGCTCGTGAGGATGAACTTCGAGGCGGTCGACCAGACGCTGGCGAACCTCCACGAGGTGAAGGTCCCGGCCGCGGTGACGTCGACGCTGAAGATGCCTCCGATCGTCCCGGTCGAGGCTCCCGACTTCGTCCAGAAGATCACCGCCCTCATGCTCGCCAACAAGGGCGACCTCCTCCCCGTCTCGGCCTTCCCGGTCGACGGCACCTTCGCCACGGCGACGGCGCAGTGGGAGAAGCGGAACATCGCCATCGAGATCCCGGTCTGGGACGAGAAGCTCTGCATCCAGTGCAACAAGTGCGCGATGGTCTGCCCGCACGCGGCGATCCGCGCCAAGGTCTACGAGCCCGCCCTCCTCGCGACGGCCCCGGCGACCTACAAGTCGGTCGACTACCGCGCCCCCGAGTTCAAGGGGATGAAGTACACGATCCAGGTCGCCCCGGAAGACTGCACGGGCTGCAACCTCTGCGCGGTCGTCTGCCCCGCCAAGGACAAGGGGAACCCGCGGCACAAGGCCCTCGACATGACCCCGCAGGTGCCGCTGCGCGAGGCCGAGCGCGAGAACTTCAAGTTCTTCCTCGACCTCCCCGAGCCCGACCGGACGAAGCTGAAGATCGACGTGAAGGGCTCGCAGTTCATGCAGCCCCTCTTCGAGTTCTCCGGCGCCTGCCTCGGCTGCGGCGAGACCCCCTACATCAAGCTGGCGACGCAGCTCTTCGGCGACCGGATGCTGATCGCCAACGCCACCGGCTGCTCGTCGATCTACGGCGGCAACCTCCCGACGACCCCCTACACCGTGAACCGCGACGGCCGCGGCCCGGCCTGGGCGAACTCCCTCTTCGAGGACAACGCCGAGTTCGGGTTCGGCATGCGCCTCGCCCTCGACAAGCAGGGTGAGCACGCCGCCGAGCTCGTCAAGGAGCTGGGCGGCCTCATCGGCGACGAGCTCGTCTCGGGGATCCTCACGGCCGACCAGGGAACCGAGCAGGGGATCGCCCACCAGCGCGAGCGCGTCGTGGCCCTCAAGGCCCGCCTCGCCGGCGTCGACGGCCTCCCGGCCCACCGCCTCCTCGACATCGCCGACTACCTCGTGAAGAAGAGCCTCTGGATCATCGGCGGCGACGGCTGGGCCTACGACATCGGCTACGGCGGCCTCGACCACGTCCTGGCGATGGGCCGCAACGTCAACATCCTCGTCCTCGACACCGAGGTCTACTCGAACACGGGCGGCCAGGCCAGCAAGTCGACGCCGATCGGCGCCGTGGCGAAGTTCGCCATGGCGGGCAAGTCGTCCGGCAAGAAGGACCTCGCCATGATGGCGATCGCCTACGGCAACGTCTACGTCGCCAAGATCGCCTTCGGGGCCAAGGACGCGCAGACGGTGAAGGCCTTCCAGGAGGCCGAGAGCTACGACGGCCCGTCGCTGATCCTCGCCTACAGCCACTGCATCGCGCACGGCTACGACCTCTCGCTCGGCCTCGAGCAGCAGAAGCTCGCGGCGGACTCGGGCTACTGGCCGCTCTTCCGGTGGGACCCGCGCCGCGTGGCCGAGGGCCAGCCTGGCCTCGTCCTCGACTCTTCCGCGCCGAAGGTCGACGTCGGCAAGTTCATGGCCAACGAGACCCGCTTCCGGATGCTCGACAAGACGAACCCCGAGCGGGCCAAGATGCTCCTCGACCTCGAGCGGCACGAGGTCGCCACGCGCTGGGCCATCTACGAGAACCTCGCCCGCGGGGCCGATCCGGTCGCCGCGGTCGCCGCCGCCCAGACCACTCCGAAGGCCAACTGAGGACGAGGAGCGAAATCCATGGATCTCTCCACCACCTACCTCGGGCTCAAGCTCCCCCACCCGATCATGCCGGGCGCTTCGCCGATGGTCGACAAGATCGACCTCGTCAAGCGGATGGAGGACGCCGGCGCGGCCGCCATCGTGATGCACTCCCTCTTCGAGGAGCAGCTCATGAGGGAGGAGCTCGCCACCTACCACCACATCGACGTCCACGCCGACTCGTTCGCCGAGGCGATGACCTACCTGCCGCGCCCCGACGAGTTCAACCTCGGGCCGGACCAGTACCTCGAGCAGCTCGTGAGGATCAAGCAGTCCGTCGAGCTGCCGGTCATCGCGTCCCTCAACGGCTTCACGTCGGGTGGCTGGATCCGCTACGCCAAGCTGATGCAGGACGCGGGGGCCAACGCCCTCGAGCTGAACGTCTACTACCTCGCCACGAAGGCCGACGAGACCGGCGACGAGGTCGAGCAGCGGACCATCGACATCCTGAAGGCGGTCAAGCAGGCCGTCTCGATCCCGGTCGCCATCAAGCTCTCCCCCTTCTTCTCCTCGATGGCGAACATGGCCAAGCGCCTCGACGACGCGGGCGCCGACGGCATGGTCCTCTTCAACCGCTTCTACCAGCCCGACATCGACGTCGAGAACCTCGAGGTCGAGCCGACCCTGCGCCTCTCCGACTCGAGCGAGCTGAACCTGCGCCTCCGCTGGCTCGCCGTCGTCTCGGGCCACGTCCGCGCCTCCCTCGCCGTCTCGGGCGGCGTCCACACCCACATCGACGCGGTGAAAGCGGTCATGACAGGGGCCCATGCCGTCCAGGTCGTCTCCGGCATCCTCCAGCAGGGACCCGACGTCATCCGCCGCATCCGCGAAGGGCTGACGCAGTGGCTCGAGGAGCACGAGTACGACTCCCTCGAGCAGATGCGCGGCTCGATGAACCTCCTCCGCTGCCCCGACGCCTCGATGTTCGAGCGCGCCAACTACATCCGGATCCTGCAGGG
>JADJVF010000016.1 GCA_016716705.1 Holophagales bacterium
CGACCGCGGTTGTCCCGGCGCACAAAGGGGATGTTGGCGAACAGGATGTTCATCGGTGAGGGACTCTTTATGATGAGGCGATTGTAGTAGGCAGGTGAATAGCCGGCACGCGAGTCGCTTCGGAGGTGGCCGGCCAGGGGCGTGCCCGGCTGCAGCCGGTCGTCGACGGCTCAGCGGGGTGGCGGATCTAGGG
Source organism: Holophagales bacterium (assembly GCA_016716705.1). Lineage (GTDB taxonomy): Bacteria > Acidobacteriota > Thermoanaerobaculia > UBA5066 > UBA5066 > UBA5066. The sequence goes on from JADJVF010000016.1 coordinate 194, forward strand.
GTTTCGGGCGAAGAGGCGCCGAAAGATCTCCCTATGGCGCCGAGTCGAATGTCCGGCCCGAAGCCGGTCGATATCGTGGCGCACTCGCTCGTCCTTCCAACCGGGAGGGGTCGCACAGCCAGAGCAGGGGTTCGAGACCGGTCCACATCGCGGAACCCAGTCTGCCGCTGCGAGCCTACAAGACCTGGTCCAGGTATTCGACAAGCGTTCCGACGCGGTGCGCATAGGTGTGACGGGCGAGAAGCAGTCGACGCCCCTCGGCGGCGAAACGGCTCCGCCTCTCACCGTCGGCGAGCCAGCAGACGAGTCTCGCCCAGAGGTCCTCGTGCCCCGAAGTGCAGACGACAGCCTCGGCGAACTCGTCGCGCAGTGTCGGAGTCTCGTCCGAGACGAGGAACCCTCCACTGGCCAGGACCTCGAAGACCCGCAGGTTCACCGTGTCGTATCTCACGTGCTCCGGAATGTGGGCGTTCAGGTTCACTCGCGAACTGGAGAACACCCGGGGCAGATCGGACTGAGGGACCTTGCCGCGGCAGCAGGCGGCGAGGGGGGGGGCCCAGGCCGGATTGCCGTAGATGACGAGGCCAAACGGCAACGCCGGGATCAGGTACCGGAGGTTCACCTCGGGGCCCCGGATGTCGTTCCCGACGAAAGTGACCGGGTGGCGGTAGCGGTCGTCGGGGATCGAATAGAGTTCCTCCGGATCGGCGGCGAAAGGGATGACAGCCCCATCGCAGCAGGCCGCTTTGAGGGGGGTGCTCGTGAAGATGAACCCGCGGAATCGTCCCTGCGTTCGCTCGAAAACACCGGCCGTCCCCCCCGGATAGAGCTCCGGGGGATAGGCGTTTTGCAGGTAGAGAACGTTGGCTGCCCCGTCGTGGAGCGGTAGGAAAGGGTTGAAGTGGACGACCACGTGGCATTCCCCTTCGATCCGATCGTCCGGCCCGACGAGGCGGACCCATTCCACGTCGTCACGGCGGCAGAGGTACTTCTGCCATGCCCGGGCGACCGCCTCGTCTCCCTGGACGTTTCCCGAACGACGGACGTCGAGCGTGCCAATGGCGGCGAGTCGAAGGACGATGCGAAGCCGGCGCGCCACTCGCTCAGCTCGCGCGGTGGATGTCCGGATTCTCGGGGATCGATCGGCTGGGAAAGCATATTGATCCACCGAGAACGAGTTGCCGTGCGAAGGGTGTGCAGCTCCCGGGGCTCGACCTCGAACAGGTCCCCGCCGCGGGCGTGGAACTCGAACGACTCGCCTGTGTCGAGGTGGCGAATTGAGACATCGATTTCTCCGGAAATCACGAAAAGAGCCTCCGGGTGGTCTCGTGGTAGTGCAAGCCCCGAGTCTCGCCGGCCTCGGTTTCGACGAAGTTCACTTCGGCCCATCCCTCCCGGGTCAGACCGAGGAAGGTGCCCCGGCCGTCACGGTGTTCCACGTACGGAGCCAGGCGCCGCACCTAGAGCCCCTCTAAACGCAACCGCGCCATACCGCTGGCCAGGGGCGTGGGCTGCAGCCCGATTCGCCCCGTGCTGGCCGTGGTCGAGAGCGAGGCGTCCGGCAGCAGCATCATCTCTCTCCGGCGGTCGCCGGCGACCCGGGCGACGAGAAGCGAGGGGTCGAACCCGAAAGCCTCTGCGAATGCTCGAAACTGCTCGTAGCGACTGACGCGGTCGGCTCCGACTACGTGAAGAACACCAGACAGGTCGCGCTCGATCGCCGCCTCGATCGCCTCGGCCAAGGCTCCGCTGAACGTCGGCGAGTTGACGACGTCGACAAACGCCTCGACCGACCGACCGGCCGCTAGCTCCGCGGCCACCCAGCGCAGCAGGGGTGAGCGCCAACCGTATAGTCCGCCACTTCGGCAGACGAGGGCTCCTGGGCAATTCCGTAACGCCGCCACCTCCCCCGCGAGCTTGCTGGCTCCGTAAACGAGGGTCGGCTGCGGGATTTCCTCCTCGAGGTAGTTCCCGCGGAGACCGTCGAAAACGAGGTCGGTCGAGAGGTAGACGAGCTTCGCTCCGACCTTGCGGCAGGCTCGCGCGACGTGACCGGTCCCGACCGCGTTGGTGGCGAACGCCTCGCCGGGGTTCGATTCGCACTGGCGAACGTCCTTGTTCCCGGCAACGTGGATCACCACTTCGGGCCGGAATTCGGCGACCACTTTCGAGAGTGGCCGCGTCGCGGCAAACGTCGAGCGTGACCCGTCGGGACGGCGGAGTTGATCCGGGCGGAAGGGCCCTGAATCTCACAACTCCTGCGACGCGGTGGCCCCCTCGGAGAAGGTGCCTGACGAGATTGGAGCCGACGAACCCGGCGGCTCCAGTGACGAGAAATCCGTTCATTCTCGCCCGCTAGAGCCCGGGCCGGCGGGCGCGGTCCCCGAGTAGCGAAAGTCGAGCCGGCCAGATCAGAGCGAAGCTCACGAGCGCGGCTGATCGAGCGACCTCGCGCGGGTCAGCTGCCGAGGGCCCCGGGAGCGTTGGTCTCGCACCCATGTCGCACTGCGGACCGGGCGTAGCCGAGAAGGAGTTCGTTCTGCTTCGCGATGATGCGGATCCCGTTGCGGATCTTCTCCACGACGTCGATTGAAGTACGCTGGGGCTCACTGGTAGACCTCACTAAGGTCCCCCCCCCGGAGGACGGATCGGGCTCGATATCCTGGAGGGCCGTTTCAAGCTCTCGCTCGACATCGGTTCATTGTGCACGATTCGACTTTCCGGAGCCGGCGAGCGGAGCCCGCGGTCGCGAGGCCGGCTTGGTCGGTCCGGCGGCAGGAGCGCGGACACCGATAACACCAGAGCGACGGACAGCGGATAGCGCGGTGAATCGGCTGAAGGGTGCGTGCGGCGGAGTGCGCCGCGAGCCGGAATGTCTCGACGCGGCGCCACTCCTCTCGGAACGCTCGCCCCCTACCTCGTCGTCAGCTTCCGGTACTTGATCCGGTGAGGCATGTCGGCCGCGGCGCCAAGGCGCTTGTGCCGGTCGGCCTCGTACTCCTGGTAGCTCCCCTCGAACCAGAAGGTCTTCGAGTCTCCCTCGAAGGCGAGCATGTGGGTCGCGACGCGGTCGAGGAACCAGCGGTCGTGCGAGATGACGACGGCGTAGCCGGCGAAGGAGAGGAGCGCCTCCCCGAGCGCGCGAAGGGTGTCGACGTCGAGGTCGTTCGTCGGCTCGTCCAGCAGGAGAAGGTTGCTGGCCTTCTTGACGGTCCGCGCGAGGTGGAGGCGGTTCATCTCGCCCCCCGAGAGGTCGCCGATTTCGCGATCCCGGGCGCGCCCGCAATCGGCGAAATTCGCGGTCACCGCTGACGGGAGCCAGGGACAACAGCGAGGACGTCCTTTCCGGACTCCCGGCGGAAGCACGACACGAGGAACGGAACCCCGAAGACGAGGAGCAGCAGGTAGAGCGCGACGTTGGCGGCCCAGAGGACATGCGTCGGGTTCTTCGCGGTGAAGATGACCAGGGGCATGAAGCAGGCAGACAGTCGAACGGACAGCTTGTCCGCCGCCACGCCGGCTCCCACGAGGGCGGGCCCGAAGAGCCACGTCAGGTACCACTCGTGATTGCTCGAGTTCAGGGTGAGGAAATACGAGATGAGCAGGAAGACCCAGGCCCTCTCGAGGGCTCCCGGCCTGTCCGCGAGGCGGTCCCGGACGAGGAGGACGAGGCTCGCCACGGCGAGGAAGAGGAACGTCGCGAGGAGGAGCCGGCTGATCGCGGGACCCGGGACCCGGATCACGAACCGGTCGACGGTCCCGAGCACGAAGTGGACGCTGCTTCGGAAGACCCCGCTCCCGTGGCGGATCGCCGAGAGGAGACTCGACGGGAAGCTGGGATAGCGAAGGGCGAAGAAGGCGAGGGGGATCGCGAAGCCTGCGAGGAAGAGAAGCGGGCCACGGACCGAGACCTTTCTTCCTGAACGACCCCTCAGCATCCAGTCGGCCACGAAGAGGGGTAGGGCGATGAGCGGCGCGTATTTCACGCCGCACGCGAACGCGAACATTAGTCCTGATGAGAACGGGCGGTCGGCGCGCCGGAGCGCGAGGGCCGCGAGGACGAAGACGACCATGAGGTGGTCGTTGTGCATGCCGGTCATCGCACTGAGAAGGACGACCGGGCTGCAGGCGAAGGCGTAGAAGGCGAACGGGGCCCGGGGACCGGCCAGCCGGACGACGAGCGCCGACGCGGCGACGTGACAGGCGAGCGAGACGAGCTTGAAGAGGACGAGGGCGAGCTTGATGTTCCCGAAAGAGAGGGCGGCGAGCCCCGTGGCGAGCGCCTGGAAGAGGGGCCGTACGTGCCGGGCAGCGTTCGGAATCCCGGCAGGACGTTCGTGAACATGGGGGTCGGTCGCCGCTGCACCCGTCTGCGCGATCGTTTGCAGGAACGGATCGAGGTGGTACCGGGCCTCGAGCCACCCGAGGCCTGTGTAGTAGAAGACGTCGGGGCTCAGCCAGGGGAGCCCGAGTGAGAAGAGGAAGGCGAGCAGACCGGCGTGGAGGATGAGCGGACTGCTCGGCACCGGCGCCTGCACGTGCCGGAGCCGGGCGGCGATCGCCACGTAGAGCACGCCCGCCGCGACGAGAAGCGCCGACTGGAGAACCCGACCGGAGAAGACGGTCAGCGGCTCGGACCCGCGGACCCCTCCGGCGAAAAAGCCGAGGAAGAAGTCGAACTCGTGCCGGATGAGGTCCAGCGGACTCTGAAACCAGAGGCGGAAGGACGGCAGAACGAGCAGGACGGAAACGAGGACGGAAGAGGCGAGGAGCAGCGTCGGCACGCCCTCGTCTGCCGGGCGCAGGGGGGGAGTCGAGAATCGAGAGCTTCCGCCCTCCAGGATGGAACTCACAAGGGGCCTCCGCGCCTCGGGGTCGCTGGATTATGCTCCGCGGTTGCTATGGAACCGACGATGCCGCTCGCCGTCCCCGTCCCCCTCCTCGACCTCAAGAAGCAGTACGCCACCCTTCGCGACGAGATCCGCTCGGCGACGGACGACCTCTTCGAGAGCCAGGGCTTCATCCTCGGCCCGAAGGTCGAGGCCTTCGAGAAGGCGATCGCCGAGTACGTCGGCGTCAAGCACGCGATCGGGATGTCGTCCGGCACCGACGCCCAGCTCGCCGCGATGATGGCGCTGGGGATCGGGCCGGGAGACGACGTCGTCACGTCGCCCTACACCTTCTTCTCCACGGCGGGAGCGGTCGTGAGGCTCGGCGCGCGCCCTGTCTTCTGCGACATCGACCCGGTGACCTGCAACGTCGACCCGGAGAAGCTCGCGAAGGCGATCACGCCGAAGACGAAGGCGATCCAGCCGGTCCACCTCTACGGCCAGTGCGCCGACATGGACCCGATCCTGGCGGTCGCGAAGGCGAAGGGCGTGCCGGTGATCGAGGACGCCTGCCAGTCGCTGGGCTCGGCGTACAAGGGGCGCAAGGCGGGCTCGATGGGCGAGTTCGGGGCCTTCTCGTTCTTCCCGTCGAAGAACCTGGGCGGCTTCGGGGACGGCGGCATGGTGACGACGAACGACGACGGGTTCGCCACGACCCTCCGCGCCCTCCGGATGCACGGCGAGACGAGCCGCTACCACCACAGGCTCGTGGGCGGCAACTTCCGTCTCGACGCGCTCCAGGCGGTCGTCCTTCACGTCAAGCTCCCGCACCTCGACTCGTGGGCCGAGGGGCAGGCGACAGAACGCGGCCGAGATCGAGCGGCGCTTCCTCGAGCACGGGGGCCGGACATTCGAGGAGGGCGGGATCGGCTTCCCTCGCGAAGCGCCTGGTCGGCACCACGTCTACAACCAGTTTGTCGTGCGGGTTGCCGGGGGCCGGCGGGAGGCTCTGAAAGAGCGTCTCGTCCAGCTCAAGATCGGCCACGCCGTCTACTACCCGGTTCCGCTCCACCTCCAGGAGTGCTTCTCCGGGCTCGGCGGGAAGGTGGGGGATTTTCCAGAGGCCGAGCGGGCTGCCACGGAAACCCTTGCACTGCCAGTGTTTCCGGAGCTTGCCCCGTCACAGAAGGCCTTCGTCGCGTACCACCTGGCGCAGTTCTCGAGGGAATAGGGGACTGCCGCCAGGGCGTTACGTCCGCACGTGCGCTCCTCCTCACTTGACAAGAACGCACGCAGGTCGTAACTTCTTAGCACTCGCCACCCGCGAGTGCTAACGAGCGCCAAGAGAACCCTCACCAGGGGCCAACTGCCCCGAGAGACCCGAAACCCATGAAGGAGCATGCAATGAAGATTCGTCCTCTCTATGACCGGATCCTCGTCAAGAGGATCGAGACCAAGGAACAGGTCCGCGGCGGAATCATCATCCCCGACACCGCCAAGGAAAAGCCGATGGAGGCCACTGTCGAGGCCGTCGGCGAGGGCAAGTTCGACGACAACGGCAAGCGCGTGGCCCTGACCGTCAAGACGGGCGACAAGGTCCTCATCGGCAAGTACGCAGGCACCGAAATCAAGCTCGACGACCAGGACTTCCTCATCCTCCGCGAGGACGAGGTTCTGGCCATCGTCGACGCGAAGTAAGGCGAGGTTAGAGAAATGGCTGCCAAGAACATCACCTACGGCGAGGACGCTCGCCAGAGCATCCTCCGCGGCGTCAACAAGCTGGCCGACGCCGTCAAGGTCACCCTCGGCCCCAAGGGCCGCAACGTCGTCATCGAGAAGAAGTTCGGCTCGCCCCTGATCACCAAGGACGGCGTCACCGTCGCCAAGGAGATCGAGCTGGCCGACCCGCTCGAGAACATGGGCGCCCAGATGGTCCGCGAGGTCGCCTCGAAGACCTCCGACATCGCCGGCGACGGCACGACGACCGCCACGGTCCTCGCGCAGGCCATCTACCGCGAGGGGATCAAGATGGTCACCTCCGGCCACAACCCGATGGAGCTCAAGCGCGGCATCGAGATCGCCGTGAAGAAGGCCGTCGAGTCGATCGACAAGCTCAAGAAGAGCGTCGACGCCAAGGAGATCGCCTTCGTCGGCACCATCTCCGCCAACGGCGACGAGGAGATCGGCAAGATCATCGCCGAGGCGATGGACAAGGTCGGCAAGGACGGCGTCATCACGGTTGAAGAGGCCAAGGGCCTCGACACGACCCTCGAGGTCGTCGAGGGGATGCAGTTCGACCGCGGCTACCTCTCGCCCTACTTCGTCACGGACGCCGAGAGGATGGAGTCCGTCCTCGAGAACGCCCGCATCCTCATCTTCGAGAAGAAGATCTCCTCGATGAAGGACCTCCTCCCCGTGCTCGAGCAGACCGCCAAGCAGAGCAAGCAGCTCCTCATCATCGCCGAGGACATCGAGGGCGAGGCCCTCGCCACCCTCGTCGTGAACAAGCTCCGCGGCACGCTCCAGGTCTGCGCCGTCAAGGCGCCCGGCTTCGGTGACCGCCGCAAGGCCATGCTCGAGGACATCGCGATCCTCACGGGCGGCAAGATGATCTCCGAGGACCTCGGCATCAAGCTCGAGAACGTCAAGTGGGACGACCTCGGCGAGGCCAAGAAAATCGTCGTCGACAAGGAGAACACCACCATCGTCGTCGACACGACCGAGCGCAAGCGCAAGGAAGCGATCTCGGGCCGCGTGAAGCAGATCCGCACCCAGATCGAGGAGACGACCTCCGGACTACGACCGCGAGAAGCTCCAGGAGCGCCTCGCCAAGCTCGTCGGCGGCGTCGCGGTCATCAAGGTCGGCGCGGCCACCGAGACCGAGATGAAGGAGAAGAAGGCCCGCGTCGAGGACGCGATGCACGCCACCAAGGCGGCGGTCGAGGACGGCATCGTCCCCGGCGGCGGCGTGGCGCTCCTCCGCGCGATGGATGCGGTCGGGACGCTCAAGGAAGCGGGCGACATCCAGGTCGGCATCAACATCGTCAAGCGGGCCCTCGAGGAGCCTTCCCGCCAGATCATCGCGAACGCGGGGATCGAGGGCGCGGTCATCCTCAAGGAGCTCAAGGAAAAGGGCGGCAACATCGGCTTCAACGCGGCCACCGAGAAGGTCGAGGACCTGCTCAAGTCGGGGATCATCGACCCGGCCAAGGTCACGAAGTCGGCGCTGCAGAACGCCTCCTCCATCGCCAGCCTCATGCTGACGACCGAAGCCCTCATCTCCGAGATCAAGGAGAAGGACAAGGCCCCCGCGATGCCCGGTGGCGGCGGCGGCATGGGCGGGATGTACTAGGGATCCAACGGAGGGAGCCCGGCGTCTGCCGGGCTCCCTCGATCCCCCTCCGTGAAGGGAACGAACGGCCCGGCATCAGCCGGGCCGTTCGGCTTGAATCGGGCTAGCTTTCCTCCGGCACCGCGAGAATCCGCGCTCCCAGCCCGAAACCCTTCTTCGTGCTCCTGAGCCGGAGGCCGCCCGCCTTCAGGACGTCGCGTGCGACGACGGAGGCCGTCTTCACCTCCTCGAGGAGCGTCTCGACGGTGGCGCGTCCCTCGACGCGCTCGACGGCGAGGGGGACGTGGGCGTTGCCGAAGCGGACGAGGCGGCAGACGAAGGGCCGGGTCCCGCGCCGCCAGAGTGCCGGCCCGGGGAGCGCCCTGCCCGTCGAGAGGTCCTCGATCGTGACCTTCTTCCCCTCCCAGGTCGCGCGGGCGACGGTGTCTTCCGCCCGGATGAGCGCCTTCACGGCGCGGACCGCCTCCTTCGGGAGGTCGGCTTCGAAGCGGGCGAGGAAGAGATCGGCGGCGGTCACACGGTCCGTTTCGTTCAGGAGGATGTCGAAGGGGAGGCGCGGGGCGAAGAGGTGGGTGAACTGCTCGTCGCCGGCGCCGTCCGCCTCGAGGGCGCGCTCGGCGAGGTCGGCGGCGTAGACGAGAGCGTCGAGGCCGTGCTCCCGGCCCTTGGCGTTGGCCTCGGCGACGCAGAAGACGTCGACCGCGACGACGGCCGCGAAGACGGCGGCGGTGGTGGCGTCGAACCCCTCGTCCTCCGCGGCGGCGGCGGTCCGCTCGTAAGCCAGGGGCGGGGGGACGTCGGCGAGACCGGCGGAGTCGCTGGCGTCCGCAGGCACGGGGACGGGCTTCATGGCGCTCTGGCGGCGGGCGGGCCTGACGGGCGGCTTCTTCTCGGTCGGCATGCCCGGAGGCTACCGGTTTACGGCAGCGGAGGGAACGGGTCCGGCCCGGATCCGTTCGTGGCAGGATTGGGGCGTGGAAGAGAAGCGGCCCCTGATCCTGACGAGGAAGTTCGACGAGGCCCTTGCCTACGCGGTCGACCTCCACCGCGAGCAGCCGAGGAAGGGGACGGGCGTGCCCTACGTGTCGCACCTGCTCTCCGTGGCCGCTCTCGTCCTGGAGCACGGCGGGACAGAGGAGCAGGCGATCGCCGCGCTCCTGCACGACGCGGTGGAGGACCAGGGGGGGAGGCGGACGGCGGAGGCCATCCGCGCGCGGTTCGGGGATCTCGTCGCCGACATCGTCGACGGCTGCACCGACACGGACCTTTTTCCGAAACCGCCGTGGCGGACGCGGAAGGAGGCCTACATCGCGCGGGTGAGGACGGAGCCCGCCCACGTGAGGCTCGTTTCGGCCGCCGACAAGCTCCACAACGCCCGGACGATGGTCACCGACCTCAGGATCCTCGGGCCGGTCCTCTGGAAACGGTTCAACGCGGGCCGGGACGAGACGCTCTGGTACCTCGGAGCCCTCGTCGAGGCCTTCCGCGAAGCCGGGACGGCCCCGATCGTCGAGGAGCTCGCGCGGACGGTCGCCGAGCTGGAGGTCGTTTCCGGCAACGGCCGCTCCTGACGGAGCCGGGACGCCCGGGGCCGCGACCTATACTTCTGTTTCTCCTCCCGCTGCCATGGACGAACGACCGCCAGGCGGCCCCCCCGCCGCTCCCGCCGAGCCGACGCTCACGCTGAAGGCGCCGCTGTCGGGGCCGGTCGTACCGATCGACAGGGTCCCCGACCCGGTCTTCGCGCACCGCCTCCTCGGCGACGGAGTCGCGATCGACCCGGTCTCGTCGCTCCTCCTGGCCCCGTGCGACGGCGTCGTCGCGACGATCCACCCGGCGGGGCACGCGATCGCGCTCACGACCGACTCGGGCGTGGAGGTGATGCTGCACGTCGGCCTCGACACGGTCGCCCTCGGCGGCCGGGGCTTCGTGCCGCGCGTGGCGCAGGGGCGCCGGGTCGTCGCGGGGGAGGTGCTCCTCGCCTTCGACGCCGACCTCGTCGCCCGCTCGGCGCGGAGCCTCGTGACGCCCGTCGTCGTCACGAGCCGCGAGCGAGTGCTGGGGATGAGGGCGGCGACGGGGTTCGTGACGGCGGGGGTCGACGATCTTCTGGTCCTGAGGCTCGCCGCCGTCGCCGGCGTTCCGTCGGGCCCGGCTCCGGGCGAGAAGACGCGGGACGTGAGGGTCCTGCGCCGGCTCGGCCTCCACGCCCGCCCCGCGGCGGCCCTCGCGGGGGCGGCGCGGCGGTTCCGGGCGGAGGTCCTCGTGGAGACCGGGTCCTCGATGGCCAGCGCGCGGAGCATCGTCGGGCTCCTTTCGCTCGGCGTCGTCCACGGCGAGGTCGTGAGGCTCCGGGCGACGGGACCCGACGCGGGGAAGGCGCTCGCGACCCTCGCCCGCGTCCTGGAAGCGGTGGACGGGAACGAGCCCGGTGCGCCCCTCTCCTCGGCTCCGAGAGCTGCACCCCGAAGGGAACGCGTGTTCACGGGAGTCCCCATGGCACCCGGCTGCGCGGCGGGGCCCGTGGCGCGCCTGGTGCGCGAGGAGCCCGAAGTCCTCGAGACCGGGGCCGACGAGAGGACGGAACGGCGCGACCTGGATTTCGCGCTCGAAGAAGCCAAGGTCCAGCTGCGGGCGCTCGAGGCGCGGGTCGGTGCCGAGGCCGGAAGCGAGCACGCGGACATCTTCGAGGCGCACGTCGCTCTCCTCGACGACCCGCTCCTCCTCGCCGAGGCCGAGCACGAGATCGTCGCGGGCAAGAGCGCCGCCTGGGCCTTCCGCGAGGCCGTGCGCCGCTACGCCGACCGGATCTCCCGCCTCCCGAACCCGGCGCTCGCCGCCCGCGCGGCCGACCTGCGGGACGCGGGTGGGCGCGTCCTGCGCATCCTCGTCGGGCAGCGCTCCTCGCCCCCCTCGCCCCCCGAAGGATCGATCGTCGTGGCGGAGGACCTCTCCCCGTCGGAGGCTGCGACGCTCGGCCGCGGAGGCGTGGCCGGGTTCTGCACGGTGTCGGGCGGGGCGACGTCGCACGCGGCGCTCCTGGCGAGGTCGATGGGGATACCCGCGGTGGCCGGGATCGACGCCCGCGCGCTCGAGATTCCCGAGGGGACGCTCGCGGTCCTCGACGGCGACGCCGCCGAGCTGCGCCTCTCGCCGGACGAGGCCGAGAGGGAGGCGATCCGCGAACGCTGCGCCCGGCGTGCGGCCAGGCGGAACGCCGACCGCCTCGCGTCGGCCGGGCCGGCGCTCACGAAGGACGGCGTGAAGATCGCCGTCCTGGCGAACGTGGGGAGCCTCGTCGACGCGGAGGAGGCGATCGCCTCCGGTGCCGAAGGGATCGGCCTCCTCCGGTCCGAGCTCCTCTTCCTCGACCGCGCCAACGTCCCTTCGGAGGACGAGCAGGAGGCGGTCTACCGCGCCGTGGCCGAGGCGGTCGGACCCGGCCGGCCGATCGTCGTGAGGACGTTCGACGCGGGAGGCGACAAGCCGCTGCGCTGGCTTCCCCTCCCCGAGGAGGAGAACCCGGCGCTCGGCGAGCGGGGCCTGCGCGTCTTCATCGACCGGCCCGACCTCTTCCGTGCGCAGCTCCGCGCGCTTCTCAAGGTGCCGGCGGAATACGACGTCCGGGTGACGTTCCCGATGGTCTCGATGCTCGACGAGTGGCGCGACGCGGTCGTGGACCTGGAGGAGGAACGCGAGCGGCTCGGCGCGCCCCGGCGGCGGGCGGGGATGACCGTGGAGGTCGCCTCGGCCGCGATCCTCGCGGAGGCGTTCCTGAAGGAAGCGGCCTTCGTCACCATCGGGACGAACGACCTGACCCAGTTCACTCTCGCGATGGACCGCGGCCACCCGCGCCTCTCGCCGCGGGCCGACGCTCTCGACCCCGCCGTCCTTCACCTCATCGCCAGGACCTGCGCCGCCGCGCGCGAGCACGGAATCCCCGCCGCAGTCTGCGGGGCGCTCGCCGGAGACCTCGCGGCGGTGCCGCTCCTCCTCGGCCTCGGCGTCGGCGAGCTGTCGGTCGGCACGGGACAGGTCCCGGCGGTGAAGGCGCGCGTCCGCGAGGTTTCGCTCGACGCCTGTCGCGCGCTCGCCGTTCGCGCCCTCGAGGCGACGACGGCCGCCGAGGTGCGGGCCCTCCTCTCGGAAACAGGGGGAGCGCTGTGAACGTCCCGCGCCGGGCCTTCGCCCTGCTCCAGAAGATCGGCCGGGCGCTCATGCTCCCGGTCTCCGTCCTCCCCGTGGCGGGCCTCCTCCTCGGGCTCGGGAGCGCGAAGCTCGGCCTCCTCCCCGACGCGGTCGCGAGCGTCCTCGGGCAGGCGGGCGGGGCGATCTTCACGAGCCTTCCCCTCATCTTCGCCATCGCCGTCGCGCTCGGCCTGACGCAGAACGACGGAGCGGCCGCCGTCGCCGCCGTCGTCGGCCACGTCGTCCTCCTCGCGACGATGGGCGTCGGGGCGCACCTGCTCGGCCTGCCGACGACGAAGGTCCTCGGTTTCGATTCGGTCGAGATGGGCGTCTTCGGCGGCATCCTCGTCGGTCTTCTCGCCGCGACGCTCTTCAACCGCTTCTCGAGGGCCGAGCTCCCGGCGTGGCTCGGCTTCTTCGGCGGCAAGCGGCTCGTGCCGATCCTGACCGGCCTGGCGGCGACCTTCCTGGGCGTCGCGCTCGCGTTTCTCTGGCCGCCCGTCCAGCGCGCGATCCGGGTCCTCTCCGACCAGGTCGCCTACGGCCAGCCGACCGTCGCGACGTTCGTCTACGGCGTCGTCGAGCGCCTCCTCCTGCCGTTCGGCCTCCACCACATCTGGAACGTCCCGTTCTTCTTCGAGATCGGCTCGTTCGTCGACGCCGCGGGGAAGACCGTCCACGGTGACATCACACGCTTCTTCGCGGGAGATCCGGCGGCAGGAATCCTCTCGGGCGGCTTCCTCTTCAAGATGTGGGGCCTGCCGGCAGCGGCACTCGCCATCTGGCGCTGCGCCCGCCCCGAGAACCGCGCGCGCGTCGGCGGGATCATGGTTTCGGCCGCGGCGACGTCGTTCCTGACGGGGATCACCGAGCCGATCGAGTTCTCGTTCCTCTTCCTCGCGCCCCTCCTCTACGCGCTCCACGCGCTCCTCGCGGGCCTCGCCTTCGTCGTGGCGAACCTCGCCGGGATGAAGCTCGGGTTCACGTTCTCGCACGGCTTCTTCGACCTCGCCCTCTACTGGCCGATGGACACGCGGCCCTGGCTCGTGCCGCTCCTCGGGCCGTTCTGGGGCCTCGTCTACTACGGCGTCTTCCGGGCGGCGATCCTGCGCTTCGACCTGAAGACGCCGGGGAGGGAGGAGCCGGCGGCTGCGCCCGAATCCGGCCCGGAAGCCGGGCGTCCGGCGCCTTTCGAAACGGGCGGCCTCGCCGAGCGGCTCGTCGCCGCCTTCGGAGGGCCGCGGAACATCGAGAGCCTCGACGCGTGCATCACGCGCCTCCGGGTCACCGTCCGCAACCTCGACGCCGTCGACGAGAAGGCGCTCCGGGCGCTGGGAGCCGCGGGCGTCGTCGTCATCGGGAACGCGGTCCAGGCGGTCTTCGGGACCCGATCGGAGAACCTGAAGTCGGCCATGGAGGTCGTCCTCGGAGGAGCGCCGGCGGCGATCCCGCCGGGAGCGGCGGTCAGATCCTCCGGTGCGCCGCCCTCTTCGCCGGAGGCCCGGACGCTCTGCCGGGCTGTCCTGCCGGCGCTCGGCGGAGCGGCGAACGTGCGAACGGTGGAACCGTGCGCGCGGACGCGCGTTCGCGTGCTCCTCGCCGATCCGGCGCTCCTCGACGAGCCGGCGCTCGTCGCCGCCGGCATCGGCGGCGTCATGCGCCTGCCGGGCGGCATCGTCCACCTCGTCCTGGGGGAGGAAGCGGAGGCGCTCGCGGCGGCGTTGAGGGACACCCTCAGGGGCGCCGGGGATTAGCCGGAGCGCTTCGGAGTCGGCCCGTGTCTCGGGGCCGGCGTCGGGCGGGAGGGCGAGAGGGTGCGCATCTTCCCGCCCTTCAGGGCCGGGGCACGCGGACGGGGAGGGGCCTCCTTCTTCATCTCGGCCTTGACCTTCCGGTTGAGCTTGATGTCGCCCGCTCGTGCGGCGAGCCCGCCTCGGGCGACGCCCCCGGGGAGAGTCGTCGGCCCCGGGCGCTCCTGCGCCGCCCCCGCCGAGGCGAGGGCGAGTGCGACGAGAAGAAAGAGAGCGCGTCGCATGAAGCCGCCGGCATTCTGTCACCCCGCAGCGTCGTAACATGCTCGATTGCCGGTCGGGGAGATCCGCTGGACCGAGCCCCGGTCGCGGGAGGGTGCATGGTCGACAGAACGGACGACCCCAACGACCTCGACTCCGGCCCCGGCGGCGTCAGCCGCCGCGGCTTCCTCGGCTCGGTCCTTCCCGCGGCCGTCGGTGTTGCGGTGGCGAAGGACGCGCTCTCCGCGCCCGCGCAGCCGGCCCCGGTGTCCCAGCTCCCCGCCGCCGAGCCCTCGAAGCTGACGCTCGTCGTGAACGGGCGGACGCACAAGGTCCTCGTCGAGCCCCGCGACACGCTCCTGACGGTCCTGCGCGAGAAGCTCGGCCTCACGGGGACGAAGCCGGGCTGCGAACGGGGCGAGTGCGGCGCCTGCTCGGTCCTCATCGACGGCGTCCCGCGGTACTCCTGTCTCACGCTCGCCCTCGAGGCCGAAGGCCGAGAGGTGACGACGGTCGAAGGGCTCATGAACGGCGAGGAGCTCGGGCCGGTCCAGAAGGCCTTCGTCGAGGAGGACGCCTTCCAGTGCGGCTATTGCACGCCCGGGCAGGTGATCGCGGCTGAAGGCCTCCTGCGCGTGAACCCCGAGCCGACGCTCGACGAGATCCGCCTCGGCATGAGCGGCAACCTCTGCCGCTGCGGCGCCTACGCCCACATCTTCAACGCGGTCGGCAAGGCCGCCACGCTGCGGAAGGGGAGGTGACGCCGTGACGGACCTTCTCTACTGGCTCCAGGGCCCCGTCCCCGAGACCGCCCCTCCGAAGGTGGAGATGCCGCCGTGGGGCGAGACGAAGGTGGTGGGCAAGCCGCTGCCGCGTGTCGACGCCTACGAGCGCGTCAGCGGCTCGGCCGTCTACCCGCTCGACTTCGCCCTCCCCGACATGCTCCACGCGGCGATCCTCCGCTGCCCGCGCGCCCACGCCGTCGTGAAGTCGGTCGACACGAGCGCGGCGGAGAAGATGCCGGGCGTCCGGGCCGTGATCACCGGGAAGACGCCGGGTGCGGACATTCCGTGGTTCCGCGGGCGCGGGAAGTGGTTCTCGAAGCTCTTCGACGAGAGGGCGCGGTACGAGGGAGACGAGGTCGCCGCGGTCGCCGCGGAGACCCGCGCCCAGGCGTACGACGCGCTGAAGGCGATCAAGGTCGAGTACGAGGAGCTCGCGTTCGTCCTCGACCCGCGCGAGGCGCTCGAGTCCGACGCGCCGCTGATCCACGAAGGGACGAACCGCTACGGCGACCCGGCCGATTACGCGCGCGGCGACGTCGCGGCCGGCTTCGCGGCGGCGGACGCCGTCGTCGAGGGGACGTACTCCACCGCGTGCGAGATCCACTCTCCGATGGAAGTGCACGGGTCGGTCGTGAAGTGGGACGGGAACCGCCTCACGGTCTGGGACACGACGCAGGGCGTCTTCGAGGTCCAGGAGGCGGTGGCGCAGTCGCTGAAGCTCCCCCTCGCGAACGTCCGCGTCATCGGCCATTACATGGGGGGCGGGTTCGGGTCGAAGCTCGAGGCGGGGAAGTACACGGTCATCGCCGCGCTCCTGGCGAAGACGACGGCTCGCCCGGTCAAGCTCTTCCTCAGCCGCGAGGAGGAGTTCCTCGCCTCCGGCAACCGCCCGGCGAACACCATGACCGTGAAGGTCGGGGCGAAGAAGGACGGCACGCTCACGGCGATCGAGTTCTCCTCGATCGGCTCCGGCGGGGCCTACCCGAACGGCGCGTCGACGTCCTTCCTCGCGACGGATCTCTACACCTGTCCGAACGTGAAGGCCCGCGACGAGAACGTCGCCATCAACGCGGGCCGGGCCCGCGCGATGCGGGCCCCGGGCTTCCCCCAGGGAGCGTGGGCGCTCGAGCAGGCGATGGACGCGCTCGCGATCAAGCTCGGGATGGACCCCGTCGCGCTGCGGCTCGCGAACGTTCCGAAGGCGAGCCAGCGCCGCGGGAACCAGCCCTACACGTCGACCGGCCTGGCGGAGTGCCTGCGCGACGGCGCGAAGGCGTTCGGCTGGAGCGAGGCGAGGAAGCGCCCGAAAGGGGACGGACCGGTTCGAAAAGGGGTCGGCGTCGCCTCGGCCCTCTGGGGTTACGGGGGCGGCCCGCCGGCGACGGTCGTCGTGAAGCTCTACGCGGACGGGAGCGTCAACGTGAACACCGGCGCGGCGGACATCGGCACCGGGACGAAGACCGTGATGGCGCAGGTCGTCGCCGAGGAGCTCGGCGTGCCGGTCGAGAAGATCCAGATCGAGCACGCCGACACCGGGACGACGCAGTACAGCGGGCCGAGCGGCGGCTCGAAGACGGTGCCGTCCGACATGCCGGCGGCGCGCGCCGCGGCGATCGAGGTGAGGAACAAGCTCCTCGCGGGGGCCGCGGAAGACCTGAAGCTCCCGTTCGAGGAGCTGCGGCTCGAGGGTCCCGACGTCGTCTCGGCGAAGGACCCGTCGAAGAAGGTCGCCGTCACGGCCGTGAAGGCGCTCGAGAGGCACCAGGTCCTCGTCGGCGTCGGGACGCGCGGCCCGAACGTCGAGGGGAAGGTCATCTCGATGTTCGCGACGCACTTCGCCGAGGTCGAGGTGAATACGCGGACCGGCGAGGTGACGGTGACCCGCCTCCTCGCCGCGCAGGACAGCGCCCGCGTCATGAACCGGCTCACCTTCGAGTGCCAGGTCCAGGGCGGCCTCGTGATGGGGCTCGGCCTCGGCCGGACCGAGGAGAGGGTCCTCGACCGGCAGACCGGGAAGATGTGCAACGCGAACTGGCACGACTACAAGATCCCGACGGCGCTCGACGTGCCGGCGGAGCAGAAGGTCCTCTCCGTCGACCTCGTCGACACCGAGTGCAACACCGCCGGCGCCAAGGGGGTCGGGGAGCCGGCGACGATTCCGACGGCCGCGGCCATCGCAAACGCCGTCCACGATGCCGTCGGCGTCCGGGTCCACGACTCGCCGATCACGCCGCCGAGGCTCGTCGCGCTCCTCTCCGGGCGCGGGAAGAAGGGGTGACGCGATGCTCCCGAGCTTTCGTTACGTCCGTCCCCGCACCGTCGCCGAGGCCGTCAAGGCCCTCGCCGAGCCGGGTGCACGCGCCCACGCCGGAGGCACCGATCTCGTCGGCTCCCTGCGCGACGAGGTCTTCGACGCGAAGTCCGTCGTCAGCCTTTCGGGCCTCGCCGAGCTGAAGGGAATCTCCGCCACCAACGACGGCGGCCTGCGCATCGGCGCCCTCGCGACGCTCGCCGAGATCGCGCGGCATCCCGAGATCGCGAAGGGGTGGCCGGCCCTCTCTCAGGGAGCCGCCGCGGCCGCCAGCCCGCAGCTCCGCAACCAGGGGACGCTCGGCGGGAACCTCTGCCAGCGCCCCCGCTGCTGGTACTTCCGCGGCGACTTCGCCTGCGCCCGCAAGGGCGGGGAGATCTGCTACGCCGTCGAGGGCGAGAACACCTACCACGCCATCTTCGGCGGCTCCGGCTGCTTCATCGTCCACCCCTCCGACACGGCCTCGCCCCTCGTCGCGCTCCAGGCGACGGTCAGGATCGCGGGACCGAAGGGGCCGCGGAGCCTCCCCGTCGAGAAGCTCTTCGTCCTTCCCGCCGTCGACCACACCCGCGAAACCGTGCTGACCCCCGGCGAGGTGATCACCGAGATCCTTCTCCCGCCGCCGCTCGCGGGCGGCAAGGGTCTCTACAAGAAGGTCCGCGCGCGCGGCGCCTGGGACTTCGCCCTCGGCGGCGTCGCCCTCGCGCTCTCGGTGAAGGACGGCAAGGTCGCCTCTGCCCGCGTCGTCCTCTCCGGGGTCGCCCCGACTCCCTGGCGCGTCCCCGAGGTCGAGAAGCTCCTCGTCGGCCGTCCTCTCGACGCGAAAGTCGCGGCCGAGGCCGCCGATCTCGCCGTGAAGGGCGCCGAGCCGATGTCGGGCAACGAATACAAGGTTCCGCTCGTGAAGGGAGCCGTCGAGGAGGCGCTCCTCTCCCTCGTCTGACGCCGCGGCCTCTCCGTGGGGTCAGGTCTTGATTTTCTATTCTACGGCGTCGAGCAGGGCGTCGAGGGCCCGCATTTCCGAGACGATTGCGGCACGCTCGTCTCGGAGTCGTGCGAGGGTGCTCCTGCGGAAGAGCGAAAGTCCGAGGGCGCGTAGCGCGGCGACCGTTCGCTCCCAGCGCTCGAGGAGCAGGAGGGCGAGAGTGCCGCAGAGGGGAAGCCCCAGGCCCGCGAGGAGGCCGAGGGGAAGGCCCCAGACGAGGCCTGCCGCGAGGCCGAACGCGATCCACGTGAGCGGGAAGAAGAGGAAGGCGCCGAGGACCTTGATCGTCGCGACGATGTCGGTGTCGCCGCGTGAGAGGCGCCGGGCGAGCGGGCCGATCACGTTGTAGGCGGGCGCGTGGGCGGCCAGGCCGACGATCGCGGGCGGAGCGAGGAAGAGCGCGACGACGAGAGCCGCGAAGGCCGAAGCGGCGAGCTCGGCGCGGACCGTTCCGCTGTCGAGGTCGACAGGGGAGAGCCCGGACGCCGAGAGGACGCGGGCGAAGCGCTCGATGCGCGCCGAGATCGCGGCGTGGCGTTCGGGATACGACTCGCGAAGGCGCGTCCCCCTTTCGAGGAGGAGGCGTCGAAGGGCGAACCGGGCGTCGAGCCCATCCTCGGCTCCCGGCGCGAAGAGCGTTTCGGCGGCCGCGGCGAGGTCGAGGGTCGCCTGGTCGTCGGCCTGGAGCGTGGCCTGCTCCATCGCGACGCGCAGCCGCGCCGTGAGCGCCTTGACGGCGGTCCTCGGCGGTTCGCCCTTCTCGTCGAGAGGGATCGGCTCGACCGTGAACGGCTCGGCGATGCGCAGGAGCGCGCCGCTCCGGAAGATGTCCCGCGCCTCGTACGTCAGGCCCGCGGGGACGATCGTCACCGGCCCCTCCGCGGCCGCGCCGAGGGCGATCCGTGCTGCGCCCGACTTGAGAGGCATGAGGCGCGGCTCGTCGTGCGAAATCCCCTCGGGGAAGAGGGCCAGTACGCCGCCCCGTTTCAGCAGGTCCCGCGCCTTCGCGAAGGTCTCGCGGTTGCGCCGGACGTCCGCGTCGGCGTCCTGCGGACGGTAGACCGGGATCGAGCCGAACGCCTTGACGAAGATGGAGACGAACGGCATCGAGAAGAGGGGCGACTTGGCGAGGAAGGAGACGGGACGGGGCGAGAGGCAGAGGAGAAGGAGCGGATCCATCAGCCCGTTCGGGTGATTGAGGACGAGGATCGTCGGGCCAGCGGAGGGAACCCGTTCGAGGCCCGCGGCCTCGATGCGTCGGTAGAAGACGCGCAGGACGAGGCGTGAGACCGCGGTGGCGGCGGCCCGGATCACCCGCGACGCCCCGAGAGGGCGCCCCAGGTCCAGATCGCGCCGCCGACGAGGAAGGCGACCGGGACGAGGAGGACGGCGGACTGAAGGGACGACGCGTCGGAGAGGGCGCCGAGGAGCGGCGGCGAAGGGACGTCGCCGAGGACGTGGATCGTGAAGTTGCACGCCGCGACGGCCGCGGCCCGCTGCCACGGGAGGACGTCGTTGACGATGGCCGAGTTGATCGGGCCGGTGGAGGCGAAGACGAAGAGCTGCGCGACGACGAGCGCCGGGAGGTAGATCGAGCGGTCCGGGACGGTCAGCGCGACGAACGCGAAGGGGACGGCGACGAGCGTCGCGACGCCGGACACCCACAGGTAGGCCTCCTTCGTCCGCTTCAGAAGGGCGTCGCCCACGAAGCCGCCCGCGAAGGTCCCGACGAACCCCGTGACGACGACGACGAGGCCGAACTGGACCGTCGCCACCTCCTTCGGGACGCCGCGGACCCGCTCGAGGAACGCGGGCATCCAGAAGGCCATGCCGCCGATTCCGAAGGTGTAGGCCGCGTAACCGAGGACGGCGATCCGGAACGGCCTGTTCTTCGCGAGGGCGAGGTAGGAGCTCCAGCCGGCCTTTGGGGAGGCGCCTTCGGTCCGGGCTTCTCCCGCCTCTCCCACCTCGTTCGCTCCGCGGGGCGGGTCGGGCAGCGTCAGCGCCAGGAACGCGAGAAGGAGTCCGGGGAGGCCGGCGACGAAGAACGCCGAGCGCCACCCGAGGTGGGTGTCGGCGTAGCCGCCGACGATGTAGCCGAGCGCCGAACCGATCGGGATCGCGCAGAAGAAGATCGCGTAGACCCGGCCGCGCTTCTCCTTCGAGAAGTAGTCGGCCAGGAGGCTCGGGGCGATCGTCCCGTAGGCGGCCTCGCCGATGCCGACCGCCGCCCGGGCCGCGAAGAGCGAGGCGAAGCTCCTCGCCAGGCCCGCGGCGGCCGTGGCGAGGCTCCAGACGAAGACGCCGAGCGCGAGGAGGCGCGGCCGAGAACCCCTGTCGCCGAGGACGCCGAAGAACGGCGAGGCGACCATGTAGACGACGATGAAGCCGGTCATCAGCGCGCCCGACTGCGTGTCGGTGAGGTGGAGCTCGGAGGCGCGCAGGCTCTCGACGAGCGAGGCGACGACGAACCGGTCGAGGTAGTTGAAGAGGTTGATGAGCGTCAGGATGGCGAGGCCGCGCGCGGCGAGCCGGGCGGTCACGGCGCCGGGAGTGGGCTGGGCGATCGCGTTCATTTGTTCAGAGAGGTTTTACACGATCCGGAGGGTTCTGCGACGATGCAGCGGATGGACGCCGACGTCGTCGTCGTGGGGGCCGGGGCTGTGGGCCTCGCCTGTGCGGCCGAGCTGGCCCGGACGGGACTCGCGGTCGTCGTCACGGAACGTCACGCCTCGCCCGGGCAGGAGACGAGCTCGCGCAACAGCCAGGTCGTGCACGCGGGAATCTACTACCCGCAGGGTTCGCTCAAGGCCCGGCTCTGCGTCCGCGGCAACCGGAGCCTCTCGGAGTTCTGCGAGACGCACGGCGTCCCGTTCCGGCGGATCGGGAAGTGGCTCCTCGCGGTGGAGCCGGGCGAGGAGGCCCGCCTCACCGAGATCGTCGCGGGAGGGCGCGCCAACGGCGTGGTCCTCGAGGAGGTTTCGCTCTCGCGGTTTCGCGCCGAGGAGCCGCACGTCCTGGCGGCGGCGGCGGTCCTCTCCCCATCGACCGGCATCCTCGACGTCCACGGGCTCTTCCGCGCGCTTCGGGTGATCGCCGAGGAGAACGGTGCGAGCTTCGCCTTTCGCCACGCTCTGAAGGCTGCCGCCCGAGTACCCGGTGGCTACGACCTCGTCTTCGACGATCCCGCGGGTGATGAAGTACGGCTCTCGTCCTCCTGCGTCGTGAACGCCGCCGGGCTCGACGCCGACCTCGTCGCTGCGATGCCGGGTCTCGACGTCGACGCGGCGGGGTACCGCCTCTCGTGGACGAAGGGGAGCTACTTCCGAATTCGCCCGGCCCGCAGCCACCTCGCGCGGCGACTCCTCTACCCGGTTCTCCCGCCGGGCTTCGGGAGCCTCCTCGGCATTCACCTGACGGTCGACCTCGACGGAGAGCTGAAGCTCGGTCCGGACATCGAGGTCCTCGAGGAGCGTCGTCAGGACTACGGGGTCGCGGAGGAGCATCGCGGTGCATTCTTCGCCGCCGCCGTCCGCTACCTCCCCGGCCTCGCGCTCGACGACCTCTCTCCCGATCAGTCGGGAATCCGGGCGCGCCTGCAGGGTCTCGGCGGTCCCTTCCGGGACTTCGTCATCTCCGAAGAGTCGGCGCGCGGGCTTCCCGGCTGGGTGAACCTCGTCGGGATCGAGTCGCCGGGCCTGACGAGCTGCCTCGAGATCGCGCGCGAGGTGAGGGCGTTCTTCGGGAAGTGAACGGCCGGGCGACCCGGGACGGCTGGTCATCGGCCAGCCCGGCCGGCCCGTCGCTGGGCGGGGCGCCTCTCCGCCTGCTAGAGTCACCATGGTGCCGCGTAAAGCGAGCGGACCCGGCCACGGAGGCACGATGGCTTCGGCCCCCGGATTTCCCCCGGATGGCGAGGTTCCTTCGCCGGGGAGCGGAGGCGGGGCGGCGCTCGGCCTGACGGGAACGGGGGCGTCCTGCCCGCTGTCGGCGACCCTCGAAGCGTCAGCGGACCCGGGGCTCGTCGCGACGACGACGGGAACCATCGTCACGGTCAACGAGGCCTTCGTCTCGACCTGGCGTCCTGGAACCGCCGGGCGCCTCGAGGGGGAAAACCTGGCTTCCATCTTCGCGGCAGGCGCTGCCGAGCTGCTCGACGGGGTTGCCGCTCACGGAGCCTTCTCGGGGGAGGGACGAGCCCTCCTCGAGGACGGATCGGAGATCGAGCTGCGCCTCTCGGCCCGGCGGCTGCGGGATCCGGCGTCCTCCGAAGAGAGGCTCGTCGTCTTCGCCTCCGACGTGACGGCGGCGCGCCGTCTCGAACGGGCCGCGGCGATCCTCGGGACGACCCTCGACGCCGGTCCGGTCGACGGCTTCTTCGACCGCCTTACCGCAGGGCTGGCGGACACGCTCCGAATGGAGATGGTCGTCGTCGGCCGTCTCGAAGAGGGTGAGCCCCCAAGGGTCCGGACGCTGGCCGTCCGGGAGGGAGGAGCGCCGGGCGAGCCCTTCAGCTACGAGCTGCACGGGGCGCCGTGCGAGCAGGTCGTGGGGCGCGTTCCCTGCGTCTTCCCATCCCGCGTGGCGGAGCTCTTCCCCGAGGACCCGCTTCTCTCGCAGAACGGGCTCTCCAGCTACGTCGGAGTGCCTCTCACCACGGCGGGCGGCAGCTCGCTCGGCCTCCTGGCGGCCCTCTCCCGGCGGCCTCTTCACGACGGCGATTCGGCAGCGCGGGCCCTCGGGCTTTTCGCGGCGCGGGCGGTCGCAGAGATCGAGCGACGGGAAGCTCGCATCGAGGAAGGACGGCGCGAGGAGGAGAGCCGACGGCTGGTCGCGTCGATCCCCGTCGGCCTTCACCGCTACCGGCTCGAGGGGGACGGTCGTCTCGTCTTCGTCGGAGCGAACCCGGCCGCCGACGCCATCCTCGGCGTCGACAACCGGCAGTTCGTCGGGCGGACGATCGAGGAGGCCTTCCCGGACCTCGCCGGAACTCGCGTTCCCGAGGCGTACCGGAGGGCTGCCCTCGAGGGAACCCCGTGGCGGAGCGAGGAGGTCACCTACGCCGACGGGCGGATCACAGGGGCCTTTCTCGTGCAGGCGTTCCAGACCGCGCCCTCGGAAATGGCGGCGGCGTTCCTCGACATCTCGGCGCGCCGGCGCGCCGAGGAGGCGGTGCGCGAGCGAGAGGCGCGCCTCGAGAGGCTCAACCGGATGCTGAGGATCTCGGCGCGAGTTCGCGAGATCCTCGCGGAGGTACGAGAGCCGGGGGATCTGGTCGGCCGGGTCTGCGCGGCGCTCGTCGAGGATCGCGGCTACGCGTTCGTCTGGGTCGGCCTGCTGGACGATTCGGGGAACGAGGTCCGTCTCGCCGGCGCCTCGAAGCCCTGCGACCCGGAGTCCTACCGGATCGACCTCAGGACTCTCCACGGCGGCCCGTCATGCGGAAAGGCGGCTTTCCTCAGGGGAACGGCGGTCCTGGTCGATTCCGATCTCGATTCCAGCGAGACGGCCTGCCTCGAGTGCCCGATGCTGGAGCGCTATCCCCGCCGATCCGCGCTCGCGATGCCGCTCTGGAGGGGTGACCGGGCACTCGGTGTTCTCGTCGTCCACGCTCCGGCCGCGGGGGTCTTCGACTCGGAGGAAACCCGGCTCGTGGCCGACCTCGCCGACGCGCTCGCCTCCGCCATCGATCGGCTCGAGGCCGAAGCGCAGACGGCCGAAGCCCGGAAGGAGAGGACGTTTCGGGCGGATGTCGCTTCGGCGGCTTTCCGGGAGGAAAGCCTGCCGCCGCTTCTCGACTCGCTCGCGCAGGCGGTGGAGCGGCGACTCTCCGCTGCAGGCGTCTTCGTCGCGCTCTGGGACGAAGACCACGGGCGGATCGCCCTGTCGATCGGGCGGGGTACGCTCGGAGCGATCGCGTCCGAAGACGCCGCGATCGCCGAGGAAACGGCGCGTCTCCTCGGGACGGGCGAATCCTCGGAGGAGGCGGTCGGTGGGCTCTCGGCGCGCCTGCTTCCCGGCGGCGAGCTGACGGCGTGGCCGCTCCGGGACGGGCCTCACAGGGTTGGCCTTCTCGCCGTCGCCTGGGGGGCCGCGCCCTCCCGGGCCCTGCTCGCCGCCGGCGCGGAAACCGCCGGGCCGCTGGCGCTCGCGCTCGGGAAGGCGCGGCTCCTCGAGGCGAACAGGGGGCGTCTCGCGACGCTCCTCGCGCTCCACGAGACGGGGGTCGACCTCGGCTCGAGCCGCGACAGGGACGCTCTCCTGCGTTCCATCGTCGACCGCGCGCAGGGTCTCGTGCACGGGACGATCGCGGGCCTCTACCTGAAGCGCGAGGACGGGAGGCTCGAGCTCGTCCTCGCGAGCGGGATGCTCGCGACGTACGTCGGAGCGGTCCTGGGCCCGGGAGAAGGCGTGGCGGGAACCGTCGCCGCGACCAGGGAGCCGATTCTCCTCCACGACTACCGCACCTGGCCGGGCCGCTCGTCCGTCTTCTCGACCGCCGGTATCGGATCGGTCATCGGCGTTCCGGTTCTCTGGAGGGGGGAGGTCCTCGGAAGCCTCTTCGTGGACCACGAGGTGCCCGGCCGATTCGGCGCGGCGGACCTCGAGACGGTCCGCCTCTTCGCCGAGCAGGCGGCGGTCGCCATCGCCAACGCCCGTCTCATCGGCGAGCTGAAGGGGGCCGCCGAGGAGCTCGCCCAGGCCTACGACGCCACTCTCGAGGGGTGGGTGCGCGCTCTCGACCTGCGTGACAAGGAGACGGAGGGGCACACGCAGCGGGTCGTCAACCGGACGCTCGACCTCGCGCGACGCTCCGGGATGCCCGAGGAGGCGTTGATCCACGTCCGGCGCGGCGCGCTCCTCCACGACATCGGGAAGGTCGGCATCCCCGACCGGATCCTCCAGAAGCCGGGTCCTCTGACGGACGAGGAGTGGGCTGTCATGCGGCTCCACCCGACCTACGCCCACGACGTGCTCTCGGGAATCGGCTTCCTTCGCCCCGCGCTCGACATCCCCTGGGCACACCACGAGAAGTGGGACGGAACCGGCTACCCGCGCGGCCTGAGCGGCGAGGAGATCCCTCTCCCGGCGAGGGTTTTCGCCGTGGTCGACATCTGGGACGCGCTCGTCTTCGACCGGCCGTACCGCAAGGCCGTCCCCGCACCGGAGGTGCGCGCCTACCTCCGGAAGATCGCCGGGACCCACCTCGACGCCCGGCTCGTCGACCTGTTCCTGGCAACCGATCCCGAATGAGACACGGAGGCCCGGCGCGAGACGCCGGGCCTTCCTGGGAGAAGTCGGACGGGCGGACGCGCCGAGATCAGCCCTTCTTCGGGAGAATCTCCTCGAGCTTCTTCGTCAGCTCCTCCGACATCGGGTCGACCTTCGAACCGAAACGGGCGACGACCTTGCCGCTCGGATCGACGAGGAACTTGTTGAAGTTCCAGGTGATGTCACCCGAGAACTCGGGAAGGGTCGTGAGGTACTTGTAGAGGGGGTGGATGTCGTCCCCCTTGACCGAGATCTTCGCGAAGAGGGGGAAGGTCGTGTTGAACTTCGCCGTGCAGAAGGCCCGGATCTCCTCGTTCGTCCCCGGCTCCTGCCCCATGAAGTTGTTGGCGGGGAATGCGAGGACCTCGAAACCGCGATCCTTGTACTTCTGGTAGAGCTGCTCCATGGGGGCGTACTGCTTCGTGTAGCCGCACTTGCTGGCGGTGTTCACGACGAGGAGCGCCTTTCCCTTGTAGTCGGCGAGCTTCTTCGGGGAGCCGTCGTTCAGGTTGAGCGAGAAGGCGTAGACGCCGGCGTCCGCGGCCGAGGCCGTCGTCGCAAGCCCGAGGACGGCCGCGGCCGCCAGGTTCTGCCAGAGCTTCATCGTTCCAGACCTCCGTTTGTTGTCTACGCCTTCCGCGCGGGTGCGGATCTCAGTGTTTCGGGTCGACGGGCGGGAGGATGACGGTGCGCTCCCCCTCCCGTCCTGGAATCGTCTGCAGCGGTGCCGTGACGGAGGTCGCTTCGCCGACGGGCGGCCGGATCGGCGGGGGCGCCGGGATGACGTGCACGGGAGGAGGCGGCCTGGGCGACCGGCGCCGGGAACAGGCGCGGGGCGAAGGGTGCGCGTCCGGCTGGCGAGTCACTCGGCTCGGGGCGGACGGGGCGGGTGCGACGACGGGAACCGTCATCGGCGAGACGTGGCGATCGGGGAGCGGCATCGCCTGCGAGCCCGACGTCTCCAGTCGTTTCCCGCCGCGCATCAGCCGGAGGGTCTTGAAACGGTCCTCGTCGACGAGGCCGTTCATCGGGTACTCCTGGCGCGAGGCCAGGATCTCGACGGCGTCGAGAGGGGTGATGCCGAGCTCCTGCGCGGCGTCGCCGATCCACTTCACGGCCATGGCTGCCTCCGGTCAGAAGCGGCGGGCCTGGCCGCCGCGGGGAAAGACCGCCGAAGCGATCTCGGGCTCGAGGAAGACGCCGGTCAGCTCGCAGGGGACGCCGGCGGCCGAAGCCGCCTTCTCGAGGCCGGCCTTGACGGCGAGGAAGAGATCGAGGGCGGCCTCGTCGGTCGCGCGCGACCCGGCAGGCTGCTCGTAGATCACGACGCCCTCCTCGCGGCGGGGCCGGGGGACGCCGGGGCCGATCTTCTCGACGACCGAAGCGTACGAGCCGTAGAGAAGCAGGGCCGGCAGGTCGTGCGCGCCGGAGGGCTCGGCCTCGTCGGGGAGGCCGACGGCGACGATGGCCGCCGGCTCCCCCTCCTCGAGGGCGGTGTAGACGACGGTCGCCTTGAAGACCCCTTCGGGCGCGGGAGGCGGAGCGACGAGCGGGCCGATCCGGCCCATCAGGTCCTGCCGCTCCTTCACGAGAGCCTTGCGCGCCGCGTCGGGGATCGGCGTGCCGGTGTCCTTGAGGAACGCCTCGATCTGGAAGAAGTTGTCCATCATCCGGCCGGTGTCGGCCTCGGCGAGGAGGCGCGCCCTTTCGGACTCGAAGGCCGAGCGAAGGCGGCGGAAATCCTCGGAGATCCGGTGGCCGTCGGCTCGGTCGTATTCGAGGCTCGAGCGGACGGCCTCGATCTTCCGCTCGTGGGCCTCGCGATCGTGGTCGTCCCTGCGGGACTCGATCTCGAGGAGCTGCTCCTCGGTCCGCGCGATGTCCTCGGCGAGGCGGCGAAGCCCCTCCTCGATCAT
This sequence comes from Holophagales bacterium, assembly GCA_016716705.1. Lineage (GTDB taxonomy): Bacteria > Acidobacteriota > Thermoanaerobaculia > UBA5066 > UBA5066 > UBA5066. Next base: position 27,844 of record JADJVF010000016.1, read on the forward strand.
CGCCACCTCGTCGCGCTTGCGCTTCGCCTCCGCTCCGATCTCGTCGATCTGGAGCCTGCGCGACTGTGCCTCGAGCCGGAGCGCCGCCAGGGCGCCTCGCCGGTCGGCTTCGATCCTGAGGAAGTCCTTCAGGAGACCCATCGTCTCGCTCCTCGACTCCTGCGCTGTGGGGCTGGGGTCGGGGCGAGTCTATACCGGGACCGGGGCCCGCCCGGCTCGTCGCCGCCCCCGCCGCGCGGCCCTCGCCTACACTGGAGGCGAGAGGGCCGCACCATGGACGAAAATCCCGCAGCCGAGGCAGAGAAGATCGCCCGGAAAGTCGCGAAGATCGGAGTCGCGGTCGCCCGCCGGCACGTCTTCCTGTGCGCCGACCGGGAGAACCCGAAGTGCGCAGACGGGGATCGCGCTCTCGCGGCCTGGAACCACCTGAAGGACGGCCTGAAGCAACGGGGACTCTCCGAGGCGGGAGGCGTCCTCCGGACGCGCGTCGGCTGCCTGAGGATCTGCGAGGGGGGGCCGATCGCCGTCGTCTACCCGGAGGGAGTCTGGTACCGCGCTTGCGACCCTCCCGTCCTCGACCGGATCATGGACGAGCACCTCGTCGGTGGCCGGCCCGTGGAGGAGTACGTCATCGCGCGGCACCGGCTGCCGGAAGACGGGGCCTGACCGGGCGAGGCTCTCCTCGGCGCGCGGGCGTTCTCCGGGGCCGACCCATCGCACGTGCGAGGCGTGAAACCGTGTATTGCAACAATACACGGTCAAGCGCCGGCGGCGAAATCCGCCGCTCAGGCGGGTGAGTGGACGGCCACGGGTCCGCCGGGAGGGCCCTCGAGCGCTCTCGCTTCCACGACGAGGAGCTCGGCGAGGCGGGCCACCGCCGCCTCGCTTCCCGCGTGCCGTTCGGCCAGCGCGAGGTACGCCGGGCCGTGCCTCTCCTCGGCGATCGCCAGCTCCGCGTAGAGCTTCGCGAGGCGAGGCTCGGCGGAGAGGTGCGGAACGAGGAGGAGGAAGCGCTCGTGGCTCCGCACCTCCACGAGCGCGCCGACGAGAAGGAGGTCGAGCCCCTGCTCCGGCTCGCGCCCGCCGCGGCACGCCGCGCGCAGGGCGGAGACGTAGGGGTTCGGACGGCGGGTGTGCGGCTTCGCGCCGAGGCGCCGCGCTTCCTTCGTCGCCTTGCGAAAGTGGCGCAGCTCCTCGGCGGCGAGGGCCGAGAGCCGGTCGACCAGAGCCGGGTCGCCCGGGTAGCGGCCGACGAGGGCGAGGGCGAAGACGGCCGCCTGCAGCTCGCAGACGGCGTGGTCGGCGACGAGCTCGGGCAGGCGCGAGACGGCGCGCTCGGCCCAGGACGGGGGCGTCTTCGTGAGGAGCTCGATCACGCTTCGATCTTCGCAGGTGCGGGGCGCGAGGCTTCACGGGCCCCCCGCATCCAGGCCATCGCCGCACCAAGGTGGGCCGTCCGGGCGAAGAGGCGAAGGAGGACGACCGCCTGCTGGCCGGAAACGAGGAGCGCCAGGAGGCGCCAGTCGCCGCCGCTCCACGACGGGGCGAAGACGAGCCAGAGAGCGAGCGGGAAGAGCGCGGTGACGCCGAAGGCGGCCTCGAGGAAGAGAGCCTTGACGGGGCGTCCCAGGACGAAACCGACACCCGACGCGAGGGCGAGGACGGGGTTTGCCGTCTTCGCCAGACCGAGAGCGGCACGAGACTGGGCCACGACCGCTCGAATAGCGCCCGCTGCTCCGAGGAACGCGAAGAGGCGCAGGAGCGAGAGGCCCGTCCGCTCCCAGTCCCAGCGCAGGTCGGGGGAGAGGGTCGCCTCGCGAGGGAGCTCGACGAAGAGAAGGAACGCCCCGAGGATCGCTGCGAGACCCACGAGGCCGATGAAGAGGGACGGGAGGCCGAGGCGGACGACGTCGGAGAAGAACGCCGCAAGGCTGCCGCGCTCACGCTCGGCGGCGAAGCGCCCGGCGAAACCGCCGGCCAGGAGCGCCGAAAGGGCGGCGTGGAGGAAGCCGGCGGCGAGGAGTCCGGCCAGGGGGCCGGAGAGCCGGGGCCATTCGGCCAGCGGAAGCGTCCCCTGCTCGATCTCGCCGAGACGGGCCCGGTCGCCGAGGAGGCCCGGCTCGGAGCGGAGGAGGTGCGCCCCGAGGACGACGTCCCAGCCCTTCGCCAGGCCGTCCGCCGTCGGCCTGTCGTCGAGGAGGTCGTGCAGGCGCGAGGCGAGCGGAGCCGTGACGACGAGGGCGAGGGCGGCGTTCAGGGCGAGGGCGAGGAGGAGCGCCTTCCACGTCGCTGCGGCCGCCACGAGGCCGCGCACCCAGAGGAAGGGGAGGGCGTTCCCTTTCACCTTCACCACGACGCTCCCGGGAGGACCGCGACGAGGGCAAAGAGCTCGAGGAGGTTCTGGGCGAGGAACCGGAGGCGGTGCCCCCAGGCCCTGGCCACGGTCGGATCGGGCTCGGTCCGCAGGCCGTCGTTCAGGCGGTTCACGTCCAGGAGGCAGGTCCGGCGCGGGTCGACGACGGCCGAGACGAGGCGGGGGCCGGTGATCCGCCAGCGCATCCACTCGGCGCGGCCGTCCCAGCGGCGCGTGACCGTCTGCCCGCCCTCGAATCGCATCTCGACCTCGACGGGCCACGCGATCTCGCCGAGGCGCTGGACGACGACCGTCGACTCGAAGGACCGGGCCGGTGCCGCCGGGGCGCGGTACGCGCGCCGGGGCCCCTCGCCGAGGTAGCCGGCCCCCGGCGCGGCGCGGCGCGTGGAGGCCCGGGTGACGGCGTAGTCCGCCGCGCCCGCCGAGGTCCAGCCGCGTTCGACGAGGTCGCGCGCCTCGGGGCCCGCCACCTCGCCGAGGACGCCGAGGAAGTCGCCCGTCGTCGGGTGGCGAAAGGCGAATCGGCGCGCGTACTCCCGGATGGCGGCGAAGAGGGGCTGCTCCCCGCTCGTCCGCGCCACCGACTCGAGGAGGAGCGCCGTACGGGAGTAGGCGTTCGTCCGTACGGCGGCGTCGTCGAGAGACCGCCAGGTCTCGCGGAGGACCGGATCCGAGCGCGAGAAGGCGGCCTGGTCGAGCGCGTCCTGCGATTCCCCCTCGGGGAGCGGCCGCTTCAGGGACCGCATGGGAATCGGGACGCCGAACGCTTCAACGACGGGGCTCGGGGTCCCGAAGATTCTCGTCGTGGCCCTGGCGGAGATCCAGCTCACGAGGCCCTCGTCCAGGTGCGCTTCGCTCGTCTCGTCGGAGGCGAGCATCCCCTGGAACCACTGGTGCGCGAGCTCGTGCAGCGTCACGGCGCCCGGCTCACCTCCCGCGGCGGGGGAGAGCCAGGCCGTGGCGCCGGTGAAGAGCGTCGGGTACTCCATCGCCTCCGCGCCGGAGCCGGTGGGCGGGTCGACGATCGTCAGTACCGGGTAGGGGTAGGGCGTCAGCCACGTTCCGAAGAGGGCGAGCCCCTCCCGCGCCGCCCGCAGGTAGCGTTCCCGCGAGCGGCGGTGGTCGGGCTGGAGGAAGAGGAGAACGTCCACCCGCGGGAGCCCCTTCGGGGCGACGGTTTCCTTCCTCACCTCGAACCGGGGGGAGAAGGAGAACGCGAAGTCGTGGACGTCCTCGGCGTGGGCGCGGACGCGGACGCGCTCCGCCGCGTCGTCCGCCTCCTCGACGACGCGGCCCGTGACCGCCACTTTCCCCTTCACCTCGGCGGGCAGCAGGAGAGTGACGTCGTAGCTTCCGAAATCGGCGAAGAACTCCGTCGAGGAGTGAAAAGGCCTCCCGCGCCACCCCGCGTCCGTCGCCTTGGCGAGCTTCGGGAACCACTGCCCCGCGAAGACGAAGTCGTCCTTCCATCCGGTGCGCAGGACTCCGCGCGGCAGGCGCGACTCGAAGTCGACCTCGAGGACGAGCGTCTCGCCGGGTCTCACCGGCCGTGGGAGCGGGACCCGGGCGAGAGTCCGGTCGTCCGGGTTGTCGCCCGCGGGCGTCTCGAACGAGATCCGGCGCGTCAGGTCGGTCCCATCGGGGAGGGCGACGCGCTTCAGCTCGCAGAAGCCGAAGGCGGCGGAGCCCGACGGCGGGGGAAGCCCCCGCCAGAGCGTGGAGCGCGTGTTGCGGAAGCCGTTCAGGTAGAGGTGCAGAACGACGTCGGGGAGCTCACGGGAGGTCCGGTTGACGAAGGTGACCGTCTCCCGGCCGACGAGCGTCTTCTGCTCCCCGTCCCAGGCCGCCTCGATCCGGTACGAGGCGACGGGGGGCACTCTCGGGATCGCCCGTGCCGGGAAGGCGGTCCCGAGAAGGGCCGAGAAACCGAGGAGCGCCTTCAGCCGGTGCACGGCGGGGATGCTAGGTGGGCCCGGTCTTCTTGGGAAGGGGCCTGCCCCCGTCCCCCTACAATCCGGCTGTGACGCTTCCCGAGAACGCGGACGCCGCGGCCCTGCGTGCCGGCTGGCTGCGCGACGAGCTCCGCCGGCACGAGCACCTCTACTACGCTCTCGCCGGCCCGAGATCAGCGACGCCGAGTACGACGCCCTCTCCCGCGAGCTCCTCGCGATCGAGGAAGCCTTCCCCCAGGTTGGCACGCCCGACTCGCCCACGCGGCGCGTCGGCGGCGCCCCCGTCGACGACCTCCCGAACGTGCGCCACGAGGTGCCGCTCCTCTCTCTCGAGAACGCGTACGACGAGGCGGACCTCGACGCCTGGCTGACGCGCGTGACCGACCGCCTCGACGGGCGGCTCCCCGAGATCGTCTGCGAGCTGAAGATCGACGGCCTCTCCATCTCCCTCGTCTACGAGGACGGCCTCCTCGTGCGGGGCGCCACGCGCGGCGACGGGACGACGGGCGAGGACGTGACGCCGAACGTGAGGACGATCCGCGTCCTCCCGCTCCGGCTGCCTCCGGGGGCGCCGCGCCTCCTCGAGGTGCGGGGCGAGGTCTACCTCGGCAAGTCCGCCTTCCGCGCGCTGAACGCCGCGCGGGAGGAGGCAGGCGAGCCGCTCTTCGCGAACCCGCGGAACGCGGCGGCCGGGTCGCTTCGCCTCCTCGACTCGCGCGAGACGGCGCGCCGCAGGCTCTCGGTCTTCCTCTATTCCGTCGCCCGCTGGGAGGGGGACGGCGGTCCCGGGACGCAGGTCGAGGCGCTCGACGCCCTCCTCGGCCTCGGCCTCCCGGTGAGTCCGCACCGCGCCCTGGCGTCCGGACCGGAAGAGGTCCGCGCGTTCCTTCACGAGTGGCGGGAGAAGCGGCACGAGCTCGACCTCGAGACCGACGGCGCCGTCCTGAAGGTGAGCCCCGTCCTCGACCAGCAGCGGCTCGGGGCGACGGCGAAGTTCCCACGCTGGGCCCTCGCGTACAAGTTCCCCGCCGAGGAGGCGACGACGCGCGTGACGGCGATCGTCGTCCAGGTGGGGCGGACGGGCGTCCTGACGCCCGTCGCCGAGTTCGAGCCGGTCCTCCTCGCCGGGACGACCGTCCGCCGCGCGACGCTCCACAACTACGAGGACCTCTCGCGGAAGGACGTCCGCGTCGGCGACACCGTCGCCGTCGAGAAGGCGGGCGACGTCATCCCGAAGGTGACGCGCGTCCTCCTCGAGAAGAGACCGGCGGACGCCGTGCCGTTCGAGATGCCGTCCGCCCTGCCCCGTGTGCGGCGAGGCGGTCGTCCGCGAGGAGGGCGAGGTCGCCGTCCGCTGCGTCAGCGCCTCGTGCCCGGCGCAGGTGAAGGAGGCGATCGGCCACTTCGTCGCCCGCAAGGCGATGGACGTGGAAGGGCTCGGCGACGAGCGGATCGACCAGCTCCTCGCGGCAAAGCTCATCTCGGACGTCGCGGGTCTCTACACGCTGCGGGCCGGAGATCTCGCCGCTCTGGATCGCTGGGGAGAGAAGTCGGCCGCGAACGTCCTCGCCGAGATCGAAAGGTCGAAGGAGGCGGGGCTCGCGCGGCTCCTCTTCGGCCTCGGGATCCGGCACGTCGGCGAGAAGACGGGGAAGGTCCTCGCCCGGCGCTTCGGGACGATGGACGCCCTCCGGGCCGCGACCGAAGACGACCTGACGGGGGTCTCGGAGATCGGCCCGGAGACGGCGAGGTCTATTCTCGAGTGGCTCGGGAGGCCCGCAAACGTCCTGCTCCTGTCGAAACTCGAGGCGGCCGGCGTCCGTATGAACGAACCAGAGGGGGCGCCCGCCCCCGGAGGGCCGCTGGCCGGGAAGACGTTCGTCCTGACGGGGACGCTCCCGAGGCGGACGCGAGAAGAAGCGACGGCGGCGATCGAGAGAGCCGGAGGCAAGGTGAGCGGAAGCGTTTCGAAGAAGACGGCCGCCGTCGTGGCGGGAGAGGATCCCGGGTCCAAGCGGACGAAGGCCGAGGCCCTCGGCGTGCCGGTCTGGTCCGAGGACGATCTCGACGCGGCGCTCGGAGGGCTCGCGTGAGCGCGGCCCCCCCGCGGGAGCCGCTCGTCCTCGTCGTCGACGACGACGCGGGGAGCCGCCGGGCGATGGCCCTCACGCTGACGACGGACGGGCGCCGCGTGGAGGAGTTCGGCGACGCCGACGCGGCTCTCTCGCGGGCGATCGACGACCCGTCCGTCGGCCTCGTCGTGACGGACCTGAAGATGCCGGGCAAGACCGGGATCGAGCTCGCGACGGACCTCGCGGCGGCGCGCCCGGACGTCTCGGTCCTCCTCGTGACCGCCTTCGGCGACGTCGACACGCTCCTGAAGGCGAAGGACCTCGGCACCGTCGACTACGTCGCCAAGCCCGTCGGCCGCGACGACCTGCGCCTGCGCGCCTCGGCCGCGCTCGGGCGGGCGCGGCAGGCGGGCGAGATCAAGCAGCTGCGCGAGCGGCTCGACAAGCGGTACGGGTTCGAGGCGATCGTCGGCGTGTCGGCGGTGATGGAGAAGGTCTTCGACGTCCTGCGCAAGGTCGCGCCGACGAAGATGAACGTCCTGATCACCGGCGAGTCGGGGACGGGCAAGGAGCTCGTCGCCAACGCGCTCCACCACAACTCGCCCCGCCGGCCGCGCGCCTTCGTGGCGCTCAACTGCGGCGCGATCCCGAGGGAGATCATCGAGTCGGAGCTCTTCGGGCACGAGAAGGGGGCCTTCACCGGGGCGCTCGTGAAGCGGATGGGGCGGATCGAACAGGCCCACGGCGGGACGCTCTTCCTGGACGAGGTCTCCGAGATGCCGCCCGACCTGCAGGTGAAGTTCCTGCGCGTCCTCGAGGAACGGCGCGTCACGCCGGTCGGCGGGAACGACTCGAAGGAGTCCGACTTCCGCCTCGTCTCCGCCACGAACCGCGACCTGAAGAAGGAGATCGAGGCCGGGCGCTTCCGCCAGGACCTCTACTACCGGATCAAGGGCGTCGTCGTCGACCTGCCCCCCCTCCGGGAGCGGCGCGAGGACCTGGCCCTCCTGGCCGAGCGGTTCCGGGAGGTCTTCGCGAGGGAGCACGACCGCCCCGTCACCGGCTTCACGCCCGCGGCCCTGTCGGCCCTCATGTCGTACCCCTGGCCCGGAAACGTCCGGGAGATGAAGAGCGCCATCGAGTGGGGGGTCTTCAGCGCGGCCGGGCCGCGCATCGACGTCGTCGACCTCCCGCCCGACGTGAAGGGGGATGCGGAGGCGAGCGAGGACGGGGAGGGGCCTCGTCCGGAAGGCGCTGGATACGTGCCGCCCTCGGCGATCCTCATCGGCAAGACGATGGCCGAGATCGAGAAGGAGGCCATCCTCACCGCTCTTCAGGCGTCGGGCGGGAACCGCCGGAAGGCGGCCGAGCGCCTCGACATCGGCCTGCGGACGCTCCAGCGGAAGCTCAAGGAGTACCGGGGCGGCGTCGGGGGCGACGACGGCGAGGACGAGGCGGACGACGAAGGACCGGAGTCCTCCGGCTAGAATCCTTCCGCAAGCACAGCCTCAGGAGGAGCCGCATGGACATTCCGGCGAAGATCTACATCACCTGCGCGAGCGCCGAGCTGAAGAAGCAGCCCGGGACGCTCATCGCCGTCTCCCCTCACGGCTTCTACGAGGTCCACGTCCAGTTCGGCTCGAACACGCACGTGATGCTCCTCCCGGTCGCGGAGACGTCGATGCTCTACGCGGAGCCGGTCCTCATGCATCCCCCGGGCTTCGAGCTGGAGCGGTGACTGGGGACCCGGCCGGCGGGGAGGGAGGCGGCCGCTCAGCGGTCCTCGTCCTCCGGACCGCGTTCGCGCGGCTCGGGGACTCGCTCGAAATCCTCGGTGGCGCCGCCCTTGACGAACTGCTCGGCCGCCTTCTGTACGCGGCGGCGAGCCTGGTCGAGGAAGAACGCCTGGGAGTCGATCGCGGGCTCGCCGCGCCCCGGGTGGCACCGCTCGTACGTCCCGTCGGAGCGAAGCGCCCGGGCTTTCACGTTGTCGGCCATCAGGACGTCGAAGGCGTCGGAGAGCTGCCGCCCCAGGTCGACGTCGACGATCGGGAACGAAGCCTCGACGCGCCGGAAGAAGTTGCGGGGCATCCAGTCGGCCGACGAGGCCCAGACCTCCGGCTCGCCGCCGTTCTCGAAGAGGAAGAAGCGGCTGTGCTCGAGGAAGCGGCCGACGATGGAGCGGACCCGGATCGTCTCCGAGACGCCGGGGAGGCCGGGAACGAGGCAGCAGACGCCGCGGACGATCAGGTCGATCGGCACCCCGGCCTGGGAGGCTTCGTAGAGAGCCTCGATCGTCCCCCGGTCGACGAGGGCGTTCAGCTTGGCCCGGATGCGCGCGGGCCGTCCCGCGCGGGCGTGCGCCGTTTCCCGCGAGATCCACTCCCGAACGGTCCTGTGCATGTCGCGCGGGGCCGTGATGAGCCGGTTGTAGCTCGTCCGCGTCGCCAGGCCCGTCAGCGTGTTGAAGAGGCGCGTGGCGTCCTCGCCGAACTCGGGACGGCAGGTGAGGAGGCCGAGGTCGGTGTAGACCTTCGCCGTCGCCGGGTTGTAGTTGCCCGTGCCGAGGTGGACGTAGCGGCGGATCTCGTCCTTCTCGCGCCTCACGACGAGGGCGATCTTGGCGTGCGTCTTCAGGCCGACGACGCCGTAGACGACGTGGATGCCGGCGCGCTCGAGCGCCTTGGCCCAGACGATGTTGTTCTCCTCGTCGAAGCGGGCCTTCAGCTCGACGAGGACGGCCACCTGCTTGCCGTTCTCGGCCGCGCGGATGAGCGCGGGAATGACCGGCGAGTCGGAGCTCGTCCGGTAGAGGGTCATCTTGATGGCGAGGGTCTTCGGGTCCTCGGCGGCCTCCTCGATGAGCTCGACGACGGGGCCGAACGAGTCGTACGGGTGATGGAGGAGGATGTCGCCCTGGCGGATCGCCTGGAAGATCGACCCGTCGGGGGGGCCGAGCGGCGCGGGGAGCGCCGGTGTGAACGGGGCATCCTTCAGATCCCGCCGGTCGAGCCGTACGAGGGCCATCAGGTCGGAGGCTCCCAGGATCCCGGCGATCTCGTAGATGTCGGAATCGGAGACCTCGAGCTGCCGCATCAGGAGCTTGCGCATCCGCTTCGGCGTCTTCGGGGTCACCTCGACCCGGACGACCGCCCCGAACCGCCGCCTCCGGACCTCCTGCTCGATCGTGGCGAGGAGGTCGGAGGCCTCGTCCTCCTGGATCTCGATGTCGGCGTCGCGCGTGATCCGGAAGAGATACGAGGCGAGGATCTCGAGGCCGGGGAAGAGCTCGTCCAGGTTCGCCTGGACGAGGCTCTCGAGGAGGAGGAACTCCGCCCGTCCGGCCTTGACCTTCTTCTTCCCCTCGACGATCGCCCGGAGGGAGAGGAGCCTCGGGATCGCCGGCGGCATCTTCACGCGGGCGAACTTCACCTCGCCCGTCTCCGGGTTCTTCGTCTCGATGGCGAGGTTCAGCGAGAGGTTCGAGAGGAACGGGAAGGGGTGCCCCGGGTCGACCGCGAGCGGCGTGAGGACCGGGAGGACGTTCCGCCGGAAGTACCCCCGGGCGGCCTCCTTCCGTTCCTCGTCGAGCTCCTCCCACGAGACGATGGAGATTCCCGCGGCCGCGAGGCGTGGGAGGAGGTCTTCATGGAGGCAGGCCGTCTGCTCGGCCTCCATCGCGAGGACTCCCTTCCTCACGAGCATCAGCTGTTCGCGCGCCGTCAGCCCGTCGTCCGACTTCTCGGACAGGTCGGCCGAGAGCTGGTCGCGCAGGGCCGAGACGCGGATCATGAAGAACTCGTCGAGGTTGCTCTCCGAGATGCAGAGGAACTTCAGGCGCTCGAGGAGGGGCCACCCCTCGTCGCGCGCCTCCTCGAGGACCCTCTGGTTGAAGTCGAGCCAGGAGAGCTCGCGGTTCAGCAGCGGCGTGTGCGGTGCGGCGGCGGGAGTGGCGTCGGCCTCGGCTCCTGACGGGGGGTCGTTCTCCTCGGGCGGCGCCGGAGAATCGTCTTCCGGGGCGGACGGTTCGAGGAGAAGCGGATCGGGCTCGACGAGGACGTCGGCGTTTCGCTTGCGGCGGGGGCGCTGCTCGTGGCGGATCACGCGTTTCGCTCCTTCACCCTTCAGGCGGGCACGCCGACGGCCTGGCGCAGCGCGCCCGCCAGCTCGCCGGCGATCGACTCGACGGTCCCCGACTCGACCCCCTCGACCATGACCCGGGCGAGGAGCTCGGTCCCGGAATACCGGACGAGGATGCGGCCGCTCCCGGCGATCCGCTCCTCGGCGTTCGTCATCAGGCCGGCGAAGCCCGGGATGCTCTCGAACGGGACTCTCTCCCGGACCTTCACGTTCACGAGGACCTGGGGCGCCCGGACCAGGCGCGGTCCGGCGGCCAGGGGGACGCGGGTGGCCGCGACGGAGGCGGCGACGTGGAGGCCCGTCAGGGTCCCGTCACCGGTCGTCGTCAGGTCGGCGCGGATGAGGTGCCCCGACTGCTCGCCCCCGAGGAGGGCGTCGAAGCGGTCCATCTCCTCCACGACGTACCGGTCGCCGACGGCGGCGCGGACGAGCCGGATTCCGCGGGCTGAGAGTGCCTCCTCGAGCCCCCAGTTCGACATGACCGTTCCCACGACGGTGTCGGGCTTGCTGCCCTCGCGCTCGAGCTCGAGCGCCCAGAGGAGGAGGACGTCGTCGCCGTCGAGGACTCGGCCCTGCCCGTCGGCGAGCATCGCCCGGTCGGCATCGCCGTCCAGGGCGAGGCCGAGGTCGGCCCCGGCTTTCACGACGGCCGCGGCCATCGCATCAGGGTGGAGGGCGCCGCAGCCCTCGTTGATGTTGCGACCGTCCGGGGAGACCGCGCCAGGGGGATCACCTCGGCACCCGCCCGCCGGAATGCCTCCGGAGCGACGCGAAACGCGGCTCCGTTCGCGCAGTCGACGACGATCCGGAGGCCGTCGAGCCGGGCCGGGAGCGTGTCGACGAGGTGGGTCTCGTAGAGATCGGCGAGCGCCGGGTCTTCCGGAACCTCGATCGGCGCCACGGCCTCGGCCGTCGAGATGAGCTTCTCGATCCGGGCCTCTACGGCATCGGGGAGCTTCTTCCCCTCCCAGGAGAAGATCTTGATCCCATTGTCGGGCCAGGCGTTGTGCGAGGCCGAGACGGAGATCCCCGCATCGGCGCCGAGCGCCTTCACGAGGTGGGCGACGGCGGGCGTCGGGACGACGCCCGCGAAGCGAACCTCGGCGCCGACGGCGCGAAGCCCTCCCGCCAGGGCCGCCACGATTCCGGGCGAGGAGACGCGGGTGTCGCAGCCGACGACGACCGAGAGCGTTCCCGTCCGGCCCCTGTCGCGGAGCGAAACGGCGAGGGCGGCGCCGATTCGCGAGACGGTGGCCGGGTCGAGCGGGTATTCGCCGGCCTTGCCACGAATCCCGTCAGTGCCGAAAAGGGAACGCATGTACCGCGGAGTTTACGTAACCGGCGTCGAGATGGCTCTGGAAGCTGTTTCGGGAGGGGGCAGGCCGCGGTCTCTGGCCGTTACGGGCCCGCTGCCGGGCCCGCCGCCACCAGGACTCTCACGAGCCGCAGGGTCTCCTCGACGTCATGAACCCTGAGGAGGAGCGGATTGCGGCCCCGGAGTCTCTCGACGGCGACGGCGCAGGCGGCGAGGGACTCGGGGAGCCGCTCGGCGGGCGGCCTGCCCGAGAGGGAGCCGAGGAAGGCCTTCCTCGAGGCGCCGACGACGATCGGGACCCCCTCCGGCGCGAGGAGAGCGAGGCCGGCGAGGAGGGCGAAGTTCTGCTCGGGGGTCTTGCCGAAGCCGAGGCCGGGGTCGACGAGGATGCGGTCGGGCCGGAGACCGGCGACGAGTGCCCGGCGGCGGGCCCGCGCGAGGTCGGCCGCGACGTCGGCGACGACGTCGGGACCGAACAGGGATGCCTCGAACGTCGTCGCCGGGACGCCCCGCATGTGGTTCAGGACGATCGCCGCGCCCCTCTCGGCGACGAGGTCGAGGAGCCCGTCAGGCGGGTCGAGCCCCGTGACGAGGTTGACGACGTCCGCCCCCGCGTCGAGGGCGCGGCGCGCGACCTCCACCCGCCTCGTATCGACGGAGATCGGGATCGAGGGGCGTGCGGCGCGAAGCCCTTCGACGACGGGAAGGACTCGCGCGAGCTCCTCGTCGACCGTGATCTCTCCCGCACCGTCTCCGTACGCGGCGCCGCGCGGACGGGTCGACTCACCGCCCACGTCCAGGATCGCAGCGCCCGCGTCGGCGAGGCGAAGGCCCGCCTCGACGGCGGTCCGGGGCGTTGCGAAGCGCCCGCCGTCGGAAAAGGAGTCGGGGGTGACGTTCAGGATCGCCATCACGCCGCCGGCTGGGCCGAAGTCGAGCCGCCGGTCGGCAGTGAGCGGGAGCGGGCGAAAGGTCATCGGGCGCAGCCTCCGGGGTCGGAGTCTAGCGAGGCCTCAAGCCCTCAGGACGCGCGAGGGGCGAGGTCATCGAGCCGGGCTCGGGCATCCCGCGCGAGGGCCGCGTTCCCTCGCGCGGGCGCCACGGCCAGGAACTTCTCGTAGCTCGCCGCCGCGCGGCGCGGCCGGCCGGCGGCCTCGGCGCATCGCCCTTCCAGGTAGACGGCCTCCACGGCGGCCGGCGCGTGGCGGAGCAGCGCCCTGAGCGCGGCGATCGCGCCGTCGAGAGGAGCGTGGCCGAAGCGCTCGGCGTGGGCGACGGCGGCTCGGGCATAGGCGAGGACGGCGGGAGGGTGAAGCGGCGCCTCCGCGAGGGCGCGGGACGCGTCGGCGAGCGCCCGGGCGATTCCCCTGTCGCGGCGGTAGACGCGACGGCAGGAGAGGCATCTCACCGCGGCGGCGTCGAGGCGGAAGCCGAGCGTCTCGTACCAGTGCTTCTGCTCGCGCGCCGAGAAGACGAACGGCGCGCCGCAGTCGCGGCAGGTCCGGTCGGCGTCGACGTAGAAGTAGCGCGGGACCTCGCAGCAGAAGAGCTGGCGCCGCGGGTCGCCGCGGACCGCGCCGGCGGGGAGGTCGGGCCGGTAGTCGGGGTCGTACGTCCAGGCGGGGCCGGACAGTCCGGAAGCGCCGGGGCCCGGGAGGAGCGGGACCTCGCCAAAGAGCCGATGACGCCGGGTCCGTTTCGTCGGGCTGCGACTCGGAACAGCGGCTCCCGGGCGCGCTTCCATGCGGCCCGGAAGACGGAACGGCCCGCTCCGTGTGCGGAGCGGGCCAGGAGGTACGCGAAGGATGACGGGCTTCTTCAGACCGGGGCCGGCACGAGGCCGGAGGGCGCCGGCTCCGCGCCGTCGTTCTTCGTTTCGGCGGCGGGGGTGGGAGCCACCGGACCGGCCGGCTGGGAAGCCTGGGTCCTCGCCTTCGTCGCGTGCGGGACTTCTCTGCCCGTGATCCGCTCGATCAGTGTGTAGACCTCGTCGCCGTCGAGGGACTCCTTCTCGAGGAGCTCGGCGGCGATGGCGTCGAGAGCGGGGCGGTTCTCCTGGACGACCACCTTCCCCCTCTGGTAGGCCGCGGTGACGATCCGGTTCACCTCGGAGTCGATCTTTCGCGCGGTGTCCTCGGAGTAGTCGGGTCTCCTGGCGAAGTCCTTGCCGAGGAAGACCTCGCCCTCCTCGTGGCCGAACGTCATCGGTCCGAGGTCGCTCATCCCCCACTCGCAGACCATCCGCCGGGCCATCGTCGTCGCCTGCTCGAAGTCGTTCGAGGCGCCGGTCGTGATCTGGTCGAGGCAGACCTCCTCGGCGAGGCGGCCGCCCATCATGACGGCGAGGCGAGCCTCGACGTACTCCTTCGAGTAGGAGTGCTTGTCCTCGAGGGGAAGCTGCTGCGTGAGACCCAGGGCGCGGCCGCGCGGGATGATCGTCACCTTGTGGAGCGGGTCCGCGTGCTCCTCGAAGGCGGCGATGAGTGCGTGCCCCCCTTCGTGGTACGCGGTGTTCCGCTTTTCCAGGTCGGACATGACCATCGACTTCCGCTCCGCCCCCATGAGGACCTTGTCCTTGGCGTAGTTGAAGTCGTCCATCTCGACCTTCTTCTTGTCGGCGCGGGCCGCCGTCAGCGCCGCCTCGTTCACGAGGTTGGCGAGGTCGGCGCCGGCGAAGCCGGGCGTGCCGCGCGCGACGACGAAGAGGTCGACGTCGTCGGACATCGGGATGTTCTTGACGTGGACCTTCAGGATTCCCTCGCGCCCCTTCACGTCGGGGCGGTCGACGACGACGCGGCGGTCGAAGCGGCCGGGGCGCAGGAGGGCCGGGTCGAGGACGTCGGGGCGGTTCGTGGCGGCGATGAGGATGACGCCGTCGTTCCCCTCGAAGCCGTCCATCTCGACGAGGAGGGCGTTGAGCGTCTGCTCCCTCTCGTCGTGCCCGCCGCCGAGGCCGGCGCCGCGGTGGCGGCCGACGGCGTCGATCTCGTCGATGAAGATGATGCAGGGGGCGTTCTTCTTCCCCTGCTCGAAGAGGTCCCTGACGCGGCTCGCGCCGACGCCGACGAACATCTCGACGAAGTCGGAGCCCGAGATCGAGAAGAACGGGACGTTGGCCTCGCCGGCCACGGCGCGCGCCAGGAGCGTCTTGCCGGTCCCCGGGGGGCCCATCATCAGGACGCCCTTCGGGATCTTCCCGCCGAGCTTCTGGAACTTCCCCGGTTCCTTGAGGAAGTCGATGATCTCGGACAGCTCGGCCTTGGACTCGTCGCAACCGGCGACGTCCTTGAAGGTGACCTTCTTCTGGTTCGGGGTCAGGAGCTTGGCCTTCGACTTGCCGAAGGCCATCGCGCGGTTCCCGCCCGTCTGCATCTGCCTCATGATGAAGACCCAGAGGCCGATCAGGAACAGGATCGGGGCCCACTGCAGGAGCATCATCAGGATGCCGCCTTCGCGCGGCTCTTCAGCGGTGATCGCGACGTTGGCCTTTCGCAGCTCCGGGACGAGGTCGTCGTACGGCGGCGCGTAGGTGCGGTAGGCGGGCTCGCGCCCTTCGGCGGCGCCCTTCTTGAAGCCGCGGATCTCGCCGCCCCGGATGACGACGCGGTCGATCTCCCCCTTCGTCACCATCGACATGAACTCGGTGAAGCTCAGCGGGGGCGTGGTCCGGCCGTAGTCCACCGCCTTGAAGAGGAGGAGGATGACGACCAGGATCACCATCCACAGGAGTACGTTCTTTACGGTCGTGCTCAAAAGGTCACCCTTCCCGGCAGTTCAGGGCGCCGGGTGGCCCCGCGGAGTGTCAACGGAGCGGCTCATCACGTTCAGCCCCGGACGACCTTGATCGGTCCGGTGGCCTGCGCGAAAGGAGAGTCGCCGGGCGTCCTCACTTTCGCGATGAACGGGAAGTTTCCCCCTTCGCCGGCGAACTCCATCCCATACCCGACGAGAACGCCGTCCTCGGACGGGAACAGAACGTAGTCGACGAGGAGTGAGCTCTTCCGCTCCTGGGGTCGGTCGACGATGGCGGCGAAGCGGATCGAGGTCGGCCCCTCCTCGCGCAGCTGGTCGGCGAGGTAGCTTTCGATGATCCCGCTCCGGATGACGTCCTTGAGGATGATGATGTCTGCCCCGCGGACGTTGAACGGCGTGACGAAGTGGAAGTCGACGATCTCTTCCTCGCCGCCGCGGATGACGTCGATGTATTCGAGGCGGACCGAGCGGGGGAGCGTGCGGGCCAGGTCGGAGGCAAACAGCGCGCCTCCCTTGAGGATGGCGATCAGGACGATCGGGGTCTCGGGGAAATCGCTCGAGATCCTCTGGCCGATCGACTGGACGCGGTGGGCGATCTCGGCCGGCGAGAACCGCTCGTCATAGAGAAGGTTCATGGTAGCAGTCTAGCAGGGGGCGTCAGGCGAACCGTCAATCGGTCCACGGCGATCCGGCGGCCGGCGAAGGCCTCGCGGAAGGCAGGCTCCCCGGCGGCGAGGCGCTCGAGGACCCGGTCCACCTGAGCTCGTCCCGGGCGGCGGCCGTTCCCCCCGGCAGCCCGGACGAGCAGCCGGCCGGCCGACTCCCGGTCCAGGCCCGCCAGAAGCGCCCGGGGCCACGGCCCCTCGAGCGGGACGGCGTGGGAGGCGAGGGCGCCGTCGACCCGGGCGTCGATCCCGTCCAGGCGCCTCGTAAGTGCCTCCGCGGCGCGGCCGAGCCGAGCGGTGACCCCGGGCCATCGCGTCTCGAGGCCGGGGAGGACGCGGTGGCGGACCCGGTTCCGCGCGAACCGCTCGTCGGCGTTCGAGGCGTCCTCCCGCCACGGGATCCCCTCCGCCCGGAGGAAGTCCCGGAGCTCCCCACGCCAGAAGGGGAGGAGAGGCCGGACGACGCCATCGGACCTCCGGGCACGGACGCCGCCCCGGGAACGGCCGAGCCGCCGTTCGAGGTGGAGGAGAACCGTCTCGGCCTGGTCCTCCAGGGTGTGCCCGGTCGCAAGGAGCGTCCCGGGGCCGAGGTCGCGTCCGAGCGCCAGGAGCGACTCGTACCGGAGGCGCCGGGCCGCGGATTCCAGGCTTTCCCCTGAGCGGCGCAGCTCGCGCACCGGGAAGCTCCGGAAGACGAAGGAGAGGCCGAGCGCGGCGGCGAGGTCCGCCGCGGCGCGAGCGTCCCGGTGGCCCTCGGCTCCGCGGAGCTGGTGGTCGACGTGGAAACCGAGGAGGGGGATGCCCCTGCGCTTCGCCTCCCCGGCGAGGAGGACGAGCAGGGCGGTGGAATCGCCCCCGCCCGAACAGGAGGCGACGAGGGCCGTCGCCCCGTCCAGGAGGCCGGAAGCCGCGAGGTGACGGGAGAAGGCGTCGCGCAGGAAACCAGGCCCCGGAGAACCGGGGGAGGAGTCGTTCGGCACCCGCGGATGGTAGGCGAGACGGGACGGCTGGTGAGAGTTGGTGGCGATGGGCGGACTCGAACCGCCGACACGGGGCTTATGAGACCCCCGCTCTACCGACTGAGCTACATCGCCACGAGCCGGCCGCAGAGCCGCGAATGGTACCAGACTCGGGAGCTATGATATCGGCATGACCCTCGAGAATGAAGGCGGCGACGCCCCGGGCGAAGTCTGCGGGCGTTGCGAGCGGATCTGCGAACCGGGCGAGCTGGAGAAGTGCCCCGTGTGCGGCCACGTCTTCTGCCTCTACTGCGTCTACCGGGTCGGCTCCCGGAATTACTGCAGCCGGGCGTGCGGCGATTCGTTCTTCTTCGGGGACGCCGACGACGACGAAGACCTTCCCGAGGAATGACGTCGGCGGTCGCATGAGGTTCGTCTAGTGGAGGCCCTCTTCCTCCTGCTGGCGGCAGTGCTCGTCCTGGCGCCGGTCGTCTCTCTCGTCGTCGCCCTCGTCACGAAGAGTCGTCTGACGAAGCTCGAGGAGCGGGCGGGCGAGCTGGAGAGGGCGAACGGACGTCTCGAGAGGCACATCCTCGAGTTGAGGGCCGCGCTTCACGCTCCGCGGGCCGCCCCTGGCCCCGAAGCGGCACCGTCCGTTCCCGTTCCCGTTCCCGTCGCCGTCCAGGCGCCAGCCCCCCCTCCGCGGGCCTGGCAGGCTCCTCCCGTGCCGTCGGCGCCTCCCCCGACCCTCGTCCCGCCGGCCGTCGCGGTTCCGCCGGTTCTACCGGTCGCGGCTCCGCCCCCTGGCCCATCCGGACCCCGCCCGGAGCCGTCGCCGGACGACACCGACGAGCTTCCGATCGCCGCCGCGCCCCCGCCGGCGCCTCCACCGGTTCCTCCGGCCGTGCCGCTACCGCAGGTACTACCTGTCCCGGGGCCCCGGGTTCGGCCCGTCGGCGGCACGCCGATTCCTCCCCTTGCCGGGCCGCCCCGGCCGACGGCTCGGCCCCGCCCCCCCGCCTCACCCGCCCCGCCCCCGAAGCCCCCGTTCGACTGGGAGAGCCTCGTCGGCGTCAAGCTCTTCTCCTGGGTCGCCGGCGTGATGCTCGTCGTGGCGGCGATCTCGTTCCTGCGCTACTCCATCGCCGAGGGGTGGCTGACGACGCCGATCCGGATGGCCATCGGCCTTCTGACCGGCATCGCTCTCCTCGTCGTCTGCGAGCTGAAGGCGGCGCGGAAGTACCCGGTGACGGCGAACGCCCTCGACGGCGCGGCGATCGCGGTCCTCTTTTCGACGTTCTTCGCGGCGCACGCCCTCTGGAAGCTGATCCCTGCGATCCCGACGTTCGGCCTGATGGTCCTCGTGACGGCGGTCGCGGTTCTTCTCTCCGTGAGGCGCGACTCCATCTTCATCGCCCTTCTCGGCCTCGTCGGCGGGTTCGCCACGCCGGCGCTCCTGTCGACGGGGGAGGACAGGCCGTTCGGCCTCTTCGGCTACCTTCTTCTCCTGAACGCCGGCCTCGCGTGGGTAGCGCACCGGAAGAAGTGGCCGGTCCTCACCGTCCTGTGCGCGATCCTCACCGCGATCTACCAGTGGGGCTGGGTGGCGAAATTCCTCACCGAAGGGAAGCTCGGGATTGCGGCCGGGATCTTCCTCGTCTTCCCGCTCGTCCTCTACGCCGGCCTCGCGCTCGGGAGGCCCGAGGAGAAGGACAGGGAAGGGAAGGCACCGCTCTTCGAAGGGTCGGCGCACCTCGCCGGGCTTCTCCCGCTGGCCTTCGCCCTGTTCCTCGCGGCCGTGCCGGCGTATGGCGCTCGCTTCGAGCTCCTGTTCGGATTCCTCTTTCTCCTCGCGGCGGGGCTCTTCGCCGTCGCCGTCTGGCGCGGCCCGTCGACCCTTCACCTCGCGGGAGGGCTGGCGACGCTCGTCGTCTTCGCCGTCTGGTCCTTCCGGAGCTACGTGCCGGGAGCGTGGCCCTCGGTCCTCGCGTTCCTCGCCCTCTTCGTCGTCTTCTTCCTCGCGGCTCCGTTCGTCGCGGAGAAGGCGGGGCGGCCGCTCGATGCCGTGGGCGTGCGCGCCGCTTACGCCGCGCCGCTCCTCCTCGCGCTCGCTCCGGTCCTCGTCTCCGAGGAGCCGCGGGCGGCGTCCCCCGGCCTCCTCTTCGCCGTCGTCTTCGTCCTGCTCGCCCTCTGCGCGGCGTACGCGATCGTCCGCGAGGAGGGGGGCGTCTTCTTCGCGGGGGCGTTCTTCGCGCTGCTGGCCGAGGCGGTCTGGTCGGCGAAGCACCTGACGCCCGAACGGCTCCTGCCCGGGCTCGCCCTCTACGGGGTCTTCTCGCTCTTCTACCTCGGGGTTCCGCTCGCGGCGCGGCGCTTCGGGAAATCGCTGAAGCCGGGCGGTCTTTCGGTCGTCCTCCTCTTCGCCGCGCTCGCGCTCCTCCTCTTCCTCGCGGCCGGCCCGGTCGCCGCCTCGGCGCTCTGGGGGCTCGCGCTGCTGCTCGCGGTCCTGAACGTCGGGCTCTTCGCGGAAGGGGCCGCAGGGCGCTACCCGGTCGCGACGCTCGCCGGCGTTCTCCTCTCGTGGGGCGTCCTCGCGGTCTGGTGGATGACCGTTCCGCTCGGCTCGCTCCTCGTCCCCGGTCTTCTCGTCGTCCTCGGCTTCGCGCTCGTCGTCGTCGGAGGGAGCGCGTGGGTGCGGTCGAAGACCGGAACGGAGGAGGCGGGAGGACCGAACGGGATCCACCTCGGCCTCGTCGGGCACCTCTTTCTCCTCTTCGTCGCGACGCAGCCGGCGCTCGCGGTCCCGCCGTGGCCCCTCCTTGGAATCCTCCTCGTCCTCGATCTCGCGCTCGCAGCCGCTGCGTTCGCGACGGGGGTCGGCGCGCTCCTCGCTGTCGCGCTCGTCCTTTCCCAGATCGTTCTCCTGGTCCTCGTCGGCGCGGCGAGGGAGGCCCCGTGGCCGACGGTGACCGTCATTTCGACGCTCGTCGTGGCCGGTCTCGGCCTCCTCGGACGGGTCCTCGCCCCTCGGTCGCCGAAGGGGGGCGAGGCGCTCCGCGTGGCCGTCGCGCAGGGTGCCGCTGCGGCGCTCCTGCTCGGGCAGGGCGTGGCGCTCTTCGCCGGCACCGTCCCCGGACGGCCCGGCCTCGTGCTCCTCGTCGCCGCCCAGCTCCTCCTCGCCGGGGCGCTCCTCTTCGTCGCGACGCTCGAGGGGTGGCACGGCCTCACGGTCGTCTCCGTCGGAGTCTCGTTCCTGGCCGTCCTCCTCTGGGGCGACTCGGGAGAAGCGGGCGTGGGTCGGGCCGTTTCGCGCCTTCTCTTCGCGGGCCTCCTCTGGCTCCTCTTCCTCGCGCTCCCGCCGCTGGCCGCCCGGCGCGCTCCGACCGCCCGTGCCCCATGGGTCGCGGCGGTTCTGGCCAGCGCCGCATTCTTCCTTCTCGGTCGAGCGAGCTTCGCCGAGGCGGGATGGGACGGATTCATCGCGGTCCTGCCGGTCGGCATCGCCGCGGCCCTGGCGCTTCTCCTCGTGGCGCTCCTGCGCGTCGAGGCGCCGGCGGCGCGCGACCTCGGGCGTCTCGCCCTCGTGGCGGGAGCGGCGCTCGCGTTCGTGACGATCGCCATCCCGCTCCAGCTCGACAAGGAATGGATCACGATCGGCTGGGCCCTCGAGGCGGCGGCGCTGGCGTGGCTCTACACGCGCATACCCCACCGTGGGCTCCTCCTCGCCTCGGCGGGCCTTTCGGGAGTCGTCTTCGCCCGCCTCGTCCTGAACGAGGCGGTCCTCTCGTACCACGCCCGGAGCGCGACGCCGATCCTGAACTGGTACCTCTACACCTACCTCGTCGCGGCGGTGGCGCTCTTCGTCGCCGCGCGCTTCCTCAGGGGAACGTCCGACGAGCTCGCTGGAGGCGGGGTCCGCGCCTCGTCAGCCCAGGTGACGCTCGCGACGATCCTCCTCTTCGCGCTCGTCAACATCGAGATCGCCGACTGGTTCTCGACGGGACCGACCCTCACCTTCAACCTCGCGCGGGGGACCTCGCTCGCGCAGGACCTCGCCTACACGCTCGCCTGGGCCGTCTTCGCCATCGGTCTCCTGGCTGCCGGCATCGCGGGGAGGAACCGCATCGCGCGAATCGCCTCTCTCGCCCTCCTGGTCGTGACGGTCCTCAAGGCGTTCCTCCACGACCTCGGGCGGCTCGGCGGCCTCTACCGCGTCGCTTCTTTCGTCGGTCTCGCGATCTCCCTCGCCCTCGTCGCCGTCGCGCTGCAGAAGTTCGTCCTCGCGCCCCGGGAGAAGGAATGACGCCGATGCGCCGTCTCGTCCCCCTCGCGTTTCTCGCCGTCCTCCTCCCCGCGGTGGCGGAAGAGGGTGTCCGCCCGGTCACCGAGTCCTTCCGGTTCTCGCGGGCGGTCACGCCCGGGGCCGCTGGCCCGAATCGCCTCGCGGTGGACGGGGCGCTCCTCGCGGGCTCCGAGGCACGCTCAGGGAGCGCCCTCCTCCACGACCTCCGCCTCTTCGCCGCCGGCGGGCGCGAGGTCCCGTTCCTCCTCGTGGCGCCCGTGGAGAAGCAGCCGGCGTGGGCCCGCGCGTCACTCCTCCCGATCCCGGAGACGAAGAGCGCGAGCGGCTTCGAGGCCGACCTCGGCGCGCTCCGCCGGATCGACCGCCTCCGCGTCTCGGGTCTCTCCGCGCCGTACCTGAAGCGCCTCCGCCTCGAAGGAAGCGGCGACCGGGCGCGGTGGACGGTCCTCGTGGCCGAAGGGACCCTCTTCGACCTTCCCGAGGAGGGGCTGGCCCGAACCGAGGTCGCTTTCCCGGAGGGCGAGCACCGCTTCCTCCGGCTGGTCTGGAACGACGCGCGCAGCGGGCGGGTCCCCCTCCCGCCCATGGTGGAGGCACGCCTCGCCGGCACGGGAGGTCGGCCGGAACCGCTGAGGGAGGCGGTTGATTTCGAGATCCGGGAGAGCGAGCCGGGGCGAAGCCGCTTCCGGCTGAAGCTCGCCGCGGCACGGCTGCCGATCGCGGCGATCGAGGTCGGCGTCGCCTCGGGGAACGTCCTCAGGGACGCGCGCATTCTCGAATCCCGCCTTTCCGGTGGCCGCCTCGTCCCCTTCGAGCTGGGGGCGGCGACTCTCCGCCGCACCGAGCGGGAGGACGCTGCGGCCGCCGAGATGACGATCCGGCTCGCCCTCCCTCCGGGCGAGGCCGAGCTGGAACTCGTGATCGAAGATGCGGGTAATCCGCCTCTCGACGTCACTTCGATCACGGCTCTCTTCGAGGGGCTTCCCTGGATCTACTTCGAGAGCCCGGACGGGTCACCGCTGACGGCACGTTTCGGGGCGGACCGGCTTGCCGCCCCCCGGTACGACCTCGAGGCGCTGCGGCCGGCGGTGGTGCGCGGCGCCGGACCGCCCCCTTCGGGCGCGAGCTGGGGCGACCGGCAACCCGTGTCCGCCGTCTCGGGCCGGGTGGCGACGGGAGCGGGCGCTCCTTCGGGGGCTGCGCTCGATCTCGCCGGCTTCCGTGTCGCGCGCCCGATTCCGCCTGGCCCCGCCGGCCTCACCGCCCTCCGCCTCGACGCGGCGGTCCTCTCCGTAAGCCCTCACCTCTCCGACGTGAGGATCGCCACGGCCGACGGCCGGCAGGTACCGTATCTCCTCGAGACGCTCGGCGAGCCGCTCGTCCTGAAGCTCGCCGTTCCGCAAGGCGCGAAGGACCCCCGGCCGCGCAGCGGCCCCGGAGAGGCCGGCCGCCTTTCGTTCCACCGGGTCGAGCTGCCATTCGAGCGCCTCCCGTCCTCGCGGCTGGAGCTGGAATCGACGGCGCGGGTCTTCACCCGGCGTGTCGGTGTCCTCAGGGAGCGGGTCGGTGGGCGTCCCGAAACAGCCGGCACGTTTCCGGAGGTCGCGTGGGGAGCCTGGGAGAGCGCCGATCCGGAAAGAAAGGCGCCCGCGCTCCTTCTCGAATTGCCTGCGGGCGAAGGGCGCGAGCTTTTCGTCTCGATCGACGACGGCGACAACGCCCCCGTCCCTCTCGTCCGTGCCTCGCTGCTCCTGCCGGCCCACCGCCTGCGCTTCGTGAGACCGGAGGGCATTTCCCTGTCGCTCGTCTACGGCCAGGCGGGCCTTGCCCCGCCCCGCTACGACCTCGAGCTCCTCGCGCCCCGCCTCCTCGGGGCCCCAGCCATCGAGTCGACTCTGTCGCCGGTGGCCCCGGAGACCGTCGAGCCGGAAAAGAAGGCCGGGCCAAAGCTCTTCTGGGCGGCGCTCGTGGGGGCCGTCGTGGCGCTCCTCGTCCTCGTGGCGAGGCTCCTCCGGCGTGATCCGGGGCCTGTGGTCGAGGAAGAGGGGCCTCGGGAAGGGTAGACTCTCGGCACCGGAGGAATCGAAGTGGTGAGCGCGTATGTGCCGACCGTCTCTCGGGCGCGGCGGAGGGGAAGGTCGAAATGAAGGACCTTTCCACTGCCCGCCTCCTCCCTTCGGGCGACGCCCCGTCGCCCTTCGGACTCCATCTCGTTCTCGGCCCGCTCGCCGGCGGGTCCGAGGAGGGACCGGTTCCCCTGCCCCTGTCGTCCGACGAGGGAACGAGCCGCGTCTACCTGGGGGCCCTCAAGGGAGACGCCGACAGCGTCATCGAGCTCGTCGCGGTGAAGCTCCTTCCGAACGTCCTCGCGGACGCGCTCGCCGAGAGCGCCTCGCGGCCGACGAACCGGACGCTTCTCGAGCGCTTTGCCGCCGAGCGCGAACGGCTGCGCTCGCTCCGCGCGGAAAGCCCCTGGTTTCCGAGGCTCCTCCAGCCCGACGGCAGTCCGGAAGCGACGCTCCCGGCGCTCCTCTACGACAAGCCGTCCCGGTCGTTCTTCGTTCCGCCCTGCCCGACGTGCGGCAAGCCTCTCGAGCTCCTGAGCGACGAGCTCTTTCTTCGGGAGCGCCGGCTTCCGTCGTACAGCGAGACGTTGCACCGGCTCGTCGGGTGCCCCGCGTGCGCGACGACCGACCGCGTCATCGCCGTCTTCTCGTATCTTCCCCTCGCCGCGCAGGCCGACGTCCCGGTGGGTGGACCGGAGGAGCTGCTCAAGGGCCTTGCTCGCGCGCTCGTCCGCGAATGGGACGAGGCTCAGGTGAAGGCGTTCTCCTCCCGCGCCTCCGGAGAGGAGGCCCTGCTCCTCCGGAAGGCTGGCGGGGCCTCGCTCGGAGACTTCGCCGCGCGCTGGTCTGCTTTCTCCCTCTGCCCGTCTCCGTTCATCGTGACGGGCCTCTCGCCGGTGAAGTGGGACGAGTGGGCCGACTTCGTCGGCGGCCGGACCGAGGCGGAGCTCGTTCCGCCGGCGGCCCCGGAGAGCCTCGAGACCGAGTCGTGCCGGCGCCGCGTCGAGTGGCTGCGCGAGTCGCTCCCGCCGACGGGGCGGTACCTCTACGGCCACGACGGCACGGGCGTCGACGCCATCGAGGTCCTCTACCTGAAGATGACGGCCTTCCGGCAGCTCTCGGCGGCCGTCCTCGCCTTCTACCGCGCCACCGGCCAGCCGCACCTCGACCTTCAGCCGGGGCACGTCCTCCTCGACAGCTACGGGGCCGGCTCTTCTCTCCCGGCCCTGTGGACGTTCGAGGTCCGGCTGCACGGGCTCGTTTCGGCGACGAAGACCTCGTCGTTCGGTGTCGAGGTCGTCGTTCCGCCCGTCGAGCCGACGTTCCCCTACGCCGCTCCCGAGATCCTCGAGTTCCGGCTCGCCGCGCGCCGGCCGGGGGACGTCTACCTCTCCGACATCCAGCCGGCCGACGCCGGGCTGGGCGTGAAGGTCGAGGGGCGCCTGTCGGACCCGAACGGCCTCTTCCCGAGGCCCGAGGAGCCCGACTGGATCCACGTCACCTTCCCCGACGAGGCGCTCGGACTCGGCATGGACGCCCTCGTCGTGAAGCGCAAGCCCGACGTGCCGGCCTCCTACGAGGAGCTGACCTTCGTCTCGGAGCCGGTCGACCTCGACGACGCCGCCGTGAAGCGGCTCCGGCGCTCTTTCGGCGTCCGTCTCCCCGGCGCGCGGTACAAGGTCTACCCGCGCTTCGGAGCCCCGTCGGATCTGCACTCCCTCGGCGTTCTCCTGCTGCGTGCCCTCGTGGGCGGCGAGAGGACGGAGTTCCCGCTCCTGCTGCAGTCCATCCAGCGCGCCGCGACCGCGGCGGTCCGGACGAAGGAGGGAGACCCTCTCCCTCGTCTGAAAGCGGCGATCGTCGGCGAGCCCGCCACCGCGACCCTCCTGGACCGGTCGCGCGTCTTCTGGAAGGACGAAGACCGGGTCCCGGGACGCCCGAACGCGATTCCGCCCCCTCTGTTCGAGCGGTCGGTGCTCCTCGCTCTCCGCCTCGTGACGAGGATCCCGGGCTTCTCGATCGCCACCGCTCCGGGGGACTTCGGCCCCGAGGATCCAACAGGACGGGTCGAGCAGGCGCTTCGCGAGGTGGACGAGATCGTGGCCGAGCTGAGGGCCCTCCTCGTCCACCGTCAGCCGCTCCACCTCGAGATTCAGGACGTCCTCGCGGAGCTCCTCGAGGAAGAGGCGGGCGCGGCCTCCCAGCGCTGATGCGGTGGTGGGTCGCGGCCCGCGGTGACCGAGGGTAAGATCCGGTCACTGTGTCCCTGAAGTCGTTCGTTTCCTCCTTCGAGGCGCTGGCTTTTCGCCCCTGCCAGGGACGGGCTGTGTGAGCGTCCCTCCGCGCTCTCTCACTCTCGAAGTCTGGCTGGGTCCGATGGAAGGGCTGCGGTACGCCGCTGAGGCGCGGCAGGCGATGCAGCTCGTGCGGATCGGGCGCCTTCCGTTCGACCGCCAGACGAAGGACCGCAACCATCTCGTCCTCTCCGTCTCGGCGGGTGTTTCGGGCTCGCACGCCGAGGTCCGGTTCGCCCAGGGGCGAATCTTCCTGCGCGACCTCGGGAGCTCGAACGGGACCTTCGCGGCCCAGCAGGCCGTGACGGCGGAAACCGAGGTGAAGTCGGGCGAGATCTTCCTCGTCTCCCTCACGCCCGTGCAGGTCTACCTGACGAGCCCGCTCGCCGCTCCGCCCCCGTTCGAGCCGCTCCCGGTGACCCACTGGGAAGGTGCCGCCGTGGAGCCGCTCGTCACCTCCGCCGCCGAGTGCGCGGCGGCACGGCGTGAGGCCTACGTCGACACCCGGCACCTCCTCGACGCGATCCTGAGGCTCGACGACCCCGAGATCGACGAGCTCCTCGCCCAGGGCGGGGTGACCCGCCGGTCCGCCCGGGAGGAGCTCTACAAGAAGGGCTTCTACCGCGATTCGCTCTCGTGGATCGCGGAGATTCTCGTCAAGCCGGCGAACCTGACGGGGACCTTCGAGACGGCCGTCGTCTCACCGCGGGTCGCCCGGTTTCTCGACGCTGCGCGAACGGCGGCCTCCGCGGAAGCCGGCCCGGAGGAAGGGACGAAGCTCGCGGCCCGGAACATTCTCGCCGGGCTCGTCGCCGATCGGTTCGGACCCGTCGGAGACTGGCTTTCCGACCACGGCATCACGTCCGTTCCCGCCAGTTTCAGCGGCGCATCCACCGGCAGCGAGGCCCCCGCGCCCAGCCTGGAGAAGGGAGCGGATTCCAGGCCGTCGCCGAAGCCGGTCGGCGAGAAGGGCCGGACCACGACGCTCCTGTCGGAAGAGATCGGCGACGCCACGGCCTCCGCCGGTCCCTCGCCGTTCTCACGGCACGCGCCCCCGCCCCCACCGCCCCCTCGGGCGCCTTCCCCGTCGGATTCGGCGGTGGCCCCGGCGCCGTCCCGCCACCCCGCTCCCGAACCGGAGCCTTCCGCGCAGGCGGCGCCGGAGCCGACGAGGGGCTCGTCGATGGCCCATTCCGGGCGCGGGCCCGTCTCCGCCGTCCCGGAGGCGGTCCCGGCTCCCGCTCCCGTCCCGGCGCCGGTCTCCTGGGGCGCGCCGCGCACGCCCGCCGAGATCCTCCTCGACGGCCGGGCGCGCGAGCTGGCCGACGAGCTCTTCGTCCTGGCGGGCGAGCTGCGGTTCGGCGTGCCCGACGACCGTCGCCGCCAGCTGAAGCGGCGGGTCGAGAAGGAGCTCGCGCCTCTTCCGAAGGAATCCCGCACCCGTTTCCTCGAGCTTCTCCGTCACTACTTCCCGGTTCTCCCCGCCGGAGCCGGTGCCGACCCCGAGGTGCCGCGTCTCAGACGGAAGATCGAGGAGCTCCAGAAGAAGGCCGTCGAGGAGGGCCCGTCGAAGAGCGTGGCCCGCGGGAAGCAGCAGCAGCCGGTCGGCGTTCCGTCGACGCTCCCCCTCCGGCAACTCGTCCTCGGCGAGGATCTCGCCCAGGCCGACCGGAACGTCCTCGTGCTCCGGAAAGTCATCGAATACGCGCTCGCGATGGAAGGGATGACCCTCGGGCTCATCCAGTCGTTGACGATGCCCGGCAACGAGACGATGGCCTTCAAGCTCCCCGGCTTCAAGGAGACGATGCGGAGCTTCCTGCACGCCCTCGAGCAGGGCAAGCCGGTCAGCGTCCAGCGAATCGAGGAGTACCTCGACGAGCTGAAGAGGTGGCAGGTCGCGATCCTCGCGGCCTACCACCAGGCGCCGGGGGAATGGTTCGACCGGCTCTGGAAGCGGATCAACCCGGTCACGATCGAATCGGCTCCACGCAGCGCGGGGTGGAAGCTGAGGGGTGAGGCGGCGGAGTGGTGGGACCTCTACAAGATCGCCACCCGCGACCTCTCGCCCGACCTCGTCAACGACCAGGTCCTGCAGGGCGTGGCCCGCCTGTCGAAGGAAGAGCTCGAGAAGCTCAGGAAGAACCAGCGAGGAGAACACTCATGACGAAGACGACGTCCCGCTCCCTCCTCCGGATCGCCGCGTGCGGCCTTCTGGCTGCAGCCCTCCCGGCCCTGACGGGCTGTGGCGCCTCGGCCGGCACCATCTCGTTCCGGTGCGGACCGGCCATCAACGGCGGGCTCGCCCTCGCCGTCGACGTCATCCGCGCCACCGAGGAGGAGTCGCGAAAGATCTCGGAGATGGGCGAGAAGTGGTTCTACGACCAGACCCGCTTCAACATCCAGGGACAGAACCGGATCCAGACCGTCACCTTCAAGACGGGCGAGGGAGCCGGCTCGTGCGACAAGAGCGTGACGGTCCCCGTCTCCAAGGGCGAGCGCTACCTCGTCCTCATCGCCGACTACAAGTTCCAGAACAACGACCCGACGCGGCAGGTCATCGTCCTCTCCCGCGAGAAGTGGGTCGGCCAGAAGATCCTCGTCTCCGTGCTCGAGCGGGAGCTCTCCGTCGAGCGTCGCTGGTAGTCGGCTCCCATGAAAAAGACGCCGCAGGTCCTCTGGGCCGAGGGGATGTTCCTCCGGCCCCACCACCTCCAGACGGCCGAGCGCTACCGCGAGGAGGCCCTCCAGCGGGAGATCCAGCGGATCCAGCCGTTCTTCTACGGCCTCCAGTCGCTGGACGTGGCGCCGGACCAGCTCGAGAACTTCGTCTTCGAGATCCGCGACGTCTCCCTGAAGCTGAAGGACGGCACCGCGCTGTCGTCCGACTCCACGCTCCGGCTCTCGCCGCGGAGCTTCAAGAACGAGCTCGACAAGGCGAGCGGCCGGATGCGGGTCTTCGTCGGCGTGCCGGTGATGCGCGAGACGGCTCCGAACACCTTCGCCCCGGGCGAGGGGCCGGCCGGGGTCGACCGGCGCTACGTCGCCGAGAACGCCGAGGTCCTCGACGAGAACTCGGGCGGGAACCCCCAGCCCGTCGGCGTGAGGCGCTGCAACGGGAAGCTCTTCTTCGGCGCCGAGAGCCAGGAAGGGTACGAGTGCCTCGAGGTCGCCGTCGTCGAGCGGTCGGGCTCGGGGCGGAACTTCCCGGTCCTCTCCCGCGAGTTCATCCCGTCGCTGACGGAGCTCGGCGGCTCGAGGACGATCCAGGCCCTCTGCGACGGGGTCACGAACCGGATCGAGGCCAAGCACCGCCTCCTCCTGACCGACGTCGCGCAGGGGCGCCTGACGATCTCGTCGGAGGGCACCTCGGGCTGGCAGGCGATCATCAAGCTCCAGATCCTCGGGAGCTTCCTGTTCCTCTTCCAGCAGCTGACGCGGATCCCGCGCATCCACCCGTTCGCCGTCTACACCGAGTTCGCCCGCCTCGCGGGCGAGCTGTCGATCTTCGACGACGGGAAGATCCCCGTGAAGATCCCGGTCTACGACCACGAGAAGCTCGGGCCCTGCTTCCACGAGACGTGCCGCGTCATCGAGGCCCTCCTCGAGAAGATCGTCGCCTCGCGCTTCGTCAAGGTCGATTTCGTCCTCCGGGACGACCTCCTGGTCGCCGACCTCCTCGAGGAATGGCTCGCGGCGCAGACCGAGGTCTTCCTCGCCATCGAGGCCGAGATGGAGGAGAAGGACCTGCGCGGACGGATCGTCACGATGAAGCTCGGGACCGTGCGCGACATCCCGGTCCTCCGTCAGCGGCGCCTCTTCGGCCTCGACCTCGAGCTCCTGAAGCGGACGCCCGCGGGCCTCCCGCAGCGGGAGGACTACTTCTACTTCAAGATCGAGAAGGAAGGGCCGTACTGGACGAACGTCGTCCGCGACCGCAACGTCGCCCTCTCCGACGCCCTCGACCCGAAGCTGAAGTTCTCGCTCTACATCATCACGAAGCCCGGGAGCTGAGATGGACTACACGACCGAGCTGTTCAAGGTGGCGGCGAAGGAGTTCCTCTTCCTGTCGTCGTTCCGGCAGAAGGTGAGAAAAGGCGTGCGCGCCGACATCGAGGACGCCGCGGCCGATCTCGACGAGATTTTCCGCGAGCAGGCGTCCGCCGTGCGGCAGGACCCCCGCCTCCAGGCGCTCTACGACCAGGCGCGGTACCCGCTCGTCGTCCTGGCGGACGAGATCCTGATCCACTCGGGGTGGGAGTTCGCGCGCGACTGGCAGGACCGGATCCTCGAGGAGAAGTACTTCCGCTCGAACATCGGCGGCGACCAGTACTTCGCGATCGCCAAGGAGCTCAAGCCCGAGGACGTGGAGCTCGGCAGCATCGTGTACGCGGGGCTCGCGCTCGGATTCCGCGGGAAGTACCGCGAGAGGCCCGAGAAGCTCGCCGAGGTGCGGAAGAACACGTATCGGCTCCTCTCGGAGTACCTCGCGACGCAGAGCGACAAGATCACCCCCGAGGCGTACACCGTGATGGCTTCGGCGGGGAAGCGGCTGAACCCGGTCGTCACGCTCGGACGCGTCGCGATCATCAGCTTCGGCGTTCTCGTCATGTACTACCTCCTGACGTTCCTCCTCTGGGGCTCGCTGATGAGCGAGATCCGGACGGCTGCCCGCGCAGTCGGGGTGCTGTGAGGTAGGTCATGTACGAACTTCTGGATCTCCTCGGCCGCCTTCCCAAACCCATCAAGACCCTCGGGATCGTCTTCCTCCTGATGCCCGTCTGCATCGTCATCGCGCGGGCGCTGGGGTTCGGGCAGTACTGGTGGGCCGTCGTCGGCGGCCTCATCGTCATCGCGCTCCTCGTCGCCGCCTTCGAAGCCTTCGTCAAGAAGGGCGACAAGGCGAGGGGCGGCGCCTTCGAGAAGGACCTCGCCCGCGACGCCCAGGGCGGCGCCGGCGCCTCCAAGCAGGAGGTCCGCGAGGCCGTCAAGGAACTGTCGCAGAAGTGGACCGAGTCGCTCGCCCAGCTCAAGGGGACGGGCCTGCAGATCTACTCGCTCCCGTGGTACCTCCTCATCGGCGAGCCGCAGTCGGGCAAGTCGACGACGCTGAAGAACTCGGGCCTCGAGTTCCCCGTCGGCGGCGACGGGCTCTCCGGCTCCGGGGGCACCCGTAACTGCGACTGGTGGTTCGCGAACGAGGCGGTCATCCTCGACACCGCGGGCCGGTTCACGTTCCAGGAAGAGGCGGCCCCCGACGCCACGGAGTGGTCGACCTTCCTCAAGATGCTCAAGAAGTACCGCCGGGACTGCCCGATCAACGGCGTCCTCGTCGTCATCCCGGCCACATCCCTCCTCGAGGACACACCCGAGGAGCAGGACAAGAAGGCCGCGAACATCCGGACGAAGCTCATGCACCTGCAGCGGGTGCTCGAGATCCGTTTCCCCATCTTCATCATGGTGACGAAGGCCGACCGGATACTCGGCTTCTCGGAGTTCTTCTCGAAGCTCGACCCGGTCGACCAGCGGCAGCTCGTCGGCTGGTCGAACCCGCAGGGGCCGGACAAGCCCTACGCCCTCGCGACGTTCGACGAGGCCTACGAGGAGATCCTCACCCGGATCCACAAGCTCCGGATGAAGTTCACGGCGAACGAGGAGATCGTCCAGAACGTCGACCGGATCTTCGTCTTCCCCGAGGAGCTCCGGGCGCTCCGCGACTCCCTGAAGCGCTACTTCCAGGGGATCTTCCTCGAGACGCGCTACGACGACCCGTTCGTCTTCCGCGGCTACTACTTCTCGTCGGGCGTGCAGCAGGGCAAGCCCATCGCGCGGGCGACGCGCGAGCTCCTCGGCGCCTCGGCCGAGGGCGTCCTGGAGAACCTGGAACAGATCTTCAAGCGCTCGCGCGCCTTCTTCATCAAGGACTTCTACGAGAAGAAGGTGTTCCCCGAGCAGGGGCTCATCTCGCGGACGAAGGCCGCGATCCAGAAGGACAAGACGACGGTCTGGGTCATCCGGGGACTGTCGGTCTTCATCGTCCTGCTCGTCCTCGGCGGGATGATCCCGGCTTTCATCGGGCTGAAGAGGATCGTGGAGCCGATCAAGCGGAACGTCGCGGCGGCCCAGGAGTGCGTCGAGAAGGAGCCCTGCTCGATCCCGAAGGCCTACGGCATCTCGCGCGACATCTTCAAGAACCAGGCCGAGATCCGGAAGCACCCGTTCATCTTCGCGATGTTCTTCCGCGGGGCCGCGTCCGGCGAGCTCTCGGATCTCCTCGGAAGGATCAACCAGAAGCTCTTCATCTACCGGGTCGCGAACCCCCTCATGAAGGAGGGAGAGGCCCGGATGGCCCAGCTCGACTGGGCGGGCCCGTACGACTACCGGACCTTCTTCGGCGCCCTCGACAACCACCTGAAGTGGTGGACGGTGAAGAAGGCCGTGCCCGGGGCCGACCAGAAACCGATCGTGGCGTCGTCGGAGCTGAAGATCGTCCCGCTCATCCAGTTCTGCCAGAACACCAAGGGCATGCCGGCCACGGGGAGATCGAAGGAGATCGACGACTGGGTCGCCTCGATCGCCACCGACGGGACCCCCGACCAGATCGTGGCCACGTTCGTGAAGGAGCCGCCGAAGGATCCGGAGATGATCCAGGTGCCGGACCCGGGTGCGGCGATCCGTAAGTTCGAAGAGTTCTGGACCGTCGCGAACCTCGCGCGGTGGGACTTCCGGCTCAACCAGATGCTCGCGCTGTACGTCCAGAAGTACTCGGAGCTCCTCAAGATCGAGGATCCGTCGTCGAAGGGCTTTCTCGACCGGACGGCGGCGACGGGGAAGGAGTTCCAGAAGGTCTACGGCGACGTCACGAAGCACCTGGCGACGGCGAAGCCGGGGAGCAAGGAGTTCCCGGGCTTCGGTCCCGACGAATGGCGGCGGAACTTCGAGGCCGACTACGACAAGCTGATGCGCTTCACGGTCGTCGTACCGGGCGTCATCAACGAGAACGCGCGGAACCGGATCAAGGGCCAGATGGAGTCGGACTGGAAGAACCTGGAGGCCCAGATCCTGGCCTATGCGTACCTCGTCGTCCCCGACCCGCAGAACCCGAGCAAGAAGTCGTGGAGCCCGGTGGCGGCGGCCGTCTCGCCGATGCTCGTCGAGGTGACGTCCTACGCAGACCTCGCCGCGTTCGAGACGGCCGAGAACCCGAAGGCCGTCGTCGAGGAGGCATCGCGCAAGTCGACGCCGGCGGACCAGAAGGCGACGCTCGAGGCGTTCTCGAAGAAGCAGGTCGACGCGAAGGCGAAGGCGACCGCGAACGTGACCGCGATCGCCGGGATCCCGCAGGAGCAGAAGGCGCTGTGGCAGGACGGCCTGCTCGCGGCCTTCGTCCCGAGGACGGCCGACCTCGCCCTCGTCTACCGCGTCCTTCCGTACACGCAGCAGTTCCTCGACCGCTCCATCGGCCCGACGTGCATGGAGAACGTCTGCTTCACGCGCAACCACGCGCAGCAGATGATCCCGCTCGGCGTCTCCTACATCAGCTTCGCCGAGGCGTCCTCCATCGCCACGCGTCCCGACGTCGACCAGCTCGCGCAG
The DNA here is from genome assembly GCA_016716705.1 of Holophagales bacterium. GTDB lineage: Bacteria > Acidobacteriota > Thermoanaerobaculia > UBA5066 > UBA5066 > UBA5066. The sequence continues at coordinate 61,330 of JADJVF010000016.1, forward strand.
GCGCACGCCGAGACGATGCTCGACTACCTCCGCCGCTACGTCGACCGGTTCGCCGGCCGGAGGAGCGGCGGGGGCGGGGGCGGATTCGTCGTCCCGGGCGCGGCGCTGCAGGCCAGCTCGTGGCGCGAGTTCCAGGCGGCGATCACTCGCTGGATCCCCGAGTCGCAGGGAGGCGAAGCCCCCGTGACGGACATGTCGGGCGCCCTCGGCTTCGAGGACGTCCAGTCGTTCGCGGCCGCGAACCGCCGGCTGAACAGCATCCTCGCGTACTTCAAGGGCAAGGCTGCACCCGTCCGGGCGTCCGGCGGGTCGGCGAAGGCCCCGCCGGAGCTCGTCACTGCGGCGAACCTCTTCAAGAACAACGTCATTCCGCTTCCCGAGCAGGAGCTCAAGGCCTGGCGGCAGCTCTCGCTCGCACAGGATGGCGTCTCCCTCAGGGGCTACCACGCCTTCTCGCGGAACCCGGCCGTCCGCCGGAGCGTCTACGGGCGCCAGCTCGTCGCCGTCGAGAGCCGCGGCGCAAACCTGATCCGCGACGCGATCCAGCCCGCGTTCCAGCAGGCCGCCGAACCGGTCGTGAAGAAGATCCGGGATCAGCTGGTCGGCCAGTTCCCGTTCATCCGCGAGAGCCAGCTGCGGCAGGAACGCGTGGCCTACGCCTCAGGCTCCTCGCTGAAGCCGGGCGGTAGCGGCAACAACGTGACCTACCGCCTCGACCTCGCGTCGATCAACCAGGGCCACTTCTCCGGCATCCTCACCGATGTCGGCGCCCTCGCCGACGAGTACGCGCTCAATCCGATCCTCTGGGGCTGGGAGCCGCAGTTCGACTTCGTCGGCGACGCGAACCGCGGGCTTCTCGCCGTCGGCCGCGGCTGGCAGATCTTCCTCTTCGGGGGCGGCCGCTCCACGTCCGTCATCAAGGAGCACAAGGTCGAGATCCGGCCTCTCCAGTTCACGCCGAGTCCCGGAAAGCGCTTCATGGGCGACCGGGTCAACTCGCTCTTCCTCTTCGACCGGTCGGTAGTCGTCCGGCCTTCGACGGACTTCAAGTCCGGCAAGCAGCCGAACCCCTACGTCTGGCGGCTCGGTCCCTCGGACGCGCCGATGTCGATCACGGGGCGCGACGAGGAGTCGAAGGCCGGGTGGACCGGCAGCCTCGAGGCCTACGGCGGACCTCTCCGGTTCTTCTACTTCGTCCGGCTGGCGAGCGAGGAGCGTGAGCGGCGCGACGACTCGGATGACCCTGAAAAGGCGCGCGAGAAGGAGAGGACCTGGACGATCCGCGTCGTCATTCCCAACGCCCTCCAGCGGACCGAGCCGCTCGAGGGGCTCTTCGAGCTCCTGTTCGAGGAGCCGATGCCCCCCATTCTCCCGAACTGAACGCCTGCGGGCGGAGCCCGGAACTCCGGGTTCCGCTCGCACCCCGTTTCCTGACGGAATCGAACGAGCGAGGTGACCGAGTGGCAGCGTGGAGTCTCATCTCGAAGCTGAAGGAAGGTTTCGCGGGCGCCGACGGGCCCCCGAAGATGGAGACCTACGCCCTGCACCTCTACGGGAAGCTCCCCATCTACAAGGACTTCATCTCCAGCGGGTTGACCGAGGAAGGTGCCAAGGAATTCCGCGACTGGCTCGGGAACGGTTTCAGCCGACGGTGGTCGACCGACGAGGACTACAAGCAGACCGAGATTCCTCTCCACACGTTTCTCCTCGCTCTTCCAGGCGTCAGGCGGTCGGTAGCAGGAGCCCTCTGGGGGAGCCACGACGAGGGGGGGCTTCGGCAGTTCCCGTTCACGCTCTTCTCCGTCGTCCCGAACGGCAAGCCGGCCGCCGACCCCCTCGTCGCGCTCTCGTTCCTCGAGGTCTTCGAGGAACGGGCGGCCTACATCCGTCGTACGTTCGTCCCGGGACGGACCCTCGCGTCGTTCTACGAGGGCTTCCGGGGGGCTCGGATCGAGATCCCCGTGAAGCGGCCTGCGAAGATCGTCGAAGGGGTCGAGAAGGAGGCGAAGGACGTCACCCTCGGCGACTTCGCCGAGTCGCTCCTCGGAGCGGACGCCGCGGCCGAGTGGCCCCGGTTCCTCGAGCGCCTCAGGGCCGCGTGCGACCAGGCCCCGGGAAGCGGGGCCGGAGCCGTTCGAATACCGGTCGGGAACCTCCTCCCGGCGGCGCTCCAGGTCCAGCTGTGGCTGACGTGGCTCGACGCGGAAGGCGCTTTCCGCCATCGCGCTCCCACAGGTACCCTCGTCTGCCGGTCGGGAGGACGCTCCCGGGCCGTTCTTCTCTTTCGCGACGCGAGACCCGAGGACTTTCTTCTCCTGCACCCGGAGAAGGCCGACTACGAGTTCGTGGAAGAGACCATACCGGCCGTCCGGATCGCAGCCGACACTGCTCCGGGCGCGGCAAACGCTCCGGACGGCGATGGCGAAATGCCCTCTGGCGGCCCGGGTCCCGGAGAACCCCCGCCGGGCTGGAGCAAGCCCCTCGGGGAGCTCCTTCGGTCCGACGGCACGAAGGCCTAAAGGTGCGAGAGGTCACACCGATGTCGGGCGAGGCCCGATCAACCTTGAATTTCCGGAAAGCGATCCCTACCTTATAGGTCGGAAGCTGCCAAAAAACATAGGAGGAAGCAAATCATGGCTGTTGACTTTTTTCTGAAGATCGATGGGATCGAAGGCGAGAGTAAGGACTCGAAGCACACGGGCGAGATCGACGTCCTTAGCTGGAGCTTCGGCGCGCACCAGGCCGGTACGATGGCTGGCGGTGGCGGCGGCGGCGCCGGCAAGGTCTCGATGCAGGACTTCCACGTTCTCGATGCGCATGTGCAAGGCGACCCCGAAGCTGCTCCTGCACTGCGCCAACGGCAAGCACATCCCCTCGGCCCTGCTGACTGCCAGGAAGGCGGGTGAACAGCAGCAGGAGTACATGAAGATCAAGTTCACCGACCTTCTCGTCTCGTCGTATCAGACGGGCGGTGGAGGCGAGGAGCCCCTGGAGAGCATTTCCCTGAACTTCTCGAAGATCGAGTTCGAGTACAGGGAGCAGAAGAAGGACGGCACCCTCGACGGGCCGATCCCGGCGGGCTGGGATCTCAAGAAGAACGAAAAGGTCTAGAGCGCCTTCGCGAACAGCTCCCCGAAACCGGATCGGCCTCCCTCGTGGGAGGCCGATCCCTTTTCGGCGTGTCTCGAATTCCGATTTCCAGCCGACGGCCCAGCCCCCCCCTCGTGGCAGGGAAGGGCCGGGCAAGCGCCGGGAATCAGGTTCAGCTCGGGAGGTCTTCGCGCGAGTCGAAGTCGACCGGGCCGAGCTCGAAGATGCTGACGTCCGCATCGTCGACCAGGAAGGAACGGAGGCCGAGGCCGGCCTGAAGGTCGTCGGAGAGGCTCTTCCAGTCGGTCATTCGTCCCAGCTTCACGAGGTTGTCCGCGTGCGCGGACGACCCGGGGTAGAGGGCGAACAGGAAGACGTCGCCGCTCGTGCCGTCGTCTGCCGTGATGTGTGCCCCGGGCCAGATCAGGTCCCGGAGCTTCTTCGGCGGGTTCGGCTCGAGGCTCTTCGCCTGCTCCAGCGGGAACCAGGTGTACTTCCCCTGGAAAACCATCTCGACCACGCCGCTCAGGACGTCGTCGAAGTCGCGCAGGTCGCCGAACGCCTCGTCGCCGCGCTTGCCGGAGAGCGGAGGGCGCTCCTCCTCGGCCTCGTCGAGGAGGGCCCGGGCCGCGGAGAAGTTCCCCTCGCTGATCTGGCCGATCGCGGCGAGGCTCTTCTCGACGTACGAGGGAACCGCCCGGAGGAAGTGGGGCCGCGCCTTCCCGGCGAAGACCCGTGCCCGGTCCCGTTCGGCCTGGAGGAGGCCCCGGTAGACCCCGGTTGCCATCTGGGACTGGGCGTCGGCCCCGGCGACGGCGGCGACCTGCTTCTCGGCGCGGTCCCAGTCGCCGGCGAAGGCGAGCAGCTCGAAGAGAAAAGTCCGCTTGTGCTGGTCGGCGGGTGCCTCGCGGACCTCCTGGGTCAGGGCCTCGATCGCGGCGTTCAAATCCCCCGCGTCGAGAAGTTCCTTGGGCGTCGGCATGTGGGTCCTCCTCATCGCCGGTCCCGGGCAGCGCCAGGCTGCCGCGGGAAACGGGTCGTTACGGGATGACAGGCGCTTCTGAGTCGGTTACAGTAACATCACTTCACAATCCGTTGGGAGGCTTCTAGATGTCGTCGGAGGCTCCGCTCCTCGACTTTGACCGGCTCCTCGCCCCGGTCTCGGAAGATCGGCCGTCGGGCGAGAGCCTTCAGTACTCGGGTCTGTTCGACGAGATTCGCGAGGCGCGCCGCGCCGACGACGTTCTCGAGCAGGGAGACTGGAAGCGGGAGCTGAAGGTCGCCGACTGGGACGAAGCCGTCGCTCTCTCGACCGACGCCCTCCTCACGAAGACGAAAGACCTGCAGGTTGGTGCGTGGCTCGCCGAGGGCCTCACGATGCTTCACGGCTTCGCGGGGGCGCGCGACGGCCTGAGGCTGATGAAGGGGCTGCACGAGCAGTTCTGGGAGACGTGCTATCCGGAGATCGACGAAGGGGACATGGAGGGCCGCGCGAACGTCCTCTCCTTCTTCGACCGCCAGGTGGCTCTCTCCCTGCGCAAGGCCCCGCTGACACGAGCGCCGGGCATGAACTTCTCCTGGCTCGAGTGGAGCGAGTCGAGGCCTTTCGACATTCCCGAGACGATCGCCGGTCCGCTCGACGGCGACGCGCAGACCCGCCTTTCCGAGCTGAAGCGGCAGGCGGCCGCGGAGAACAAGACGAGCGGCGAGGACTTCCGGAAGGCGAAGGCCTCGACTCCGAAGGTTTACTACGAGGGCGCCTCGAAGGCTCTCGCGCAGGCCTGGGACGAATTCCAGGCGCTCGACCGCGTGATGGACGAGAAGTTCGGCCGGCAGACTCCGGGCCTCAGCGAGCTGAAGAAGTCGATCGAGGAAGTCCGCCGCGTCGTCGACTCCATCCTCAAGGAGAAGCGGGCGCTCGAGCCGGACGCGCCGGCCGTGGGTGGTGCCGGGGCCGAGGCGGGAGAGGTGGACGGGCAGGACGGGGGTGCGGTCGTCTACCGGGTCGCGGGCCCGTCCGGGCCTATTCGGGGCCGGGGCGAGGCTCTCGCCCGGCTCGGCGAGGTGGCGGAGTTCTTCCGCCAGACCGAGCCGCACAGCCCCGTCTCGTACCTGGTCCAGCGGGCGATCACGTGGGGCCAGATGCCGCTCGAGACCTGGCTCGCGGAAGTGATCAAGGACACGACCGTCCTCGGCGGGATCAAGGAAACTCTGGGGATCCGCCAGCAATCCGAGTGATGTCACAGAATTAGGCGTAAGGATCGAGGCAGAAAGCCGTCAGGGAGGAATACTCATGGTGAAGAAGGAAAGCATCCAGCAGAAACTCAAGAGGGTCCGGCCCCCGCGGGTCCAGATCACCTACGACGTGGAGATCGGGGGAGCCATCGAGCTGAAGGAGCTCCCGTTCGTCGTCGGTGTCCTCGGCGACTTCTCGGGCCAGCCCGACACGCCCCTCCCGCGCATGAAGGACCGGAAGATCACCGAGATCGACCGGGACAACTTCGACCAGGTCCTCTCCGCAATGGCGCCGCGCGTCGCGATGGCCGTCGAGAACAAGATGGCCGGGGACGGCTCGAAGATCGGCGTCGACCTGAAGTTCAACAGCCTCGACGACTTCGAGCCGGACAAGGTCGTCCAGCAGGTCGATCCCCTCCGGAGGCTCGTCGAGGCGCGCCAGCGGCTGTCCGACCTCCTCTCGAAGGCCGACGGCAACGAGAAGCTCGAGAAGATGCTGAACGACGTCCTCCAGAACGCGGGAAGCCAGCAGCAGCTGGCCAACTCGCTCGGTCTCTCGCCCGAGGGGCCGAAGAAGGGGGACGGCAATGAGTAATGCCGCCGAGCGAGGCAAGGCCGAATCGATCGTCCGGGAGCAGACGGGCGAAGTCGACCTCCTGAGCAAGATTCTCGAAGAGGGCCGGATGGTCCAGCACGAGAGCCAGACTCAGGCGGCCAAGGACATGATCGCCGAGTTCGTCCAGCAGGCGATGCAGGGTCAGGTGGTCATGGGCCGCGACCTCGAGGCGTCGATCCAGGCCCGTATCGCCGAGATCGACCGGCTCCTGTCGGCGCAGCTGAACGAGATCATGCACGCCGAGCCCTACCAGCGCCTCGAGGGGTCGTGGAGGGGCCTGCACCACCTCGTCTTCGAGAGCGAGACGTCGGTGATGCTCAAGATCCGCGTCCTCAACGTCTCGAAGAAGGACCTCCTGAAGGACCTCGAAAGGGCCGCGGAGTTCGACCAGTCCGCCGTCTTCAAGAAGGTCTACGAGGAGGAGTACGGCACGTTCGGCGGCCAGCCGTTCGGCGCGCTCATCGGCGACTACTACTTCTCGAACCATCCCCAGGACCAGCTCCTTCTCGAGAAGATGGCCCAGGTCGCGGCGGCGGCGAACGCTCCGTTCATCGCGGCCACGGCGCCCCAGCTCTTCGGCTGGGAGAGCTTCCAGGAGATGACCGAGGTCCGCGATCTCGCGAAGATCTTCGACCGGACCGAGTACGCCAAGTGGCGCTCCTTCCGCGACTCCGAGGACTCGCGCTACGTCGGTCTCACGATGCCGCGCACGCTCATGCGGCTTCCCTACGGCAAGGAGACCATTCCCACCGAGACGTTCAACTTCGAGGAGGACGTCGACGGGAAGGACCACAACAAGTACCTCTGGGGGAACGCGGCCTACTCCTTCGGCACGCGCCTCACCGAGGCGTTCGCGATGTACGGCTGGTGCGTCGCCGTCCGTGGTGTCGAGGGGGGCGGCCTCGTGCAGGGCCTTCCGGTCCACACGTTCCAGACCGACGAGGGGGATGTCGCCCTGAAGTGCCCGACGGAGATTGCGATCACCGACCGGCGCGAGAAGGAGCTCTCCGACCTCGGGTTCATGCCTCTCGTCCACTGCAAGAATACCGACTACGCGGCGTTCTTCGGCGCGCAGTCGTGCCAGAAGGCGAAGAAGTACGACCTCGACTCCGCGAACGCGAACGCGCGGCTCTCGACGATGCTGCCCAACATCTTCGCGGTCTCCCGCTTCGCCCACTACCTCAAGGCGATGATGCGCGACAAGGTCGGCAGCTTCATGTCGCGCAGGGACTGCGAGACGTTCCTCAACCAGTGGATCTCCAACTACGTCACTCCCGACGACAACGCCTCCCAGGAGGCGAAGGCCAAGTACCCGCTCCGGGAAGCGAAGATCGACGTCGCCGAGATTCCGGGCAAGCCCGGCGCCTACCGTGCCGTCGCGTTCCTGAGGCCCCACTTCCAGCTCGACGAGCTGCAGGTCTCGCTCCGCCTCGTGGCCGACCTGCCGTCCTCGGCCCGCAAGTAGCTGCTCGCGGCCGGGCGGCGTCCTTCGCCGCCCGGCCTTTTCTTTCCGCCGCCGGTTCGCCCCAGGAGTTCTCCCGAGATGTCGCGGTTCGACAACGAGATCCGTGTCCGCCCGTCGGTCCTCGACCGGCTGATCGACTACGAGCCGGAATACTCGCGCGAGGCGCCCGCCTCGCGAGTGAAGAATCTCCGGATCCTCAAGCAGTCGGTCCGGCGCGACCTCGAGTGGCTCTTCAACACGCGCGCCACCGCGGTCGTCCCTCCCGAGCTGAAGGAGGTCTGGTCTTCCGTCGCCGTCTACGGCCTCCCCGACATGACGACGCTCTCGGGGAGGAACCTGGGCGACAAGGCGAAGCTGCGCCGCTCCGTGGAGCGGGTCCTCGAGACGTTCGAGCCGCGGCTGGAAGGGGTCGTCGTGACGGTCGATGCCGAGCCGGGGGCCGGTCTCGCCCTGAAGTTCCGGATCGACGGCCGGCTTAAGGTCGACCCGGCCCCCGAGCCCGTCTCGTTCGACACCCTGGTCCAGATCGGGAGCGGCGAGTTCCACGTGAAGGGGGAGTGATGCGCGACGAGCTCCTCGGATACTACGAACGCGAGCTCTCCTTCATCCGGCAGATGGGGGCCGAGTTCGCGGAGAAGTACCCGAAGATCGCGAGCCGTCTCCTGCTCGAGCCGGAAACGTGCGAGGACCCGCACGTCGAGCGGCTCATCGAGGCGTTCGCCTTCCTCGCGTCCCGCGTCCACCTGAAGGTCGACGACGAGTTCCCCGAGATCACCGAGTCGCTCCTCAACGTCCTCTACCCGCACCTCCTCGCCCCGATCCCGTCGATGTCGATCGTGCAGTTCGTCCTCGACCCGTCGCAGGTCAGCCTCCAGTCGGGGCAGAGGATCCCTCGCGGCGCGATGCTCTACTCCCGTTCCGTCGCGGGGACGTCCTGCCGGTTCCGCACGGCCTACCCGGTCCACCTCTGGCCGATCGAGATGCGCCAGGCGCGCTTCGAGCTCCCGATTCCCGGCGTCGGGCCCGAGGAAGGGGTGCGGACGGTCCTGCGGCTCGAGCTGAAGACGTTCGGAGGGTCGCCGCTGCGCGAGCTCAAGGAGAAGGTCTCCGAGTCCGAGGAGAAGCACCTCGAGTCTCTGCGGTTCTACCTCCAGGGCGAGGGGAAGGTCGTCTACGCCCTCCACGAGCTGATCCACAACCACCTCGTCGCCGTCGAGCTCCGCCCGGGTGGCCCGCGCGACGTCCCGTCGCCGGTGAAGCTCCCGAAGTCGGTCGTGAGCGCCGTCGGCTTCGAGCGCGACCAGGGCCTCCTGCCCTACACCGACCGCTCGTTCCTCGGCTACCGGCTCCTCGCCGAGTACTTCGCCTTCCCCGAGAAGTTCTTCTTCTTCGACGTGAAGGGACTCGAACAGGCGGCGCGGGAGGACTTCGACGACGGGCTCGAGATCCTCCTCTACTTCAACCGCGACTTCCCTCTCGAGAGAAACGTCTCGGCACAGACCTTCCGGCTCAACTGCACGCCCGTCGCGAACCTCTTCCGGCAGATCGCCGAGCCGATCCGCCTGACCCACCTGCAGCCCGAGTACCGGGTCATTCCCGACGTGAGGCGGCAGGACGTCACGGAGGTCTACTCGGTCGACGGGGTCACGAGCGTCGCGAAGGGGAGCGACAAGGTCACGACCTACGAGCCCTTCTACTCGTACCGGCACGGATTCGAGAAGGGGCAGGCGCCCGCCTTCTGGTACATGAGCCGGCGGCCCTCCGCGCGCAAGGACGACGACGGGACCGACGCCTACCTCTCGCTCGTCGACCTCGGCTTCAACCCGGTCCAGCCCGAAGCGGACACCCTCACCGTAGAGGTCGTCTGCACGAATCGCGACCTCCCGTCGCGCCTCCCCTTCGAGGGAGGGGAGGCCGACTTCCAGCTCGAGGGTGCCGGCGTCTTCTCCGGGATCCGCTGCCTGAGGCGCCCCACGCCCACCGTCCGGCCCCCGCTTCGCAGGGGCCTGCAGTGGCGGCTCCTCTCCCACCTCTCGCTCAACCTCCTGTCCCTCGTGGAACGGGCGGACGGCCAGGGGCCCGAGGCGCTCCAGGAAATCCTCCGCCTCTACGACTTCTCCGACTCCTCCGTCACCCGGCAGCAGATCGCGGGGATCACGAAGGTCGGCTCGCGGCGGGTCCTTCGCTCGATCGGAGTCCTGCAGCCGAGCTTCGTGAGGGGTATCGAGGTGACGCTCGAGCTCGACGAGCAGCAGTTCGTCGGTACGGGGGCGTTCCTCTTCGCCCAGGTTCTCGAGCGCTTCCTGGGCCTCTACTGCTCCGTGAACTCCTTCAGCCAGCTCGTCCTGACGAGTCGCCAGCGGGAAGGGGTCATTCGCCGCTGGTCGCCTCGGGCCGGGGAGCAGATCGTCCTCTGAGCGCGGGATGAAGGACCTCCTCTACTCCGAGCCGTACCGCTTCTCCTTCTTCCAGGCCGTGCGGCTCCTGGAGCGGATGTCGCCCGGCAAGGAGGGGGTCGGGCGGTCCGTGAGGCCCGGGAACGAGATCGTCCGCTTCCGCTCTCACCCGTCGCTTTCCTTCCCCCCGAGCGAGATCGTCGACCTGAAGGCGCCGTCCCCCGGACAGGAGGAGCGGCCGCCCGAGATGACGGTCAACTTCATCGGGCTGACGGGACCACAGGGAGTCCTTCCGCACCCCTACACCGAGCTCGTCCGCGAGCGGATCTCCCACAAGGACACCGCGCTCTGGTCCTTCCTCGACCTCTTCAACCACCGGTTCGCCTCTCTTTTCTACCGGGCCTGGGAGAAGTACCGCTTCCCGATCGCCTACGAGAGGCAGCTCGAGGACGCCTTCACCGAGTACCTCTTCGACCTCATCGGCATGGGGACGCCGGGGCTCCGCGGCCGGATGGCCGTCAACGACCAGGCGCTCCTCCTCTACGCCGGGCTCGTCGCCCAGAAGCCGCACTCGGCCGGGGCGATCGCCTCGATCCTCCGCGACTACTTCCGGGTCCCCGCGGAGATCGTCCAGTTCCAGGGGCAGTGGTTTCCGCTCGAGCCGGAGAACGTCACGACGCTCGGGCAGGCGAACTCCGAGCTCGGGCGGACGGTGGTGGCGGGATCCACCGTCTTCGTCTCACAATCCAAGTTCCGGGTCAGGCTGGGCCCCCTCAACCTGGCGCAGTTCGTCTCCTTCCTCCCCGTCGGGCCGGCCTGGAAGCCCGCAACCGACCTCACGAGGTACCTGGCCGGCCTCGAGTTCGACTACGACATCCAGCTCGTCCTCCGGAAGGAGGACGTCCCTCCCTGCTCCCTCGACTCGAAATCGGCGCTCCCCCCGATGCTCGGGTGGACGACGTGGGTCACCAGCGAAACGCCCCGGAAAGACGCCGACGAGGTCGTCCTTCCGGTCGATAATTGAGGAAATCCGGCTCGCGAGAGGACGACAAGATGAGCGTGAACCTGAAGTCCCTGATCGGTCGACTCAACGACACCTGCCGCCAGGCTCTCGAGGGAGCGGCCGGGCTCTGCCTCTCCCGGACGAACTACGACGTCGAGGTCGAGCACGTCCTGCTGAAGATCCTGGAGGCGCCCGACACCGACTTCCTCAAGATCCTGCGGCGCTTCGAGATCGACGCGTCCCGCTTCGCCAAGGACGTGACGCGCGCACTCGACCGGCTGAAGACGGGCAACGCCCGGACGCCCGCCCTCTCGCCGCGGCTCCCGCGGCTCATCGAGAAGGCGTGGGTCGTCGCCTCCATCGAATACGGCGCGTCGAGGGTGCGGTCGGGGCACCTCCTCCTCGTCCTCCTCACCGACGACGACCTCTCCCGCCTGACGCGCGAGATCTCGAAAGACCTCGCCGGCATCTCCGTCGAGCAGCTGACGAAGACGTTCGCCGACGTCGTCAAGGGCTCCGCGGAAGATCGCGAGGCGCAGGCCCTCGCGTCCGCCCCCGGGGCCGCCGGCGGCCCCGACGTCGCCATGGGCGTCCCGGGTAAGACCAAGGCTCTCGACCTCTACACGGAAGACCTCACGGCGAAGGCCCGCGCGGGGAAGATCGACCCGATCCTCGGGCGCGACTTCGAGATCCGGCAGGTCATCGACATCCTGACCCGCCGCCGCCAGAACAACCCGATCCTCACCGGCGAGGCGGGCGTCGGCAAGACGGCCGTCGTCGAGGGGTTCGCCCAGCGGATCGTCCAGGGCGACGTGCCGGGGCCGCTGAAGAACGTCGTCGTTCGGACGCTCGACCTCGGGCTCCTGCAGGCCGGCGCCGGCATCAAGGGTGAGTTCGAGAACCGGCTCAAGCAGGTCATCGACGAGGTCAAGGCCGCCCAGCCGCCGATCATCATCTTCATCGACGAGGCGCACACGATGATCGGTGCCGGCGGGTCGGCGGGGCAGAACGACGCCGCCAACCTCCTCAAGCCGGCGCTCGCGCGCGGCGAGCTCCGGACGATCGCCGCGACGACCTGGGCCGAGTACAAGAAGTACTTCGAGAAGGACGCCGCCCTCGCGCGCCGCTTCCAGGTCGTCAAGGTCGAGGAGCCGACCGAGGAGATCGCCATCGTCATGATGCGGGCGCTGGCGAAGAACCTCGAGAAGCACCACGGCGGGCTCCGCATCCTCGACGAGGCGGTCGAGTCGTCGGTGAAGCTCTCCCACCGCTACATCACGGGCCGCCAGCTTCCGGACAAGTGCGTCTCCGTCCTCGACACGGCGTGCGCGAAGGTCAACATCAGCCAGGCGGCGACGCCCGCCCCGATCGAGGACTGCCGGCGCCGGATCGACCAGCTGACGGCCGAGATCGAGGCGCTGGAGCGCGAGGCAGCCGTCGGCGCGGACCATTCCGAGCGGATCGAGAAATCGAAGGCCGCGAAGGCCGAGTCCGAGGCGCGGCTCGCCGTCCTCGACGAGCAGTGCAAGAAGGAGATCGAGACCGTCAACCGGATCAAGGAGGTCCGCGGCAAGCTCGAAGCCGCGGTCGGAGGCACGGCGAACCCCGACTTCGAGGTGCTCCGGGCCGAGATGGCCTGCCTCAATGCCGAGCTCGTCGCCATCCAGGGCGACACCCCGATGATGCAGCCGCACGTCAACGCGCAGGCCGTGGCGGAGATCATCGCGGGCTGGACCGGCATCCCCGTCGGCCGGATGCAGGCCGACGAGATCGAGACCGTGAGGAACCTCGCCCAGCTCCTCGGCGAGCGGGTCGTCGGCCAGGACCACGCCCTCGCCGCGATCGCGCAGAAGATCCAGACCTCCCGCGCCGGCCTCACCGACCCGCGCAAGCCGATCGCCGTCTTCATGCTCGTCGGGACGTCCGGCGTCGGCAAGACGGAAACGGCCATCGCCCTCGCCGAGACCCTCTACGGCGGCGAGCGGAACATGGTCACGATCAACATGTCCGAGTTCCAGGAAGCCCACACCGTCTCTTCGCTGAAGGGCTCCCCCCCGGGCTACGTCGGCTACGGCGAAGGTGGCGTCCTCACCGAGGCCGTGCGGCGCAAACCCTATTCCGTCGTCCTCCTCGACGAGGTCGAGAAGGCGCACCCCGACGTCCTCGAGCTCTTCTACCAGGTCTTCGACAAGGGCCAGATGGAAGACGGCGAGGGACGCGAGATCGACTTCAAGAACTGCGTCATCCTCCTGACGACGAACGCCGAGTCGGACGCGATGATGAAGATGTGCGCCGACCCGGAGACGGCCCCGACTCCCGCGAAGATCGTCGAGACGATCAAGCCGGGCCTCGACAAGGTCTTCAAGCCGGCCTTCCTCGGGCGCATGTCGATCGTCCCGTACTACCCGATCTCGGAGGCCGTGATGAAGCTCATCATCAAGCTCCAGCTCGGCCGGGTCGGCAAGCGCCTCATGGAGAACCACGGCGCCACGTTCAGCTACGACGAGAACGTCATCAACGAGATCGGCAGCCGGTGCAAGGAGGTCGAGAGCGGCGCCCGCAACGTCGACTCGATCCTCACGAAGACCGTCCTCCCCGACCTCTCCGGCGAGTTCCTCGCCCGCATGGCCGAGGGCGGGACGATCTCGAAGGTCCACGTCCGCGTCGGAGAAGAGGGGAAGTTCGCCTACGACATCTCCTGACGCGCGAATATCCGCCTGAAGAATCAGGGCCGGGCTCCCTTCGGGGGCCCGGCCCGCTTTCGGTCTGCCCGGCTCGCGCCGGCGGGTGCGTGCTGTTGCGGGGCCTCAGCCCCAGAGCCCCGCGAGCGCCGCGTACGGCTCGGCGATCGACTGGAAGATCGCGAGACGCACCGTGTCGGTCCCCTTCATCGTCACGATCGGCATGAGGCTCTTCGCCGTCACGGCCTCCGCCGCCCGGACGGTGAAGAGGGCCTCTGCGCACGGCACCGCGTGCTTCTCGCCGTCTTGCGTGACGAGCGCGAACGGGAGGCCGGAGATCTCCTGAGCCGACCCGGGTCGAAGGCTCCAGCCGTCCTCGAGGAACGCCTCACCGAGGAGGAGTGCCAGCGCGAGGGCCGGGCTTCCCCAGAGGTACTCCTCGTGCGACGGCGGCGAGGAGAGCTCCTCGAAGTCGAACGCGTCGACGGCGTTCGTCTCCTTGCCGTAGGGGAGACGAAGGAGGATCCGCGGCAGGGCGAGGCCGACGTGCTTCGCCTCGGGGAGGCGCCGCAGGGCGGCCCAGGCCGCGGCGCCCGGGCCCGTGGGCTCGGTCCAGTCGTCCGGATCGGGAGTCTCGGCGAGCGAGGCGCAGCCGACGAGTCCCGGTTCGGCCCCGGCGAGGACGGCGGTCCCCGCCTGAGCTGCGATCTTCGCGAGGCGCCCCAGCGCCTCGGCGTCCGAGGGCGACGGCCCGAAAGAACCGAGGACGACGAAGGCGGCCCATGGGTGGGCGCCAGGCGTCCCGACGGTCTTCTCGACGAGAAGGCGGTGGAGGCCCGTCTTGGCGAGATCGTCTCCCGCGAGGAGGTCAAGGCGGAGCTCCTCCGGGGAGAGGTCGACGACGTGAAGCGTGAGCGGTCCGTCGACGTCGAGCCGGCGAAGGAGGAAGTCGACACCGCGCCAGGCGGCTTCGAGCTCTCTGAAGGCGCTGCTGCCCAGGATCGTCCGCATCAGCTCGGTCGGACCGTCCGGCCCGGCCTCGACGGCCGGCTCTTCTTCCTGCGGCGCTCCGTCGAGGATCCGGTCGAGAAGCCCGGCGGCGGGGCGGCTCGTCGTCCGGCGCTTCGCGTCGGCGTCGGAGGCGTCCTTCAGCGTGGCGAAACGCGCGATCCGGGCGAAGAGCGTGTCGGGCAGGAAGTCGTCCAGCTCGCGCAGGCGGATCACGTCGCCGTCGCGGAGCCGAACCTGGGGCGCGAGCCGCGCGATGGTCGCGTCGAGCGAGTCGAGGTCGACACGAAACGCCTTGCGCTCGCCGAGCGCCGCACCCGTCTCGACGAGGCCGCGCGCCGCGCGCCCGGAGAAATCGGCGGCGAGGAGGACCCGGAACGGGGTGTCGTCCTCCGCCCGGGCGGGGCGAGCATCGGACTCGGCTTCGAGACGGACATCGATCGCACCGAAAGAGAACGGCTTCGACATCGGGGGCGACCTCCTCGACGATTGGTGGGATCGAGTATAGGCGCGGACGGGATAGACTTGTGGCCCTCAGCAAGGAGGTCCCGTTGATCCGCTTCCTGAAGAAGGTGGGGCGTCAGCTCCCGGTCCTCAAGGACATCCACCGCTACATCCTGGCCCTCGAGGCCGAGCGGGAGGAGCTTCGAAAGTCGGTCGCGACGCAGCGGGGCGACCTCGCCCAGGCGCGCGAGACGACGAAGAAGCTCTGGGTCCCTCCTGGCCACCCGCACTCCCCGATCCCCGACCTCGACGACATGCGCCGGCGCGAGAGCGAGCTCTTCGGCAAGCCCCCCGAGGAGCTTCCCGGCGTCGACACTCTCGTCGAGGAGCAGCTGACGATCATCCGCGAGATGAAGCGCTGGGGTGCCGAGGCGCCGCTCCCGGCGGACGGGAACGGGCGCCGGAGCTCTCTCGACGACCCCGCCTACGGCTGGGGTGACGTCGCTCTCCTCCACGCCATGCTCCGCAGGCTGAGGCCACGGCGCGTCGTCTGCGCGGGCGCGGGTCCGTTCCTCCCCGTCCTCCTCGACCTGAACGAGGCGGCCTTCGGCCGGACGATCTCGATCACGGTCGTCGATCCCGACGCGGAACGCTTTCGCCCTCTCCTGAAGAAGGAGGAGGCGGCGAAGGTCCGTCTCCTGCCCGCCCGCGTCCACGAGGTTCCGTTCGATACTTTCACGTCCCTTTCGGCGGGAGACGTCCTCTGCCTCGAGACGAGCCACGTGTCCCGGACCGGGAGCGACCTGAACCACCTCCTCTTCCGGGTGATGCCGAGGCTGAAGGGGGGCGTCCACGTCCACCCCAACGGCGTCTTCTGGCCGTTCGAGTACCCGAGCGCGTGGGTGACCGAGGGGCGGGCCTGGAACGAGGCCTATCTCTGGCGGGCGTTCCTGCTCAACAACTCGGCCTGGGAGATCGCCGTCTTCGCGAGCTTCCTCGAGACGGCCCACCGGGGGGCCATTCTCAAGGAGCTTCCGCAGTGGCAGCGGAGCCGCGGCGGCGGGTTCTGGCTGCGCCGGAAGCTCTGACTGCGGGCCGGACGCCGGAGCGGTCGGCTCGGGGCGGCGTCAGCCCTCCTCGAGAAGCTCCGGATCCTGGGCCTTGACGATCTCGACGAGCTTCTCGCGGAAGGCGTCCTTCAGGCCCGAGATGTCCGAGACCTTCACGAACTCCTCGAACTCCTCGCTCCCGGAGATCTCCGTCGTCTCGATGATCACCTCGTCGTCCGGGCGGTAGGTCGAGACCGCCGTCGTGATGCAGGTGATCGGGAGGCTCCCGAACTCGGGACGGCGCTCGACGACGACCGGGAAGCGGAGCGAGGCGAGCATGTCCTTGATGCCGGGCTGCCGCGTGAAGACGTGCTCGACGAGGAGGAAGTGGACGACGAAACGCCGGAGCTGCTCCTCGGTCCGGTTCCGGTCGGCGAGGACCCGTTTGAGCTCCTCGAGGCCGTAGTCGCGGTAGTTGACGACCCACTTCAGCGGAGAGGTGATCTTGACGGTCTTGCTCTCCCGGTCGCCGCGCGCCGTGTAGGAGTACTCCACCGGCTGCATCTCGAGCGAGGCGCTCATCACCTCGAACGGCGACTTCAGCTCCTTCGGGATGTGGAACGGCTTGCTTCCGGCGACCTCGACGAAGTCGGTCTGAAGGTCCTTGAACGCCTTGTCGGCGCCCTTGACGAGCTCCTTGCCGGATCCCGCGACGTGCTCGCCGAACATCGCCCGCGGCCGGAGCAGCGGCTCGACCGTCATGAGCGTGCTGCGCAGCTCGCCGCGGAGCGTCTCGGCCAGGGAACGGGTGAGCTTCCGGAGGGCGATGAACTTCCTGGTGCTGATCGTCGGCATTCGCGTCCCTCTCCCGGCGCGTTGGGCCGTCGCCGGGGTGTCCCGGGGGAGTATGTCGCACCAGTCTGGAGCTGTTTGGGCGGCGCGTCAAACCCCAAGGGGCGCGAGGGCCTCCCGCAGGCGCCGGCGCCCCGCCTCGTCGGGGACCTGCGTGGAGAGGGCCTCGACCAGGGCGCTCCACGTGGGCTGGCGCTTCGCCTCCTGCTTCACGAGGACCCGGGCGAGGGGTCCGATCTCGGCCGCGAGCCTCTGCTCGGCCGCCGCGAGGAGCGCGGGCGGGAAGAGACCCGGGCCGGACGACGAGCCGCTTCCGGACGATCTCGGCGTCGGTCCCGGCGCCGGAGTCGACGGAACCCCTGCTTCTCCGGCTCTCCCGGCTTCTCTTGCACCGCCGGCCCCGCTACCCGGCCCGGACGGGCGGGAGGACGCCGGGCCCGTCAGGACCTCTTTCAGAAATGCCGGCCGGGCGGTTTCGTCGGGAATCTGCTCCGCGAGACGGCGGCAGAGGTCGCCGAAGTCGACGGACTCCCTCGCCACCTTCCGGACGAGGAGGCGCGCCATTGGCCCGACCCGGGCCGCCAGCTTCTCTTCGACGCGGCGGTAGACCTCGGCGTCCCACGCAGCGGGGGCGGCGAGAGCGTTCGAGACCGCTGTCTCGAACGCCGAGCCGGCCGGGTCCTGGGCGGCCGTCGAAGCGGCCGTGACGGGAGCGGAGGCGGCCGCCGAAGGTGCTCCCCCGGCCTGGAGGGCGGCGAACTCCCGCTCGGCCTCCCCGGCATTCCTCGGCCGCCGGTCCCTTTCCCGGGCCAACAGCCGGAGGACGGCCGCGCAGAACCCCTCCGAGAGCTCGGGCGTGAACGTCCGCGGATCGGGCGCACGCTCGTTCAGGTGGCGCGACATGATGACGGCGCTGGAGGAGCCGGGAAACGGGACCTGCCCGGTCACGAGCTGGAAGAGCGTCGCGCCGAGGGAGTAGAGGTCGGCGCGGCCGTCCACGTCGGCGCGCCCCTCGATCTGTTCCGGCGAGATGTAGTACGGCGTCCCCGCCGCGAAGCCCGTCGAGGAGGCGCCCGGGTCGTCGATCCTCTTGGCGAGGCCGAGGTCGACGAGCTTGACGACCCCCTTCTTCCCGAGAATGACGTTGTCGGGCTTGATGTCGCGGTGAACGATCCCGGCCGCGTGCGCCACCCCGAGGGCGGCAAGCGTCTGCCGCGCGAGGACGATCGCGTTCTGCTCGGAGAAGCGCCCCCACGTCTTCAGGAAGTGGGCGAGCGAACGCCCCTCGACGAGCTCCATCGCGAGGTACCAGTGGGGGCCGACCTGCCCGAAGTCGTAGATCTGGACGATCCCCGGGTGGTTGAGCCGCGCGGCGGCGCGGGCCTCCTTGAGGAACCGCTGGACGTAGAACTCGTCCTCGGAGAACTGCTCGGCGAGGAGCTTCAGCGCGACCTCGCGCTCGAGCGTGACGTGTCTTGCGCGGAAGACGCGTCCCATTCCCCCGCGGCCCAGCTCCTCCAGGACCTGGTAGCTGCCGAACGTCTGCCCGGGGCCGACCTCTTCGAGCGACATGTTCGCCGGATCCTCCCGCCTACTCCTGCTCCAGCATCGCGAGAGCCTTGCGGAGGCTGATCTTCATCCGCCCGAACGAGGAGGCGAGCTGGGCGACCTCGTCGCTCCCTCCGACCTTCACGTCGGGAACGTCCATGTTCCCGAGGCTGACCTGGTCGGCCATCGCCGACAGCTCGCGGAGCGGGCGGATGACGACGAACCTCAGGAGGAGATTGAGGATGAGGAGCGTCAGGACGAAGACGCCGGCGAGCGTCGCGAGGAGCGTCCGGAAGGCGTCGCGCGCCATCTTCACCGGGAGCGAGGTCGGTACCGAGACGATCTGCGCGCCGACGACCTCGTCGAGCTTCCAGCCGAAGCCGTTGTTCGGGCCGTACGCCCGGACCTGCGAGGCCGGGGCGAGGTCCGGCGTCGTGTGGCAGGCGAGGCACTTGGCGTCCTTGATCCGGATCGGGTGAGAGAGGAAGAGCGCCCGTCCCTGAGGCGTCTCGCGCTCGCCGATGATCTCCTTCTTCCCGTCGTCGTTCCGGAAGGCCTGGACGAGATCGGCCTCCCAGTCGACCGTCCGGTTGCGGGGATTCGTCGGGTTGAGCGTCGCCTCCTTGTAGGCGTACTCGGGGTTCGTCTTCCGGATGGCGTTGAAGATCTCGGTTGCCGAGTAGGCCGGGACCGACTGCGGGAGGAACGTCGTCTCGAGCTGGGGGGCGAGGAGCGGCTGGATCTGCTTGATCGTGTAGGTCCGCACCGCGAGGGCGGTCTCCATCATGATCCGCGCGTTCTCGATCACCTGGGTCCGGGCGCTCTTCTGGAGGAGGTCGTTGGCGATCCAGCCCGCGGGGACCAGGGCGAGTCCAAACACCAGAATCAGGGCGAGGTTGAACTTTGTCAGCAGACTCATCTGGAATCTCCTCCGGAACTTGCGGCAGAGTCTAATGGAGAGGTGATCTCAGCCGGGCGGGACCCGGGTCGGCCCTGGCACGGACGTGAGAGCGGAGAGTGGCGGGGCGCTGTCATCCTCCCGCGTCCCTGGCGCGTCCGAAGGTGATGGATGGAACGATGACGGAGCGGTTGTCGAGGGCGTGCCGGTGGGGTGGGCTGGCAGCGATCCTGCTGTTTGCCTTCCGCGTGGCCGGAGAGGAGCGTCTCGTCCTCCCTGGAGTCGTGCGCGCGGGCGGGTTCGGCGGGAGTCGGTTCGTCTCGACGGCCTGGCTTCACAATCCCTCGGATTCGCAGCTCGCGGTCGACCTGGCGCTCGTCGCCTCGACGGGCCCGGCGGGGACGGCACGCCTCGTTCTCGACCCACGCCAGACGCTCCGCGTGGACGACCCGGTCGCCTCTCTCTTCGGCCTCGACTCGGCGGCCGGGACCCTGACCGCCCGGGCCGACCGGCCATTCCTCCTTCGGGGCGTCACCGCCAACGTCGCGGATCCCCTGGGAACCTACGGCCTTGGCCTCACGGCTCTCCGCGAGGCCGAGGCCCTGAAGGCGGGTGAGACGGGAATCGTTCCGTGGCTCACGCACACGCTCGCAGCTGGAACCGGCTTCCGGACGAACGTGGCCGTGACCCTCCTCGAGCCGGGGACCGAGGCGCTCGTGACGATCGTCGACGACACCGGCCTCGTAAGAGGCGAGAAGCGCCTCTCGGCGGCCGACGCGCACTTCTGGCAGCAGCCGGTGACCGAGCTCGCCTCCGACGCGGAGATCCCGCTCGGCCGGGTCGAGGTGCGCGTCCTGCGCGGATCGGCGCTGGCGTACGCCGCCGTCGTCGACAACGTGACGGGGGACGGGCTCCTCGCCCTCGCGCGGCGCGTCGAGACGCCCGCGGTCCCACCCTACGCCCTCCTCCTGTCTGGCGCCGCGCGGATCTCCGGCGCGAACGGAACCCTCTGGCGAACGGGGATGCGCATCGTGAACCCGGGACTGGACCCGGTCGAGGTCACGCTCGAGTCTCCCGGCGGAAGCGCCCGCACGTCACGGCTCGTGCCGCCGCGTGGCACCCTCGAGGAGTCCGACCTTCTCGGAGCGCTCGGATATCCGGAGGGGAGCGCGGCGCCGGTGCGGGTCACCGCGCCGGTGCGCCTCTCGGTCCTGGCGGCCACCCGGAACATCGACCCTTCGGGCCGTCCGGGGACGTTCGCGGCCTCGCAGGAACCGACTCCCCAGGATGCCCTCGCAGGCCCGGGCCGGGTCCTCGCGTTCACGGGCCTCTCGGCAGACTCCGGCTCGTCGGGCTTTCGGACGAACGTCGCGTTCGCCGGAGGTCCTGCCGGAGCGAGGGGACGGCTCCTCCTGCGGGCCTCGTCGGGAGAGCGGCTCGCGGAGGCGGGACTCGAAGCCGGTCCGTCTTCGTGGTCGCAGAGATCGCTCGGGGAGTGGCTCGGCATTGCGACGGTGCCGCGCGATGCCTCCCTCGAGGTGGCCGTCGACTCCGGCTCCCTCGATGCCTACGCGAGCGTCATCGACAACGGAACGGGGGATCCCGTGATCCTTCCGCCCGGGTCCCTGCCGTCGGCCCAGTGCCCGCCCGCAGGTCCCGCGCCCTTTCTCTCCGCCTCCTCGTTCCGGGTCGAGGCCGGGACCTCCGTCGCCCTGCGCCTCGAGGCTCCGGGACGCGCAACAGGGCGCGTCGTCCCGGGCGACCTGCCGCTCGGTCCCGGAGAGAGCCTCTTCGTCGTCCCTGCGGTCACCACGACGTACCGCTGGATTCCCTCGTCCCCTTGCTCCGGGGATCGCTCGGCGCCCATTACGGTCGAGGTCGCCGCCGGGGCGGGTGCGGTCCTGACGGAGGGGGGCGCCGTCTCCGGCATCGCCAGCGGTGGCAGCACGTCCTATCGCGGGATCCCGTACGCGGCGCCGCCGGCGGGTTCCCGCCGCTGGCGACCGCCGGCGCCCCCGGCGCCGTGGAGCGGGGTGAGGCGCGCGAGCGCGTTCGGGGCGATCTGTGCGCAGCTCGACGAAGCAGGGAATGTCTCGGGCTCGGAGGACTGCCTTTTCCTGAACGTGTGGACCCCCGCGACGCCTCCGGCATCGCCTCTTCCGGTTCTCTTCTTCATCCCCGGAGGGGGCAATGCCGCGGGAGCGGGCTCGTACGACTACTACGACGGCACGACCTTCGCGGAAAAGGGGCGCGCCGTCGTCGTCACCATCAACTACAGGCTCTCCTCGTTCGGATGGCTCGCCCAGGCGTTTCTCTCCGCCGAGACGCGCCGCGGCGTCTCGGGGAACTACGGGACGTACGACCAGCTCGCCGCCCTCCGCTGGGTGAAGCGGAACATCGCCGCGTTCGGGGGAGACCCGGCGCGCGTGACGATCTTCGGCGAGTCGGCCGGAGGCGTGAACGTCTGCACGCTCTTCGCTTCGCCGCTCGGCAAGGGCCTGTTCGAGCGGGCTCTCGTCCAGAGCGGCGGCTGCACGCAGAGACCCCTCTCGGAGTTCGTCGCGTTCGGAAACACACTGACCGGCATGGCGGGGTGTGCGAGCGACGTGGACCCGGCGGCCTGCCTGCGCGCGGTGCCGTTCGACGCCCTCCTTCGCGCTCTTCCGCCCGTCGTCACGGTCGCTTCCACCTCGGGACAGCTCTGGGGGCCGGCGGTCGACGGCTTCGTCCTGCGCGACTCGCCCGAGGTCGTCATCGGGAAAGGGGAGCACAACAAGGTCCCGTTCGTCATCGGCGCCAACGCCGACGAGACGGGATCCGCGGCGCCGCTCATCTCGAGCGAGACGGAGTACCGCGCGGTCGTCGCCGCGCAGTTCGGCGGCCTCGCGCCGCTCGTCCTCGCCCGTTACCCCGCGTCGGCGTACGCCACTCCCCGGAAGGCGTACGTCGCCGTCACGACCGACGCCCGCTTCGTCTGCCCGTCGCGCCGCTTCGCTCGTGCAGCGGCGAAGGGAGGCTCGCCGGTCTTCCGCTACTTCTTCTCCTACCCCGCGAACCGCCTCTTCGGTGCGGTCCACGGCATCGAGATCCCGTTCGTCTTCGGGACCTTCGACGCGATCCCGGGCTACACGCCCGGCGCGGCGGAGCGCGCGCTCTCGGAATCGATGAACGCCGCCTGGGCGCATTTCGCGGCCACCGGCGACCCGAGCGTTCCCGGCGGGGCGGCCTGGCCCGCCTACGACCCGGTCTCCGACCGGACGTTCGTCTGGGACGCGCCGTCCGCATCGGTCGACGGAATTCGCAGCGAGGCGTGCGACTTCTGGGACTCTCTCGTCGCGGGCCTCTGACGACAGCCGCTCCTTGACGAGGGGCGCCCGCCTTCGCTACGGTGCCCTGGAGAGGGGCTCTCTTGACCGAACGAAGGGCGATCACTCCCGCGGGCCGCAGGGCGGCAGACGCGGAGAACCGGCTGGCCGTCGAGGCCGCGGCCCGCGGGGCCGAGGAGATCCTCCGAGCCTACGACGCGACGCTGGAAGGCTGGATTCGCGCCCTCGACCTGCGGGATGGCGAAACGCAGGGGCACAGCCGGCGCGTCGTCGACCTCGCGGTCCGGCTCGCCGAGGAGCTCGGCGTCTGCGGCGAGCAGCTCGTCCACGTCGGACGGGGAGCGCTCCTCCACGACGTCGGGAAGATGGCGCTGCCCGACACCGTCCTCATCAAGGCCGGCGAGCTCGACGAAGAGGAGCAGGCGCTCATGAGGAGGCACCCCGAGCACGCCTGGGAGATGCTGCGGGGGATCGATTTCCTCCGGCCTGCGCTCGACATCCCGTTCTGCCACCACGAGCGGTGGGACGGGACCGGCTACCCGCGAGGTCTGAAGGGAGACGAGATCCCGTTCACGGCGCGCCTCTTCGCCGTCGTCGACGTGTGGGATGCCCTCCGCTACGACCGGTCCTATCGGGCCGGGTGGCCGGCCGAGCAGGTCAAGGAGCACCTCCGCGAGGGCGCCGGCACGCACTTCGACCCGCAGGTCGTCCCGGCCTTCCTGCGCATCCTGGAGCGGGACAGCGAGCCGGTCTTTCCCGGAGATTCCAGGCTTCCCTAGCGCGGCGGGTTCTTCTCCCAGGTGCCGTAGATCGGGTTCGGGAGAGCGAAGAAGCGGACACCGAAGTCGCCGAAGGCGGACTCGGGCTGGCTGCGAAGCGCCTGGCTCTGATCGGGAAAGTCCTGGATGTTGTCGCCGACCCAGACGAGGATCTCGGCCGGGCCGAGATCGGGTCGGGCCGTTCCGTCCGCGATGCTCTTCCAGCGACTCTCCTTACGGTCCTCGCCGTTTTCGGCGCGGCAGACGAGGAGATCGTAGGGAAGAGAGAGGGCGCGGAGGTTCGCGGCGACGTCGGGGCACAGCGACTGAACCGTGTTCGTGACCACGGCGACGCGCCCGCCGAGCTTCTGCACGCCCGTCAGGAACGCCGCGGCTCCCGGAACGGCCACGCGCTCTCCGCGCTTCACCCACGCCTTCCAGGCGGCGTCCGTGTGAACGAGGCCCTGCCGCTGGAGCTCGACCTCGTACGTGGAGTTGTCGATGATCGTCTCGTCGGCGTCGACGGCGATGGCCCAGCTTCCCGCGGGTCTCCCGGCGCTCGCCTGCGCGGCGGCCTCGAGCGCGACGCGGTAGGTCTGGATGGTGATCGCGCGGTACTCGGCCGAGTCGCGCAGCCAGTGCAGCTCGTCGGTCGGGACGACGGGCCCCGCGGCGGGGGACGCAGCGCCGGACGCCGCCTTCGGCGCGGGCGTAGCGGGAGTGCAGGCGACGAACGACAGGGGAAGGAGGAATACGACTCGGAGCGGAGACAGGAGGCTTCTCATGCGAATCACCGAGTGTAGCCGGAACGAGACGCCATGCGGGATATGCCTCCCGTAGTGTCTCTCCGGTCGTTGATCGACGCGGTGGTCGGGATTCCGCCCGTTTTCCTTGATGGTCCCGGCGACCGGCCGGAGCATTCCCCGATGCTCCAGCTGAAGGAAGTCGATTCACGAGGCACGCGGACCCATCCGATTTTCGATCGACGCCTTCTATGCCCTGATGCAGGTCACGCTCGTCCTCGCCGGCTGGAGCCTCCCGCACGAGACACCGTGGCTCCTCCGGGGCCAAGTCCTCGTCGCACTGCCGCTTCTCGTGAATGGCGAGGTCTCGTGGAGCGCGACGGACGCGCTCGCGCTCACCCTCGGCGCCGACGTCCCCTACGGCTCCAGGTACGGACCGTTCGGGTCCCGTCCGGACCTGAAGCGCGTGCGGGCCGGAGTCCGCTCGAGCTTCTGACGGGGACGTCCGGCAGAGGAGCGCGGCTTCCCGTACGCTCCGGACATGGCGAAGAGAATCGAGCCCTGCAGAAAGAGCCCGGAAGAGCGACTCGACGACCTCCTCTCGGGGCACAGGGAGGCGACCCTGAGGAACGAAGGGGCGAAGTACGTGGCCCGCGCGATCGAGGCGTCGGATTCGCTCCCGAACGGCGTGAAGTTCTTCGCCTGGGCCCTCCTGGCCGCCGACGCGAAAGACGAAGACGAGGCGCTCGAGGCCCTCGAGACGGCGGAGAGCTACCTCGAGGTCGCGCGAAAGGACCTCGGTCGCCGGTTCACGAAGGAGGTCGGAGAGCTGCGTTTCCTCGAGCGCGGCATCGCCCTGAGGAGCGACCGGGGGGAGTTCGAGGAGGCGCTGCGCCTCTGCGAGGTGGCGCTGGGGCTCGGTCTGGGCGATGCCTACGTACGGAGGAAGGCGTCTCTCCTGAGGATGGTCTGACCGCGGCGGGACCGGTTCAGCGCCGGCTGTCGATCGACCGCTGGATGTCTCGGGCGTCGTCCCGGGCAACCTTGGCGCGCTTGTCCGCGCGTGTCTTCGTGTCGGCCGTCTTCCGCTTCCGGGACCGCGCGAACATCAGGATGCCGACCGCGATGACGCAGACGACGAGAATTCCGATGGTGAGTTCCATATCGAGCTTCCGTTCGCCGACCGGGTCCATGAAAAAAGGGGAGGAGAGGAGCTTGCGCCCATCTCCCCCCCGAATAGATCAGGATCTATGCCTTGGCCTAGTAGCGACCGCGTCCGCCGCCGCCGCCGCCGGTGCGGCTTTCCTGCGGCTTGGCCTCGTTCACGCGGATGGCGCGGCCGTCGATCTCGCGGCCGTTGAGGGCGCCCATCGCCTTCTGCGCGTCGGAGTTCGACATCTCGACGAAGCCGAAGCCCTTCGAGGAGCCGGTGTCGCGGTCCGTGATGACGCGGGCGGACTCGACCTGGCCGTAGGGGGCGAAGAGGTCGTTGAGGGTGGAGTCGGTGGTGTTGTAGGAGAGGTTTCCAACGTAGAGCTTCATGCGGAGTCCTTGCTTCAGGCGGCCATTCTGGAACGGCCGGGGTTCGAGAGGGGGTGGAGATTAAGAGCGTGACCGACGGGGCTTGCTGGGGTCGCTGTGCCGCGCCGTCGATCTCGTAAAAGGGGACGAGCGAGTCGGAGACGGAGAGAGAAACCTAGCGGCAGGAATAGTACCACGCTTCAGGGCGGGGCCTGTCAAGGGGTAGGTCTAGGGCTCCTCCCGACCTCTTTCCGACCTCTTCCGGGCTTTGTCGACCGCCTTCGGGAACCGCGGGTCGCGGCGCAGGCTGAAGAGGTCGTCGTCGTCCTCGATCTGGCGATATGAACCGAACCCGGTGTCGATCGCCCTGTCGAGCCAGGCGAACGCTTCGTCCTTCTCCTTCAGCCGCGCGTGGGCGCAGGCGAGGTTGTACATCGTGGCGGGCCTCCGGTACCCGAGCTCGAGCGCCTTTCGGAACGCCCGGACGGCCTGCCGGTCGTTTTCGGCGGCGAGGCTCGCGTACCCGAGGTTCGACCAGGCGCGACCGCTGCCGGGGTGGCGCTTGAGGTAGCCCTCGAAGCGCGTCGCCGCCTCCTCTCCCTCGGCCACCATCTGGGACCTGAGGAGCCGGGCGCCGAGGCTCGGAAAGCCGTCGCGGGTGAGCTCCTCGGCGTCAGTCACGAGCTGCCGGAAGCGCGGCTCGGCGCGAAGGCTGTCGAGGTCGTCGTCCTCGCGAAGGTGGTCGGGGTCGTCGAATCCGGCGTCGAGGGCACGCTGGAGGAGGTCGAGCGCCTCCGGCTTCTGGTTCGCGAGCGCGCGGGCGCAGGCGGCGTTGTAGAGGGACGTCCCTCTCGGACCCCTGCCTCGGCCGCGGCGACGAAGGCGCGGGCCGCCCGGTCGTAGTCGGCGGTACTTGAGGAGCTCGCGGCCGACGTCGTAGAGGGCGCGGCCGTCCCTCGGGGTCCGGGTCGACGAGGAGGTCGAATCGCTCCGCCGCCCGCCGGACCTTCGCCTGGTCACGACCGGCCCGGGCCTCGCGGGCTTTGCGCTTCAGCTCGGTCCAGCGGGGGTCGGAGTGGAGGCCGTCGAGGTCGGAGTCGTCGAGGTGCCCGTAGACGTCGAACCCGCCCTGCATCGCCTTGTCGAGCCACTCGAAAGCGAGGTCCTTCTCTCCCTTGCGCGCCTGGGCGCAGGCGATGTTGTAGGCGGCGACCTCCTCGCGGTAGCCCGCCTCGAGCGCCTTGCGGAACGCGTCGATCGCCGCGTCCCACCGCTCGCTTTCGTGCAGCTCCATGCCGCGGTCGAACCACTCCGACCCGGTCCGGGTACCGCGGCCCTTCTCGCTCGCACCCGCGGGGGCCTGCGTGCCCGCCGGGTCGGTCTTCTGTCCGGCGGCGCCGGCGACGAGGGACGGAGCCCCGACGAGGACGGCGAGGGCCAAAGCCCCGGCGCCGAGGATCCTGGATTTCCGCGGGGCGGAGCCCGCCCGGGTGTGGCTCGGCAGGGCCGCGGATCGCAAAGAGTCTGTCATGAGGACGAATACGCGAAGGGGGAGCCCGGTGTTTCCCGAAACGCGAAAGGGCCGGACGGATTGCGCCGTCCGGCCCGAGATCGTCCGCCTGGAGCGGATCGGCGGCTACTTGAGCTTCTCGACGATCGGGAGCTTCGGGTAGAGAGCCTTCAGGCCGGTCAGGAGGGCCTTGATCGACTCGTTCCCGCCCACCTCCGCCTTCGCGTCGGTGAAGGTGAAGTCGAACCTTTCGACATCTGGAGCTCGACCTCGTGGCAGAACTTTACCTTCCGGCTTGGCGAGACACTCCGTCCGCACGGCCTTGAGGCCGGCCGGGAACATCTCGAAGCTGTCCGCCTGGTTCGTTCCGTCCAGCCACTCGATCTTGTCGGCCTTCAGGACGAGCTTTCCGGTGCGGTTCTTCGACCAGAGCCCGGTCTTGCGAACGAGACCGTCGACCTCGACCTGCGACGGCACGGGCGCCGGACCGGCCGACCGGCCGGCTCCCATCCCGGCGGCGACGAGGGGAGCATCCATGAGCGCGCGGATGACGCCCTCGGGGACCTTGTTCTCCTTCAGGTAGATCAGGTCGTTCAGCGAGGGGCGCTGCTCCACGCCTTTCTGCATGAGCTGGTCGACGATGAGCTTCTCGGAAGTCCCGGCCTGGACAGCCTTGACGACGTCCACGGCTCTCGGGTTGTCGGGCTGGGTGCCCGAGGCGACCGTGGCCGGCGAGGCCATGGCCGGCGGGGCCTTCGCGAGGAGCGCCGAGACGACGCTCTCGGGGACGCCGGCGGTGCGAAGCTTCTCGGCGTCCGACGCCGCCATGACGGAGACCGTGTTCCCCGGGTCGTTGACCTTCGCGAGGATGCTCTCGGTCGATGCGCCGAAACCGTGCGCGGCGAGGATCTTGTCGACGGTGATCTCCTCCGCCGCAGTCGGAAGCGCGAGCAGGAGCGCCAGGAGGGTGATGGTCGTTCTCATGTCTTCCCCCTTGTAGGGCCGATTCTAGTCACAAACCAGCGAGCGGCCGGTTCGGACGACGCCGCACGGTCGATGAGGCGCGCCGCCAGGGGGCGGATCGGCCGCCACGACAGGGAGGTCGCAACCGCAGCTGTTTCAGGAAGTTCCGCGGATTCTTGTCGCGGATTGCGTTTTCACTATCATCCCCCCCATGAACGGGACGGAAAAGGTCCTCATGGAAGGACGACCAGCAGCGGGCGAGACAGGAAACTACGACGTCGTCGTCGTCGGCGGCGCGATCTCCGGCGCCGCGACGGCGGTCCTTCTCCGGCGGCGCATGCCGGACGTCAGGGTCCTCGTCGTCGAGAAGAGCGCGGCGTTCGACTGGAAGGTCGGCGAGTCGACCGTGGAGATCTCGGCCTACTTCCTCACGCGCGAGCTGAAGCTCTACGACCACCTCTCGCGCGAGCAGCTCCCCAAGCAGGCGTTCCGCTACTGGTTCCACAACGAGAGGGTCTCGTGCCTGCGCGAGGCGTCGGAAACCGGCCCCACGCAGCTCGCGCGCACGCCGTCCTTCCAGATCGACCGCCAGAAGCTCGACGAGCACGTGATCGGCCTGGCGGCGAAGGAAGGAGCCACGGTCTGGCGGCCCGCGAAGGTCGTCGACGTCGCCCTGAACGGCGAGGCCGGCAACACGCTCGTCGTCGAGAAGGCCGACGGAACGCGGGCGACCGTCTCCTGCAAATGGGTCGTCGACGCGACGGGCCGTCAGGCGATGCTCGCGAGGAAGCGCGGCGGGTTGACGCCCATCGAGTCGCACCCGACGTCCGCCATCTGGGTGCGCTACAGAGGCGTCCTGGACATGGACGGCCCCGAGTTCCTCAACAAGGACGCGTCGGACCCGTTCCACCGCGCCGTCCTCACGTCGCGCCGCCTCGCCACGAACCACTTCACGGGCTGGGGCTACTGGATCTGGTTCATCCCGCTCCGCGGCGGCGAGACGAGCGTCGGCCTCGTGTGGGACACGCGCCTCGTCCAGCCGGAGGGCGCCACGCCTCTCGAGAAGCTCACGCGCTTCCTCGACACGAACCCGCTCACGAAAGAGCTCCTCACGAAGGCCGAGCCGATCGCGGACGACTGCCGGATGTACGGACACCTCCCGTACTTCGTCGACAAGTTCGTCGGGCCGGGCTGGACGTGCGTGGGCGACGCCGGCGGCTTCCTCGATCCGTTCTACTCCCCGGGCCTCGACCAGATGGCATTTTCCGTCTACTCGCGCGTCGGCCTCATCCAGAAGGCGCTCGGCGGCGCGCCGGCGGACGAGATGGCGAAGGAGTACGAGCTCCACAACACGCGCTACGCGCGGTTCTTCCGGTACTTCTACGAGGCCATTTTCCGCGACAAGTACCACGTCATGGGCGACTACGACACCATGACGACGACGTTCCTCATGGACACGGCGCTCTACTACCTCGTCGCGGTCCATCCGCTCTACAAATGGTCGTCCGAGCGCCTCGCCCTGCCGCCGTACTACCAGGACGGCTCGGAGATCGCGTTCTACCCGATGCGGTTCTACAGCCGGCGGCTCGTCGCGATCGCGAAGCGGAAGAAGGCGCTCGGCATCTACGGCAACCACAACGCCGGGAGGCGCCCGGGCTTCGTCGGCTTCTCGGTGAGAAGCTCGATCCTCGTCATGCTCGCTCACGGCCTCGTGCGCTGGGCGAAGGCGGAGGCCGCGAATGCGCTGACGTACGTGTGGCGGCCGAAGCCGATCGAAGGGCCGCAGCCGCTCCTCCCCCCGCGCCTGGCCGAGGCCGGTGGCCCCGGCCTCGAGGCGGCAGCGCGCGGATGACGCGAGGCGGGTCCTGATGGCGCCCGGGCTTGGGCGGGCGGCCGTCCTCGGCGCGGCGTGCGCGCTCCTGCTGGGTGCGGGGCCCGCGCGAGCCTGGGACGTGAATGCCCTCGTCCTCGAGGCGGCCGCGAGGCAGCGCGAAGGCGAGCTGCGTGCGGGACGCATCACCCTCGAGAGGGTCGAGGTCGAAACCGAGCTCGACGGCGAAGGCCGGCGGAAGAAGCCCGAGAGGCGGCGCTACACCGTCGTGATGGACAAGCGCGGGGTCGTTTCGCGCGACCTCCTCGAGGTCGACGATCGCGAGGCGACGGAAGAGGAGAAGGCGAAGTCGAGCAGGGAGGACGAGAAGCGACGACTCGCGTCGCTCGAGGCGAACGGCGCCCGGTCCGACGAAGAGGAGCTGATGTCGGGGCGGGTCCCGCTCCTCGACCTCCTGCACCGCCTCCAGTTCCAGCTCGTCGGCGAGGAGCTGCTCGACGGGCGTCCGACTCACGTCGTCACCTTCAGCCCGAAGCCCGGCCTCGTGTCGAAGACCATCCGGGACCGCGTCCTGAACGCCTTCGCCGGCACGACCTGGATCGACGTCGCGGACCAGCAGGTGAGGAAGATCGACGGGCACCTGACGGTCCCGGTGAAGGTCCTCGGGGGCGCGCTGCTCGACCTCAGAGGGGTGCGGCTCGTGTACGAGACCCGGGAGGTCCTCCCCGGCACGTGGGCCCCGTGCCGCGAGGAGATCGGCATCACGGCGACCGCCGGGATGTTCCTCGGATTCCGCCGCGAGATCCGCTTCGAGTTCTCGAACTACCGGAATACGCGGTCCGAGGTCGCCCTCAACGCCGCGCGTTGAGGCGCCGAGGCGCGGAGCCCGAAACGGTTCCGGCTGCCGGAAGATTGCCCCGGCCGAGCCATCCCTCGCACGACGCATAATGGCCGATGGCCCGGCGCGCAGAGAGCTCGCCGGCGCGAGGGGAGTCGTCGAATGGCCATCGTCCTGAACGGCACGTCGCTGACGGTCCCGGATCTCGTCCGCATCGCACGGCACGGCGAGAAGGTGGAGCTCGCACCGGAGGCGCTCGGGAGGATCCGCGCCTGCCGCGCCGTCCTCGAGGAGAAGATCGACGCCCACGAGATCATGTACGGCGTCAACACGGGGATCGGTGAGTTCTCCGAGGTCGTCCTGACCGACGAACAGGTCAAGGAGTTCCAGCGCTACCTGATCTACAACCACGCAGCCGGCATCGGGGACCCGGCGCCGGAGGAGTACGTCCGTGGCGCGATGGCGGGGCGGATCAACGTCCACGCGCACGGCAACTCCGGCTGTCGCCCCGTCATCACGCAGACGCTCGTGGAGATGCTGAACCGCGGCGTCACCCCCGTCGTCTGTCAGAAGGGCTCTGTCGGCGCCTGCGGCGATCTCGCGCCGATGTCGCAGGTGGCTCTCCTCCTCCTCGGGGAAGGGGAGGCCACGTACCGGGGCGAGCGGCTCCCGGGGCGGGTCGCGATGGAGAAGGCGGGGATCGAGGTCCCGGGGCTGATGGCCCGCGACGGCCTCGCCACGATCAACGGCTCGAACCTCCTGACGGCGATGAGCGCCATCCACCTCTTCGACATCGACCGCTGGCTGAAGCAGGCCGAGATCGCCTGCTCCATGTCGCTCGAGGCGCTCTTCGCGAACTTCAAGCCGTACGACGTGAGGCTCCACCAGCTGCGCGGCTTCGCGGGAGCTGTCCGGTCGTCGAAGGCGATCCTGAAGTGCGTCGACGGGAGCGACCTCCTGACGGGGAAGCTGAAGACGAAGGTCCAGGACGCCTACTCGATGCGCTCGACGCCCCAGGTCATCGGCGCCGCGCACGACGCGGTGGCCTACGCGCGGGTCCAGGTCGAAACGGAGCTGAACGGTGTCGGCGACAACCCGATCTTCCTTCCCGAGGAGAGGCTCACCCTGACGGGCGCGAACTTCCAGGGGACTCCGGTCTCCCTGCCCATGGACATGATCGGCGCCGCGGTGACGATGGTCTCGGTCCTCTCCGAGCGGCGCCTGAACCGGCTCAACCACCCGGCGCTCTCGGTCGGTCTCCCCGCGTTCCTCACGAAGGGAGCCGGGATGTTCTCCGGCCTCATGCTGAGCCAGTACACCGCCGACACCCTCATCGTCGAGCAGAGGATCCTCTCGATGCCCGCCTCGATCCAGTCGATCCCCGCCGCGGCCGACCAGGAGGATTTCGTCTCGATGGGGATGAACACCGCCATCAAGAACGGACAGATCCTCGACAACGCGTACGGCATCCTCGGGATCGAGATGATGGCCGCGGCGCAGGCGCTCGACTTCCGCGAGTTCACGCCGGGGCGCGGCGTCGCGGCCGCGCGCCGGGTCGTCAGGACCGTCGTCGACCACCTCGACGTCGACCGTCCCCTCTACACCGACCACACG
This sequence comes from Holophagales bacterium, assembly GCA_016716705.1. Taxonomy (GTDB): domain Bacteria; phylum Acidobacteriota; class Thermoanaerobaculia; order UBA5066; family UBA5066; genus UBA5066. The sequence goes on from JADJVF010000016.1 coordinate 93,719, forward strand.
AACATGAAGGAGCTCGTCCGCTCCTGCCGCGTTCTCGAAGAAGTGGAACGGGAGGTCGGGCCGCTCGGCTGAAGCCGGAAAACCCCGGACGCGGGGTCAGGTTTACAATCTACACGCTACGAGCCGCCGTCCGCTATTTCGCGGCGGGAGGGAAGAGGCGCGGGTCCGCGTCGAGCGGCGTCCCGAGCCTCACGAGGATCATCTCGGTGTCGTCCGCGGCGAGCGGACCACGACGGTCCTGGCTCCGGCTTCGCGAGCGCCCGTTCGAGAAGGGGAAGTTGTTGTCGGAGGCGACGAGGAGCGTCTGCCGGTCGACGACGTGGACCGACTCGATCGTGTAGAAGGGGAGACGGAAGAAGTCGCCGTCGCCGCCGGCGCCCGTGGGGTCGGGAATGGCGAGAAGGTCGACGAGGAGCGCCTTCTCGACGGTGCCGTCGTGCGCGGGCCCCTGCGGCAGGTCGAGGAGGAAGATCTTCTTGAACCGCGGCGCCGTGACGTCGTCGCCGTGGTTGTCGCGCTCGATCAGGAGCAGCTGGTGGTCGTTCACCGCCTTCAGCTCGCCGATCGAGACCGGGCCGGCAACCGGGGCTACCGCGTCCGGGTAGACGCGGGCGCCCGAGGCGTCGACGAGGGCCGCGAGGTTCACGGCCTGACTCGGCATCTCGAGGCGCACGCGGAGAAAGCCGTGGGCGAAGGCGCGTTTCGCGACGTCGTAGACGTAGATCCGGAGGTCGCGGGGATCGTCCCCGATCACGGTGCCCTCGAGGAGCGCGTAGAGCGTGCCGCCGTCGGGGCTGATGGCGAGGCCCTCGGGGCCACGGCTCGCGGCGAGGTTCGGGCGCTCGGCGTGCTCGCGGTCTGCGATCTTCAGGAACGGATTCTGCGGCGACCTCACCCCTGGAAGCTCGATCGGGGCCTCGAGGACCCGGCCGTCCGCCGAGACGTGGAGGAGGAACGGACCGAACTCCTCGCTCACCCAGAAGGTGCCGTCGGGCGCGCGGACGAACGATTCCGGATCGAGGTCGAAGCCCGTCAGGATCCTCGCCGAAGGGTCGGCTCCGCACGCCGCATGGGCGGCCGGGAGCGCGTTGAAGGCGAAGCCGGGGAGCGGCGTCCCTCGCTTCGGATCGCAGGCGATCGTCCAGGGAATCCGGCGGTCGGGGTCATGGAGGACGACCGTCCCGTCGATCCGCGGACCCGCGGGCTCGTTCCAGCGGGGATCGACCCGGTAGAGGACGAGCTGGAAGTCGGCCGAGTTCGGCCGCCAGGCGTACCCGTTGTCGGCGAGCGCCCACCAGGTTCCGAGCTCGCCGGGCACCATGCTCGAGAAGCCCTGGACCGGCTGCGCGGCGAGGAAGGGTCCCTCGGCCGGGCCGCGAACGCCGTTGGCGGCGGCGGTTGCGCGCTCGGGCACGGAAAGGAACGCCCCCGAGGGCGGTGAGCCGGCGCGGACCGTTGCGGCGGGCAGGACGCTCCGGGCGACGAGGCGCGCCTGCGGCTCGGCGCCGCGCGCCGCTGAGACAGCCGTGACGGCGAGGGCGAGGACGAGGGCGGCGGCGGGATGGTTCATGGGCGGCCTCCTTCGGGTTCCTTCGCGACGAGGGCTACGGCCTCAGATCCTCGTCGGAGGCGAGGGCCTCGGGGCGCGCCCCGAGCCGGACGAGGAGCGCCACGAGGACCCGCTCGGCCTCGGTCATCTCCGCGCGCCGGGCGATGACCTGCCGGGCGAGGTCGGGCCGGTTCGTGATGAGCCCGTCCACGCCGCGGCTCATGAGGGTGAACATCCAGGCCGGGTCGTCCACGGTCCAGGGGTAGACCTCCTGCCCGGCGCGGTGGGCGTGTCGCACGAACAGGTGAGTCACCATCTTCTTCTCGACGGCGACGAAGTCGGCGCCGACCCTCGTCAGGTCGCCGAGCGATTTCGCCGCGAGGACGCCCGTCCGCCATCCGGGCCGCAGCTCCTTCATCTTCCTGACCATCCCGTGGTCGAGAGACATGAAGACGCAGTCGTCCGTCATCCCGGCCGCCTCGACGATCTCGACGACCTTCTCCTCGAGCCGCACGTCGTGGCCGTACTGCTTCAGCTCGACGACGACCTTGCAGCGTCCCTTGCAGACGGCGAGCGCCTCGACGAGCGTCGGGACGCGCTCGGCAGCGAACGGTGCTCCGACGCGGCTGCCGATGTCGACGGAACGGATCCGCGCGGCCTCCGTCTGCCAGATCTTCATCGGGTCCCCGGCCGCCTTCATCAGGTCGCTGTCGTGGACGACGAGGACCTCGCCGTCGGCCGATTCCTGGACGTCGAGCTCGACGTAGTCTGCCTTCTGGTCGGCGGCGAGACGGAACGCGGCCAGCGAGTTCTCGGGGGCCGTCACCGAAGATCCGCGGTGCGCGATCACGGCCACCGCCTGGAGCCGCCGAGCCGGCACCGCAGCGAGGAAGACGAGGGCGGCGACGGCGAGGACCGAGACGGCGGTGACCGAGGCGAGGAAACGCGGATGCCGGACGAGAGAGCCCTGCGGCGCAGCCACGGCCTCTCCCGGAGCCCGTGGGCTCTTCGGCTCGCCGACGGCGAGGTAGAGGCGGGCGAGGACGAGGGAGAGGAGGATGGCGTTCACGACGCCGGCCGCGAGCGCGAGGAAGCCCGTGATCGTCGCGACGACGAAGACGAACGCCAGGGTCCCCGCCAGCGAGCCGCCGAAGTGCGGCGCGAGAGACTCGCCGGCGGTCTCCGGAAACCACGCGGCGGCCGCGAGGACGAGGGCTGCAACCGCAGCCCACGCCCCGAGGGCCGAGAGGATCACGCCGCGGTCCCCCTCCGACCTCCGCCGGCTCTCCCCGAGCGCACGCCACGGGGAGATGTCCTCGAAGAGGACGATCGGCAGGGCGAAGGTCCAGCGGGCGGCGGTACGGACGAGGAGGGCGAAGAGCGCGGCTGCGAGGGCGGCGACGAGGAGGGCGGCCACCCAGAACTCCGCCGGGCGCCGGGAGAGGTAGTAGTTGATGTCGTGGGGCCGGAGGAGCACGAGGTAGACGAGGCTGCCTGCGAGGCCGAACGGCAGGAGGCCGGCGAGGAGGCGCACGACCATGTGCCCCGTCAGGCCAAGGACGCGCGGCGCGCGCGTCACGGCGAAGAGGAGAGCCTGCCTCGCGCGCAGCCTCTTCCCGTCGGCGCCGGCGAAGCCGATCGCCATCAGGGCGGTCACCTCGAGGCCCGCGATCGCGGCGAGGACGACGACCCCGACGACGAGCGAGAGGATTCCCGGAACGGTCGTCAGGAGAGTCCTGGCGATCTCCGCGTCGGCGATGACGTCCTCCGAGTGCCTGGAAAGGAGGACCCGGAGAAGGAGGATCGTCCCGGGTGTCAACAGCGCGAACGCGAAGGCCTTCCAGGCGACGTCGGCCGCGACGAGGCGCCTCCACGACCGGGGGAAGTCCCGCAGGGCTTCGACCAGGATCGGGCGGGTCGTCTTCCACGTCTCGGCCATCTCAGCTCCGGACGAAGTGGGGCAGCTCGAAAGGGATCGGCAGCGACAGCTCGACGATTCCCTGGTATTCGCCGCCCCGGTACCACGGCGCCTGGTAGATGAGCTTCTTTACGCCGTCCTTCTCGATGGTGTAGGCGTTCGTCCCGCCGGTTTTCAGCAGCTCTTCGAAGAGCGCCCGCGCGCGCTCCGGGTGGCAGTCGAGAATGCTCTTGCCGATCAGCTCGCGTCCGCCGTCCGTCGCGTGGGTCGCGGCGGCCCGGTCGTTCATCTCCAGCGCCACGCCCTCGCGGTCGCAGACGGTGATCGCCGCCTTCAGCTCCTTCACCCACGCGCCCTCGGCCATCTCGTCCTCCATCGGAGCCGCATCCTCGCGGCCCTGAACACGGATCATGCAGGAGGAGCCGGCTCCTGAAGTGGAAGATCAGGACCTGACCATCGTCCCCTGCAACCTGCGGTGCATTGAGGCGGCCGCCGGGAGGCTCGGTGCTAACGTGCCGCCCCCGATGTCCAGCACGAGCCAGGCCCCCTCCGCATTCATTCCCCTGGAACCCTCCGCGGACGAGATGCGTGCTCTCCTCGACGCCGTCCGGGACCGCGTCGTCGCGCACGTCTCCTCGCTCCCGGCGCAGCCCGCGGCGGACGTCGAGGGGGCGGCTGACCTCGCCCGGAAGCTCTTCGAGGCCGAGCCTCCGGAGGCCGGAATCCCCGCCGCGGAGATCCTCGACCTCCTCTTCGATCGTGCGATTCCGAAGAGCTTCAACACCGCGGGGCCGGGCTACCTCGCCTACATCCCGGGGGGCGGCGTCTTCGCGGCCGCGCTGGCCGACCTGATCTCGGACGCCACGAACCGCTACGTCGGCGTCTGGCAGGCGGCGCCCGCGCTCGTCCAGCTCGAGACGAACGTCGTCCGCTGGCTCTGCGGGATCGTCGGGCTCCCGGCGGGGAGCGGCGGGTATCTCGCGACGGGCGGCTCGCTCGCCACCTTCACGGCCGTCGTGGCGGCGCGGAGGGAGAGGCTCCCGGCCGATTTCCTGAAGGGGACGCTCTACGTCTCCGGCCAGACGCACCACGCCGTGGCGAAGGCCGCGTCGCTGGCGGGATTCCCGGCGGAGAACGTCCGCGCGATTCCGTGGGACGAACGGTTCCGGGTTCAGGTCGACCTCCTTGCCGAGCGGATTGCAGCGGACCGGGAGGCCGGTCTCACACCCTTCTTCGTCTGCGGGAACGCGGGCACGACGAACACGGGAGCCGTCGACGACCTCGATTCCCTCGCGGACCTCTGCGCGAAGGAGCGCCTCTGGTTCCACGTCGACGGGGCCTATGGCGGTTTCTTCATGCTCACCCGGCGGGGGAGGCAGGCGATGGCCGGCATCGGGAGGGCCGATTCCGTCGTCCTCGATCCTCACAAGGGCCTGTTCCTCCCGTACGGCACCGGGGCGCTGCTCGTACGCGACGCCGCGGTCCTGCGTCGCGCCCACGCCGCCGGCGCCGACTACCTGCCGCACATGCAGGAGGACCCGGGCTTCGTCGACATCTGCGAGATCTCGCCGGAGCTATCTCGCGCCTATCGCGGCCTGCGGGTCTGGCTCCCGGTGAAGCTCCACGGTCTCGCCGCCTTCCGGACGAATCTCGACGAGAAGCTCGACCTCGCGCTCTACGCGACCCAGGCGCTGAAGTCGATGCCCGGGGTCGAGATCGTCGCGGAACCGCAGCTCTCGATCGTGGTCTTCCGGCTCGTGAGGCCGGGCCTCGACCCGGAGACGCTGAACCGGCTCAACCGCGACCTGGTCGAGCGGGTGAACGCGCGGCAGCGGATCCACATCTCGGGGACGGTCCTCGGCGGTGCCTTCGTTCTGAGGATCTGCGTCCTCTCGTTCCGGACCCATGTCGAGAGGCTCGAGCAGGGGCTCGAGGACATCCGCGCGGCGCTCGCCGAAACCTGACGCCTCCGGGTGACGGGTGACGACATGTGTGTTCCACGCGAGCGCGGGGCGCGTCGGGGCTCGGCTCATGGAGCCGGCGGCGCCTGCACGCGCAGCCCCGCCCTGCCGATGATCTGCCCACGTGCCGTCTCCACTTCGAGGCGGACGCGCTGACCGGGGCGGAGCGCGGGGAGGGACGCCCCGGACCGCGAACGGAACCCGCGCCCCCTCCCGCCCGTGATCTCGATCAGGCGGCTCTCGGAGACCTGGCGGCCGTCGACGCTCCAGACGTGCCGCACTCCCTCCTGGAGGTCGGCCGGTGCCTGGACCGCGGCGACGGCGACGAGCCGCACGGGGACGCCCGCCGGGAGGGCGGCGAGCGGCGAGGCGACGTCTCGCCCGTTCTCGGCGAGCGAGGTTCCGAAGCGGACGGACATCAGGCGCAGCGGCGCGGGCGGCACGGCCGGACGCCCGAGAGTGACGAGGGCGAGGAAGAAGAGGGCGACGAGGGCGGTCCGGAGCGCGGCACGCGCGGGGCGGCCGTCGCCGCGCGTCGCGACGAAGGAGACGAAGATGGCCGTCGCGAGGACACCGCTCGCGACCAGGTTCCAGAGGCCGCCGACTCGCCAGACCATCGGGAGCGTGACGTTCACCGTCGCGAAGGCGACGAACGCGAGAAAGGCGCCGAGGAGGGGCCGCTTCCGCGTGACGACCTCGTCGTAGACGACGTCGATCGTCGCCGCGAGCGCGGCCGCGGCGAGGAGCGCCATGAAGACGACCTGGCTCGAAGAGTACGTCGCGCTCCGGTGGTAGAGCGGGAGGAGGAAGAACGCGAGCCCCTGCAGGAGCCACTTCTGACCCCAGAGGACGAGCCGTCGCGCGGCCCCCTTCCGCTCCTCGGGGATGCGCGAGCCGGCGAGGAGCGCCGGCAGGGCGAGGCTCGTCAGCCAGACGGCGCCGACCGAAACGAGGCCCCAGCGGAGGAGCGCGGGACGGTTCTGGCCGACGGCGACGAAGACCGCGCCCCACCCGAGAGCCCAGACGCTGTGAAGGGCCCAGAAGAGCCGCTCGTGGCGTTCCGCGAGCCGCTGCAGGCGTCCGAGGCGCTCCTGGAGCTTGGCGACGATCTCCCGCACGCCGAACCCTCCTCTGCCGCGGCCGCCCGCGGGAGCCGGGAGGATATCCGCCTTACGCCCCCCGGCTCCCGCGCAGCTTCTCGAGCGCGACGAGCCGCTCGATCGCGTCGAGCGTCAGCTCGTCCTTGCCGAGTTCCCGGAGGCGCGACCACTCGCGCCGCAGCTCGCGCGAGAGGGCGTCGGGGAGGAGGCGCAGCCACCCTTCGATCCGGAGGTCGACGAACTCCCGCTTCTCCTCGATCGTCAGCTCGCGGGCGAGGAGGAGACGGGTCGCGTCCTCGGCGTCGACGAGGGCCTGAAGGATCGTCCAGCGGCTGCCGGGCCGCTCGACGCAGAGATCCGCGAACGAGACGCTCGACGTCTCGCGGATCAGCTCCTCCTCGCGCGTCGTCCGGCTCTCGTGCTCCTTCGTCTCGTCCCAGCTCTCCGAGTCCTCCGCGAGGTAGCGGAGGTACTCCATGGCGAAGAGGCAGGTCGGAAGGACGAGGTCCTCGCGCGTCCGGGCGTCGACCCAGAGCGCCGCCGATGCGCGCAGGCAGCGGCGGGCGGTCGTCTCGGCCAGCTTCTTGCCGAAGACGAGCGCGACCGACTCCTTCACGAAGCAGGGCAGCTCGCTCGAGATGATCTCCCGATAGCCCGGGACGTGCCGCTCGAGGAGGACCGCCGCGCGCCGGTCGAGAGCGACGAGGTCGCTCGTGACCGCCGGGAGGCCGAGCGTCGTGCAGCCGAGGTTGTAGACGATGGCGCGCGGGAGCGTGACCCCCTCGGGCCAGGCGTCGCGCAGGTCGCGGTTGTCTGGGAGCGACGTGCCGCCGCCCCACTCCTCGGGGTAGGTCGGAATCGACCGGCCGTAGTTCACCGAGCCTGTCGCGCGGATCCGCACCCGCGTCTGCGGGACGAGCCCGCCGAACGGGGACAGGAGGGGCGCGATCCTCAGGAGCGTCTCGGTGTGTGCCTTCACCCCGCCCTCGAGGAGCTTCATCAGCGCCTCGCGGTCGGCGGAAGAGACGACGGGCGCGAAGGTCCCGGAGGCGACCTCGGAGCGAAACGCGGCGGCGAGGCGTTCGGCCTCGGCGGGCGCGTCGGCGCGGATCCCCTGCATCGTGACGCCGTCGGCGCGCGAGAACTGGCGGACGACGCCCGGGTGCTCCGGGTCGAATCCGCCCCGGAAACCTGCCCGACCGGCGCCGATCAGGAAGGTGACGCGCGGCGCCGGCTCACCGGCCTTTTTCGCGAGAGCAGCGAGGCGGCGCTCGGCCTCTTCCCGCCCGGCGAGGGCGAGGGTGCAGGCGGCGTCCGTGGCGATCTTGCCGCTCTGCTCCGCGGTGTCGGACATCGCCACGAAGACGCGGACGACGGCCTCCTCGCGGTCGAGACGGGTCCGGAAGACGTCTGCCGTCGGAAGGCCGGGGAGGTCGCGCCCCCGCTCGAGCGCGAGGTAGAACGCCTCGAGGAACTCGGGCAGGTGCGCGAGGGCACCGACGTTCTCGCAGAGGGGGACGAGGCGGACCCGGGAGACCTTCTCCACGAGGGCGGCCCGGCGCGCCTCGGGGATCCTTCCTCCGAGGAAGACGTCTCCGTGCGCGTCGGCGGCGAAGAGCCCGTCGATCGCCGCCCGGTAGAGCGTTCCGATCTTGATGACAGCGCCGATCTCGGCGACCGAGTTCACCTGCGGGACCGTGATCTCGGGGAGGGCGTTCTGATCGGGGGTGACGCCGAGCCTTTCGCAGGCGAGGTGGAAGAGGACGTTCGCGCGGGCGACCGAGCCGAGGATCCGGAGGATCTTCTCCTCGTCCTGCTCGATGAAGGGGTTCGGGACGCGGAAGAGGAGGTGGCGGTCCTCGCCCGGGACGATCCCGTGGCGCAGGAGCGCGAGAACGACCCTCTCGGGCAGGTCGAGCCACTCGGGGCTGATCTGGCGCCCCTCGAAGTCGAGGAGGACCTCGCTGCACGGCCCGAGGAGGTCGGTGATCGTCTCCTCGTATTCCGGCTTCGCCTCGACGAGGGGGTTCCACTCGAGATGCTTCAGCGCGAGCTTCGCGCGGTCGGGCGCCCCGGCAGGGGCCGCGTCGAGGGCGCGCCGGAGCTGCTCGGCGCGGTGCGTCGTCGAGTCGGGGTGCTTCGTCCCGGTCAGGCGGAGCGCCTCGTGGCGCGGGTTCTCGAGGAACTTCTTCCGCGCGGCCTTGAACGCCTTCGGGTCGAGACCGTCGAGGGCGTCGTAGCCGTTCGCGGTGCAGACGCTCTTCCAGACGGCGTCGAGAATCGACGGCGCGGCCCCCGGGCCCGGGGCGGGGGCGCTCGACCCGAGCCGTCCCTGCTTCGTGATGCGCGCGCGGACGCGGTCGATGAAGACCGAAAGCTCCTTCACGTCCTTCGACCCGTACGAGAGCCTCTGCCACGTGCCGTAGCGGGAAGCGTCGGAGCCGGCGAAGGCGACGAACGGGATTCCCCCGACGCCGCCGGAGAGGAGGAGCTCGAAGGCGTCGACCGAGTCCTTCACGACGGCCCTCTCGTGGATGCCGCCGCGAAGCCGGTCGAACGGCTCGCCGACGAGGCCGGGGAAGGCGAGCGGGGCATAGAAGGTTCCGCCGAAGTCGGTCCGCTCGACGCCGAGCGGGGCCAGCTCGTCGGCCGCCTTCGCCATGAAGTCTCGCCGCTCCGTCATGTAGGGCGACGGCCGCCGGAGGATTGCCAGCGGGCTCTGGAGTGCAGCGAGAGCCCAGTCCTGCGCGAGGGTCGACGGAGTGGCGACGAGCCAGGCGGAGAGGTTCGCGAGGATCTCGCGCGCCCTCACTCCGTTGGCGCGGATCTGGTCCGAGATCACCATCCAGCAGGCGCGCGTGCCCGTCGAGGCGCCGAACATGTCCATCTTCGAGAGGCCCGACAGCGAGACGACCCAGTCGCGCCACTCGGGGTCGGCGAAGGCCGGGTTCACGAACCAGCCGACGTAGTCGAGGCGCTGGTAGACCGAGTCGTAGAGGACGTAGCAGCGGTGCTTCACCGCGACGCGGACGAGCTCCTCGACGAGGGCGCGCGGGTAGACGCGGCCGGTCGGGTTGTGCGGGTTGTTGAGGATGACGGAGGAGATGCCCCCCTTCGCGAGGAGGCGGTCGAGGTCCTTCGGGTCGGGGAGGAACCCGGGGGCCGACGTCGGGAGCTCGACGAGCTTCTTGCCGGCGCGCTCGACGTACCAGTCGTACTCCCAGCTCGGGCGCGGGACGACGACGCCGGAACCGTCGGCGCCGAGGACCTCGAGGACCATCGCGAGGCCCGAGCGGGTCCCGGGCGTGAAGAGGACCTCGTCGGGGAGGAAGCGGACCTGCGAGGCGGGGTAGTCGAGGAGGCCGTCGCGATTGAAGAAGTCGGCGACTTCGCTCCGCACGTCCATCCTGCCGACGGCGGGGCCGTAGCTGTGGACCGTGTTCCGGGTGATCCGCTGGGCGGCCCTCACGACTTCGGGGTGAGGGGCGAAGTCGGCGTTCTTGTAGTCGCCCTGCGTCAGGTCGAGGGCGCCCTCCTGCTGGACGCGTCGCGAGAAGAGACGAACGAACGGCTCGGGGGTCGAGAGGGCGCGCTTCGAGAGGCCGCTCACGGACGGTCCGGGAGTGTCGGGGTGCGTTTTCGGTTCGTTCTTCTTCAAGGCTCGGTCCTCCCTGGATGCTTCACGGATGGGGAGATCCCCATTCGATCATCCGGCCCGCTGCGCTGCGGCGGGAGTCTGCACGAAACCAGGCCGGGTGTGCACCCCTGCCCGCGGCCGTGCGGCACGCAGAGAGAAGGGAGTGAAGACCAGACCCCACCCCGGCTGGCCAGGCCCCCGGGCGGGGGCCTGGCCGACGGATTAGAGGTGCGGTGCGGCGGCCGCGAGTGCGGCGCCCGGGGTGACCGAAATGCCGAGGGCCGCGAGGCTTCCCTCGATGGCGCCGAGGACCGTGACCACTTCGGCGGCGCTGATGTTCCCCATGTGACCGAGGCGGAAGGCCTTGCCGGCGATCGGGCCGAGACCGCCGGCGAGGACGGCGCCCCTGCTGGCGACCTCCTTGCGGAACGCGGCGTCGGTAACGCCCTCGGGGAGGAGAACCACGGAAAGCGTGTCGGCGCGGCAGCCGGCGTCGGTGAAGAGCTTCAGGCCGAGCGCGTCGAGGCCGGCCCGGAAGGCGCGGGCGTTCCGCGCGTGGCGCGCGAAGCGGGCGGGGAGACCCTCGGCGTGGACCATTCGGAGCGCCTCGGCGAGCGCGACGATCTCGTTCACGCACGGCGTCGAGTAGTACTTCCCCGGGTCCAGCATGACGGGCAGCCAGCGCATCACGTCGGAGTAGTAGGCGGGGACGGAGGTGCGCGCCTTCCGGTGCGCCATTGCCTTCTCGGAGAAAAGGCAGAGGGCGACGCCCGGAGGGGCCCCGATCGCCTTCTGAGGTCCGGTGAGGAGGACGTCCAGCTTCCAGGCGTCGAACTTCTCCTCGACCCCGCCCGTCGCGCAGACGCCGTCGAGGATGACGAGCTCCGGCCGGCCCTTCAGGACCTCGAGGTAGGCCTCGACGGGGGCGAGCGTCCCGGTGGACGTGTCGACGTGGGTGATCGTCACCGCGGCGTAGGAGCCGGCCGCGAGGCGCGCGGCGACCGCTTCCGCCGGAACGGCCTGTCCCCACTCCGACTTCAGAAGGTCGGCCTGGATCCCGAAGGAGGCCGCCAGATCGCCGAAGCGGTCGCCGAAGTAGCCGTGGGAGACGACGAGGACCCTCTCGCCGGGCGCCACGAGGTTGACGAGGGCGATCTCCATCGCGAGCGTGCCGCCGCCCGCGACGATGAACGGCTGGGCGGTCTCGCTCTGGCAGAGCGCGCGGAAGCCGGCGAGGGCCTGGCGGAACTCCTCGACGAAGGAGGGTGCCACGTGGGAGGTGGTCGGCTGGGCCAGCGCGTCGAGGATGCGTGTGTGGACCGGCGACGGTCCGGGGATCATCGTGAGCGTTTCGTTGATCAAGGCGGCTCCCTTCTCGCTCCGGCCGGCGCGGCCGAGGACGTTCGCGCCGGCGCGGGGCTCGTCAAATCCAGTTGATGTCGGTCCCCGGGGGGAGGTGAGGGGTGAAGATGGAGAGGTACTGGAGGTTCTCCTCGAGAGCCCTCGTGTCGTGGATGATCCCGCGCGGGCAGACGTGAAGCGAGCCCCTCGTCACCGGGACCCAGACGCCGTTGACGAGGATCTCGCCGCGGCCCCCCGTGACGACGACGATCTCATCGGTCACCGAATGGAAGTGGCGGCCGATCGTCGTCCCCTTGACCGCGGTCCTCACCATCAGCTGCGTGCGCGGGCAGTCGTAGGCGACGTCGCTGTCGACGCCGCTCGCCGGCAGGGTGCGGTGGGCGTAGTAGTCGGCGAGGTCGAGAAGGACCGCGACGTCGGGCTTCGAGTCGACCAGGCCCTTGGGAATCGTCAGCTCCTGTGTCATTCAAGCCTCCTCTGGTGGGCGTGTTCGTCGGGGTGCGGCCGTCATCCCGCCGGGACGACGGTCGGGAGGATTCCGGGCAGGACGAAGGCCTGCAGCAGCACGACGAGGATGACGATCCCGAGCAGGACGAGGGAGTAGCGGATCGTCTTCCGGAAGATGTCCGTCTCGCATCCCACGAGACCCGTGGCGGCGCACGCCACGGCGATGGACTGGGGCGAGATCAGCTTGCCCATGACCCCGCCGAAAAGGTTCGCCGAAGTGGTCAGGATGGGGTTCATGCCGAGGTGTTCCGCGGTCACCTGCTGGAGCTTTCCGAAGAGGGCCGCAGAGGACGTCACCGATCCGGTCAGGAAGACGCCGAGCCAGCCGATGACCGGGGAGAAGATCGGGAATGCCTTGCCCGTATAGGTGGCGAAGGCGAGGCTGAGAGTGAACGACATCCCCGAGTAGTTCGCGAGGAACCCCAGCCCGATGACCGAGGCGAGCGTCACGAGCGAGAAGGCGAGCTGCTTCAGCGTCGCGCGAAACACCCGGAGACCCGTGGACGGAGCGACCCGGAGGATCGCCATCGCGACGAGGGCGGAGAGGAGCATCGCCGTGCCGGGAGCGGTGAAGAACTCCCACTTGTAGCTCGCCGCGTAGGCCGCGGGCTCCGCCACGATCGGGGCGGCCTTCCAGACGACGCCATCCAGGCCGGGCCAATGCGGAACGGCGACGAGCCACTTCAGATCCTTGAGGATGAGGTTCTTGAAAGCGGGCGTCCCCCAGATTCCCATGACGGCCATCAGGACCAGGAACGGCGACCAGGCCTTGAAGACCTCGCCGAAGGAGTACCGCTTCTCGCCGCCGGCCGCCGCGACGTCGGGGTCGTGGTCGAAGCGCCATATGGTCTTCGGCTTCCAGAACGAAAGGAAGACGACGAGCGCCACGAGGGAGACGAAGGAGGCCGCGATGGCGGGGAGCTCCGGACCGAAGTTCGTGGAGAAGAAGTACGACGTCGCCGCATAGCTGATGCCGGCGACGAGGCATGCGGGCAGGACTTCCTTAGCCTTCTTAAAGCCCGCCATCACGACGATCGTGAAGAAGGGGATCAGGATCGCCAGGAAGGCCATGTCGTAGCCGATCGCGCGGGCCATCGTCTTCAGGTCGATCCCGGTGACGGTGGACATCATCGTCGTCGGGACGCCGACCGGGCCGAACGGGACCGGGGGCGTGTTCGCGACGAGGCAGATGACGGCGGCCGGGATCGCCGGGAAGCCGAGCCCGATGAGCATCGCCGCGGCGACGGCCACGGGGGCCCCCTGGCCGGCGACACCCTCCATGAAGGCGGAGAACGAGAACGCGATGAGGAGCGCCTGGAGGCGCCTGTCGCCGGAGAGGTAGGAGATGGAGGTCTTGATGACCTGGAACTGGCCCGATTCGACGGTCAGATTGAAGAGGAAGACGGCCGTCAGGATGATCCAGCCGATCGGGAAGAGGCCGGTCACCATGCCGAGCGCCGCAGCGGAGAGCGCCGCGCTCACCGGCATTCCGTAGACGAGAACCGTGATCCCGATCTTCGTGAGGAGCAGCGTCGCCCCCGACCCGGCCCCTGGTCACCTTCGGCGAGGGGCCCAGAAAAGGAAGGCGATGGGGATGGCGACGACGAGCGCGGTCAGGAGAAGGCTCCCGCCGAGCGCGGAGTAGTTCTGATGCCACTGCATGAACGCTTTCCTCTCGATCGGTTATTTGAGACGCGATCTTCGAACCGGGTCGGAAGGGGGGGGGAGATCCGATGCAGGCTGCCGAGGCGGGAGGCGATACCGTCGAAGACTGAATAGGTCCTGGTACCTAGGTCAATCGCGTCCTTCGCCCGAAGGTACCACGGTACAACCCTTAGGGTGAAGTGGGAAAGGCACGAAAGACCATCCTTGGTCGGTCGGCTTGTCGGTCCTTCGAACCGGGTCCCGGCCTCGGCCGTGATTCGCGACGGGCTGCTACGCTCGCCGCATGTTCGTCGGCCACTTCGGAGTCGGATTCGCGGGGAAGGCGGTCGCGCCGCGGGCCTCCCTCGGGACGCTTTTTCTCGCGGGGCAGTTCATCGACCTCCTCTGGCCGACGCTTCTCCTTCTGGGCCTCGAGAGGGTCGAGATCCGGCCCGGAATCACCCGTGTGACGCCTCTGGATTTCGTTTCCTATCCCATCTCGCACGGACTCCTGTCCGTCGGTATCTGGGGGCTCCTCTTTGCCGGCGTCTACCAGCTGGCGCGCCGCTACGCGGTCGGGACGGCCACGATGCTCGTCGCCGTCGTCAGCCACTGGTTCCTGGACCTGCTGACCCACCGTCCCGACCTGCCGCTCTCCCCCTGGAGCGCGACGAAGGTCGGGCTCGGACTCTGGGACTCGCTTCCCGCGACACTCCTCGTCGAGCTCGCGATCTTCGGCGGCGGTCTCATCCTCTACCTTCGAGCGACGAAGGCCGTCGACCGCACCGGTTCGATCGCGCTCTGGGGCCTGGTCGGGTTTCTCCTGCTGATCTACGCCGCGAACCTCTTCGGGTCGACGCCGCCGGGGGTGAAAGCAATCGCCTGGGCAGGCCACGCGCAGTGGCTTCTCGTCGCCTGGGCGTACTGGGTCGACCGGCACCGGACGCTCTCCGTCGCGACGGAGTCGCCCGCGTGACCCGGGAGGCCCGATCCTGAGCGCCGCGCTCCTCCTCGGCCCTGCCGCCTGCCTCGGGTCGGCCGCGCTCTGGGCGCTTTCCGCGAACGTCTACGCGCGGGCGGCCCGCCTCTCGAGCCCGATGGCCGTCAACTTCATGCGGGCGAGCCTCTCGTTCCCGTTCTTCCTCGTGGCCGCGCTCGCGATGGGCCCGGCGGGCGGGCTGGCGCAGGTGACGGCGGACCGGGCGGGGTGGCTCCTTCTCAGCGTCGTCGGGAGCTACGTCGTCGGGGACGCTCTTTTCCTCGCGAGCGCGCAGCTCCTCGGCGTGCCGGCGGCGCTCGCGATCGCGTCGACCTACCCGCTCTGGTCGGCCTTCGCCGGCTGGGCCTTCCTCGGGCAGAGCGTCGGCCCGGCGGGCCTCCTGGGCGTCGTCCTCGTCGTCGCAGGCGTCATTACCGTGGTCCGCCGCCCCGCGATGGAAGCCTCGGACGGGGAGGGGCCGGGCGGCGGCTTCCGGACCCGCTCCGGGCACACCACCGGCGTTCTCCTGGCAGCCGCGACCTCGCTCTTCTGGGCCCTCAACACGTTCGCCATCGCGAGGGGCGGCGCGGACCTGCCGGTCGCGGGAGTGAACACGTTCCGGATGGGCTTCGCGATTGCGCTCATGCCGCTGGCCCGCATCCTCGTCCGGGGACGGGAAACGAGCCTCCTCGTCCCGGCTGCCGAGATGCGCCGCTCCTGGCCGTTCTTTCTCCTGGAGAGCGTGGGAGGGACGGCGCTCTTCGTCGTCGGCCTGACCCACTCGCCGCTCGCCGTGGCGGCGGCCCTGACGTCCCTCGCCCCCGTCCTCTCCGTTCCGTTCGCCTTCCTGATCGGACGGGAGCGCATCCGCGGCCGGGTGCTCGTCGGAATCGTCGTGGTGACGGCGGGGATCGTCCTCCTGGTCGGTTTCGGACGGGCCTGAGCGGGCGGAGAGCCGGGGCGGCGTCCGGTGGATATGGCCGGCCCCGACTCCCGTCCGGAAGGGCTTCAGCCCCCCCAGGGCATCTTGGGCATCTCGACCTTCTTGACGGGTCCCTTGATCGCCGAGACGGCGCCCGACCCGGAGTCGAGGACGCGCATCTCGGTCGTCCCCATCGGCTTGCCCTTGTCATTCGTCGTCACGGTCTTCTCGTAGAGGCGGCCGAAGGGGACCGACTCGCTCATGCAGAGCTCGGAGTCCGTCGTCCCCTTCATCCGCACGATGACGATCTTGACGTCGAACGAGCCCTGGATCCGGTACTTCTCGCCGACCTTCCCGTCGGCCGAGCAGGGGCCGATCGCCGTGACGTTGGCGCCGTAGTCGACGTACGACGCGAATGCAGCGCCCACCTGGCTCATCATGTCGGCCGGGTACTCCATCGCCTCCTTGCCGTCTTCCTGCATGATGATCGTCTGGACGTACTTCATGTAGTCGAGAGCGTTCTTCTCGACCTTGAAGTCCGTGTTCAGGAGGTACTTCAGCGTCGTCGGCTTTCCCTTGGTCCCTTCCATCGGAACGGAGCGCATCTCGAACCAGGTGCTGTCGCCGTCGCCGCCCAGCCGCGACATCGTCACCTCGGTCTTCTGGACCTTCCCCTTCGGGTCGGTCGAGGTCTGCTCGTACTTCACCCAGCTTCCGGGCTTCGTGGAGTTGAAATAGGCCTTCTGGAACGTCGCGACGTCGGCCGCGGGGGCGGACGAGCCGACGGCGAGGAGGAGGACGGCCGAGAGGACGGGAATCCGCTTCATCGAATCTCTCCTTGGGCGGGCAAGGCCCGCCGCGACCTGGAACGATGCCACGGACGGCCCGGCTGCGCACGCGCCGGTCGCGGTTCGCCGCCGGACGGCCCCGCCGGCTACTTTCCCGTAGTCCGGTTCCGGCTGATCAACGCGCCCCCCACGCCGAGCATCGTCAGGATGAGGGCCTGGACGAGTGTCTTGTACGAGATCTCCGACCCGCCGAAGAGAGCCTTCCAGAGGAAGAAGACGCCGACGACGATGAAGAGGCTGTAGAGGCCGATCATGATGACGCGCGCCTTCGCGGTCGCCTCGGGCGTGTCGTGCGCGAAGGTGCGGTTGTAGAAGAAGAGGCCGACGACGGCGAAGACGTCGAGGAGGACGAACAGGAGCCAGAAGTTCCGCGAGGCGACGATGCCTTCGGGCGTTCCGGCGAGCGGCTTGAGCCAGGCGCCGTAGAGCTCGCCGCCGAGCGAGGAGCCGATGAGGCTCCCGAAGACTCCGTAGAGGAATGCATAGCCCATGTAGACGGCCTTCTTGTCCTGCGGGGCGACGAGGCCGACGTAGCTGTAGTACTTCGGGTGGGCCGTCATCTCGCCGATCGAGAAGACGGCGATGCCGGTGATGAAGAGCCAGACGTTCTGCGCGAACGCGAGACAGAGGAAGCCGAGGGCGCCGATGGCCACGCCGCCGAGCATCGTCGGCAGCGGCTTGAGGTTCTTCACGATCCGGCTGACGAAGACCTGCAGCAGGATGATCGTTCCCCGTTGATCACCGTGACGAACTCGGCGTCGAACTTGAACGGCAGGCCGAGCGAGGCGAAGACGGCGTTCATCGGGGCGGGGTCGATGAAGTCGCGGAGGAACCAGAGGACCGACCCGAAGTTCTGGAAGTAGAGGATCCAGAAGAGCGAGTAGACGACGATCATCAGCATGAAGCGGGCGTCGCCGAGGACCATCGCGGCGCCGTGGGCGACGTCGCGGATCGTCTTGCGGTTCTCCGGAAGCGGCGGGTCCTCGTAGACGAAGATCGTCGGCAGGAACATCAGGGCGACGTAGGCGGACGAAGCGAGGAAGACGTACCGCCAGGAGAAGCCCTTGAGGATCGAGACGACGAGCGGCGCCAGGAACGCGCCGATGTTGATCATCCAGTAGTAGATGCCGAAGCCGAAGCCCGAGTTCGACTCGTTCGTCGAGCGGGCGATCGTCCCCGAGATGATCGGCTTGAAGAGGCCGCCTCCGGCCGCCATCACCAGGAGCGCGGCGAAGACCGCGGCGTAGGCCGACATGTACCCGGCGGCGAAATAGCCGGTCGAGAGCATGGCGAACGCGACGAGGAGCATCCGCCGGTAGCCGTAGCGGTCCGCGAGCGCGCCGCCGAGGATCGGGACGACGTAGTTGCAGGCGTAGATGAGGCTCTGCAGGAACCCGACCGAGCTCTCCCCGAAGCCGAGTCCCCCGTCGGCCGTCTTGGCCGTGAGGTAGACGGCCAGGACCGAGTTGAGTCCGTAGTAGGCCGCCCTCTCGAAGAGCTCCATGACGTTGGCGACCCAGAAGACCTTCGGAAACGACCGGAGGAGGCCGGCCGGCTTGGCTTCGCTCATGGGGAGGGATGATAGGGGCGAACCGGTGGGAAAATGCCCGTTCCCGCCCCGCGGCGGAGCGAATCGCGAAAGGGGACCCTCATGGCCCTCGTTGACCCCCACTCCTACGCCGACGACGCCCAGCCCCGGACGAAGCACCTTCGGCTCCACCTCGCGGTGGACTTCGAGAAGAAGCGGATCGACGGGCGGGCGATCCTCGAGCTGGCCTCCCCGGCGGGCGGCCCGATGGATCTCGACACGAAGGGGCTGACGGTCGGCGCGGTCACGGCTTCGGGCGGAGGAGAGGTCCTGTTCGAGATGGGGCCCGAAGACCCGATCCTCGGCCGGCGGCTGCGGCTGAAGCTGCCGCCCGGGACGACCGAGGTCCTCGTCCGCTACCACACGGCGCCCGACGCGATCGGCCTCCAGTGGCTCGACCCGGAGCAGACGGAAGGGAAGAAGCACCCGTACCTCTTCAGCCAGTGCCAGGCGATCCACGCGCGCTCGATGGTCCCGTGCCAGGACACGGCCCGCTTCCGCGTGACGTACCACGCGGAGGTGACCGTCCCCGAGGCGCTCTCGGCCGTCATGTCGGCCGGGCCGTCGGGAGTGCTCCCGGGAAAGGGAACCCGGACGTTCCTGTTCGACATGCCGCAGCCGATCCCGACCTACCTCCTCGCCCTCGCCGTCGGAGAGCTGGAGTCGCGCGACCTCTCGCCGCGCGCCCGCGTCTGGGCCGAGCCGGCGACCGTCGAGAAGGCGGCGTGGGAGTTCGCGGGCGTCGAGGAGATGATCGTGAAGGCCGAGGGGCTCTTCGGCCCGTACGACTGGGACCGCTACGACATGCTCGTCCTCCCGCCGTCGTTCCCCTACGGCGGCATGGAGAACCCGCGGATGACGTTCCTGACGCCGACGCTCCTGGCGGGCGACCGCTCGCTCGTCGACGTCGTCGCGCACGAGCTGGCCCACTCCTGGACCGGCAACCTCGTCACGAACGCGACGGCCGAGCACTTCTGGCTGAACGAGGGCTTCACGGTGTGGGCCGAGCGGCGGATCCTCGAGGCGATCCACGGCGAGGAGGCCGCGACGCTCGGCTGGGCCATCGGGCAGAAAGCGCTCGAGGACTCCATCGCCCGCTTCGGCGCGGACTCGCCGCTGACGAAGCTCCGGACACACCTGGAGGGGGTCGACCCGGACGACGCCTTCTCCTCCGTGCCCTACGAGAAGGGAGCGCGCCTCGTCGTCCTCCTCGAACGGACGGTCGGCCGCGCCACGTGGGACGCATTCCTGGCCGACTACATGAAGACGTTCCGTTTCCAGTCGATCACGACGGAGGAGTTTTTCGCGTTCCTCGAACAGAAGCTCCCCGGGACGGCGGAGAAGGTGAACGCGGGCGCGTGGCTCGACGAGCCCGGGCTGCCGGCCAACGCTCCGGTCTTCCGCTCGGAGAAGGCCGAGGCGCTGGCGGCGCTGGCGGAAGGGTGGGACAAGGGCGTCCGCCCGTCGAGCGAGCAGATTGCCGGCTGGAACGCGTCCGAGACGCTCCTCTACCTCCAGCACCTCCCGCGGCAGCTGTCCGCCGCGGACTGCGCCGCGCTCGACGCGGCGTTCGGCCTGATGGGGAAGGGGAACTACGAGCTCCTCGTCGAGTGGCTGGTGATCGCCTCCGGGAGCGACTACGAGCCCGCCTTCGGGAAGATCCGCGAGGTCCTGTCGCGGGTCGGGCGGATGAAGTACCTCCGGCCGCTCTACACGGCGCTCGGCGCCACG
Organism: Holophagales bacterium; assembly: GCA_016716705.1. Lineage (GTDB taxonomy): Bacteria > Acidobacteriota > Thermoanaerobaculia > UBA5066 > UBA5066 > UBA5066. Next base: position 113,465 of record JADJVF010000016.1, read on the forward strand.
GAGCGGACGCGGGCGCTGGCGCGCGACATCTTCGCGGCGGCGAGCCCGACGTACCACGGCCTCTCTCGTCGCGTCGTCTCGGGGGTCCTCGAGAAGTACGCGGCGTAGGGGAGCGATGGCCGTCACGAAGAGCGGGGCGAAGCGGCTTCTCGTGCCGCTTCTCCTCGCCGTCATCGTCTACGTGTTCTGGGCGACGATCTTCGTCTGGCCGCTGAGGCTCTTCGTGGTCCTCCTCCATGAGGTCTCCCACGGCCTCGCGGCGGTCCTGACCGGCGGGCGCATCGTCTCGATCGAGCTCTCCCCGCAGGAAGGGGGGCTCTGCACGACCGCGGGAGGCTGGCCCTTCGTCATCTCCTCGGCGGGCTACCTCGGCAGCGCCCTCTTCGGGGCGCTCTTCCTCGTCCTCGGCGTCCGCGGGAAGCCTCGAATGCACCGGACCGTCACGGCGCTCCTCGGGGCGGCGCTCCTCGCCCTTACCCTCGTCTACGTGCGCAGCGCCTTCGGCTTCGTCTACGGCCTCTTCGCGGGAGCGCTCCTCCTCGCCGTGGCGCGCTGGCTTCCCGAGGGCGCCTCCAGCTTCGTCCTCCGCCTCCTCGGCGTCACGAGCCTCCTCTACGCCCCGTGGGACATCGCCTCCGACCTGATCCTCCGCTCGGTCCCCGCGAGCGACGCGAGCGCCCTCGCCCGCATGACCGGCATCCCGTCGATCGCCTGGGCAGTCCTCTGGCTCGGCGCCTCCCTCGCCATCGCCTGGAGGGCGGTCCGGATTGGGGTCAGGTCTTGATTTTCCACTATAGCCTGAAGGCTATAGTGGAAAATCAAGACCTGACCCCTCGGTCTACTTCACGCGGGCCAGGAGCTCCTTCACGGCGTCCTTGTGGACGAGGAAGCTGAGCATCTTCAGCTTCACGTAGTCCTCGTGGAAGAAGTAGTAGCCGGGGTGGTCGTTGTTCCAGGAGCTCGACCAGGAGTCCTTCACGAGGAACCAGTCCTTCCCTCCGCGGTTGAGCCAGCCGACGACGTGGAGGCCGTGGTCGTCCGTCGTGCTGCCGTTGCCGAAGCGGAAAGCCCGCGCCGCCTCGTCGATGTACGCCGAGGGGATGTCCCACGTCGGGACGACGGCGATGCCGGGAGGGCCGATGGAGTAGCCGGGCTCGGACATGTCGCCCGCGACGGCGACCGAGAAGCCGCCCTTCACCGCCCCCTTGATCGCCGCGAGGAACGCGTCGAGGGGAACGTTGACGTACTCCTTCCCGTGCCACCAGTTGTCGGGGACTTCGTACTCCGCCTTCTCCCAGTAGGGTTTGTCCATCGTGGAGAGGAAGGCGACATAGTCGTCGGGGTTCAGGCGGACGACCTTCGCGAGGTACTCCTTCGGCGTCAGCGCCTGCCCGTCGACGACGACCGTCTCGGGCGGGGCGCCGAGGTGGTGGTCGAGGATCGCGCGGACGGTCGAGACGACCTGGGCCTCGTTCCACGCGCCCGCGGCCTTGACGCCGTCGAGGTAGGTCCTGATCTCGGCGTAGAGGGTCGACTCGTGGTCGTGGTCCTTCTTCCCCTCCTTGAGCCCCGTGTAGGCCTCGGCGGGGACGGCGCCGTGCTCGCGCAGGGCGCGCAGGACGGCCGCAGCCTGCGAGCCCTCGCCGTACGCCGACGTCCCGCGCGACCTCACCCAGCCCTTCGCCTTCTCGACGTGCTCCCAGTAGACGGTGTGGAGGGAGGAGAGCCGCAGCTCGCGCTTCGTGAGGCGCCAGGCTTCCGACTCGAGGAACGAGGTCGTCGAGAAGCACCAGCACATCCCCGAGAGCCCCTGGCAGACCGGGGGCTGGTGCCAGACCTTCGTGAACTCGGAGACGGCCTTCGGGGCATCGAACTTCGAGAAGTCGACCCACATCCGCTTCTTCGGCGAGGGCTCTTCCTTCCTTCGTACCTCGGCCTTGATCGCGTCGAGCTTTGCGTCCTTCTTTTCGGCGAAGACGATTCCGTCGCGGCGGTCGTCCGCCCGAAGGGCGGGAGCGGGAACGAAAGTGGCTGCGAGGACGAGGAGCGCGACATGCCTCATGAGACCCCTCCGAGCGGAGGAGTCTGGCCCGCCGGGTCCAGCCGGGCAAGGCGGAAGCGGCAGCACCCTTCGCCACGCGGGCCGGGCCTTCAAAGCTCCCGGTTCCAGACCCTACTTTTTCGGTCGCAGGTCCATCAGCCAGAGGTCGGCCTGGGTGACGGACCAGATGACGAAGAGGTCCTTGTCGTCGGGGGAGAGCGCGAAGGAAGCCAGGACGCGGCGCTCGTCTCCCCTCAGGATCTCGCGAGTCCGCCCGCTTCCGGTGTCGACGATCTTCAGGGCGTTCCCGTCCTGGAACGCGATCCGCCGCCCGTCGCGGAGGAAGACCGGTTCCGACCCCGTTTCGGTCACGCGACTGTAGGTTCGCCTCCCGACGTCGTAGACGAGGATCCCCGCGAAAGACCCGTTCGCCCGGAGGGCCGTTGCCGCCACCTTCCGCGAATTCGGAGACCAGGACCTGGGGTAGCACCCCAGGCCCTCTCCCGGTGGTGGCGCCGGCTCGGGCAGCGGATCCTCTGGCGATCGCGGGTAGGGCAACAGCAGCAGGCGTTGCCCGTCGTCGACACTGCCAGCCGCGATCGTCCTTCCGTCGGGGCTCCAGACGGGGTTGACGAGCGTGTTCCCTAATCTCGACCGGGTGACGGGAGTGAGACCAATCCCGTCCACGTCGACGGTCCAGGCGTCGTACCCGCCGGCACGGTCCGAGTAGAAGAGGACCTTCCTGCCGTCCGGCGAGAAGGTGGGCCCACGATTGCGGAAGCCGTCGTCCGTCAGTCGGCGCAGTCCGGTGCCTTCGGTCATCAGGACGAAGATGTCTTCCTTGCCCCCGAAGCTCGAGAGGGTGATGAACCCTCCTTGTGGCCCCAGCTCTGGACCCTGGAAGCGTCACCTCAATCCTTCGATGAGGTAGAGGTCCGAGAGCATCTGGTGGAAGCCGTAGAGGTAGCTCTTCCCGTCGGCGCTCATGCGGACGGAGACGTTTGCCACGACGCCGATGCCCGACCGGTCGGCGGGAGTGATCTCCCGGATCAGCTCGCGCTTGCCGGTGCGCAGATCGACGCGGAAGACCGCGACTGGCAGCTTGAGGCCATCGCACACGAAGGCCGCCCGGCTGTCCGGCTCGAAGCCGACGATTCGCTCGCCGGGCTCGATTCCATTCAAGGGCACCGGCTCGCCCCCCGCCAGCGGGAAGAGGAGTTCCGTCTTCCCCTTCGAGCCCGCCACGTGCGTTCCGTCCGGCGTGAACCGACCGGTCCAGAGGTTCACCCCTTCCGGAGTGACTGCGCGTGGTGAGGCCCCCGCGAGATCGGTGAGCCAGAGTCGCAGACCGGGGCCCTTTCCCTGCTGAGGAGCGGGCGTCTGTGGGCGCTCCTGGCCGATGAACCAGACCGTCCTCCCGTCGGGGAGGAGGCCGGTGAAGTGGACGATGAAGCCCGCGAGCGGAACACGGGTCACCGGTCCGGCCCCGACCGGGTAGATGACGACTTCCTTCCCGTCCAGTCCGACGGCCGCCACGAGCTGGCCGTCCGTGGAGATTCGCGGCCAGAACCCCTCCCCCAGCTTCATCGGCGGGGCGCCGCTCGTCTCGCGCAGGTAGACGACGGAACCTTCGGAAACACTGGTACCCGGGGGGGAGTCCTCGGTGAACGCCATGAGTCTCCCGTCCGGCGATAGGTCGCTCGCGACGGTCCAGGCGAGCCAGGGAAGCTCGTGGTCGGCCGTGTCTCCCACGCTACGGAAGAACACCCGGGAGGTCACCTCGTGAGCCGCCGCCAGCACGCGCCCATATACGTCCACGTCGTGCAGCTCGAGGTTCCCGAGGTGCGTGTAGACGACGCGCTGGCGCCCGGCGGGGGTGACGGCACGCAGCTCGTTGCCGTCCGAGTACCAGAGCTCGTCGTCCCGCGGGGACCAGCCGAGCCCGGTGACCCACGTCGTCTTGCCGGCGAGCTTGCGGATCGTGCCGTCTGCCTCGAGCAGTCGCAGGTCAGCCCCCGTGAAGAAGGCCACCCTTCGGCCGTCGCGCGAGATCCGGAGCCCGGCCGCTCCGCCGCCTCCCGCGACCGCGGCCTTCTTCACCGCCGAGCCGAGCGGGTACTCGACGCCCGGCGTCTCGCCGAAGCGTCCCACCGCCATGGTCCCGCCGTCCGGGGAGAAGTCGGCTGTGCTCACCCGTTCGTCGAGGTCTTTCGGCGTCCCGCCCGAGAGGGGCGCTCGCGCCAGAGTGACCGAGCCGCCCCGCTGGAACGTCCGCCACCAGTCGAGAGGCGACAGCGACAGGCGCAGGAGCGCGAGCTCGCCCGTCGACGAGACGGAGAGCAGCTCTGCCTTGGTGTAGCCGAGAGGCGTGGCCTCCGGGCTGCCCAGGCGAAGCGAGTAGAGCTCGCTCGGCGCCCCGCCCCACGAGGCGCTGTAGACCACCGTCTGTCCGCCCGGTGCAAAGCGCGCCCCGGTGACGTACCCGCGCCGGAAGGTGAGGCGGGTGGCCCGCACCGTGGGTGACTCCACCGAACGGCGGCCGAGGATCGCGCTCCCCAGCCCCACCAGCACGAGCGCGGCGAGCACCGCCGCGGCAACGAGTACGCGTCGCCGGACCGGCTTCGGCATCCCGGGAATCGGTGCCGTCGCTCCGCTCCCGACCCCCGACAACCGGGCAAGCTGGCCGAGGTGGAACGCCAGGTCGCGCGTCGACTGGAAGCGGTCCCCGGGCGCCTTTTCCAGGCACCGGCCGACGATCCCCTGCAACGCGGGCGGGATCTCCCGACCCGGCGCTCCGAGCGGAGGCGGGTCCGCGGAGAGGATCGCCGCCAGCGCGTCCGCCGGCGTCTTCCCAACGAACGGGCGCCGCCCCGAGAGCATCTCGTGGAGGACGCACCCGAAAGCGAAGACGTCGACATGGTGGTCGCAGGGGAGCCCCCGCACCTGCTCCGGCGCCATGTAGCCGACGGTGCCGAGGACGGCGCCGGCATCGGTGAGGGCGGAGACGGTGGGGCTGTGGGTGTCGTTCGGGTCGCGGAAGGTCGTCTCGTGGTGGGCGAGGCCGAAGTCGAGGATCTTGGCGTGGCCACCCTTCGTCAGGAAGACGTTCTCGGGCTTGAGGTCGCGGTGAACGATGCCCTTCTCGTGGGCGGCGGCCAGCCCCTCGGCGATCTCGTGCGCGATCTCGACGGCGCGCGATGTGGGCACCGGTCCGCGAGCGACGAGGGCGCGGAGGGTCTCGCCCTGGAGCAGCTCGGTGACGGCGAAGCGGATGCCGTTCGCCTCGCCGACGTCGTGGAGGGCGAGGATGTTGGGATGGGAGAGGGCCGCGATGGCCTTCGCCTCGCTCTGGAAACGGGCAAGGGCCTTCGGGTCGTCCGCGGTCCGGTCGGGCAGAACCTTGATCGCCACCTCGCGCCCGAGCCGCGTGTCCCGTGCGCGCCAGACTTCGCCCATACCCCCAGCGCCGAGGGGCGCGAGGATTTCGTAGGGACCGAGGTGGGTACCGGAAGAAAGAGCCATGGTGGCCTCTCTGCCGTGTCACGGACGACCGACTTCGGAGGAAAGTGTACGCCCGGGCAGAGGCGAGGGGGCAGCCTGAACGATCGCGGCCGATCTCCGGAAGAGGGAAGCCGTTTCACGGCGGAGGAGCCGGTCGCGCGCGGAACTCTCGCCGGTCAACGGGAGGACTCCTATACTGGTGTCACCAGTTCGGGTCCCGGAGGTACAGACGAGCCAATTCCGGCTTTGCTCGGCAGTTCTTGCGCTCTCGCTCGCGGCGACGCTCGCTATCGACGCGGCTCCGCCGGACGCGTCGGCGGGCGCTCGCGCTCCGGGGTCGCTGGAGTTCCCGCTGACGGTCTCGTCGAACCTCATGGTCGACCTCGACGTGGCAGTCTCGACGCGCGTGAGCGGTGTCGTGGAGGCGATCCACGTGGAACGGGGCGACCTCGTGAAGAAGGGGCAGCCCCTCGCGACGCTCGACCAGCGCGAGTTCGACCTCGACCGCAGGGCGGCCGAGGAGACGCTCAACGTCGCCCGGGCGGACTTCGAGCGCACCCGCGAGCTGGGCGAGAACAACCTCGTGAGCCCGGCGGAGTTCGAGCAGAAGAAGGCCCGGCACGAGTTGGCGCGCGTCGAGGCGGAGCGCGCACGGCTCGTCATCGACCGTTCGGTCGTGCGCGCCCCGTTCGACGGCATAGTGGTGGACCGGACGGTCCGGATCGGCCAGAAGGTCCTGGTCGACGAGAACGTCCCCCTCTTTCGGGTCGCCGGTCTCGAGCCCCTCCTCGCGCGCGTCTACCTCCCCGAGTCGGCCTTCCGGAAGGTCCGGGTCGGAGACGCCGTCCAGGTGAGCGCGACGGAGTTTCCCGGCGTGACGAGCACCGGCAGGATCTCCTTTCTGAGCCCGGTCATCGACGCCGCGAGCGGGACCGTCCAGGTCCTCGTCCGGGTGACGAGGGACGAGCGCCGGCTCCTCCGGCCCGGAATGGCCGTCCGGATCACGTTCGCCGGGGCTGCTTCGCGCTAGGAGCCAACCGTGAAGAAGAGGCCGAACGCATCGGACGGAACGGATGTGACGTCGCGGCACATCCGTTCGACGGTGGATTCGGTCCTCCTCCACGACATGAAGAACCTGGGGTTCCGGCTCGGCCTGCTGCTCGGGAACCTCGAGGAGCACTACGGCGATCCGGACTTCAAGAGGAGCGTCGTCGACCTTCTCCACGGCACGCTCGACAAGCTCGAGAGCACTCTCGAGCACTGGTCGGCGCGCAAGGAGAAGCTGTTCATCAAGGTCTCCCTCGACCTCAACGACCTCGTGGGCGAGGTGATCCGGGCGACGCGTCTTCGCGACGGCTCACGGCCAGCGGGAACGCGACTCGAGACGGAGCTCGGCGCGGTTCCGCGCGTCTGGGGGGATCCCCATTTCCTCAGGGACGCCTTCTCGAGCGTCGTCCTGAATGCCCTCGAGGCGGCCGGGCCGACGGGCTCGGTCCGGATCCGGACCCTGGTCCCGGCGCGAAGGCGGACGCGGGCCGTCGTCGAGATCGAAGACGACGGCCCGGGAATGTCGGCGGCGTTCATCCGCAGCTCCCTCTTCCGGCCGTTCCGCTCGACCAGGACGGACGGGGTCGGCCTCGGGCTCTACACCGCACGCCAGATCGTCCGCTTTCACGGCGGGGACATCCGCGTCTCCAGCACGCCGGGAAAAGGCACGCTCGTGAGGGTGACGCTCCCCGGGGCGGACGAGCCCTCGTGACGCCGGGCGGACGAGTCGCGGTCGTCGAGGACGACGAGGCCCTCCTCGACCAGCTCACCTGGGCGCTGCGCGGGCACTTCGAGATCCTGGGGGCGCGAAACGCGGACGAGGGGCGTGCGCTCCTCGACCAGGACCCCGAGGTCTTCCTCATCGACCTCCGCCTTCCTCCCTCGAACGAGGCGGAGGAGGGGCTCGCGCTCCTCCGGAGCATCCGGCAGGCGAGGCCCGACGCCACGGTCGTCGTCATGTCGGGCGAGACCGACCGCCGCTGGGCGTTGAAG
>JADJVF010000017.1 GCA_016716705.1 Holophagales bacterium
TCAGTCGATGGCCGACCTGAAGGTCGCCCTCGAGGAGCTGCTGGAGGTTCCGGGCTCCGGATCGCCGACGCGCGGTGCTAGCGCGGCCGGACCGGCGTGGCCGGCTACATGGGCGTCGCCGCCGCGATCCTCCTCATCGCGGCCGTCGCGGGGACGTGGCTCATCCGCCGCCGGATGACGGACCGTCGGAGCCGACGCGGCCCCTCCCGCTGACGAGCTTCGGCGGGCGGATCCTCTGGCCCGCGCTCTCGCCCGACGGGAACCAGGTCGCATTCGTCTGGAACGGCGAGGCAGGATTCCTTCGACCTCTACGTCAAGCTCGTGGGCCCCGGGACGCCGATCCGCCTGACGAACGAGCCGAACCTGGAGAGCTCGCCCGCCTGGTCACCCGACGGCCGCCAGATCGCATTCCTGAAGAAGCTGGCGCCGGGACGCTCGGTCCTCGCCGTGCTCCCGGCGCTCGGCGGCAGCGAGCGGATGGTCGCCGAGGCCACGCTCGGCTCGGGGGATCACGTGGTCGCCGGATGGAAGTGGCGCTCGTCGTGTCACAACGCGGTCGGGAGAGTCGTCCTCGCCCCTCTGCCGCGTGTCGATCGCCACGGGAGAAGTGAAGCGGCTGGTCCGGCCGCCGGCGCTCCTGAGGCTGGGGGACTTCTCGCCGGCCCTCTCGCCGGACGGCCGGACCCTCGCGTTCGCCCGCGCCCGAACCGTCGTCTCGAGCTCGCTCCACGTGCTGGGCATCACGGAGGAGCTCGAGCCGGAGGGCGAGCCCGTCCCGCTGACGTCGACCCGGTCCGCCTCGTCGCAGCCCGCCTGGACGCCGGACGGGGAGCGGATCGTCTTCTCGGTCGGCGGTTACGGGTGGACCGCGAACCCCGCCCTGATGGTGATCCCGGCGTCCGGCGCTCCCGGCGAGAAGGCCCGGCGCGTCCTCGGGGGGGAAGGCGGGGAGTTCCCGACGTTCTCCCGGACCGGGAGCCTCGTCTTCGCTCACCCCCTCACCGACCTGAACATCTGGCGCCTCCCGCTGGAGCGTGGAGAACCCGGGCGCCCCACGCCGCTCGCTCCTCCACGCGTATGGACGGGGGCGCCCGCCTCTCGGCGGACGGGAAGCAGGCTCACCTTCACCTCCGACCGCGGGGGTTCGATCCAGCTCTGGCTCGCCAGGCCGACGGATCCGACCCGGTCCAGCTGACCTCGATGGTCGCGACGGAACCACCGCGGGAGGCCGGTGGTCCCCGAAGGCGAACGGCTCGCCATCGTCTCGAATCCCGAGGGCCAGATGGACGTCTTCCTGACGACGCCGAACGGCCGGGAGCCCCTGCGACTCACTTCGGAGCCCCTCGCACAACAGCGTCGCCGAGCTGGTCGCGCGACGGCGCGTGGGTCTACTTCAGCTCGAACCGGGAGGACGGATTCCAGGTCTGGAAGATGAAGCCCGACCCGCGGGCGGTCCGGTGCGCGTCACCCGCCGGGGCGGGTTCGGGTCGCGCGAGTCTGCCGACGGCAGGACCCTCTACTACGTGAAGCCGCTGAGCGGGGGCGTCTGGTCGATCTGGCAGATGCCGTCCGGAGGAGGGGAGGAGACCGAGCTCATCCACAGCATCGCGCGCCAGTGGTTCTTCGACGTGACGGCCACCGGCGTCTATTACGTCACCTCGGAATCACCCGGGGCCGAGCTCCGGTACCACCGCTTCGCGGACCGGAGCGACACTCTCCTCCTCACTCTCGAGAAGAGGCCCGGCTTCGGCCTTGCGGCCTGCCCCGACGACAGCGCCGTCATCTACACCGTCTACGACGTGGACGCGACCGAGCTGATGTACGTCGAGAGCTTCCGGTAGCCATCGGCCCCGCTCGCCGTTCGACCGCGCGGGAGCCGAGCCCTTCGGCCACCCCGACGCGAAGGACCTCGCTCATCCTCCAGGCTCGGCCGCCTCCGGCGCCCCGCCGCCGGGAGACGCGCACGGGTGGAGGCCGGGAAGGAACGCCATGCCCTCCACGCTTTCCGGGAAGGGCAGTCGCAGAAAGGTCCCGTCGGAGTAGACGAGCTCGGACGGCCCGGCCAGCCTGCCGGTGGCGGACGATTCGAGACCCGTCGCCGCGACCTCGCGGAAGTAGGACTCCGGCAGGCGCGAGAACTCCTCTCCGCCGGTGGAGGCGAGGACGTAGTGGTCCCGCGCCGGTCCCGTCTCGTAGCGGTAGGCGTTTCCCCACGGGTCCCTGGCCGGGAATCGCCGGAGGTAGGTCGGGACCAGGCGCTTCCAGAGCCCGGTTCCGGCGGGCGGGTAGACCTCGTAGTCGACCCCGAACGCCTCGACCGCGGTCGCGATCGTCCGCATCTCAGCGACCGCCCGTCGCACCTTCCGCGTCTCATCGCTGTCGAGAGGCCGCACCGGGCTCGCTGCCGACGCCACCTTCCACCTTCCCGGCGGCTCGCTCCACTCGCCCTCCACGGCGTTGGGGAGCTGCCACTCCCAGTCGAATCCGACGCCCAGATCGGCCGTTCCGGATTCCGGCAGCCGGAAGACCACGGTTCGCGAAGCCGGCTTCTCGTCCGGCTCGTCCGCCTCGACGGAGAGGACGAGGACGTCGACCGGGCAGCCGATCGCCTTCTGGATCGCCGCCGCCGCGAAGTCCCGCGTGAGCGGCGGGAAGTCGTCCGCCGTCTGGGCCGCGAGGGGGCCCTCGGCGCCGAGGACCAGGACGAGGAAAGGAAGCGCGCTTCTCATGGCCGTCCTCCCATGGAACGCTGGGACCTCGCGCGCCGGCGCCTGGTTCCCGGTCCGTCCGTCAGCCGGCGCGTCCCACCGTCGTCCCCGGGTAGTAGTGAGCGAGGATCTCCCGGTAGCCGAATCCCCGTTCCGCCATCACGGCGGCCCCGATCTGGCAGAGGCCGATCCCGTGCCCCCAGCCCGCGCCGGTGAGGACGAAGCGACCGGCCGCGTCGCGGTCGACGACGAACGCCGAGCTGTAGAGGTGCGAGGACGAGAGAGGCGCCGGATCTCCAGCTCCTTGCCGACGACGAGCGCGCCGCGCTCTCCCGTGATCCGCAGGCGGAAGATCCGACCAGAGGGGCCGCGCGAGAGAGGCTCGAGGGCGGTGATCGGTCCGAGGTCGACGCCGAGGCGCACGCGGATCAGGTCGCCCAGCTCCTCAGCCGTGTACGAGACGGTCCAGCGGAAGAAGTCGCGCGTCTCCTGATCGAATCCGGGAAGGATGCGGGCGAGGAGGGCCCCGTCCGCCGTGTTGCAGAAGGCCGCCGGGTTCGACCGGATGAAGGAGTCGAGATCCGACGGTACGGGCTCTGCCAGGCCATCGGGGAAGGAGACGAGGTAGGGAATCATCCGGTCGTCCCACGCGGTGTCGTAGCGTTCCGTCAGGCCGCCGCAGCACTTGGAAAAGCGGGCGTCGCAGATCGCCCCGCCGAAGAGGAGCATCTCGCCCGCGGTGGCGGAGACGGCGTCGGCGACGGCGGGCGAGACGGCCTTCGTGATTCCCTGGTAACGCTGGCAGTGGTCGTCGGCGCAGACCTCGAAGTCGGGGTGCGCCTCGCGGCCGTACCAGCGCCGGATCTCGCCCGGCTCGTCCGGGCCCGACGGCGCGATGCCCGCCGCGGCCGGGCCCTTCAGCCAGCTGCGAGAGATGACGGCGTGCGCCTGCAGGAGCTCGAGCGGGCACGTCGCGCTCATCTCCGAGGAGATGACGCTCGCGACGTACTCCTCGAGCGGCACGTCGTTGACGACCGTCAGCCCCGCGGGGCGCCGCAGGACGCGGAGGGCGCCGCGGAAGACCTGCCGCTCCTTCCGCTCCCAGTGGAAGCCGATGCCGATCGTGACGTCGTCGAGGGCGAAGGCCGAGGAACGACGGATCGGCGGGCGAAAGGGTCGTCTCCACCTCGAAGCGGCGCCGCCCGGGCGTGATCCGGACGCCGGCCGGGTCGGTGAACTCCCCGAGCAGCTCGACCTCGACCGCCGGGAGACCCTCCAGCAGGCCGACCGCGACGTTCAGCAACGGTTCTCCAGCCGGGCCAGAACGTCCCGGAACTGGTCGTCCGGAATCGTCACCTCGCGGTAGACGGCCGCGACGTCCTCGCCGGAGAGACGCTCGAAGTCTCTCGGGAAGGGCGCCACGAGGATCCCCGACATGTCGATCGTCGCCGGGCTGACCGCGAGCTCGCCCGTGTGGAAGGCCTCGGGCCGGTGCTTGCCCCGGGGGTAGAGGACCAGAGAGAAGCCGGACGCCGGTTCCGTCCAGGCCGCGACGTTGCACCACGGCTCGGGCCCACGACCCGTCACGGCGGAGAGGAGCGCGAGCGCCCGTTCCGTCTCGCCCCGGACCCGCGACCGGTCCGGGCCGCGGAAGAGCAGGGCCCGCATCCCGTACGCTTCGATCGCCGGTCCCGCCTTTCCGGCCGTTTCCCTCACGATCGGGAGTCCGTCCCGCGAGCCGGCCTGCAGGTGCAGGTGGTCGGGCGCCGAGGCGCCGCACTGCGGGCCGTTGTAGATGACGAAGAAGCCGGGAAGTGCCGCCGCGAGGTCGAGCATCGTTCCGACCTGACCGGCGATCTGCTGCGGGCGGTGCTCGCGGTGGACGACGGTGAGATGCCGTTCCACGATGGGGAACGGGTTGCAGAGGAACGTGAAGCCGTCACCCCACGCGAGGCCCTTCTGCTCCGGAGGGAGGTTCGCGGCGCAGAGGAAGCAGGGGCGCCTGGCGATCGACTCGCGATCCACCGCCGCGGTCGTGCTCGCGACGCGGTGCGGGATGTGGCGAACGAGGACCTCGGCCCCGTCCGAGATCAGGGGACGCGTGAGGGCGTTCGCGAGGCCCGTCACCCCCCTCTGCAGCAAAGGCCACGCCTCCACCTGCTGTCGGAAGAGCGCCTCGACGTCCCGCGTGACGTCGACCTTCAGGGCCGGGCTCCCGTCATTCGCTGGCGCGCCGCGATCTCCACCGTCCGGAGCCAGTCCTTGTAGGCGTCGTAGCGGTTCTGCGTCTCGAGCGGGAGGGCGCTGTCGGAGTTCCCCTCCCACCTCCGGCAGAGGTAGACCGACTCGTAGATGCGGCCGATCTCGTACTCGCGGCTCATCCGGAGGGCGACGGCGTAGTCCTCGCCGTAGCTGACGTTCGGGAAGCCGACGCGCCTGAGGACCGCGGTGTCGAAGGCGCGGGGAGCCCCGAAGCCGTTCACGCGCAGGGCGTTGTTCCGGCCGTTCTCGCGCGTCCACTCGCGGTGGTCGACGAGGCCGGGCGGGATCTCGTTCAGCGCGAAGTCGACCATCGTGTACGACGCGACGACCATGGCGTACGGGCCGCGCTCGAGCTCCCCGACGATGCGGGCCAGGACGTTCTCGTCGAGGTAGAGGTCGTCGGAATCGAGCTGGACGGCGTACCGGCCGCAGCGCGGGTGGAAGACCGCCTCGTCCCAGCAGCCGCCGATGCCGAGGTCGCGACGCTCGGGGACGACGTGGACGAGCCGCGGATCGCGGACCCCCCGGAGCATCTCCGTCGTCCCGTCGGTGGAGTGGTTGTCGACGACGAGGATGTTGAAGGGGAACGGGGCCTGCTGCGACAGCGCGCTGCCGACGGCGTCGAGGATCGTCCGCTCGCGGTTCCGGACCGGGATGACGACGCTGGCCGTGACCGGGAAGATCTCGTCGCACCGGGGCACCGCCTCGAACCGGGGCGGCAGGAGCGCGCCGATCCGGCGGAGGTGCTCCGTGGCGAGGCGCTCCATGTCCAGCTGGTAGTCGCGGTTCCTCGGGTCGACGTAGTCGAACTGCGCTTCGCTCGACGGCCTCGTCTCCGCGAGGCTCGCCGCGTAGAGCGGCTCCGGGATCCGGACGATCGGCCGGCGCTCCGAGAGGCGAAGCCGGAGGTCGTAGAGGGCGCCCCACCTCAGGCCCGGCTCGACCCCCGCCTCGTGCGCGGCCGGCACCGAGACCGCCACGACGGGCCCGAAGTCGAAGGTGTCGCGCAGGCTCCCGGGGCGGTAGTCGATGCGCGGGTGGCCCACCGCGTCGGAGTAGACCCAGCCGGCGCCGGTGTCGCGGAGCACCTGCGCCATACGCTCGAACATCCGTGGCCCGGGCGTCACCGTGGCGCGCGGGTCGGCGAGGAAGAGGACCTCGGAGTCGGCCAGGAAAGGAGCGCGGCCAGACCTTCGGAAGAGGCGGGCATCTGGTGGAGGACGTTCACGCGTCTCCTCTCGGCACGCAGACCGCGACCTCGAGCGGGCGGGCAGCGATGAGCCCTGCCGTCCGGTTCGCGCGAAGGAACGAGGCGAGGTCCGCCTCGACGACGCGGCCGGCGCTGCGCGACGCGTGCCGGAGCTTCCAGCGCCCCGCCTTCCGGACGAGGAGCCCGCAGTGGAAGACGTCGAGCCCCGCCTTCGTCGAGGCGAAGAGCAGGATGTCCCCGTTCTTCAGGCGCGGCTCGAAGGAGGGGAACTTCGCCTTCGGGACGCAGGAGAACCGGACCTTCCGGGGCGGAAGCCCCGCCATGGCGTTCAGGACCTTCTCCTTCCGCGTCGAGAGCGCCCCGGCGGCGACGGGCCGGACGAGACCGGCCCGCGCGTTCCGGCGGACCCAGTCGGTCATGTAGTGGTTCCGGCGGGCCCACTCGACCCGGCCTCCGTCGTACCGGACCCGGCGAAGCTCGTCGGCGAACCCGGCCGCGTCGGAGGCGCGAGCGAGCGAAAGGACCGTCTCGACATACGTCACGCAGTCGAAGCGTTCGAGGGATGCGGTGAAGACTTCCGGCGTCTCCGCCGAGCCGACGAGGCCGTGAGCCTCGTACGGGCTGCCGACGAGGCTTGCCGAGAGGACTTCCATCCGCGCGGGGACGGTGCGATGCGGCTTTGTCCGCGAGAGGAGCTGCCCCACGCGACGGGTGTCGGGACCACGGGGACGCGTCTTCGTCATCGGCTTGCGATGTTACGCGCGCCGGGGCGAGCCGGTGGACCGGTGCTGATCCGGCGCGTTCGGCTTCCCTGCCGCGAGAGACTCGTAGGTACGAACGGCCTGCTTTGCCACGGCCGCCCAGCCGAGGTTCTCCTCGAAGTGCCGCCTCGTGGCGGCTCGCGCCTGGTCTGAAATGCTCGACGCCGCCGCGACGAGCGCCCGCGCGCACGACGGGGCGTCGGCCACGTCGAAGAGCTCTCCCACCGCCCCGTCTCCCGTCAGGACACGGTGGGCCGGGATGTCGCTCGCCACCGGCGGCGTCCCGCAGGCGAGCGCTTCGAGGAGGGCGAAGTTCGAGCCCTCGGCCGGGCTGCTCGTCAGGAAGAGGTCGGCGGCGCTGTAGTGGCTCGGGAGGTCGGCGTGCGGGACTTCCGCAAGGAGGTGCACGCGCTCGGCGAGAAGCGGCGACCGTTCACGGAAGGCCTGGACGTCGGAGAGGAGCGGCGCCTCGCGAAAGACCATCGTCAGGTGAGCGCCGGGGAGGTGCTCGAGCGCTCTCGCGAAGCCCTCGAGCGCCGTCATCGGGTCCTTCTTCTCGTGGAGACGGCCCACCCAGAGGACGGCGGGAGAGCCCGGCAGGCCCGTCCGCTCGCGCGCCTCGGCGCGGGGCGCCGGGAGGAAGTCGGTCGAAGCCTCGACGACGCCGTGGATGGGCCACGAACGATCCAGAACGCCCGCACGTCTCCACTCGTCCGCGATCCCGGAAGCCGTGAAGAGGAAACCGTCGGCCGCGCGGAAGAGGAGCCGCTGGAGCCAGGGGCGCATCCGGTCTTCCGGACGCTCTCCGTGATGCTGGACGACGAGAACGGGATCTCGCCCGAGCCAGAACCGCAGTTCGGCCACCTGAATCGGAAAGAGGAGGCCGTGGACGTGGACGACGTCCGGACGCAGCTCCCGGGCCAGCCTGAAGAGAGACCTCGGGAGAGTCCGCCGGCCCGCGAGCAGGTGACGCGGGTCGTCCACGCGGAAGTGGTAGTCGACGCCGTTTCTCGTCACGTCCGCGTCCCGGTCGAACCGGCAGAGCGCGGTGACACGGACGCCCGGGAGCCGGGCCGTCTCCTCGCAGAGCCGCGCGAGGACGGGGACCCGGTCGAGGAACGCGCTGGCGTCCGTCGCCCTCGCGAACCCGAGGCTCAGGTGGACGACGTGCACGCGCGCCTCACAAACCCTCGCTCTGCGGGTCCTTGAGACGGATCGCCCGGCGGGCGGCCTCGAGCTCGAGCGGGCTCCCGTAGACGCGGGCCGCCCAGCGCCACGAGGCGAGACCCCGGAGGGCGGCCTTCCCCCAGGACGGCAGGCGCGCGTCCTGGACGGTTGGGAATCGACAGGCGAGGACCGTCGCGAAGTCGTGGATTCTCTTCCGCAACCTCGGCGTGAGCCAGGGCGCGTCCTGGTGGCAGACGAAGTCGACCCAGCGCTTCTCGGTCCACTCCTCCGGTGTCGCCGGGAGGTCGACCTCCTGCGCGCCGTACGCCGTCCGGAACGCCCGCACGCCCGGCCCGTCTCGCCGGGCACGTTCCGAATCGCGCTGCGGCGTCGGCGTGTAGAAGTAGAGGATCACCTCGCACTCGGGGTGGATCGCCTTCAGCTTCCTGACGAAGAGGAGCGTGTTCTCGACCTCTCCTTCCGGGTCCTCGGGCCCCCCGAGGACGAAGGAGAACTCGGGAATGACGCCGGACTCGCTGCACCGCCGGGCCACCTCGAAGGTCTGCTCGACCTTCGTCCCCTTGTGCATCGCGCGGAGCGCGCGGTCGCTGCCCGCCTCGGCGCCGATGTACGCCATCCGGAGGCCGCTTCGCCGCGCCAGCTCCCACGTGCGGGAGGAGAAGCCGGCGAGGGTGTCGGGCCGGGCGTAGCACCAGTACGGGAGTCCCGCACGCGACAGCGCCTCGAGCACCGGCACCGACGACTCCTCGCTGTCGAAGAAGTTGTTGTCGTAGAACTGGATCGCGTCGGCGCCGTGCCGGTCGCGGAGCGCCTCGACCGCGGCGAGCATCCGCGCCGGACCGGAGAGGAGCGTCTTCCCTCCGAACATCGAGACGACTCCACAGAAGGAGCAGCGGTAGCGGCAGCCGAGGGCGGCCTGGTGAACGCCGGTCCGGCGGCCGAGGAAGGTGCGCGCGAGGTAGGGCGAGACGTCGCCGAGGCGCTCGATCGGCAGCGGCGGGAATCCGTCGGGTTCCCGCCACGGGCGGTCCGCCTCGTGGACGATCGCCCCGTCCCGCTTCCAGGTGACCCCGCGAACGCCGGAGAGATCCAGCGGGCCGCGGCCGCCGGGAGCGCCTCCGTCGTCCGCACGCGCGAGAAGCTCGAGGAGGGTCTCCTCGCCCGCCCCGCGAACGACGGCGTCGACGTAGGGCGCGTTCACGGCGGCCTCCGGGTAGAGGGACGGGAAGTAGCCTCCCCAGGCGATCGGGACGTTCGGGAACCGGTCGCGGACCGCCGCGGAGATCGCGATGGCCGGGCCGACCTGCGGCCCCGGCATGACGGTGAGACCAACCAGGGAATGCGGGGCACGGTCGAGGTGCGCCAGAACGGTCCCGGTTGCGTCGGGGTCCAGGTTTCCGTCCACCAGGGCGTATTCCCGCTTCCCTTCGAGGACCGCGCCCAGGGCGAGGAGCGAGAGGGGAAGGCGTGCGTTCTTCGGCGAGCAGATCCGCGGGTTGACGAGGAGGACCGGCCCTGGCGACGGGCTCATGGCGCCCCCGGGTGACGCGCGGCCCAGATCGTGAGCACCTCGCTGACGTAGTCGCGCCGGGCGTGCACGGAGACCTCGAGCCCCGCGGCCCGGAGGGCGGCGCACTGCTTTTCCTCGGCGCCGTGATTGGAGAGGAGAACGAGGGCGATGCCCCCGGGCGCGAGGTGCCGGGGGAGCTCCGCGGCGAAGCGCTCGAAGACCCCGGTGCTCCGCCACGCGGCGTCGTGCAGGTCGGACGGGGTCCCCTCGAAGAACGGGGGATTGAAGGCGATCACGTCGAAACGCTCGCCCGCGACGGGCTCGAAGAGGTTCCCCTCGCGGACGTCGATCCGGTCCTCGAGCTTGTTCAGGAGCGCATTGATCCGGGCGCAGCGGACCGCCTCCGGGTTCAGGTCGACGGCGACGACGGAGCGGCCGGCCCTTGCGAGCGCGAGGGCGCCGATCCCCGAGCCGGTCCCCATGTCGAGCGCGCGGGACGGGGCCGCGTCGCGGCGGGGCAGGGCCGCGAGCGCCTCCGCCAGGAGGATGCCGGAGCGGAAGACGACCGGGTTGAGGACGTCGGGCAGGACGAGGATCCGGAGGCCGTCCCACCGCTCGAGGACGAGGCGCCGCACGCGGCGCATGAGGACCGCCCGCAGCATCGGAAGCGAGGCCCTGTGAATGGCGCGCAGGAGGACGTTCACGAGAGGGCCTGCGGCGGGGAGAAGAAGTGGGACACGGCGCGCTCGAGAGGGAAACCGAAGGAGCGCCGCTCGCACCGCCACCGCGCGAGGTTCTGGAAGGGCCGCCGCCACCCACGCGGCACGTCGTAGCCGAACTGCTGGTAGAAGCGGTACCTCTCGATGAGCGTCTCGCGCTCGGGCGTCACCCAGGGGCTCTTCGAACGGTAGAAATCGAAATCCGCCCACTCGTCGAGAGTGCGCGGCAGGACGTAACCGCCGGCGACGGCCTCCTCGGTCAGGGGCGTTCCGGGGTAGGGCTTGAAGTAGAAGAGGGGCGTCTCGAAGATCGGGCTCATGGCGCGAAGCTCCCGGGCCATGTCGAGGCTCGCCTCGATGCTGGCGTCCGTCTCGCCCGGGAAGCAGAGGATGAACGGGAACGTGACGCGAATTCCGTGACGGAGGCACTTCTCGGCGCTCTGGAAGACCTGCTCGCGCCGGATGTCCTTCCGGATCCGGTCCATCATCTCCTGCGAGCCGGACTCGACGCCGATGATGACCCGCCGGAGCCCGGAGCGCCGGCAGAGCGCGAAGGACTCGTCGGTCAGCCGGTCCCCCTGGTCCGCCCGCATCGTGGCGGCCCAGCTGATCGGGAGCTTCCGGTCGACGAACTCCCGGGCGATCCCTTCGACCCGTTCGGCGTAGGTGAAGAACGTCTCGTCCTGGAAGCTGACGTCGTCGAAACGATGGCGCTGCCAGAGAGCCCCGATCTCCTCGCCCATGCGGGCGGGGTCGAGCCCGGCCCACGACCGCCCGAAGACGAAGGGGTCCGCGCAGAAGGCGCAGCGGAAGTGGCAGCCCTGGGACGAGACGTAGTCGACCTGCCTCTTGCCCTTGAGGTCGAAGTACCTCTCGACGGGAAGGAGCGAATAGTCGTGCGGGCGAAAGCCGCCGACGTTCGCGAAGGTCCGACCCGGGTTGCGGCGCACGCTGCCGTCGCGAACGCGGAAACAGCACCCGGCGCACCCCTCGAGCGAATCTCCGGTCTCGATTCTCGCGAGGATCTCCGCGAACGTCTCCTCGCCCTGGGCCTGGACCGTCACGTCGACGGACGGCTCTTCGAAACACTCCGTCCCGAACAGGGACGGGTGCCAGCCTCCCCAGACGATCGGCAGGTCGGGCCGCGCCGCCTTCGCTGCCCGCGAGGCGAGGACCGCGTCCCGGATGGGGGCGCCCGTCAGGACGGTGACCCCCAGGCAGAGAGCGCCGGGAAGGTGCGAGAGGAGGGCTGCGACGGGGTCCTCCTCGAGCCGGGCGTCGACGAGGACGACCTCGTACCGCTTCGGATCGAGGTGCGAGCCGACGGCGAGGAGGCCGAGGGGCATCGTGAAGAAGACCGCCTTCGGGTTGTAGAGGACGACCTTCCTGCGGGCCGGCGTCTCGGGCGTCACGACGCGCCCTCCTCCTGTCGTCGTCTGGCGCGAGGTCCGCGGCGGGCCGGGGCCTCGTCGAGCTCCCCTTCGCGCAGGTTCAGGTTGCAGACGCACCGTTTGCACACGGGGTTCGTGCCCACGTCGAGCGAGTTCCGCCAGGAGATCGCCGAGGGCGAGTTCAGGACGGCCTCGAGGCTCCCCTCCGTCCGGACGTTTCCGAGCGGCGGGTGAAAGAAGCAGGGCCGCACGGTCCCGTCGGCTTCGATGACGGCGGAGACCCAGGGAGCGTTGCAGGTGATCGGCGCGAACTCGCCCCGGCCGGCATGAGCCGTGAAATGCCCGAGGATGCGGGCCCGGAGACGGACGACCGGCTCGACGATGAAACCGCTCTCGAGCTCGGCAGCGCAGTCGCGCTCGAGGGCGTCGAGCTCCGCGGCGAGGAAGGGAAGGTCCTCGGGTCCGACCGCCACCGAATCCCCTTCGCCTTGGGGCCACGAGTCGCCGCGCCCGAACGCTCCCGGTGACACGTCGGCGGCGAGGAAGCTGATGCCGTCGAGGCCCATCTCGCGGGCGGCCGCGACCGTCTCGCGCAGGTGGCGGGCGTTCGCACGCTGGACGGTGCTGCGCGCCGACACGGGAAAGGAGGGAGCAGCCGTCCGGAGAGCCCTCACGCCGCCAGCAAGCCGGTCGAAGGCGTGCGGCACGCGGCGGATCGCGTCGTGCACGTCTCTCGGTCCGTCGAGGCTGACGATGACGTCGTCGACCAGCCGCACCACGTCCGCGGACCTTGGCTCGAGCAGGAGGCCCGTCGACAGCAGCGTCGTCCGGAGACCCGCATCTCTCAGCGCCTCGCAGAGGGGGCGAAACCGGGATGCAGGAGCGGCTCCCCTCCGCTCAGGACGACACGGCGAACCCCGAGACGGCGCCACTCCTCGGTCCACGAGCGAACCTCCTCCGGCGAGAGCTGGTTTCTTCCCGTCGTCTTCCAGATGTCGCACATGAGGCACCGGCAGTTGCAGCGCTCGTGCGGGAAGAGGATCAGGACGGGGACCCGTTCGATCCGGTCGCGGCGCGGGAGGAGAGGGCCGCTCGTCATCTCCGTTCAGCGCCTCTCCAGCTCGACGAGGACGTGGTCGGCGAGCGACGGGAACGGGGGAAGCGCCTCGACGCGGCGCTCCACAGCGTCGAGCGCCGCGAGGAGACGGGGGTGTCGCGCGGCCCACTCCTCGACGTAGGACGGGGGGACGAGGACGCCGATCGCCCGGGCGCCGAGGAACCGGAATCCCGGGCTGAAGAGACGGTGCAGCTCGCGCAAGCTGGGGTAGCCGACGTGCAGACCGCGCCACTCTGCGCCCCCTCTCACCAGCCTGCGAAACGCCGCCTTCCGGTTGCCATGGGCGAGGTACCAGCCCCACTCCCACGGCACGTACCGGCCCATGAGGCAGAGGAGGACGCGGCCCCCGGGACGGACGTGCCGGGACAGCCCCGCCGAGACGGCGGCGAGCTCCGGGACGCAGTTGAGGGCGCCGAAGTTCGAGAACGCGCCGTCGAACGGGCCTTCGAGGTGGATCTCGTCGAGCCGGGCGGCATCGAGCGCCCGCGTCGTCACCCGGTCCGCCACGCCCGCCCGTTCGACCTTCGCACGGGCCTCGGCGACCATTCCCTCGGCGGCGTCGGTCGCGAGGACGAAGACGCCTCTCTTCGCGAGGTGAACGGCATCCTCTCCCGTGCCGCAGCCGAGCTCGAGGACGCGGGAGGGAGGAACGAAGGCCGCGTCGAGGCGCCGCCAGACGGCCCGTCGCATCCTCGTCCCGATCCGCGAGCTCGTGAACGTCCCGTCGTAGGAGGCCGCGAGCGCCTCGAAGGGAGAAGGGAGCGCCCCGGCTGTCACGCCTCGGTCTCCAGGGGAGCCGCGAGGAGCTCCGCGCGGGCGTTCCCGGCCAGCTCCTGCTTCACGGCCGCCGCCGCCGGGTCGACCGCCGAGAGCCGCGAGGCCGCGACGGCGTTCCTCAGCCACGCGTCGGCGACCCTGTAGTAGGCCTTCGACCGGCGGCCGCGGATCCGGTAGTCCCGGTCGCCCGCCTCCTCCCAGCTCCTGTCGAGAACCACCCGGTCCTTCACCTTCTCGAAGTAGCCCGTGTTCCTGATGGGGTAGGAGACCGTCGTGAAGAAGATGTCGGGGTTCGTCTCCTTCACGTGCTCGACGGTCGCCTCGATGTCCTCGAAGGTCTCTCCTTCGTAGCCCCACATCAGGAACATCCCGACCTGGATCCCGTGCCGCTGCGCGGCCTTCGTCGCCCAGCGGACCTGCTCCACCGTGACGCCCCTCTGCATGGCGTCGAGGATCCTCTGGCTTCCGCTCTCCGACCCGATCCAGACCCTGGTGCAGCCGAGGCCGGCGAGGGCCTCCAGGACCTCGTCCTTCATCATCCGGTCGGCCCGCGAGATGGTCTCGAACGGGATCTTCAGCCCTCGCTTCTTCATTTCGGCCGCGTACTCGAAGAGCCAGGAGTGGTTGACGGTGAAGACGTCGTCGGCGTACCAGACCTGGTCGGGCGCCCAGCGCTCGACGATGTGCGAGACCTCGTCGGCCGTTCCGGCGGCGCTCCTTCGCCGGTGCGAAAAGCCGAAGACGGCGTGGGAGCACCAGTTGCACTTGTAGGCGCAGCCGCGCGCCGTGATCAGGTTGACGCTGCCGGAGCCGTGGTGCGTCCGCCAGACGTCGATGTAGCGCTGCTGGTCGATCGCCTCGCGATCGGGCCAGGGCAGGGAGTCGAGATCTGCGATCTTCGCCCTCTCCGGATTCCTCACGACGGCGCCGTCCTCGTCGCGGAACACGACGCCCGCGACGCCGTGGAGGCGGTGCGGGCCGCGCGCCGCGAGGGCGGGAAGCAGCTCGGCCATCGTCGCTTCTCCCTCTCCGACGACGACCACGTCGGCCCCGCGGGCCAGGTACTCCTCCGGGTAGTTCGCGCTCTCGGGACCGCCGAGGACGACGGTGAAGCCGTGAGCCTTCGCGCGGTGTGCGACGTCGAGGACCGCAGGGCGGGTCACGAGGTTCGTGTAGATGCCGACGACGCGGGCGCCGTTCCAGGAGCGCAGCCTCTCTTCCATCGCCTCCCGGCTGGCGAAGGTCGTGTCGAAGACCTCGACGGAGAACCCGGCCCGGGTGAGATACGAGGAAAGGTAGAGCAGGCCCAGGGTCGGGTAGGGGCGCATGATCTCGCGCTCCTTCTCGTCCTCGGCGAGGAAGTAGCCGTGGGTCAGGAGGACGTCGGCCGTTACGCGGCGAGCCTCCCGAGAATCGAGACCGCGCCCTCGAGGTCCTCGGCTCCGTCGAGGCGCCACGACTTTCGACCGGCCCAGGCGTCCGCGAGGGGACCGGGATCGCCCCCAGGCTCTCCTGCGGAATCTCGGCTTCGCGGAACGCGGCCCGGAACTCCTCGCGGTCGAGGGAGACGAGGCGTGCGGGCCCCGGTGTCCTCGGACCGAGGAGGAGCGTCGCGGCACGGCGCGAGACGCGCTGCCGCGGCGTGGAGTCGCGGAAGAGGTCGACCCGCCGCTTCGCCTCGCCCCCCGTGAAGGCGACTTCTGTGGCGCCCTCGAGTCCCAGGAGGCGCTCGGCTTCGGGGAGGAGGGTCAGGTCGCGCACGGCGGCCGCCAGTAGACCGTGGTCCTCGCGCGAGACGAGAAGGCTCTCGTCGGCCAGGACCCCGAGTCCCGCGTGCCACGCCGCGGCGACGAGCGTCGACTTACCGGCCCCGGACGCGCCGCGCAGGACGACGGCGCCGCCCGGTCCGACGACCGCCCCCGCGTGCAGGGCCGCGAAGCCACGGTGACAGAGCAGGATCGCCACGGGTCCCTCGAGGAGAGCGCGGGCGGCGAAGGAAGGGTGATCGGCGACCAGTCCTTCCGTGGCCTCTGCGTGGACGCGGGCCGTCTTCAGGTCGATGAGGACCCGGATGACGCCGGCGACGGAGGCGACGTACCGAGTCTCCCGGAGGTCCCAGACGAGATGTCTCTCGGGGAGCGGACCGGGCGCCGGGCCGGGGCGCATTTCGACGCGGATCTCGATCGGGTTTCGCATCCGGGGCTCGGCTGGGCACCGCTCCCACAGCTTTTCCGCGAAGCGGACGACGCGTTCGTCGTTCGACTCGAGCCGAATCGTGTCACCGGGAACCGCGAGGTGAACAGCCGCCATGCTGCACGATGCCACGGGCAGGCGCCGTCCGATCCCCCTCCGAACGGCGGTTCGCGAGCGAAAGCGTCCACTCTGTAAGCCACCTCACAGTACAGACCACACCCCTGGACGATTCGATTCCTATACTCGGTCGCAAGTTCACATGAGCAAGGAAACCGTCCTCCTGGCGCAGCCCTACTTCCTGGCGCACGACCCCAAGCAGGTCCGGAAGATGAGGCCGTACCCGCCTCTCGCCACGCTCATCACCGCGTCCGTGCTCCGGCAGGCCGGGAAGGACGTCGCGCTCTTCGACGCGATGCTCTCTCCGGGCGAGGAGGAGTTCGCCGCGGTCGTCTCCTCGACGAGACCCGCGATCGTCGGGATGCTCGAGGACAACTTCAACTTCCTGACGAAGATGTGCACGACGCGGCGGCGCGAGGCTTCCCTGAGGATGATCCGGGACGCGAAGGCGGCCGGAGCCCGCGTCGCGGTCAACGGCTCGGACGCCGCGGACGCCCCCGACCTCTACATCAGCGCCGGGGCCGACGCCGTCCTCCTCGGGGAGACGGACCGGACCTTCCTCGAGCTCGTGGACCGGTGGCAGATCGACCCTCTGGCCGATCTCTCGGACGTTCCGGGCCTCGCCCTCCCGGCGCGAGCCGTCGGGGCGTTCGCGCCCGCCGTGAGGACCGCTCCTCGCGCCTTCGTGCAGGACCTCGACGCCCTTCCCTTCCCCGCCTGGGACCTCGTGGATCAGGGAAAGTACCGGGCGGCCTGGACCGGGGCGCACGGGCGCCTCTCCTGGAACGTCGTGACGACGCGCGGCTGCCCGTACCGCTGCAACTGGTGCGCGAAGCCCGTCTACGGCATGCGCTACGCCCAGCGCAGCCCAGGGAAACGTCGCCGAGGAGATGGCGCGGCTGAAGGAATCGGTCGGACCGGGCCACGTCTGGTTCGCCGACGACATCTTCGGCCTTTCTCACCGCTGGATCGAGCGCTTCGCCGACGAGCTCGCCGGACGAAATGCCGTGATCCCTTTCACGATGCAGTCCCGTGTCGACCTGATGACCCCGTCGTCCGTCGAGGCGCTCGCGCGCGCCGGGGCGGAGGAGGTCTGGATGGGAGTCGAGTCCGGCGCGCAGAAGATCCTCGACGCGATGGACAAGGGGACGACGATCGGCCAGGTCCGCGCGGCGACCCGGCTCCTGAAACAGCACGGAATCCGCGCATCGTGGTTCCTCCAGCTCGGATACCCGGGCGAGGAGTGGGCCGAAATCCTGAGTACGAGGGACCTGATCCGCGAGGAGCGCCCCGACGACGTCGGTGTGTCGGTTGCCTACCCTCTTCCCGGGACGCTCTTCTACGAGCGCGTCCGCGGCCAGTTCGGCGAGAAGACACACTGGAACGACAGCGACGAGTTGGCCATGCTCTTCGAAGGGACCTACAGCGGGCCCTTCTACCGGCACGTCCGCGACCTTCTCCACGACGAGGCCGTGGCTGCGAACGCCGAAGGGGAGCTGGCCGAGGCGCGACGGCGCCGGCTCGACGCCCTGTGGCGCGAGGCGGAGGCCGTCGAAATGGCGGCCCGCTCCGGGCCCGGCCCGACGTCGCTCCCGGTCTTCGGCGCCTGAGCTCACCACGAGCGTGAAGATCGGCCTCGTCGTCCCCGGCGGCGTCGACCGGAGCGGCCGGGAGCGGGTGATCCCGGCGCTCCTCTGGCTGATCGAACGCCTCGCGGCGCGGAACGAGGTCGTCGTCTTCGCCCTCGGGCAGGAAGAGGGCCCCAGGCGAATGGCCGCTCTTCGGCGCGCGGGTCGTCGACCTCGGGAGGGCCGCCCGTTATTCCCTGCCGGGCCTCGGCATCCTTCGCCGTGGCCGGCAACTCTCGCGCGCCTTTCGCGAGGCGGGTCCGTTCGACGTCGTTCACGCGTTCTGGGCGAGCCCCTGCGGGTTCCTGGCGGTTGCGGCCGCGCCCCGCCGGACGCCGGTCGTCGTCTCGCTCGCGGGGGGAGAGCTCGCCGCAATCGCCGGGATCGGCTACGGCTGCGGTCTCGTTCCGAGAGAACGCCTCAAGGTCCGCGTCGCGCTCCGGCGCGCCGCCGCCGTCACGGCCGCCAGCACCCCGATGCTCCGCGCGGCCGCGGCGGCAGGCGTCGTCGCCGAGCTCGTCCCTCTCGGCGTCGAGGCCGCCGGGTTCCTCCCGCGCGCGCCCCGCGGCGGAGACGGCCCGTTTCGACTCCTCCACGTCGGAAGCCTCAATCGCGTGAAGGACCAGCCGACCCTCCTCCGCGCCTTTTCGCTCGCCCGCGACCGTGTCCCCGGCCTTCACCTCGACGTCGTCGGCGAGGACACGCTCCGCGGTGAGGTGCAGGCGCTCGCCGGACGCCTGGGCCTGCGCGAAGGCGTCACCTTTCACGGCTGGCTTTCGACAGCGGAGGTCCGCCCGCTGTTCGCGCGGGCCGACCTCCTCGTCGTCTCTTCTCTCCACGAGGCGGGCCCGGTCGCCCTCGTCGAGGCCGCTGCCTGCGGCGTTCCAACCGTCGGAACGGCCGTGGGGCACGTTCTCGAGGGCGACGCCGTGCGTTCGAGCGCGGTCCCGGTGGGAGACGCCCCCGCGCTCGCTGAGGCGATCGTCGCGCTCGCGACGGACCAGGGGCTGCGCCGCCGGATGGGTGGAGCCGCGCTCGCCTGGGCACGGGAGAACGACGCCGACCGGACCGCGGCCCGCTTCGAGGCGATCTACCTCAGGGTTTCGCGGCCGCGTCCGTCCGTCCGCGGATGAGGGACACGGCCCGGCGCGCCAGCACTCGCAGCCAGGCCACCCTGAGCGCGAGCCCTTCCGCCCCCGGCGCCACGTTCGCCTTCACCTCGCCCAGCGTCGGGAAGGCGTTCCGCAGGAGGAAGCGCATCCGGGCGGGACGACCGTGCGCGAGCGACAGGCCCGTCCGCGTGAAGCCGCGGGGCGGGCGCGTGTGGCGAAGGACGGGGACCCTCGAGGCCCGCTGGCGGAGAACCGGCGGGACGCCCGCCGCGAGGCGTCCGAGCGAGGCGGCGTCGAAGGTCCCTGGAAAGAGCCTCTCGAGGCCATCCGCCGCGAAGAGGAGGGGCGCGGCGGCGTGGGCGTCGCCGTCTTGGAGAATCGCAGGCAGCGTCCCCGTCCGTCCGGCCCGGTCGAGGAAGTCGACCGCCTGGATTCCGCGCAGGCCCTTCGCCGAGAAGTCCTCCGCGGCGTGGTGCCAGAGGTGGCGGAGCATCGCCGCGTCGGAGGGGACCCGGAATCCGTCCGACGTCGGGACCGCGTTTTCCACGAGGTCTTTCGTCGCGTCGAGGACGACGCCGAGAACCGGCAGGCGGAACGAGCGGTGCAGCTCGATCCGGAGCGGGTTGTCGGCGTGCTCCCCGGCCGGCGAGGGGACGGTCTCGTGCTCCTCGGCGAAGACGAGATGGCGCGGCGTGTCGAGGAGCGGACGGTACCCAGTGGCCCGCGTCAGAGCGGCCGCCGCCGCCCCCATGCGCGAGGGGTCGACGAGGAGAAGGTCGAGGTCTCCCATCGGCCGCAGCCCTGCGCTCGCCTCGCGCCGGAGGAGAAGCGCCGCTCCTTTCAGCGGGATCACCTCCACACCGGCGGAAGCGAGAAGCGAGAGCACCTCCTTCAGGCGCGTCACGATCCGCCGCCCCCGCTCCTCACACCGCTCCGCTTCGAGAGCGAACCGCTCCGCGACAGCGCCCGGCAGGACGTCCAGGCCGGGCAGCTGCGCAAGGCGCGGCGAGAGCCCCTGGATCGACGCCGCGAAGGCGGCCTTTCGGAGAGGCGGGGCGGGTGCCGCGCCTCCCGCGCTTCCGGCGAGGGCCTCGCCCAACGGCAAGAGCCGGACGTCGCGGATCGACCGGACGCACGCCTCGGAGAGGAGCGCCACCTCGGGGTCACCGAGGAGCGCCTCGACCTCCTCCGCGGTGAAGGGTCCGAGCGGCACGCTAACGACCCCGCTTCGCGGGACGGCGAGGGGCGTCCGCCGCCCCCCACCGCCGGGTCACGGCTTCTTCCCGATCTCGAACTGCCGGACGATGTTGAAGCCGAGCCGGATGTTGGAGTCGGTCACGCCGCCGGCGTAGTCGCCCGCCATCGTCTGGTCGACAGTCGATGCGGCCGAGTTTCCGATCCAGACGGCGAACCGGTGGTGCCAGACGCTCTTCTCGAGGGCGAACGACCACTGGCCGACGCTATCCGGAAGATCCTCGTTACGGAAGACGTACTCCCCCGTCGCAAGGAAACCCCTTCCGAGCTTCAGCTGCACCAGCAGCGGAACGTTGAACACGTCCGTGAAGAGAGGCGTGTTCGAGACATACGTCGGCGCCGCGGCGAAGGTGACCCTCTCGGCGAGCGTCACGGCGACGAGCGCCTGCCCGAAGACGCCGACCTTGTCATCGAGCTCGTACTTCGTCAGCCAGTTCATCCCCCCGCGGAGACCGACGGCGACGGGGCGCTTCGGCGTCGGTTTCAGGAAGGTGTACTTCAGCGCGAACTCGTAGTCGCCGCCCGACGATGCGCGATAGACCTCGACGGCGAGGCGGTCGACGGGGACGTAGCTCAGGCCGATGCCGATGTTGGCCCCCGAGTCGAGGCCGAAGAGGTTGTTTCCCCCGGCTTCGTTCACCGGCTGGTTGAACCGGTGCGTGAAGAGCACCTGGAAGAGCCCCTGGTCGTTGGTCAGGGGCGAGGCCGTCTGGAGGAAGCGGTCCCCGTAGCCCGGGTCCCAGTCGGGTTGCGGATCCTGGGCGGCCAGGGGGAAGGCGGCGGCGAGGGCGAGGGCGGCAAACGTCGATTTCTTCAGCATGGCGGCCTCAGTCGTTCGGGGCCCCGCGCCGAACCCAGTCGACGAGGAGGTTCACTCTCTCCGGCGGCAGCGCTCCGCCGAGCGGCATCCGGCTTCCCGTGATCGTCGCGTCCCCTTTGACCTTCGAGATCAGGTACGACGCATCCGGGTCCCCCGGGGCGATTCGGAGGCGCGTCGACTCCACGGAACGCACGTTGACGATCTGTGCGTAGGCCTTCCCGGCACTCAGGTCCTGGCCAGCGGTCGGGCTGGCCCCGGAGTGGCACCCCGAGAGAGCACAGGACGGTGTGAAGACCTCCGCCTGGACGCGCGAGAACGTCGCCGTCGGGTCGGGCACGTCGTTCGGCTCCGTGGGCGACTTCCGCGTCCCGCAGGCGGCGAAGACGACACCCAGCCCGAGCACGGCCGCGAGAGAGAGGGAAACACCTTGGCTCCCGGACATCCGGCACCTCCTTGGATGCCCGGATCCTGCGACGGAGTTGCAGAAATCAAGCGTGAGGGGAATCACTGGCCTGCCTGCCAGGCCCGTCCGCGCTAACCTAGCCCATTGGCCCGGCGACAGCGCCGAGGACGGCGATTCGCGGGCACGAAGGAGAGAGACATGGCCGGAAAGATGGCGGGAACGAAGACCGAGAAGAACCTCAAGGAAGCCTTCGCAGGCGAATCGATGGCCCGCAACAAGTACACCTTCTTCGCGGGCGAGGCCCGCAAGTCGGGCCTCCTCGAGATCGCGAAGGTCTTCGAGACGACGGCCGAGGAGGAGAAGGAGCACGCCAAGCGGATGTTCAAGTTCCTCGACATGCTCGCCGCGACGGACGCGAATCTCGAGACGTGCATCGCGGGCGAGAACATGGAGTGGACCGACATGTACGTCCGGATGGCGAAGGAGGCCGAGGAGGAAGGGTTCGTCCCGATCGCCCGCTTCTTCACGCAGCTCGCCGAGATCGAGAAGCACCACGAGATGCGCTTCCGAAAGGCTCTCGAGGACCTCAAGGCCGGCGCCGTCTTCAAGAAGGGGGCCGAGGTCTACTGGTACTGCACGAACTGCGGGCACATCGAAAAGGGGCTGGAGGCTCCGAAGGTCTGCTCCGTCTGCGCGCACCCGCAGTCCTACTTCCGGGCGATGCCGGAAGGCGAGGTCTGAGGCCCCGCGCCGGGGCCGGGAAGCTCGTCCCGGCCCCGGCGCGTTCCCCTGCGAGGGGAGGCGCCGCGGGGAGGCTCGTGGCGAGCCTCCCGATCCACTTCAGCTCTCGTCCGCCGAGGGGCCGTAGAGCGCCGGAACGGGAACGTCCTTCAGCCGCAGATACACGCAGAGCTGCGCCCGGTGATGGATCAGGTGGTTCATCACGAAGCTCCTCACGACGGCGACCCGCGGCATCGTGAAGAGGGGCTCGCCATTGGCGAGAAGGGCCCAGTTCTCGAGGAACGTCGAGTCGTTCGTCCCTTCGAGGGCGGTGCGGGCCGTCGCGATTCCCTCGTCGAACATCGAGAGGGCCTCCTTCGCCGATGCGGCCCTCGGGAAGGTGGCCGGGACGCCGCCGGGGCTGACGTCGAACGCGTCGTCGACGAGGGTCGAGGTCATCCAGCCCGGGATGCTCGCGACGTGCCCGGCGAGCTCGCCCATCGAGAACGACTTCGCGTGCGGCTTCCAGGCGAAGTCGGCCTCGGGGACGCGCTCGAGGACCTTTCGGGTGTTGGCCATCTCGAGGTCGAACTCGGGAAGGAGCGACAGGGCGATGCCGTTGTTTTCGCTGTTCATGGGAGCCTCCTTTGCGGTGAGGCGCAAGTAAAGCGCAAGATAACAACGAACGCAAGGGCCTTCTTCCCGGCCAGTGGGCGCCGTCCTGGCGGGGCCCGAAGGGCGTAGCCTCGTCCTTCGAGATGCCGCGAATCGTCGTCGTCGGGTCCGTCTCCATCGACGAGGTCGTCGCGCTGCGACAGCCGCTCCGCGGCGGGGCGCACCTCGACGGCCGCGAGCGGGGGAGGCGCGTCGGCGGCGGCGCGGCGAACACGGCGATCCCGCTTGCATTCGCCGGGCACGCCGTCACGGTCGTCTCCGCCGTCGGGACCGATCCCGAGGGGAGCACGATCCTGGCACGGCTCTCGGAGGCGGGGGTCGACACGACGCAGGTGCTGCGCCGCGCGGGGCCGAGCACACGCTCGCTCGTCGTCGTCGAGCCTGACGGCGAGAGGACCATCGTGAACCTCCACCGCTGCCGCGAGGAGGGCCCGCCCCGCCGGCTCCGGACGCTTCCCGCCGACGTGATCTACGTGAGGAGCCGCGATCTCGACCTCGCGCCGATCCTCGCCGGCCGGCTCGAGTCGGCCCTCGTCGTGGCGCACGTCCCGCCGTCCGGAGCAGGAGTCCGCCCCGCGCACGTCCTCGTCGCCTCTGCGGCGGACCTGCCGGACGACGAGCGGCTCGTGCCGTGGGAGACGGGACGGAGGGCGGCGGGCGAAACGCTGGGCTGGATGGTCGTGACGCGCGGGGCCGGCGGAGCCGAGGCGCACTCCGCCGATCGGCGCTTCCGCGTGCCGGCCCGGGACGTGGCGACCGTCGACAGTACGGGGGCCGGCGACGTCTTCGCCGCGGGGCTCGTGCACGGGCTCGCCAGCGGAGCCTCGATGGAGACGGCGCTCGTGACGGCGGTTGCGTGGGGAACGACCGCGGCTGAGCTCGGCGGTATCCCACCGCGGGAACGGATCCTCGAGCTGCTCTGAGGAGCCTTCCCGCTCACCCCTCCCGGACGCGCACCCTTCGGTAGCTCGCACGGTGCAGGTCTCGGATCTCCACGCTGATCGCGCCGCGCCCTCCCGCGACGAGCTTCGGGAAGGCCCGCTGGAGGACGTCGAGCGCGGCCTCGGAAAGCGCCGCCTTCACGTCGTCGGGGCGGCCCTCGAGGATGGCGATGGAAAGCGCGACGAAGGCCCGGTCTTCCTTCCCGTCGGCCACGGCGAAGACGTCGTGCCTCACGGCGCGGCTCTTGATGTCCTTTCGCTCGAAGAGAGCCGAGGCCATCAGGGCGTCGTGGAGGTCGAGGAGGACGCGCCGGAGGTCCGGTTCGTCGGGGACGCTCGCGGAATACTCGAGGACGAGGTGCGGCATGCCGCGATTCTCCTCCCGCGGGAAGGGCGCCGCCGCTCCGGGGAGGAGCGGCGGCGGCGGCGGGCCGTCGGTCTACTTCAGCGTGGACATGTCGATGACGAAGCGGTACTTGACGTCCGACTTCAGCATCCGCTCGTACGCCTCGTTCACCTTCTGGACGGGGATGATCTCGATCTCGGCGGGCGTCTTCTTCGCGGCGCAGAAGTCGAGCATCTCCTGCGTCTCGGCGATGCCGCCGATGAGGGAGCCGGCGATGCTCTTGCGCCCGAAGATGAGGTTGAAGACGGCGGGTGACGGGTGCGGGAGCTCGGGCGCGCCGACGAGGCAGAGGGTGCCGTCGCGGCCGAGGAGCGAGGTGTAGGCGTCGAGGTTGTGCGGGGCCGCGACGGTGTCGAGGATGAAGTGGAAGCTCCCCGCGTGCGGCTTCATCGCCTCCTCGTCGCGCGAGAGGACGACCTCGTCGGCACCGAGCTTCTTCGCGTCTGCGGCCTTCCCGGCCGAGGTCGTGAAGAGGACGACGTGCGCGCCCATCGCGTGGGCGAGCTTGACGCCCATGTGGCCGAGGCCGCCGAGGCCGACGATGCCGACCTTCTTCCCGGGGCCGGCGCCCCAGTGGCGCAGCGGGGAGTAGGTCGTGATGCCGGCGCAGAGGAGCGGCGCGGCGCCCGCCGGGTCGAGACCGTCGGGAATCCGGAGGACGAACGCCTCGTCGACGACGACGACGTTCGTGTAGCCGCCGTAGGTCATCCCGCCGAGGTGCGCGTCGGGGCTGTTGTAGGTGAAGATCGCCCCCTTGCGGCAGAACTGCTCCATGCCGTCCTGGCAGTCGGGGCAGGTGCGGCAGGAGTCGACCATGCAGCCGACGCCGGCGGTGTCGCCGACCTTGAAGCCCTTCACCTCGGCGCCGACGGCCGAGACGCGGCCGACGATCTCGTGACCGGGGATGCAGGGGTAGGTCGTCCCGTGCCACTCGTTGCGGACCGTGTGGAGGTCGGAGTGGCAGATGCCGCACCAGAGGATGTCGATCCTCACGTCCTTCGGACCGGGGTCGCGGCGGTTGATTTCGAGGCGGTCGAGGGGAGCGGTGGCGGCTGTGGCGCCGTAGCCGAGGGCCTTGATCATGGGTGGTCTCCTTGCGGCGCGGTCGGCCGCGCCCGGGACGCAGCGTATACGACGCTCCCCGGGTTCTCGTAAAGCCCGGAACTCTCCCCGCCGGCGGGCGCCGACCCGCCCCCCTCTGCTAAGGTCGCCCCGTGCCGCCGCTCGTCGCCGCGCAGCGCCTCTCGAAGGCGTTTGGCGCCCGGACCCTCTTCTCCAGCCTCTCCTTCGGGATCGAGCGGGACGAACGTATCGGCCTGATCGGGCCGAACGGCGCGGGAAAGTCGACGCTCCTGACGATCCTCGCCCAGGAGACGCCGCCCGACGACGGGACCGTCATCTTCCAGGGGGGCGTCAGCGTCGGCCTCGTCCCCCAGATCCCGAGCTTCGCGGAGGGGGCGACGGTCAGGTCCGTCGTCCTCGAGGGGGCCCAGGCCCACGTCTCGCACGGCGAGGACGTGGCGTGGGAAGCGGAGCTGAAGACCGACGAGGCGCTCGCGAAGCTCTCGCTGACGACCGGAGGCATCGGCCCCGACAGCCTCGTGGCGACGCTTTCGGGGGGGCAGAAGAAGCGCGTCGCCCTCGCGCGCGAGCTGGTGCGGCAGCCCGACCTCCTCCTCCTCGACGAGCCGACGAACCACCTCGACGTGGAGAGCATCGTCTGGCTCGAGGAGCTGCTCGCGCGCGCCCCCTTCGCCACGGTGACGGTGACGCACGACCGGCTCTTCCTCACCCGCGTGGCGACGCGGATCCTCGAGCTCGACCGGCGCAACCCCGGCGGCCTCCTCTCGGTGCCCGGCGGCTTCGAGAAGTGGCTCGAGGCCAAGGAAGCGCTCCTCGCCGCACAGGAAAGCCGCGAGTCGTCCCTGCGAAACGTCCTCCGGCGCGAGACGGAGTGGCTGAGGCGCGGCCCGAAGGCGCGGGCGACGAAGCAGAAGGCGCGCATCGAACGGGCCGAAGCCCTCGGCGAGGAGATCGAGACGATCGCCGAGCGGAACGTCGCCCGGACGGCGAAGATCGACTTCACGGGGGCGGGGCGGGCCCCGAAACGGCTCCTCGTCGCCGAGGGGATCTCGAAGACCTACGGTGAACGGACGCTCTTCTCGGGCCTCGACCTCCTCCTCCGGCCGGGCAGCCGGGTCGGCCTCATCGGCCCGAACGGCTGCGGCAAGTCGACTCTCCTGCGCGTTCTCCTGGGCAGCGAGCGGCCCGACACGGGGACCGTGACGCGGGCCGACGGCGTCTCGGTCGCCCTCTTCGAGCAGGGGCGCGACTCGCTCGACCCGGACGCGACGGTGAAGGAGACGGTCTGCCCCGAAGGGGACCAGGTGGAGTACCGCGGGCGCTTCATTCACGTCCGCAGCTGGCTCGACCGCTTCCTCTTCGCGCCCGAGCAGGCGGAGATGAAGGTGTCGCGCCTGTCGGGCGGCGAGCAGAGCCGCCTCCTCGTGGCGCGGCTGATGCTCAGCCCGGCGCAGCTCCTCGTCCTGGACGAGCCGACGAACGACCTCGACCTCGCGACGCTGAACGTCCTCGAGGAGAGCCTCTCCGACTTCCCCGGCGCGCTCCTCCTCGTCTCGCACGACCGCGCCTTCCTCGACCGCGCCACCGATTCGCTCCTCGCCTTCGACCCGGAGGGCGGCAGCGGCGTGACGACGCTCGCCGGCCTCGACCAGTGGGAGCGGTGGCGGAAGGAGCGGCGCGAGAGCGCACAGGCGGCGGCCGGTGCGAAGGTGACGAAGGAACGCGACGCGAAACGGGATTCCGCCCCGGACGTGGTCCCCGCGGAACGGTCAGGGAAGCGCCGGCTCGGTTACCTCGAACAGCGCGAACTGGGAGGGATCGAACCCAGGATCCTGGCGGCCGAGGAGAGGCTCGAGACGCTGAAGGTCGAGTGCCACCGGCCCGAGGTCGTCAGCGACGGTCCCCGACTCGTTGCCCTCGCGCGGGAGATCGACGAGGCGCAGGCCGAGGTCGACCGGCTCTACGCGCGCTGGGCCGAGCTGTCCGGCTGACGGGGCCGCGCCGCTGCGCTGTGGCCGGTCGTCGCCCGAAAGGGAGGATTGACAGCGTTCCCCGCCCGGATAGCCTGCTGTTTTGCCCTGCAGAGGAGCGCCCGACATGTCCTCTCTCCCC
Source organism: Holophagales bacterium (assembly GCA_016716705.1). Lineage (GTDB taxonomy): Bacteria > Acidobacteriota > Thermoanaerobaculia > UBA5066 > UBA5066 > UBA5066. The sequence continues at coordinate 27,108 of JADJVF010000017.1, forward strand.
GAAGAGCCCGTCACCCCGGCCCCGCGACGCTCCCGGCTCCGTCGCGCCCTCGTCGTCCTCCTCGCCGTCCTCGGCGTCCTGGAGGTCGTCTACGTGGGCGCCGGCCTCACCCTCGTGAAGAGCGGCCAGGTCGAGCGGTGGATCAACAAGAACCCCGAAAAGCTCCGCATCACGTTCGACTCCGTCTGGCCGATCGTCCCCGGCGTCGTCCGGGTCCGCGGCTTCCGGATCGTGAACCAGGGACGCGGAGACCAGCTCGAGGGGAAGGTCGACCGTGTCTGGGGGGCCGTCAACCCGTTCGAGCTCCTGGCCCGCAGGGTCCACGTCGTCTGGCTGCGGTGCCGGGGCGTCGAGTTCCGCCTCCGGAAACGCCCGAAAACGGCCCAGGAGGCCGCGAGCCTCCCCACCGGCTTCCCGCAGATCCAGGGCGTTCCGTGGGAGCCGTACACGGGTGGGCCGGCAGCGACGGGGAAGAAGAAGAAGGCCGGGATGACGATCGTCTTCACCCGGTCCCGGCTCGAGGAGGTCCGCGACGTCTGGATCGGCGAGAGGCGAATTCGGGGGGACGGCACCGTCGTCGCCAGCGTGACCGTCTTCGGCGGGGGGCCGATTGCCATTCCCTACGCCGACGTCCGCTTCGAGAACACACGGTTCGAGAACGGGGCGGAGGAGACGTTCACCGGCGTGCGGATGCGCGTCCTCGGGGAGCTGGCCCGCTACGACACGAAGGTGACGAAGGGCCTCGGGATCCTTTCGCTCATCAAGGCCGGTGTCGACCTCGACGCCCACATGCCCACCGGCGCCGCCTACCTGAACGCCTACCTGCGCAATGCTCCGTGGATCCGCTTCGACGGCGGAGAAGCGAGCCTTTCCGCCCACCTCTCGGTCGACGCCGGACGGCTCCTTCCCGGCGGCCACGTCGAGCTCTCGGGGAGCGACCGCCGGGCCGCCTTCGCCGGGTTCACGGTCCGGGGAAGGCCCGGACCCGGCTCGACATCGTCCCCGTGGCCGCCGGCGCCGCCGACGCCCGCCTCGTCGTCGAGTTCGACCGCTACGCCCTGCGCCGGGGGGACGAAGCGACGGACCCGCTCCTCGAGGGAGAGGGGCTCCGCATCGTGGCGACGACGCCGGCGTCCCTCACCGCGATCCCCCCTTCCGATTTCGCGGGTCGGCTCGAGCTCGGCCGCGCCGTGTTTCCGCGCCTCGACTTCGCGAACGGGCTCCTGCCGGCGGGAGGCGGCCTGACGATTCGTGGCGGGAGCGCGAAGGTGGAGGGGGCGTTCGACGTTCAGGGAAGCGGGTCCTCCTGCAGCGGCGCGATGACGGTGACCACGGACGGTCTCTCCCTCGACACCGGCGGGGTCGGGATGAAGGGAGGCTTCAAGCTCGCCCTGACGGTTCCCCGGGGAGACCTCCTGAAGCGGACGTTCGACGTGGACGGGATGAAGATCACCCTCGACCGCTTCACGTTCGCGTCGCAGCACGAGGCGGCGACGGCGCCCGACTGGAACGCGAGCATCACGTTCCCGAAGGCCCACCTGGAGATCGGCGACGCCTTCGCCGTCCGCGGGACCATGAAGCTGCACGCGAGCGACTCGCGCCCGGTCGCGGCGTTCCTCTCGAAGGACAAGCCGCTCAAGGGCTGGAAGAAGAAGCTCGTGACCGTCGGAAAGATCGAGGGCGGTAGCCGCTTCTCCCTCGCGGGCGGAACTCTCGAGGTGGACGACTTCTCGGTCGGCTGGGAGGGGACCGAGGTGAAGGCCCGGCTCCGGACGACGCCGCAGGGACCGAAAGGGAAAGCCCTCGTCCGCGTCGGGATCCTCAAGGCCGGCATCTCTCTCGAAGGCAAGGAGCGCGACCTGCATCTCGTCGGGCCCACGAGCTGGTTCGAGAAGCGCTGACACGTCCCCGGGTCCCGCGACGGGAGGCGAGGCCCGGAAACGGGGAGGCGCCGTGGTAGAACGCGGGGTCCCTCGGGGACGGGAGCGGCCCGCTCGGCGCGGGACCGGGGAAAGGGGCGGATGAACCACATCTTCGAGGTCGTCAACAACCTCTTCGCCTTCTTCGTCCCGATCTCCGACCTCCTCTGGGACTTCCCGAAGAACGTCGCCGCCTGGGCGGCGATCCCGATCCTCGGACAGTTCTCGCTGGCGATGCTCATGCTCCTCGGGACGGGCATCTGGTTCACGTCCGGACGGGCGCGGTCCAGCTGCGGCGATTCGGGGAAAGCATTCGGATCGTCATGGACCGGAAGGCGTCGGAGACCGGCATCAGCCCCTTCGCCGCCTTCATGCTGAGCTCGGCGATGCGCGCCGGCCCCGGAAACATCATGGGCGTGACCGGCGCGGTGACCGTCGGCGGCCCGGGGGCGCTCTTCTGGATGTGGGTCGCGGGGATCTTCGGCATGGCGACCGCACTCGTCGAGGCGACGCTCGCCCAGCTCTTCAAGGAAAAGAAGGAGAACGAGTTCCTCGGCGGCCTGCCGTTCTACGGCATGCGGATCCTCGGGAACCGGCGCTGGGTCGGCGTCACGCTCGCGACGCTCTTCATCACGTACGCCCTCCTGAACGTCCCGAGCCAGACGTTCCACCTCTTCACGGCGCTCGGCTCGGTCGCGAGCACGCTCGCCGGGACGACGTACGGGAGGACCTCCCTGCTCTACTTCGCCATCGGCGCCGTCCTGATCGTCTCCGTGGCCTCGCTCGTCCTCGGAGGCCTGAAGCGCGTCATCCGTTTCACGGACCTCTGCGTGCCGTTCATGGCGGTTCTCTACTGCGGGGTCGTCTTCATCCTCGTCGCCGTCAACTGGCGGCTCGTCCCGTACTTCTTCGGATCGGTGTTCGCCGGGGCGTTCTCGCCCGAGGCCATCTTCGGCGGAAGCTTCGGCATCGCCCTCCAGCAGGGGATCAAGCGCGGGCTCATGGTGAACGAGGCGGGCCAGGGGACGATCACGATGGCCGCCGCCGCCGCCGACAACCGGCACCCGGTCGAGCAGGGACTCGTCCAGTCGATGGGCGTCTTCTTCGACACGGTCGTCATCTGCTCGATGGCGGGCTTCGTGACGGTCATGGCGCGCCTCTGGACCGTGCCCGAGGTCTTCGCCTGGGAGGCGACGAAGCACGACAAGCTCGTCGTCTTCATGTCCTCGGCCCGCCACCTCACCCCGGGCACGGGCTTCGACGCGACGGTCCAGGCGCTCCTTTCCGTCAGCTACGCCCTGTTCGCGTTCACGACGCTCATCGGGATGATCGTCTTCGCCGAGATCAGCGCGAACATGATCTCGAGGAAGCCTCGCTTCATCATGGGCCTCCGGTCGCTGGGCGCCCTCTTCTTCGTGCCGTTCGGCGTCCTGACGGTCCTCGCCGACCTCCAGCTCGGGAACATCTGGTACGTCACCGACCTCGTGAACATCCTCGTCGCGTCCGCCAACGTCCCGATCATCCTGGTCGGCGGGAAGCACGTCGTCGCCGCGCTCCGGCACTACGAGAGGACCGGCGGAAAGGAAGGCTTCGTCTCACAGAGGGACATCGGACTCGAGACGCCGTACTGGACGGAAGAGGCACGGAAGGGCTGAAGGACCCCGGGGCGAGGAGCTCCCTGGCGACATCATTTCCCTTGCGAAAAGGGTCACCTCCCCCTAGCCTCTGAGACCGAATCGCGAAATCGGTGAACGGTCGGCCAGAGACGGAGGACTGAGTGGCAAGAGACGGGCAGAGAGTCAGCAACGGTTGGGCCTGGGCGCCGGTCCTCGTCGCCATCGCGCTCGCATTGATCGTCCCCTCTGCACCCATCGAGAGTGGATCCGGAACGGCTTACGGGCAGGTTGGCCCCACGGCAACCCCGACGGACACTCCGCTCCCGGGTCCGACCAACACGCCGACGAACACCCCTACAGACACTCCGACCTCCACGCCGACGAACACGCCGACAAACACGCCGACGAACACGCCGACGAACACGCCGACAAACACCCCGACGAACACGCCGACAAATACCCCGACGAACACCCCGACGGACACGCCGACGAATACCCCGACGGACACGCCGACGAATACCCCGACGAACACCCCGACGGACACGCCGACGAATACCCCGATCAGCACGTCGACCAGCACGCCGACGAGCACGCCGACCGTCACCCCGGCGAATACCCCGACGAATACCCCGTCGTTCACCCCGACCGAGACACCGACGCCCGCGCCTTCGAGCACGCCGACGACGGTGCCGACCGTCGTGCCGGCCGTCGGACTGAACGTCGCGGCGGCGGTCCCGGGCCAGCCCCTTCTGGCCGCGGGCACGGTCCCCGACACGGCGCTGACTTACGAGCTCTGCCTCGCCCCGAACGCCACCTGGACGATCGGCGGATCCTTCTCCGGCTCCTGCGTTCTTCAGCAGGCGCTCACGACTGCGACGGCCGCCTTCTCCGGCGTTCCCCTCGGCCCTGCGCCGGTACCCGGCGCCTACGACCTGCTCCTCCGGGGGCCGTCCGGAACGATCCTGGCGGCACAGGACGCCTCGGCCGCACCCGGGCTCGTCGTCGAAGGAGCGACCGATATTCCCGTCGGCGGGAGGGCGGGCCTGTTCGGCTTCGTCCTCCTCGTCGCGGCAGGCGCCTGGGTTCTCCTGCGCCAGTTCCGCTGACGCAGGCGTAACAATGCAGGGCTCGCGTCCCGGCGAACGAGAGGGGTGACCCGATGAAGCTGCTTCGCGCCCAATCGGCGGCGTGGCCCGTCCTCCTGGCGATCCTCCTGTCTACCCCCGCCCCGGCCGCGAAGCCCGCGACAGCCGCCGAAGCGATCGACGCGATGCTCGCGAAGGCGATCCCGGCGGATGGACCCGGGGCGGCCGTGATCGCGGTGAAGGACGGGAAGACCGTCTTCCGGAAGGCATACGGGATGGCGAACCTCGAGCTCGGGGTCCCGCTCGCGCCTGATTCCGTCTTCCGTCTCGGTTCGATCACGAAGCAGTTCACGGCGACCGCCGTCCTGATCCTCCGCGAGGAAGGAAAGCTCTCGCTCTCCGACCCGATCACGAAGTTCCTCCCCGACTACCCGACGCACGGGCACGTGATCACCGTCGAGCACCTCCTGAACCACACGTCGGGAATCCGGAGCTACACGGGCATTCCCGGCTACATGGCGACGAGGGTCCAGGCCGACCTCACCCCGGCTCAGCTGATCGACGCCTTCAAGTCCGAACCGATGGACTTCGCGCCGGGAGAGCACCTGGAGTACAACAACTCCGGCTATGTCCTCCTCGGCGCAGTGATCGAGAAGGCCTCGGGAAAGACGTACGCCGATTTCGTCGTGGACCGGATCTTCAAGCCGCTCGGAATGAAGGCGACGGCCTACGGCGCCGAGGGTCCGATTCTCCCGAAGAGAGCCGCCGGCTACACGCGCGACGGCGAGATGGTCCTCAACGCCCGGTACCTGAGCATGTCTCAGCCCTACTCGGCGGGCGCGCTCGTCTCGACGATCGACGATCTGGCCCTCTGGGATGCCTCCCTCTACACGGAGAAGCTCCTGAAGAGGAGCTCGTTCGAACGGGCCTGGACACCCGCCATCACCCGCGACGGCAAGCCGACGCACTACGGATACGGCTGGGCGATCTCGACACTCCGCGGCGCCCGCGCCCTCGAGCACGGCGGAGGGATCTTCGGCTTTTCGACGTACGGCATCCGGCTCCCGGACGAGAAGGTCTACGTCGCCGTCCTCGCCAACTGCGACAGACCGAAGGCCGACCCGGGAATGCTCGGGAAGAGGATCGCCGCCCTCCTCATCGGCAAGCCGTTCCCGGAGCAGGTTCCCGTCGCGGTCGCCCCGGAGGTCCTGGCGCGCTGGACAGGTGTCTACCGGTTCGACCCCCAGACGACGCGGACGGTGACCGTCGAGGGAGACAAGCTCTCCTCGCAGCGCTCGGGCGGCGCTCGCGTCGAGCTGAAGCCGACGTCGGAGACGGAGTTCTTCTTCGAGGGCTCGCTCGCTCGCCTGAAGTTCGTTGCCGGCTCCGACGGAAAGGCGACGGAGGTCCTCTTCTACCCCGAAGGGGCCGACGAGCCCGAACACGGCGTCCGCGAGGGGGACGACCCGGCGGCCCCGGCGGGGGAAATGCCCGCGAAGCGGAGGAAGTAGCGGGCGGCCCCTATTCCTTCGCGGCGAGAGCGACGTCGAGCAGCTTGTTCTCGAGGACCTGCGACGAAGCGGGCGACTCGAGCCTCAGGTAGTGCTCGGCGGCCCCGACGAGCGCCGCCTGCGGGACGAGTCCGATGATCTCGGAGCCGACGACGGGGACGCCGAAGCGCTCGGCCTCGGACCGCACCGTCTCGAAGACGCGGTGGAGCGGCGTCTTTTCGTAGTTCGTCATGTTGATCGAGACCTGGACGATGCCGCGGGCCTCGAGCCTGACCCCCATCGCCTTGACGAAGCGGAAGCCGCCGGAGAGGTGGCGGATCGACTTCGCGATCCTGTCCGCGATCGAGAGGTCCGCCGTCCCGAGGTTGATGTTGTAGGCGACGAGGGGCGAGCGCGCCCCGACGACCGTCGCCCCCCCGGTCGGATGGGGGGCCACCGGACCGAAGTCGGGCTTCCATTCGGGGCTCTTCATCTTCTCGGCGAGCCCCTCGAACTCCCCTTTGCGGATCGTGGCCAGGTTCCGGCGTGATTCGCTCGTGGCGGCGTCCTCGTAGAGGTAGACCGGCAAGCCATGCTTGTCGGCGAGCCGGGCGCCGAGCTCCTTCGCGAGGGCGACGCAGTCGGCGGCCGTAGCGCCTCTAATCGGGACGAACGGGATGACGTCGACGGCCCCGAGGCGCGGGTGGGCCCCCTCGTGCTTCGTCAGGTCGACGTGGACGAGGGCCTCGGCGACCATCGCCTCCATCGCCCGGACGAGGGCCGGCCCGTCCCCGAGAAAGGTCAGGACGGAACGATTGTGGTCGGCGTCGGACGTCCAGTCGAGAAGGAGGACGCCCGGGCCGGCCGAGACCGCGGCGTCGCGGACGGCCGCCACCACTTCCGGGCGGCGCCCTTCGCTGATGTTCGGGATGCATTCGATCAGTGTCGTCATCTGAACCTCTCCCGGATCGGGACCGGGGATCTTACCGCGGGGGCGCACGGAGCTTGCCGCCGGAAAGACTGCTTGTTACGCTGAGTTCGAGAGGTTCCCATGCCCGAGCCCGCTTCTTACCCGGGGAGTCCATCCCTCTCTGCCGAAGCCCGCGAGAAAGTCCTCCAGACGTTCCGTCACACGCTCGACATGGCGCGGGCGGGCCGGAACGAGGACGCGCTCCTGGGCTGTGACTTCATTCTGAAGATGGACGCGCGTTTCGCGCCTGCCCGGCGGTTGCTGTCGTCGCTTCGAGGCGTCGCTGCGGGGACCGTCGTGGACCTCGCGGACTTCGACGTCTTCGGTTCCGTGCCCCTCGCGGCCCGGCCTGCGCCGGCACCTGCACCGGTCGTTGCTCCTGCCGCCGGTCCGGCCACGCCGGCCGCAGGCTGGGCGGTCCCGGCGGTCCCTCCTCCTTCGGTCGCTCCGCTCAGTTCCGCGGGCACGGGCCTCGACGACCTCGGGTTCGAAGACCTCGGCCCCGACCCGTTCGCGCTCTCGGCCCCTGCAGCCCCGGTTTTCCCGAACCCGCCGACCGCACTGCCCTCCCCCCCCTTCGCTTCCGGCCCAGCCGGCTCCGGCGCGGTCCCTCCGGAGCTCTCGTTCTCGGAGGCCCCGTCCCCCGCGGTCGACCCGTTCTCCTCGCCCGCTCCCCCGGACGACCCCTTCGCGGCCCCTCCTCCCGCGAGCGACGCATTCGCCCTGCCGGAACCCTCGACCGACCTCTTCGGAGCCGCTGCCCTGCCCGCCGACCCGTTCGCGCCGCCCGCGCCCGTCCTCCCATTCCCCGACCGCGGGCCCGCTCCAGGATCGGCCGCACCCGCAGATCCCCGAATCTCCCAGTTCCTCAGGCAAGGGGACGACGCCGCGGCCCGGGGCCACCTGCAGGAGGCCATCGACCTCTGGAGCCGGGTCTTCCTGATCGACCTCTCGAACGACGAGGCGTCCCGCCGGATCGACGCCGCCCGCGAGAAGCAGAGCGAGGCCGCGCGCCAGCTCGACGTCCTTCTCACCGAGGGTGTGCAGCGTTACGAGGCGGGAGACCTCCCGTCGGCACGGAATGCCTTCCTCCAGGTGCTGACGCTCTCGGAGTCGGACGCGACGGCGCGGAACTACCTGAACCAGATCGACGCGGTTCTCGTGGTGCCCTCCACGGGCGAGGTCCCTTCTTCCGCCGTGTCCCTACCCGACGCGCCGTACATGGGCGACGAGCTCGAGTCCCCCGTCCGGCCCTCGTTCGCCGACGATCTCCCCTCACTCGATGGGCGGTCGGGTGAGGACTCCGCCCTCGCCGGGACCAGGGTCGGCTCCTCGCGGCGCGAGGCCGAGGCGCCGGCGCGCCGCGGCGGTATCGACGGGCGGGTGCTGATCGGCGTCGCCGTGCTCGTACTCGTCGGCGTCGCGGCGGCCGCCTGGTTCTTCTTCAGGCCGAAGGAAGAAGCTCCTCCGGCCGCCACGGCCGTGGTGCCGCCCGCCGCGGCCGCTCCCGCGCAGAAGGACCCGCTCGAAGAGGCGCAGACCCTCTTCAAGCAGGGCAAGGTGGACGAAGCGCTCGGGATCCTGACCGCGATTCCGTCCAGCGATCCGCGGCACGACCAGGCCCTCGTCCTGATCGACCAGTTCAAGTCGTCGGCCGAGCCTCGCCCGGCGGCCGGTCCGGCCGTCAGCGACGCCCAGGTCGACGAGGCTCGGCTCGCCGGCCTGGCGAGCCTCTCTTCCGGCCGCTACATCGATGCCGTGAAGTCTCTCGACCTCGTCGTCAAGGCCCGGCCCGACGACGCCGAGGCCAGCCAGGCCCTTTCACGCGCCCGCGATTCGGTTTCGGCCCTCGGGTCGGCAATCCGGTCCTACAACGAACAGGACTACGAGAGTGCCCTCAGGCTCCTCTGGGACCTTCGAAAGCAGGATCCGAAGAACAAGGACGTGGAGGAATACCTCTTCAAGAGCTATTTCAACGACGGAATCCTGAACCTGCAGTCAGGAGGCACGAAGAAGGCAGGCGAGGCATTTCGCGAGGCCGCCGCGCTCCGCCCGCAGGACGCCGAGACGCAGAGGCATCTGAAGTTCTCGCGGCGCTATGCCGGGGGGACGAGCGACCTCCTCGCGCGAATCTACGTCAAGCACGTCTCGCCCCGGCCGTGAGCGACGACCGATGACGGACAAGGGCCGCGATCCGCTCGCCGAGCATCCGCTGGGAGGAGATCCCGCTCCTCCGGCCAGGGGGCGTGGCGAAGACGATGAGCCTCTTCCCCGACGTCTCCGAGGCGCCGCTCTCGCCCTCCGCGGCGCTTCCCGGCTCCGCCCCCCAGCCCGCGGCGGACGCCTCCGTGTCCTCGGCCGTCGCGAGCTTCGACGAGCCCGAGGAGGTCGTCGACGAGCCGGGCGCCGAGGTTCCCGTCGCGTTCGCGCGGCGTTTCGCCGCGGGCCTCGCCGACGTCGTCATCCTGGGTCTCTTCGGCGCCCTCGAGCTTGCCGCCGGGGCGATCCTCCTCCAGCTCCGCTTTCCTCCGGCGGCTCTCCTCGGCCTCGGCGCCTTCCTCTTCCTCGCGGCGCTCGTGCTGCTCGTCCTCGTGCCGTTCGTCTGGGGCGCCACGCCCGGGATGGCGCTGGCCGACCTTCGCGTCTCGGCCGCGGACGGCGGATCGCCGACCCTCGCGGCCTCGTCCCTTCGCTTTCTCGGGGCACTGCTGACCGGAGCGCTCGCCGGCGTTCCCCTGCTGGTGGTCGCCTTCGACCGGAAGGGACGGACGCTCTCCGACCTCCTCTCCGGCACGACTCTGGTCGCGACCCGCTGAACCGGCGAAGAGAGGGCGTTACCATCCGCCCGATGCGTCTCGCCCTCGGCCAGATGAACGCCACGATCGGCGACTTCGCGGGGAACGGCGCGAAGATCGAATCCCTCTGGAAGCAGGCCGAGGCGGCACGGGCCGACCTCCTCCTCGTTCCCGAGATGGCGCTTTGCGGCTACCCGCCCCGCGACCTCCTCGACCGTCCCTCGTTCCAGGCGGAAGCGGCCCGGCTCCTCGGCGAGCTCGCGCGCCGCGCGGGAAAGACCGCCCTCCTGGCCGGGACGTTCCTCGCAAATCCCTCGAAGACCGGGAAGCCCCTGTTCAACGCGGCGGTTCTCCTGCGGAACGGCCGGGCCGCCGCCGTTGCCAGGAAGTGTCTGCTTCCCGCCTACGACGTCTTCGACGAGGTGCGCCACTTCGAGCCGGCCAAGGCCCCGACGCTCGTCCGGCTCGGCGGCCGGAGGATCGGCCTGACGATCTGCGAGGACCTCTGGAACGACAAGGATTTCTTCCGGCAGCGCCGCCTCTATCGCGACGACCCGGGAGAAACGCTCCTGTCGCGCGGGGCCGACCTGATCGTCAACGTCTCGGCCTCACCGTTTTCCGAGGGGAAGCCCCGCCTGCGGCGAAGGATGCTCTCGCGGCTCGCTCGCGACGGGGGCGTCCCCGTGGTCTACGTGAATCTCGTCGGCGGTAACGACGAGCTGGTCTTCGACGGCGGGTCGATGGCCCTCGACGGACGTGGCCGCGTCCGGGCCCGCGCCGCGCTCTTCGAGGAGGATTTCGTCGTCGTCGACCTCGACGGCCCACGCGTCACGGCGGTCGCCGGCTCGGAGCCGGCGGACCTTCCCGACGACGCCGAGAACGAGCCGCTCGAGTCGCTCCGTCGCGCGCTCGTCCTCGGGATCCGAGACTACGCGAGGAAGTGCGGGTTTCAGACCGCCGTCGTCGGACTGTCGGGCGGCGTTGACTCGGCTCTCGTCGGTGCTCTCGCGGTCGACGCCCTCGGCGCGGACAACGTCACCGGGCTCGCCCTCCCGTCGCGCTACTCGTCGGAGGGCTCGATTTCCGACGCTCGCGCGCTCGCCGTGGCCCTCGGCATCCGGCTCGAGATCGTCCCGATCGAGCCTCTCTTCGCCGCCGCGAAGGCGACGCTCGCGCCCCTCTTCGCCGGACGGCCCGACGACGTGACCGAGGAGAACCTCCAGGCCCGAATCCGCGGGATGCTCCTGATGGCTTTCTCGAACAAGCTCGGGCCGCTCCTCCTGACGACGGGAAACAAGAGCGAGCTGGCCGTCGGCTACTGCACCCTCTACGGCGACATGGCCGGCGGTCTCGCTCCGATCTCCGATCTCCCGAAGATGCGCGTCTACGCGCTCGCGAGGCACCTGAACCGGCGCGCCGGACGCCCGGTGATCCCGGTCTCGACGCTCGAGAAGGCCCCATCGGCCGAGCTTCGGCCCGGCCAGACCGACCAGGACTCGCTCCCGCCCTACGAGCTCCTGGACCGGGTCCTCGAAGGTCTCGTGGAGCGAAACCAGACCCCCGCCGCGGCGGCTCGCGCGGCGGGAGCGCCCGAGGCGCTCGCCGCCGGGATCGCCCGGCAGATCGACCGGGCCGAGTACAAGCGGCAGCAGGCCGCTCCCGGGTTGAAAGTCTCGACAAAAGCCTTCGGCAGCGGTCGCCGCATCCCGATCGCGCAGGTCTCCAGGGCGTGAGGTACACGGGAGAGCTGCCGCGCTCGCGGTATCCGTGGAAGGAGATCCCGGGCTCGTCCCACGACGTTCTCCTCTCCCGGATCAACGCGCTCGGTGAAGGCCTGTCCGTGCTCGACGTCGGCTTTGGCGCCGGACATCTCGCGCGCAGGATCCGCGCTCGCTGCCGCTACCTCGCCGGAATCGAGCTCGACCCCGAAGCCGCCAGGGAAGGGGCGTCCTTCTTCGACGATCCTCTCGTCGAGGACGTCGTCGCGGGCCTCTCCGGGCCGTGGAAGGAGCTCTTCGACGTCATCGTCGCCGGAGACATCCTGGAACACCTTCCCGAGCCGGGCATCGCGCTCACGCTCATCCGGCCAATACTGAAGCCCGGGGGTCTCCTCCTCGTCTCGCTTCCAAACGTCGCCAACGTCACCGTCCGGCTCGGGCTCCTCTTCGGACGGTTCACGCCGTCGGACCGCGGCATCCTCGATCGGACGCACCTTCGGTTCTTCACGCGCAGGACCGGACGGGAGCTCCTCCAGAAGAACGGATTCCAGGTCCTCGGGGAGACTCCGACCGCGATGCCTTTCGAGCTCGCCCTGCCCGTTCTCGGCAGGCCTCCGCTCGCGGCCCCGGTCCGCGCGGCCGCGAGGCTCCTCGCAGTCGCCTGGCCGGCGATGTTCGGATACCAGATCGTCTACGAAGCGAGGTCCGCGTCATGACACCCCCGGCCCTTTCCCTCGTCATTCCCGCCTACAACGAGGAGAAGCGCCTCCCCGTGGCACTGGCACGAATCGCCGACTGGCTCGGCTCCCGCACGCCGCCGTTGTCGGCCGAGGTCCTCGTCGTCGACGACGGCTCCTCGGACCGGACGGCCGCGGTGGCCGAGAAGACCGCCGCCGGCCTCGGGCTCTCCTTTCGAGTCATCCGCCTGCCGGAGAACCGCGGAAAGGGGGCCGCCGTCCGGGCAGGCGTCCTGGCGGCCGCGGGCGAGCACGTCCTCGTGACCGACGCGGACCTCTCGACACCGATCGAGGAGGTCGACAAGCTCCTCGACGCCGGGGCCCCGGTCGCCATCGGTTCCCGGGGTGTCGACACGACGCTCGTGAAGGAACCGCAGTCCCTTTTCCGCGTCGCGAGCGGGAGGCTCTTCAACCTCCTCGTGAGACTCCTCGTCGTCTCGGGCATCCGGGACACGCAGTGCGGCTTCAAGCTCTTCCACAGGGACGTGGCCCGGGAAGTCTTCTCGCGGACCACGGTCGACCGCTTCGCCTTCGACGTCGAGGCGCTCCTCCTCGCCCGGCGTCTCGGCTACCGGATCGCGGAGGTCCCGGTCCTCTGGTTCAACTCCCCGGACACCCGCGTCGGTCTCGGGGGCGGGCTGGAGGCCTTCGCCACGCTCTTCCGGATCCGCTGGCGGGTCTCCCGGACGATGCGCGCGCGGCCGGCCCCCCGCCGCAGGCCTGACCGGCATCCCCTCGCGCGCCCGGCGTTCGGCACACTCCCCTTCCGGCTCATCTCCCGATACGATCTCCGGCCGACACCGGAGGTGCAGCATGAAGCCCAAAGTCGGAGTCCTCCTCTCGGGCTGCGGCGTCTACGACGGCGCCGAGATCCACGAATCGGTCCTGACGCTCCTGGCCCTCGACCGGGCGGGGGCCGAGGCCGTCTGCCTCGCCCCCGACGTCGCCCAGAAGCACGTCGTGAACCACCTGACGGGACAGCCCGCCGAGGGCGAGACGCGGAACGTCCTCGTCGAGGCCGCGCGGATCGCGCGCGGAAAGGTGAAAAGCCTCTCCGGCTTCGATCCCTCGACTCTCGACGCCCTCGTCCTCCCCGGGGGCTTCGGCGCCGCCAAGAACCTCTGCGACTTCGCGTTCCGCGGGGCCGACTGCGAGGTCCACCCCGAGGTGGCGCGCATCGTGGGGGCCGTCCATGCCGCGGGCAAGCCCGTCGGCGCCCTCTGCATCGCCCCGGTTCTCCTCGCCAGGCTCCTCGGCAGCGAGAAGCCGAAGCTGACGATCGGGACGGACCCCGGAACCGCCGCGGCGATCGGGAAAATGGGGGGCGAGCACGTCTCCTGCGGCGGCGGCAAGGCGGTCGTCGACGAGGAGAAGCGCCTCGTCACGACCCCCGCCTACATGCTCGACAGCCCGATCTCGGAGGTCTCCGCCGGCATCGAGAAGCTGGTCTCCGAGCTCCTCCGGATGGCCCGGGGCTGAAACCGGGTGCCAGGCGTGCAACCGTGTATTGTTACGAACAATACACGGTTGCACGCCTGGCACGGAAACCGGGCTGGCACGGAAGCCGGGGTCTTCTCGGGCCGCGAACGAAGCGAGCCGCCTCACCGCCGCGAAAGGGCTCGGGAAACCCGGGCGGACCCCGGGTTTCCCGAGAACACTAGTAGATCGGGAACGCGCCCGTCAGTTCCTTGACCTTCGCCTTCACGGCGGCCTTCACCGCGTCGTCTTCCGGCGTGGCGAGGACCTCGCCGATCCATGCGGCGATCGTCTTCATCTCGGGCAGGCCCATGCCGCGGGTCGTGACGGCGGGGGTTCCGAGGCGCAGGCCCGACGTGACCATCGGCGGGTTCGGGTCGAACGGGATGGCGTTCTTGTTGACCGTGATCCCGGCGTGGTCGAGCGCCTTCTCCGCCACCTTTCCCGTGAGCTTCTTCGGGCCGAGGTCGACGAGGAAGAGGTGGTTGTCGGTCCCGCCGGAGACGATCCGGAAGCCCTGCGAGGCGACCGCCTCGGCAAAGGCCTTCGCATTGTCGAGGACGGCCTGCTGGTACGTGGTGAACTCGGGCGCGAGCGCCTCGAGGAACGACACGGCCTTGGCCGCGATGACGTGCTCGAGCGGCCCTCCCTGGAGGCCCGGGAAGACCGCCTTGTCGATCTCCTTGGCCCACTCGGGCGTGCAGAGGACGAGGCCGCCGCGCGGACCGCGGAGGGTCTTGTGGGTCGTCGTCGTGACGAAGTGGGCGTGACCGACGGGCGAGGGGTGGAGGCCCGTCGCGACCAGACCCGCGATGTGGGCCATGTCGACCATCAGGAGTGCGCCGACGGAGTCGGCGACCTGCCGGAACCTCGGAAAGTCGAGGATGCGCGGGTAGGCCGAGGCGCCCGCGATGATGAGCTTCGGCTTCTCGGCCTCGGCGATCCGGGCGAGCTCGTCGTAGTCGATCGTCTCGGTCTCCCGCGTCACGCCGTAGGAGACGACGCGGTACAGCTTGCCCGAGATCGAGAGCGGGTGGCCGTGCGTCAGGTGCCCGCCGTGGGCGAGCGACATCCCGAGAATCGTGTCGCCCGGCTTCAGGCACGCGAGGTAGACGGCGGTGTTCGCCTGCGAGCCCGAGTGCGGCTGCACGTTCGCGTGGAGCGCGTCGGGGTCCTCCCGGGAGAAGAGCTTCTTCGCGCGCGATATCGCCAGCGACTCGGCGACGTCGACGTTCTCGCAGCCGCCGTAGTAGCGGCGGCCGGGGTACCCCTCGGCGTACTTGTTCGTCAGAACCGAGCCCATCGCCTCGAGGACGGCGCGGGAGGCGTAGTTCTCGGAGGCGATCAGCTCGAGGCCGTCGCGCTGGCGGACGAACTCGGCGTCGACGGCAGAGGCGATCTCCGGGTCGACCGAGGCGAGGGAGCGCCCCATCAGACGGGGGCTCGGGGTGAGGGTCGTCGTCATCGGGGGTCTCCTTCGGCGCGCGGCGGGGGGGCGTCGAGCTTGTCGACGCGCCTCTGGTGGCGTCCGCCGGCGAATGGTGTCTGCAGGAACGTCTCGAGGATCGCCATTGCGAGCGGTGCGGCAGTGGCTCGCGCGCCGAGGCCGAGGATGTTCGCGTCGTTGTGCTCCCGCATCAGCTGCGCGGAGAAGAGGTCGGTCGCCACTCCCGCCCGGGCGCCAGGGACGCGGTTGGCGGCGATGGAGATCCCGATTCCCGTGCCGCAGACGACGACCCCTCGTTCCGCGCGGCCCGAGGCGACGGCACGGCCGACGGCGAAGCCGAAATCGGGGTAGTCGACGGAGACGGTGGAGGAGGTGCCGAGGTCGAGCACTTCGTGGCCCAGCTCGGCCGCGTAGCGGGCGAGGAGCTCCTTCAGCTCGAATCCCGCGTGGTCGGCGCCAAACGCGATGCGCATCGGTGAATCCTAACCCGCCGGCGTCCCCGCGGGCCGCCGCGGGTAGGGGGCGAAGAGCGCGTCGTACTCTCCGAGCGCGTAGCTGTCGGTCATGCCGGCGATGTGGTCGGCGATGCAGCGGAGGACGGCGGGCTCCTCGCGCCACCTCCCCGCGATCACGGCCTCCACCTTCTTCAGGGGAATCTCCCTGAGGAACGGGAGGCCGGAGAGCTCGGCGACCCGCGCGAGGACGGCGTCGGGGAGGAGGCGGGGGTTCTTCGCGTAGGCGTCGAAGAGCCGGTTGACGACGAGCTGCGCCCGGGAGTCGTGCTGGGAGACCGCCTGGCTGTGGATGATGTGGCGGTAGACGAACTCCTTCAGCTCGAGGTACCGCTTCTCCCCCTCGCGCGAGGGGGCGACGAGGGAGCCGGGGAGCTTCCTCCTGTGGGCGGCGAACTCCGCCGGCGTCGTCACCTTCCGGGCGGTGAGCCACTTCTCGATCGCCGCACGCGAGGCGACGATCAGGTCGGTGACGAGGTGGTGGATCAGGCCGCGGATCAGGAGGGCCCTCTGGACGGCGGGGTCGGAGGCGTCCCGCCAGCGGGCGCCGAGCCCCGCCACGATCTCCCGCGCGAGCGGGATCTCCTCCGCCTTCCCGATCCCGACGAGGCCGAGGCCGTCCTCGAGGTCGTGCGCCTGCTGCGCGATCTCGTCGGCCCAGCCGACGGCCTGCCCCTCGAGATGACAGCCCGAACCGAGGTGGAGCCCCTCGGGATCGAGGATCGGAAACGGAAAGTCGCGCTTCCAGGTCGTGTGCTTGAGGATTCCCTCGCGCGTCTCGTCCGTCAGGTTCAGCCCCGGCTCCTCGTACCGCTTCTCGAGGAGGTCGACGACGCGGACCGACTGGTAGTTGTGCTTGAACGCTCCGACTCCCGCGATGGCCTTCGGCGAGAGCGCCACGGCCGGCTCCCCGCCCGTCAGAATCCGGTTGAGCGCCTTCTCCCCCGAGTGGCCGAACGGGGTGTGACCGAGGTCGTGCGCGAGGGCGCACGCCTCCGCGAGGTCCTCGTTCAGGCCGAGCGTCCGCGCCACCGTCCGCGCCACCTGCGTCACCTCGAGGGTGTGCGTCAGGCGCGTCCGGTAATGATCCCCCTCGAACGGGATGAAGACCTGGGTCTTGTGCTTGAGCCGGCGGAAGGCCTTGGAGTGGACGATCCGGTCCCGGTCGCGCTGGAACTCGGTCCGGTAGTCCGTCCCGTCGGCCTCGGGAGCGACCCTCCGCCGGCGCGCGGCGGCCGCGGCGCGCGAAGCGTAGATCGCGAGGCGCGCGTCCTCGAAGGCTTCGAGCTCCCTTTTCGTGTACGCGACGGCCCCCCCGGGCTTGCCTGCGGCCATCCGATCCTCCGGGCGCCCGTCCGCCTCAGGGCTCCCGGGGCTCGACGAGCGCCAGGGCCTCGCCGGCGAGGACGAGTGACCCGGCCACGAGTATAGGGGCGTCTCCCCCGCTCCCCTCGAGGCCCGAGATCGCGTCCGCGAGCGACGTGGCGCGCAGGAGGTCCGTCCGTCCGAGTCGCGTCGCGAGGGCGTCCGCCGGGATGGCACGGGGCGAGGCGGGGGCGACGAGGACGACGTGGCGGGCGCGCGAGGCCAGGGGGGCGAACATCTCCCCGAAGGCCTTGTCACCGAGGACGCCGAAGACGAGGTCGATCCGCCCCGACAACCCGGCGGCGTCGAGGTGGGCGGCGAGGGCCGCCGCTCCGGCGGGGTTATGGGCGCCGTCGACGAGGAGCGTGCGAAGGCCCGGGCGCCGGACGGTCTGTAGCCGTCCCGGCCAGCGGATCGCGGCGATCCCTCGCCGGACGGTCACATCGTCGAGGGGGGCGAAGGCGCGCGCCGCGGCGACGGCGAGGGCGAGGTTCGCGCGCTGGTGCGCACCGGGAAGAGGCGACACGTCGTCCCATGCGGGCGACGGAGAGATCTCGAGGAGTCGCGCGCCTGCCCGTCCGGCCTCGGTGCGCAGGACGCCGAGGCCTTCTCCGGTCGCCGCCGTCAGCGCCGGCTGCCCCCTGCGGAAGATCCCCGCCTTTTCGCGCGCCACGTCCGCGAGCGACGGGCCGAGCGTCTCGAGGTGGTCCTCCTCGACGTTCGTGACGACGGACACCTCGGGGTCGAGGACGTTCGTGGCGTCGAGCCGCCCGCCGATCCCGACCTCGACGACACCGACGGAGACGCGCGCGCGGCGAAACAGCTCGCACGCGGCGACGACGAGCGCCTCGAAGTAGGTCGGGCGAAGCGCGTCCTCGCCGGAGACGGCGGCCACGAGGCGAAGGGCCGAGTCGAGCTGCGCCTCGGAGACGTCGCGTCCGCAGAGACGGACCCGCTCTGTCACGCGGACGAGGTGGGGAGAGGTCGTCAGGCCGACGCGAAGGCCCGCCGCCTCGAGGATCGACGCGGCCGCGGATGCCGCGGACCCCTTTCCGTTCGTCCCGCCGACGAGGAGGGTCCGGAAGGAGGCCTGCGGATTCCCGAGCGCGGCGAGGAGCGCGCGCGTGCGCGCGAGGCCTGGCCGGATCTTCTGCGGCCCGAGTGCGTCGAGCCAGCGAAGGCCGGGCCCCGGGTTCACGCGGCCAGGAGCCGGAGGACGTTCGCCAGCGCCGCCTTCATCTCCTTGCGAGGCACGATGACGTCGACGAAGCCGTGGTCGAGGAGGAACTCGGAACGCTGGAAGCCCTCCGGGAGGGTCTGGCGGATCGTCTGCTCGATGACCCGCGGACCGGCGAAGCCGATGAGGGCCTTCGGTTCGGCGAAGGTCACGTCGCCGAGCATCGCGAACGAGGCGGTGACGCCGCCCGTCGTCGGATCGGTCAGGACCGTGAGGTAGGGGACGCGCGCCTCGGCGAGCCGGCCGAGAGCGGCGGAGACCTTCGCCATCTGCATGAGAGAGAGGATTCCCTCCTGCATCCGCGCTCCACCCGAAGCGGTGACCACGACGAGGGGGACCCTCTCGTCGCGCGCCCTTTCGGCCATGCGCGTCAGGACCTCGCCGACCACCGAGCCCATCGAGCCCCCCATGAAGGCGTAGTCGAGGGCCGCCACGAGAACTCTCGATCCCTCGAGCTTTCCCTCGCCGGCCGCGATGGCGTCGGGTCGGCCGGCCGACGCCTCGTAGCTGCGGAGGCGGTCGCGGTAACGCTTCGTGTCGCGGAAGCGGAGAGGGTCGGTCGCTCGGAGGTCCCCGAACAGGGGCTGAAACACACCGTCGTCGAAGAGGAGCTTCAGCCGCTCCTCGACCAGGAGGCGGAAGTGGAACCCGCACTTCGGGCAGACGCGCTGGTTCCGCTCGACCTCCTTGGCGTAGAGCGTCTCGCGGCAGCCGTCGCACTTGAGGAAGAGCCCCTCGCCGAGGGAGGTCGACTTTCCCATGTCCCGCAGGGCGCGGGGTGCCTTGTCTTTCCGGAACCAGAGGCCCATAGGGCGGCGATCTTACCCTCTCCCTGCCGGCAGACCGCCCGGCGGAGTCCCGAGCGTGACGAGGGGCGTGCCGTCGGCCAGCGGCGTGACGCAGGCCGGGACGCCGAAGAGCTCCGACAGGGACTTCTCCGTGACGCTCAGGCGGACCGGGCCGGAGACGAGGACCGCGCCGCGCGAGAGGAGGACGGCATCGTCGGCGGTCCGGGCGGCGAGGTCGACCTCGTGCGTCGAGAAGACGCAGGTCGCGCCCGTGGCAGCGCGGCGCTTGAGGACGTCGAGGACCAGGAAGCGGTGGCGCGGGTCGAGGCTCGCGGTCGGCTCGTCGAGGAGAAGAACGCGCGGCTCGCCCGCCAGGACGCGGGCGAGGTAGACCCGTTGCCGTTCGCCTCCCGAGAGGCTTCGCACGTCGCGCTCCTCGAGTCCCGCAGCGTCGACCTCTTCCAGGGCGGCGCGGGCGACCTCGACGTCCCCGCGGGACGGTGTCGCGAACGGGCCGAGAAAGGGAGTGCGACCGAGGAGGACGACGTCGAGCGCCGTCGCCGGGAAGAACGGCTCGAACCCCTGCGGAAGGTAGCCGAGGACCCGGGCCGCAGCCCGGCGGGGAACGCTCCCGAGCGGCGCTCCGTCGAGGAGGACCCTGCCGCGGGAGAGGACGAGGAGGCCCGCGAGAGCTTTCAGGAGCGTCGATTTTCCAGAGCCGTTCTCGCCCAGGAGCGCGACGAGACGCCCCTCTCCGAAGGCGAGCGTGATGCCGCGCAGGACGTCGCGCCCCCTGGCGTAGCCGGCGGAAACGCCCTCGAGGGCGAGGGGCGTCAGGCGCGCCTCCGGAGGAGGACGAGGAACGCCGGGGCGCCGAGGAGCGCCGTCACGGCGCCGATCGAGATCTCGTTCGGGGCGAAGAGGGTCCGCGCGAGGAGATCGGAAGCGACGAGGAGGATCCCTCCACCCAGGAATGATCCGAGGAGGAGCGCCCGGTGGCCGTGGGTCAGGCGCCTCACGACGTGAGGGACGAGGAGGCCGACGAACCCGATGATCCCCGCGTGCGCGACGGCCGCCGCCGCCAGGAGCGAGGCGGCGAGGTACGCGATCCGCTTGGCCCTTTCCACCGGTACACCGAGCGTGAAGGCGGTTTCCTCGCCGAGCGTCATCGCGTCGAAGGCGCGCGCGAGGGGGAGGAGCACCGCGAGGCCCAGCGCCGAGTACGCCAGGAGCGAGAGAACCGCGTCTCCCGTGGCGCCGGAGAGCGAGCCGAGCATCCAGAAGACGAAGCCCCGGGCGCCCGCCGCGTCGCTGAAGGAAAGGAGGAAGAGAAGGACAGCCGAGGCGAGAGCGTTCACCACGACACCCGACAGGAGAAGGCGCCCGCGGTCGAGCCTTCCTCCCACCGAAGCGCCGAGACCGACGAGAAGGACGGCGCCGAGGGCTCCGGCGAGGGAGGCGATCGGGAGGGCGAACGAGCCGAGCAGGCCGCCTGCTCCGGCACCGAGGAGGATCGCGACGAGGGTGCCGCACGCCGCGCCGCCAGAGACGCCGAGGAGGTAGGGATCCGCGAGAGGATTGCCGAGGAGGGCCTGGAGGGCCGCCCCCGAGAGGGCGAGCGCCCCGCCGACGAGAAGACCGAGAAGAGCGCGGGGCAGCCGGAGATCGCGGACGATCGTCACGGTGGCCGGATCGCCCGTTCCCGAGAGCGCGGCGAGCGCATTGGTCGGCGTCAAGTGGACGCTTCCCACGACGAGCGAAGCGAGGAGCGAGGCGAGGGCGAGAAGGAGGAGGCTGAGGAGGAACGGGCCGGTGCGCCTCACGGCACGACCTCCCGCAGCTTCTCGACGAGGGCCTCGAGAGCGTCGACGAGACGCGGGCCCGGACGTTCGAGCCACGCTCCCGGCAGGACGACGACGCGTCCCTCCCGCACCGCCGGGAGGAGGCGCCAGCGACCTCCCGGCGCGAAACCGGCCTGGAAGGCGGCTCTGTTTTCCGCCGTCTCGGGTCGGACGACGACGCGCGGATTCCACGCGACCAGCGTCTCGTGCGAGACCCGGGGCCACTCGCCCGCCGACGCCGGCACGACGTTCGACAGTCCCGCCCGGGCGAGGAGATCTCCGACGAACGTCGCAGGACCCGCCGCGACCGGGGGATCCGGCCAGATCAGCGCGAGCGCACTCGGGCGATGGGGGCCCCTGCGGGCGGTCGACCGTGCCTGGGCCGCCGAGGCGCGCGCCTCCAGCGCAGCCACCAGTCGCGCGGCCTCGACCGTCGTCCCGAGCGCGGATCCGACCCTCCGGATGTCCTCGAAGACCCCGGCGAGAGACGAGGCGTCGGTGACGACGACGCGTACCCCGAGCGAGGCGAGGCGCTCCGCGGCACGCCGGTCGGTACCGTCCTTGGATACGACCGCGAGGTCCGGGCGGAGAGCGACGATCCGTTCGAGGTCGGGGGCGAAGCCGCCCAGCTTCACCTTCCCGCTGGACTCGGGTAGGTCGGCCGCGAAATCCGACACTCCGACGACCCTCTTCGCAGCTCCGAGGGCGTAGACGATCTCGGCCGACGACGGGGCCAGCACGACGATGCGCTGCGGAGACGCGACGGCAGGCGCCGTGGCGGCAAGGAGCGCGCAGGCAAGCCCGCCGAGGAGCCCGGTCGAAAAGGGCACGAGTGCGGGAGCGGGAGAAGGCAAAGGCCCCGGCACCGTCACGCGAGGTGGGTGCCGGGGCCCGTCAGCGGCCGTCTGGACGACGGGCGCCGGGCGCCCGTCAGGACTCCTCGGACTCCTCGAGGTCGTTCTGGATGCCGAGCCGAAGACAGGCCGCGGCGTACATCTGGCGCGCCGCCTTCTGACCGTTCTGAAGCTCGGCGAGGCGCTCCTTCACCTTGGCCAGCTCTTCCTGGATCTGGGCTTCCAGGTCGCTGATCTCCTTCTTCGTGACTCGGAGCGTGTTCTCGTAAAACTTCCTCTGTTCGTCGTTGAGACTCATGCGGAAACTCCTTCTCGAATTCCCAATCCGGTTAACTCAGGGCGCCTCGGGCGCCACGTCGCTTCTCGTCTGGTCTCTCCGCCGCCGTCCGCCTCACGGCCTGACGGTGATGGCGAAGGTCTTCCACATCTTCACTCTCACGCCATTCTTCGTGGCAGGCTGGATCTGCGATCCCTTCAGGGCGACGAGGGCCGCCTCGTCGACGAACTCATAGGCCGACTTGCGGACGATGCGGGTGTCGGTCACCTGTCCGGTCTCGGTCACCAGCGCCATGATCCCGACCGTGCCGAGGCCCGACGGGTCGCCGCTCCTCTTCTGCATCTGCCTTGCCTGAGGCGGCAGCGTCGGGAACCGGCCGAGCTTGATGAGCTGAGGTCCGACGACACCTGCGCCCTCCCCAACCAGGTCGCCTTCGCGCACGGTCCCGGCGGCCGCGGCCGGGGCAGCCGGTGCCGGGGCGACCGGACGGGTCGGCTCGGCGACGACGGGCGCGGCGGTCGGCCTGGGCGGAACGGCGGTCGGTTCGGGCGCCTTCGGCGGCTCCGGGACCCGAGTCGGCTCGGGTGCGGCCTTCGGCGGCGGGAGCGGCTGGCCCGGCGCCAGCGAGACGGCGGGAGCGGCCGGCTGAACGGCGCCCGGCGCCGCCGGCCTGGCCTGGTCCGCAGCGGCCTTCTGCGCCGCGTCGCGGAGCTTCTTCGCTTCTTCGGCGGTCGCCTTGCGGAGCTCGGCCTCCAGGGCCTTCGGGTCGATGACCTTCTCGGGAACCGAAGGGGATTCCGTCGTCGCCGGCGCGGCCCCTGTCGTGGCGGGGGCGACGGCGGGAACGGGAGTCGGCACCGGGGCCGGCTCCGGCGCCTTGCCGCGCATCAGGAAGTAGGCGGCCGCGCCGAGAACGATGACTCCGACGCCAATGCCGGCGAAGAGACCGGTGCGGCTCTTCGAAGGTTCCTCGCCGATGCTGATCGCGGGCTGCGACACCTCGACCGGCGCAGGGACGGGGGCGGGTTCGGCCGCCTTCTCCTTCTTGGAGATGACGAGGCCCTTCCCCTTCTTCTTCTCCTCGGGGGCGGGCGCCGCGGCGACTTGTGCGAACGCGGCGTCGATCTGGGCATCGGAGGCGGCAGCGGTCGCCTCGACGAGGCGGTGCATGTAGATCGCGAGGTCCGCCGGGCCCGGAGCGGGCTGGAAGGAGTAGAGGACCGAGTTGATGTCCTTCTCCATCTCCGAGGCGTTCTGGTAGCGGTCCTGCGGGTTCTTCGCGAGAGCCTTGAGGACGATCTGGTCGACCTTCTTCGGGACGTCGGGGTTCTTGAGCGACGGCGCTTCCGAGCGCGCGTCGCGAACCTGCTCGAGAATCGTCAGGTCGGTGTCGCCGCTGAAGAGCCGCTCTCCCGCCAGCATCTCGAACAGGACGATGCCGAGCGAGAAGATGTCGGTCCGCCGGTCGACCTTCTTCCCCCAGGCCTGCTCGGGGGACATGTACTGGAGCTTGCCCTTGAGCGCGCCGGCCTGGGTCTGCTGGACCTTCGTCGCCGCCTTGGCGATGCCGAAGTCGCAGAGCTTGATGTCCCCCTCGAAGCTGATCAGGACGTTCTGCGGCGAGACGTCGCGGTGGACGAGGTTCAGCTCCTTGCCGTCGAGCCCCAGGCGCCGGTGCGCGTAGTCGAGGGCGTTGGCGACCTTCGAGGCGATGAAGAGCGCGAGATCGACCGGGAGCGGGTAGCCCTTCTCGGACGCCGTCTTCAGGATGGAGCGGAGGTCCTTGCCCTCGACGTACTCCATCGCGATGTAGTGGTAGGCGTCTTCCTTCCCCAGGTCGTAGATGTGGATGATGTTGTTGTGGGTCAGCTGGGCCGCGAGCTTGGCCTCGTCGATGAACATCGTGATGAAGTCATCGTTGTCGGCCATGTGCGGGAGGATCCGCTTGATGGCGACGATCTTCTCGAAGCCTTCCTCCCCGCGCATGCGGGCCCTGTAGACCTCGGCCATTCCGCCGGCCGCGATCTTCTCGAGGAGCTGGTAGCGGCCGAAGCCTCCCGGGCTGCCCGCGCCCGGCCGCCCCTTGGGGACCGCAACCGGGGCCGGCGCTGGCGCAGGCTTCGGGGCGGGCAGGGGTTCCGGTTTCGGAGCGGGCGCGGGAACGGGCTTTGGAGCGGGTGCCGGCGCGGCGGGGGGCTTGTCTGCCTTCTCCGCCTTCTCTGCCGGCTTGATCGGGCGCAGGCCCGAGAGGGTGTCGGTGAGCATCCGGTCGACTGCGGTATCGACCCTCGGCTTCGGGGCCGGGATGGGCTGAGGGATGGAGCCCGTGTCGACACGGAGCGTCCGGTCGGAGACCGGCCCGGGGACCGCGGCCGGGCGAACCGGGGCGGGGGGCTCCGCCACGACCCTCGGGATCGCCCCGGACGCCGTGGTCGGCTTCAGGTTGGGGCGGGAGAGGATGCCCGAAAGCGTCTGCTCGAGCTTCCGGTTGATCCCGGGATCCGTTCCGGCCGGAGCGGGACGGGCTTTCTCCAGCTTTTCCTCTGCTTCGACGCCCGAGATGACGTCCGAGAAGATGTCGTCGGCAGAGAGGAGCGGCTGACCGCTCGTTCCCGGGAACGGATCGTGGCTCTTTGCACCGAGCGCCGAAGAGATCTCGGCGAGGAGGGCTTCTTCGGCGAACGGCTTCTCCAGGATTCCCGTGGCGCCTTCCCGGGCCGCGTCGGCTTTCTTGTCCTTTCCCTTGTAGCCCGACGCCATCAGGAGGACCGGCGGCGTCGGCCCGAGGGCCTGCATTCCGCGGATGACATCGCGCGTCCGGAGCTTGGGCAGGACCGTCGAGATCAGGACGAGGTCGGGCCGGCCACGCCTGTAAGCCTCGAGACCGTCCTCGCCGTCCTTGGCGACGACGAGGTCGAAGTCCTTCCCGGCGAGATAGCCCTTGATGCGGTCCAGGTATCTCGGCTCGTATTCGATCAGGAGAATCGTCTTCGCCATACGTCGTGGGGCCTGTGGCCCGGTCCCCCCCGCACTCCGAAGTCTCCTCCGGAAAGTCACCTATTATCGCCCCGGAAGTGGGCCTGTCAACGACGTTTACCGGCGCGGACCAACTGTCCGGACGCTCCTCGCGAGCTTATGACGTTCGTGTTCTCGGCTGCAAGGTCAGCCAGATCGAGGCCGGCCATCTGGCACGAGTTCTCGAGGCTTCGGGCCTGTCCCGCGTGCGTCCCGGAGAGCCCGCCGACGTCCTGGTCCTTCATGCTTGTACCGTCACGGAGCGCGCCGATCGCGACGCTCTCCGGTTGATGCGGCGTCTCCGACGGGAACATCCCGCCGCGCTCCTGGCGGTGACGGGATGTCTCGCCGAGCGGGACCCGGACGGCCTCGCGCGGCGCCCCGAGGTCGATCTCGTCGCGGGGCACGGATCTTCCGCCGCTCTCGTTCGCCTGGTCGAGGAGGTGCGCGCGGGGCTCCTCCCCGGGAAGGTCGCCGCGCCCGGCGTTTCCCCCGACGAGGTCCTTCGCTCGCCCCTTGCGTGGACGACGGGACCAGGGCGCACGCGCGCGTTCCTGAAGGTCCAGGACGGATGCGGCCGGCGCTGTGCTTTCTGTATCGTCCCGTCGCTCCGTGGGAGCGAACGGAGCGCCCCATCGGCCGAGGTCGAGGAGGCGGTCCGCGTCCTTGGCGCGCAGGGGGTTCCCGAAGTCGTCCTCTGCGGGGTTCACCTGGCGGCGTTCGGAAGTGATCGGGGAGAGAGCCTCGTGGCGCTCCTCGAGAGACTCGAGTCCCGCCCTCCGGGGTGCCGGGTCCGGCTGTCCTCCCTCGAGCCGATGGAAGCGGGCGAAGCCCTGGTCGACCTCGTCGCCGCCGGAAGCGTCGTCGTTCCCCACCTCCACCTTCCGCTCCAGTCCGGCTCCGACGCGGTCCTGCGCCGGATGAGACGCGGAATGACGACCGTCCGCTTCCGCACTCTTCTGGACCGCGCCTGGCGCGGGAACCCGCGGTTCCACCTCGCGACCGACGTCATCGCAGGCTTTCCCGGGGAGACGGACGCCGAGTTCTCCGAGACGGAGGCGCTCCTGCGAGACCTCCCGCTCGCCTCGCTCCACGTCTTTCCGTTCTCTCCGCGCTCCGGCACCCCCGCCGCGGCTCTCGCCGCGACGGACGGCGTGCCGCGAGCCGTGGTGACCCGAAGGGCCGCGCGCCTGCGAGACCTCGACTCGACGATCCGCCGCAGCTTCGCCCGGTCCCACGCCGGACGCCACGCCGACCTCGTCTCCCTCAGCGGGGGCGTCGGCCTCACCGAGACCTACGTCGAGGCGGCGCTCTCGGCAGGATGCCCTCGGCCAGGGAGCCGCTTCCGGGCCCGTCTTGCGCTTCTGTCCGACGGGACCCTGGCGGCCCACCCGGAATCCCGGCCTCCTGATAGACTGCAGGGCTCCTAAATCCCGGCCCCAGCGGCCCGAATTCCTCGAGGTGAGTCATGTCCGGTCACAGCAAGTGGAGCACGATCAAGCACAAGAAGGGCGCCGCCGATGCCAAGCGGGGCCGGCTCTTCACGAAGCTGATCAAGGAAATCACGATGTCCGCCAAGGTCGGCGGCGGCGTCGTCGACTCGAACCCGCGCCTTCGAAGCGCGGTCCTCGCCGCCAAGAAGGCGTCGATGCCGTCGGACAACATCGACAAGGCGATCAAGCGGGGGACGGGCGAGCTCGAGGGAGTCACCTACGAGGAAATCACCTACGAGGGCTACGGGCCGGGAGGCGCCGCGATCCTCATCGAGGCGATGACCGACAACAAGAACCGGACGACCGCCGAGGTCCGCCACCTCCTCTCGAAGTACGGCGGGAACCTGGGAGCGACCGGATCGGTCGCGTTCCAGTTCTCGAAGAAGGGCTACATCGCCGTCGAGAAGAGCGCCGCCTCCGAGGACGCGCTCATGGAAGCGGCGCTCGAGGCCGGCGCCGAGGACTTTCAGGCCGAGGATTCCGACGTCTACGAGATCATCACCGACCTGGCCTCCTTCGAGACGGTGAAGGCGCAGCTCGAGGCGAAGAAGTTCGCGCTCCAGACCGCCGAGCTCCAGATGATCCCGTCGACGATGGTCGCCGTCGGCGAGAAGGCCCCGGCGCTCCTGAAGCTCCTCGACATGCTCGAGGACAACGACGACGTCCAGAAGGTCTGGTCGAGCGGCGACATCGACGACCAGTACCTCGAGGACACCTGAGCCCCGCCCGGCAGTGAGGATCCTCGGCGTCGACCCGGGGAGCCGCGCCGCCGGCTGGGCTCTCGTCTCCTTCGACGGACCGCCCCGGCTCGTCGCCGCCGGGGTCCTGCGTCCCGCCACGAACACGCCGTTCGCCGAGAGGCTCCTCGCGCTCCACGACGGCCTCCTCTCCGTCGTGGAGCGCGAGCACCCCGACGAGGCGGCCGTGGAACGGGTCTTCTCGGGCGTCAATCCCCAGAGCCTCATCACGCTCGGCGAGGCACGGGGGGTCCTCCTCCTCGCCCTCGCTCGCGCAGCGCTCCCGATCCACGAGGTCACGCCCGCCGAGATCAAGAAGACGATCACCGGCACGGGCCAGGCCGAAAAGGAGCAGGTCCGCAGGATGGTCCTTTCGCTCCTCGGCTCTCCTTCGGGCTTCTCGCGCCTGGCGCTCGACGCTGCCGACGCAGCGGCGGCCGCCCTCACGCACGGGTTCCGGACGGCGGCCGGGAGGTGTGCCGCCCTGTCCTCGGCCGCGCCTTCTCCCGTCCGGCACCGCGTGGGCGGTTGAGCATCCGGGGGGCGGGTGCTATCGTCTCGCCTCGCGAGACTGCCCACAAATGTCTTTCCAAGGCTCCCTCAAAGAACTCCCCCTCGCCGACATCGTGCAGCTCGTCGCTGTATCGGGGAAGACCGGGATGTTTGCCCTGAGCCGCGGCGCAGAACAGGGCGCCGTCTACATCCAGAACGGTCAGATCACGCACGCGAAAGTGAACGACATCGAGGGTGAGGACGCCATCTACGCCCTCGCGCTCTGGAATGAAGGCCAGTTCCAGTTCTCCGCCGGCATCGAGCCTGACGGCCGGACGATCACCCGCTCGAACACGAACCTCCTCATGGAGGCGGCGCGGCGGAGCGACGAGTGGAAGATCCTCTCGAGGAAGATCCCCTCGACAGAATCCGTTCCCCAGCTCGTCTGCCGGGAAGGGCTCAGCGAGCCGGTGACCCTCACGCCGATGGAGTGGCTCGTCGTCACGGGAATCGACGGTTTCAAGTCCATCGAGGAGATCGCCCGGGCGGCTCGTATTTCGGCCTTCGACGTCGCCAAGACGCTCTATGGCCTCATCACCGCAGACCTCGTGGGGATCCGATCGAAGGCCGACGCCCGGGCGGCGTCCGCTCCTGCGCCTCCGGCCGCAGCGCCCGCCCCGTCGCCCGCCGGTCCCGTGGTCACGACGCACAGCGGCGTCTTCAACGCGGTGACTCGTGGCGACGAGCGCCGGAGCCTCCAGATCCTCTGCACGAAGGTGAAGCAGGAGGCCGAGAGCGCCGCTCTCGCCCCGGGAGACCCCGCGATCGACCGGCTCTACCGCGCCGCCCTCGGCGAAGTCGACAAGGGACGCGGCCTCGACGTCGTGAGGGAGCTCATCCGAAGCCTCGAGCAGACGGTCGCCGCTCTCCGCGGACGCGAGGCGAGCCTCGCCTTCCGCGAGAAGATGGCCCCCCTGCTCTGAAGTGTTGGTGGGAAACCCGAGGCCGGGTTTCCCACGCCCTTCCGCGCCCCGGAGATCGGCCAGGAATCCCTTCCCGCCGCGCCCTCTCCTGTCGTGGCGCTCGGCCGGGTTGCCGGACCCTTCCGCGCCCGCCGGGCGCGAATCAACGCCTGCGCTGCTTTTTCCTCTATCACGGAACCGCGGGAGTCGGCATTCCCGTTTCCAGACGCCTCGGGGGCTGGCGACAGGACGACGGCCCCCCCCCAGGTTCCTAATGACGACCGGGATGGTCAATTGACTTTGCCGGGAAATCCCGTGCTGCTAGACTCTTGACAACTGATCCGAGCCCAGGACGCGGAGCCGCATCACCTTCCCCGGGTATGGGGGTGACTCGTCCGGTCCCCGGCTGGAAATAAGGAGACTCGATGCGACGGATGCGGACCGGACTCCTCCTCGCGCTGGCCGTGGCACTTCTCGCGGCTTCTCCGCTGAGCGCTCAGGTGGCTCCCAGCCTCACCGGCGAGACCGGGCTCTTCGAAATCTACGACGCGCAGACGGTCCCACAGGGACGCTTCGCGTTCTCCCTCTTCTACAGCATGTACGACAGGACGGCGGCGCCCGTGCCCTATGCGGGCACGCTCGCCGACGACCCGCTGCGGTACAGCAGCGACAAGCTCGGGCTGACGCTCGCGTTCGGCCTCCTGCCGAACTGGGAGGCGTCTTTCTCCGCCGGCCAGCGGGCCTATGACGCCGATGGCCGCGCCTGGGCGGGGGTCATCGGCGGGCGGAACCAGTACGGCGCGGTCAATCACGACGAGTCCGACAAGTTGCGGATCGGGACGAAGGTCATCCTCAACCAGAAGGACCCGCTGAAGGTCGCGCTCTTCGGCGCGGTCTACATCCCGACCCAGTCGCGCAACGACGAGTACGCGCTCTCGACCTGGAGGACCGACTGGGAGTGGGGCTTCTCGGGGACCTACGGGATCTTCACCGGGCAGTTCGCCTACCTCTGGACCGCCGATGCGACCACCGACTACGACTCGTACGACGTCTCCAACGAGATGCGCTGGTCCGCGGGCCTCGGCCTGCCGCTCATCCCGGACAGGCTGAAGGGAATCGTCGAGGTCCACCGGACGATGTACGACGGCGGGACGACGCAGCCGCCCGACTTCACGGACGCCGTTCTCGGCGCGCGCCTCGCTCTCGGGGACTACTTCGTCGCCAGCGCGGGCGTTCGCGCGAACGTCGACCGCTGGGTGAAGTACGGCAGCTCCCCGAGCAACATCGGCGGCATCCTCCAGGTCTCTTTCGCGCCGCAGCCCAAGCAGGCCGAGGCCCCGAGGGTCGTCCCGTCGCCTCACGAACCGCCCCCGGCTGAGCCGGTGCCGGCTCCGGCCCCCGTCGTACAGCCCGCTCCGGCCCCGATCGTCGAGGCGCCTCCCGCTCCGAAGCCCGAGACCTCCACCACGGACGAGATTCTCTTCGACGCCGCCAAGAGCCGCCTGACGAACATCGCCAAGGCGATCCTCGACGGAGTGGCCCTCCGCCTGAAGAACAACCTCTCGGCGACCTGCACGATCGTCGGCTTCACCGACCCGAAGGAGAAGGGCGACCACGCCGCCCTCGGCAAGGCGCGCGCCGACGCCGCGAAGGACTACCTCGTCAAGAGGCACGGCATCGACGCGTCCCGGATCCAGGTCGACGCCAGGGGCGACGCCGAGGCCGGGGACGACGCGACGCGGAACCGTCGCGCCGTCGTCACGGTCACCTTCCCGTAACCCCTCCCTGATCCCGGGCTTTCCCGAGCGGCCGGCCTTTCGCCGGCCGTTCGCGTCTCTGCCCGTCGCGCTAAACTGCCCTCGCTTGGACAGCAGCGGCGCCTTCACGACCGGAACGAGCCCCGCACTCGGCGGGGCTTCGCATTCGCGTGCACTCGTCGTCCTCGCGACGGCCGCCGTCGTGGGACTCCTCTGGGCCGGCAAGGTCCTCTTCGTCACGCTCTTCTTCGCGGTCTTCCTCTCCTTCGCGCTCCACCCGTTCGTCGAGCTCCTCGAGAGGATCCGTGTGCCGCGGGCGCTCGCAGCCTTCGTCGTCCTCCTTCTCCTCTGCGCGCTCGTGACGTTCTTCATCGTCAACGCCCTCGACCAGGCGCAGGCCTTCTCCCGCGACTGGCCCGCGTACGAGAGAAAGATCCAGGGCCTCACCGCGCAGGCGCGAGGCCTCTTCTCCCGGATCGAGGAAGGGACCCGGCGTCTCCTGTCCGACGGGGAACGGGCCGGCGTGCGCGCCGTCCGTCTCGAAGAGGGGATGCTCGACTCCGTCGCCCGCGTCGTCCTCCAGGTGAGGACCGTCTTCTCGCTCGTCCTCTACACCGCGGCCATTCCGATCCTCGCCTTCTTCATGCTGAAGGACAGGGACAAGTACGCCGGTGCGCTCACGCGGATCCTCCGGCGCAAGGGGGGACGGGCCGCCTCCGACTTCGCCGTCAACGTCGCCCACGTCCTCTCGGGCTACGTCCTCGGCGAGCTCTTCGTCGTCCTCATCACCGCCTGCATCACGACGGCGGGGCTCCTGATCCTCCAGGTCCCCTACAGCTACGTCCTCGGCCCCCTCGCGGGCCTCTGCGTCCTCCTTCCCTACGTCGGCGTGATCCTGTCGACGACACCCGCCCTCTTCGTGGCGTTCCTCGGGACCGACGAGCCGTTCCTCGCGCTGAAGGTCATCCTCTTCTACTCGGTCGTCCAGTTCCTGGAAGGGAACGTCCTGACGCCGTTCATCGTCGGGAGCCGGGTGAAGCTCCACCCTCTCGCCGTCCTCGTCGCGTTCCTCTTCTGGGGAATCCTCTGGGGCCTGCCCGGCGCGATCCTCGCCGTTCCCCTGACCGCCACGGTCAAGGTCGTCGGCGAGCGGTTCGAGAGGTTCGCCCCGTGGGCCGCTCTCCTGGGGGAGAGGACGCCCGACCCGGAGCCCGAGCCCGCCGAGGAGAAGAGGGAGCCGGACGAGAAGGCCGCCGGGTAGCGTCGTGTGCGGCCGGTATGTCCAGACGAGCCCCGCCGACGCGCTGGCGATCCGTTTCGGCGCCCGTCTTCCCGAGGGGTTTTCGTGGACACCGCGATGGAACGTCGCCCCCGGCACGCGCAGCGTGCTCGTCCGGGACGACGGCGACGGTCCCGTCCTCGCGTTTCTCACGTGGGGGCTGCGCCCCTCGTGGGCCAGGGACGAGTCGGGCGTACGGCCGATCAACGCCCGGGCCGAAGGCATCGGCGGCAAGCCGATGTTCCGCGACGCGTTGAAACGCCGCCGGGCCGTCGTCCCGGCGGACGCCTTCTACGAGTGGAAGGTCGAAGCCTCCGGGAAGACTCCCTGGCTCTTCCGGCTCGCGGGGGGCAGGCCGTTCGGCTTCGCGGGACTCTGGGAGCGCTGCGAGATCCCGGGGGCCGAGCCGCTCGAGAGCTTCGCCATCGTCACCACGGTGGCAAACGAGGTCGTCCGGCCCGTCCACCCACGAATGCCGGTCCTTCTCGACGCGGAGGCCGAGGCGCTCTGGCGGCGGAACGGGCCGCTCTCCGCATCCGAGCTCGAGCGGTGTCTCGCGCCGATCGATGCCGGGACGATGGAAGCCTGGCCCGTCTCTACCTGGGTCAATGCCGCCTCTCACGACGGGCCCCGCTGCGTCGAGGCGGCGCGCTGACGGCGCCGCCGGCGTGATTCCGCCTCCCGCCGCTCCTCGCAGATCACGGTTCTTCCAATGAACCGGCCGGGCTCCTAGACTGCGCCGCGATGCATCCTGCCTGCCGCGACGCGTTCAACGACTCCTTCACCGAAGAGCTCTACCGGAGGCAGTCGGCGGACCTCGCCCGGCGCGCCGGGGCGGAGGCGGGCTTCCGCCTCGCCGAGACGCCCGTCTTCCTGACGCACGAGCTGGAAGAGCGCCTCGTTTCGGCAGCGCACGGCATCCTCGCGCAGATCTCGCGACCCGAGGCCCTCGCACGGCTCAGGCGTTTCGTCCCGCGCGAGTGGGATGCCCCCGGGATGGATGCCCTCCCGTCCCTCGCGCAGGTCGACCTGGCGATCGTCACCGGCCCGGACGGCTCCCTGGCGCCGAAGCTGATCGAGCTTCAGGGCTTCCCCTCGCTCTCGGCGTTCGAGGTGATGCAGGCCGACGCCTGGAACGAAGCGCTCGAAGGAATCCCGGGGCTTCCGGCCGCCGGGTTCAGCCCCTACTTCTCGGGCCTGACCCGCAGCGGCTTCGTGGACCTCTTCCGCCGGACCGTCGTCGGCGCGCACGACCCCGAGCACGTCGTCCTCCTCGACCTCCACCCCGAGACCCAGAAGACGTATGTCGACTTCACGGCCACGGAGAAGCTCCTCGGCGTCGAGCCCGTCTGCGCGACGAAAGTCGAGAAGGAGGGCCGAAGGCTCTTCCGCCGAAAAGGCGGCCGGTGCATCCCGATCGAACGGATCTACAACCGGGTCGTCTTCGACGAGCTGATCCGGTCGGGAGAGACTCTCCCGTTCGACTTCCGCGACGACCTCGACGTCACGTGGGCGCCGCACCCGAACTGGTTCTGGGCCTGGTCGAAGGCCGCCCTTCCCCTGCTCGACCACCCCGCCGCGCCGCGCGCACGGACGCTCTCGGAGGTCGACGTTCTCCCCGACGACCTCTCGTCGGGATGGGTCCTCAAGCCCCTCTTCTCCTTCGCGGGCGGGGGAGTGAACATCGAACCGACCCCGGAGGACGTCGCGCGGATTCCCGAATCCGAACGGGACGTCTGGTGCCTTCAGGAGAAGATCTCGTACGCGCCGTGCCTTCGTGCCGTCGACGGCGGAGGCGTCAAGGTCGAGATCCGGATGATGTTCTTCCGTCCCGAAGGGGAATCGTCCTTCACGCTGGGCCTGAACCTCTGCCGCCTCTCCCGCGGCCGGATGCTCGGGGTCGACTTCAACAAGGACTTCACCTGGGTCGGCTCCTCCGTCGCGCTCCGGCCTCCGGCCGGTTCCTGAGGAGGCGGGCAGAACCCGCTTGACAGCGGACGCCCCCGCGCGGATCGTCTCGGAAACCACGGGAGGGTCAATTGCCGCAGAACCTGAAAGGCCTGAAGGTCCTGTTCCTCGTCGCCCCGAAGGGATTCCAGGACGATGAGCTCGCGAAACCGCGAAAGATCCTCGAGGCGGCGGGCGCCGAGGTCGTGGTCGCTTCGTCGGCCGGTGGCTCCGTCTCCGGTCAGAGCGGAGAGACCCTCGAAGCCCTCTCCATCGTCGAGGCACGCCCCACCGACTTTGCCGGGGCCGTCGTCGTCGGAGGCGTCGGGGCCACCGACCTCTGGGAGAACGGCATCGCGCAGAAGTTCTTCCGGATGGCCGTGCACGACGGCAAGCCCATCGGCGCGCTGTCCCTCGGCGTCGGGCTCCTCGCGAAGGCGGGCCTCCTCGAGGGAAAGGCAGCGACGATCTGGGTGACGGCCGACGCCCTGCGAGCCCTGAAGGAGGGCGGCGTCCGCTACGAGAAGAAGCCCGTCGTCATCGCCGCGGGCATCGTGACGGCCGACGGCCCGGCTTCGGCCGAGAGCTTCGGCAACATCTTCGCCGAGCTCCTCGACGGGTCGCGGACACGCTCGGGGCGCGTCACGCGCTGACGGCGCTTCTCCCCTTCAGATCCGCGCGATCGCGGCCCCCCAGTGGAGGCCCGCGCCGAGGGCCGTGAAGCCGACGAGCTTGCCCGGGCCGATCAGGCCCTTCTCCACCGCCTCGTCGTAGACGAGGGGAAGGGTCGCGGCTGTCGTGTTCCCGTACTTCTGGATGTTGTTGAAGACCTTCGCGTCGGGAAGGCCGAGGATCTTCTGCACCGACTCGTTGATCCTCAGGTTCGCCTGGTGCATGAGCAGAAGGTCGAGCCCCTCGAGCCGGTTGCCGGTCCTTGCGAGGACTTCGCGCACCGCCTCCGGCATCAGCTGGCTCGCGAGACGGAAGACCTGCCGCCCCTCGACGATCGGGATCGTCCCGAGGTTCTCGAACATCTCCGGCGTGAAGTAGGGGCGCGACTTGCAGCCGCCGCCGGGGACGTAGAGCTTGTCCCAGTGATTGCCGTCGGTCTTCATGACGAAGCCGAGGAAGCCCCGCCCGTCGCCCGACTCGTTCGCCTCGAGGACCATCGCGCCCGCGCCGTCGCCGAAGAGGACCGCGCGGTCGCGCATCCCGGTCGCCCGCGCGTACCAGTACGGGTCGCACGGGCCGTCGGTCCGGCCGAGCATGACGTCCCACACGGACTCCGGCCACGGCATGAGGCCCGAATGAACCTCGGCACCGACGAGGAGGACCCGGTCGTACGTTCCCGAGCGGATGAATGCGTCGGCCGTCTGCAGGCCGGAGAGGAATCCGGCGCACTGCATCCGGATGTCGAGAGCGTGGGTCGTCGACATCCCGAGCCGCGCCGCGAGGAGGCCGCCGCTTCCCGGAAAGTAGTGGTCCGGCGTCATCGTCGCGAAGATGACGAGGTCGATGTCGGCGGGCGTCAGGGACGCCTTCTCCATGGCAGCGCGGGCCGCCTGCGCCCCGATCTCGGCCGGGCCGACTCCCGGCTCGACGAACCGGCGCTCCCGGATGCCCGTCCGCGGGACGATCCACTCGTCGGTGGTGTCCATGATCCTCGAGAGCATCTCGTTCGTGACGATCTGGGGCGGAAGGTAGCTGCCCGAGCTGCGGATGACGGTCGTTCTCTGTGTGGAGCTCATGCGAGGGCGGGGAGTCTAGCCCGGCCGGTCCGGTGGCGCGAGGTCGGAGTCCCCGGAGTCCCCGGAGTCCCCGGGGCGGCTTCCCGCCCAGCCCGACCGCTACCCGGCATCGAGGTTCGGAGCGCGGAACGTCCTCTTCCGTGTCCGCCCGCACGGCGCCGGCCCGGCACGCAGGTTGAAGGGGGCGCCGTGCAGGCAGAGAATGACTGCCCTACGGAGGATCGATAGATGAAGAAGAACCTCGCCGTGGCGCTCGGCCTCCTCGCGGCCCTCGCCTCGTCCGCCGTGGCGGCCGCAGCCAAGCCGCGCGTGGCCGTCATCGAGTTCAAGGACAAGACGTCTCGCTACTCCTGGTACCGCGCCGGAGAGGCCGCCCAGGACATGTTCGTGACGGAGCTCGTCAAGAGCGGGAAGTACCGCGTCATCGACCGCGAGCAGCTCGCCGCGATCATGCAGGAGAAGAACCTCTCCCTCTCCGGCGAAATCGACCCGAAGACGGCGGTCAAGGCGGGCAAGCTCCTCGGGGTCGAGTACCTCGTCACCGGGGCGCTCACCGAGCTCGGCGTCGCCGACCGCGGGGCCCGGGTCCCCGGAGTGTTCGGGATGCCGTCCGTGAGCGTCGGCTCACAGAAGATGGACGCCTCGATCGACGCCCGGATGATCAACACGACGACGGGCGAGATCGTCTGGGCCGACACCGCAAAGAAGGAGACCTCCGACGCGCAGGTCTACGTCGCTGGCACCGGCGGCGGCGTCGATGACAAGAACAAGCTCGACCGCGTCCTCAGGCCCGTCGTCATCGAGCTCGCGGCATCGATGGCGAAGGCCTCGGCCCCGACCTCCGGCCTCGGCGGCGCGAGCGACGCCTCGGGCATCGCCGGCAAGGTCGCTAAGGTCGAAGGGGGCTCCGTCTTCCTGAACGTCGGCGCCGAGGCCGGCGTCAAGGAAGGCGACACGTTCGACGTCTACCGGGTCGGCAACGTCATCAAGGACCCCGACACCGGCGAGGTGCTCGGCTCCGACGAGACGAAGGTCGGCCGCGTCAAGATCACGAAGGTGATGGGCGCCCGTCTCTCGACGGCGTCGATCGTCAACGGCTCGGGCTTCAAGGCCGGAGACATGATCAAGAACTGACGCGCCCCGAGCGGAGCGGGAGCGGGCGCGGCGGGTTCCCCGTCGCGCCCGTTTTCTTCTTCGTCTACCGCCGGTCGAGGAGCTGGCAGGCCTCCTCGATTCCGTCCGAGCAGCCCTCCCGAAGGAGCGCCGTGGCCTTCCGGCCATCCCGAAGCTCGACCGCCCGGAGGGCCCGCGCGAAGAGGACCGCCTTGTTCCGCGGGGCCCTTTCGGCGGCGGCATCGAGCTCTTCGTCGAGATCGCCGCGCACGTCGCCGAAGGC
Source organism: Holophagales bacterium (assembly GCA_016716705.1). Lineage (GTDB taxonomy): Bacteria > Acidobacteriota > Thermoanaerobaculia > UBA5066 > UBA5066 > UBA5066. The sequence continues at coordinate 64,061 of JADJVF010000017.1, forward strand.
CAGGCCCAGGATCCAGTTCGCGTCCGGCCCGGGGTTCCGTCCCTTCCCGTGCATCACCTTCCTCACGAAGCGGAGGACCCGGCCGCCGGCGGCACCCGCCGTGTCGACCCGGAAGGCCTCGGCGAGCTGCTGCCACGCCGTGGCGTTGTCGCCGTTGAGGAAGGCGCTCCCCGCTCGAGTGTAGAGGTCGATGAAGAACGCCTCCGGCTCGTCGCTGGTGGCGGAGACTTCCCGCGCGACGCCTCCGGCCTCGGCGAGGGCCTCCCGGGTCAGCGTCCCCTTCGTTCGGGTCGTGTCGAGAGCAACGTAGGCCCGCTCGACGCGTGAGTCGAGGGCCCAGCTCCCTCCATCGACGAGGGCCTCGCGGCGCGGAAGGGCCAGCTCGCCCCCTTCCGGTTGCGCAGGCTCGCGCTCCGCCACGCCCGGCCTCCGGGGCCGGTCCTCTCCGCGGGACATCGTCGAGCCTCCGGTGCCCGTGGACGGCCGCCCCTCCGAAGGGGACGTGGTGGTCGTCGAGCCCGCTTCCGCAACCTGTCCCATCGAGGACCCGGCGCTCGCGGGGGTCCCGGTGGGGTCCGGCGGGGTCGCCGGACCGGACCCGCCGGAGGCGAGCGCCGCCGGGCCCGCTTCCGTTCCTGTCTCCGCTCCTGCTTGCAAGCTCGACCCGGCGCCCGTCGCGGGCGTTTCCGTCGGCGCCGCCGCCGGTTCGACGTTCGCGAGCGTTGCCGCCGTCGCCGGAGGGGCTTCGCCTTCCTTTCCGGGCGCGAATCGTGTCCAGGCAAACCAGCCCCCGCCGCCGAGCACCGCGAGGACGACGATCGCCGCCACGGCGAAGAGGGCGGGGTTCGTCCCGCTCTTCCGCCGGGCAGCCGGCGGAGGGGGCGGAAGCGAAGCCGCGGCGGCCATCTTCGCCTCAGGCGTGGAGATGCCCGCGCCCGAGACGACGCTGGCGTTCGCCGTGACCACCGTCGGGAGGTTCTCGGCGGGGCCGGCTCCCTGGGTCTGGAGGAACGTCGGCGCGCCGTGGATCGTGGGCGATCCCGGAGGCGGCGGCGGGACCGCGCGCACCGGAGCCGAGATCGCGGCGGTCGTTCCGAGGGAGAGCCCGAAAACGGCGGCGAGCGCCGTCACGAGCTCCATGCAGCTGCCGTAGCGCTGGGCCGCGTTCTTCGAGAGCCCGCGAGAGAGGACGTCGTCGACGCCCGGCGGGAAGCCTCCGATGAACGAGGTCACCGGCTCGGGCGGAACGCTGACGTGCTGGTGGAGGACCGCGAGCGGCGTGTCCGCCTTGAAGGGAACGCGCCCCGTCAGCATCTCGAAGGCGATGCAGGCGAGAGCGTACTGGTCGGCCCTCGCGTCGAGCGCCTTCCCCATGGCCTGCTCCGGCGCCATGTACGACGGAGTCCCCATCACGGTGCCCGTGGCGGTGAGTCCCGACACCGAGTCGGCGCTGCGCGCGAGGCCGAAGTCGGCGAGGAGGGGCCGGCCGGACGCGTCGAGGAGGACGTTCCCCGGCTTGACGTCGCGGTGAAGGATTCCCTTCGAATGCGCGTGGTCGAGGGCGGCGGCAATCGCGGCGAGCCACGGCACCGCGTCGGCGGGTGGCACCGGGCCCCTGATCCTCTCCTTGAGCGAGCCCCCGGAGACGAGGGGCATCACGAGGTACGAGACGTCCTTCCCTCCGAGGGGAGCAGTCCCGAAGTCGTAGACGGAGAGGATGTTCGGGTGCTCGAGCCCCGCCACGAGGCGAGCTTCCCGGAGGAAGCGCTCCGCAAAGGTCGGGTCGGCGGCGATCGGGTCGTGGATGACCTTGACGGCGACGGTGCGGTGGAGGGTCTGGTCCTCGGCCCGCCAGACTTCCGACATTCCGCCGGCGCCGGCGCGCTCGAGGAGGCGATATCGACCCAGGAGGGTTCCGGGGGTTACGGCCATGGCGTCCTCGTTTCTCTGCCTTAGCATACGACCTCGGGGCCCCCGTGAGTGAGAAGCGCGTCACGCACCGTCACGATCGCGCCGCCATCGGGAGGCGCTTCGTCTACGTCGTCCGCTCACGAAGGTCGGGCGGCCTCTCCGTCGGGATCAACCTCGATCCGCAGCAGACCTGCAATTTCGACTGCGTCTACTGCGAGGTGATCGACCGGCGAGCGATCGCCCGCCACGTGGGACGCCCGCCGATCCTCGCCACCGAGGTCGTGACCGAGCTCTCGACGGTCCTGGCCTCCCTTCGCGGCGGCACCGAGACGCCGCGGGACATCGCCTTCGCCGGCGACGGCGAGCCGAGCACCTTCGCCGGATTCCTCCTGCTCGCGCGGGACGTGTTCGACACCCGGGATACCGCCGGGCTCTCCGGCGTCCCGGTGATCCTGATCACGAACGGCTCCGGGCTCGGCCGGACCGAGATGCGGGAGGCGCACGACCTTTTCGCCGCGCGCGGCGGCTTCTTCTGGATCAAGCTCGACGCGGGGACGGAGCCGTTCTACCGCGCCGTCTGCCGCACGTCGGTTCCGTTCGGGCGCGTCGTGGCGAACCTCACCGACGCCGCGCGCCGGCACCCCGTCGTCGTCCAGTCGATGTTCTTCCGCTCGGACGCGTTCGGAGCTCCCTCAGCCGCGGAGGTCGAGGCCTGGACCGACCGGCTCGCCGGCGTCGTGCGGGACGGCGGCTCGCTCGCGGCGGTGCATGTCTACACGGTTGCGCGGGAGACGATGGAAACGGGCGTCCACCCGCTTTCGGCGAACGCCCTCGAGGCGATCGCCCGGGCCGCGCGCCAGGTCCTTCACGACGTTCCCGTCGAGATCTACCCCTGACCCTCGGACCGTGCGCTAGAAGCCGTCGCCGAGGTCCGCCTCGGCGAGCGCACCGTAGAGGGAGATGGTCCCGGGGCCATGGCGGGCGGCGTCGTCCAGGGCCTCCTCGGCGCGCGACAGGAGGCTCGCCGTGTCGAACGCGTCCTCGGGATACGCGGCAAGCCCGATCGTCAGGGAGAATTTCAGGCCCGTCGCCTCGAGCCGCGGATCGAAGGCCGACATGAAGTTCTTCTGGATCGCCTCTGCGGCCCGATGCCCGGTCACCTTGTTCGCCTCGAAAATGAGGATCCAGAAGCGGTCGCCCTTGCCGCGCCCGACGATGTTCACGGATCGCGTCGCCCGGACGAGCTGCGCGGCGACCTTCGGCAGGAGCGAGTCGCCGTAGGGAATGCCGAAACGCTGGCCCGCTTCCGCGAGCCCGTCCACGCAGACGTGAGCCACGGAAAGGGGCTGGCCGCTCCGCTCGGCGCGGCGGAGCTCCGACTCGAGACGCCTGAGGATCGCCCCCTGGTTGTGGAGGCCCGTCACGCCGTCGCGCTCGGTCTGCTGCTCGATGATCTTCATGAGCCGCGAGTTGTGGAGCGCGACCGCGGCCGCGTCCGCGAGGAGGGAGAGCCGCCCGCCGAGCTCCGAAGGCCACGTGCTGCCCTGCGAGCGGAACGCGAAAGTCAGGACGCCGATCTGCTCGTCCTGGTAGAGGAGGGGCACCGCCGCGGCGCGCAGGTTGCCCGGACCGGCGCCGGCCGCCGCGGCCGGGTAGAGAGTGGCGATCTCCTTCTCGTCCACGAGGACGAGGGTCTTCTCGAGCCAGGCGCGGACGACGGGGTGGTCGACGCTCTCGGTCGGGATGGCGCGGAGCCCGTCGCTGCTCCCGTCGCCCCCCCAGTGCGCGAGGACCCGGAGCGATTTCGTCTGGGCGTCGGCGTCCCAGAACTGCGCGCCCGTTCCGGAAAGGAGCGCCACTGCCTGCTCGCAGAGGGTGTGCTTGATGCGCGGGCCGTCGAAGGTCGTGGTGAAGGAGCGCCCGACCTCCCGCAGCCGGTCGAGGAAGCGGTAGGAGTCGCGTTCGCGCTGCAGGAGCCGGGCCGACGTCACCGCGAGGGAGACCTCGACCGCGAGCGCCTGGAACGAGCGGAGCAGCGGCGGGCCGAAGGCCCACGGACGGCCGGCGCCGAGTCCGACGAGGGCGCCGACGATCTCCCCGCGGGACGCGAGCGGAACGGCGACGAGGCTGAGCGGCCGCGGAAGATCCTTCGCCGCCTCGGGCGCCGGTACGAGGTCGAGACTGCTTTCACCAGCGGCGACGTCGGGCAGGAGGGCGTACGACCCCTCCGCGGAGAGGCGCTCGAAGAGGGCGCGGGGGACTTCGTCCCGACTCCGGCCGTGCAGGGCACCCGCCTTCCAGAAGAACGCCGCTGGGCCCGGGAGCTGGTCGAGCGGGAGGAGCTGCGCGGCGCAGAGGTCGAGGTCGAAGTGGGAGCCGATCTCCTGGACGGTCCGCTCCAGAATCGCCTCGAGCTCCGTCAGGCCACCCAGGGCGGCGTGGACGCGGTTCACGAACGCGACCCGCTCGGCGCTGCGCCGCTCGGCCTCGACGAGGCGCGCCTTTTCGAGCGCCCCGGCGGCGAGGCGCGCGAGCTCCTGGACGAGCCGCATCTCCTGCGGCGTCAGGACGAAGGCACCCCGGCGCGACATCGTCAGGAAACCGAAGACCGTCTGTCCGTGCTCGAGGGGGATGGCGAGGCGACGACGGCGGCGGGGGCCCTTGCTGTCGTCGACGTCGGCGTCGTCGTCGTCGAAGGCGGGGCCGTGAGCCGCGAGCGACCGGACGAGAATGCCGTCGTCGTCGATCGACCGGCGCTGCCCGGGCACGAACCCGCCACCCGAACCCGGAGACGTCCCCTGCCCGAGGATGTGTTCGATCTCCTTCTGTTCCGGGTGGTACCGGTAGGCCTGCACCTGGTCGAACTCGAGCTGACGCTGGAGCGATGCCGCCGTCAGGCGGACGACCTCGTCCGCGTTCAGCGTGTGCAGGGCGCCGGAGGCGAGCTCGAAGAGGGCGACGGCTTCCTCCCGTCGCTTCACGAGTGTGGCGACGCTCCGCTCGCGTTCCAGGATCCTTCCGAAGATCTGGGCGAAGGAGCGGATTCCCTCGTCGACGTCGACCCCTTTCCCCGACGACAGGGGAAGCGAGACGCCGAAGGAGCCGCTGACGTGCTCGCCCACCCTGACCGGAGCGCAGACGAAGATGAGCCCCGACTCGACGACACGCTTCTCGCGCCCGTCCTCGAGGAGGGTCTCGAGGACGCGCGCGAGCTTCTGCTCGGCGGCCGTCGCGACGATGGAGGCCCCTGCCCGGCTGATCGACGGAGCGCCGCCGGCAGGCTGGAGCGCGACGGCGACGGCGTCGAAGAACCGAAGGGCCGTGTCGAGAACGGTCCCGATCGACTCGTCGAGAAACCGCCCCTCGGAGAGGACGGACTCGAACGCCTTCAAGAGGGCGAGATCGCGATTGGTCGGCACGGCTGCGACGTTCTCCCGAGGTTGCTCGGGCTGGAATCATAGCCGGGATCTCCGCCCGGCGGCAGGTGGGCGCTAGGTCGTCCGTTCTTCCTCTGCGCGGTCCGCTCCGAGCAGGCCCTGGGCGACGAGGAGGAGCATTCCTGCGTCGCGGAGGATCACCATCCACATGTCGTGGAACCGCTCTTCCACGCTCTTGCCGGCATCGGCGACGTCGAAGCAGCCGCAGTCGATGGCGTTCCCCCGAAAGAGGTTGAAGGCGATGGCGACGATGAAGACGACGAGGAGTGCGCCGACGAGGGACGCCGCGGTCCTCCGCCAGATTCCGCAGATGAGCGCGACCCCCAGGAGCATCTCGGCCCACGGCATCGTCAGGGAGGCCGGGTTCACGAGCGGGCCCGGAAGGAGCCGGTAGTTGTAGACCATGTGGGCGAAGGAGGGCGGGTCGGCGATCTTCGGCAGGGCCGCCACGACGAAGAAGATGCCCAGCGCGATCTGGGTCCGCACCGTGAGCCAGGGATGGGTCAGGGCCTCCCGGATCGTCACGCCGGGCCTCCGGTACGAACGGCGCCGCCACGCTTGACCCAGTCGGGAAAGCCGTCCCGGTAGACGAGGAGGTTCTCGAAGCCGGCCCCGAAGAGGGTCTGGGCGAGCATGTGCGAGTCCTCGCAGTCGCCGCCCGAGCAGTAGAGGACGACCGGAAGGGAGAGGTCACGCCCTTCGGCGACGAGGCCCTCGACCCGCTCCTTCACCACTTCCGCCTCCCAGACCGGAAACGAGCGGGCTTCGCTGACGTGCCCCTGAACGAAATCCCTCGAACGACGGGCGTCGAGGAAGAGGACGCCGCGAGCGTGCAGCCACGCAGCCGCTTCGCCCGTGATCTCGACGAACGGCTGGCCGTGAGCCGGGAATCGGCCGAGCAGCTCGGCCGGGGGAACCGTCTGGCCCCGGGCCAGCGCCGCGCTCGAAGAACCGGCGGGCGCTCCCTCCCCCGGAACGGTCCGCCCGCTGGTCGAAGGTGTCGCCGGGGAAGCGGCCGGGGTCTCCGGCGAAGGGCTGACCCGTGAGGTCGCGGGTGAGGACGATTCGGTGACACCCGGCGCGACTGCGGGCGGCTCCGCCTCGAACGATGCGAGGGGACGCGCCTCCCGCCCGGCCGTGACCTTCGTCGCGTTCGGGTAGTCGCCGGGGAGAGGCAGCCGGCGCTCCTTGCCAGCGAGGGCGTTGGACACGAGCGCACACGCGACCGATAGCCCGACGAGGGTTCCGGCCTCGGCGAGGAAACGTCGGAGGTTCATTCGGCTTCTCCGTTGGGGGCAGAGGGCCCGCGCCCGATTCTATGCAAGCCTCCCGCCCCGGCCGATCGCGCCGAAACGACGTGCCGCCCGCGCACGAGCCCCCCGATACCGTACCTCGTAGGGCTAGAATTCGCAGTCCAGTTCAGCGCGCGCCGAAGAAGGGGAATGAGGATGAGCGAGAACACCCTGACGATCCGGGACAACCGCACCGGCAAGGAGTACGTCGTTCCGATCGAGAACGACACGATCAAGGCGATGGACCTCCGGAAGATCAAGGTCAACCCGGAGGACTTCGGCATGATGACGTACGACCCCGCGTTCCTGAACACGGCGTCGTGCAAGTCGAAGATCACGTACATCGACGGCGACAAGGGGATCCTCGAGTACCGCGGCTACCCGATCGAGCAGCTTGCCGAGAAGTCGACCTTCCTCGAGGTGGCCTGGCTCCTCTGGAACGGCGAGCTTCCGACGGCGAAGGAGCTCTCCGAGTTCACGAACCACGTGACGATGCACACGTACCTCCACGAGAACATCAAGAAGTTCATGGAGGGCTTCCGGCACGACGCGCACCCGATGGGAATGCTCCAGTCGACGGTCGGCGCGCTCTCGACCTTCTACCCGTCCGCCAAGCTCGTGAACGACGAGCGCCAGCGCGCGCACCACACGATCCGCCTCATCGCGAAGATGCCGACGATGGCCGCGTTCGCCTACCGGCACACGATCGGCTTCCCGTACGTCTATCCCGACAACGAGCTGTCGTACGTCGGAAACTTCCTCTCGATGCTCCGGAAGATGTCCGAGCCGAAGTACAAGGTGAACCCGATCCTCGAGCGGGCGCTCGACGTCCTCTTCATCCTCCACGCGGACCACGAGCAGAACTGCTCGACGAACGCGATGCGGGCGATCAGCTCCGCGCAGACCGACCCCTACTCGAGCCTCTCCGGAGCGATCTCGGCTCTCTACGGCCCGCTCCACGGGGGCGCGAACGAGGCGGTCCTCTCGATGCTCCGCGAGATCGGAGACATCAAGAACGTTCCCGCGTTCGTCAAGGACGTCAAGGACGGGCACGGCGAGAAGAAGCTGATGGGCTTCGGCCACCGGGTCTACAAGAACTACGACCCGCGCGCCAAGGTCATCAAGGGGCTCGCGGACCAGGTCTTCGAGGTGACGGGCCGAAACGCCCTCCTCGACATCGCCGTCGAGCTCGAGCGGATCGCCCTGCAGGACGACTACTTCGTCAAGAGGAAGCTCTACCCGAACGTCGACTTCTACTCGGGCCTCATCTACGAGGCGATGGGCTTCCCGCCCGACTTCTTCACCGTCCTCTTCGCGATCGGACGGACCGCCGGCTGGCTCGCGCAGTGGCACGAGATGGTCAACGACACCGACCAGAAGATTGCCCGGCCGCGGCAGGTCTTCCTCGGACCGGCTCGGCGCGACTACGTTCCGGTCGGGAACCGCTGACGGCGCACACGATCCGGGAATGGGGGGAGGCGGAAACGCCTCCCCTTTTTCATCCCGGGGGCTTCATCTGTTCCGGGCCGGATCAGCCGCAGTCGTTGCAGACGCCGTCGAGCGTGAGCGCGAGGGTCCGGACGGTCCGGCCGTCGGGAAGGACGCCCCGCTCCGCGACACCGAAATCCTGCCACGCCACGTCCTCCACCCGCCCGCAGGCCCGGCAGACGAGGTGGTGGTGGGGGGCGACGTGGGCGTCGTAGCGGGTTGCGCCGTCCTTCACGCTCATCCCGACCACGAGCCCCGCGCGCGCCAGGGAATGGAGGACGTTGTAGACCGAGGCGCGGGAGAGAACCGGCCCGCCGGCGTTGACGGCCGTCTCGACGTCTTCGGCCGTCGGGTGCCGGCTCGTCGAGGCGAGATAGGAGAGCACCGCGACCCGCGGCTCCGTCACCCGGAGCCCGCGCGCGCGCAACAACCCTCTAAGAGTCTCGGAATCTGCCCTCACGAGATTTAGAATAGGTCCAGACGAGCGTAATCGCAACTGCCCGAGGGCCTCGAGGGAGAAGCTGAATCAGGGCTTTGCTTTGTCGGCCGACGTGATGAAGGCCCGGCCGAACCTCGAGAGCCTCGGCCCCTGGGTGAACGCGGGATTCCAGCTCCACATCACACCGACGGCCCGGCCCAGGAGGTCGATGACGGGGCGGGTGCCGAAGAAGCGCGCGTCGCGGCTCTCGTCCCGGTTGTCCCCCATCAGGAAGACCTCTCCCTCGGGGACCGTGATCGGACCGAAGTTCCGGAGCGCTGGCTTCTCGGGGAGGATCCGGATCGGGTGCGTCCGTCCGTCGAGCCCTTCCGTCCCGAGGATCTCGATCTCACCGTCCTCGAGGGTCCGGGGGGGAAGGAACTCCACCTTCTGCGGCTTGCCGTTCACGAGGAGCGCCTCGTTCCGGAGCTCCACGACGTCGCCCGGCAGGCCGATGAGCCGCTTGACGAACGGAACGCTTCCGCCGTCGGGGTTCCTCACCACGACGACGTCGCCGCGCCGGGGCACACCGGTCTTCATGAGCCGGACCTTCGAGAATGGCAGGCGGATCTGGTAGGCCGACTTCCAGACGAAGACGCGGTCACCCTCGAGGATCGTCGGCTTCATGGAGCCGGTCGGGACGACGTACCAGTCGGCGAGAACCGACCGGCCCGTCAGAATGACGGCAGCCATCAGGACGAGCTGTCGGATGTCCTTCAGGATCTGCTTGCGTTTCTCGGGCGAAATGGCCATCGGGCGCGAAGTGTCGCACATTCCGGGCCAGGCTCCTGCCGGGCTATCCTCCGGACATGACGACCGGCTACACGGACGACCACGCCGCCGCGGGAACGAAGGCGGCGCTCCCGGAGCTCGAAACGTGGCCGTCTCAGTACGGGGACGACTACGAAGTGGCGATCACGATCCCGGAGTTCACCTCGATCTGCCCGAAGACCGGCTTGCCCGACTTCGCGACGCTCGTGGTGACGTACGTTCCCGACGCCCACTGCGTGGAGCTGAAATCCTTCAAGGAGTACCTCCTCGCCTACAGGAATCTCGGGATCTTCAACGAGAACGTCGTGAACCGCGTCCTCGCCGACCTCGTGGCCGCGACGCGCCCGCGGCGGATGTCCGTGCGAGGCGTTTTCACGCCGCGCGGAGGGATCCAGACGACCGTCGAAGCGCGCTGGCCGAACGATTCCCGGACTTGACAGGGCCGCACTCCGAGCCCAGATTTGTCAGTGGATCCGGGAGCTCTTTCCCACGAGAAGCGGTTCTTTCCGGGGCGATCCCAGATCGACCCCGCGAAGGGAAGACGGGCCGCGGACGCGGCTCAACCGGACGGGGGTGATCGCGAGTTCGGAGGACCCGTCGCCCCCAGGTAATGTCCCGGCCGGCGTGATCAACCGGCCGGGATTCTCGTTATTGCCGGGAGTTCGCCTTCAGCGGGGTGTTTTTCCCGCCACAGGGGTCGGCTTCGCTGGAGCCGGTGCGAGCTCGGCAGGGGGGCGCAAAGGTCCCATCCGGTCGGAGCCGGCGGTAGAGCGCGAGAACGTTCGCGTTGTCGACCGAACCGGGGCAGTAGGCTCCCAGGTCCTTCAGCGAGAGCTCCGCCGCCACCCGCGCTTCCGGCGAGGCTTTCGCCTTCTGCTCGGACAGGAAGCTGCGGACGCGCTCGAGATAGGCGCCCGTACGCTGCAGCTCCTCCCGGACCGCCTGGATCGGATCTCCGCGCGTCGCGATCAGGCCCACGGGTCCGAGCTCCTCGATCCGGTCGAGCATGCGCTTCCAGCCCGCCGGGTCCGAGGCACCTCCCGCGAGGTTGGGACAGCGGCCCGAGGTCACGAGATCCCCGACGAACGCGATTCCGCTGTTGCTGCTGACGGCGACGAGATCGTAGGCCGAGTGCGCGCCTCCCGGTGCAGCGATCATCTCGAGGCGTCCGCCCCCCGCGTTCACGACGAGCCTGTCCACGACGCCGACGACGGTGGGGCGCTTCTCGCCCGGCATCACGCGGAGCACGCTCCTGGAGAGCGGATCGACCGCCCGGGCGTGGACGAAGATCGTCGCGTCCGTCGGAAGAAACGCCTCGATCCCGCCGTTGGAGTCGATGTCCGTCTGCGTCATCACGATCCAGCGAACGGGCTTGCCCTTCGTCTTCTCCTTGATCTGCGCCTTGAGGTTCTCGGCATCCTGTTTCGTCCAGCCCGTGTCGACGACGAGCACGCCGTCGCCCATGTCGATGAACGCGCAGTTCGTATAGCCGAATCGGCCGTACCAGGTGAAGGCGTTGAGCTGCGCCACCTCGAATGCGGGAACACCTTTCGGAAGGGGAGGCGGGGCCGAGACCGCAGCCGGCGCCTGCGAGGAGGCGACGTTCGCGAGAACGGTGGCGGAAAGCAGGGCGGCGGAAAAGACGGTGCGGATGGTCATGCGGGCTCCGGTTTCTGGTCGTGACGGTCGTTGCGAGCCGCGCGCCGGCGCGCTGCGGCGAGGAAATCGACGAAGAGGGCCTTCTGGTCCGGCCTGTCGACGAGGTTCTCCGGGTGCCACTGCACCGCGGCGAGGTAAGGCCCGCCTTCGCGGGCGAACGCCTCCACGAGGTCGTCGGGGGAGGCGGCGAGCGCGACGAGGCCCGGCGCGAGGTCCTTCACCGCCTGGTGGTGCCGGGAGTTGACGAAGGCCCCGTCCGTCGCCGCGAGAGCGGCCGCCAGCGGAAGCGCACGGGGCGCGCTCGAGGAGACCCGGACCTCGTGCGCGGGATGCGCCCGGTCGTGCCCTTCCCTGCTCGGGAAGGAGTGCTCGACGCCGCGCGGACGCTGCGCGGGGAGGTCCTGCCAGAGGGTCCCGCCGAGCGCGACGTTGACGACCTGCAGCCCGCGGCAGATGCCGAAGACGGGCGCTTCGAGGCGATCCGCCCGCCGGAGCAGCTCGAAATCCAGCTCGTCCCGCCCCGTGTCGACGTGGACCGAACCGTTGACCGGCGCTTCGCCGTAGCGAGACGGGTCGACGTCGGCGCCGCCCGACAGGAGAAGCCCGTCGAACTCCTCGGGAAGAGCGTCTCCCGGCTGGACGATCTCCAGCTCCCCCGGGAGGGTCCCGGCGGCGATGAGGGCGTCCCGATAGCCGGCGTGCGGCTGTGCAGGGTCGATGGCGAGGATGATCTTCATGCTTCGAGAGGGGCCGTTCCGGCGGGCTTCGCCGGCGGCCGCCGAGTCTAGCAAGAGGCGTTCCAGGGGCCGGTCCGCATCAGATCGGCGGCTCCCAGAAGCGGGAAAACATGTACCACTGCTCGCCGTTCTCCCGAACCGTCCGCTCCAGGATCGCGACGAACTCCGTCATCGCGGACTTCTCGGCCTCCTCGCGCCGGCCGCGCGAGGCCGCCTCGACCCGGATCGGCGCCTCGACGACCGTCCGGTAGGTCCCGTCCTTCTCCCTGAGGACGAAGACCGGCAGGAGCGGAACGCCGGCCGCGGCGGCGATCCGGAACGGGCCGACGGGAAACGAGACGCTCCGGCCGAGGAACGGCAGCGTTCGCCCGGTCCCGGAGTAGTCGCGGTCACCCTGGATCGCGACGAAATACCCTTCCTCGAGGCTCCGGAGGATCCTTATCGCCGAGAAATCCGACTTCATCTGCAGCGACCGGATGCCGAGCCGGTCGCGTGCCGCCTTCCGGTCCCGCTCGACGACGGGCGAAGGATCGGAGAGGTAGACGACCGCCACCTTCAGGCCGATTTCCCCGAGAAAGAAGCCGCCGATCTCGAAGTTCCCGACGTGCGCCGTCAGGAGGATCGCTCCCCGTCCGGCGTCACGTGCCGTCACGAGGTGCTCGGTCCCTATGCGCCTCGGGACCACCGCGTCGAGGTCCGTCGGCGGCCGCTCGGAGAAGCGGAGGAGGTCGATCCAGGAACGCGAGTGGTGCCCGATCATCGCGAGCGCCGACTCCTCCACCTCGCGCCGCCACGACGGAAGCCCCAGCAGGGCGGCGTGGTTCTCGAGAATCGCCTCGCGCACCGGCTCGCGCGCCCAGATCGCCCGTTCCGCCGTCGCGGCCGCGAGGCGCGCCACCCACTCCGGCGGAAAGCGGAGGACGAGCCAGCGGAAGAACGGGAACCAGAGGCCGAACGTGGCGTGCGTCACGCGCGACACGATCGGCGGGGCGGCAGGGCGGCGGTCCGGCGCGTGCGGGTGGGTTGCGAGTGGGCGCGACATGGAGGGGAGGCCCCGCGGCACGGGGGTACGCGCGGGGGGGCGATTCTAGCCGCACGCGCCGCGGCGGGCGGCTCGCTGGGGGGGGCGGGGGGCCGGCGGCGCGCCCCGGGGGGGCGCCGCGGGCGGGGGCCCCCGGCGGGGGGGGGGGCCCCGGGGGGGGCGCGGGCGGGGGGGGCGGCGGCGGCCGCGGCCGCGGGGGGGGGGGGGGGGGGGGCCCGCGGGGGGGCGCGCCGGGGGGGGGCGGCGGGGGGGGGGCCGGGGGGGCCGGGCGGGGGCCCGGCGGGGGGGCCGCGGGGGGGGGGGGGGGGGGGGGGGGGGGGGGGGGCCGCGGCGGCGGGGGGGCGGGGGCGCGGGGGGGGGGGGGGGGCGGGGCGGGGGCGGCGGGGGGCCGGGGGGGCGCGGGGGGGGGGCCGGGGCGGCGGGGGGGGGGGGGGGGCGGGCGGGGCCGCGGGGGCGGCGGCGGGCGGGGGCGGGGGCGGGGGGGGGCGGGGGGCGGCGGGCCGGGGGGCGCCGGGGGGGGGGGCCGGCGGGGGGGGGCCGGGGGCCGGGGGCGGGGGCGCGGCGGGGGGGGGGGGGGGGGGGGGGGGGGGCGGGGGGGGGGCCCGGGGGGGGGGGGGCGCGGGGGGGGGGGGGGGGGGGGGGGGGGGGGGGGGGGGGGCGGCGATGAAGGCCGTCAAGGGCGCCCTCGGCCCGCTCGGCATCCTGAACCCGGGGAAGATCTTCCCCTGAAGAGAGCTCGGCTAGACTCGTCGTTCCAATGCCTTCCCAAGAGTTCGAGACGGTCATCGGGCTGGAAGTCCACGCGCAGCTGAAGACGCGGACGAAGGCGTTCTGCGCGTGCCCCGTCGTCTTCGGCGCGAGCGCCAACACCGCCGTCTGCCCCGTCTGCCTCGGCTACCCGGGCGCCCTCCCCGTCCTCAACCGCGAGATGGTGAGCCTGGCCCTGCGCCTCGCGTTCGCGACCCGCTGCGAGGTCCACGAGACATCGGTGTTCGCCCGGAAGAACTACTTCTACCCCGACCTTCCGAAGGGCTACCAGATCTCGCAGTACGACCGGCCGCTCGCCACGGGCGGCGTCGTCGAGGTCCGCGGCGAGGACGGCGCGCCCCGCGCGATCCGTCTCAACCGGATCCACCTCGAGGAGGACGCCGGCAAGTCGATGCACGAGGTTCCCTGGGACGACGTCCCGACGGGCGTCTCCCTCGTCGACCTGAACCGCGCCGGCACCCCGCTCGCCGAGATCGTCACGGAGCCCGATCTCCGCTCGCCGGAGGAGGCCTACGACTTCCTCGTCCGGCTCCGCCGGCTCGTCCGCTGGGTCGGCGCCTCCGACGGCAACATGGAGGAAGGGTCCCTGCGCTGCGACGCGAACGTCTCGCTGCGCCCCGCCGGGGCCGACACGCTCGGGACGAAGGTCGAGATCAAGAACCTCAACTCCATCGCCCACGTGAAGAAGGCGCTCGAGCACGAGATCGCCCGCCAGGCGGAGGCGCTCCGCCGGGGGGGCGAGGTCGTCCAGGAGACGCGCCTCTTCGACCCGGGAAGCGGCGCGACGCGCCCGATGCGGTCGAAGGAGGAGGCGATGGACTATCGCTACTTCCCCGACCCCGACCTCGGCCCTCTCGTCGTCGACGCGCGCTGGAGCGCAGAGGTTGCCGCCGCGCTTCCCGAGCTGCCGGAGCCGCGCGCGGCGCGCTTCGCCTCCGCGCTCGGCCTTCCCCCGTCCGACGCCGCGACCCTCTGCGCGACGCGTCCCCTCGCCGACGCCTTCGAGGTGGCCGTCGCCCTCCACCCGTCGAATGCGAAGGGGATCGCGAACTGGTTCCTCGGCGACCTCCTCGCCCGGATGACCGACGCCGACCGGCAGGAGGGGCGTCTTCCCGTCGCGCCGGCCGCCGTCGCGCGCCTCGTGGCGCGGATCGACGACGGGACGATCTCCGGGAAGATCGCCAAGGAGCTCTTCCCTCTCCTCTGCGAGGACGGCGCCGACGTCGATGCGCTGATCCGCGAGAAGGGGCTCGTCCAGGTGACGGACGAGTCGCCGATCCGCGCCGCCGTCGACGCGGTGATCGCCGCGAACCCGGTGCAGGCCGCGGCCTATCGGGGAGGGAAGCCGGCCGCGTTCGGCTGGTTCGTCGGCCAGGTCATGAAGGCGACCGGCGGGAAGGCGAGCCCCGCGCTCGTGAACCGCCTCCTCCGGGAGATCCTCGACGCGTGATCGAGTTCTACCGCGTCTCGAAGGAGTACCACGGACGGCGCGTCCTGAAGAACCTCTCCTTCAAGGTCGCACAGGGCGAGTTCGTCTTCCTCACGGGCCCCTCCGGCGCGGGGAAGACGACCGTCCTCAAGCTCCTCTACCGCGCCGAGGGCCCGGGCGAGGGACAGATCCTCGTCAACGGGAGGAACGTCGGTGCGATGACCCCCGGGCGCGTCCCCGAGCTGCGGCGGACCATGGGCATCGTCTTCCAGGACTACAAGCTCCTTCCCTCGAGGACCGTCTTCGAGAACGTCTCTTTCGTCCTGAAGTTCCTCGGCGTCCCTCTCGCAGAGCGCCGCCGGCGCGCCTACCAGGTGCTCCGCCTCGTCGAGCTCCACCACCGCGTCAACGCCCTGCCCGAGGAGCTCTCCGGGGGCGAGCAGCAGCGGGTGGCCCTCGCGCGCGCCCTCGTCAACGAGCCCGAGCTCCTCGTCGCCGACGAACCGACCGGGAACCTGGACCACCGCCTCGCCCAGGAGGTGATGCGGCTCTTCTCGCAGATCAACGTCCGCGGGACGACCGTCCTCGTCGCCACCCACGACGTGAACCTCATCCGGGAAACGGGCCGCCGGTGCCTCACGCTCGACCGCGGCGGCGTCCTCGAGGGGCTCGTCGAGGCCGCGCTTCCGCCCCAGGCGGCGTGGCGGCGCGACGGAGGAGTCCGTCTCCCGCCCCGCGAGGGGGAGGAGCATTGAGGCGCGGAGCCGCTTTCGCCTCGCTTCTCGACGAGGCCTTTTCCGGCCTCTGGCGGGCGCGGCGCGTGACGGTCGTCTCCATTCTCCAGATCTCCTTCTCCCTCTTCCTCGTCGGCCTCTTCCTCCTCGCGGCGGAGAACCTCGGCGGGGTCGTCGACACGCTCCGCGAGGAGACCGCCGTCACCCTCTTCCTCCGCTCCGGCGCCGACGAGGCGTCGAAGGCGACCGTCGAGCGCACGGCGCTCGAGTCGAAGCTCGTCGCCGCCGTCCGGCGCGTGTCGGCCGAGGAGGCGCGGGGCCGCTTCGCCCGGTCGTTCGGCAGCCTCACCGGCGCGGCGGGGACCCTCTCCGGGAACCCCTTCCCGGCCTCCATCGAGCTGGATCTCCTCCCGGGTGCGATCTCCTCGGCGGCGCTGCGCCCTTTCCTCGCGAACCTGGCGGCCAGCCCGGCGGTCGAGGAGGTCCAGTTCGACGTCGACTGGATCCGCCGCCTGCGCGGCGTCGTCCGCCTCGTCGCCGCGGCGGGCCTGGCCACCGGAGTCTTCCTCGCCCTCGGCGCGGCCTTCACGATCGCGAACGTCGTGAGGCTCACGATCCTCCTCCACCGCGACGAGATCGACATCCTCCGCCTCGTCGGCGCGCCGGAGGTCCTGATCCGCGGCCCGTTTCTCCTCGGGGGCGTCCTCCAGGGGCTCTTCGGGGGGATCGTGGCGCTCGGACTCCTCGCCCTCGCGTTCCGGGGGCTCCTCTTCTTCGTCTCCTCGACGGAGAACGTCCTCCTCGGGGTCTTCGTCGTGCGGTTTCTCTCCCCGGCGATCTGCGGAGTTCTCGTCCTCGGCGGAGTCCTCGCCGGCCTCCTCGGCGGCACGGTCGCGTCCCGCCGCGGCCACGTCTGAGGGAAGGCGCCGGGGGCCGGCGGTGGGCCCGATTCAAATCGGTTTCGCGCGTTTCAGCCGGGAGAAGACCGCCGCGCCGATCCGCGGCGGGAGAGTCCTCGGGACGAAGCGCCCCGTGAAGATCCAGGCGGAGTCGAAGAGGTTCGGGACGACGATCGCCTTGCCGCGCTCGAGGCCGCGCAGGCCCGCCTCGGCCACCGTCTCCGCCGAGAGGGAGGGGAAGGGGTTCTTCGCTCCCGGCGCCAGCCCCGCGACGCGGTGGAAGTCGGTCCTCGTCGTCCCGGGGCAGAGCGCCGTCACGACGACGCCCCGGCCGCTCAGCTCCTCGTGGAGCGCCTGCGAATACGAGAGGACGAACGCCTTCGTCGCGGCGTAGACCGCCATGTACGGCACCGGGAGGAAGGCCGCGGTCGAGGCGACGTTCAGGACGTAGCCGCCGCCCCGCGCGCGCATCGGCGCGAGGAGCCGGTGGGTCAGTTCGACGAGCGTCCCGACGTTCAGCTTCAGCATCCGGAGCTTGCGGTCGAGCTCCTGCTCCTCGTCCGGGCCGTAGAAGCCGAAGCCGGCGTTGTTGACGAGGAGGCCGACCGGTTTCCCGGCGCCTTCCGTCGCGGCGAAGAGCCGCTCCGCGGACCCCTCGGAAGCGAGGTCGAGGACGATCGCCTCCACGGCGACGCCCGAGAGGGAGCGCAGCTCGGCCGCGAGCGCGACGAGCTTCTCTTCCGAGCGCGCGACGAGGAGCTGCGGCACCTTCCTCCGGGCGAGCCCCCGGGCGATCGCCTCGCCGATCCCGGCCGAGGCGCCGGTGACGAGGGCGAAGGAGCCCGCGGGGAGGGCGATCACCCGATCAGGTCCTCGGTCCCGTCGACGCCGAGCACGTTCCCCGTCAGCCAGACCGTCTCCGGACGCGCCACGGCGACGATGACGTTCGCCACGTCCTGCGGCGTCGTGAGACGGCCCGCGGGGTGGACGGCGAGGACCCGCTCGATCATCTGGACGTTGCCCGGGATCTTCCGGAGGGCGGGCGTGTCGGTGACCCCGGCGCGGATCGCGTTCACGGCGATTCCCTTCGGGACGAGCTCCACCGCGAGCTGGCGGCAGTGGCTCTCGAGGGCGGACTTCGCGGCCGAGACGGCACCGTAGGACTGCCAGATCCGGTGCCCGCCGGCCGACGTCATCGCGAAAACGTGGGCGCCCCTGCCGAGGAGACCGGCGGCGACGAGGTCCTGCGTCCAGTAGACGAGCGAGTGGGCCATGACGTCGAGCGTCATGTCCATCTGCGCCTGCGTCATCCGCTCCTTCTCGTCGCCCAGGAACGGCTTGAGCGTCCCGAAGGCGAGGGAGTGGAGGACGACGTCGACGCTCTCCCCGGAGGCGGCGATCGCGTCCTTCATCCCCGCGACGACCTCCGCCCGCTTCTGGGCGTCGGCGGCGTTCACGTTCCAGAAGATCGCCCGGCCGCCCGCGGCCTCGATCTCCCCGGCGATCCGCTCCGCGTTCGGAAGCGTGGCGCGGCGGTCGAGGTGGACGCCGAAGACGTTTCGGCCGGCCTTGGCGAGGGCGACCGAAGCCGCTTCGCCGAATCCGGAGGACGCGCCGAGGACGAGGGCCCAGTTCCGCTTCGGGTGAGACATGGCGCGGATTATCGGCACCCGACTCTCCCCTGTATAGTCGTCCCCGAGGGCGGTGCCCATGCGCTTCGAGGCCGTTCGCAGGCTCCTCGAGAGACTCCAGCAGAGCGGAAAGAAGACCCTCGAGCTCGAGGAGACTTCCGGCAACTTCACCGACAGCGAGATGGCGTTCGGACGGCTCGTCCTCCCCCTGCTCGAGGACATGGACGCCATGAAGAAGCTCCTCGAGGACCTCTCCCGGCGCGCGCGCGCGATGCAGTTCGTCCTCGACCGTCTTCCCGTGGCCGCTCTCGTCCTCGACGCCGAGGGGAGCCTGCTCGCGATGAACACGGTCGCCAAGAAGCACTTCGGTGGCCCCGCAATCACCTCGGCCGTCCTCCGGGCGGCCCGGCGCGCCCTCCACGGGGACGAGGAATCGGCCTCGACCGTCGACGACCCGCGCCGCAACGGGGGCACCCTGCGGCTCGTGGCGGCCGACGTCGCGGAGGAGTCGACGGGAGGAGCGACCGGCAAGCCCTCCGTCGTCTTCGTCGTCTCGAACGACTCTCCCCCGCCCGTCGACGAAGCGGACCTCGTCGCCCGGTTCGAGCTCACGAGGGCGGAGGCGTCCGTCGTCGCGCTCGTCGCGCACGGCCTGTCGAACAAGGAGGCCGGCGAGCGGATGGGGAGCTCCGTCGAGACGGTCCGGTCGCAGCTCGCGAGCGCGTTCCGGAAGACAGGCGCCCGCAACCGGGCCGGCCTCGCCGCCCTCGCCTACGGCGCCCGCTTCGGGCAGGGACCGATCTCGGGCGCCTTCCCGCCCCTCGAGGAGTGAACACCGCTTCGCTCCGCGCCCTCCTCTCGGAGCGGCCGTTCCTTCTCGACGCCGCGCTCGGGACCGAGCTGTCCCGCCGCGGCGCCCCCGCCTCTCCTCCCCTCTGGAGCGCGCGCGCCGTCCTCGAACGGCCGGACCTCGTTCTCGCCGTCCATCGCGAGAACGCCGCCGCCGGGGCCGACATCCTCACCGCGGACACCTTCCGGACGCAGCCGAAGCTCCTCGGCGGCGCCGCGCGGGAGGCCACGAGACGCGCCGTCGCCCTCGCGCGGGAAGCGGCCTCCGCCCGCCCCGGCCTCCTCGTGGCCGGCTCCGTCGCTCCGGTCGAAGACTGCTGGCGCCCCGACCTCGTCCCGGCCGATGCCGAGCTCGCCCTTCTCCACGCGCTCCACGCCGAGGCGCTCGCCGAGGCCGGCGTCGACCTCCTGCTCCTCGAGACGTTCGGGACGGCACGCGAGTGGCTCGCGGCGGCCCGCGCGGCCACGGCCACCGGCCTCGCGGTCGTCGCCTGCGCCACGACACGAGAGGACGGCGCGCTCCTCTCGGGCGAGCCCCTCGGAGACGCCGCCCGGCCTCTCCTGGACCTCCCCTCGCCTCCCGTCGTCCTCGGCGTCAACTGCGTCCCCGCCCGGCGGCTCGGCGCGAGCCTCGCCCTCCTCGCCTCCGCCGTGCCCGGACTCCCCCTCGCCGCGTACGGGAACACGGGGCTCGCCCTCGACGAGGCCCGCGGCGAATTCACCGAGCCGATCGCGCCGCTCGACTACGCCGGGCTCGCTCTCTCCTGGCTCGCGCTCGGCGCCCGCGTCGTGGGCGGCTGCTGCGGGACCCGGGCACAGCACGTCGCCGCCCTGGTGGCGAGCCTGGTGCCGCGGAACCTCGCACCCCGGCCGGACGGTCCAGCCCCCTACGGGAAGTAGCCGCGGATCGTCTTCGCCTTCAGGCCCGGCTTCCCGACCCGGACCTCGACGAGCCGGAACTCGTCTTCCTTCTTCTTCGACTCGTTGAGGTAGCTCAGGAAGTACTGGGAGCGGACCTCGGTCTCGATCTTCCGGTAGATGCCGGGCAGCTCCTTCGCCCCGCCGATGAAGAACGCCTCGCCGCCCGTGTCCTCGGCGAGCTCCTTCAGTCGCGACTTCAGCCCCATGTCGAACATCCCGAGGTCGAGACCGATGAAGTAGATCGGGACCCCCGCGGTCCGCGCGTAGCGCTTCAGCGTCGGCCAGTCGGTCGAGGAGTGGTTGTCCTTGCCGTCGGTCAGGACGACGAGCGCCTTCTTTCCCGCGAGCGCGCGGAACTGGTAGAGGCCGAGGACGATGGAGTCGTGGAAGGCCGTCGCGCCCCCGGCGCGCGTCTCGCCGATCGCCCGGATCAGGTCCGCCCGGCGCGACGTCATCGCGGCGAGGAGCGTCGGCCGCTCGCGGAACTCGATGACGAACCCCTTGTCCTTCTCGCCGATCAGGTTCGAGACGAACTCCGTCGCCGCCTGCTTCACGAGTGGCATCGACTTGTCCATGGAGCCGGAGCCGTCGATCACGAGGCCGAGGGCCATCGGGAGCGACTCGGCGAACTCGAAGGCCGAGAGCTCCTGCGGAACGCCGTCTTCCAGGACCGTGAAGTCCCCCTTCGAGAGTCCCTTCGCAAAACGTCCCGCCTCGTCGAAGACGGAGACGTTCAATTCGACGAGGTTCACGTCCACGCTGGCCACGAGCCGGTTGTCCCCTCGCAGCATCCGGAAGTCGGAGTACTCCTTCCCGTCGAGGTCGAACGCCGAGGCGCGCATCAGCGTCGCCTTCGCGATCTCGGCCGCCGGCACCGTCGTCCGGTAGGGGGGCGACGTCCACTCCGCGACCTTGCGGTCGTCGAGGTAGAGCTCGACCTTCTTCGCCGCCGCCCCGGCGATCGACTGGACCGAGACCTTCACCTCGGCGTCGGTTCTCCCCTTTGCCTTCGGAAGGTCGAGGACCCGCACGGCGAGCTTCGCTTCCTTCTCGTTCAGCGCCCAGGCGTCGGCGTCGACGAAGTTGCCGAGCTTGTCGAAGCCGAGGGCGCGGAGCGTCTGCTTCCTCGGGATCGTCCCGAGGTCGATCTCGACGGTGTAGGGCGGACGGTTGCGGGCGAGGATCAGCTTCTCGCCGAGGTGGAACTCGACCCGCGTGATCGGCGCCTTCGCCTCGCACTCGATCCGGAGGAGCCCCACCGGGACCTCGCGCGTGGGGGGCAGGAAACGCAGGAGATCCGCGGCTCCGGCGGGGGCCCCTTCGCGATTGGCCTCCTCGAGGAGGATTGCCGAGGCCGTGACCGTCCCGGCGTCCTCCGACCGGAATTCGGAGGTCATCTTCGGCACCGTCAGCGTCACCGCCCTGAGCGCCACCGCCTTCCCGGTGGCGGCCTCGAGCCGCAGGCTCAGCGCGACCTCGCCGGGAGGGAGCGACCGGAGGAACGAGGCGGTCAGCGGCTTTCCGGGGTCCGCGTCGCTGAGATCGACGTCGACCGGCTCGCGGAACGTGTCGACGACCTCGCCCGAGGCGCTCTTCGCCTCTCCCGCCACGAAGAAGGGATAGACGCGCGGGGCGAGCTTCGCCTTCTCGCGCAGGTCGGACCGGGAGAAGGACAGGGTGAAGCGGACCACCGTCTTCCCGGCGCTCGCCCCGAGGAACTGCTCGCGCAGCTCGAGCGGGATCGAGACGCCGAGCGCCTCGCCTGAAGTCTGCTGAACGGACTGGCCGCTGGCCGAAACCGCCAGGACGGCGGCGAGGACGACGAAGAGCGAGGAGACGACACGTCGCACGGAGAAGACCTCCCGTTGAGTGTTACGCAAGAACCGGGCACCCGGGTGGGACGTCGGGGACCTCCGGAGGGGACACCCGGCCTTCCCGTTCGTCGATCCGGAGCGTAAAGAACGACTCCACGGCCTCCAGGAAGGCCTCGGGGCTCGGGAGCGACTGGATCCGGCGACGCAGCTCCGTCCCCCTCGGGACGCCGTGCGTGTACCAGCCGGTGAACGTCTTCAGCTTCCCCATCATCCGCTTCGGGATGTCCTCTTCCGCCTCCCGGATCAGCCGGAAGTGCTGAAGGATGACGTCGCGCCTCTCCTCGAGGGTCGCCACGCGGTACGGCCGCCCGGCGAGGAGGTCGGCCGCCTGCCGGAAGATCCAGGGGTTCTTCATCGTGGCGCGACCGATCATCACCGCGTCGCATCCCGTCTCCCGGAGCATTCTCGGGACGTCCTCGGGCGTCTCCACGTCCCCGTTTCCGACGACCGGGATCCTCACCGCCTCCTTCAGCCGGGCGATCCGGCTCCAGTCGGCCCGCCCCGTGTACATCTGCTTCGCCGTCCGCGGATGGAGGGCGACGGCGGCGACGCCTTCACCCTCGCAGATCCTCCCGAGCTCGACGAAGTTGAGCGTCTCTTCCGTGATCCCGGCCCGGAACTTCACGGTGAGCGGCGTCGTCGGCAGCGCCTTGCGGCACGCCTCGATGATCCCCTTCGCGCGCCCGAGATCCCGCATCAGCCCCGCGCCGGCGCACCCCTTCAGGATCTTGTTCGCCGGGCAGCCCATGTTGATGTCGCAGACGTCGACCCCTTCCTCCTCGACCCTTCGCGCCGCCTCGGCCATTCGCGTGGCGTCGGCGCCGTAGATCTGGATCGAAAGGGGACGTTCCTCGGGCTCCCACCGGAGGAGCCGCTCGGTCCGGCGGTTGCCGCGGGTCAATCCCTCGGAGGAGACGAACTCCATCGTGACGAGGCCGACGCCCCCCATCCGCCGGAGGAGCAGACGGTACGTCCCGTCCGTGATCCCCGCCATCGGCGCGAGGACGAGCGGCGGGTCGACGACGCAGCTGCGCGTCCCTGGGCTCTCGTAGAGAAGCGGCATCGGAGGACGGGTGCAGGGCGAGGAGCCCCGCACCCGAAACCCAGATTACGTCAGCCGGCCGGAGGAGCCGGGGCCGCCGGCGCCGCGGGAGCGGCGGGAGCGGCGGGAGCGTCCACCTCGAAGTACCCCTGCGCGAGGGCGAAGGGGGCCTCGATCCGCTTCTCGCCGCGGTAGAGAGCGACGATGTAGCTGTGCTTGCCGACAGGGAGGTTCTCCCAGATGACGGGCGCCCAGACCGTCAAGGTCTGCTGTGGATCCTGGTTCAGGCGGTAGACGATCTGGCACGCCTCCGGGTCGGTCGCCGGGCCCACCTTGCAGCCCGTGACGTAGACGTCGAAGAGGATCTTCGCCACGTCGGCGCCCTTGAATTTGCCGCGAGGCGCCCCCACGGTGACGGCCGGCTGGGCGATATCGAAGCCCGGCTTGCCGTTCTTCTCGCCGACGTGGAACGTCACCGCCGCGAAGGCGCCGGGCTCACGGATCGACTCCTGCCACGGCCGCTGGACGAAGGCGAGGAGCGTGTGAGTTCCCTTCGGCAGGGCCGGGAAGACCCACGGCTTGTCGGTCTGGAACCAGTCCGGCAAAACCCGACCGTCGAGGACGAGCTGGACGTGCTGGCCCCTCCCGGTCGCCTCGTCCTTGAAGGTCTCGAAGTTCTCGACCGTGACCTTCACCTCGACGCGCGCCCCCTTCGGCGCGGGCTGGCCTTCGACCGCCGCGGGCAACGGGATGACCTCGTCGGCCGTGGGCGAGACGATCTTCACCGTCACGGGCCCCTTCGGTCCCCGCCCGTCCGGGTAGCCGGGAATCGGCGACTTCGGGTCGACCGGGGTCTGGGCCGCGAGCGGCATCGTGGCGAGGAGGGCGGAGGCGAACAGCGCGGCGAAGGGCTTCATCTGCTGGCTCCTTGGAGGGCGATCCTTCGTTTCGAGTCGACCCGGATGGCCGGGGAATGTAGCAGAGGAACCGTTCGCGGCGTGAGCCCGAATCCCGCGCGCGCTAACGCGCCGGGGTGGCCTCGCGCTGAAACCCTTCCGGCACCCGGAAGTACCCCGGGTCGATTCCGGCCCGGACGAGCGTCAGCTCCACGTACGTCTTCGCTTCCGTGCCGTCCGCCTTCGGCACGGCGCGCTCCTTGCGGACGACGATGCCGTCGAGGGCCGGCGTCATCCAGTAGGTGGTCGACGGGGAGTTGAACGCGTCGGGGCGGTCGGGGAAGCGCCAGATGTTGCAGGCGTTCCCGGCGAAGACCGCGTCCGATTCGCGGTAGTACTCCTTGATCCCCCGCCGGTTCGCCTCGGCGGCGTGGTTGAAGTCGGCCCCGAGCGGGAAGTCGTCGAGATGCGCCAGGAGCGCCTCGGGCGTTCCGGCGCGATAGCTCTTCGTGGCCGGGTTCACCTCGAAGACCTCCCCCCCCGCCGTCTCGCGGACGAAGTAGGGCGCGTCTTCGGCGTCGGACGTCGACCGGCGGACCGCCTCGCCGCGGACCGCGAGCTGGAACCTCGCGAGCTCGGTGTCGCCACCGCGGACGGTGATGATCCCCGCGTACCCGTCCGTCCTCGGCCGCGGGGGTGGCCCCATCAGCTTTGCGCAGGCGGCCGTCAGGACCGGCGCCGCCACGAGCAGGAGGACGAGCGGGATCCGCGTTCTCACGGCGCCCCCGTGATCGTCAGGCTGAGGAAGTGCTGCATGACGCCGAGCGCGCGAAGCGTCACCCAGCGCGACAGGTCCCCTTCTCTCTCGAGAGGGACGGGAAGGGTCACGCCGACCGGCCGCTCCAGCTTCCAGCGGGCACGGTGGTCGGCGCGGGCCACGAGGCGACCCAGGGCGGCATCGACCTCGGGCGAGCGAAACGCGCCCGCGGCGGCGAGGGCGCGAAGGAGCTCGAGGAGGTCCGACGTATCGCCGACACCGATCCCGGTCCGGGCCTGATCGTCCGTCATCGCTGAAAGCTCGACGTTCTTCGCGCGTTCGATGCAGAAAGTAATCGCGTTCTGGACGGCTGCCGACCGCTTCTCTTCCGCGACGGACGTCAGGACGAGGAGGTCCCCCGCCACGCTCTCGGACACGTGGTCCGAGGTGACGCGGCGGCGCGCGAGGTGGTCCGCCGCGCTGAGGAGCCGCGGGTCGTCGCCGTAACCCAGGAGGAAGAGCGCCCGGCAGGCGGAGACGAAACCGCTGCCGACGGCAGGGCTTTCACCCCGCTCGATGTCGACGATCACCCGCTCCCACCTCGCGAGGAGAAGGTCGGCGGCGCGCTGGAGCTCCGTCACGTCGGCATCGCACCCCATCTCGAGGAGGAGGAGGACGAACGACGTTCCGGGGTCGACGGCGGAGGAGGAGACGGACGGTCCGCCCGCCGGAAGCATTCCGCGCAGCTGCGGGAGGGCGTCCTTCAGGAACGGATCGCGCACCAGCACCTGCCGGGCCTTCCGCCGCTCGATGTCCTTCGCCGGACGATGGAGGAGATCGCGCAGGGCGACGTAGCGCGCCGCCGGACACTCCCGGGAGAGGAGCCAGTCGAGGGTCGAAAGCGGCACCGGAAACGCACCGGTCGGGAGAGTCCGCATGGGTCGCGGGGTCAGCTCGCGGCGCACCGTCGCGGGCATCGCGTCGGCGACGACGGCCGTCCGCGGCGAGGCGGGCGGCCCCTCGCGCCGAACGGTCCTCGCTCCCTCGCGTACGGGCCGCGGCGGCCCCGCCGGGCGAGCGCCAGGCCGGTCGTCCGGACGGTACGGCGGGCGATCCGGGCGCGGCCCCGCAGGCCTGTCGTCGCGGCGGAACGGCGGACGATCCGGACGCGGCCCCGCAGGCCTGTCGTCCCGACGGAACGGCGGACGATCCGGACGCGGCCCCGCAGGCCTGTCGTCGCGACGGAACGGCGGACGATCCGGACGCGGCCCGGCAGGCCTGTCGTCGCGGCGGAACGGCGGGCGATCCGGACGCGGCCCGGCAGGCCTGTCGTCCCGACGGAACGGCGGACGATCCGGACGCGGCCCCGCAGGCCTGTCGTCGCGGCGGAACGGCGGGCGATCCGGACGCGGCCCGGCAGGCCTGTCGTCGCGGCGGAACGGCGGACGATCCGGACGCGGCCCGGCAGGCCTGTCGTCCCGGCGGAACGGCGGACGATCCGGACGCGGCCCGGCAGGACCGGTCGTCCCGGCGGAACGGCGGACGATCCGGGCGCGGCCCGGCAGGCCGATCGTCGCGGCGGAACGGCGGGCGATCCGGACGCGGCCCGGCAGGCCGGTCGTCGCGGCGGAACGGCGGGCGATCCGGACGCGGCCCCGCAGGCCTGTCGTCGCGGCGGAACGGCGGACGATCCGGGCGCGGCCCGGCAGGCCGGTCGTAGTGGCCACCAGGCGCGCCGCCCTCGGCGCGCGGTGCAGGACGGTCGTCGGGCCGGAACGGAGGACGGGCGCCGGGCCGTGCCGGCGGGCGTCCGGTGGGCCGCCTGGGCGGCCCGGAGCGTGAGCCCCCTCGCGGTTTCATCGTGCGCGAGGATAATCCCTCGCGGGATGAACGTCTTCCGAAGCGATCCGCCCCTCGTCGTCGCCCGCCGCGGCTCGACCCGCGACGCCGTGGAGAACACGATCGAAGCCTTCGACCAGGCCGAGGCCGACGGCGCCGACGCGCTCCACCTCGACGTCCGCCTCACCGCCGACGGCGAGGTCGTCGTTTCCGCCGAGGCGGAAGTCGTTCTCGGGAACAGGCGCCTTCCCATCTCGTCTCTCTACCTTTCCGATCTCCTCGGCGTCACGGTCACGAAGGGCGAGAGGAGCGGCGCGGTGCCGCTGCTGCGCGACGTCCTGACGCGCTACGGCCACGACGGCCGCTTCCTCGTGGAGCTCAAGCCCGGCCCCGCGCCCCGACCCGGCCTCCTCGAGTTCCGTGTCGCCGCCCTCCTGACGCAGTTCAACGCCCTCGAGAGGAGCGTCGTCGCGAGCTCCGCGCCGGAGCCGCTGAGGCGGATCCGCGAAGCGCAGCCCGCCCTCGAGACCGCCTTCTGCTACGACGGCACCGTCTACCGCCCCGAGGGACGCCTCTGGCCGAACCTGCCCAGCGGCTGCCGCGGCATCGCTCCCGCCGTCGCCCTCGCCTCCGAACGCCTCTTCGCCGAGGCGAAGGCCGAGGGGGTCGCCGTCCACGTCTCGACGGTGAACGACCCCGCGGAGGCGGTCCGATTCGCCCGCCTCGGCGCCGCCTCCCTCGTCACCGACGACGTCCCGGCCGTGGTGGCCGCGCTGCGCGCGGCCGGCCTCGCGCGCCCGAACGCGCTCGCACCCGCGTCCGCCGAGTAGACGGGGAACCCCGGCCCTTCGGGCCGGCGGCCAGTCCCCCTCGAACCCTCCGCCCCGGCGGATGTCAGTGCCTTTTCAGCCCGCGGCGCGCTCCTCGAGGTCGATCTCCCCGTCCACCTCGAGGGCGAAGCGGCCGCGCATCACCGGGACGAGCCGCACGTCGGGACACTTCAGCTCCAGGCGCTTCCGGAGGAGGATGAGCCGCGTCTCCAGGTTGTCCTTCACCGCCGGCAGCCCCAGCGAGGCGTCGAGCCTCAGCTCGCGGTTCGTGAACTCCCGCCGCCCCTCGTCCCTGCGGGCCCGGAGGAGCTTCCAGAGGATCTTCCCGGGAACGTTGCGAATCAGGTACTCGCCGTCCACGAAGACGCAGTCGTCGGACGGGTAGTACAGGAACGTCCGCCGCGGCTTCCTGGCGTGCGAAGCGCCGGGCGCTTTCGACTCCGGCTCCGCCTCATCCTCGGACGGCTCGGAAAGCCGGTCGATTCCGATCGCGATCTGGTTCGCCAGGACGAGGAGGAACTCCTCGTGCCACTCCTCGAAGGCGAGCGGGTCGCGGCTTTCGAGAGCGAGGACCCCGATGAGCCGGTCCTCCACGAGAAGCGGCAGCGCGAGCTGGCTCTCCGCGTCGGGAAGGCCGGGAAGCGGGATCTCGCGGCGAAGCTCCGCGCCTCCCCCCGCCGCCTCGATCGTCCCGCGCACCGCGCGCGAGTAGCGCAGGAGCGACTCCATTCCCGAAAGGCGAAGCGGCGTTCCCGTCGCCGCCACGGTCCCGATGAGCCCCTGCGCGACGGAGACCTCGGCGCCGACGCCGCTCCCGCCGTATCCGTGGCTCGAGATCGTCACGAGCGTCCGGCTCTTCTCGTCGAGGAGGAGGAGCATCGAGTGGCGAAAGCCGAGGACCTCGTCGAGCGCGCCGAGGACGTCGTAGAGGAGCGACTCGAGGTCGACCGCCCGGTTGATGCGGCAGGAGACGAGGGAGAGAGCGCGGATCTCGGTCATCGGCCCGTCGACGGCGGCCTTCTCGCAGCAGTCCTCCGGCGCCGCGGGCTCGAGGAACCCCGAGACGGGCCGGATCCACTCCACCTCGCAGACGTCGGCCGACAGGAGCCTGAAGATCCCCTTCATCCCCGTGTGCGAGGCGATCGCCTCGATCCGCAGCGCCATCTCCACGAAGAGCGGAGTGTCCGTCTCCGACCTCACGTAGCGGAGGCCGAGCTTCCACTCCTCGAACGTGACCGGGTCGACGACCGTCGCCGTCGCCCGCGGGTTCGCCTCGAGGTTCCGGCTCGTCTTGTTGAAGAACTGCCTCGAGATGGCGACGTGCCGGTCGTCGACCTGGCGGATCTGGCTCAGGTAGGTGACGTTCGGCGTCCCGTCGAGGGCACACGTGGCGAGCGAGCCGGGGATGATTCCCTGGAAGCAGCGCGACAGGGAGGGGAGCTTTTCGATCACGACACGCTCCCGCCCACGATCGGCGCGCCCGCGCGGGGTCCGGGCGTCTGCTCGTAGGCTTCGGCGACGACGAACGTCACCGCGTGGCAGGGCCACCTCGTCCGGCGCCTCACGGCGGCGGACGGGAGGCCGATCACCTCCACCTCCGCGTCGAACGCCGCCGCGAGCCTCTCCACCTCGGCCCGCTCCTCTTCTCGCGCAGGACCGATCGTCTCGACCCGCCCCTTCAGCTGAATGGTCCGGTGAGTGAGCGGCTGCGAGAGGACGACCGCGATCGCCCCGTTCTCGCGCAGGTTCGCGAGGCTCGTCTCCGACGTCGCGACCGGCAGGTAGACCGTCAGGCGGCGGCCGTCCGCCGAGGCCCGAGCGGCGGCGGCCATCAGCTCGTCGGGAACGAGCGCCGCGTCGCGCGTGGCCACGTGCACCGCGACCAGCCCCTCCAGCAGGGCCGCCAGATTCTCCGGAACCTCCACGGTGGGCGGAGGGTACCGCAGCCCCCGTCGATTAGTGAATTCTTAGGGAGCGTTAGTCAGTTCTTAGGTGGCCGGCCCCGCAGCGGCGCCACAGATTCCTCGGCACAAAGGAGTTCGATC
This sequence comes from Holophagales bacterium, assembly GCA_016716705.1. Lineage (GTDB taxonomy): Bacteria > Acidobacteriota > Thermoanaerobaculia > UBA5066 > UBA5066 > UBA5066. Next base: position 93,390 of record JADJVF010000017.1, read on the forward strand.
ATGGCCGCCACCTTCCACACTGCCGACACCGTCCGCCGCATCGCCCTCGCCGCCGCCGCGGCGACCCTCGTCGCCTCGACCGTCGCCCTCGCCGGCGAAACGCCGAAGAAGCCCCTCACCTTCGGCGCCTCGCCCGAGCTCGCGCGCGGGAAGTACCTCGTCTCCGTCATGGGCTGCGACGACTGCCACACGCCGATGAAGATGGGCGCCCGCGGCCCCGAGCCCGACATGGCGCTCCGCCTCTCGGGCCACCCGCAGGCGCTCAAGGTCCAGGGCGCACCGCCCGTCGACGGGAAGAGCTGGGTCTGGGCCGGCAACGCGACGAACACCGCCTTCGCCGGACCCTGGGGCGTCAGCTACGCCGCGAACCTCACCTCCGACGCCACCGGCATCGGTTCCTGGACCGAGGCCAACTTCGTCCGCGCGATCAAGGACGGGAAGCACCTCGGCGTCGGCCGGCCGATCAACCCTCCGATGCCCTGGCCCGCCTACCGCAATGCGACCGAGGACGACCTGAAGGCGGTCTATGCGTACCTGAAGACCGTCCCGCCCGTGAAAAACGTCGCTCCGGAGTACCAGCCGCCGCAGATGGCGAAGAAGTGACCCGCGCGGTACCCGGGATCACGGGGCCCGGCGCTGCGGCAACGCCGCGCCGGGCCGTTCCGTCTCGACGAGCCCGGCCCGCTCTGCCAAGATCCCGCGCCAAACGCGCGGACGCCCCGGCGAGGGGCGGGAGAGGCCGACGGGATGTGCGGGCGGGATCGAACTCCGGAAGAAGTGGTCGGGGCGGGCGGATTTGAACCGCCGACCTGTTGCTCCCAAAGCAACTGCGCTACCCCTGCGCTACGCCCCGGCGCGCTGGATTCTCGGCCGGCGGCCTGGGGATGTCCACTCGCGGCCGCCGTCACGGCGACCGCCGGTCCCGGAGCCCCGCGATGAGCCGGACGCTCCTCCTCCTCCACGGCCTCGGCGGCTCGACGGAAGACTGGGCCGCGGTCGCGGCGGCCCTGCCGAAGAGCCTGTCCCCCCTGGCCCTCGACTTCCCCGGCTTCGGCAAGGCCGTCCGCCCGCACGACAGCTACGACCCCGCGTCGCTCGCGCGCTGGGTCCTCGGCGAGCTGGACGACCGCGACGTGGAGACGGCGGTCGTCGCGGGGCACTCCCTCGGGGGCCGGGTCGCGGGAGAGCTCGCGCTGCTGGCGCCGAAGCGGGTCCTGGCCCTCGCGCTCGTCTCCCCGCTCGGCTCGGCTCCCTACGGCTTCACCGACACGCTCAAGTGGAAGGCGATGTCGCGCGCCGCGCTCGTCAGCTCGGCGCCGGACACGTCCATGAGAAACGCGCTCGGGTACGGCTTCGCCGTCGACGGCGCGGGAAAGAAGGGGTTCGTCGCGCGAGGGATGGCGGCCCGGACCGGACCCCGCGCGCCCGCCGCGCTCCGGGCGCTCGAACGCTCGGTCGACGGGCTCCTCTCCGCCCCGCCTCTCTCGAAACGGCTCGCGGGAACGAAGGTACCTCTCCTCCTCGTGACGGGGGCGGAGGACCCGCTCGCGCCGCCGAAGGACGTCGAGGCGATCCGCTCGGCGCGTCCCGACGCCGCGTACGTCAAGCTGGCCGGCATCGGCCACTACGCCCCGATCGAGGCGCCGAAGGACGTGGCGAAGCTCCTGTCGGAGCTGTCGAAGAAGGCCTGAAGGCCGCTCAGGCGGGCGGCAGCCAGTCGTCCGGGATGCGCCCTGCCAGCGCCTTCCTCTGAGCGCGGAAGAGGCGGCGGCACCCTCGCCTGGCCACGGTGAGCATCTCGCGGAGGCGCTTGTCGTCGAACGGCTCGCGCTCGGCCGTCCCCTGCACCTCGACGTAGCGTCCGGTCGAGGTGCCGACGACGTTCAGGTCGACGTGGGCGGTGGAGTCCTCGGTGTAGTCGAGGTCGAGCGCGACGACGCCCTCGGGACGGTCGGGATCCGGAAGCACGCCGACCGAGATCGCCGCGACCGCCTCGCGGAACGGGCGCTTCTTCAGCCCGCCCTTCTTCCGGAGCGTCTCGAGGGCGAGGGCGAGGGCGACCCAGGCTCCCGTCACCGAGGCGCAGCGCGTGCCGGCGTCGGCGACGAGGACGTCGCAGTCGAGCGTCACCGTCCACTCCGGGAAGGTGCGCCGGTCGGCCACGCCGCGCAGGGCGCGCCCGATGAGCCGCTGGATCTCGAGGCTGCGGCCCGTCTGCTTTCCCTTCGCGGCCTCCCGGGGCGACCGCTCGAGCGTGGCGCGCGGGAGCATCCCGTACTCGGCGGTGATCCACCCTTCGCCCGTGTCGCGCAGGAAGGGAGGCGTCTTCTGCTCGAGCGTCGCGACGACGAGGACCTTCGTCTTTCCCTGGACGATGAGGCACGAGCCCTCGGCGTGCGGAACGACGTCGCACTCGAGGGAAACGGGGCGGAGCTGGAGGGGGGAGCGACCGTCGGGGCGAGCCATGGCGGCGGAGCTTACGGCAGGTCGACGAGCTCGAGGGCCGCCGCCTCCCGGCCGAGGAACCGCCCGGCCACGCGGCGGAGGCGCTCGGAGGCGTCGGTGACGAGGAGGTGGGTCTCTCCGGCCCCGCCTTCGCGCCGCGCGTTCGTGCCGAGGAGCGTCTCGACCTCGACCGCCGTGGAGGCCGCCGAGTCGACGAGGAGCGTCCCTTCGGGGAGCGCGGCGGCGATCGTCGCGGAGAGGAGCGGGTAGTGCGTGCAGCCGAGGACGACGACGCGGGCCCTCGCCTCGACGACGGGCGCCAGGTAGAGGCGGGCGGCGGCGCGCGCGACCTCGTTCTCCGTCCAGCCTTCCTCGGCGAGCGGGACGAAGAGCGGGCAGGCGACGTTCATCACCGTGCGGAACGGGTCGAGCGATCGGATCGCGCGGCCGTAGGCGTCGGAAGCGACCGTCGCCTCCGTCGCGAGGACGGCGATCGGCGCCTCGGCGCCGGGACCGGTGAGGCCCCGCGCCCGGCGGAGGGCCGCCCGCGCGCCCGGCCCGACGACGCCGACGACGGGGACGTCGCCGGCCTCCTCGACGATGGCGTCGAGAGCGAGGGCCGAGGCGGTGTTGCACGCCACGACGAGCGCCTTGACGCCCCGCGAGAGGAGGAGCGAGACGGCGCGGCGGGCATAGCGGCGAACGGTCTCCACCGACTTCGTGCCGTAGGGGAGGCGCGCGGTGTCTCCGAGGTAGAGGAGGTTCTCCGAGGGGAGGCGGCGGGCGACGGCGTCGAGGACGGTCAGTCCGCCGACCCCGGAGTCGAAGAGGCCGATGGGGCGGTCGTCGGTCATGTGCGGTAGGAGTCTCTCGCGGGACGCGGAGGTGGGGCGTGCCGCGGGGCGGGGCACGGCGATGGGGGGGAGCCGGGGGGACGACGGAACGGGAGACGCCGCCGAAGGCGGGGCCACCGGCGGCGCTGCGGACCCGGCGGCCGAAGGCGAAGTCGGGGCCGGCCCGGAGGTCACTTCCGGTTCCGGCATCGGCGCGACGAGAGGCGCCTCGTCGGCCGCGCGGGAAAGGTCGGGAAGGAGCGGGTGGGTCAGGTCGACGTGTCCGGCCAGCGTCTCCACCGGCTCGCCGCCGACGAGGAGGATGACCCGGGAGACGGCGTGGACGTTCTTCGTGACGGTGAGAACGAGCGACTGAGTGGCGCCGACCTCCTCCGAAGAGCCGGTCTCCCAGCGTTTCGGCAATTCGGCGATCGCGACCGGCGGCGGGATCGTCGGCGTGGGCTCCGGTTTCTTCGCGCCCTTCTTCCCTGCCGCCTCGACGGGCGAAGGCTCGGGCGTCGGCATCGGTGTCGGCGGGGCGGGTGGGGCGAGGTCGAGGACGGCGATCCCGTCGGCGAGGCGGAAGGCGGCACGCAGCGTCCAGCCGTCGGGGAAGGGCTTCAGGAGGGCCGGGTGGCGCGGCCCCTCGAGGACCGCCGCGGCGAGGCTCCGGAGGAAGGCGACGTCGTCGACCGCCGCCGGGACTTCCCGCGCTTCCGGGTGGAAGAGGCCGTCCTCTGCGGACTCGAACCAGATCGAGACGAGCCGGGCCGGGATCGGCGTCGGGGGCGGCGGGATGGTCCGGGTCGGCGTCGGCCGCGCGGCCACCTGCCTCTTCTGCCTCGCCTCGTGGACGCGCCTCCCGACGAGAAGCCCCAGCAGGAGGAGGATCAGGAGCGCGAGGAGCGCGAGGGCGAAGCGGCGCGGCATCGGGAGGGCGTCAGCGCGGGCCGCTCGGCGGCGGTGCGGCCGGAACCGGTGCCGCACCGCTGGCCGCGGCCCGGAAGAAGTTGTCGAGCGACCCGGCGAGCGTCTCGGCCACGGCCTTCCGGAACTCCTCGGAGGCCAACTTCTGCTCCTCCTCGGGGTTCGAGATGAAGGCGACCTCGACGAGGACGGCCGGCGCGTTGACGCCGATCAGGACGCGGAAGGGGGCCTGCTTGACGCCGCGCGTCGTGATGCCGAGGAGGCGGTTGAAGTCGCCCTGGATGATCTCGGCGAGCCGGCTGGATGCGGAGAGGTGCTGGTTCTGGGCGAGGTCCCAGAGGATCAGGTCGAGGTCCCTGAGGGCCGCGTTCGTCTCGGCAGAGGGCGTCACCGTCGGTTCGGCCCGATTCTCGGACTCGGCGAGAGCGGCGGCAGAGCGGTCGGAAGCGTCGAGGGAGAGGTAATAGACCTCCGTCCCGTGTGCCGAGGCGGCGCGCGAGGCGTTCAGGTGGAGCGACAGGAAGACGTCGGCCTTCGCCGCGTTGGAGATCGCCGTCCGGTCCTGCAGGCCGACGGAGGCGTCGCTGTCGCGCGTCGTCACGACGCGGTAGCCGCGGGCCGTGAGGACCTCCCGCACCGTCCGCGCCAGGGAGAGGACGACGTCCTTCTCGAGGAGGCCGCCGGGCCCCTTCGCGCCCTCCTCCGTCCCGCCATGTCCCGGGTCGATGACGACGACGCGCGGCTCCGGGCGCGGGGTCGGGGAGGGGACGGCGAGGGCGCCCGGAGCCTCCCTGGCGGCCGGTGAGGGCGCGAACGAGACAGGCGGCGGCGGTGCGCCGCGGGTCACGTCGACGACGAGCCGCGGCGGGCTGGCGAGAGGGTAGACGTTCGTCGAGAGGTTCTTCCCCTTCAGGACGATCGCCAGCTCCGTCGGGCGCAGGAAGAGGCGCGCGACGCGGGGGTCGTCGACCGCCATCTCCGGCACGGGCGATACGAGCTTGACGCCGGAGAACCGCAGGACGACCTGCTCGTCCCCCTTCTCGACCCGGAACGGCGGCGACTGGGTGAAGCGGAAGACGACCTTCGTCGTCCCCTCGAAGGCGGAGACCGTCGCCTCCACGCCGATCTCGGGCGTCTCCACGCGCCGCGCGGCGAGGGTGCGTGCGCCCCGGTCCCACGTGAACGTCACCCCGAACAGGGGCGAGAGGACGCGCGTGAAGAAGTCGGCGTCGGCGAAGGCCGAGGAGCCTTCGCCGCGGACGGGCGAGGCGAGCTGGACGAGCCGGGTGTCGACGACGGCGATCGCCGTCTCCGTCCCGAAGACCGCCGTGTGCGGGCCGATCTTCAGCTCGTAGGAGCCCGTGGCCGCCTCGTACGAGAGCGTCCCGCCGAGCACCGTCGCGATGTCGCCGACGGAGACGAAGGTCTTTCCGTCCGCGTCCGTCGCCCGGACGACGAGCGAGGAACCCGTCGGGGAGACGAACGTCGCCGGCGGCGCGGGGGCGGCGAGACCGGGCCACGCGACGGCCAGGGCTGCCACGAAGGCGAGGCGCGGGAAGAGGGCGGGCCGGATCACTCGCCGGGATTATGAACGCGAGGAGCCCGCCAGGAGTCCCGCCCGCCGAAAACCACGGCCCGGCGCCGGCCCCTCGCCTAGACTTCTCGTGGCATCGGGAGGACGTCATGCTCGACACGATTCCTCGACGGACCACCACGCCGTGTGCGGCCAGCGTACGGTTGCAGGGAGGCCCCCGCCTCGACGTGACCTTCTGGCTTCTGCCCGACCCGCAGAGAGAGCGGGGAGTCATGCCGCTGAGCCTGCTCCTCGAGGAGGATCGCAAGTTCTTCCCCGTGGGCCTCTCCGACGCCTCGAGCGGACTCCTCTCGCGGGACGCTCTCGTCACGGTGGAGATCGACGCCGACGGGCCTGGCGCCGAGCCGGCCCCGGCGGAGGGGATGTCCCTCGACCTCGTGACGCTCCATCTCGTCTCCGGGGAGGAGGTCTCCGGGATCCTCAGGTCCACGGCGCTCGCGGGCTATGCCCGGATGTCGGACGTCTTCAACTCCTTCGGCCGTTTCGTCCCGATCGGCCTCGGTACGCGGCTCGTGTTCGTCGCGACGGGCCATATCGCGCGCGTGTCGTTCTGAAGGAGGGCGAACGGTGGCTTCTCGCATCGACCTCCTCGTGGCCAACCTCCTCCAGACCGAAGGCGAGGCGCTCTACATCATTCCCGGCGAGAGGCTCTTCATGACGCGCGGCACGAGCCGCGTCTTCGTCGGGCGCGAGCCGGTCAGCGTCGAGTCCTTCCGCGCCGTCGTCGCCGAGGTGGCTCCGGGCCAGGCACCCGACGAGCTCGCCCGGACCCGCTTCCGGATCCCGATGAAGCTCGGTCCCGGAAGGGAATCCGTCGAGATTCGCTTCGGTCTCCTCGGCGGGAACGCGGGCCTGATGATCTGCCGTCCGGCGCGGATGACCCCGAGTCCCGAGCCGGGGCCGGCTCCGGCGAAAGAGCTCGAGCTCGAGCCGGCGCCCGTCTCGCTGCAGGGCCCCGCCACGGCGTTCCTTCAGGCGCCCTCTCCCCTCCCCGCCCAGGTCCCGCCGCACCTTCAGATCCCCGCCTCGACGCGGGTCCCCGGCGTCGCGCCGGCGCCGATCCCGGCGGAGGAGATCCCCTATCCCGCGGCCGCTCCGGCTTCGGTGGAGCCGTCGCGCCTTTCGGTCCTGAGCGAACGGCCGCTCGACGTGATCCTCCTGCGGATGCTCGAGCTCTCGGCATCGGACGTCCACCTCTCCTCCGGAACTCGTCCCCTGTTCCGCATTCACGGCGAGATGGCCGAGCAGGCCGACCAGCCCGTCCTCAACTCGGAGGAGGTCGAGAGGCTCCTCGCTCCCATCTTTCCCGAGAGGAACCGGACGGAGTTCCTGGAGCGGCACGACACCGACTTCGCCTACGAGATCGCCGGGGCGGCGCGTTTCCGGGTCAACGTCTTCCGGGACCGGCACGGCGTCGGGGCCGTCTTCCGCCAGATCCCGATCGAGATCCTCACGGCGCAGCAGCTGGGTCTGCCCGCCTCGGTCGTGAGGCTCGGGGACCTCACGAAAGGGCTCGTCCTCGTGACCGGCCCGACCGGCTCCGGCAAGTCGACCACGCTCGCCGCCCTCGTCAACTACGTCAACGAGACGCGGACCGACCACATCATCACCATCGAGGACCCGGTCGAGTTCGTCCACCGCAACAAGAAGTGCCTCGTGAACCAGCGCGAGGTCGGGAGCCACACCTCCTCGTTCAAGGATGCCCTCCGCGCCGCGCTCCGCGAGGACCCCGACATCGTCATGGTCGGCGAGATGCGCGACCTCGAGACGGTCGCGATCGCCATCGAGACGGCCGAGACCGGCCACCTCGTCTTCGGGACCCTTCACACGACGACCGCGACCTCCACCATCGACCGGATCGTCGACCAGTTCCCGGCCGACCGGCAGCAGCAGATCCGGACGATGCTGGCCGACTCCCTCAAGGGGGTCGTCGCACAGACGCTCTGCAAGAAGATCGGCGGCGGGCGAGTCGCCGCTCTCGAGGTCCTCCTCACGAACAACGCCGTCGCGAACCTCATCCGCGACGGGAAGACCTTCCAGCTCCCGTCGGTCCTCCAGACGTCGAAGGCCCAGGGGATGGTCCTCCTCAACGACTCGCTCCTCGACCTCGTGAAGAAGGGCCTCGTCGAGCCCCGCGAGGCCTACCTCAAGGCCGTCGACAAGGCCGGCCTCCTCGGCTCCTTCCGGAGCAACAACATCGCCCTCCCGACCGAGGTTGCGACGCCCGAAACCGGCGTGGCTTCGGGGACCGGCGTGCCGGCCGCGGGACGTCCGCCGGGGGGCTGAAGTCCTGACGCTTCAGGGAAACACCCGGGTCAGAACTCCCGTCGCCACCAGCGACGAGAACTGCTGCTCGAGCGACAGCGCGAAGGCAGGGTCCCGAACCAGCGCACCCGCCTCGATATTCCGCACGTGGGCCGCCTCCGTGAAGTTTGCCGAGGTGACGAGGGCGGTCTGGCTGTCGACGACGATGCACTTGGCGTGGATGACGCCGCGCGCGTCTCCCTTCTTCGCGAGGGCGCGACGGTCGTAGTAGAGCTCGGGCTCGCGTTTCGCCGGCCAGTTCTTCTTCAGGAACTCCCGGAAGTGGTCGCGGGCCACCGCGTCGGGGTCGAAGTCCGTACCGGGAGGCGGCGGGACGTTCAGGAAGAGGAGCACCCGGAGATCCCCGATCTCCTCCATCCGCGCCGCGAGCGGCTCGAACACCTCTTTCCCGAGGTAGACCGTGTAGCTCGAGATCAGGACCGTCCGGATGGCGGTCGAGAAGAGCTCCCGCACGACGACGGACGTGTCCCGGCTCTGGCTTCCGGGCGTCTCCGGCCCGGTCCAGACGAGCTCGACCCTGTCCGCGGCCGCCTCTTTCTGCTTTCTCTCCGCGGAGGCCGCGAAGAGGACTTCCGCGATGTGCTCGGGCGGCACCCCCACGCCTTCCAGTCGACTCAGCTCGGCAACCAGCCCCGACAGATCGACTTTCGGGACGTATCTCGCCAGACCGCCGACGGAGTAGGGGCCGGAGAGCCTCCCGTCGGCGAGCGCCCGGGCGATCGTCTCGAGCGCCGCCCGCGAAGCTCCGCCGAGGGAACCGCTCACAGGTCCTCCTCGCCGAAGAACTCCGGTCCCGGGCCGAGGACCGTCGGGACGACGAGAGCGCGATCGAGGAAGTCGTTCCTGTTTTCGCAGCTCGGCTCCGAGATCAGGAGGCAGCCGTGGCAGGCCGACCCCGAGAGGAAGCGCTCCTCCTGGCTGCTGTTCGGCCGGTGCATCGCGCAGACCGGATCGTTCGAGCAGAGGCGGGCCATCTCCAGCGCGCGGCGCAGGTGGAGGTCGAGGCGGCGACCGACGTCGATCAGGCCTCCCAGCGTCCCCTCAGCGTCGGGGCTCGACGTGTAGAGAAGGATCCCGTGCGCGTCGTCGCCCGCGTAGATCCGCTCTCTTATCGAGCTCGTCGCGTAGCCGCAGTCGAGCGATACCGCCGTCAGCAGGAGATGCGACAGCGAGTGGAGGAGGATGTAGGGGAGCCCCGGGAACTCCGCGTTCGGCTTCTTGTGGACCGTCTTCCAGGCCTCGAACCCTCCCGCCAGCTCCTTCTCCCGGACCTGGACCTCGGGCCGCTTCCGCCAAGCGGAGACCCGCGAGGGGTCGAGGGTCAGGAAGATGCCCTCGCCCCGGTTCTCGACAGCCGGAACCCACTTCACCTCGGACGCGAGCGGGGCCGACCGCACGTCGAGAGAGAGCTCCCCGTCGATGTCGGCGGCCTGCGCCTCGAACCTCGTGAAGCCCACCTGCGCCGACACCTCGCGCAGCCGGTCCACGAGGACGACCCGGTCGATCGCCCGGAGCGGTCCCGTCTCTCTCCTGATGGGGATGCGCCGGGCCAGGAAGTCGGCGCCTCCGTGGAATTCCTCGCCGAGCTTCTCCTTCACCGACAGGAGCGTGGCCAGCTCCAGCTCCTTGATCTTCTGGTTCGGGAGAGGTCCTCCCGTCCGGCGTCTCTCGATCTCCGCGAAGACCTCGTCGTCCGACAGGCCGTCGAGGGCGGCTTTCACGGATGGACGTTTCCGCTCCTTGGCGAGATCCTCGCGGCTCTCCACAAGCGACAGGAAGTCTTCCCAGAGCTTCGCCACGGCGTCGCGCACGAGCGACCCACGGTCCGGGAGAGAAATGACGCTGAGGACCTGCGAGAAGTAGGCGTCGCTGGCCGAGCGGATGAGCAGGCGGCTGAGCTGCAGCTTTCCGCCTTCTCCGCCGCACTTCTCTCCTGCGTACTTCCCCAGCCAGGGCCGCTTGCCGAGGCATGCCCCGAGGTTCTCCGCACCGCGCCTCGTGGCCTGCGCCATCGACCGCTCCTGGCCGCAGTCGCATCCGACGATGACGTCCGCGAGGTCTCCGGAGGAGCCCCGCTCTTCCATCCAGATCTGCCGGGCGCAGTCGCCACGGTACTGGTGAATGAAGCCGTGCCAGTCGATGTCGGACAGGTGACCCAGGACGCAGGCCTGAACGAACCGGACCGGGATCGCCGGGACCTTCTTCCCGTCCACCTCGTATCGGCCCTTCGTGAGGCTCTCGAGGTGAACGAGCGGCCGCCTCTTCCTCTTGACCTGCACCACGAACCACTCCGGAAACTGGAACGCCGGCACGCCTGTCGGGGTCTTTCTCTCGTCGTCGTCGGCGATCGGCGGCCCCTTCAGCGGCACCGGCTTCGCGCGATTCAGCACCGCCGCGACCTTCGCCGAGAGCCTCTCCTCGACGATCGCCGGCATCTCCGCCTGGGGAAACCAGTAGTCGAGCCCGCTGACGACGACCGAGTGGTTCGGCAGGTCGACCATCGAGCCGGGGCCGTAGGTCCGGATGAGCTGGCTCCGGCGGATCTCCCCCTGGTGCTTCTTCACGCCTCGGCCTCCTCGATCTCGGGAACGTCCCGGTTGTCGAGGCGCCTCAGGACCAGGCCGACGCTCGGCTCGACGTCTCTCATCGCGCGCTGGGCCCGGAACTTCCTCATCTCGGGGTAGAGATCGAGCTCGGGGTCGAGCGGGTCGCGCAGCAGCGGGAAGGCGTTCGCCGGGTTGCCGCGCTCCCATTTCTGGTAGACCACCTTCACGTTCTTCTCCCGCTTCTCGCGCGCGAAGACCGCCCAGCTGTCGAGGAGGTCGTCCACGAGGCTCCGAACCCGCTTGCGGAGGGCCTCGAGATCCTCGTCGCTCTTCGAAGGGTCGTGCCCCGAGGCCCTCTGCGACATCGCCTCCGCCACGAACCCCGCGTCCTTGCGGCACCTCTCCATGGCGGCGGCCCCGCCCGGAGGCTGCAGCTCCCGTATGCCGTGCCGCGCGAGCGCGACGCAGACGGCCGCGGCCGCCCGGTCGAGCGCCCGCGCCGAGAAGGGCGTCACGCTCGTCGCCTCCACGGCACGGTAGAAGGTCGCGTGGTACGCCTCGAACCGCTCGTAGTGCGACCGGTCCCGCGGACGGTGGACGTTCTGGAGCGTTACGACGAGGCCGGGCCGGTTGTCGTCGCGGCCGACGCGGCTCGTCGCCTGGATGTACTCCGACGTCGTCTTCGGCTGCCCGAGGACGACCATCAGCCCGAGCCGCGGGATGTCGAGGCCGACGGAGATCATGTTCGTCGCCAGCGCCACGTCGACGTGGTCCTTGTGGTCGTGGGAGAAGGCGAGGCGCTCCCTTGCGCGGGAGACCTTCGACGTCGATTCGCGCGACGTCAGCTCGACCACTTCCTGCTGGATCTGACGGTCGCGGAAAGGGCCGGCGATCTCTCCCATCCGTCGCCGCTCGCTGCGCTGCGCGGCTCTCGCCGCGACCTCGTCCTCGACGATCCGTCTCGTGCCGCCCAGCTCCCTGAGGCTCGTGAAGTAGCCGAGAAGGCTCATGTAGGGGTCCGCCGGGTTCTTCTCCCCGAGCGCCGTCCCGCCCGCCTCGTCATACATTCGCTGCGAGGCCCCGAGCAGCGCGAGATAGGCGCGCAGCAGCAGGACCTTCAGGCTCCGTCCCTGCGCGGAAAGCCCGACGTACGTCCGCGGCTCCTTCTCGGAGACGGGCACCGTCCGCGCGAAGAAGGAGTCCCGCCGATCGGGACCAGGGGGAGGAAACACCGCAACCGACGAACGACCGAACAGCGCCTTCACCTGCGCCTCGGCCCGCCGGATCGTCGCCGTCGACGCTACGATCTTCGGCCGGATCGCCTTGCCGTCGACGAACCGCGTCGCCAGCGTGTCGATCGCGATCTCGTACAGCCCCGCGATCGTCCCGAGCGGCCCGGAGATCAGGTGCAGCTCGTCCTGGATGATCAGGTCCGGCGGCAGGAGCTCCTTCTCCGCCTTCCCGAACAGCCCTCCCACCTCGCCGACCCACGGAAGGCTCGCGAACTTGTCCACCGTGGCGATCAGGAACGCGGGGAGCCTCTGGTAGATCGGCTCGTCCACCGTCAGGATCGGCAGCGGACGCCTGCCGGTGAAGTCGCAGTCGCGGTTCATGCAGACGACCCTCAGGTCGGTCGGGCGGTCCGCGTTGGGCAGAAGCGAGAACGACGGCGGCAGGAACGGCTCGCCACACCAGGGGCAGCTCTCCAGCGGAATCGGCGGCGGATAGCGCTTGCTGTCCTTCTTGTAGCGAAGCGTCTTCGACCTCGCCGTGTTCTCGTCGCCGTCGGCCTTCGAGCCCATCCGGTTCGGCGTGGCCGCCCGGCCCACCCAGAGCCCGACCTCGAACGGCCATTCCCCCATTTCGGCGGGATTCGTCTCTCTCTCGAGCTCCAGGGCACAGACGAGCGCCGCCACGCGCCCAAGCTGGTCGAGCGTCAGGAGCCGGAGCGTGTATCTCATCAGGACCGAGACCCCGGCCGACGAAAGGCCCGGGTTCCGGAGGCGCCGAAGGACCATCGTGAAGGCCGCGAGCCCCAGGTAGGCCTCGGTCTTTCCTCCGCCCGTCGGGAAGAAGAGAAGGTCCACCGCGTTGCGATCTGCGGACTTCGGGTCCACCACGCTTCTCAGGTTCATCAGGAGGAACGCGAGCTGGAACGGGTACCACGCCGGAGCGCGCGTGGCCTCGGGCCGCACCTTCAGCAGCATCGCCTGGCGGCGCCGGGCCGCCCGGGCCATCGCCCGGTTCGCCACCTGGAACGCCTGAGAACCTGCGGGTCGGAAAGAAGGCCGATCCCCGTCGCGATCCGGCCGCAGGCGAGCTCGGCGTCGCGCAGAAGGAACTGCGCGGTCTCGGCGCGCCGCCCCTCGAAGACCTCGCTGCGCTGCCTTCCTATCCACTCTGCGTAGCGAAGCGGAAAGGGAGCCAGCGCCGACTTCAGCTCGTCCGGCCCCTTCATCGCAGCCAGGGCTTCCATCCCGAGCTCGACGCCCGGCATCAGGGTCGGCTCCACCTTCTCCACGGCCGCACGCGGCACCCATTCCGTGGAGACCTCCCGGCACTCGCCGTCGCTCCCGAAGACCGTCCGGGCCGAGACGCCGTGCCCCACGACGAACTCGACGACGTCCCGGTACTGGAGGTCGGCGACGCGCTCGTCCCAGTCTTCCGCTTCGAGCCCCGTCGCATTCGGCCTCGGCACGAAAGGCTGCTTCCCCCGCACGGTGAGACGAACCTGGAAGGCCATCGCCTCGTCCTTCCGTTCGTCGGGCGCGGGCTTGCGATAGTTCACGACGAAGACCGAGATGCTTCGCGTTCCGGCCGGAAGCCCCAGCCTCTCCATCCCATCCGCCGGCCGAGCGGTGACGATCAGCTTCAGCCCGCCGGAGTCCGGAAGGTCGAGAGGAAGCGGCTTCGAGCCGTTGCCCGTGACGGCCACCCGGAGAACCGACCGCTTCGGTTCCCTCTTCCACGTGTCGCCGGCCCGTTTCGTCGCGCCCTCGCCCTCGCCCTCCGCCGCCGGCAGGCTGTAGTCCCCCCAGGTCACCTCCGCCTCGAGCTCCTGCAGCCCCGCCGACGTCAGGACGCTGAGGCCGATGGACGAAGGAAGGAACGCCTTCCTCGCAGAGGCCCGGTCGGGCGCATCGGAGTCGTCCGCCCCCACCTCGTCACCGGCAGCGAAAAGCTCCTCGTTGCTCGTCTGGTCGCACTTCTGCTCGTCCGACGCCTCGAACGGCACGAGGAACCCGCCGATGTACCAACGGGATGGCTCGTCGGGCAGCTCTTCGCGCTCGTGCACGCTCCCCGGCTCCGGACCGGTGAGGTCGAGCCGCAGGGCCCGAATCAGCTCGTCCCGGACTTCGGCGGATTTCATCGTGGTCCTCTCCAGCTCAGGGGAGCTCCACTTTGCGGGACTTGTCGACGTGATCGCCGGACAGCGCGCCTTCCGGACTCATGATACCCACGCTCGAGAGGCACTCTCGCCGGCCAGGTCGGGGCGACCCCGAAGCGGTATCGCGGCGCATGGCACTCCTGACCTGGGACTGAGCCCACATCGCGAACGCCGAGCTCTTCCCGCAAGTGGCCCGCCTCGTCGAGCGACGCGGCCTTGGCCCTCAGAACCTCGGCCAGGGTGCAATCATCGGCAAAGGGGTAGTTGGGAAGTCGACCCGGCGTCTCCAGGGCATCCTGCCCGCGCTTCGCAAACTCGAGGAACTTCTGTGGTCCCTCTCGGCACCCTGGACGTTCTCGAGGTTCCTGACGAAGAAGCGCTCGTCCCTCCTGCGCCTACTCCTGCCTGACGACGTCGACCGAGATCTCAACCGCCGGAATCGTTCCTCTGTTCTCGAGCCAGTGCGTGGTGTTCCTGTCCTCGGGCCAGCCCACTCCCGGCCCGTAGTCCGTGGAGGCTCCATCCCGATGGTCGGTGATCGTTCCTTGCAGGACGTAGACGGTGCCTGGTCTGCCCTTGTGGTCGTGAATCGGGCCGAAGACGCCTCCGGGCTCGATGGTCACCATGCGCATTCGAAGCTGGCGCCCTGCCATGCCCTCGATCTCGGGGCCGAGATCGACCGTTGCAAGCAGCTTCACCGTGACGCCCTTCGTCTCAGGTGCCACCTGTTCGTTGCTCATCGTGCACTCCCCTCTCTGCGACTTCGCGAACGGCGATGCCTGGCGCCCCTTGTCGGTCAGCCCGGCCGGCAGCCACGCCGAAGCCTCCTCCTGCCGGCCTACTGGCCCGCCGGGGGCTCCCAGAGCTCGACCTTGTTCCCTTCAGGATCGAGGACCCACCCGAAGCGACCGAACTCCGACTCGTCGACCTTCTCGAGGACGTTGCAGCCTTCCTCGCGGAGGACGGCGATGAGGCCGCGAAGGTCGGCCACCCGGTAATTGACCATGAATCGCGACGTGCTCGGGGCAAAGTCCTCGCTCCCCATGCCCGTGACGTTCCAGATCGTCTGGCCCGGCATGGGGCTGCCGTCGGCGTCGGAGAACGGAATCACGGCGCCGCCCCACTCCAGGACGTCCACCCCGAGATGCTCCTTGTACCAGGCGCGCAGCGCGGCGGGATCCTGAGCCTTGAAGAAGATGCCCCCGATGCCGATGACTCGCCTCATGTGAACCTCCTCAGCGATGCAGACGCCGGATATTGCACGGTCACTCCCGTGCCGGCGTGGCGCTCATGTGGACCAGGCCCGACCCATGGCCCTCCGGGTCGAGAAAGCTGTGCGTGTACATGAAGCCGAAATCCTCCGGCTCGTCGCAGGTCGAGCCGCCGAGCGAGACCGGCGTCGGCGAGCACGCTCACTTCTTCAGCACGAGGTACTGCACGAAGACGCCGTCCTGCGCGATGATGTCGTCCTCGAGCCGCTCGTTGACCTTATCCTTCGGGCGCGTCCCGTCGGCCGAAAACACGATCTGCAGGCTCGTCGGCTCGAACTTCCGGTCCGCGCCGGCGCACGCGATACGGTAGTGCTGGCCGTCCGCCGAAGCGGCGTAGCCGTAGGGCGTTCCCCACGGGTCCTTCGCCGGCATCGCCTCGAGGTGCTTCGGCACGAGGAAGCGCCCCAGCGAGGCGAAGTCGCCCGGCGGGTAGCTGGAGTCCGCCTTCTCGCGCGCATAGCTCTCGACCGCCTCGGTAAGCGCTCGGATGTCGGTCATCGCCTTCTTCCAGGGCCTCCGCTTCTCCCCCTGGCGGTCCGACGCCCGGGAGGCCGCCTCCTCGAGCAGCGGACCGAGACTCTTCGCACTCGCCTCGGCCGACTCGCGCACGATCGCGGGCAGCACCTTGATCGACTTTCGCCCCGTCGGAGTCCTATAGAACGCGACGAGGTCGGCGAGCTCGCGCTCCGTGTAGTACTTCGCGTAGATCCGGATCGCCGGCTCCGCGAGCGCCGCCGAGACGTCGATGCGGGCGAGCTCCTCGTGCAGGAAGGCGTAGAGCTCCTTCCTCTCCTCGAGGTCTCTTGGTACGTCGCCTCGCGCCTCGGCCTTCGCGATGAACTGCTTCTCGCTCTGGTCGAGGATCGAGCTCATGACCTCCTGCATCGTGCCCTCTCCGGCCGTCAGGCCGAGCAGCTCCACGATCAGCTCGCGCTGACGCTTGCTCGGCTCCGGATCCGCGGCGCCAAGCGGCAGCGCGGCGGCAACAACGACGACGACGACAACGGCGGCAAGGAAGGTTCGGCGCATGTCGATCCTCGCTCTTCGGGCTCGTTCGGTTTTGCGGCGATGCTACTACGCAGAAGGGCATGTCCCGGACGCCGCGGCAGGGCGAGAATCAGATGGTCAAATGGCGCATCAGGAGAGCCGCCGGTACAGCTCGGCGTTCTTCTCGATGACGTGACGTGCCGCTGACAGGAACGCCTCGTCTCGGCCCTCGATGACCGCCCTCGAAGAGCAGGCGCCGGCGATGGCCCGGGCGAGGCCCGAGGGGTTCTCCCACGCCATCGAGTGGCCGGCGTCGGGGACGACGGCCACGCCGACGCCGCCCGCGGGGAGCGACTCGGCGTCCGGGTCTGGCAGGGAGCGCGCGCCAAAGAGGACGGTGCGCGGGACGTCGAGCGCGAGCAGCTGCCGTCGCCACGAAGGCGACGCCCCCTCGACGAGCGAGACCGCCCCGCGGTGCGCCGCGAACGGAGCCGTCGCCGCCATCGAGCCCGCCCAGATGTCGTTCCCGGAGCGCGCCGCCTCGCGGATCGTCTCCGCGTGCCCGTTCGCGACGTATCGGGCTTCGGGCTGCGCGGCGATGCTCCTGCTGAAGACCCCGCCTCCCGGGTCGAGATTGGGCTCGGAAAGCACCAGGTGCTCGACGCGCCCCGGCAGCATCGTCGCAGCGACAATCGCCACGGCGCCGCCCATGCTGTGACCGTAGAGGTCACACGTCGCGACGCCGAGCGCGTCGATCAGGGCGACGAGGACCCTCGCGTGAGCGGAGACCGAGTAGTCGAAGCCCTCCGGTCTGTCGCTGAACCCGGAACCGAGGAGGTCGACGAGGATCGCCCTCCGCGACGCGAGGGACGGGTCCCGAGCGACCGCCGGGTAGTCGCACGACGACGCGCACCCCAGTCCGTGGACGAAGACGAGAGGCGTGCCGACCCCCGCGAGGTCGTGGAACCGGATCGTAGCTTCCGGGGACTCGAGGACGAGAGACTTCATGAGACTCCTGCGTTGGTGACGCGGCTCGAATCATCGAACCAGGTGATCCCGCGGACCATGCCGGGGTCAGGCACCCGCTTCGCGGTGGAAATGGTCTTCCCACGAGAGCACGTCGCCTTCGGGAAGGTCGGAGAGGCCCAGGCGGCGGAGCATGAGCAGGAGCTGTGCTCGGTGGTGCATGCTGTGTGTAATCACATGAACGATTGCACCGCCGAACGAAAAGCGGGCGCCGTCAGGATCGGGGGAATCGGTGAACGTGTCGTCCAGGCGGCCGGCCCGAAGCAGAGCGCGCGAGGTCACCGCCAGGTCGTGGGAGGCGGCTGTGAGCCGCGAGAGAAGCAGCGGGACCGTATGTGTGTCTTGCGAGGGAGGGTGTGGGCGCACGGGCCGTTCGGCAATGAGGTCGGTCCAGTACTCCATGTTCTTGACGATGTGACTGAAGGTGGCGCGAACGGTGCCGAGGCCAACGCCGAGCGGGCGATCGAGCTCCTCGTCTGACAGCGTCGCGCAACAGCGCAGGACGGCCTCGGTGGTCCACGCGTCGTGTCCAAGAAGACGATCGAGTATGTCCATGCACGGATTCTCTCCCGGGTGCCCATCCTTCCGGCGTCAATGAGAAATGCCCGTCACTGAGCCGGAAGGACGCAACAAGCTCCGGGAGCATGAGAAAGTCGGCGACTGCGTTGGCGACACAGGTCGATGCCGGCGCCGATGACGCCTCGAAGCTTTGAACCTTGGAGCTCTCCCGGCGTATCAGTGTCAGGAGAGCCCATGAAGCTACTGAGAACGCTCCAGGGAACCATGTTGCTGCTGGGGATGATCTGCGTTGAGGCCGACTGCCAGGAAGCTCCGAGACAGGGAGAAGCGACGACGAAAGAAGAGGCCCCAGCTCTACTGGACGAAATCCGTCGACAGGATGCGGCGATGTTCGATGCCTTCAACCGGCACGACCTCGATGCCGTGATGGCGACGTTCTCGGAGAAGCTCGAGTTCTACCATGACACTGGGGGCTTGCAGTCGTACAGCGACGTCAGGAAAGGCTTCAAGACCATCTTCGCCAGGAACGACGGCATTCGTCGGGAGCTTGTAAAGGGAAGCCTGGACGTCTATCCCATCAAGGGCTATGGGGCTATTGAACTTGGCGCTCATCGCTTCTGCCATGTCGAGCAGGGGCGAGAGGACTGTGGGACATTCCGGTTCCTTCACGTATGGCAGAAGGACGGTCAGACGTGGAAGGTCACTCGGGTTGTCAGCTACGGCCATTAGAGCGTCGTGAGACTCGACGCAGCCGCCCCTCTACCCTACCGGGTCAGGCGTTCCACAGCTCCTTGTGCTCGGCCTCGGTGAGCTCCTCGAGGAGCTTCAGGGCTTCGGAGAGGAGGTCTTCTCTCGTCACGATTTGCATCTTCCTGCTCGCGTCCACACCATGCAGAAGAAGCCCGCCGAGAAGGCCTGCGATGTTTCCTTTATCAGGCAAGAAGTCGCGATGACGCTAGGCCGGCGAGACTCCGATGCGACGCACGAGATCGATGAAGCGCGCGTCCGGGCGGAGGGGCTCGAGGCCGGGAGCCCCGGGGAGCCAGAACAGGTAGCCGTCGCGCATCTGGTAGGCCTTCTCCAGCCAGTCGAACGCGACGTCGATCTCGCCGAGCCCCGCGTGGACGACCGCCATCGCGGTCGGCGGGCACTGGCCTCGCGTGCGGAGCTCCTCGAGCTCGCGGAGCAGGAGCCTGGCTTCGTCCGTCCGGCCGAGCCGGCCATAGACGTGCGCCAGGTAGGAGAGGGACAGGGCTTCGCGCGAATGGCTCAGAGCCTTCTCGAGGGCGGCAACCGCGTCATCGGCGTGGCCCCGGTGCCACGCCGACCACCCGAGCACGAAATAGGGCTGAAGCGAATCCGGGAACAGCTCGATCGTCCTCCTGGCCTGCGCCTCCGCCCGCGCGTGCTGGCCCAGGTGGAGGAACATCCATGCGGCGTACTGGTTCGGCAGGAGAGCCGCGGGATTGAGCTTCAGCGCGTACTGGACCTCCCTGGTCGCCTCCGGCTTGTCGCCGGTGAAGCACAGCAGCGTCGAATGGAACGAGTGCGCGTCCGGGTCGCTGGGGCTCAGCTCGATCGCGCGCCGAGCTTCCCGGAGGGCCGCGCCCAGGTCCCAGTCGAGAAGGAGGTCCATCCAGGCGAGGACCAGGTGGGCCGTGCCGAGACCGTCGTCGACGGCCACGGCCTGAAGCGCCAGGTGCTTCGCGCCGGGGTAGACCTCGCCGGCCGGAGCATGTCCCCAGTAACCCAGCATGAACAGGCAGGCGGCGTGCAGGGCGAGGCCCGGCGCGAAGTCGGGCGCCCTCAGGTTGATCTCCCGGAAGTGCCGGAGCGCGTTCCCGATTCCCTCCGCGGTCATCTTGTCGAACTCGGCGCGGGCCTTCAGGTAGGCCTCCGCTATCTCCGGCGCCACCGTCTTCACCGCGGCCTGCGGTGGCAGCGCCGGCCCGGCAGGTCGCAGCGCCGCGGCGATGGACCCGGCAATCGCCCGCGCCGCCTCGCATTGCGTCGCGAGCACGGCGGACAGGTCGCAGTCGTAGCTGTGCGCCCACGCGTGGCGCTCGGGATCCATCAGGACCAGCTGCGCCGACACGCGAACGCGACGCCCCTCCACCAGCGCGGCTCCCTCGACGACGCCGTTCACTCGGAGGTCGCGGGCGATCTCGTCCAGCTTCAGGCTGCTCCCTTTCAGGTGGAGCACGGACTGGCGTGAGATCACCCGCACCGCCGGGATGCGGGCCAGCTCCGTGATGAGCGCGTCGGTGAGCCCGTCGGCGAAGTAGTCCTTCTCGGGATCGCGGTTCAGGTTGGAGAACGGGAGCACCGCCACCGCGGGCTCTTCGAACGACCGCTCGTGCCGGACCGGCGCGATGAAGCGGTAGCCACGGCGGGGAAGCGTCTCGACGTAGCGGGGGGACCGGGCGTCGTCGCCGAGAACGGAGCGGATGCGATGGACACAGTAGTCCACCCCGGTGTCGTATTCCACGAACGTCGAGTCGTCCCACAGGAGACGACGAATCTCGTCGCGGGAGACAAGTCGGCCGGCCTGCCCCACCAGAAAGCACAGCACGCGCGAGGGCTGCGGTCGGAGCTTCCGCACCCTGCCCGCCTTGCGCAACGTTCCGCTTTCCAGGTCGAGCTCGAACGCGCCGAAGGTGACCCGACCCAACGCGGCCGGCATCATGCCGGCATTCTAGCCCGGGCCCGGCAACCTCAGTCCATTCAAAGAGTTGGGCGTACAGGACGAATCCAGCCAGCATCCAGCCGCCGTCGATGGCCGGCGGGCCCGTGACCACCCACGTTGTGAAGGATGACGGAAGACCGCGTCGGGGCCTTCCAGACGACACACCGAAAGGAGACGGTCATGAAGCGTTCGTTGTCCATGAGCATCCTGGGAGGCCTGTTGCTGCTCGCGCCGCTTGCCCGGGCCCAGGAATGCCGCTCGTTCGACCCCTGGACCCTGGCGGGTACCTACACGTTCACCGCCACCGCGTGGCAGGACCTGTCGGAGATCAACCCGGCGCTGCCCAAGGGATACGCCCCCGTCACGATCATCGGCGCGTTCGCCGTCAACTTCTCCGGCGCCCTGAACGGCTGGGCGCTCGTCAACGCCGGCGGACTTCAGATGTCCGCGCAGTTCGTCAACTCGAGCTTCGGCGAGCCCAGGACCGACTGCAGCTTTCCCGTCACCCTCTCGATGAAGATCAACGAGTTCGGCGACGTCGTCACCGGGCCGTACTCCTACGTGGGAGTCGTCACGAGCAAGGCGCCCGTCTGGGAGATCGCGTTCATGATGCTCGGCACCGGGCCGGGCTCGCACGTGGAGATGGATCACGCGAGGCGGATCTCGATGCAGCACTAGCGAACGGCTCGCGGCCCTCGAGGAAGTCGGCTCCCTCGGACCTGCGCATGCTTGACACCGACCGCCAAACGCGGTCATATGACAGCTGATGGCGGTCACGTCACCTTTCGGCTCGCAGAGCCGCACCCGTCTCCTGATCGCCTTGGAGCTTCTCGGGCAGACGTACCCCCGAGAGCTGGCGCGCCTCCTGGGCTCTTCGCTGTCGGCGACGCAGAAAGGCCTCGAGAGCCTGGAGCGCGACGGCCTCGTCGCCGGCCGACTGGTCGGGCGAACCCGAGTGGTCCAGCTGAACCCCGCGTACTTCGCCCTGAAGGAGGTCCGGGCGCTGCTCGGCAGGCTCGTCGAAGCCCATCGCGAGCTGGAGTCGAGGATCGCCGCACTTCGGCGCAGGCCCCGGAAGATCGGAAAGCGCCTTTGAGGATTACCGAGCTGTCCACCCTCGCGCAGGTCGCCGCAGTCCTGGCTGGCGCACTCCGCGGAGCCGGGATCAGGGCCGTGCTGACCGGAGGAGCGTGCGCGACGATCTACTCGGCAGGCGGGTACCAGTCCGAAGACCTCGATCTGATTCTCCAGTCCTCACCGACGCAACGATCGCTCGACGAAGCAATGGCCAAAGCGGGGTTCGCGCGGAACGGCGAGTATTACGAGCACCCGCGGACCTCGTTCTTCGTCGAGTTTCCCCGGGGGCCGCTGGCGATAGGAACCGACACCGCGATCACGCCGGTCGAGATGCCCGTTGAGGGCGTCCCGGTCCTGCTCCTCTCGGCTACCGACTCCTGCCGCGATCGGCTCGCGGCGTTCTACCACTGGAGAGACCGCCAGGCCCTTGGGGCAGCCGTCGCGATCGCCACGAATCACGCCCTCGATCTCGAGAATATCCGCGCCTGGAGCCGGCGAGAGGGGGCGTCTGAGGGGCTCGAGGAGTTCGTGCGCGCTCTGGAAGCCGCGAAGGGCGCCTCGCGTCGCTCCGGGCCGCGTGGTCCTCGCTGAATTCGCCGAGACGACTGGAGCTACCTGAGGACGCTCTGATCGACCCGCCGGCAGTCATCTCCCACGGCATGGAGAATCTCCGCTGCCTGGCCCTCCTCCAGAGTCCCGAAGAGCGGAGCCTAGTCCGAAGCCTGGGCGTCTCCTCCTCCGTCTCCGTTTCTCGCCGCCTCACGAATCCCAGTCGCGTCCCGACCGGCCTGCCGCGGGGTGCGACGAGGTCCGCCACGCCGTCGCTCCGGCACCTGACCCTACGGCCGGATGCCCCTCACCTTGGAGGTGTCGGGCTCGGAGAAGTAGAGGATTCCCCGACCGTCGAACGCCAGGGCTCGAGGCTTTCCCAGCCTCGAGACGGAGCCGAGCGGGCCGTCCGGTGAAGGAGGGCCGCCGCCAAGCTCGCGCCCGGCGATGACCCGCAGCCGTCCGTCACTGAAGGTGAGGCGCCAGATCCTGTTGTCGCCCGTGGCGTAGTGAAGATTCCCGAGCGGGTCGAAGGCCAGGCCCGTCACGTTGCCGATGGCTTCCCGAATCGCCTGTCCCTCACCCGACGCGAAGCCGAGGCCGTTTCCGGCGATCGTCGAGATCTTCCCAGACCGATCGACCTTCCGGATCCGGGAGTTGCCCCCATCGACGAAGGTCAGCGCGCCGCTGCCGTCGACCGCGGGCCAGGCGGGTCTCGAGAGGTCGGCGAGGAGCGCCGGTGCGCCATCGCCCGCGAACCCCTCGTGTCCCGTCCCCGCGAAGGCCTCCACGCGCCCGTCCGGCGAGATTCGCCAGACGCGGCTTTCCGCTGCCACGAAGACCGCACCAGAGCGGTCGACCGCTATTCCGCCGATTCCGGCAAAGCCGTCGGGGAAGCTCTCCCCGTTGACGTTCTTCCGATCCGCGGCGAGGGCGACGACGGCTCCGTCCCTCTCTTCGATCCGGAAGACGGGCCCATCGCTCTGCGCGAAGTAGACGTTGCCGGCCGAATCCGCGGCCAGGAAGCGCGGCTCGACAATCTCGAAGAGCAGGCCATGCATCCGCCCTGGCGGGGGCGGGGTACGAAGGGGCCGGCCGCGGGTTTTTCGGCTTCCCGGCAGGGCGAAGAGCCCTCCGCCCGCGATCGTCGAGATCCGGCCTGTCCGGGCCGAGACGCTCCGGATCCGGTTGTTGGCGCGGTCCGCGATCAGGACGTCGCCGTTCGGAGCGACGGCAACGCCTTCGGGCCCGGCCAGCTCTGCATCCCTCCCCGGCGCCCCATCCCCGCAACAGTGGAGGACTCCGCTCCCGGCGAGGATCTGGGGCTCTCCGGAGCCTCTCACCACCTTCAACACCTGGCCAACGCCGTGGGCCGGGTTCGAAGCAGCGAACATCGCTCCCTCCCGGTCGAAGGCCAGACCAAGGATCCGGTAGGTGCCCGGTGTCGACCCGAGGAGCGTCCTGATCCGCCGGGACCGGTCGAGGAAGCGGACCGTACCCAGATCCTCGCCGAACGCGAGCTCGTCCGCCGAGCGAAACGCCAGCGGGCCGGGGTAGTAGAGGGGTGACGCCGCCGAGAAGCTCCCGATTCCGGGCAAAACGGTGCGGTTCAGGACCTCCCCGTTCCCCGCGACGGCAGTCGCCCGTCCGGACTCGACCAGGAAGATCTGGCTGTGCCGGGTGTCCGAGTAGTAGAGCTTTCCCGCGGGGCTGATCGCAAGGTCGTGGATGTGCTTGAACGCGTCGTTCTCCCTGTCAGAGACGACCCGGCCCCTGGCGAAGACGAGCTCGAGCCGGCCCGTCGCGGGATCGACGTACAGGATCTGGGCGCGGGCCGAGTCGCCGAAGTAGACGCCGCCCCGCGCGTCGACCGCGAGGCCTGTGACGCCGCCGAGCGGAATCTCCGTCGCCGTGCGGCCCACCTGCACCGATCCGCTGAGCCACACGGCCTCCCCGTTTCCGGCGATGGGCCGCCTCCGGCCCGTGGCCAGCTCCAGCTCTTCCACCCGGTAGGCCGAGGTGAAGAGGAGGCGTCCCGGCGCCCCCATCTCGAGATACCTTGGGGAGTCTCCCTTTTCCAGCCGCAGCAACGTCGTGATGACGCCCGTCCGGCGATCGATCCGGCGGAGGCTGCCGTGACCGAAGTCGGTGAGGTAGACGTCTCCCGACGCGTCGACGACGAGATCCCCAACCATGCCGAGGTCCGCGCTCGCCGCCGGGCCGCCGTCCCCCACGCCGCCCCCCGCGACGGTGAAGACGGTCTGGCCTCCCGCCTTCCCCGCAGCTCCGAGAAGGGAGAGCGCGAGCGCGATGGCGACGAGAGGACCCCGGCTCCCCGCCCCCCCTCTCATCGCGCATCCTTCCGGGTCAGGGCCGCGGGAAGCGACAGGATCAGATTCGACTTGGGCACGTCGAAGAGAATCGTACCGTCCTTCGCCACGGCGACACCGGGGACCTCCCGGGGGCTCTCGATGCCGATCCACGGACTCTGAAGGAAAGTCTCCATCCGGTTGCGGGAGACGAGGAGCCGCCGGACGAAGCGCGCCTCGTTGACGAAGACGACGTCGCCGTCGCGGTCTACGGCGAGTGCGACCACGTGCCCGGACGTATAGCGCGTGGCGTCCCCGTCTTCCGGTGGGCCGCTTCGGCCGTTTCCGGCTACCGTCCGGATGATTCCCTTCCGGTCGATCGCACGGATCCTGTTGTTCGCGCCGTCGGAGAAGTAGATCGTCCCGTTCCGGTCGATCGCGATGGCCGAGGGATTCGCGAGGTCCGCGGCGAGCGCCGGGCCGCCGTCGCCGTAGAACCCGAGCTTCCCCGTTCCGGCAATCGTCTGAATGATCCCGGTGTCTCTCGAGATCCGCCGGATACGGTTCGCGCCCGTGATGTAGACGTTGCCCTGGGCGTCGCAGGCGAGGCCGTACACGCGGATCACGGCCTGCGCCGCCGGCCCCCCGTCCCCCCCGAACTCCTCGTCGGCCCACCTTCCGGCGATCCTCGTGAGGGTGCGGTCGACGGGATCGTAGCGGAGAAGCCCGCGCCCTTCGTGCTGCGTCACGAAGATCACGCCGGACGCGTCGACGGCGACGTGCTGGCTTCCGTTGAACGTCGGCACGTGTGCGGAAGGCGACTCCGACGGTCCCCGGCTCCGCTTGACCGGCGCGATCGCGTCGGCCCGCCCCGCCTTCAGGTCGATCGCGTGGAGCCACTCCCCGTCCCGATCCGCCACGAGAAGGCGGCCATCGGGATGCAGGGCGAGCCCCTCGGGGTCCTTCAGGGCGACGACGAGGGCCTCCCCGTTCCCGGTGCCCCCACCGCCCACCACGACGGTCGGCTCCAATTGCGGCAAAGCGGCCAGCGCGAGGCCGGCGCTCGCCAGGATCGCGACGAGCAGGGCCGTAGGTCCTGCCGGGCCGGTTCCAGGAAACGCGCTTTTCCTCACCTCGGTGTGACCGCCCCGCTCCACGGAGCGTCCGCGTCGACCTTGATGGTGTACAGGCCGGAGCGAGGGATGCTCACGCGCTTGGAGGCGTAGAAGACCTGGCTCCGCACGAAGATTGGAGTGACGAGCGTTCCCGAGCTGTCGAACAGATCGACGCTGAACCATCTCTCGCCAAAGTACCGCAGCTCGAATAGCGACAACCCGGCCTCGAGGGGAAAGGGGCTCGTCACGGAAGGACCTCTGCCGGAGAATGTCTGCCGGCCAGCGGCCAGGCTGCGCGGATCGGGCACGGGTACGCTCGGAATGTCCTCCTCGGTGAAGACCAGGCGGGCCTTCGGAGGGGCCGGAGAGGGTGCGACCGTCGGTGGTGCCTGGGGAGCAAGGTTGGCCGTGCGAGTCCGCTCGGTATCAATCGCGTCGATTCGCACCGAGACGAGCTGCCCGTTGGCAAGGGCGATCAGCGCCAGCGCCGCCTTCGTGGTGTAGGGCCCTCTCGCCTGGTACCGCGTCCCATCCCTGAGCACGATGGTGTACCGACGACGTCCCGTGGCTGAGGGTGTCGGAGCAGGGACGGGCGCTGCAGAGGCGATCTGAATGAGGAGGAGGGAGATGGCGAGCTTCATGCGACTCCGACAAAGCGCGACAGCATCGAGGCCGTGGCCTGACCGTCTTTTCGTGCGAGATCAGCGGGTCTCCGGACGCTGCATATCCGGCAGCGGTCTTTCCTTAGTGGGTCCATCGCCGGGCGGAAGGTGGCGACGTCCAGGATCGAAAGCGGGGACACGACAGGCACGCTATCGACACGATGCACGCTCGTGTTCGGCAGGGCAACAGCGAAAAGGGGCAGACGCAGCGCCGCGCCGAGAGTAGCGAGCTTCTCGGGTGTGATGGGGATGTGGATTTGGAGCATCGAACCCTGGCGCTCTCCCCGCGTATGGGTATCAGGCGCCCGAGGCCGCGCCTGGCGCCTTCTTTGTCAGCAGCCTGCCAGGCCGCAGCGGGGACGCTATGACTGCAAGCGCTTTCCTGCTGCGCACGATTCGACGAGGCGCGATAGACGACGGGCCCGAGTGTCGGGCTGCTTGGAGCTCGCGACCCAGCGGATGACCGCTCGGCGATAGCTCGGTGGTGTTCCGTTGAAGAACTGCCACGCGGCAGAAGAGGCTTTGAAAACCGCCAGGTCCTGCGCAGTGAAGGCTGGAGAGACCTCTTGCTCGTAGGAATAGACGCCCGATCTGTGATCTGCGCGATGAGAGTAGGCGAGCATACCGGGCGGCTGCATGCGGCCCTGGGAGATGAGGACTTCCACCTTCGCGATGTTGATGGCGCTCCAGTTCGAGTCGGGTCTGCGGGGTGTGAACCGAATCTGGTAGGACTCGTCGTCGATGCGCTTCCGAACCCCATCGATCCAGCCGAAGCAGAGTGCCTCATCGACGGACTCGGACCAGGTGAGGCTGGGCCTGCCAGAGGCGACCTTGTAGAAGCCGACGAGGAGTTCGGAGGCTGTGGAGCCGTGACGAGCCAGCCACCTGCGGAATGCTCCAGGCGTTGGGAAGAAGAGCGGCGTCTGAGGCGCGACGGGCTTTGACATATGCGGCCTGACAAATCTTAGACGGCTTTGGCCTGACGGACCGACATGGAGCTCGAATCGCATCGCCCGCGTCGCGTGCCTGTTCGGCTCGCTTCCTGTTCAGCGCCAGGAGGCGGGCCGGAACCGCCCCAGAACGTCGCCTGCACGCAACGCTGTCCGGGTTCGTCCGTCACGCCCTCGATGACGGTCTCGTATCGTCTCGTCGCCGAAGGGACGAAGTCCGCCTTCGGCACGGCTACGCTGGGGACTCAGGGAGGACTCAGGGCTTCAGGTTGTACGAGACGGCCATCGGCCCGGCGCCGGCTGCGTATCTTCTGGCTCGGGCCAGTTCGGCGATCTGGCAGATGTGGCCCAGATCGTGAAGCGCCCATTCGTTCAGCATCTGCGACAAGGTGATCTCGCCGTACTCCTTGTGGAGCGCGACACGAGCCCCCGCGCCGGCAGACAGCCCGCGAAGGTACTCGACGTTCTCCTCGCGCTGCTCTTCGAATTGATCGAAGGCGCTCTCGGGGTCAGCATCCTTGTAGAGGTCCAGGTACATCTGGGCATCATCGGGCTCGAATTCGGGTCGGGTCTCCGCCAGGAACCGGTCGAGACGCATGCGGTAACACTGGCCTTCGGAGTGCGACAGGTGGGCCAGCACTTCAGCAACGGAGAAGCGATCGGGGGCCGGCTTCCACCGCGCATCCTCTTCGGTCAGCTCGGTCATCAGACCGCGGAGAATCTCAGGCGTCGCCTCCAGCAGGTCGATGCAGGGAAGTCCCTTGCCCGTCATGACCTCATCCTACGTCGACCTCGCTCTGAGGAACCGGGCCACGGAGAGGTGCGACATCAGGAGTCACGGCATGTCTCGGAATGAGCGTGTGGACCTGGGCGAAGATTCTGCGGCGCGGGATGTGGTTCTGGGTGCTGATTCCCCTGGAGATGCTGCGGGGGGTCACCCCCGTCAGTTCCTGTTGAGGCCAAGGCCGACAGCGCGACTGCCGAGCTTCTCCTTGTACCGACTCTCCCACCCGAGCACCTCCTCCACCGTCAGCGTCCGGGAAAGTATCTGCAGCAGGGAGTAGGAGAACGCATGCGGATACGCAGGGTCGTTCTGAACGAGCTCCCTGAGTGCCGCGTTCCCGCCGTGTCCGTCCCGGGCGTAGGCCGACCACCGGCCCCAGATGCCCTCCGCCCCACAGGCGGAACCGACGTACTGCTCTCCTTTCACTGTCGCAAGGACGAGGTAGACGCCGGCGACGGCGCTCAGACGGGCCCGCCATTCCTTGTTGGCTTCCGGATTCGAGAGAAGCGACTTCAGCTCCGGGTACGTCAACGTGAAGTCGAGATAGTCCCGGAAGGGCTGAAGCAGCTGGCCTGCCGGAAGCATCTCGACCACTTCCTTGTTCGTCAGATGCTGATGCCAGGCGAGGGCACCCTTTCCCCAGTCGACGACGATCCGGTGCTCGAACTCCGCAAAGGCCTCGTCCCGCTCCAGGTCGTAGCAGATGCCGCTCTTCTGCCAATCCGAGAACGGGCGGCCCGGGGGCAGTGGCACCTCACCGCTCGGCCGGGAGCCGCAGACCCGGTACACGCCAAGAAGCCTGGCCCGGCTGCCCTCCAGCCCCACGAAGGACACGATGTACTCGAGGCCATCGAAGACCGGCTTCCCCTGGAACCTCTGATAGGTCTCGAGCCAGCCAGATCGGAGCAACTCGTGGACATCCCAGCGGGAGTCCTGGTGTCGCACGAGCTTCACTTTCCCTGTCGGCGCGAAGCCACGGAGCTGGAGGAGGTCCACGATGCCGAGCTTGTTCATGTCCTTGCCCTCACGCATCAGAGGCGGCGCCACGCTTCACGGACCCGGCCAACTGTCGGCGGAACCACTTAGCTTCGCCAGTGCCCGCAACCAGCTCCCGGAGCCGCGCCTTTGATGGTCGGTGTACTGAGGTCGTGCCACTGTGCGCTCTCACGTAATACACGATGTCACGCCTGGCACGGACCCGACCCTGGTCCCGCTCGATCCCCTCGCTGGCGAGCGTGCGGTTCCCGTGAAATGCTGCGCCCATGAAGATCAGAGCCCTCTTCTCGCCGCGCTCCTCGTGTGCCCGGACGTCGACCCTCGTGGCCGTGGTCGCGCTCGCGCTCGGGGTCTCGCCCGCGGCCGCCGACGAGGTCAACGGCGTGCGCTACGCCGTGCCCGAGGGCTGGAAGGCGACCGAGCGGAACGGCCTGCCGGTCATCGCGCCCTCGAGGCTCGCGCCCGGCGAGGTGATGTCGGCTCTCGTCATCGGCGTCCAGCCGGCGAGCGGGACACCCGCCGCGCAGGTCGCGCAGGTGGCGGACGTGGTCAACGCCGACGCGAAGGTCGTCGGGTCGAGCCGTCTCGTCACCACCGACCGCGGCGCCGTCGGGACGTTTCACATCCAGAGCTTCGACGTCGAGTCGGCGGACCTCGGCGCGCACACCCGGATGGTGGTGCTGCTCGTCCGCGAGAACCGGCGCGCCGTGGCGATGCTCGTCATCAGCACGAACGCCGTGCTGCAGAAGTACGGGGCGGGCGTCCAGGCGTTGATCGACAGCCTCGCGATCAGCCCGTCCGCGGCCCCCGCCGCGCCGGTACCGGCGTCCCGGCCTGCCGGCCCCGCGGCGCCGCCGGCGTCGGGCCGGATCCCGACCGGCGACACCCCCGACCTCTTCCCGGGCTCGCCGGGCTGGCTGCCCAGCGGGCGCGGGGTCCGGATCCCGCCCGCGCGCCTCGTCGAGGGCCGCCCCCAGGGCCTCTGGTGGCACGCTCAGGCTCGCTCCGGCCGGACAGTCGCCATGCTGACGCTCTTCCTGCCCGACGGCACCCGCGCCAGCAGTCCCCGGCCCGGCGCGGGAGACCTGTTCGACGTCGAGGGTCAGAAGCGACAGAGGGGTGCCACCGGCGTCGGCACGTTCGAGCTGGCCGGCGGCAGGATCACGCAGTCGTACGACGGCTTCGTCAAGACCGACACGTTCCGCACGGGAAGCGACGCCGACGGCGCGTGGATCGAGATCGGAGCCGGGCGGCACCGGCCCCTCGCGCCGCCGGCCGCGAAGGGCCTGGTCGGCACCTGGAGCGGGGCGGGAGGCCGGTACGTCTTCCGGGCCGACGGGACCTACGAGTCCGGCCACGTCAGCGCGAGCAGCGAGCTGACCATCGCCGCCGGCGGCCGCGGCACGTACCTGCTCGACGGCTACCTGCTCTCGCTCCGGCCCGCCGACGGCCCGGGCTGGATCACCACGATCGGCGCGAGCGGTGCCGCGTGTCTCGTGATCGGGCCGACGCTGTACTGCCGCGACTAACAGCCTCCACCCGGGGACGGACGCAGGATCGCGCAGAGTGTAGAAGGTGGACCTGACCCCCCGGCCCGCTCAAGGTGCTGCGCGAAAACTGCAGCGGTCGCCCCCTCGCGATCAGGTCGAGGTCGAGACCACGATCGCGGTACGGTCCTTGGCCGACGGTGCGGTCCCGCAGCTCGGATAGCTCTCGTCGACGCCATGGATCGAGAGCAGCTCCTTGCCAGGCCCGCGGAGCCTCACGACCTTGCCATCCACTTTCTCGACCTCCGCTCCGCCCGGGTTCTTCTCGTAGAAGGTGCGCACGCGCTCGGGCCCATCGCTGGTCGCGTAGAGCGTCCAGTTGATGTGCGCGGTGTTCCCCGAGACGTGCTGGTTGCAGAGCCGTCGCGCGCCAGGGTAGGCCGGGAAGACGCTCAGCCAGCGCTCCTCATTCGGTGCCGTACGCGCGGCGCCCGTCCCGAACAGGCAGAAGGTTCCCAGGACCAGTCCGGCGATGCGCGCCCGCGTCACGATCCTCTTTCTCCGTCGTCCATGCATCGTTCTTTCCTCCTCGGTCGGACGGATTTCAGGCAGGGCAGGTCGGCCCCAGACGAGATTCGTTCAGCCGTGGTCCTCTAGTTTATGGCTGCCCGTCGCCTCGTCGCCGCCTCCTCGGCGAGGTGGATGGAGCCTGTCGGCCGAGCTCTCGTCGAAGAGGCACCGGAACTCGAGGCGCTGCGCGGCCTGCCGCTTCGCCTGGGAGGGCCAGTGGACCTTGCCGCGGAGGACGGGGAGAAGCTATGCGCCCAGGCTCTTGCCGCTTCCGCCGTCAGTCTGGATCGGCATCTCGTTCCACTCGCGTCCGTCAAGCAGCCGACCGGCGCGCTTCTTCTGCTCGCCGCCCCACTGCTTGAAGAAGAAGGGCACGCCTCGCGTTGGCCAGGGAAGCCGCGGCGCCAGTGTGGCGAGCCTCTCCGAACGCTTCGTCAGAATCTGGAAGCGATGCCGCGGTTCGGCGGCCATCACCTCGAAGACGGTCCGGATGTAGGTCTCTGGAACCTCCTCGTGAAACAGGTCGGACATGCTGTTCACGAAGACGAGCCGTGCCATCTTCCAGGTGGACGGGAGGCGAAGCGCGTGTGGAACGAGGCGAAGATCGAAGCCTTGCTCGAACGGATGCCCGGCGACTCCGCGGAACCGCTCGGCGAATCTCTCCGCATAGCAGTTCTTGCAGCCGGGCGAGACTTTGGTGCAGCCCCGAACCGGGTTCCACGTTGCGTCAGTCCACTCGATGGGGCTCCGGTCGCTCATTGCTCTCGGCCAGATCCTACTGGGTGTCGGTCTAAGGGGTGGCACGCCTCTTCCAGAGCCAGCTCGACGGCTGCCAGGTTCCGGACTCGGCGGAATCGAGTACGGGATTGAGGAAGGTCTCCACGGCTCCCGTCACTTCCGGAAGGGTCTTCCAGGCCAGGTCGTCGTTCTCGGCCATGGTTGCGTACGGAGCCGCCCAGAACTCGGGAGGCGGCGGAAACCCCGTCGGAACCGGGTGCGTCCCGCGGAACTCGAAGGTCCGTTCGATTGCCCGACGGAGGGTGGTCCCTTCGATCGGACCGATCGTCGCCAACAGAGCCAGGTCAGGGAGATCTCGAACCCGTGAGTTCGGCCTCGGTCGGGGCATCGTGAACGCGTGGAGCTTCTCGGCGATGTGGGAGACGACGGGATAGAGCCGCAGCGACGGAGGGGCTATGCCCGCGAAAGCGAGGATGTCGTCGGTCACGACGACCGGCCCACGCGGGCACCGGCCGGGGCGGGCTGGGGTGGCCGAAGGCCAGGGCGTGCGCGGCGAGCGGTCTCGGCGGCACCCCGACCCTGGCCGCCAGGCTCGGCAGAAGTCGAGCTTCATCCTTCGCGGGAAAAAACCGCGCCGACGCGCCTGGAGGATCCCTTGTCGCACGAGGTCGGAGGCGACGTGGGCCTCGATGCAGTCTCGAAGGGTCCGGAGTGGCGCTGTGACGGGCACCGCCGAGTAGCTGGCGCGGTCACCGTCGCCGACGTCGGCGAAGTGAAGCACGAGGCCGGCTGGCACTCGGAGCCGACGCCGGCGCCAGCTCGAGGGCACCGTCATGTGGACCTTTCCGGGAAGCGCGTCGGAGAGGTCGTGGAGCGCGAGGGCCGTCTCATGGGAAAACACCCCGACTTGCCCGGCCCAAAGCCAGAGAACGATGAGGTCCTCGTGTTCGCTGGCCGGGAAGTGGACGACGCGGTATACCCCGCGTCGCACGCGCACCATCTTCCCCGTAGCCAGGTACTTGTGGAGGAGTGGACGCGAATAGCCCGACCGGGCGGCCTGAGCCGTCGTGAAGTAGCCGCTCTGGGCCTGCGCGACAGCGAAGAGCCCATTCCAATCCGGTTGGTTCCGTGCTTTCGGGGCTTCGGCACCCATGGCGCACGAATGTTAACCCACGGTTAACG
>JADJVF010000018.1 GCA_016716705.1 Holophagales bacterium
TGAGGAGCGCCGTCACGGGGAAGCAGACGTCCGCGACCCACGCCGGCATCCGGTCGACGTTGTTCATCAGGATCGCCACGACCGTCGAGATCTCGGCGAACGTGTTCGCCTTGCCGAGAAAGGTGGGGGGAAACGACTTGATTCCGAGGCCTGAGGGCCATGACGAGGGCGGCGGCGACGATCAGGACGTCGCGCCCGACCGTCATGAGGACGAGCCAGAGCGGGATGTGGATGTTCGTCGGAGTCGACTTCAGCGCGAAGACGATGAAGGTCGACACGAGGAGGAGCTTGTCGGCGATCGGGTCGAGGAGAGCCCCGAGAGGCGAAGCCATCCCGAAGTGCCGTGCGAGGTACCCGTCGACGAAGTCGCTCACGGCCATCGCAAAGAAGATCGCGAAGGCCTGCATCTGTTCCCCTTCGACGATGGCGATGATCAGGAACGGCAGGGCGACGAGCCGGGCGAACGTCAGGAGGTTCGGGAGGGTCCAGGGGCGGAGCTCCATCGCGGCTCAGCCGTTGGCGGCCTGCTCTCCCTCGAAACGGACGTAGATGGCCTTTCCCTTCGGGACGATGAGGTTCTCTCGCGAGAGCTGCGACATCGTGCGAGAGACGGTTTCCCGGCTCGAGCCGATCGTGTCGGCGATCTCGCGCTGCGAGGGGCGGACGACGACGGTCCAGCCGCCCCCCGCTTTCCGTCCTCGCTCTTCGGCGAGGTCGCGGAAATAGCGGGCCAGCCGCCCCTTCACGTCGAGGGACGCGAGCCCCTCGATCGTGGCGTTGGCGTGACGGAGCCGCCGGGAGAAGGTCGAAAGGAGCGCCCGGATCAGGACGAAGTTTCCCTTGAGGAGGTCGAAGAAGGCTTCGCGCGTCACGACCATCAGGTCCGAGCGCTCGGCTGCCGTCACGGTTGCGGAGCGGGGAGCGTCGTCCAGGAGGGCCATCTCGCCGAAATGGTCTCCGGCCGAGAGGGTCGAGAGGACGACCTCGCGCCCCTCGGGCGAGAGGATCGAGACGGAGACCCGGCCCTTGATGAGAAGGAAGAAGGAGTCACCGGGCTGTCCCTGGGTGACGATCCGCTCCCCGCGCCGGTAGCTCCGAAGCGTGGACGCCCTCGAGATCGCGATGCGATCGGCCGGCGAAAGCCCCTCGAAGAGGGCGACCTTCGAGAAGAGATCCGGGACGTTCATCTGGTTCCTCCCTCACGCCCGAGGCGTGCGGCTTTCTCGAGGGCCCGGAGGGCTTCTCGACCGGTCACGTTCCGGGACGGTGTGTCGCTGAGTATCCCGCACTCGGAAAGCTGGGCAGGGACCGGCGGCTCCGGGGCCAGGCATCCCCTCGGCTGGCGACCGCGGCCCGCCAGAAGCGCGACCTTCCGAAGGGCTGCGGCGATTTCGCCCCGGGAAACGGACCAGTCGGCCCCGACGCGGTGGGTCTCGGCCGAGACGGCGAAGAACCCGAGGCCGATGGCCGTCGCGAGCGGCCCCCGGTCGGAGCGATCGACGACGTCGACCGCGATCTCCGCGCCGGGAGGAACGACGGCATCCCGAAACTCGGGGACCGTCCACCAGAGGAGCGTGGCGAGCTGGGCGCGGGTCAGCCGCGTCGATTCCGCCGCGCGGCGTGCCGCCTCGGGGAGGTTCTGCACCTTGAATTCGACCCTCGCCTCGTCGGCCTTCGACACGAAAGTGGGATCGGTCGCGGCGAGCCCTTCGTAGAGACTCGCGGCGTCCGCCCAGCGCCCCGCCTTCGCCGCCGTCTCGGCGGCGAAAGCCGCCACGGCAGCGTCGGACGGAGCCCTCTTTCTCGCTTCCTTCGCCCAGGTCCAGGCGTCGTCGTTCCCGCCCCCCGCCGCGGCGGCGCGAGCGAGAAGAACGAGGCCCGCGGGCGACGACGGTTCCAGCTGGAGAAGGGAGTGGGCTGCGCGCCTGGCGGCGTCGAGGTCCCCCGAGCCGAGGGCGGTTTCCGCCTCGAGTCGCCTCTCGGTCGCGACCTGCGCCCGGAGCGTCTCGACACGTTCCCGGGCCCGCTGGTCCTTCGGCACCAGGAGGGCGAGCGTGCGGTAGCGTTCGAGGGCCTCGGCCGAGCGTCCCTCCATCGCGGCGAGATCCGCGCCCGCCTCGACCGCGGCGATCCACGCCGGATGCGCCGCCGTCAGGGTTGCGAGGGACGTCCTCGCTTCCTCCGTATTCGCCGCAGCGAGCTCGACGTAGACCGCCACGAGGGCGAGGGGCGCGCGGCGCCCCCCTTCTTCTGCTGCCCTGCCTGGAGCGCCTTTTCCGCAGCGGCGATATCCCCCGGCGAAGCGCCTGAAAGGCCGCCTCCAGGGTCTTCGCGTCCCGAGAGGTCAGCGGAGGGGAGGCGCGCCAACCCGCGGATCCCGGAAAGCAAAGGGTCCTTCGGACGCCGGCGGCACCCGCTCCCTGCACCGGAGGCGGCGCCATGGCGCAGCCGGCCGTGAGAGCGGCGAGAAGGGCGAGCGTGAAGGCGGCGGGAAGCGCTGCCGACCGTCCTCCGCGCCCGGTGGAGGAGGCTGGGCTGGGCAAGCCGTCGGCGATCGTCAGGTTGCCGGCGCCGGAACCGGTGGCGGTGCGGCAGGTCGAGCGACCGCGGTGGGGCTGACCGACGCGATCGCGTGCTTGTAGATCATCTCCTCGCGTCCGTCGACGTCGAGGACCAGCGCGTACTTGTCGAATCGCTTGATTCGCCCGAGGCGGGTCCGCTCGGAGAGGAGGACCACGTCGACGAGCGTGTTGTCCTTCCGAAGCTGGTAGAAGAACCCGTCCTGGACGTTGATCGGCGGCTTGTTGATCATCGAAATCTCCCTTTGAAAAGTTCAGGAGAAAAGCGGGCCCGACGCGGCCACGACCTCGTCGACGAGGCCGGGCGAATCGGCCCGGAAAAGAAGAAGATCCGGTTCGGACCGGAACCAGGTTTCCTGCCTCTTGGCGTAGCGGCGCGTCTGCCGGACGACGGTTTCCGACCATTCGCCGGCCGACATCCGTCCCTCGACGAGCTCGACGGTCTCCCGGTAGCCGATGGCCGCCATGGCCGGAGCCGTAGACGGAACACCTGCCTCGAGGAGGCGCCTGACCTCGTCGGGGAGCCGGGTCATGATGGACTCTCTAAACCTCCGTTCGATTCTTCCATAGAGGATCGGGCGCGGCAACGTGAGGGCGACCTTCACCGACGGGCCCTCCCATCGCTCAC
Organism: Holophagales bacterium; assembly: GCA_016716705.1. Taxonomy (GTDB): domain Bacteria; phylum Acidobacteriota; class Thermoanaerobaculia; order UBA5066; family UBA5066; genus UBA5066. The sequence goes on from JADJVF010000018.1 coordinate 3,208, forward strand.
CCGGCCTCTCGCGAAAGAGGTCCGAAGGACGCCGGCCGGTCGAAAAGGCGATCTCCAGGTATCGAATGGCACGCGCTCCGTCTCTCTGCGAGATCCGTGCCCCGCTTTCGGGGTCGATGACTCCGAGCGCCCGGACGAGCCAGGGGGCCCCGTGCCGATCCTGGAGGCTCCTGAGGGCCTCCCGGAGGCGTTCGTCGCGAGGGGGCCCGACAAAGAGCCCTTCGAAGAAGGCCCGGACGTAGAAGCCGGTGCCGCCGCAGAGGATGGGGAGCTTTCCCCTCGAGAGGATCTCGAGAGAAGCGGCCCGGGCGAGACGGGCGAACTCCCCTGCGCTGAACGGATCTGCCGGTTCCTTGATGTCGACGAGGTGGTGCGGAACGCCGCGGCGTTCCTCGATGGACGGCTTGGCGGTTCCGGCGTCGATGCCACGGTAGGCGGTGAAGGCGTCGGCGGAGATGATCTCGCCGCCGAGCCGCAGCGCCACTTCGACCGCCAGGGCCGACTTCCCGGTCGCCGTCGCGCCGACGACGGCGAGGACTCCGCGCGGCGCGCTCAGGGCAGTCCCCCCGGAAGGCCGGCGAAGGGACGCGACGGGAAGATCCGCCCTTCGCTGAAGAGGAGCGACACGTCCCCGTGACGGTCCGTCCGGAACACCCTGGCACCCGACGACGCGAGACGAGCCATCACCTCCCCGGCCGGGTGCCCGAAGCGATTCCGCCGGCCCACGCCGACGAGGCCGATACGCGGACCGACTTTCGCGAGGAAGTCCGGCGTCGTCGAGGTCCGGCTCCCGTGGTGAGGCACCTTCAGGACGTCGGCCGAGAGACCGATACCCCGCGCGAGAAGGTCTTTCTCCGCGGCTGCTTCGATATCCCCCGTGAGAAGGACCGTCCGGGTGCCGAGACGAAGGAGAAGGACCAGGGACCCGTTGTTCTCGGGCGAGCGGACGTACGTTTCCGGCCCGGGGTGAAGGACCTCGAAAGGAACTCCGGCAGCGACGAACCGGTCTCCCGCTTCGAGAACCTCGACCGGGACGGCGCCGCGGACCGCCGCTTCGAGCGTCTCGTCGAGGAAGAGGTTCCGCGGCGCTCCCCGCGGCAGGTAGACGCGATCGACCGGGAGGAGCTTCAGGGCCGCGAGGAGCCCCCGCGAGTGGTCGGGGTGCGGGTGCGTGAGGACGACGGCATCGAACGAGACGGCCCCGAGCGCCGAGAGGCGCGGCAGCAGGCGGGTCCGGCCGAAATCGTACGAGGCATCGAACGTGCCGCCGCCGTCCACGAGGACCATCCCCCGGTCGGTCACGATCAGGAAAGAGTCCCCCTGTCCGACGTCCAGGGCGACCAGCCGAGCTTCGCCCGGCCGCTCGGCGGAGGAGGGGCGCGCCGACGCGAGAAAGACGAGGGCGAGGGCTCCGGCCAGGGCGGCGCGTCGCGGGCGGCGCGACCGGAGTGTCCCGGCCGCCGCGAGAAGGAGCGCGAGGAGCGCCACCTCGGCGAAGAGGGGCGTCGGGACGACGCGGACGGCGCCGAGCGCGTCGAGGAGGCGCAGCGTTCCGACGATCGCCTCGGAGAGGACGGTGAGCGGCCCGAGAGCGAAAGCGGCCGCGAGCGGCCCCGCCAGGAGGAGCGGCATCAGGAGAGCCGCCGCGAACAGGAACACGCTCGCGAGCGGGACGACGACGAGGTTCGAGAGGAGCGCGACGAACGGGACGACGTGGAAGACGGTCGCCTGGATCGGAAAGACGCAGAGCTCGGCGCCGAGCGTCGCCGCGATTCCGTCGGCGAGAGGGATCGGGAGCCTTCGCCGCAGCGGGTCCGAGAAGAGCGGCGCGACCGCCGCGATGCCGAAGACGGCCGCATAGCTGAGAAGGAAGCCGACGTCGAAGAGGTTGGCCGGATCCACGGCGAGGAGAACGAGCGCCGAGAGCGCCATGACGTGCGCGGGAGAGGTGGGCCGCCCGAGGAGCCGGGCCGCGAGGTAGAGCCCGATCATGAACACCGCCCGCAGGACAGGCGCACGTCCCCCCGTGAAGGCACCGAAGGCCAGGGTCGCCAGAAGGACGAGGGCGTCGCGAGCCCGAACGCTCGGGCGCAGGGGGCGGAGAACGACCGTCAGGCCGAGAGCGAGGAGCGCGACGTGAACACCCGAGATGGCCAGGATGTGGGCGACGCCGCCGTCGCGAAAGGCCGAGACCGTCTCGGGCGCCAGCTCGGCCGTCTCGCCCAGCAGGAGGGCCTTTGCGAGTGCTGCCGCCTGGAGACCGGCCGGGGACGCCCCCTCGAGGTTCGCGACGAGGCGCGCCGCCGCCGCACGGTGGAGTCGCACGAAGGGTCCGAAGAGGCCGCGAGGCCCTTCGACGACCTCGATCTGTCCCGCGCTCTTCTGCGGCATCCGCGGTTCGGGCGCCAGAACGAAGGGGCTCGACGGGAGCGCCCCGAGATCCGGCAGCCTGAGCGGCCCGCGGAGCCTCACGAGGTCACCGAACCCGGCGAGGGGCGCGGGGTCGGTCTCCCCCGCCACGCTCACGACGATCCGGCCCGGCAGCGCGACGGCCGTCCCGTCCTTCAGCGCCTCGGCGACCTCGAGGCGGGCCGACCAGAGCGAACCGCTTCGAGTCCACCAGCTGACGAGACGCCCCCGGATCTCGTAGACGTCCGCTTCGGACGATTCCGCCGCCGTGGATCGCGACGTCTCCCGGTCCTCGACGAGGGGCCCACGCGCGCGGGCGAAACCGGCAGCCACGACCAGGAGGAGAGCGCCCGCGGCTGCCAGGCGCCGCTCTCCACGAAGCCCGGCGACGACGGCCGCAAGCGAGGCGCCCGCAAAGAGCGACCCGAGCGAGGGCGAGGGCGAAGCAGGGAGGGTGACGGCGAGGAGGATCCCGGCTGCGAACGCGAGCGCGGCAGGGACGGCCGGAGCCGGCGCCCGCAGCGACCAGGAGCGCCTCACGGCCGCCGTTCCAGCTCGGCGAGCGTCTCCACGTGGTGCGTTCCCGGGAAGAGGTCGAGGAGCGTGAGCGAGCGGACGCGAAAGCGCGGCAGAAGGGCCGCGAGGTCGCGCGCGAACGTCGCCGGGTCGCACGACACGAGCAGGAGGCTCCTCGGCCTGATCCGGAGAAGCGCCTGCCGGACGACGGGAGAGAGCCCCTCCCGCGGCGGATCGGCAAAGACGAGATCGAACGGCTCGCGCATTCGCGAGACGTGCGACTCCACGTCCGTCGCGACCGCGCGCCCGCGTCCCGGGAGCCCCTCGGCACGCCAGGTGGCGAGGTTCGAGGCGAGATCGGCCGACGAGAAGGGATCCGACTCGACGGCATCCGTTTCGAAGCCCGCCTCCAGGAGGGGACGCGTCAGGAACCCGGCTCCGGCGTAGAGGTCCAGCGCCCCGCGCGACGTCCCGGCGGCAGCCACCGCTCGAGCCACGCCGCGAGCCTCTTCGAGGAAGGCGTCGAGAAGGAACCCGTTCGACTGGAAGAACGAGGAGACCGAAACCCGGAAACGGGCTCCTCCCGCCACGAGGTCGAGGGCCGAAGGCCCGCGGGAGGCGGCGAGGCGCTTCGAGACGACGATCCGGACGCCGTCGAGCGGGCCGTGAAGGAGACGGGCGATCTGCTCGGGTGCGGGAATCCGCCTCTCGAACCGGAGCTCGCCGAGGAGCGGGGCGCCGGAATGCCCTTCGAGGGTCTGCAGCTCGCACTCGGGCGCGCCCGCCTCGACGAGCGCTTCCCTCACCGCGGGAAGCCTTGCGAGCAGCGATTCCGAGACGACCTCGCACGAGACGAGATCCGAGACCTTTGAAGATGCCCTCCCGACGAAGCCGAGAGTCCGGCTCCCGTCCCAGCGGAGTCGGCTTCGCAGCCTGTAGCTTCTCGGCGACGGGACGAAGCGCACCGGCGGCACTTCGGCGTCCGGGATCCGGCCTATGCGCCGAAGGGCGTCCCGGAGGAGCTCTTCCTTCAGCGTCCCGTGCGACTCGAGGCGCAGCGCCGGCCAGTCGCACCCGCCGCAGGAACCGTCCCGCGCCCGCGGGCAGACGTCTTCGTCGGGTCGACGGTGCGGTCCCGGCGAGAGGACGGAGACGATCTCCGCCCGGACGAGACGGGGACCGTCGGGATGCGTGTCCACGAGAAGCCGGTCGCCGGGAAGGCCGCCGGCGACGAGCGTCACGGCGCCGTCGAGCCGGCCGAGCCCGCTTCCACCCGGCACGACGCGTTCGATCGTCAGCTCACGCGACATCGGCTCAGTCTCCCAGGAGCGTCAGCGGCGCCAGACCGAAGGCCTTTCGGACCGCGCGTCGCCTGAGCGCAGAGTGAATCCGGCGCTGCGTCTCCCTCGTCAGCGTCGAGACGTCGCCGGCCTCTTCTTCCACGGCCCGTATGAGGTTCTCTCGCTCCTTTTCCCCGAGAGCTCCTTCGAGCTTCTTCACGAGGGCCTTTTCCAGCTTCCCGAGCCCTTCCTCCAGCTCCTCGAGCCCGGCCGCGGGGTCGAGCGCCCCCACCGCTTCGCGAGCCGCGCGGAGCGCCTCGGCGGCCGCGGAGACGTCGGCCCCCGCAGGCAGGGTGGTCTCGGCCTCGCCAAGCGCCTCGGTCAGGTCGCGCAGCCTCGGCGTTCCGTCGAAGGGTCCGTGCTCTTCCCGAGCAGGTCGCGGGACATGCGCCCCGACCAGCCCCCGCCGCTCCATCTCCCAGAGCACCTCGACCGCGTTGCCGCAGTACGTCAGGCTCGAGATCTTCGACACGTCGCCGCGCGCACGCTTCCTCTCGAACGCCCCTCGGACGGCTCGAATCACCGTGTCGGACGGAACACCGCCCTCGCGCCAGCCCCTGATGAGCTGCCAGTCCTTCGGCAGGAGGAAGAAGGGGGTCCCCCGCTCCTCGATGAAGGCTTCCTCGACACGGGTGCCGTAAGAGGCCTCGTCCTCCAGCGGCTCAGGCACGCCGGGGCGGGCGTCCGTCGGCGTTGCGGTCATGGAGGATCTTCAGCCCGCGGAGGGTGAGGTCGGAGTCGACGAGGGCCAGGTCGGGAGACGCCGCCGAGAAGAGGGGGGCGAGCCCGCCGGTGACGACGACCTTCATCTTCGGCTCGCCGAGCTCGGCGCGAATGCGGGCGATGAGCCCTTCCGCCTGCGCGAGGACGCCCCAGAACAGTCCCGACTGGATGCTCTGGGCAGTGTTCTTCCCCACCACTTTCTCGGGCCGGTGGAGGTCGACGCGGGAGAGCCGCGCCGCGCGGGAGAAGAGGGCGTCGGCGCTGATGCCGGGTCCGGGGCAGATGACGCCCCCGAGATAGTCGCCCGCGGCCGTGACGACGTCGAACGTCGTGGCGGTGCCGAAGTCGACGACGATGCACGGCGCGCCGTGCGCCGCGACGGCCGCCACGGCGTTCACGATCCGGTCGGCGCCGACCTCCGAAGGGTGGTCGTAGAGGATCTTCATTCCCGTCTTCACGCCCGGCGCCACGAAGAGAGGGTCGATGCCGAAGGCGTCGCGGCAGGCCGTCCGGATCGGGAAGTCCTGCGACGGGACGACGGAAGAGACGATGACGTCGTCGATCTCCTCGACTCTTCGCCCCTTCGCCTCGATCACGGCCCTCAGGAAGAGCGAGTGCTCGTCGGACGTCCGCTCGCGGACGGTCGTCAGGCGCGCGGTCGCGACGAGCGCCTCTCCCTGGAAGAAGCCGATGACGGTGTTGGTGTTGCCGACGTCGAGAGCGAGGAGAAGGCCCATCCGCGCCTCAGAACGACGTCACGTCGCCGGAGATCAGCTCGGTGACGCCCGTCGCGGTCTCGAGCCGCAGGAGGCCGTCCTTCGAGAGCCCCGCGTACCGTCCGCGGACGACCCTCTCCCCGTCGCGCACCTCGAGGACGTCTCCCGGCCGATGGACCGTCACCTCGGCGAAGGAAGCCGGCAGGTCGGAGAGCCCCTCGCCCAGGAATGCATCGAGGGCTTCGAGGACCGCGACGAGAGGCGCCTCTCCTGCGAGCGCCGCCGGGGTGGCCCCCTCGAGAGCGAGCGAGGTCGCGGCGGGAAGTCCCATGGCGTCGAGCTCGGACCGGGAGGCCCCGACGTTCAGGCCGAGGCCGACGACGACGTACCCGAGACCGTCCGCCAGGGTTCGTCCCTCCACGAGAATGCCCGCGACCTTTCTGCCTCCGGCGAGGAGGTCGTTCGGCCATTTCAGCTTCAGGTCGACCCCGAAGGCCCGCGAAAGAGAGCGGGAGAGAGAGATCCCGGCGGCCACCGGGACGTGAATCCTCTCCGGTCCCTCGGGCCAGGGCGCCACGAGCGACACGGCGAGGGCGGCGTCTCCCGCCGTGACCCAGCTGCGGCCGGAACGCCCTTTTCCCGCGGTCTGCCGACCGGCCACGATGCAGGTCGGGAGGATGTCCGTCTCCTCGGCCACCATCCGCTCCACCAGGGCGCGCGCGACGTCGTTCGTCGAGGCCACTTCGCCGAGGAGGAGGACGTTCACGATCCTGTCGAAGCGCGCGCCGCCGAGCGGCGCGAGGGGGCCGAGAGGGCTCGTCACGGCTCCGCCCCTTCCCCGAGGTTCGTAACGAGCTTGGCCCGCCGGGCCGTCAGCTCTTCGAGCTGGCGACGCACCTTCTCGACGACGGCCTGCGGGGCCCGCGCCAGGAACGACTCGTCGGCGAGCTTGCGGCCGATCCCCTCCGCTTCCTTGTCGACGGCGGCGATCTCCTTCCGGATCTTGGCCTCGTCGTCCGGGGAGAGCTCCCGCTTCGGAAGGGACACGACGAGACCCGCCACCCCGACGTGCTCGTGGAAGGCGCCCGGCAGATCGACCTTCGGCGCCACGACGAGGCTCGAGAGGCGGGCCATGTGGACGAGGAGCGGCGCGTGCGCGCGGAGCGCCTCGGCCACCGGTCCCTCGGCCACCTCGAGCCCCGCGGCGAGCTCGACGGTCTGGGCCATGCCCCGCTCGGCACGCAGGTTCCTCACGCGCGTGGCCGTCTCGCGAAGCGTCTCGACGACCTCCACGGCGAAGGGGTCGCTCCAGTCGTCTCGCCCCGCCGGGTACGGCAGGACCGGGAGCCTGCCCCCGTCGCCGTTCAACGCCTCGCGGATCTCGCAGGAGATGAACGGCATGAAGGGGTGGAGGAGCGCGAGCGAGTCGAGGAGGACACGCCGGAGGACCGAGCGCGTCTTCGCCTTCTCGGCCTCGGGGACGTCCGCGTCGCGCAGGACCTGCTTGACCATCTCGACGTAGCCGTCGCAGAACTCGGTCCAGAAGAAGGCGTAGAGGGCGTTCGCCGCCTCGTCGAAGCGGAAGACCCCGAGCGACTCGTTCACCTTCGCCGCCGTGGCGGAGAGCCGGTCCAGGATCCACCGGTCGACGCGTCCGAGGGAGGCGAAGGCGGGAACCTCGGCGACGGTCTCCTCGCCCAGCATCCCCATCGCGAAGCGGGCGGCGTTCCAGACCTTCGTCGCGAAGGCGCGGGAGGCCGCGACGCGCGTCGTCCCGAACGGCAGGTCGCGCCCCGTCCCCGAGAGGATGGCGAGGGCGAAACGAACCGCGTCGGCGCCGTACTCGTCGCACATGACGAGGGGGTCGATGACGTTTCCCTTCGTCTTCGACATCTTCTGTCCCCGCTCGTCGCGGACGAGGCCGTGGAGGAAGACCTCGCGGAAGGGGACGCGCCCGTCGAACCAGACGCCCGCCATGATCATCCGGGCGACCCAGAAGAAGAGGATGTCGAAGCCCGTGACCATGACGTCGGTCGGGTAGAAGCGCGAAAGGTCCTTCGTCTTGTCCGGCCAGCCGAGGACCGAGAGCGGCATGAGCCACGACGAGAACCAGGTGTCGAAGACGTCGGGGTCGCGCGTCAGCGTCGCGTTCCCGCAGCTGCTGCACGCGGACGGGTCCGCCTCCTCGCCCGGTTTCGGCACCGTGACGTGCCCCTCCGGGCAATACCAGGCCGGGATCTCGTGCCCCCACCAGAGCTGGCGCGAGACGCACCAGTCGCGGATGTTCTTCATCCACTCGTCGTACGTCTTCTTCCAGAGCTCGGGAGTGAAGGTGACCTCCCGGGCCTCGGTGGCGGCGACCGCCTTGTCGGCCAGGGGGCGGATCTTCACGAACCACTGGAGCGAGACGAGCGGCTCGAGGACGGTGTCGCAGCGCTGGCAGCGCCCGACGGCGGAGGTGTGCGGCTTGTCGTCGCGCCGCAGGCCCAGCTCGCGAAGGTCCACGAGGATCTTCTTGCGGGCCGCGGCCCTCTCGAGGCCGGCGTACGCAGGGCCGGCCTCGGCGGTCATCTTCCCGTCGAAGCCGATCACGGCGATCTCGGCGAGGCCGTGCCGCCGCCCCGCCTCGAAGTCGTTCGGGTCGTGGGCCGGCGTGATCTTCACGACGCCCGTTCCGAACGTCCGGTCGACCATCTCGTCCGCGATGACGGGAATGAGGCGATCCGTCAGGGGCAGGCGGACCCTCTTCCCGACGAGGGCCGTGTAGCGTTCGTCCTCCGGGTGCACCGCGACCGCGGTGTCGCCGAGGATCGTCTCGGGGCGCGTCGTGGCGACGACGAGATCTCCGCTTCCGTCCTCGAGCGGGTAGGCCACCGACCAGAGGTGGCCGGAGCTCTCGACGTGGTTCACCTCGAGGTCGGAGAGAACGGTGGCGCAGCGGGTGCACCAGTTCACCATCCGGCTGTCGCGATAGGCGAGCCCCTGGTGGTAGAGCTCGCTGAACGCGCGCCGGACCGCCTTCGAGCGCGGCTCGTCGAGCGTGTAGTACTCGCGCGAGTAGTCGCAGGAGCAGCCGAGCCGCCGGATCTGGTTCAGGATGTCGCCCCGCCTCGCGTCGGCCCACTCGCGGCAGATCTCGAGGAAGGGCTCGCGTCCCACGTCGTGGCGGGTCTTCCCCGTCCGCTCCATGAGGTCGCGCTCGACGACCATCTGCGTCGCGATGCCGGCGTGGTCGACTCCGGGGACCCAGAGGACCGCCCGACCCTGCATCCGCTTCCAGCGCGCGAGAACGTCCTCGAGCGTCCGTCCGAGGGCGTGCCCGACGTGAAGGCGCCCCGTGACGTTCGGCGGAGGGATGACGAGGGTGTACGGACGGGCGTCTTCGGACGCCACCTCCGGACGAAACTGGCCCGACTCCTCCTGGAGCCGGTACCAGGTCATCTCGAAGGACTGCGGGTCGAAGCGCTTGTCGAGCTCGGGGCGGGGCGCGGAAGACATAAGTCCGCCGAGTCTAAACGAGGCTTCGCGACGGAACGACCTCCGTCTTCAGCCGGCCCGCTCGACCTCTGCGATCCGTTCGCGGACGAGACGCTCGGCGTATTCCGGCACGACCTCCCACGCGATGTCGCGGACGGCCTTGTCGGAGAGCAGCTGGACGACCCGGCGGGCGATCCTCTCGACGTCGCCGTCGGAGAGCGCGGGAACGGCCGCGCTTCCGAGCGGTGCCGTCGTCACGGCCGCTTCGGTCGTCTCCGCCGGCGGCGGCGGAAGCGGGGCGGCGTCCGCCATGTCCATCACAGGGGCCGGGCTCGACGGGATCAGCGCCGAGAGGTCTTCGATTCGGGCGGCGGCGGCCATGGCCTCCAGCTCGGACGAGGACGGATCCTCGATTGCAGGCGGCTGGACCTCTTCCGCGAAGGCGCCGTGCCTGTCGATGTCGGCCGGGGCCTCCTCGCCGATGAGAGCGGCGTGCCGCTCCCAGATCTCGGGGCGACGCGTGACCCGCCCGGACGCCTCGAACGCTTCGAGGTCCGCCTCGATGTCGCGGGTGATGGGCTCGGTCCCCTCGGTGTCGTCCGGCACCCCCGACAGCTCGGGAGGCGGCGGCGGGATTTCGACCGCGGGGCCTTCATCCCAGGGGGCGGCTTCGGTCTCCACGCCCGGGACGGGTTCGTCCATTTCGGGGAAGGGCTCGACGGAGCCTTCCTCGACCACCTCCGCTTCGGCCTCCTGAAGCGTCTCCGCGACCGGCGGAGCCGGCTCCTCGACCAGGAGGTCGAACGCGGGCCTCTCGGCCGCTGGCGTCACTGGCGTCACTGGCGTCACAGTGGACTCGGCTGTCGCCGGCTCCTCCGCCAGGTCGTAGAGCGCGACTTCGATCTCTTCCGGGCCGGATGCGGCCCCGGGCTCCGGAACGGTCTCGAACGGCGCCAGGGGAACAGCTTCCGGCGTGGCCGGCGCGAGGCTGCCCATCTCGACGACGAAGGGCTCGGACGCCTGCTCGGACTCGGGTTCGAACGGAGCCGCCGGCTCGGCGAAGGGCGTCGCCTCGGGCGCGTCGAAGGCCGGAGGAATAGGCGGGATCGGGGGGACGAAAAGGGCTGGTTCCGCCACGTGGAACGCGGGAGGAGGAGGGCGGCGGCGGCTCGAATGCCGGTTCCGGCTCGTAGAACGCCGGAGGAGGAGGCGGCGCCGGTGGGACGAACTCGGGCTCGAAGACGGCGGGAGCGGGAGGCTCGACCTCGACGGCCGGCGACATGTCGAACGGAGAAGTCGGCGGCAGGATGGCCGCGACCTCCGGCTCGTCAGAAGCGGGCGGCGGGGGCGGAGCGGCGAAGGCCGCTTCCGGCCTGTAGAAGGGGGAAGGCGGGGGCGGAGCGAGCGAAACCGCCTCCGGTTCGTAGAAGGCGGGCGGGGGCGGCGGCGGGGCAAACGCCGGTGCCGGCTCGACGACCTCCATCGGGGCCGCCGCGGCGAGCTCTTCCGCCGTCGGAATCCTCATCGCCATCGTCCTGAAGTTCGATTCCTCCACCTTCACGACGGGCTCCTCCGCTTCAAACGGAGGAGGGAACGATTCGGGCAGGACGAGGGCCGGCATCGCCTGGGTTGCTCCCGTGTCCTCGGCGTACGGCACCCGGGTCGGGACCTCCGCTTCCAGCTCCTCGACCGAGAGGATCATCGTCGGGGGCGGCTCGGGAACGGGCGGGGGGACCGGAGTGGCCGGAGGGGCCGGTGGAGCCAGGGCCGCCGCGGCCGCCGCGGCCTCGGCTTCTTCCCGGACGGCACGGGCCTTGGCGACGAGGTCGCGGACGAGCCCCTGGAGAGCGTGTGAATCGAACGGCTTGGTGACGATGGCGTCGCTGCCGACCCGCTCCGCGCGGGCCCGGTCGAACGGCTCGAACGTCCCCGTGAGGAGGACGACGGGAATGAACACCCCTCCGGGACGCTGTTTCACCGCGTCACACACGTCGTAACCCGTTAGACCGGGCATCACGACGTCCGCCAGGACGATGTCGGGCTGGAAGTCGTCGAGCGCCTGAACGGCCCGGTCACCGCTCCCGACGGCCATGAGGCGCGTCTCTGCGTCCGAGAAGGTCAGCTCGACGACCTTCTGGATGGTCAGGCTGTCGTCCGCGAGAAGGATCTTGATCGCCATTTCGACTCCTCGAACGGCCGTTCGACGGGACAGGCTTACGTAGAGGAAAGTCTACGTCCCAGAGAGGGATGGGTCAACGCGGGAGCGGGGCGTCAGCCTCTCTCGGACGAGCCACGGAGCGCTGCGAAGACGCGCGAGGCTGGCAGCCGGCCGGTCGTCTCGGCAAGGATCCGTGACGCCCGGGCGACCCGGGACAGGTCCGCCCCGGTCTCGTACCCCATCCCGTGGAGGAGGTAGAGCAGGTCCTCGGTCGCCAGGTTTCCCGCCGCTCCCGGGGCATAGGGACAACCTCCGAGCCCTCCGGCGGACGAATCGAAGACCCGGACCCCCTCCCGGAGCCCTTCGACGACGTTCGCGAGGGCGGTGCCGCGCGTGTCGTGCATGTGCAGGGCGATCCGGTCGACCGGAACTCCCGCCTCGCGGAGTCGTCCGACGACGTCGGCGACCTGCGTCGGAACGGCGACGCCGATGGTGTCGCCGAGAGAGACTTCCTCGCACCCGGCCTCGTAGAGCCGCACCGCGACAGCCACGGCCTTCGCGGGGTCGACGCGCCCCTCGTACGGGCAGCCGAAGACTGTCGAGACGTAGCCCCGGACGCGGAGACTCTCGGCTTTCGCCCGGAGCAGGACCGGTGCGAAGCGGGCGAACGATTCCTCGATCGTGGCGTTCGTGTTCCTCAGGTTGAAGGTGTCCGTCGCGGCGGTGAAAAGCGAGATCTCGCGGGCCCCGGCCGCGAGCGCCCTCGCAAGCCCCCTCTCGTTCGGGACGAGGACCGGATACCGCACGCCGGGCTTCTTTCTCACGCGCGAGAAGACCTCGGCCGAGTCGGCGAGCTGCGGGATCGCCCTCGGCGAGACGAAGGCGGTCGTCTCGACGACCGGCAGGCCCGCGTCCGCGAGCGCCTCGACGAACGCGACCTTCACGCCGGTCGGGACGAATCCCCGCTCGTTCTGGAGGCCGTCCCGCGGCCCCACCTCGACGACGGTGACCCGCCCCGACCCCGTCACTCGATCTCCGCGAGCGGGTCGCCCATGTCGACCCTCTCCCCCGCGGCCCGGAAGAGCTTCACGAGCCGCCCCGGCCGCGGGCTCCTGATCTCGTGCTCCATCTTCATCGCGGAAAGGACCAGGAGCGGCGTCCCCTTCTCGACGGCCTGTCCTTCTTCGGCGAGGACGCGCGCGACGACGCCCGGCATCGGAGCGCGCAGGTCGTGCTCCTCCTCTTCGCGCGCGCCCGGCCTCTCGACGAGGCGCGCGAGGCGCCAGGTCTCGCCGCGGAAGTGGACCCAGGTCGTCAGGCCGTCCCGCACGGCCCGGGCGCCGCGGGGAATCTCGCCCCGTTCGGCCGTGATCTCGTGGACGGTTCCCGTCGCGAGGTTCTTCAGCTTCATGCGAGCACCCGGAAGGCCCCGGCCGCGAAGGGGTCTGGGAAAGCAGAGGCGCTGCCCGACGCGACCGTCTCCCGCGGAGTGGACACCCGCGACCGCCGCGAGGACTTCGGGTGGCGGTTCCGGCGAGGCAGGGACCTCGAGGCGGGACAGGAGCGACGTGTCGAGGTCGCCACGTACGAACTCGGGCGTCTCGAGCAGTCGCCGGAGCCACGAGACGTTCGTCGCCACCCCGAGGATGACGGTCCGCCCGAGGGCGTCGACGAGCCGGCGGCGTGCCTCTTCGCGCGAGCGGCCCCTCGCCACGACCTTCGCGAGCATCGGGTCGTAGTGCACGGAGACCTCGCTCCCCGCCTCGATTCCCGAGTCGACCCTCACTCCCGGGCCTCCGGGCTCCTCGTACGCGAGAACCGTCCCGACCTGGGGCAGGAAGCCGTTTTCGGGATCCTCCGCGTAGAGACGTGCCTCGATCGCGTGCGCGACGGGCGCCGCCGGCAGGTCGTCGGGAAGCGGCTGCCCCGCGGCGACCGCGAGCTGGAGCGTGACGAGGTCGAGCCCCCACGCCTCTTCCGTGACCGGGTGCTCCACCTGGAGGCGCGTGTTCATCTCGAGGAAGAAGAACGAACCGTCGGCGTCGAGGAGGAACTCCACCGTCCCGGCGTTGACGTAGCCGACCGCTTTCGCCGCCGCCACGGCCGCCTCGCTCATCCGAGCGCGAAGCTCCGGAGTCACCACGGGCGAAGGGCTCTCCTCGACGACTTTCTGGTGGCGGCGCTGGAGCGAGCACTCGCGCTCGCCGAGCGCCACGACGCGACCGTGGACGTCGCCGAAGACCTGGATCTCGATGTGACGGGGATGCTCGAGGTACCGCTCGGCGTAGAGCGTCGGGTCGCCGAAGGCGGCCTCGGCCTCCCGGCGGCACGAGGCGATCGCCGCGGCGAGCTCCCCTTCCGACCGCACGACGCGCATCCCCTTGCCCCCGCCGCCGGCCGAAGCCTTGATGACGACCGGGAGCCCGATCGTGGCGAGGTGCTCGGGCGAGAGGTCGTGCGAGCCGGGAACGACCGGAACGCCCGCCGCCTTCATTCGCTCCCGCGACGGGACCTTCAACCCCATCGCCTCCATCGCCGTGGGAGGAGGCCCGATCCAGACGAGTCCCGCGTCGAGGACGGCGCGGGCGAACGCGGCGTTCTCGGAGAGGAACCCGAAGCCGGGGTGGACGGCGTCGGCCCCCGTGGCGCGCGCCGCGTCGAGGATCCTCGCGACGACGAGATACGACTCCCGGGCGGGGGCCGGTCCGAGGACGACGAGCTCGTCCGCGAGGCGGGCGTGCCGCGCGCCGACGTCGGCTTCCGAAGCGACGGCGACCGTCGCGAGGCCCTGAGTCCGGCAGGCGGTGAGGACGCGGACGGCGATCTCGCCCCGGTTCGCGACGAGGACCTTGAAACGGGCGTGCGTTCACGAGGCGCTCCGCTCGGTCCAGGACGGGCTGCGGCGCTCCAGGAACGCCCGCCATCCCCTTCCTGACCTTCCGGCGAGGCGCGACGCTCGCTGATCTTCCGGTCGCCTCCTCGAGCGGCCTCGTCGAGGGGCAGTCGCCCCATCCTCCGCGCGAGGCCCTTCGACCCGGCGAGGGCCTCGGGCCCGCCGAGAAGGAGAGCGTCGACGACGCGATCGACCTCTGCGTCGAGCGCCGCCTCCGGCACGACGGCGTGGACGAGGCCGGCTCGAAGCGCTTCCGCCGCGGAGAACCTCTCGCCCGTCAGGAACCAGCGCCGGGCGTGCGATTCGCCGATCTTCCGGACGACGAACGGGGAGATGACGGCCGGCACGATGCCGAGCCGAACCTCCGTCGTCCCGAGGAGCGCGTCGTCCGCCGCGACGGCGACGTCGCAGACGGCAACGAGGCCCGCTCCGCCGCCCAGCGCGGCCCCCTGGACGCGGGCGACGACGGGCCTGGGGCACGTGTCGATGCGGCGGAACATCTCCGCGAGGGCCGCGGCGTCGCGCCGGTTCTCCTCGGGCCCGTACGAGACCATCCTCTTCATCCAGGAGAGGTCGGCGCCGGCGCAGAAGGACCGGCCCTCCCCGGCGAGGACGATCGCCCGGACGGTGTCGTCGGCGGCCAGCATCTCGAACGCCTCCGTCAGCCTCGCGATCAGGACGTCGTCGAAGGCGTTCCTCAGGTCGGGCCGGTCGAGGACGACGCGCGCGACGCCGGGCCGCGGCCGCTCGACCCGGAGCGGTGACGTCACTTCATCACCTCGATCGTCCCCGAGCCCTCGAGCGGGATCTTCACGTCGCCCGTCCCGAGCTTGACGACGAGCTGCCCGGTCAGACGGCCCGAGAGCTTTCCGCCGGACGCCACCGCCTTCCCCGCGGCCGAGATCGCCGCGGCGTTCCCGACGGTGAGCGGCAGGACGATCTCGTTCTCGCGTCCCGGGCGGACGAGGACGCCCTGCCGGCTGCCCCGGGCGACCTCGCGGCCGCCGGACGACAGCTCGTACCGGACGCTCCTGCGCCACCTCGGGAACCGGAACGGGTTGAAGAGGACCGCCTTCGCCTCGCCCTTCGTCTCCTCAGAGACCGATCCCCGAGAGGCGGGCGCCGGCGAAGCGGACGAACGGCTCCGCGAGGTCGCGGCCGGCGACGAGATCGGTGGTCCCCGGGCGGAGCGCCCCGGCGGCGTCGACCGTCACCGCGGTTCCCGCCTCGCCCGACAGGGTCCCCTTGAGCGTCACCCGGGTACGGCGGTGGCGCTTCCGCGGTCGAGGAGCCCCTTCGGCAGGGAGGCCAGCTCGAAGTCGACGAGGAAGGTGGCGTCCCAACCCTGTCCGGAGGGCTGCAACGGCGACCTTGACGGGGTCCTTCATCGGCACGGCCACGCCGAAGGCCGTCGCCTCGCCCGCGAACGTCTGCCTTGCCCCCCGGCCAGCTCGCCAGCAGGCGCGCCCGGACGAAGAGCGCCGCGTGCTGGCGGGTGAGCGACGTCACCTCGACGGCTCGGATGGTCCCCTTCCGCGGTGCCGCGACGACGGGCAGGGCGAGAACGAAGAGCAGGACGCAGAGTGCAGGCGCGAGAGCTCGTTTCACGTCGCGCCTCACATCCGGAAGACGCCGAAGGGCGTCGGGGGAATCGGAGCGTTGTGGCAGGCCGACAGGGCGAGGGCGAGGACCGTCCGGGTCTCGGCCGGGTCGAGGATCCCGTCGTCCCAGAGGCGCGCCGTCGCGTAGTACGGGCTCCCTTCGGCCTCGTACTTGTCGAGCGTCGGTCGCCGGAATGCGGCGTCCTCCTCCGGGCCCATGGCCGGCTGTCCCTCGCGCTCGCGCTGGTCGTTCTTCACCGTCGCCAGGACGCCGGCCGCCTGCTCTCCCCCCATGACGCTGATCCGCGAGTTCGGCCAGCTGAAGAGGAAACGGGGCTGGTAGGCGCGGCCGCACATGCCGTAGTTGCCCGCGCCGAAGGAGCCGCCCACGAGCACCGTGAGCTTCGGAACGGCCGCGTTCGCGACCGCGTGGACCATCTTGGCGCCGTCCTTCGCGATGCCGCCCTGCTCGTAGGCCTTCCCCACCATGAAGCCGGTGATGTTCTGGACGAACAGGAGCGGCACGCGCCGCTGGCAGGCCATCTCGATGAAATGCGTCCCCTTGAGCGCCGACTCCGAGAAGAGGATGCCGTTGTTGGCGAGGATCCCGACCGGGAGCCCCGCGATCCGCCCGAAGCCGCAGACGAGCGTCGCGCCGTAGCGCGGCTTGAACTCGTGGAAGCGCGAGCCGTCGAGGAGCCGCGCAAGGACCTCGCGGATCTCGAGCGGCTTCTTCAGGTCGCGCGGGAGGACACCGTAGAGCTCCTCGGCCGGGTAGAGCGGATCCTCCGCGGGCGCGAGGTCGCCCGAGAACGTCTTCGTGGTGTTGAGGCGCGCGACGATCTCGCGGACCATCTCGAGCGCCTCGGCGTCGCTCCCGGCGAGGTAGTCGGCGACGCCGGAGATCCGGGTGTGGACGTCTCCGCCGCCGAGCTCCTCCGAGGTCACCGTCTCGCCCGTGGCCGCCTTCACCAGCGGCGGCCCGGCGAGGAAGATCGTCCCCTGGCCTTTCACGATCACGACCTCGTCCGACATCGCCGGGACGTAGGCCCCGCCCGCCGTGCAGGAACCGAGCACGGCCGAGACCTGGGGGATCCCCGCGGCGGACATCCGGGCCTGGTTGTAGAAGATCCGCCCGAAGTGGTCGCGGTCGGGAAAGACCTCGGCCTGAAGCGGCAGGAACGCCCCGCCCGAGTCGACGAGGTAGATGCACGGCAGCCGGTTCTCCAGGGCCACCTCCTGGGCGCGGAGGTGCTTCTTGACCGTGATCGGGAAGTACGTCCCCCCTTTCACCGAGGGATCGTTCGCCACGATCACGACGTCGCGACCCGAGACGCGTCCGATCCCCGTCACCAGCCCGGCGCCCGGCGCCCGCCGTCGTACATCCCGTCGCCGGCCAGGGGCGAGAGCTCGAGAAACGCCGTGTCGTGGTCGAGGAGGCGTTCGAGCCTTCCGCGGACGGAGAGCTTCCCGAGCTCGGCCTGCCGCGCGGAGCCTCTCGACCCGCCTCCCTCGCGGGCCGTCGCGACCCGCTCGCGAAGCTCGCGGGCAAGCGCCTCGTGGTGCTCCCGGTTCCGTTGGTACTCCTCGGAGGTGGGGTCGATCCGGCTGGCGAGAACGTCGCTCACGGCGGCGATTCTAGCGGCGCGCTCCGATCCTTCGGTGCGCACGCCTCGGAGCGACCCGGATCGGCTTCGTTCGCGTCCACCGGGAGGAGGCTCAGGGAGTGGCGATCGCCTCCAGGGGCCTGGCCAGAGCGCGGACCTTCTCGATGACGGTCGTCGTCGGCGTTCCGGGCGGGAAGATGGCCTTCACACCGGCCGCCGTCAGAGAGGGGATGTCCCTGTCGGGGATGATTCCGCCGACGACGACCGAGACCCCTTCGGCGCCCCGGCGCGCCAGGGCCGCGATGACCTCGGGAACGAGGACGTTGTGGGCCCCGGAGAGGATGGAGAGGCCGACGACGTCGACGTCTTCCTGAACGGCCGCCGCCGCGATCTGCTCGGGCGTCTGCCGAAGGCCGGTGTAGATGACTTCCATACCCGCGTCGCGCAGGGCACGCGCGACGACCTTGGCGCCGCGGTCGTGGCCGTCGAGGCCGGGCTTTGCTACGAGGACTCTGAGTGGTCTTGTCGTCATGACCATCGAATTCTAACCGGCGGCGGCCTCCGTTCCTGCTAGATTCTCCAGGTGCGACGTCGGATCGGGGAGATTCTGGTCGGAGGGAAAGCGGTCTCGGCGGAGCTCAGGGACCGGGCGCTCGCCCAGCAGGTTCGTCAGCGCGGGCGCATCTGCACGAACCTCCTGGAGCTGGGTGGAATCCGCGAGGACCTCCTCCTGCGCGCGCTCGCCGTGCAGCACGGCGTCGCCACCTGCTCCGCGGCCGATCTCGACGAGATTCGCCCCGACATCCTCCGTCTCGTGCCGGCGAAGCTCGCGGCGAGCCTCTTCGTCCTCCCCTTCCGGCGCCTCGGGCGGAATCTCTCCCTCGCGATGCGGGACCCGAAAGACCTCCCCGCCCTCGACGAGATCTCCTTTCTCACCGGCCTCGCCATCAGCCCGTTCGTCTCTCTCGACGTGAGGATCCAGGTCGCCCTCGCGAAGCACTACGGCGTCACGATCGACGCGCGATATCCGGATCTGGCCGCCCGGATCGACGCCGGCGGCGGAATGGTCGCCGTCGCGCCGCCGAAGACGCCGAAGCCGTTCCTGCGCACCTCATCGACTGCGCTGCGACCGCTCTCCCCCGACGCCGCCGTCCCGTCCCGAGCCCGGCCCCGAGGCCCCGCTGGCCGAGGGGCCATGGTCCCCGCCGCGCCTCTCGAGACACCCGCCGTCGTCGAGCCCCCGCGCCCCCGCGCTTCCGAGGTGCCCCGCCGTCGAGATCGAGCTGGGCGAGCACGAGGAGAGGAACCTTCGGTCCGCCGCCGATTCGGCGACCGCGCCCGCCGAACCGACGAGCGCGGTCGGCGGCGAGGAAACCTCGCCCTCGTCGAGGAGGAGGCGCCGGCCGATCTCGTGGCGAGCCTTTCGAAGGCGGAGTCGAGGGACGACATCGCGGCGGCCGTCCTCGTTGAAGCCGGTCGTCTGCTTCATCGGGCCGCTCTCTTCATCGCCCAGGCCGACCGGGTCATCGGGTGGGCCGCGGTTCCGGAGCCGCCCGAGGGTCTTCGGTCCTTCTCCGTCGCCTTTTCCGAGCCGTCGCTCTTTGCCTCGCTCAGAAACACCGACGGCTTCTACGTCGGCCCCTGCCCGGACCTTCCGGGAAACCGCCGGGTCCTCGAGGCGCTCGGCGCGACCTTCCCGGCCGTCGTCGCCGCGGTACCCGTGACGCTGAAGGGAAAGAGCGTCCTCTTCCTCCTCGGTGAGGCCCGGGCCGGCGAAGCCCTCCCGAAGGCGATGGAGCTCAAACGTCTCGGAGCGCTCACGGCGATCGCTCTCGAGATCCTCCTGCTCAAGAACAGGCTTCGCAGCCTCTAGACCCGACTTGATTTACACTTCGCTCGAATGATCAAGAACGACCTCGTCAACCGCGTGACCGAGGAGACGGGCGTCGCGAGAATCAAGGCGGCCCGCGCCGTCGAGACGATCATCGAGACGATGCGCCACTCCCTGGCCACGGGAGGACGCATCGAGCTCCGCGGTTTCGGGGTTTTCCTCGTCAAGCGGCGCAAGAAGGGGATCGGCCGGAACCCGAAGCGCCCGGACGAGCAGGTGGAGATCCCCCCCGGCTTCACCATCCGCTTCAAGCCCGGGAAGGAGCTTCGCGACCTGATGACGGTCGAGGAGCCTGCGGCCGAACCGGTCGCGGCCTCCCCGGAGCGGGCCTGAGCAGCTCCTTTCCGCCGCTTCCTCCGTTTCCCCCGCCCCTCAGGCTTCCCGGTCCGCCCCGCTCCACCGGTCAGGGTGCATTCCGGCCTGCGCCCGCGCCGAGAGCGGTGGTGGCTCCACGTTCTGCTGCTTCTCGCGACGTTCGCGACGACGACCTTCGTCGGGATCCAGCTCGCTGCCGGGTACGACCCTCGCCTCGCCCTCGTCGATCCGCGTTCGGGACTCATGGGGATCACCCCGGCGCTCGTCCTTGCCGGGATGAGCTACTCGGTCCCGCTCCTCCTCATCCTTCTCGCCCACGAGCTCGGCCACTACCTCATGTGCCGGCGGTACGGCCTCGACGCCTCGCCGCCGTTCTTCCTCCCCTTCATCCCGATCGTCCCGCTTCCAGGGACCTTCGGGGCCTTCATCCGGGTCAGGGAACCGATCCGCGACAAGAAGATCCTCTTCGACATGGCCGTGGCGGGACCGATCGCCGGCTTCCTCGTCGCGCTCCCGTTCGCCGCGTACGGGATCCTCCACACCCGGCTGAATTTCGAACCGCTCGGCGAGGGGACGATCTTCTTCGGCTACCCGCTCGCGATGAAGATCCTTCAGCTCCTCCTGACGGGGCACACGTTCTCGAGCGTCCACGTCGTCGAGCACCCCGCCTTCATGGCGGCCTGGTGGGGCTTCTTCGTCACCGCCATCAACCTGATTCCGGCGGGCCAGCTCGACGGCGGGCACACCCTCTACGCGGTGTTCGGACGGCGTCACCGGCTCTTTCGGTGGCCGGTCCTCGTCGCGCTCGTCGGCCTCGGGTTCCTCTACACCGGCTGGTGGGTCTGGGCCGGAATCGTCCTCATCCTGACGGGACTGCGCCATCCGGCCGTCCTGGACGAAGACGCGCCCCTCGATCCGTTCCGGAGGAAAGTCGCCGCGGCCGTCCTCCTGATCGCGATCCTGAGCTTCGTCCCCGTGCCGATCGAAGATTCAGGAGACCTGGCGCCGCTTCGTTCGCCACGAGAAGGTGGCGGGACCGTCGTTCACCAGCTCGACCTCCATCGCGGCCCCGAAGCTTCCGGTCGCCACGGTGACACCCGAGGCTCGAAGGACCGCGAGGTAGCGTTCGAAGAGCGGCCTCGCCTCGTCGGGGCGCGCAGCCCCCTCGAAGCCGGGCCGCCGCCCGCGTGAGAGGTCGGCGCCGAGCGTGAATTGCGAGACGGCGAGGACCGCGCCGCCCACCTGCGTCACGTCGAGGTTCATCTTTCCCTGATCGTCCTCGAAGATCCGCAGCTCGACCGATTTCCGGGCCGCGTCGTCCATCGTGTCGGAGCCGTCGCCCGGCTCGACGCAGGCAAACACCAGGAGCCCTCGCCCGATCTCCCCCACCGTCTCGCCGGAGACCCGGACGGCGGCGCGGGAGACGCGCTGGAGAAGCAGGATCACCCTCCCATTCTCGCAGGCGGGCGTTCCGGACGGTCCGGACGCCTCTGATATCCTCGCGCGCCATTCGATCGGAAACTGAGGAGGAACACCCATGGCGGGTTCCGTGAACAAGGTCATTCTCGTCGGCCACCTCGGCGGCGATCCGGAGATCAAGGCGCTGCCGTCCGGCTCGACGATGGCGAAGCTGAGCGTCGCGACGTCCGAGAGCTGGACCGACAAGGTGAGCGGCCAGAAGCAGGAACGGACCGAGTGGCACAAGGTCGTCGTGATGGACCCGAAGCTCGCGCAGGTCTGCGAGCGCTACCTTTCGAAGGGCCAGCTCGTCTACATCGAGGGCTCCATCCAGACCCGGAGCTGGGACGACAAGGAGACCGGCCAGAAGAAGTACATGACGGAGGTCAAGGCGCGCGAGATGCGCATGCTCGGCGGCCGACCCGACGGCGCGCGCGGCGGCGCCGCCCCGGCCGGTCCCGGCGCTCCCGAACCCGCGGGGACGGACGACCCGGACGACAGCGTTCCGTTCTAGAGCGGGAAAGGGCCGTCGAAGTTCCGCGGGACCCGCGGCTTCGCCAGCTCCCCGAGCCACGACTCGACCTCGGCCCGGAGCGCGTTCCACGCCTCCGGGCCGAATGGCGTTCGGGGAAAGCCGCCCACGCGCCGCCTCAGCGCCGCGATCCGCGCGAGGGCCTCGGGCGCCTCCGCGAGCCCTTCCGCCTCGAGGCGGTCGGCCGCCACCTGGGCATCGGCGAGGCTGGCGGAGACGACGAGGACGTCGCAGCCGGCGCGCGCCGCCTCGGAAACGCGCGTTTCGAGGCTTCTCGTGCCGAGGGCCCCCATCCCGAGGTCGTCGGAGTAGACGACGCCGTCCCAGCCGATCCGCTCCCTGAGGATCGCGTGGATCCGCGGTGAGAGGGACGCGGGCGTCTCGTCGCCCGTGAAGCCGGGATAGGCCGCGTGACCCACCATGACGCCATCCGCGGCGCGGGCGAGCTTCGTGAAGGGGGCGACGTCGGTCACCATCAGGTCGACGTCGTGGGCGTCGACGACGGGAAGCGCCAGGTGGGAGTCGACGGGGCCGCGCCCCAGGCCGGGAAAGTGCTTGAGGCACGAAGCGACGCCCGCCCGGGCAAGGCCGTGCAGGAAGACCGTCCCGGCGAGGACGACGTCCTCGGTGTGGAACCCGAAGGAGCGTCCCGCCAGGACGACTCCACCGGCCCCGGGGATCGCCAGGTCGAGGACGGGGGCGAAGTCGACATCGACGCCGAGGAGCCGCGCCGCGCGCCCCATCAGGTACGCACACTCCTGGATCCGGTCGACGCCCTTGTCGGAGAGCGAGGCCGCCGACGGGAAGGAGACTCCGAGAAGGGGGCCGATCCGGTCGACGGGTCCCCCTTCCTGGTCGACGAAGACGAGCGGAGAGGGGTCGCAGGAGGCCCGGATCTCCTCGACGAGAGTCGCGGCTTGCACCGCCGACACGAGGTTGCGCTCGAAGAGGATCACGCCGAGCGGCCGGCATACCGCGAGAAACGAGCGCTCGCCGGGAGTGAGGCCGGGACCTTCGAGGCCGACGACGAGACGCGAGGCTCCGCTCATTCCGATCCTTCCAGCCGCGCCCGGAGCGAGGCGAGGACGTTCAACGCCGCCAGCGGCGTGAGGGTGTCGAGGTCGAGCCTCCGGAGCGCGTCGACGACGACCTCCTCCTGGCCGCGGAACAGGTCGAGCTGGACGTCCGACGCCGGCGGAGCGCCGGCGTGCTCGGCCAGGCGCGGCCGCCCGCCGACGTCGAGCTGCTGCTTCTCGAGGTTCCGGAGGATCTCCTTCGCCCGGTCGGTCACGGCGGCGGGAATCCCCGCCAGCTTCGCCACCTGGACGCCGTAGGAGCGGTCGGCGACGCCGTCCACGACCTTCCGAAGGAAGACGACTTCGCCCTTCCACTCCTTCACGGCCATCGTCCGGTTCTTCACGCCGGGACGCACGAGGGCGAGCTCGGTGAGCTCGTGGTAGTGCGTCGCGAAGAGGACCCGCGCCGGCGCGCCCGGCGCGTCGTGGAGGTGCTCGGCGATCGCCCAGGCGAGCGACAGGCCGTCGAACGTCGCGGTCCCGCGTCCGATCTCGTCGAGGACGACGAGGCTGCGGGCCGTCGCGTGACGGAGGATGTGCGCCGTCTCGGCCATCTCGGTGAGGAACGTCGACTCGCCGCGGGCGAGGGAGTCGGAGGCGCCGACGCGGGTGAAGATCCGGTCGCAGAGCCCGACCGTCGCCGCCGACGCCGGAACGAACGACCCCGCGTGCGCCAGGAGCACGACGAGCGCGTTCTGCCTCAGGTACGTCGACTTCCCGCCCATGTTCGGACCCGTGAGGATGACGACGCGCGCGTCGCCCCCCAGGTCCGTGTCGTTGGGGACGAACGACTCGCGCCGGCGCAGCGCCTCGACGACCGGATGGCGCCCGCCTTCGATCGAGAGGGTCGGCTCGTCGACCATGCGGGGCCGGCACCAGCGCTCGGCGCGGGCCACGCCGGCGAAGGATGCGAGGACGTCGAGAAGCCCGAGGCGGGAGGAGAGCGCTCCCACGGCGTCCGCTTCGGCCGTGGCGGCGTCGCAGAGGTCGCGAAAGATCTCCGCCTCGCGCTCGGCGAGTCTCTCGTCGGCCGACCGGAGCTTCTCGTCGAGGGCGACGAGCTCGGCCGTGGCGTAGCGCTCGACCGACGCGAGCGTCTGCCTCTTCACCGCGTCCTCCGGGATCTTCGCCCTGGCCGATCCGGGCACCTCGAAGACGTGTCCGAAGACCTGGTTGAACTTCACGCGGAGCGTCGGGATGCCGCGACGGGAACGCTCCGCCGCTTCCAGCGCGCCGAGAAGCGTCGCGGCGTCGAGGCGAAGCCTCCGGAGACCGTCGACGTCCGCGTCCGCACCATCGCGGACGAGACCGCCCTCCTTCGAGGAGACGGGAGGAGTCTCGACGAGCGTCGAGGCGAGCCGGGCCGCCAGGGCGTCGGGAACGCCGGAGGGATACGCCGCACCGCCGGGCGAGAGGAGCGCCGAGACGGAGCCGTCGAGAACCGGCGCCAGCGCCGCGGCCCGGGCCAGGCCGAGTCCGAGCGCACCCAGGTCCCTCGGCGTCGCGCTTCCGACGGCGACGCGGGCGAGGAGTCGCGGCAGGTCGGGAAGCGTCGCGAGAGCCGCACGGAGGGGCTCGAGGCGCGACGGGGCCCCGACCAGCTCCTCGACGGCGTCGAGGCGCTCCTCGATCGCCTCCTTCGAGCCCAGCGGCTGCTCGAGGATGCGACGAAGAGCGCGCGCCCCGAAAGGAGTCCCGGTCCGGTCGACGACGGACAGGAGGGTTCCCGTCCGCCCCCCGTCGCGGAGCGAGCGGAAGAGCTCGAGGTGCCCCTGCGTGACGGCGTCGACGACGAGTCCCTCGCCCGCAGACGCGGTCCTGAGGGTGGTGACGTGGGCGCAGTCGGCCTTCTGCGTCGAGCGGGCGTAGGCGAGGACGGCCGCGGCGGCCTCGACGAGCGGGCCCGACGAGGGAAGACCGAAGCCGGCGAGCGTGGAGGTCCGGAAGTGCCCCTCGAGGAGGTCGGCTGCGCCCCGACCCCGCGGCGATTCGGAGGCGAGGACCGACAGAACGGGGGCATCGGAGCCGAGGGGCTCGAGCAGGCGGGCCACCGCCTCCCGCTCGGAGGGGAAGGCGACGAGCTCCTTCGCGGTGCGGCGGGAGAGCATCTCGCCGGGAGTGGTGCCGTCGAGGCGGATCGCCGAGAAATCTCCCGTCGAGAGGTCCAGGTAGGCGAGGGCCGGCGCTTCGCCCCCGAGGACGATTGCCGCGAGGTCGTTCGCCTGCCGGGCGTCGAGCCGTTCCGGGTCGACGAGCGTCCCGGGCGTGATGACGCGGACGATGGCGCGAGCGACGAGGGCCTTCCCCTTCTGGGGCGCCTCGGTCTGCTCGGCGATCGCGACCTTCCTGCCGGCGCCGACCAGTCGGGCGACGTAGGACTCGAGCGCGTGATGCGGGACCCCGCACATCGGAGCCTCGACGTCGGTATCGCGGTGACGGGCGGTCAGGACGAGCCCGAGGAGAGGTGCGGCCACCTCGGCGTCCTCGAAGAACATCTCGTAGAAGTCCCCGAGCCTGTAGAGGAGGATCGCGTCCGGGACCTCCCGCTTCAGCGCCCAGTACTGCTCGAGCATCGGGGTAGTCCGCATCGGAAGGGGGGCGATGCTAGCATCGCGGGAACGCCGATGAGGCTCCTCGCCATCGACACGGCGACCCCCCGGCCGTCCATCGCCGTCGTGCTCGACGACGGGGCGCCGCGGACGGTCGAGCTGCCGCGGCTGGGAGCCGAAGCGCTTGCGCCTGCCGTGGCTTCGCTGCTCGCGAGCGCGGGCCTCGTCCCCGGCGACCTCGACCGGATCGCCGTCGTCTCGGGCCCCGGCTCCTTCACCGGGCTCCGTTCCTCGCTGGCCTTCTCCCGCGGCCTCGCCCGGGCGGCAGGCGCCACGCTCGTGCCGGTTCCGACCTTCGAGGCTGCCTCCGAGGCGATCCCCGTCCCGCCGGACGTCGATTTCCTCCTGGAGGCGTTGCGCGGAGAAGTCCACCGGCGACGCCGCCGGAACGGGGTCCTTTCGCCCCTCGAAGAGCGGCTTCCCCGGGAGGACGCGTCCCTCGAGGCCGATCGCGACGGCGTTCCGGCGATCGACGTCGGGTCGGCGGCGCTCCTTCTGGCCCCGAGTGCGGCCTCGCTCGCCCGGCACGCTCCCGAGGGAGAGCCGGGATCGCTCGTTTACGGCCGCCTCCCGTCCGCCATCGAGCGATTCGGTCCGGGGGAATCCGGATGAGCGCGCTCGCCGAGACGCTGACGGTGAGGGACGTCCGCACCACCGACCTGGATGCCGTTGCGGAGCTGGAACGGATCTCCTTCCCCGTACCCTGGAAGAGGGAGTTCTTCGCCTCGGAGGTGGGGCTGGCCCACCGATTCAACCGGGTCGTACGCGCCACCGACGGGAAGCTGGTGGGCTACGTCTTCTGCGCCTTCGCCGCAGGCGAGATCCACGTCAACAAGATCGCGGTCGACCCTCTCTATCGTCGCCGGGGCATCGCCGGGCTCCTGATGAAGGAAGTCCTCGACTTCTCCACCCGGATCCTGGCCGAGGAGATCTTTCTCGAGGTCCGCCCTTCGAACCTGCCGGCCCGCAACTTCTACACTCTGCTCGGGTTCCGGGAGGTGGGACGACGGCCGCAGTACTATGCCGACGGAGAGGACGCGCTCGTCATGTCGCTGTTTCTGCAGCCGCGACGACCTTGACCTTGACTCTGCCCCTTCGAAAAAGGGAGACTCGACGCGGCTCTTTCGAAATCCACTTCGAGGAGGTGTTCATGCCGACTTTGACCGAAGAGTTGAAGCGCGAGCTGGCCCAGTCCCACGAGGAGTTCAAGAACCTCGTCCGTACCCATCACGACTTCGAGAAGCGGCTCGCCGAGCTCGCTTCCAAGACGTTCCTCTCGTCCGACGAGGAAGGCGAGGAGAAGCGCCTCAAGAAACAGAAGCTGATCGTGAAGGACCGGATGGAGGAGATCGCTCGTGAGCACCGGGCCCGCGTGGGAGCGCCCCATTAGGGCCCGCTCGCGCTCGACAGGAACGGTCCCGTCGACACATCCATGACTGGAGCCTCCCAAGAGGTTCAGCGCCGCGGCGTCCGCCGCGGCGTTTACGTCATTCCGGCCCTCTTCACGGTCGGGAACATCTTCTGCGGCTACCTGTCGCTCGACGCGACGGTCCACGCCCGGTTCGACCTCGCCGCCGGACTCATCTTCCTGGCCGGTTTCCTGGACTCGCTCGACGGCCGCGTGGCCCGGATGACGGGCTCGACGTCGGCGTTCGGCGAGCAGCTCGACTCGCTCGCAGACGTCCTCTCGTTCGGCCTCGCCCCGGCATTCCTCGTCTACCACTGGGCTCTCGGCGCCTACGGCCGCCTTGGCCTCTTCGCCTCGTTTCTCTTCCTCGTCTGCGGGGCGTGCCGTCTCGCCCGATTCAACGTCCAGCTCAACGTCGTCGACAAGAGGTGGTTCGTAGGTCTCCCCATCCCGGCCGCGGCGGGCGCCCTCTGCGGGCTCATCTGGGTCCTGCCGGAACCGCTCCCCGACCCCCGGATCGCGGTGGCCTTCGTCGGCATCACCCTCCTGCTCGGCTTCCTGATGGTCTCGACGTTCCGGTACCGGTCCTTCAAGGACGTGGACATCCGCTCGCGCCGCTCGGCCCGTCTCGTTCCGCTCATCGGCTTTCTGGTCGCCGCCGTCGCGGCGTGGCGCCCGGACGTCTGTCTCGCCGGAATCGCCCTCGTCTATGCCCTCTCGGCACCTGTAGCGCGTCTCGTCACGGCGCTCCTCCCCCGCAAGGCGCCGCCCGCGGCCGGAGCGCCGGCGTGAGGGGCCTCTCCGTGGCCCTCGTCGACCCCGGAACCCTCGCCGGACGCGACGTGAAGGCCGTCCTTCGCGAGCGCGGCTTTCCGGCCGCTCACCTTCACCTCCTCCAGACCGGCGATCCCTCTTCCGGCCTGCTGACCGAAGACGACGGAGAGGCGGCCTACGTGGCGGCCCTCGAGCCGGACAGCCTCTCCACCTGTCAGATCGCGTTCCTCTGCGGCCCGGCCAGGGACACCACCCGGTTTCTCTCCCTCCGCGGCTCGGACGGCTGCCTCGTCATCGATCTCTCGGGGCAGAGGCTGAAGGGGGCTTTCGTCGATGCCCTCCGGGGAGCCCTGCCCTCTCCGCTGCCCGCGGGTGACCACTTCCTCCTGCGCGATCCGGCGGCCACGGTCCTCGCCGACGCCGTCGCCGCGCTCGAGACCCTCCGCCCGGTTCAGGCCGTTACCGTGGCGATCGACCGGCCGGCCAGCGACCTCGGGAAGGATGCCCTCGACGAGCTCTTCCAGCAGGCCATCGCCGTCGCCTCGTTCCGGAGCATCCCGAAGGACACCCTCGGCACCCAGAGCGCCTTCAACATCTACTCGCCGGCCGACACGGACGCCTTCGAAGCCCGCGTGGCCGAAGACGTCAGGGCCCTCCTGGGCCGCGACCTCCCCATCGGCGTCCTTTCGGCCCGCGCCAGCGTCTTCCACGGGACGACGCTGCGGCTGGAGGTTCGCTTCGAGGGTGATGCGCCCGGACCGGATGCCCTCCGGTCCGCCCTCCTGGCCGCTGGTCGCGGATTCGCCGAAGCCGACGTCGACGGGCCGGCCGGAATCCTCGACGCCGCTGGCCGCGACGAGACACTCCTCATCCGTTCGTCCTCCGCGGGTTCCGCGAGCCGCCTTTTCCTCGCCTCCGACGACCTTCGACGCCCCGGAGCGCTTCTGGCCGTGAGGATCGCCGAGGCAGCGGTCGCGGAGCGAGGACTCCTTCCCGACGCCTGAGGGAGAGCGCCCCCGTCAGCGGCTCTTCAGCCTGGGAATCGGGGGCTGATTCTTCGGCTTCGGGCTGTTCGTCGCCTTGGCCGGTGCGGGCGCCGACGAGATGGCGACCTCCGTCTCGGCCCCGGTCAGCGTTCGTCCGTCGGGCAGGGCGAGCTGGTACGACACGAAGGCGCGCGGCCGCCCCCCGGCGATCCGGATCGGCCCGACCACGTTCGCCTCCTCGGGAGCGAAGAAGTTCTCGAAGAGCCGACAGGCGGACGCCCGGCCGAACGGGGCGGCCTGCGTCATGTCACGGGCGGAGGCGAAGATCTCGTACCGGTCGAAGTCTCCGGCGCCGAGGGCGGTGAAGACGCCCCCTTCGAGCCGGATCGTGACCTGGTTCCCGAATCGCGACAGCTCGCTCGGCGTCGGGCCGGGATTCGACACGCGCAGCCACACCTCGCCGCCCCTCCCGGTCCCTTCCGCCGGTTCTACGGAGAGGCTCGGTTCCCAGGGCTTTCCCGTCAGGAGCGCCCGGACCGCCGGGTAGCCGCTCAGGCGGCCGTCGCGCGGAACGCCATCGAGGAGGAAGACCCTGCCCTTGAGGCGCGGCGCGCTCCACCTGGAAGTCGTCGAGACGAACCGCACGAGGTCGGCGAACGGAAGGAGGTCGAACCGGGCGCGACCGCCGTCCTCCGTCAGGAGGTTCTTCGCTTTCTCGTAACCGGCCCGCGGCTTGAAGTTGTAGATGCTCCCGGGATCGCTGGAGAGGACGGCCGCGAAGTCGAAATCGAGGTTCCGGTCCTCCGAGAGCTTGTCGATCTCGCCGTCGGCGAGGCGGCGAGCGTTTGCACCCGCGCCCGCGACTCCGTAGCCACCCGGGACGAGCAGGAGCCGGAACGGGATGGGGAAGGCCTTCGCCTCCTCCAGGGACATCTCTCGAACGAAGGTGTCGGCCGTTTCGGGACGCCGGCCGAAAGAGAACACGAGCGCCTCGTCGGCGGCCCCTTCGAGCGGATCCCACGTTCCCTCGGGCGCCCCGGGCAGCAACGTCACCGAGACGGTGAGCCCCTTCAGTCGCGACTTGAGGACGGAAAGCGCCTTGGCGAGGGCCGGAGCGTCCGTCGGCGCCGGCAGGATGTGGAGGTGGACACCGGAGACCTGAGCCCACCCCTTCGCTTCGGCCACGAGCTTGGCGGCGCCGGTGGCCCAGGCCTCGCCAAGCCCCTCGGGCTGGGCTGTCTTCAAGCCCCCTTCGGCGCCCGGCTCCCCCATCAGGACGAGGACGACGGGCCGCTGGATCGAGTTCGGCGGAGGCGGGAAAGGACGGACCTGCCCCCCTCCCGTCAGGGACGCCGCCGTGACGTACAGGCGGCGAATCCCCATCGCGTCGAACTCGGGCGCGAGATCCTCCGGGACGACCGCCGGGGCCTCTGCCAGGAAAAGTGCATCTTCGCGAGGCGCCGGCGCCGGGGAACCTCGACCGACGAGCGGCAGGACCTTCTTGCACGCTCCTGCACCGAGCGCACCGAGCAGGAGTAGGCCGACGGCGACGCGGCGGACGAGCTTGGTTTGGAGGGCATCTTGAAAAAATGATATCAGCCGGCTGCCGGAAGGACGAAGCCGATTCGAAGCCCCCCCAGCGGAGAGCGTTCGGCGAGAAGTCGCCCTCCCTGCTCCTCGACGGCGCGGCGTGCGGCCGCCAGGCCCATCCCTGAACCACGCGATTTCGTCGAGAAGGACGGGTCGAAGATCCGGTGGAGGTCGATCTCGGGAACGCCGGGCCCGTCGTCCTCGCACGTCACCTCGACTCCGCGGCCTCCTCGCGGCCAGCGGGCCGGCCTGGCCGCAACCTCGACGTGCCCCCCGCGCTGCTCGAGCGCCTCCACCGCGTTGAGGACGAAGTTCGACACGGCGTCGCGAAGCAGCGAGCGATCCACGACGAGGTCCGGCAGTCCTTCCTCGGCCCTCCACGAGACGCGGACGGTCGCGTGAGCGGAGAAATCGGAAGAGACCTCCGCGAGGAGCGCTGCCAGCGCTTCTCCGGCCAGGAGCGTCCTCTCCGGCACCGAGGGGCTCGCGAAACGGGAGAGACGACCCGTCCGCTCCGTCAGGAGATCCACCTGCCTCAGGATCGTCTTCGCCGCCTCGACGATCCTCGCGGCGTCCGGAGGTGTGCCTCGCTCCGCACTCCGGAAGAGTCTCTCCGCCGTCAGCCGGATCGGCGTCAGGGGGTTCTTGATGTCGTGGGCCACTGCCCGGGCCGCCTCGACCCAGGTCTCGAGCCTCTCGGCGCGCGTGAAGTCGGTCAGGTCCTCGAGGAGCAGGACCGTCCGGTGCCCTTCTGTGTCGGCCGGGAGGTCGGCGACGACGACACGAAGGACCGTCTCGCCGCTCCCCACCTGCAGGGAGACTCTCGTCTCGTACGGCCTCGCGTGACCGAGCGCCGCCAGCACAGGCGCGAAGAGCGGAGCGGCGAGCCGTTCGGAGAGCCGTGCGCCGCCCGGAAGGAGGGCGTCGGCAGCCGGATTCGAGAAGAGGACGCGCCCGTCCTCTTCGCGGAACAGAACTGCCGCCGGAGTCAGGCTTCCGAGAACGCTGACGGCCGCCTCCCGTTCGCGCTCGAGGAGCTCCGTCCTTTCCCTGACCCGTTCGGACATCGCGCCGAACGCCTCTACGAGCCGCGCGAGGTCGACCGTCTCCGGGGTCCGGATCGGTCCGGGCGGCTCGCCGGCGCCGACGCGCTCCGTCGCTGCGACGAGATCCTCGAGAGGCCTCGAAAGCTCGAGCGCCCCCCGGCCTCCGAGCGCGAAGGCTCCGAGAGCGACACCCACGGCGAGGAGGACGAGCCCGTCCACCGCATCGCGCCCCGCGGCGTCCTCGCCGAGGACGACGGCAAGCGTGGTCCGTTCCTCTCTCGACAGGGTCACCGCCGCCTCCGCCGCCCGCCTCGCGCCGGGCCGGACAGGAGCGCGCAGGACCGCGGCTTCGCTTGCCCCGTTCGCGAGCGCGGCCGCTACGAGCGAGGCGAGCCGTTCCGGCGCCAGGCCCGCCGCTACCGGGACGGCCCGCGACGCGGCGGCGAGGGCACCGTCACGGTAGAGGAGGAGGTCGACGCCGACGACCGAGGCCGCGCGGTTCAGCTCCGCGGGCGACGGCGTCCCCTCGACCCTCTCCTCGAGAAGCCGGCGCCCCTCCGTCAGGAGCTGGAGCGCGTGCCGCTCCGTGGAGCGTGCGGACGAGCGATCGAGGGCGGTGCGAACCATCACGGCGCCGGCCGCCAGGGGCAAGGCGCCGGAGACGAGAAGCGCGAGCGCGAGCCGCCCCCGGAAGGTCCCGAACAGTCGCCTCCCCGAGCCGTCGCGGCGCCGGACCCGAGCACGCCCGAGAGCGACGAGGTCCCCCCAGAAGAGGACCAGGAGGGCGAACGGCAGGGCCATCTCCGCGGCGGCGACGGCGGACCCGAAGCGAGGACCGGCGACGGAACCTCGATGCCCCATCCGACGAAACCGCTCCCCGCGCTTCGGACCGTCATCCTCCACCGTCGCCCTCCCGAGACCTCTTTGCCCCACGCGGTACCTTCGCGACGAGCCGCGATCAGCAGCGGTTCCGATAGGTCGGACCGCTCGAGACGCCCCCGTCCCAGCGGACGTCCCGCACCGTCGAAATCGATCCGCTCGACCGGACGGTCCGCCCAGGTCGGTTCGCCGAGGAGGGCGACGAGCAGGGGGTCCTCCTCGTCCGCATCGGGCCACGGCACCCTGGTCAGGACACCGACCGTCCCGGGTACGGGAAGCCTCAGTCCGATTGCCGTCCCCCTCCCCTCCTCTCCGGGCCGCATCGTCCCGAAGGAAGAGAGGACTCTCCCGTCCTCGTCCCGAACGGTGAGGAGATCGCCCGGCTCCGGAAAATCGCCGGTCCGTCCGCGTATCCAGAGAGCGCGCGCGAGGTCGCTCATCTGCGTGCGGCTTCCGGCGGGAGTCCAGGGCCAGAGGTTCTCGCCCGCGATTCGCTCCTCCCACGCAGCGGGCCCCTCTTCGTCGAGCCGTTCCCGGTCGAGGCTCGAACGGGATGCCGCCCTTTCGAGGCGCTCGTCGGTACCGAGGACCCGCCCCAGCGAAGCTCCTGCCCCGGTCACGAAGGCCGCAGCCCCCACGAGAAGCGCAACGGCGACCGACCTCGAGAGGAGATCCGACGTCCGGAACGTCGAGACCCTTTCCGAGAGGCTCGCCGCGAGAAGAACGCTCCCGAGGACCAGGACGGCCGTCGACGCTTCGGAAGGAACGGCGAAGAACGACCAGCCCGTGAGCGCCAGCCCCGCGGCACCCAGGCCGAGCGCCGTCCGCCCGGCGCGAGCCGCGGTCGCCGCCAGGAGCGCCGCCAGCCCCAGGAAGGCGCTCGAGGTGGCCACCAGGCCCGCCGCGGCGAGGGGCGCTTCAGGCGGACCCGTGAACAGTCCCAGCCCGAGGAGAACCGAGGGGGCCGAACGTCCGCCGGCGAGACCCAGATAGGCGGGCACGAGGGCGGCCGCGACGGCCGCCCCTCCGGCCGCCGCTCTCGCCGCCACTCTCGACGCCGCGCCGCCGTAGAACTCGCGGCCCGACGCCAGGACCGAACGCAGGAGGATGAGCGCGACGAAGCCGGTCAGACCGATGTCGATGGGCGTGGACAGAAGCCCGGTGACGTCAGGCAGGATCGGCGCGAACGGCCCCGTCTCGGCATACGGCACGGCGAGGAGAAGGAGCAGGCGCGCCGTCACGACGCCCGTCGCACGAGCGCGCGCGGCCAGACCGAGAGCCAGCGCCGCCAGCGCACCCAGGAGCGCCCAGGGCCGGGCACCGTCCCTGCGGACATCCTCCTCCACGACAGCCGGGTTCGCCGGTTCCAGGGAGAGGGCGACGAGGCGGCCCGGCACGGCCGAAGCGCGGACTCTGACTCGACGCACCGTCGGGGCGCCGGCCAGGAAGTGCCCCTCGAGGACATCAGGTCGGACGATTCCGGTCGGAAGGCGGCGCGTCACGACGAGACGCCCCCTCGTTTCCGGACTGCGGCCGACCGGAGACTCGTGGGCCAGGGTCCACTGCGTGACGCGGAAGGTGGCCGAGAAGCTCCCGGAGCGACGTGCGGCTGCTGCCGGGAGGTCTCCGGGTTCCCCCGCCCAGGCCACGGCAGCCCCGGTCCGGTCGAGCAGTACGACGCCCCAGCCGCTTTCCTTCGGGAGCGCCGAGCCGAGGAGAGAGAAGAGCCGTCCTGGACGGACTCCGCCGCTCCCTCCCTCGACGATCTCGAGGAGCGCCGAGTCCCTGACGAGTCGCCTCGACGTCGCGGAGAGTCTCTCCGCGTCCTGCTCGAGAGCCACGGCGGCCCGTCGCTCGAGCCCCTCCGCCCGTCGCCCTTCCGCCCCATGCGGCAGAGGACCGAGGCGAGCCGCGACCGCTCCAGCGAGCCCCGCCGCTGCGAGGAGACCGAGGAGGGGCGCAGCCGCCCGGGGCATCTTCAACGGCGCATCGGGATCGCCACGCCGTGGGTCTCGGCGCACGCGATGGCCTCCTCGTATCCGGCGTCCACGTGCCGCACCACGCCCATCCCCGGATCGCTCACCAGAACCCGGCTGAGCCGGCGTGCAGCGGCGTCGGTCCCGTCGGCGACGACCACCATCCCGGCGTGGATCGAATACCCGATGCCGACGCCCCCGCCGTGGTGGATCGACACCCAGGTCGCCCCGGCCGCCGTGTTGACCAGCGCGTTCAGGAGGGGCCAGTCGGCGATGGCGTCGCTGCCGTCCTTCATCGCCTCCGTCTCGCGGTTCGGGGAGGCGACGGAGCCGCAGTCGAGGTGGTCGCGACCGATGACGATCGGCGCTTTCACCTTCCCGGTGCGGACGAGCTCGTTGAAGGCGAGGCCCGCCTTCTCGCGCTCGCCGTAGCCGAGCCAGCAGATCCGGGCCGGGAGCCCCTGGAAGGCAACCCGCTTCGCCGCCATGTCGAGCCAGCGCAGGAGCGCCGTGTTCTCGGGGAAGAGCTCCGCGAGGGCGCGGTCGGTCGCGGCGATGTCGGCCGGGTCGCCCGAGAGCGCGGCCCAGCGGAACGGCCCCTTGCCGAGGCAGAAGAGCGGGCGGATGTACTTCGGGACGAAGCCCTCGATCTGGAAGGCGTCGGCGATCCCGGCCTTCACGGCCTGCGCGCGGATGTTGTTGCCGTAGTCGAACGTGACGGCGCCCCGCCGCTGCAGCTCGAGCATCAGCCTCACGTGCTCGCCCATGGACGCGACGGCGCGGCGGCTGTACTCGGCAGGATCGGAGACCCTGAGCGCGAGCGCGGCCTCGTAGGGGATCCCGTGCGGGACGTAGCCGTTCAGCTCGTCGTGCGCCGACGTCTGGTCGGTCAGGAGATCGGGGACGATTCCCCTTTCGACGAGCCGCGCAAGGAGGTCGACGGCGTTCGCGAGGACGCCGATGGAGACTCCTTCCTTCGCGTCGCGAGCCGCGAGGGCCCGGTCGATGGCGGCATCGAGGTCGTCGACGCGCTCGTCGCAGTAGCGGGTCTGGATGCGGCGGTCGATCCGGTGGGCGTCGACCTCCGCGACGAGAGCGGTGCCGCCTCCCATGGTGACCGCCAGCGGCTGGGCGCCGCCCATGCCTCCCAGCCCGGCCGTCACGGCGAGCCGCCCGGCCAGGGAGCCGTCGGGCGAGCCCAGGTCGCGCCGTCCCGCCTCGGCGAAGGTCTCGTAGGTCCCCTGGAGGATGCCCTGCGTCCCGATGTAGATCCACGAGCCGGCCGTCATCTGGCCGTACATGGTCAGGCCTAGAGCTTCGAGTCGCCGGAACTCGTCCCACGTTCCCCACTTCGGGACGAGGTTGGAGTTGGCGATGAGAACCCGCGGCGCGTCCGCGTGGGTGCGGAAGACCGCGACGGGCTTGCCCGACTGGACGAGGAGCGTCTCTTCGTCGCCGAGAGTCTCCAGCTCGCGCAGGATCGCCTCGAGGCAGGCCGGGTTGCGGGCGGCCTTGCCCGAGCCGCCGTACACGACGAGATCCTCGCGGCGCTCGGCCACGTCGGGATCGAGGTTGTTCAGGAGCATCCGGTAGGGCGCTTCCGTCAGCCAGGAGCGGCAGTGGAGCGTCGTCCCGCGCGGAAGGGCCGGCGGGGCGTAGCGGGCGGGGGCGGAAACGGTGCTCATACCCCGGATGTTAGTCCCGGCCCGGAGCGTGCGGCGCCCGTGGAACGGGACCTGGACACCTCGGACCGCCCGGTTCCGACACGTCTAGCGCAGCGTGCTAGCGGCAGGGTCTGCTTGACAGGGATTACGCGGTGCGTTATTTTTTCGCCACGATGAACCATCGCCTCAGGGAAATCGTCCGGTACCGGAACCGGAAGCTCTACGAGAAGAGCGAACGACGCTTCGTCACCCTCCACGACATCGCGCGAAGCGTCGCCCAGGGCGACCGCGTGCGAATCATCGCGGCGGACACGGGCGACGACATCACCGCCCGGATCCTCTCCCGGGCCCTTGCTTCCGAGCGCGTCTCCATTCCCGCCTCCTCCGACGCCATCGCCATGCTCCTCCGTGCGGGAAGCGACGCCGCCGAGACGGTCGCGGGCGTGGCCGAACGGGTTGGCGCCTCGCGGATGGCCGGAGCCGTGAGGATGGCCGCGCAGCCTGACAAGATCGCGGAGACGTTCGCTCCCGTCACGCGCCGTCTCGAGACGGCACGGCAGGACGTGGAACGGATCGTCGCCGGGCTCGTCGGCCGCGGCCGCCTCTCCTGGGAAGAGGGCGCCCGCCTGAGGGACGACGTCGGCACGGTATTCCGGGAGAGCCTCTCCGACGTGGTCGCCCGCGTCCGCGATCTCGTTCGCAAGGTCTCTCCCTCCGCGTCTCCCGCCGTCCACGCCGAGATCCAGGAGCTGGCGCAGCGCCTCGATCACCTCGAGGCCCTCGCCGCCTCGTCGTTCCCGACGGACGCCCCGCCGAAGAGCCACCCGCAAGTCAACGGCAGGCCCTCGCCTGCTCGAATGAAGGAGAAGAAGAGATGATCAGGAAAGCCGCCCGCCGCGCCGCTCCCCCCCGCAAGGCCCTCCCCTTCGACGTCCCGCCGCAGATCGACCGCGCCCTGAAGTCCGCAGCCGACAAGGTCGGAGCTGTCCGGGACGAGACGCGCACCGTCGCGGCCAAGGTCGAGAAGTCGGTCCGCGCCGCCGCTACGAACGTCCGGAAGACCGGCGAGACGATCGCGAACGACCCGAAGCACTTCGTCCAGGACGTCGTCCGCACCGCGAAGTCGGACATCGAGAAGGTCCGCGCCGACGTCTCCCGCGAGGCGAACCGGATCGCCGACGAGGTCGCCCGCCGCGTCACCGCCGTCGTCGAGCCTGCTCTCGAGAGCGCGCTGCACCGCTTGAACGTCCCGACGCAGAAGGACCTGAAGTCGATCATCGCCAAGGTCGACGGCCTCAGCCGGAAGATGGACCAGCTCCACAAGCCGGCGCCCCGCCGCCGGGCACGCAAGTCGGCCTGAGCCGGGGCTCCCCCGGAGACCGGATAGACTGGCGCCGGGCGTCCCGCCCGGCGCCGTTCTCTTTCCGGAGGAGCTGTGACGACACCAAGGCTGAAGCTCGTGTCCTCCCGCGGGAGCGCGACGGCGCGCGCTCTTGCGCTCCGTCGAGGCCTCGTCTGTGCCGGAGGCGGCGTCACCGGGGCGATCTACGAGATCGGGGTCCTCGCGGCCCTCGAAGAGCGGCTCGACGGATTCTCCCTGACGGAGTGCGACGTCTTCGTCGGCGTCTCCGCCGGCTCCTACGTCGGGACCCTCGTGGCCAGCGGGGTCTCGCCGTCCGTCCTCTTCCGCAACGCGACCCACCCCCGCACGTCCGACCTCGACCAGCTCTCCCTCTTCCGCCCGAATCTCGGGGAGATCGTCTCGCGCCTCGTCTCGGCCCCGGTGACCCTCGTCCGTGCGTTCCACGACTTCTACAGGAACCGGCAGGATGCGACCGTGACGGACCTCGTGGCCTCCTTCTCCGGCCTCCTCCCCTCGGGCTTCTTCCTCCTCGACGGCCTCGAGACGTGGCTCGCCACCTGGCTCTCCGAGGAGGGCCGCACGAACGACTTCCGAGACCTCGGGCGAAAGCTCCGCGTCGTCGCCGTCGCGCTCGACACCGGAGAGACCCGCGTCTTCGGGGAGCCCGGCAACGACACGGTCCCCATCTCGCAGGCCGTCGCCGCTTCCTGCGCCCTTCCCGGCTTCTTCCGCCCCGTGCGGATCGACGGCGTCGACTACATCGACGGCGGCGTGAGAAAGACCGCCAACATCTCCCTCGCCCTGAAGGACCGCTGCGGCCTCGTCCTCTGCGTCAACCCGATCGTCCCGGCCCGCTACGACCTGGCGAAAGGACTCCTCCCCGACGGCCGCGGCCAGGGCGCGCTCGCGAGCCGCGGCCTGCTCTCGATCCTCGACCAGGTCTTCCGCCTCACGCTTCACTCGAGGCTCCAGTACGGCCTTTCCCGGTATCGACGCGAGCACCCCGAGACCGACATCGTCCTCTTCGAGCCACGCCCCGAAGAGCTCCCCCGCCTGATGCGGAACATCATGCGGACGTCGGGCCGGATCCGGATCGCCGAGTACGCCTACCGCTCCACGCTCCGGAAGCTCGACGCCGAGTACGGCCGGCTTTCGCGGGTCTTCGAGCGCCACGGGATGGCATTGCGCCCCGCGGTCTCCCTCTCGAAAGCGCCGCGCCGCCCGGAGGCGGCGCGGACGGGAACGGCAGCGGGCTGAGGAGGGGCGGCTACTCGCCGGTGAAGAGGTTTCCCCGGCGGGCCAGGCGCGAGTCGATCATCTGCTGGATGGTCGAGCGTACGACGTCGGTGACCTCGTTGACGATCATCGGGCGTTCGGCGAAGGCCGGGTCGAGGCCGGGGTCGATGGGCTTGCCGACGTCGATCCACCACTTCGTCGGCGCCGGGACGAGTCCCCCGGCGCCCAGGAGCGGGAACGTCGGGGTGATCGGAAAGTAGGGAAAACCGAAAACCCGACCGATGAAATCGGGACGGAACAGGACCGGGTGGATCTCTTCGGCTCCGACGACGGAGATCGGGATGATGGGAGAGCGGGTCCGGAGCGCGAGCCGGACGAAACCGCCCCGGCCGAAGCGGGCGACGCGGTAGCGGTCGCGGAAGTACTTTCCGACCCCCTTCACACCTTCGGGGAAGACGGCGACGAGCTCGTCCCTGAGGAGAAGCCTCTCCCCGTTCTCGGGACAGGCCCGGACCTCTCCCAGCTGGCGCAGCCAGGGTTGCAGGAACGGAAGCGTCGTGAACATGTCGAGGGCGAGCAGTCGCGCCCTCCGGCGAGAGGGGTGTTCGTGCGCGATGCCGTGCTTGACCATCGCGCCGTCCCAGGGCAGGACTCCCGAATGGTTGATCACCAGGAGGGCCCGTCCCTCGTTCGGAACGTTCTCCACGCCCGAGAGCGTCACGCGCCACCAGACGCGGTAGAGGAAGTCGAAGAGCGGGTGCCAGACCCTGGCCGCCGCCTCGTCGTAGCCGAAGTCGTCGAGGTCGAGCGACTGGTTGCGGTGAAGGAAGAGGTTCCAGAGGTCGATCCACGCGCGCGGCGAGGCGAGCTCGGGGTGCGCGACGAGGAGCTTCCCCGCCTCTCCTAGAACGTCGTGCAGGAAGTCCTCGTCCGCAGGTGCCGGCTCGAGGCTCGGGACGAACGGCGGGGCGGCGGCAGGATTCGTCTGGCTCATGACGCCATCCTCGTCGCGGCCGGACTCCCGGCGGACTCTCCCCCGTCGGGTCCGGGGGCCTCCCGGCGCCGCGGGCCGTCTCATTCTCTGCTCGAGCCTGTAGGCCGCCATCCGCGCCACCTCTTCGAGCGCGTCGAAGTCGATCGCGCGGCCAGCGCTCCGCCGAGCCCGGGCGGCCAGAAGGACCGTCTCGAGAGAGGTCTTCTGCGGAGCGAACCCGAGGACCTTGCGCGCCTTGTCGTTGGCCGCGACGCACGGGTAACGGACGTAGTGCGCGTGCGCCCCGGGCGCGGTGCCGAGGCCGGCGATCCAGGCGGCTTCCGCTGCGAGGTACGCGACGCCGTGCGGAAGGGGAATCGACGGCGTCCCGAAGAGAAGGAGGGTCGACGAGAGCGGAAGGATCCCGTCTGGAGCGATGTTGAATGTCCCGTGGGCTCCCGGAGCGTCGAGCGTGCGCAGCAGCCCCTCGGTCGCGTCGTCGGGATGCAACCACTGGAGGAGAGGGTCGTAACCGAGCATCGTGAGCGCGACCGGCCCTTCGAGATAGCGGATCCTGTAGTCGCGCCGCTCCGCGGCGAGGATCGGCGCGAAGCGCAGGACGGCGACGCGGGCATCGGGGTGCCGCCTCGCGAAGTCGCGGCAGTGCCTCTCGGCCTCGACCGAGTCGCGGACGAAGTGGTCCGAAACGTCGGCGCGCATGAGGTGGTCCTCGGAGAGGAAGGCCGGGTTGTCGCCCCTCGCCCCGTAGACCATCGTCGTCGAGTAATGGATGAGGCGCTTCACGTCCGCCTCGCCCGCCGCTCCGAAAACGTTCAGCGTGCCGATGGAGTTCAGCTCGTGGGCGTAGACGGCGTCCCTGAGGGGACTTCTGACGCCGGCGAGGTGGACGAGGACGTCGGGCCGCTCTTCCTTCAGGATCCTGTAGACGGTCCCGTCCGAGTGGGGCAGGTTCAGGTCGAGGAACCGGTGACGGACGTCGGCCGGGGTGTTCGCCGCGGGCGCCAGGTCGAGGACGACGATGTCCCACGTGCCGCGCGCGGCGAGGGCCCGGACGAAACGGGCCCCGAGGTAGCCGCTCCCGCCCGTGACGGCGACCTTTGGCCGCGCTCCCGGCGCAGGTGCTGCGGGCTTGAAACCGACCACCTGCCCCCCGGGCCGGCGCCTCGCTCGAGGTACGGCCTTCTTTTCCGGCTCGGTCACGGGCGGCCCCCGCTCAGACGGCCTTCTTGCGGCGCGGCTTGCTGCGCGGGGCCGGAGCCTTCGCAGCCTCGAGCTCGGCTTCGAGCGCCGCGATCCGCGCTTCCATCCGGGCGAGGTCCTTGCGCGTGGCGACGTTCATCCGCTTCAGGGCGACGGCGACCTGCTTGTCGACGATCTCCTTGACGGCGATCCCCTTCTTGAGCATCTCGACGAAAGCCTCGTTCGCGAGCAGGGTGTTGGTCACCTCCGTCGCGAGCTCCTCTCCACGACTCATGAGCTGCCGGATGATCGTCTCGGCCATCGCTTCGTCCCTCCCTCCACACCCGCTGCTTCCGCCCTCCACCGGGAAGGCGTCCAGACCAGCTCGCCGGCGTGAGCCTTCATTATCGCCGCAACGCGGAAACGGAATCGAGTGGAGAATGGGACATGGCCTCGGGCGACCCGCTTTCCGGCCTCGCCGACGCGCGGCTCCTCCTCGTCTCCGGAAAGGGCGGCGTCGGGAAGACGGCCGTCGCGGCGGCCCTGGCGGCCCGGGCCGGCGCCGCCGGACGACGGGTCCTCCTCGTTTCGACCGATGGCCGGGGTGACGCCGCAGCCCTCTTCGGCCGGCCCGACCCAGGTTACGCCCAGACGCGGCTCGCGCCAGGCCTTCACGGCCTGACCGCCCGGTTCGACCCCCTCCTCGAAGACTTCGTCCGGACCATCGCCCCGGTCGGCTTCGTCGCCAATCGCATCCTCTCCTCGGCGACCTTTCGGTATTTCACTCACGCCACGCCCGGCCTCGCCGATCTCCTCCTCCTCGGAAAGATCCGCGAGCTCTTCCGCCAGAAGAAGCCCCGCTACGACCTCGTCGTCGTCGACGCCCCCGCCACCGGCCACGCCATATCCCTCTTCTCGATGCCCCGGACGGTCCTCAAGACCGTCCCGGCGGGGCCGATACGACACGTCGCCTCGGACCTCGACGCGATCTTCTCGGATCGTGGCCTGGCCCTCCTCGTCGCCGTCGCCGAGCCTGCCGAGTTCGCCGCCCGCGAGGCCGAGGAGCTCATCCAAGCGGCCCGCGAGAAGGCCGGCCTCGAAACGGCCCTCCTCGTCGTCAACCGAATCGGCCGGAGCGGAAGGGCCGAGACGCTCCCCCGTAGCGACCTGCCGCTCCTCCGCGTCCCCGAGCTGGACGTCTCCAGCAGCTCCGCCGACAGCCCTTTCGCCTACGACGAGGCGTTCTTCGCCGCCTTCCGGCCTGCGCTGGAGGGCGCTCCTCCTCCCCGGCGCCGAGGCACCGTCGCCGCCCCGCCGGGTCCGGGAAACCTCGACCTCGAAGAGGCGCTCCGGGACGAGCGGCTCGTCGTTCTCGCCGGTCCCGGAGGGGTCGGCAAGACGACCCTCGCCGCCGCCGTCGGAATCGCCTCGGCCCGGGGCGGACAGAGGACTCTCGTCCTGACCGTCGACCCCGCGCGGCGCCTCGCCCAGGCGCTCGGCCTGTCGGGAGCCCTCGACCGGCCCGTCAACGTGCCGCTTCCCGGCGGGGCCACGCTCCGCGTAATGCAGATCGACCCTCGCGCGACCTTCGAAAGGCTCCTCGCCCGCGTGGCGTCCCCTGCCTCGCTGAAGCGGATCCACGAGAACCGCCTTTACGACGGCCTCGTCGGCTCCCTTCCCGGTGTCATCGAGTACATGGGTGTCGAAGCCCTCGCGGAGCACATCAACGACCCCGAAACCGACCGGATCGTCCTCGACACGGCTCCCGCCGCGCGAGGCATCGATTTCCTGAACGCCCCGCAGCGGATGGTCGAGCTCCTCGAGAACGACGCCCTCCGGTGGTTCCTGAGGGGCGACTCGCTCCTCTCCAGGGCCCTCTCGGGAGCCTCCCGCGGCGCGGCATTCGTTCTTCACCTCGCCGACCGGCACCTGGGGTTCAGCTTTCTCTCGGACCTGGCCGACTTCTTCCGGGCGTTCGACGGCCTCTACGACGGCTTTCGCGAGAGGAGCGTCCTCATCCGCGGGCTCCTCGCCGACGCCCGATACCTCATCGTCTCCTCCGCCGACCGCTCGGCGCTCCGGACGGCCTCCGAGCTGGCAGAGCTCCTTCCGTCGGGACCCGGCAAGGCGGGTCTCCTCCTCAATCGCGTCTCGCCGCGCTTCGGCCTCCCGCCGCTTCCCCTGCCGCTCCGCGCGCTCCCGAGGCGGAACTTCCTCGAGGAACCCGGCTCGGTCGAGTCGCTCCCCTTCCGCCTCGCCGACCAGCTCTCGCCGGCTTCGGTCGCGTCTCCGTCCTGAAACCTACTCCAGGCCCGCGAGGAGGTCGTCGATCCCCGTCACGAGGACGTCGCGCGCCGCGTCGATGTCAATGGCCGCGTAGCGGTCGGCGTCCCAGGAGGCGACCCGCGCCCTCAATCGCGCGTGCAGCGCTTCCAGCGGGGGGCTCGAGCGAAGCGGACGCCTGAGGTCGAGAGCCTGGGCGGCGGCGAGGAGCTCGATGGCGAGGACGTTCTCGAGGTTCGCCACGTTCCGGGCGAACTTTCGTGCGGCGATCGGGCCCATGGAGACGTGGTCCTCCTTGCCGGCCGACGTCGGAATCGAGTCGACCGAGGCCGGGAACGAATTCGCCTTGCACTCCGAGACGAGCGCCGCGGCCGTGACGTGGATCATCATGAAACCCGAGTTCAGCCCCCCTTGCTCCACGAGAAAGGCAGGGAGGTCGCCCGAGAGGGTCGGGTTCACGAGGCGCTCCGTCCGGCGCTCGGAGATCGACGCGAGGTCGGTCGCCGCGGCGGTCAGCATGTCGAAGACGAGGGCGACGGGGGCCGCGTGGAAGTTCCCGCCGGAGATCAGCTCCCCCTCCCCGTCCGGCCCGGTGGCGAAGACCATCGGGTTGTCGGTCGCGGAGTTCATCTCCGTCGTGACGACGCGGAGCGCGTGCGCGGCGGCGTCGCGGACGGTGCCGTGCACCTGGGGCGCGCAGCGCAGGGCGTAGGCGTCCTGGACGATCCCGCAATCGCGGTGGCTCTCGCGGAGCGGCGAATCGGCGAGGAGCCAGCGCAGGTTCGCGGCCGAGAGGGCCTGTCCCGGGTGCGGACGCGCCGCGTGGATCCGCGCGTCGAACGCGACATCCGTTCCCTTCAGGGCGTCGATCGTGAGCGCCGCGATGAGGTCCGCCGCCTTCAGGAGCGAGAGGAGCCTCGCGAGCGCGAGACCGCCGACCGACGTCGTCAGCTGGGTCCCGTTGATGAGGGCCAGGCCCTCCTTCGCCTCGAAGACCGCCGGTACCAGGCCCACGGCCCCGAGCGCCTCCTTCGCCGAGACGGTCTTCCCGCGGAACTCGACGTTTCCCTCCCCCATCACCGCCCTCGCCAGGTGCGCCAGCGGCGCGAGGTCGCCGGAGGCGCCGACGGAGCCCTGGCAGGGGACGTGCGGGTGGATCCCCGCGGCGAGCATCGCCAGGAGCAGCTCGACGGTTTCCCGCCGGACCCCCGAGAAGCCGCAGGAGAGGCAGTTGGCGCGGAGGAGCATCAGCGCGCGCACGGTTTCGGACGG
Organism: Holophagales bacterium; assembly: GCA_016716705.1. Classification (GTDB taxonomy): domain Bacteria; phylum Acidobacteriota; class Thermoanaerobaculia; order UBA5066; family UBA5066; genus UBA5066. The sequence goes on from JADJVF010000018.1 coordinate 47,179, forward strand.
AAGGAGCTCGCCGACGCCGGCGGCGTGGCTCTCGACGAGGTTGCGCTGGAGGAGCTGCAGCTTGTCGCGCGGGATGACGACGTCGGAGAACTTCCCGAAGCCGGTCGTCACGCCGTAGACGACCCGGTCCTCGCGGACGGCGCGGTCGATGACGGCGCGCGAGGCGTCGATGCGGCGGCCGGCGTCCTCGGAGAGGACGGCGGAACGGCCCCGGAAGGCGACGTCGACGAGGTTCTCGAGGGTCAGGGAGCTGCCGGTCAGGACGAGGGGTTCGCTCATCGGTCGGTGATTCTCGCATTCGGGCGATCCCCGCGCCGGCGGGTAGAATCGTTCGGTGAATACGTCCCGCAACGCCTTTGTGATCGTCGGTGGGCAGTGGGGCGACGAGGGGAAGGGGAAGGTCGTCGACCTGATCTCCCCCGCCTTCGACGTCGTCGCGCGCTACCAGGGCGGCCACAACGCCGGCCACACCGTCAAGTTCGAAGACCGGCACTTCGCCCTCCGCCTCGTCCCGTCCGGCATCTGCCGGAAGGGCATCCTGAACGTCATCGGCAACGGCCTCGTCGTCGACCCGAGGGCCCTCGTCGCCGAGATCGCGAGCCTGCGGGCCGCGGGCGTCGAGGTGGGCGAGAACCTGAAGCTCTCCGACCGCGCCCACGTCATCCTCCCGACGCACGCCCTCCTCGACGGCGCGCGGGAGAAGGCGCTCGGCGGCGCCAACATCGGCACGACCTCGCGCGGCATCGGTCCGGCCTACGAGTCGAAGGCGAACCGGACCGGCATCCGGGTGGCCGACCTCGTCGACCCCGACCGCTTCGTCTCCCTCGCCCGCCCCCTCCTGACGCACCACGCGGCCGTCCTCTCCCACTTCTACGGCCTCGAGGCGCCCAGCGTGGACGAGACGATCGACGCCTACCTCGTCTGCGCACGGGAGCTCGCCCCCCTCGTCGCCGACACCCGGGCGCTTCTCCAACAGAAGCTCGCCGCCGGGGCCCGCCTCCTCTGCGAGGGGGCGCAGGGCGTCATGCTCGACGTCGACCACGGGACCTACCCGTTCGTGACCTCCTCCTCCTGCGGGCCGGGTGGCGCCTGCACCGGCCTCGGCATCCCGCCGTCGGCCATCGGCGCCGTCGTCGGCATCATGAAGGCCTACACGACGCGGGTCGGCTCCGGCCCCTTCCCGACCGAGCTCTTCGACGAGACGGGCGACCGGATCCGGGCGCGCGGAAACGAGTTCGGAACCGTCACCGGACGTCCCCGGCGGGTCGGCTGGTTCGACGCCGTCGTCGCCCGCACCAGCCTGCACGTCGGCGGCCTCGACGCCATCGCCCTGACGAAGACGGACGTCCTCGACGACCACGACGAGGTGAAGATCTGCGTCGCCTACGACGTGAACGGGAAGACCGTCACCGAGGTCCCCGCCCGCTCGGACCATTACGAGGCCGCGAAGCCGATCTACAGGACCTTCCCCGGCTGGAAGACGTCGATCGTCGGAACAGACACGTTCCCCGGCCTCCCGGAAGCGGCGAGGGCCTACGTCTCCGCGCTCGAGGAGGCGATCGGCGCCCCGATCACGCTCCTCTCGACGGGGCCGAAGCGGGAAGAGACGATCATCCGGCCCGGGACCGTCCTCGACTCCTGGCTCTCCCTCACCCGCCGCTGAGCTGATCTTCGAACCCGGCGCCCGCCCGATCCCCGCAGGGACCGGGCGGGCCCGGACTCTCCCCTCACGGAAGCGGAATGTCCCTGAACGCGAACGTGTGCCGGACGAGGCTCGTGTCCGACTGCATCAGGACCTTCATCGTCCAGTCGGGCTTCGGCTTGTCGCCCCAGAACTCGAGAATAGTGAAACCGGCCTGCTCGGACTTGCCGTTGAACTGCGGGTTCCCCTCGCCGTCCGCCATCTTGAAGTCCTGGATCGCCTTCTTCGGGTCCCTCACTCGGAGGACGATCTGCCCCTCGCCCCCCTTCGGAAACGAGTCGACGGCGTACTCGACCATCGACCGGACCGTCTCCTCGTCGGTGATCCCCTCCTTCTTCGCCTTCGCCCGCTCGGCGTCCCCGGCCTTCTTCCGTTCCGCCGCGATCTGATCCTCCGAGAGGACCGCGATCTCGACCCCGTTCGCCTTCAACGCCGCGTGCGCGAGGGGTTTGCCGGCCATCGAGAGGATCTTCGGAAAGCCCGCCTCGCCGTTCGGATCCCGCCCCGGGATGTAGAGCTCGATCTCGCCCGAAACCTCCTTCAGAGTCGTCGCTTTCCGCGGAGGGTTCTTCAGCTCCGCGAAAACGATCGTCGGCGGCGCGGGCCCTTCCTTGGGCTTTCCGAACGCACCCCGCTGCGTCGGCTCGAGACGGGCGTCGGCCGCGTCCTCGCGGACGAGGTTCGTCCCGAGGTCGTCGACCGCCTTCATCACGAGGACGCGCGACGCCTTCGCCTCGGCGGCCGGGATGTCGGGCAGCTCGATCCCGAGCGTGCAGCGGGGGAAGTGGCCTTCGGAGCGGCGGTCCTGGACCGTCTTCAGCGTGGCGTTCGCCGGGGTCGCCTTCGCCGGGGCGGGAGTCGCAGTCTTCGCGGCCGCGGCCGCCTTCGGCTTTGATTTCGCCTTCGATTGCGCGGCGGCGGGAGCCGCGACGAGAGCGATCGCGAGGAGGAGCGGGATGGGATTGCGGGCGGCGTTCACGGGAGCGGGACCTCCTTGATGTCGAACGGCACGGAAACGATGGCCTTCTCGGTGAAGAGGCTGAGGACGAGGACGGCGTCCTTCGGCAGGGCCTTCTTCACGTCGATCTGCTGCAGGACCACCGCCTCGTCCGTACGCGAAGCCGAGCCGCCGGTCTCGATCCGCTCTCCCGCCGGGGTCTCGAGCCAGAGCTCCTGGATCTTCTCCTCGCTCGTTTTCGGGATTCGCAGGTAGAGGCCGTGCTCGGGGAAGTCCGACTCCCCCATCTCGTCGAAGGCCTTCGCCATCTCGATCAGGGGCCCGATCTCCTCGTCCTTCATCCCGCGCTCCTTCGCCTCGGCGCGGATCGCGGCGATCTTCTTCTCGTCGAGCCGGTTCTTCTTCCGGGCCTCGACGTAGCTCTCCTTCGACAGGACCGTCACCTCGACCTTCGCGGCCTTGAGACCCTTCGACGCCACCGGCTTACCCGGCCGGGCGAGAAAGCCCGGTACCTTGACGACGCTGCTGGGATCCCGGCCGGGGACGAACAGGTCCGCCGTCCCCGAAATCCGCATCGAGGTCGCGCTTCGCGGAGGATTGTCGAGGGCGACCTCGATGTTCCCGCCGTTGCTGTTGCGGTCGCTGAACTCGGGAGGGCGGGACTTGGGGTTGACGAGGTCTCTTCCAGTGTCGTCCTGCGCCGCCTTCACCCGTATCCGCGCCGACTTCACGGCGTCGAGCCCGTCCCCGCCGAGGTTCAGCATCAGGACGAGCCCTCCCGACCCCATCCCGTCCGAGATCCGGTCGTCGACGACGTCGGAGAGGACGACTTTCACGTTGCTCTGCCCCGCCGCCGGCAGGGCCGCGCACGGAACGATGAACGCCCCGAGCGCGACGACACCACGCACCGCAATTCGTTTCATGGTCACCCCACGTATTGAGATCCGGTCCACACTAACGCATCTTCCCGCCGCCGCACGGGTGCCGTGACCTTCCTCACGGTTTCCGTTCCGCGACGCAGCACGGCGAGAGCGGCCGATTCCGCCTCCCGTTCGCCGACGCGGTAACATCCGCGCCGGCGGGCCGTTAGCTCAGTTGGTTAGAGCATCTGCCTTTTAAGCAGGGGGTCCCGGGTTCGAGTCCCGGACGGCTCACCAGTCATTCCGCCGGACAGCCCAACCGTCGACCGTTCGCTCAGTCGTCGAGCGTGAAGCGCGGGAGCCCCTCCACCGTCGGAATCGCGCGAAGCTGCTCGGCGGTGAAGGCGAGGGACTTCATCCACGCCACCCAGACAAGGTCGAGGTCGGCTGTCGAACGCGTCGAGCCCCAGGCGAGGAGGGCGAATCCCCCCGCGAGCACGAGCCTGCGGCGGCGCCCCGTGGTAAATTCCCCGAGCCGTCGAGAGGCGGTCCTGCCCGGGTGCCCCCATCGTCTAGCGGCCTAGGACGCTACCCTTTCAAGGTAGAGATCGCGGGTTCGAATCCCGCTGGGGGTACCACCTCTCACAACTGCCCGGAAACACCGGTCAAGTTCCCAGAGTGATTTAGCGGGGTTTGAAATCCCTTTTTCGGGTCGTACGTCGGGCCGAGAGGGTGCGGTCATTGCCGGTCCCTGCTCTCGCCGGGCCTCCAGATCAAGATCGCGGCGCGGCGAAAGAGGACGATCCCGACCACTCCCCGGACCCGGCGGGGACCAGGAGCACCGTAGCGAGCCCAGGACGGCGCCCACCGTCATTTCCTTCCTTCTTTCCACGATCCACGGCCACGGCTCTCGCCCTCCTCGGCGACGGGTGCCTTCTCGGCAGGGTCGGACGGCCATCCTCCTCCGCACGATGCGGAACCCTGAAAGGGCCAGGACGACGGCGAGGCCAGCCACCCCGACGCGCCCGCCGGCCCGACCCACGAGTAGACGAGCGCCGCGAGCGCGGCCCAGGCGGCCACTTCGCTCAGACGAGGGCCGAGATTGACTCGGGCCATCCGCTGCCGCCTTCTGGCCGCGGGACCGGGGCGGCCGTCCCGGTGTCTGGTCATGTCCCCTCCTCGGCGACCTGGTGGTGAAGGCGAAGGCGCTTGCCGGCCATCGCTCTCCCCGGGTGCGCCGGCCCATCGCTGCAGGCGCCGGTCGCCATGCGCCGGCGGGCGGGGGGGAACGGACGCGGCTCCGCCCTCGTCTTCCAGCCGGAGAGCGGCGACGCGGCCGGGGGGCGTTCCGACCCCCTCGGAGTCTCCGCGCGCCCCTTTCGGTGAGCGGCGCGGGGGGGTGCGTCCTGGTTCGACGGCCGGCTCCCGGCCTCGCCCTGCGCGGGTCGCGCCGGGCGCGTCGTCCCCCGACGGCGCCCATGCCCGGCGCCGGCCTCGTCGGCCCGCCTCAACCACCCGGCCTCCCGGGGACTCGCGTGCGATCCGTGACCGGACCTGCGAGCACGCGAAGTCCCGGCGATCTCGTGAACTCGTTCACGGCCGCCGATTTCCGTCCGCCTCAGCGACCGGTCTTCGTTGAAGTGGCGCCGGCTCCCATTTGCCGTTTCGCCGCGTAAGATGCCGGGTCCGCCCGCCGGGCCCTTCCGGCCTCGCGCGGGGAAACGCAGGGAGGAAGCCGATGAATAGAGTTCTTGCTGCCGTCGCCGGATTCGCCATGGCGATGCCGTGCCTGGCGCAGCCCGCCGCCGAGCCGAAGGCCGAGACGAACCCGTTCTTCGTGGAGTGGGCGACGCCGTTCGGCATGGCGCCGTTCGAGAAGATCAAGGCCGCCCACTTCGTTCCGGCTTTCGAGGCCGGGATCGCCGAGCAGAAGGGGGAGATCGAGGCGATCGCATCGAATCCGGAGCCGGCCACGTTCTCGAACACGGTGGAGGCGCTCGAGAACGGCGGGCTCGCGCTCTCGAAGGTGAGCGACGTCTTCTTCACCCTCTCCGGCGCCGAGACGAACGACGAGATCCAGGCGATCAATCGGAAGGTCGCTCCGCTGCTGTCGGCGCTCCGCGACGACATCCGGCTGAACGAGAAGCTGTTCGCGCGCGTGAAGACGGTCTGGGAGAAGCGCGACGACCCGAAGCCTGACGCCGGAGCAGAAGAAGCTCGTCGACGACGGTTACAAGGACTTCGTCCGCGGCGGCGCGAACCTGGCGCCCGAGCAGAAGAAGCGGTTCAGGGAGATCAACCAGGACCTCTCGACGCTCGGCATCCGCTTCGGCGACAACCTCCTCAAGGAGACGAACGCCTGGCGCCTCGTCGTCGAGAAGAAGGAAGACCTCGCCGGGCTCCCGCCCGGGGTCGTGGCGGCCGCCGCCGACGCGGCGAAGGCGGCGAAGCTGGAAGGCAAGTGGGTTTTCACGCTCCAGGCGCCCTCGATCTGGCCGTTCCTCACGTTCGCCGAGAACCGTGAGCTTCGGAGGCAGATCCTGACCGCCTACACGACCCGCTGCGACAAGGGCGACGAGACGGACAACAAGGCCCTCCTGTCGAAGATCGCCGCCCTCCGCGCCGAGCGGGCGAAGCTCCTCGGCTTCCCGACGTGGGCCGATTTCGTCCTCGACGACAACATGGCGAAGACGCCGGCGAGGGTCTACGAGCTCCTGGACCGAGTCTGGAAGCCGGCCCTCGAGGTGGCGAAGGTCGACGCGAAGGACCTCGCGGCCGCCCTGAAGGCCGACGGCAAGGGCGGGACGCTCGAGCCGTGGGACTGGCGGTACTACGCCGAGAAGGTCCGCAAGGCCCGCTACGACCTCGACGACCAGGAGCTCCGCCCCTACTTCGCGCTCGACCGCGTCCGCGATGGGGCCTTCTCGGTGGCGAACCGGCTCTACGGCATCACGTTCACCGAGCGGACCGAGGTGCCGAAGTACCACCCGGAGGTGAAGACCTTCGAGGTGAAGGACGCCGACGGCTCGTTCCTCGCGCTCTACACGACCGACTACCACCCGCGCCCCGGCAAGCGCGGCGGCGCCTGGTGCGGCCGGCTGCGCGAACAGTGGGTGAAGGACGGCAAGGACGTCCGCCCCATCGTCACGAACGTCACGAACTTCACGCGACCCGCGGGCGAGGCTCCCGCGCTCCTCTCGCTGGAGGAGGTCGAGACCCTCTTCCACGAGTTCGGGCACGCCCTCAACGGGATCCTCTCGCGCGTGACGTACCGGTCGATGTCGCGCGTGCCGCGCGACTTCGTCGAGCTCCCCTCGCAGATCATGGAGAACTGGGCGCTCGAGCCCGAGGTCCTGAGAGGGCTACGCGAAGCACTGGAAGACGAACGAGCCGATTCCGGCAGCCCTCGTCGAGAAGATCCAGAAGTCCCAGCTCTACGGCCAGGGCTTCGCGACCGTGGAATACGCGGCCGCGGCCTACCTCGACATGAACTGGCACACCCTGACCGAACCGAAGCTCGAGGACGCGACAGCCTTCGAGAAGGCGTCGCTCGCGAAGATCGGGCTCATTCCCGAGATCGTCTCCCGCTACCGGAGCCCCTACTTCCAGCACATCTTCGGACCCGGCGGCGGCTACTCCGCCGGCTACTACAGCTACCTCTGGAGCGAGGTCCTCGACGCGGACGCCTTCGAGGCGTTCCGCGAGAAGGGGATCTTCGACAAGGCGACGGCCACGTCCTTCCGGAAGAACATCCTCGAGAAGGGGGGCACCGCCGAGGCGATGTCGCTCTACAAGGCCTTCCGCGGCCGCGAACCGTCCGTCCAGCCGCTCCTCGTGCGGAGGGGTCTCGTTCCGGCGGCCGCGCCCGCCCCGGGCGGCACGCGCTGACCTGACGGGCGGCGGGGAGGGAGGCACGGCTTCTCTCCCCGCCCGCCTTTCCTCCCGGGTCCCGGGACGCGGATCAGCGCGACCTACTCCAGGAGCGGACCGGGGTGCGTCGAGCGGATGATCCGGCTGGCGAGCGGCCCGGAGACGGTCTCGTGCATCAGGAGCGCGTTGACGAGCGCCTCCACCGGTTCCCAGAGGAACGCGAGGCGCACCGCCGTCTCGCGGAAGACGGCGTCGATCTCGAGGCCGGCCCGGCGCGCGAAGACGGCGATCCGATGCGTGTCGATCTCGATGCCGACGTGCGGATCGTCCGGCAGCTTCCCTCCGGCCATGATGACGGCGAGCGGACCCGCCGCCAGGAGGCGGAGGTAGACATGCTGCTCTCTGCGGTCTCCGTCGGAGACGCCCGACGGGAACTCCTGGTCGACGAGGATGCGGCCGCGCGTGTGCTCTTCGGGATAGATCGAGACTCGCGGGAGGCGCAGGCCGGCGTCCCACGCGAGGACCGCGCAGCCGGCTTCATGAAAGGCGACGAGACGACGGAACCTCAACGGACCCTCCGCTGACAGATTACAGGTTCAGGCGGCGGAAAGGTGCGACGCCGGATCAGCCGTACTCGATCATTTCGCATCTTGCCGTTCCTTGCCGCCACGCCCGGGCGCCGCCAGAATCCCCGGGTGACCTCGCCGACGCCCCGTTCCGTGAGTCGAACGCCCGTCCCGATCCGGCTTCCCGAGGGGCGGCTCGAGGCCGTCCGGATCGTCCCCGAGGGGTCCCAACCCGGCCTCGCCCCGATCGTCTTCCTCCACGACGCCCTGGGCGCCGTCTCGCTGTGGCGCGACCTGCCCGAGCGGCTCTGCGGGGCTCTCGGGCGCGAAGGGCTCGCCTTCGACCGCCTGGGCTTCGGGCGGTCGGACCCCCGTCCCGTGCCCCCGGATGGCCGCTTTCTCGAGGTCGAGGCGACCGAGCGCCTTCCCGAGATCCTCCGGCAGGCGGGAGTGACCCGCCCCGTTCTCTTCGGCCACAGCGACGGCGCCTCCATCGCCCTCCTCTTCGCCGCCGCCTTCCCGGCAGTCCCGGCGGCCGTCGTCTCCATCGCGGCCCACGTCTTCATCGAGGATGTGACCCTCGCGGGGATCGACGAGACGGCTCGGGCCTGGGAGAGGACCGACCTCCCCGCCCGCCTCGGACGGCACCACGGAGAGAAGGCGGAGTCCGTCTTCCGAGGCTGGAGCGAGACCTGGCGCGACCCCCGCTTCCGGCACTTCTCCGCCGTCGAGGCCATCCGCTCGGTCCGCTGCCCGGTCCTGGTGATTCAGGGGGAGAAGGACGAATACGGAACGGTCGCCCAGGTGGAGGCGATCGCGACGGCCGTGTCGGGACCGGTGAGGCCTCTCGTCCTGCCGGGCATCGGCCATTTTCCCCACAGGGAGGATCCCGGAAGGATCCTCGCGGAGACGGAACGGTTCCTCTCGGACTTCGGGGTGTGAGCCCGGCTTCTGGTGGCCCGGCGTCCGGGCCGGGAGGCGTTACACCTTCGCCAGCGCCTGCTCGAGATCCTCGCAGAGGTCGAGGGCGTCTTCGCATCCGAGGGCGATCCGGACGAGGTCGTCGGAGATCTCGGCCTTCTCGCGATCGGCCCTCGGGACGCTCGCGTGCGTCATGGATGCCGGGTGCTCGATGAGAGTCTCGACGCCGCCCAGGCTCACGGCGAGGGTCGCGAGCTTGACGGAGTTCATGAGCGTCCGTCCTGCCTCGAGCCCCCCCTTCACGCCGAAGGAGACGATCGCCCCGCCGCCCGCCATCTGCCGGCGCGCGAGGTCGTACTGCGGGTGGCTCGGCAGGAAGGGGTAGCGGACCCAGGAGACCTTCGGGTGGGCTTCCAGGAAGCGCGCGACCTCGAGGGCGTTCGCCTGGGCCTTCTCCAGCCTCAGGCCGAGCGTCTTGACGCCCCGGAAGACGAGCCAGGCCTGGTGCGGGTCCATCGTCGGGCCGACGTTGACGTGCACGGACCGCAGGCGGGAGTAGAGCGCCGGATCCTTCGCGACGACGATCCCGGCGACGACGTCGCTGTGACCGTTCAGGAATTTCGTCATGCTGTGCAGGACGACGTCCGCGCCGAGAGCGAAAGGCTGCTGGAGGAGAGGCGTGGCGAACGTGTTGTCGACGGCGACGAGCGCGCCGCGGTCGTGGGCGATCTTCGCGATCGCCGCGATGTCGCAGAGCTTGAGCGTGGGGTTGGCGGGCGTTTCGAGGTAGACGAGCTTCGTCTCGGGCCTCATCGCCTTCTCGACGTTGGCCGGGTCGGACGTGTCCACGAAGGAGCCCGTCACGCCGAAGCGGGAATACTCCTTCTCCAGGATCATCCGGCTCGCGCCGTAGAGGGCGTCGGTCCCGACGACGTGGGCCCCCGCGCCGAGGAGCGTGAAGTAGACGGTGTGGACGGCCGCCATACCGGTCGAGGCGGCCATCGCACCGCAGCCTCCCTCGAGGTCGGCGATGCACTCCTCGAGCGCCGCGACCGTCGGGTTCCCCAGCCGCGTGTACTTGTAACCGGGGTCCGTCCCGCCGAAGCGCGCGGCCCCTTCGTCGGTGTCCTTGAAGGCGAAGGTCGACGTCTGGTAGATGGGCGTCGCGACAGCTCCGGTGAGCGGGCAGGTGCGCTGGCCCGAGTGGATGATCCGGCTGGCGATGCGCAGGTTCTTGACGTCGGACATGATGAGAGGCACCTCTTGCGGGAGTGGCGGCAGCGAGGAATCCGCGCCGCCCGGCCGGGCATCCTAGCACCCGGCGGGCCGCCTCCCTTTCCTTGACTTCCCCCGCGCCCCCGCCTACAAGACTCGCTGGACTATCGCCGGGGCGTGCGGCTCCCCGGAGGGTCCCCGTGGAGCGGTGCATGCGCGTCGTGGAAAGCGTCGTCGAGCTGATCGGGAGGACCCCGATGATCCGGCTCGGCGCCCTGAGGGAACCGGGCGAAGCGGACGTCTACGCCAAGCTCGAATACCTGAATCCCGGGATGAGCGTGAAGGACCGGACGGCCCTGGGGCTCATTCGCGCGGCCGAGGAGACCGGCGCCCTGAAACCCGGCGGAACGATTCTCGAGGCGACGGCCGGAAACACCGGCGTCGGACTCGCCCTCGTCGGCGTCTCGCGCGGCTACCGCGTCGTCATCGTGATGGTCGAGGGGTATGCCCGCGAGAAGATGATCCTGATTCGCGGCCTGGGGGGCGAGATCGTCCTCGTCCCTCACGAGGCGGGGATCCAGGGCGCCGTGGCGAAGGCGAACGAGCTCGCGGCGTCGATCCCGGGCGCCGTCCCGATGCGGCAGTTCGAGAACCCCGCGAACCCGCGGATCCACTACGAGACGACCGGCCCGGAGATCTGGGAGCAGATGGACGGGACGATCGACGGCATCGCCTTCGGCGTCGGGACGGGAGGCACCTTCTGCGGGGTCGCGCGCTTCCTGAAGGAGAAAAGCCCAGGTATCCGCTGCTGGGGAGTGGAACCGCCCGACTCGATCTACGGGGGGACCGGCGGGAAGGGCGAGCACATGGTCGAGGGAATCGGGAACAACTGGTTCCCGGCCACGTTCGACCGCTCCCTCGCGGACGGCGTCTTCACCATTCCCCACTCCGAGAGCTACGCCATGGTCGACCGCCTCGGGAGGATGGGCCTTCCTGCCGCCGCCTCGTCCGGTGCCGCCGTCGCCGGGGCGAAGCGGCTCGCGAGAGAGCTCGGCGAAGGGAAGCGGGTGGTGACACTTCTCAGCGACCCCTCGGAGCGCTATTTCTCGAAATACGCCTACGACGGGCTCTACGAAGGTCGCCGCATCCCCTGATCGCGGCGAGGAGGCGGAGTTGGATTACCCGATCCGGGAATTCGCAATGGGCGGCGGGGTCCTGATCGCCGTCGTCGCCATCCTGCACGTCGTCGTTTCGCACTTCGCGGTCGGAGGGGGGCTCGTCATGGCCATCCTCGAGACCGCGGCCGTCAAGCGAAACGACCGGCCGCTTCGGGACCTCGTGAAGCGATCGTCCATGATCCTCCTCCTGCTTTCGACGGTCTTCGGGGCGATCTCGGGCGTGGGCATCTGGTTCACGATCGGTGTCGTCCACCCGGCCGCGACGTCGTCGCTCATCCACACGTTCGTCTGGGCCTGGGCGACGGAGTGGACGTTCTTTCTCCTCGAGGTCGTCACGGCCCTCGCCTGGGTCGCGACGTGGGGGAAGGTCTCCCCGCGGACGCACCTCCTCCTGATCTGGCTCTACGCCTTCGCCGCGTTCATGTCCCTCGTGGTCATCCAGGGAATCCTCGGCTTCATGCTGACCCCGGGGAGCTACCCCAGGACGTTCTCCTTCTGGGACGGTTTCCTGAACCCGACGTATCTGCCCGGCATCCTCTTCCGTACCGGGGCCTGCGTCCTCCTCGCCGCCGCCTGGATCGCCTTCGCTGCTCTTCGGGAGCCGGATCGCGACGCCCGCGCGCGCCTCTCCCGAATCCTCGGAGCAGCGGGGGCCCTTGGGATCGGCGTCGCAGGGATCGGCTGGTTCGTCTGGGAACGGGCGCTCCCGGATTCGGTCCAGCGTCTCTTCCTGGGCGAGAAGCCCCTCATCGCCGCGCTCGCGACGGGCCGTTCGCACACGCTCCGGATGTTCGCCGTCGCCGCGGTGCTCGCCCTCCTCGTGCTCGTCCTGCCGAAGCTCCAGTCGTGGCCGGTGGCAATCCTCGCCCTGCTCGCCGGCGCCGGCATCCTCGCCGGGTACGAGCGGGTCCGCGAGGGCGTTCGCAAGCCCTTCGTCATAGCGGAACAGATGTTCTCCAACGGGGTCCTCGTGTCGGAGATCGACCGGCTGAACGAAGAGGGAATCCTCTCGAAGGCCGCCTGGGCGACGAAGGAGGCGGGGGGCCGTCCCGTGCCCCTCGGCGAAGCCGTGTTCCGCGCCGAGTGCGCCTCCTGCCACACGCGCGACGGTTACCTCGGAATCCGGAAGATCGCCTCGGCGATGGACGCCGAGTTCGCTGCGATGTTCCTGACGGCGATGCGAGACGACGGCGCCAACTGGAAGGCCCGCGCCGCGGGGAAGGACGTGAAACCCGACTATGCGTTCATGCCCCCGTTCGTCGGAACCGACGAGGAGTTGAACGCCCTCGCCCGGTGGCTCGCCTCGCTGAACGCGGCACAGGTCGCGGAGGCGACCCATGCCCGCTGACACCCTCCTCCTCCCGGCTCTCGACCCGATGCCGATCCCGGGGCCACCGTGGCTCTTCCACGCCCTCTGGCTCGTGACGTTCGCGATTCACGTCGTCGGGGTCAACGTCGTTCTCGGCTCCTCGATCCTCGGCACGATCGCTTCGCTCGACCGCGACCGCACCTTCGGCCGCGGCGTCGCGCGCTTCTTCGCCGAGGTGAACACCTGGGCGATCTCGCTCACGATCACGTTCGGCATCGCGCCGCTTCTCTTCCTGCAGGTGCTCCACGGCCGTCTCTTCTACTCCGCGACGGTCATCCTCGCCCCCGCGTGGCTCGGCCTCCTCCTCCTCCTGATGGCGGCCTACTACCTGACCTACAGGGCCAAGTACCGCCTGCGGGCCGGCAAGGGAGCCGCGGTTCACCTCGGCCTCTCGGCCCTTCTCTTCCTCGGCGTCGCGGCGATTCAGGTCGTCGTTCACCTCCTGTCGGTCCAGCCCGGCCGGTGGGAAGGGGTCCTCGCGTCGCCCTGGACGGCCCTTTCCGACCGCTCCTTCCTCCCCCGCTTCCTCCACTTCGTCCTGGCGGGGATCACGCTCGCGGGAATCCTCCTCGCATGGGTCTCGGTCCGCCGCGTTCCCGAAGAGGGCGCTCGCGCCGAGGCGTCGGCCCGGGCCGGGTTCGGCGTGAAGATCGCCCTCCTGGCCACGCTGCTCCAGCTCGTCGACGGCCTCTGGCTGACGATCTCCGTCCCGCGCGAGGTCCTCCTCGGCCTGATGCGAGGCGGCGCCGCGACGATGCTCCCGCTCACGCTCGGCATCGCCGCCGGCTTCGGCCTGCTCGTCTTCCTCGCGCGGGTGAGGGACCCGATCGCCGACCGGACCTCGGTGCGGAGATCGCTCGAGCTGTTCGGTCTCGCCATGGTCCTGATGCTCGTCACGCGTCACCAGCTGCGCGACCTCTATATCGCCGCCGCCAGCGCCCACGCCGCTCCCGCGACGACCGGACAGTGGGGCGTCTTCGCGATCTTCCTCGGCTGTTTCGTCCTCTGCACCGCCCTGGCGATCGTCGCGGTCGTGAGGAGCGTCCGGGACCGGCCCGGTCCAGGAGAAGCGACGGCGTGAGGCTTGCCGCCAGGAGCGCGGCGATCGCCCTCGCCGCACTCCTCCTCTTCTCCTGCTCTCCCGTGCCCCCGCCCGACCTTTCTCTCGTGCCGACACCGGTGCCGACAACCGTCCCGACACCGGTGCCCATGCGCGATGTGTCGCCGAAAGTCGGCCTCGCGCTGGGGGGCGGGGGCGCCCGCGGCTTCGCGGAGATCGGTGTCCTGCGCGTCCTCGAGCAGGAGAAGATTCCGATCTCCTTCGTCGCCGGCACGTCCGTCGGAAGCCTCGTCGGTGCCCTCTATGCCGACACCGGCCGCGTCCTCGACGCCGAGTTCCACGCAATCAGCGTGACCGAGGAAGACCTGTTCGACTACCGCGCCTTCGCCGTCTTCTCGGGAGGCTTCGTCCGAGGTGAGCGTCTCCGCCGGTTCCTCGGCACGAACCTGAAGAGCCGGTCGATCGAGCAGATGAAGATCCCCTTCGCGGCGGTCGCCGTCGACGTCGCCACGGGACGCGCCGTTTCTTTCCAGCGCGGATCCATCGCCCCCGCCGTGCACGCCTCGTGCGCCATCCCGGGAGTCTTCGTCCCGGTCGAGATCGGAGGAAGGACCTACGTCGACGGCGGCGTCGTCAACCCCGTCCCGGCCGACGTGGCCCGTTCGATGGGGGCCGAGGTCGTGATCGCCGTATCCATCCCGCCGCTGACCCGTTCCACCGTCCCGGCGAATCCGGTCGCCGTCGCCTACCAGTCGGTGACGATCATGTCGGCGGAGATCGGACGGCTTCGCGCCCGCGAGGCCGACGTCGTCATCACGCCCGACGTCGGCGACGTCGCCTACGACGACTTCACGCAGAAGAAGCGCCTCATCACCGCAGGAGAGGACGCGGCGCGAAAGGCCCTGCCGCAGATCCGCGCCGCGATCGCCGCCCGGACCCGCCGGGTCCCCGTCTCCTGACCCCTTCGGACGCGGGAAGGGCTACGATCGGGCCGTGCTCGGAGGTCCGCCCCAACCCGTACTCCGCGACCTCTGGACTCCGGAGGACGAGGAGGACGTTCACGTCTTTCTCGACGCCGCTTCCCGTGCCGACCTCCTCGCCGCCCTCTCGGCGATCGAGGGGGCTTCTGCCGCCGACCGGCTGGAGGACGAGGCGCAGGTGACGGCATGGGCAGCCGTCGCCGCCCGGCGCCTGCCCCTCCTGCCCTCGCGCGGACCGTTCGCGCTATCGCGCCTCCTGCGCGGCCTTCTCGTCGACGACCTCTCCCTCCGGGGCGACAACGACGACTACTCGGCCACGCGGAACTGCTGCCTTCACCAGGTCCTCGCGCGGAGGAAGGGGATGCCGATCCTCCTCTCCTGTGTCTGGATCGAGGTTGGCCGGCGCGCCGGGGTCCCCGTCGACGGCATCGGCATGCCCGGTCACTTCCTCGTCCGCGTGGGCGGCTCGGTGGGCGTCCACGTGGACCCTTTCGCCGGGGGCCAGGAGCTCTCCCGCGAAGGGTGCCGGGCCCTCCACGACCGGATCGCCGGACCGAAGGCCCGGTGGAGCGACGAGTTCCTCGGGGTGAGCACGACGGACCAGATCCTCGAGAGGGTCCTCAACAACCTCGCCGTCTCGACCCGCGAGGAGCGCGACCCGGCCGGGAGCTATCGCGTGGCGACGTTCCTCGCTGCCCTCCGGCCGCTCTCTCCCGAGAGGACGCTCCAGAAGGCGATGACGGCCGCGGCGATCGGCGTGACGGAGGAAGCCGCCACGGTCTTCGCAGAGGTGATCGAGCGCTTCCCCGACTCTCCCGAAGCGGAACGCGCCTCGCAGGGCCTCGAGTCCCTTTCCGCCGGGACGCCGGTCAACTGAGCCCGCGTTTCAGCGTTCCCCGGCTCCGGAGCACGACGGCTTCGTCGAAGACCTCCAGGGTTCTCCTGGCCGTTTCCGCCCACAGGAACCGTCCGGCGCGCGCCTGCCCCTCCCGCGTCAGCCTCTCGCGGAGCTCTTCGTCGTCCAGGAGACGCGCGAGGCGCTCCGCAAGCTCCTCCGCGTCGTGCCAGGGGAAGAGCAGGCCGGCCTCGCCGACGACCTCGGGGAGCGAGCTCGCGTCCGCGCAGACGACACGTCCTCCGGCCCACATCGCCTCGGCAGCCGGGAGACCGAAACCTTCGTAGCGCGAAGGGAAGACGAGGGCCGTGGCCCGCTGGTAGAGAGTCGCGAGCTCCGCGTCGTCGACGTACCCGGCGTACCGGACGAACGGGAGGCGCGCGCGGGGGTCCTTCGGCCCGCACTCCACGAGCGGTATCTCCTTCCGCCGGGAGTTCAGGATCGCCATCGCGCGGTGGAGCGTCGCGAGGTTCTTTCGCGGGTCGCGCGCGCCGACCGCCAGGAAGAACGGTCCGTCGATGCCGAGCCTCTCGAGGACCACGGAGGCGCCCCCGGACGGTGCTGGCAGATCGTCCGCGCCGAGGAGGGTCACGCGGATCTTCGCCGGGTCGACGTGGAGGAGACGCTGGATCTCCCGCGCCGTGAACTCCGAGATCGTGATCACGAGGTCGGCCCGCCGGACCGCCTGCCCGTAGCGATAGCGGTATTTGACCCGCTTCACGACCTTCCACCATCGGCGGTCGAGCTGGAGCATCGAAGCGACGTCGTTGATGGTTGCGACCATCGCCGCCCGGAGCGCGACCGGCTGGACTCTGTTCCACGCGTACCAGACGACGTCCGCCGACGTCTGCGGCAGCAGGGACACTGGCTCGATCGCCGTCCGGTCGGGAAGCGTCGGGTCGACGCCCGCGAGAAGCTCCCGCATCGCCCCGGCCTCGCGCGGGCTCCGGACGAAGAGGGTGAACCGCACGTCCGGCCGGTGTGCGGGAATCAACCGGAGGACGTTTCGGACGTAGCGGCCGATGCCACGGCGTTCCCGGAGAAGGCGGGTGGCCTCGACGGCGATGTGCCGAACGGGCGGGGCCACCCTGGGGGCGCGGCAGGGGGGCCCCTGCGGACCGCGTCCGCCGATCGTCTGCCCGGCTCAGCGGCCGGGGACGGCAGCGCGCGCCGGCGGTACGAAGAGCGCGTCGTCCAGCGTCGCTTTCTCGGCGTCGAGGTAGTCGACGACGGTCGTCCCCGGGCGGAGGGCGTCGACGATCGTCATCCGCGTCACCGTCGGAACGCCTCGGAGCGATCCCCACTCGTCGAAGGTCGCCTCGCGGGCTGCCTTGCCCGACGGAAGGAGGAAGACGATCTTCCGCGTCCGGCCCTCCTCGCGGTCGACCCAGACCCGGAGGACCGGGAAGGCCGGATCGCGCCCCTTCTTTCCCGTGAGCCGGAGGACGTCGCAGGATCGCCCGCCGAATTCCTCGCGCCTCTCCACGACGGCATCGTAGTCATCCACCAGTCGGGTCCGCGCGACGTCCGCCACGGCGAAGCCCCCGGTCACCCGGTGG
Organism: Holophagales bacterium; assembly: GCA_016716705.1. Classification (GTDB taxonomy): domain Bacteria; phylum Acidobacteriota; class Thermoanaerobaculia; order UBA5066; family UBA5066; genus UBA5066. The sequence continues at coordinate 64,312 of JADJVF010000018.1, forward strand.
CTGCGCGGAACCTTGATCGGGTTCTTCGTCCCGGGGAGGACGAGCCAGGCGTCCTTCCCGTTCACCAGGAGAAGCTTGCCTCGGTCGGCCGGGGCGAGGAACTCGATCCGGATCTTCTCCGGGCCCTTGACGAGAACGGCGAATTCGCCCGCGAAGGCGGCGGCACCCGTGCGCGAGGTCGTCACCCGGAGCTTCATCCGCGCCTCCGAGAGCGCGGTCCGCGGCGCGTCGGCCCTCGCGAGGATCGCCGCGGCCTCGCCGGCATCTGCCATCGCAGGGAAGGCGACGGCCAGAAGCGCCACGACCACGGCGCCGAGGGGCAGCAGATCGGTCGCCCTGGACCGCTCAGACATGCGTCAGCGCCTCCACCGGGTCGAGACGCGCCGCGCGGCGCGCCGGCCACCAGGAGGCGGCCAGGAGGGTGACGGTCATCAGGACGAAGCCGACGAGGAAGGCGACCGGGATCAGCTCGACGTGGAGGACTCCCCCGTTCGTCGCGCCGGGAGGCGGCGGGAGCGTGATTCGCCCGGCGTTGATCGCGGCGCGGATGAGCAGCGAGCCGACGGCCCCGGCGATCGAGCCCCCGAGCCCCATGAGGAGCCCTTCTGCGAGGAAGAGGTTTCGCACCTGCCGGCGCTCCATGCCGATGGCGAGAAGGGTCCCGATCTCGCGCGTCCTCTCGAAGACCGACATCGTCATCGTGTTCGCCGCCGCGAGGATGACGACCGTGGCCAGGACGAGGCCCGTGAAGAGGAAGATCGCGGCGTAGAGGCGGCGGACGGCGACGTAGAAGGGCGCGCTCTCGATCCAGGTCTTCACGCTCGCGCCGGCCCCGCCCCGATGCAGCCGGGCTCGAAGCGCCCCGGCGGCCTTCTCGAGGTCCACGCCCGGCTTCAGCGTGACGGCGATCGACGTCGCCTTGCCTTCCGCCTTCAGGAGGCGCGCCGCCGGGCCGTAGGGCAGGAAGAGCAGCCGGTCGTCCAGCTCCTTGATCGGCCACCGGAGGATGGCGACGACCGTCGCGTCGATGGCGTTCAGGCCGCCGTCGGGCGTCGTCGTCATGACGGTCACGAGGTCCCCGGTCTTCACTCCCAGGGAACGGGCGAGGCCGCCGCCGAGCATCACCTCGTCGGCCTCGGGGTCGGCGAGGAACTTTCCGTCGGCCACGGCCTCCGCCGTGATGGTGGCGCTCTTCTCGAGCGCGGGAACCGTCCCGGTCCCCATGTAGCCGACGCTCCTCTCCCCGTGGGCGACGAGGCCGAAGAAGGCGAGCCGGGGCATCGCCTGGAGGACGTCCGGGCTGGTCGCGACGCTCCGGGTCAGCTCGTCGGCGTGAGGGAGGAGGAGCGTCGCGGCCTCCTCGTCGCTCTTGCCCGCCGCCTCGGCGCTCACGACCTGCAGGTGCCCTCCCTGGCCCCGGATCGTGATGTCCTTCAGGCCTCGGAAGGTCTGCGCGACGAAGCCGGCCGTCATCGTGGCGGCGACGAAGCCGACGACGACGATGCTGCCGGTCAGGATGGTCCGGCGCCGGTGCCGGAAGAGGTTCCGCGCCGCGAGGCGCCACCAGCGAAGGCTCACGAATCACCTCCCGCCTTCATCTCGTCGGAGACGATGAGGCCGTCGACGAGACGGATCCGGCGCGGGACACGCTCGACGATGCGCGGGTCGTGGCTGGAGAAGAGGAAGGCGATTCCCTTCTCCGCGTGGAGGGCGTCGAAAAGGTCGAGGAGGCGCGCGGCCGTCTCCGAGTCGAGCGAGGCGGTCGGCTCGTCGGCGAGGACGAGCGCCGGCTCGCCGACGATGGCCCGCGCGACGGCGACGCGCTGGCGCTGGCCGCCCGACATCGCGTCGGGGCGGCGTCCCTCCATGCCGGAGAGGCCGACCGCCGCGAGAGCCGCTCGCGCCCTCGTCCGGCAGGCGTCCTCGGCGAGGCCCCGGATCCAGAGCGCCAGCGCGACGTTCTCTTCGGCGGACAGGACAGGGACGAGCTGGTGGGACTGGAAGACGAAACCGAGCTTCTCGCGCCTCAGGCGGGCCCGGCCCCGGTCGTCGAGGGTCGAGACGTCGGCGCCGAGAAGCTCGAGGCGGCCCGCGTCGGGCCGGTCGAGGAGGCCGATGAGGTTCAGCAGGGTCGTCTTCCCGCTCCCCGACGGCCCCGCGAGAACGGCGAGCTCACCCGGCGCGAGCGAGAGCGTGGCCTCGCGGACCCCGACGACGCGCTCCTCGCCCGAAGCGTAGACCCGCGTGAGGCCCGTCGCCGAGAGGAGTGCCACGCTCACGTCCGGCGCCGCAGCCGACCCGCCGCCACGCCACCCAGAAAGAGGAGGGTGCCGGTCAGGATGATCGCCGCACCCGACGGGATGTCGAGAGCGACGGACAGGAAGAGGCCGCCGAGGACCATCACGAGGGACGCGCCGATGGACCCGAGGAGAAAACCGGGCCAGCGAGTCGCCATGGAGCGCGCGACGGCGCCGGGAAGGACGAGGAGGGCCGAGACCAGGAGGATTCCGACGACCTTCAGCGCGACGACGACCGTGAGCGCGAGGAGGACGAGGACGAGCAGGCGCATCCGGGCGACGTTCACCCCTGCCGCGAAGGCGCCGTCCTCGTCGACGGAGGCGAGGAGGAGCGGCCGGAAGTAGAGCACGAGGAGCGTCAGGACGAGGAGCGAGGCGGCGCCGAGGGCGAGGAGGTCCTTCGGGTCGACCGTCAGGATGTTCCCGAACATCAGCCCGAAGAGGTCGACGTTCGTCTCGAGGAAGCTGATCGCCACGACGCCGATCGCCATCGCCGCCACGGTGAAGACGCCGACGGCCGTGTCCTCGGTCAGCTCCCCGTCGTCCGACGCCTTCGCCGTCGCGAGCGCCACCGCGAGCGCGGCGACCAGGGCCCCGAGACCCGGAGGTGCGCCCACGAGCGCCGCGAGGGCGACTCCGCCGAACGCCCCGTGAGAGATGCCCGACCCGACGAACGCGAGACGGCGGAGAACGACGAAGAACGAGAGGGCCCCGCAGACGACCGCGACGATGAACCCCGCAGCGAGGGCCCGCTGGAAGAACGGGAACGCGAGGAACTCGATCACGAGTGGGTCTCCTCGACGACGCGGCCGTCGATCCGGAAGACGGCGTCGGCTCCCCCCATCGCGTCGCTGTCGTGGGTGACGTACACGATCGTCCGCCCCGCCGCCACCTCCTCCGCCGCAATCCGACGGAGCGTCTTCATCCCTTCCGCGTCCAGCGCGGTGTCGGGCTCGTCGAGAAGGAGGAGAGCGGGTGTCCCGGCGATGGCCCGGGCCAGGAGCACCCTCTGCCTCTGACCTCCCGAGAGCCGGCCGACGGGGCGCGTCGCGAGATCCTCGCCGAGCCCGGCCCGCGCCAGCGCCCGCCGGGCTTCGGCCTCGACGGCGCGAGACATTCCGAAACCGGGGCCTGGCGACAGGGCGAGCCCGACGAGGTCGAGGCCGGTGACGGGCGCCTGGGGCGAAAGCGTGGAACGTTGAGGCAGGTAACCGATACGAGGCCGAGGCAGCTCGCGCCCCGTTTCGTCCAGGAAGGCGACTCGCCCGCTCTCCGGCGTCAGGAGGCCGAGGAGGACCCGCGCCAGGGTCGTCTTTCCACCGCCGTTCGGGCCGACCATCGCGGTCCGCTTTCCGGCCGGGATCGTGAAGGAGGCCGAGGAGACCGCCGTCCGCCCGCTGAAGGAGACGGTGACGTCCTCGAAGCGGACGGCCACGCTCACTCCTTCCCTCCGGGCGCGTCGAGGAGGCCGCGGCGGAAGGCGGCGGCGTTGAAGCGCATCAGCGCAGGATACGTCTCCCGCCCCGGGACGCCGCCGATCGGGTCGACGAGCGTCAGCGCGAGGCCCGCCTCGTTCGCGACGACCCGCGCCGCCGCCGGAGGGAACTGCGGCTCGGTGAAGAGACGGCCGAGCCTGCCGCGGCGCCCCTCCACCACGAGGGCCTTCAGCGCGCGCGGAGAGGGCTCCCGGCCCGGCACGGGCTCGATGGAGGCGGCCTCGACGAGGCCGTAGCGGTCGGCGAAGTAGATCCACGCCCTGTGCGCCGAGACGAACCTCTTTCCGCGGAGCGGCGCGAGCGTCGCGGCGAGCTCGCGGTCGAGGGCGACGTACGAGCTGGCGGTCTCTCGCGCCCGCTGGCGGTAGCCTTCGGCGTGGTCCGGGTCGACGGCGGCGAGCGCCTCGGCGAGTGGCGCGAGGCTTCGGGCCGCCAGGACCGGCGAGAGCCACCAGTGGGGATCCTCGCCCAGCACGCCGTGCGCGTGACCTTCGTGCCCCCCTTCCCCGGAGTGCGCCTCATCGCCGGGAACGTCCTCCGGGCCGTGGTCGTGCCCCTCGTGGAGGTCGGCCGCCGGCTTTTCCCGGACCCCGGGTCCGATGCCGAGCGAGGCCGCGGCGTCGTGGACGTGCGCGTCCGAGGCACAGGCCGCGAGGACCCTGCGCATCCAGTCGTCGTAGCCGGCCCCCGCGACGACGACGAGTCTCGCCCCGACGAGCTTCCTGAGGTCGGAAGGCTCGGGCTCGAAGACGTGGGGAGAGGTTCCGGGCGGTATGACGGTCCGCACCGTCCAGCCGGGGCCGGCCACGCTTCGAAGGAGGTCTGCGAGGGGTGCGATCGTCGCGACGGCCACGGGCCGTCCGTCCGCCACGGGTCTCTCTCCGCCGCCGCATCCCGAGAGGAAGGCGAAGAGAAGGACCGGCGCGAGGGCGCGGCCAGGCAGGCTCTTCATCGCGCCGGCTCCACCCCGGCTTGACCCCGGGAGTCGAATCGAACGATGCTCCCGTCCGAGGAGAACGACGCATCGTGGAGAACCGGCAGGATCACCCCCACGAACACGGGCCGGGCTGCGGTCATCGAGCCGTTCGTCATGGCGACCACGCGGATTATCTCCACGACGGGCACCTCCACTCACCTGGCGGATTCCGGCATCGCCGAGCACATCCTCGAAGTGGACAAGGGACGGCCCAACGCCTGCGCACCCGTCGAGTGCGCGGCGAAGCACCACCCGGGCTGCGGGCATCCCGCCATCCCGCACGGCGATCACGTCGACTACCTGGTAGACGGGGCCCTCCACCACCTTCACGGGGATCACTGCGACCTTCACGGCACGCTCTGACGCTGGCCTTCAGGAAGGCCCGGCGTCGCGCCGGAGGGCGAGGGCCCGCGCGAGGATCGCCCGCACGGGCCCCTCGAACGTGTACGACGAGGTGATCTGAAGCCTTCTCTCCGCGGCCTCCGAGGCGTTCCACGCCTCCAGCGCCTGAAGCCGTTCTCCGAGCCACGCCTCGCTCAGGTGCCGCGACGCCGCGATCCTGAGCAGACGAGCCTTCTGCTCCCCGGCATCGCCGATCTCCGGGTGGTGGTTCACCGCCCAGATCCGCGGGGTGCCGTCGCCGAAGCGCTCCACCTCGGCCATCGTCATCGCTTCGCCGCGTTCGCCGTCCGGAGTCGCCTCGTGGGCGAGGACCTCGACGCCCCCCTTTCCCGTCGGGAGGATGTCGAAGAGCCGGCTGTCGAGGACCTGGATCCGCCCGCCCGCGCTCGCGTGGTAGAGCCCCCGAAACCACGCGTGGCTCCGGGCCTCCTCCGTCAGGAGATTCGTGACGACGCCCGCGCTCTTTCCCTTCTCCGGAGAGCGCGCGACGGCCTCGCCGAATCCGGACCAGCGGGCGAGGAGCCCGAAGGTGTGGCAGATGCCGAGGAGCGCGGTCGAGGGATTCCTGCGCACGGCGTCGAAAAAGCGCCAGAGCGGGGCCTCCCACGACGGGTCTTCCCGGATTCCCTGTGCGTACGGCGAGACGCCGTCGTTCTCGCGAGGGTCGAGCGCCCCCGGTCCGCCCGTGCCGACGACGAGGGCGAATCGCGACGCGGAGGATGGCACCGCACCGCCGAGCCTCACGTCGTAGGAGACGACGCGGATGCCGGACGTTCCCGATCCGAGGCGCTTCCTCTCCTCCTGTCCGATCCTCATCACCCTGTCGACGACCGAGGCGTGCCCGAGGTTCGCCATGCCGTGGTGCATGTCGAGGACCGCGACGTCGAGGAAGCTCTTCACCTCCGGCGGCTCGTCCTCCGGCCGGTCCACCCGCGCGTAGCTCACGCGAGGGTCCTCGACGACGAAGAGCGGAAGGCGGTCGTCGTCGGGGTTGGCGTGGTGTCGAACCGCTCCCGGAGCCGGGAGGCCGCTCAGCTCCCCTCCTCTTTCAGCGAGCGGGTCATCAGGCGCGAGACGGCCTCCCGCGGCGCGAACGTTCCAGAGAGGATCGCCGCGACCGTCTCGGAGATCGGCATCTCCACGTCGACGCTCCGCGCGAGCTCGACGATCGCTCCGGCGGTCGAGACCCCCTCTGCCACTTCACCGCCGAGAGACGACAGCGCGTCTTCCACGCTCCGGCCCGACGCGAGCGCGAGACCGACGCGGCGATTCCGGGAGAGGTCGCCCGTCGCGGTCAGGATGAGGTCGCCGACCCCCGCCAGCCCCGAGAACGTCTCGGGCAGGCCTCCGAGGCGTGTCCCGAGCCGGCGGATCTCGGCGAGGGCCCGCGTGAGGAGCGCGGCGCGAGTGTTCTGGCCCAGCTTCAGACCGTCCACGATCCCCGCCGCGATGGCGACGACGTTCTTCGTCGCTCCCGAGATCTCGACGCCGACGACGTCGGTCGAGCGGTAGAGCCGGAACGTCGGCGAGGCGAGCCCCTTCTGCACCCGGAGCGCGACGTCGGCGTCCGAGCAGGCGACGACCGCGGCCGCCGGGAGACCGCGAGCGACCTCGACCGCAAAGGTCGGCCCCGACAGGACCGCGACCGGCACGTCCGGCCCCAGGATGTCGCGCATCATCTGGGTCGTCCGGCGGTGGGTCCCGATCTCGATCCCCTTGGAGGCCGAGACGACCGGCGTCCTTCCACGGAGGAACGTCCGGAGGCGCGTCAGCTCGCTCGCGGTCCACTGGACCGACACCGACCAGAGGATTGCCTCCGCGTCGTCGAACGCCTCCTCGGGGCTCATCGTCGGCTCGATCAACGAAGGGAGCGGCTCGGCGCCCGGGAGCGAGGGATGAGCGCGGGACCGCGCGATCTCCTCGACGATATCGGCCCGGTACCCGAGGAGGCTCACGCCGAGGCCCGCCCTCGCCCCGTGAAGGGCCAGGGCCGTTCCCCACGCCCCGGTCCCGACGATCGCGATCTTCTTCACCCCGCTCCCCCCCTCTCCATCAGCCAGCCGCGGATCATCCCCAGCGCGGCGGACGTCGTCCAGCGGCGCACCATAGCGCGGTCGCCCGGAAGGACGAGCCGCTCGTGCTTCTTCGTCCCGTCGGCGGCATCGAGAGCAATGTGGACGGTGCCGACCGGCTTCTCCGGTGAGCCGCCACCGGGCCCCGCAATGCCGGTGACCCCGAGCCCCGAAGCGGCGCCCAGGCGAAGCCGCACACCGGCAGCCATCTCGCGAGCGACTTCCTCCGAAACCGCACCGCGCGCCTCCAGGATCTCGGGCGAGACGCCGAGGATCTCCATCTTCGCCAGGTCTGCATAGGTCACCGCGCCGCCGAGAAAGTACGCGGACGATCCGGGGACGTCGGTGACTCGCGAGGCCACCATTCCCCCGGTGCACGATTCCGCGACCGCGAGCGTCAGGCCGGCGCCCTTCAGAAGGGCTCCGACGACCCCTTCGAGCGTCTCGTCGTCCCGCCCGAAGAGGGCCGGTCCGACCGCCGACCGGAAGTCCGCCTCCAGGGCATCGAGCTCCGTCCGCGCCTCCTCGGGTGTCCCACGGGCGGCGAAGTGGAGCTGGACCTCGCCGGGGGACGCCGCGAGGATCGTGACGTCGTGCCCCCGGTGCGCCTCGTAGACGGGGCGGACGACCTCCTCGACGGCGCTCTCGCCCAGCCCGACGATCTTCAGGACACGGCGGTGGACACCCGGTGGAGTCCCTCCGCCCGTCAGGTTCGCCCGTACGCTCTCGGCGAAGATCGCCTTCATCTCCCACGGCACGCCGGGAAGGAGGACGATCGTCTTCCCCTCTGCCTCCACGAGGTAGCCGGGCGCGGTGCCGCGCCGGTTCGGGAGGACGACGGCCCCCTCGATGACGTCGGCCTGCTTGGCGTTCACCTCGGGCATCTCGCGCCCCCGCTTCCGGAAGCGCTCCCTCAGCCGCTCGAGGATCTCCCCGTCGCGAACGAGCCGTCGTCCGAGGAGCGCGGCAACGGCTTCCTTCGTCCGGTCGTCCTCCGTCGGCCCGAGGCCGCCCGTCACGCAGAGGAGAGGAGCGCGGGTGAGCGCGAAGGCCAGCTCCGTGAGGAGGCCGTCCCAGCCGTCTCCCACGCACGCTTTCCGCACGACGGGAATCCCGATCGCTTCCAGCTCGCCGGTCAGGAAGAGCGAGTTCGTGTCGAGGCGCGTCGTCCCGAGGAGCTCGCTTCCTACGGCGAGGATCGAGGCGGTTCGGGTCATGCCGGGACCTCCTGTTCGAGCCTCTGCACGGCCTCTTCCCACGCCGCGCATCGGGCGTCGAGGGACGTTCGCGTCTCGTCCCGCGAGCGAATCAGCTCGCGTGTCCGCGGCCCGTCCTTCCAGGCGGAAGGATCTGCGAGCGCGGCATCGATCTCGCGAATCCGCTCCTCGAGAAGAGAAACCTCCTCCTCGAGCGCCTCGACCTCCCGACGCGCCTTCGCGCGCTGCCGGTCCGCCTGCCTGTCCGGGCGGCGCATGGGCTTCGGCTCGGCGTCGGCGTGTGCGGCCCGGGCGGGAGCCACCGCCACAGCCTTCTCCGCGGCCCGCCGACGCGAGAGCTCGGTGAAACCTCCGGGCCAGAGCGTCGCGTCGCGCCCCTGCACGTCGAGGACGTGCGTTGCGATCCGGTCGACGAACCAGCGGTCGTGGGAGACGAAGACGATCGTCCCTTCGAACTCGAGGAGCGCCTCCTCGAGCCTTTCGCGCGAATCCAGGTCGAGGTGGTTCGTCGGCTCGTCGAGCAGGAGCAGGTTCGCACCGCCGAAGACGATTCGGGCGAGCGAGAGGCGCCCCTTCTCACCACCCGAGAGGGTCCCCACCTTCTGCTCCACCTCGTCGCCGCGGAAGTCGAAGAGGGCGAGAAAGTCGCGCGCCTCGCCGACGAGGAGACTCGGGTCGAGGTCGCGAACGACGTCGAGGACCGTCCAGGAGGTCGGGAGGTCGCGCATCTCCTGATCGTAGTAGCCGATGATGACGCCCGTTCCCGGCACCGCGCTGCCCGCGACCGGCGGCAGGATTCGCGCGATCGTCTTCAGGAGTGTCGTCTTCCCGCAGCCGTTCGGCCCCCAGAGGGCGATCCGCTCCCCGCGCCGGAGGAGGAAGGAAACCGGCGCGAGGAGCGGCCCCGTCTCGGGGTAGCCCGGAACGAGGCCCCTCAGCTCGAGCACCCGGTCGCCGGACGCCCGCGCCTCCTCGAAACGGAAGACCACCTCGTTGGCGTCCTCCCGCGGCGCCTCCACCCGTTCCAGCTTCGCGAGCATCTTCCGGCGGGCCTGCGCCTGTCTCGTCTTCTGCCCGGCGATGTTCCGCCGGATGAAGTCCTCGGTCCGTTCGACGAGCTTCCTCTGCTCTTCCGCCGCCCTGGCACGGACGCGGTCGCGTTCGGCCTTCAGTCTCCGATAGGCGTCGTAGTCGCCCGGGTACTCCTCGAGGACGCCGTGGGCCACCTCGACGATCCGGTCGGCAACGGCGTTGAGGAACTGCCGGTCGTGCGAGACGACGAGGGCGGCCTGCGCGGCCGAGTTCTTCCTCTCGACGAGCCAGGTTTCGAGGAACTCGAGGCCCGCCACGTCGAGGTGGTTCGTCGGCTCGTCGAGCAGGAGGACGGATGCGTCGCCGAGGAGGAGACGCGCCATCTGCGCCCGGTGCTTCTGCCCCCCCGAGAGCTCGCCGACGGGCCGATCCCACGTCTCGCCCGGCAGGCCCACGCCGAGCAGGACGCGCTCGACGCGCGCGTCGGCCTCGTAGCCGCCGTTACGCTCGAAACGCTCGCGGAGGGCGTCGTGCTCGGCAAGGAGCGGCTCGACCGCGTCGGTGGCCATCGCCGCGGACGAGGACGCGATCGCCACCTCCAGCCGGCGCATCTCCGTCTCGAGGCCGCGGAGGCCTTCCTGTGCCCGGGCGACGAACTCTCGCAGCGGCTCGTCTCCCTCCGGTTCGACCGCCTGCTCGAGGGAGGCGAAGGTCGTCCCTCCGGCCCGCAGGACACGCCCCGCGTCGGGCTCGACGAGCCCCTGAACGATCCTGAGGAGCGTCGACTTTCCCGCCCCGTTTCGGCCGACCAGGCCGGCGACACGCCCCGGGTCGTGCTGCCACGTGGCGTCCGCGAGGACGGTCCTGGCTCCGAAACCCTTCTGGACGCGCTCGAGCCGGTAAAGCACGCGCGGAGGATACCCTCAGCGCAGCCCTGTCCGGGCCAGGTCGCTATGCCACTGCCTACGCCACCGCGCTTCCGGCGTCGACGCGGTTGCGCCCCTCCTCCCTTGGCCCTGTAGAGCCCGACGTCGGCCACCTTCAGGAGGTCGGTCGCGCCCCGGGCGTCGCCCGGGAAGCAGGCGACGCCGCCGCTGATCGTGACCCGCCCGAGCGGCTGCGTCTCGCCTCCGGCGAAGTCCGTCGACTCGACCCGGGCGCGCGCCGCTTCGGCCACCTGGTGCGCTTCCTTGCGGGAGGCGCCGTAGAGGAGCATCACGAACTCCTCGCCTCCGAAGCGGGCGACGATGTCGCCCCGGCGGGCGGTGCGCCGCAGGAGGTCGGAAACCTGGACGAGGACGACGTTCCCGGCCGGGTGGCCGTGGGTGTCGTTGTAGGCCTTGAAGTGGTCGATGTCGAAGAGGACGACGCTGACCGCGTCCTTCATCTGAACGGCACGATCGAGCTCGATGTCGAGCCGTTCGATGAAGAAGCCGTAGTTGTAGAGGGACGTGAGCCGGTCGGTGATGGCGCGGTGCTGGCTCTGGGTCACCATCCGCGAGAGACTCCGGATTCTCTGGGATTCGATCCGGAAGAGCTCCTCCATCAGGTGCGGGCGGAGGCGGATGAAGTCCCGGAACTCCCCCGCCGCGATCGTCCGTATCCGGCAGTCCGTCGAGGCGCGCAGGCCCGCCGAACGGGCACCGCCGTCGAGGCAGGCCATCTCGCCGAGGACGTCGCCGGCCCTCACGAGCCTGAGGACGACGGATTCGCCGGACGGGGACGACTGAAGGACCTCGAACGTCCCCTCCACCAGCAGGACGACGGTCTCGCCCTTGGCGCCTTCCTGCCAGAGCTCTTCCCCGGCAGGCACCACTCCCTCACGTCCGAGCGGCAGGAGCTCCCGGTAGAGGTCGTTCACGGCGTCTGTTGCCCCCATTCACTCGCTGCCGACCCAGTATATCGCTGTGGGGCCGGGCCGGGTGCGGGCGATACACTGGACCCGATGACCGACGAGAGCCTTCTGGACAAGGCCTTCGCAGCCCCGGAGCCCCAGACGAACCTCGGGGCCGGCAACCGCCTCGTCCCCGGCGAGCTCCTTTCCGGCCTCCGGCACGACATGCGTACGCCGATCCACCAGATTCTCGGCTACGCCGAGATGCTGGAGGAGGACGCCATCGCATCCGGTCAGACCGGCTGGGCCGAGGATCTCGGCAAGATCCAGGCGGCGACGCGGCGCCTGCTCGGCATGGTCGACGGGCTCCCCGAGAGGCTCCTCCCGGAACCCGGCGAAGCCCCGGCCGACGGATACGCAGAAGCGCCGACCGCGGCCCCGGCGCCCGTCGAGGAAACCGCGACGACGGAAAGGCGCCGCCCCGTCACCGCAGCCGCGACGCATCTCCCTGCCGCGGTGATGCCTCCCGAGGAGCGGCCGGCGGAGGTCACGGGCCCGATCCGGCGTGGCGATCTCGACATCGCCCCGACGGAGCCGGTCGAGCCCGCGCACCTCCTCGTCGTCGACGACAACGCGGAGAACCGCGAGATGCTCTCGCGCCGCCTCCGGGGACACGGATTCACGATCGCCGTCGCCGAGAGCGGCCCCGAGGCCCTCCGCCTGCTCGAGGAGATCCCGTTCGACCTCGTCCTCCTCGACGTCGTCATGCCCGGGATGAGCGGCCTCGACGTCCTGCGCGACCTCAGGCCCCGGCACGCCGCGGCCGACCTCCCCGTCATCATGGCGACCGCACGGGACGACTCGAACGACGTCGTGACGGCCCTGAGGCTCGGCGCAAACGACTACGTCACGAAACCGCTCGACTTCCCCGTCGTCCTCGCCCGCGTCGCGACGCAGCTCACCCTCTCGCGCGCCAAGGCGAGAATCAGCACGCTCGCCCGGGATCTCGAGGTGAGGAACCGTTTCATCTTCGAGACGTTCGGCCGCTACCTGTCGAACGAGGTCGTCGAGAGCCTGCTCCAGACGCCGGAGGGACTGAAGCTGGGCGGCGAAACGCGGAAGGTGACGCTCCTCATGTCCGATCTGAGGGGCTTCACGCAGCTGGCCGACCGGATCCCTCCCGACCGCGTCGTGAGGCTCCTCAACAACTACCTCGGGACGATGGTCGACGTCCTCCTCTCGTTCCAGGGGACGATCGACGAGTTCATCGGCGACGCCATCCTCGCCATCTTCGGCGCCCCCGTGCAGCGCGAGGACGACGCCCTCCGCGCCGTGGCCTGCGCCGTCGAGATGCAGCGCGCCATGGAGCGCGTGAACGAATTCAATCGACGCGAGGGCCTTCCCGTCGTCGAGATGGGGATCGCGATCCACACGGGAGAGGTCGTCGTCGGGAACATCGGCTCCGACAAGAGGGCCAAGTACGGGGTCGTCGGGAGCCCGGTGAACCTGACGGCTCGGATCGAGTCGTACACGGTCGGCGGGCAGATTCTCGTCAGCGACCGGACCCGTCGCGAGGGCGGTGCCGACCTCTCCGTCGGGACCGAGGTCGTCGTCCAGATGAAGGGTTTCGAGAAGCCGGTCTCCGCCTGGGACGTCCGGGGCGTCGCCGGGGACTTCAACCTCTTCCTCCCCGCGCGCGAAGAGCCCCTCGTCGCCCTGCGCGGTCCGCTTCCGGTCCGGTTTGCGACGATCTCCGGCCAGCGCGTGGACGGGCCGGAGTCGGAGGGGCTCCTCGTGCGGCTCTCGATGAAGGAGGCCGAGATCGAGGCTCGGGAACGTCCCGAGCCCTTCCGCAACCTGAGGCTCCGCTTCGTCGCCCGCGACGGCAGCACGATCGCAGGGGAGGTCTACGGCAAGGTGTCGGCGCCGAAACTCAGCGCGAAGGGGTTCGGGCTCCGGTTCACGTCACTCCCGCCGGAGATCCGGTCCTTCCTGGAGACGGTCCTGGCCGGGAGCCGCTGACTCCGGATCGCCGGCCGGGCAGACGCGGCGCCGCTCAGCCCGGGCCGCGCCGCCTGTGGCTCGCCCTTCCCGGCCGATAGCCCGCTCCGCCTCGCGGCTTCGCGCCGGCGTTCGGCTCCACGGGCGCCCCGGCTCCCTGCTCCACCCTCCCCGACGTCCCCGCATCCTCCGCGTGGACGTAGGTGCTCTCGCGGGCCTCCCGGCGTCGCGCCTCGAGCGCCTCCCGAGGCGGGTTCTGCGGAATGAGGCACTGGGGGCCGCCGCCGATGAGGTCGCTCCGCCCGGCCTCCGTCAGCGCCTTGTGGACGGCGAACCAGTTCTCGGGCCTCCAGAACTGCATCAGGGCCCGCTGGACCTTGCGGTCGTTCAGCCTCGTGACGGTGTTCACCGGCTCCAGCGTCTGCGGGTCGAGACCCGTCCAGTACATGCAGGTCGCGATGTCCATCGGCGCGGGAATGAAGTCCTGCACCTGCCGCGGCTTGTATCCGTGCGCCTTCAGGAAGAGGGCGAGCTCGATCATCTCGGCGACGCCCGAGCCCGGGTGGCTCGCGATGAAGTAGGGGACGAGGTACTGCTCCTTGCCGGCCTTCGCGCTCGCGCGCTCGAACTTCTCCGCGAACGTCTCGAACGACGCGGACGACGGCTTCTTCATCAGGTCGAGGACCGCGTCGCTCCGGTGCTCCGGCGCGACCTTGAGGTGCCCGCCGACGTGGTGGGTGGCCAGCTCCTCGACGTACCGGTCGTCGAGGTTCGCGAGGTCCATCCGGATTCCGCTCGCGATGTTGACCCGCTTCACGCCTTCGACGGCGCGGGCGGCGCGCATCAGGTCGATCGTCGGACCGTGGTCGGTACCGAGCAGGATGCAGATCTTCGGGTGGATGCACGAGAGCCGCCGGCACACCGCCTCGACCTCCGGGCGGGTGCAGCGCATCTGGTACATGTTCGCCGTCGGCCCGCCGAGGTCGCTGATCGTCCCCTTGAAGTCGGGGGCGCTCGCGACCGTCTCGACCTCGGCGAGGATCGACCGCTTGCTGCGGCTCTGGATGACGCGCCCCTCGTGCATCGTGATGCTGCAGAAGGTGCACCCCCCGAAGCAGCCGCGCATGATCTCGATCGAGTCGCGGATCATCTCGAACGCGGGGATCGGCTCGTCGTACCTCGGGTGCGGGCGGCGCGCGTACGGCAGGTCGTAGATCGCGTCCATCCGCGCCTCGTCGAGCGGCAGGCAGGGCGGGTTGAGGACGACCCTGCGGTCGCCCTGCGCCTGGACGAGGCGGCGCGCGTTGAACGGGTTCGTCTCCTGGTGGAAGCTGCGCGTCATCCTCGCGAAGGCGAGCTTGTCGGCGGCGACCTCGTCGAAGCCCGGCAGCTCGAGCGTCTTCCAGGGCGTCGATGCCGGCGGCTCGGGCAGCTCCTCCTTCATCCCGAGCAGGTACGCGACGCCGCGCAGGTCGCGCAGGTCCCGCACGGTCTCGCCGGCGCGCAGGCGCTCGGCGATGGCGACGATCGTCTCCTCGCCCTTCCCGAACGCGAGGAGGTCGGCCTTCGACGGGACGAGCATCGACGGGCGGACCGTCTCGGACCAGTAGTCGAAGTGCGCGATCCGGCGCAGCGACGCCTCGATCCCGCCGATCACCACGGGCACGCCGGGGAACGCCTCGCGGCAGCGCTGCGCGTAGACCGGCGTCGGGCGGTCCGGGCGGAGCCCGATCCTCCCGCCGGGCGAGTAGGCGTCGTCGTTGCGCCGCTTCCGGCTCGCCGTGTAGTGGTTGATCATCGAGTCCATGTTCCCGGCCGAGACGGCGTAGAAGAGCCGCGGCCGGCCCAGCGCGCGCCACGCGTCGGCCGAGCGCCAGTCGGGCTGCGGCAGGATCGCGACGCGGAAGCCGCGGGACTCCAGGACGCGGCCGAGGATCGCCATCGCGAAGCTCGGGTGGTCGACGTAGGCGTCGCCCGTCACGAAGACGACGTCGACGGCGTCCCAGCCGGGCGCCTCCCCGGGGCCCTCGGGGGGGAGGGGGCCCCCCCCGGGGGGCACGGGGGGGCCCCCGGCACGCCCCGAACCGTCCCGGGCGCCGCCCTCCCCCCCCCCCGGCGACGGCCCCCCGGTCAGCCCGGAGCCGGGAACGACTCCACCCTTCCCGAGGACGCGCCAGCTCCGACCGGCGGGGGGTCGTCGCCCCGCCCGCGGCGGGCCAGCCCCCCCCCCGCCCACCATCGCGTGCGCCGAGAGCCCGATGATCGGGATTGCGGCCGTGTCCGCGTCCGCCTTCAGCCGGCGCGTGGCCTCGTAGCCGTCGAGGACCGGCATCGACAGGTCCATCAGGATCAGCTCGGGACGGTCGGCGACGGCCCTCTCGATCGCCTCGGCGCCGTTGACGGCGAGAACGACCTCGTATCCCTTCCGCAGGAGCCGGCGGGAGAGCATGTCGCGGTTCATTTCGTCGTCGTCGACGACCAGGATTCTCGGCATCGGTGTCTCGGCGGGCCGCCCCTCGGGCGTGCCGGGATAGTGTAGCCCTCCTCTTTCTTGACAGCGTCCGGGGCCTGCCCTACCGTCATCGAGGAGTACGTATTCATGGCCTTCTCGTGGCTTTCGGGCGGCGACGACGTCGCCGAGCTCATCTCCAGAAGGAACTACCCCCGCGCGGCCAAGGTCCTTCGGGGGCAACTCGCGAAGGATCCTGCGAACGCTTCCGTGAGGCAGCAGCTCGCCGACGTCCTCGCTCTCGACGGGAAGCTGTACGAGGCGGTCGAGCTCCTCTGGAAGCTCGCCGACGAGTACGCCTCCTCGGGGTTCGTCGGCAAGGCGATCGCGGTTCTCAAGAAGGTCCAGCGGCTCGACCCCTCGCTGACGAAAGTCGAAGAGAAGCTCGCCTCCCTGCTCAAGGAGAAGGACGCCGAGTCCTCCCTGCGCCACACCCTTCGCGCCGGCGCGATGCGCCGCCGGGTGGAGCTCGAGACGGCGCCAACGCCCGCTCCGGCGCCCGAGCCCGTTCCCGCTCCGCCCTCGTCCGGCAGCCTGAAGGTTCCCGGCCCGTCCCGGTTCGTCGTCGATTTCGACGAGGACGAGGACGAGGAGCTCCCGGAGGCGGTCGCCGAAACGGCCCCGCGAAGCCTGCACCCCATCGGCGAGGAGGCCGCGCAGGGGATGGTCGCGAGCCCGCTCTTCAGCGACTTCTCCAGCGAAGAGCTCGTGGAGGTCATCAAGGGGCTCGAGCTCCTGACCTACGAAGCGGGCGACGTCATCGTCGCCGAAGGGGCCCCCGGGGACAGCCTCTTCGTCCTGACGACCGGCACCGTCAAGGCCTTCGTGAAGGACCCGGACGGCCACTACCACAAGGTCCGCGAGATGTACGAGGGCGCCTTCTTCGGCGAGGTCTCGATCCTCACCGGCAAGCCCCGCAGCGCGACGATCACCGCGGCGACCGCCTGCGAGCTGCTGGCGCTCGACCGCGCCTCTCTCGACGCGATCACGGAGCGCCAGCCGAACGTCCTGACGATCCTGAAGCACTTCTGCGAAGCGCGCCTCGGGAGCGTCGACGAGGTCCAGATCCGGACGGGCCAGGGACCCTCCGGGCCGGGGCGGGGATCCTCCCCGTTCTGACCGACCCCGCGCCGTCGCCGGCCGTTCGGCCGGCAGCGGCGCGACGTTCCTACAGCTTCTCGACGACGAACGGGAGCGGCGCCGTGGCGCCCTCGGCCGAGCCGATCTCGAAACAGGCCGCGACGCGATCGAGGTATCCGTCCTTCAGCGACGTTCCCGGACCGAGCTCGACGACGAGGAGCGGCTCTCCCGCGGACACGACGTCTCCCGTCTTCCGCAGGACCCGGTAGCCCGAAGCCGGATCGACGACGTCGTCCTTGCGGGCCCGTCCGCAGCCGATCTCGATCGAAAGGAGCCCCAGCTCGCGCGTGGCGACGCTCCGGATCGTCCCGGGGACACGCGCCCTGACCTCGTGCTTCGCGACGGCCTGCGGAAGGAGCGAGAGGTCGTCGCAGACGGCCGGGTTCCCGCCCTGGGCCGCTATGACGCGGGCGAACGTCTCGAGCGCCGTGCCGTCCTGGAGGGCGGCGTTGAGCCTCTTGCGGGCGTCCTTCGACGATTCCGTGATGCCCGCGGCGACGAGAAGATCGGCGCCGAGGAGAAGGACGTTCTCCCGCAGGTCCGCCGGGCCGTCGCCGCGCAGGAGCCGGATCGACTCCTCGACCTCGTTCGCGTTCCCGACCGCGACGCCGACGGGCCGGTCCATCGCCGTGACGTAGCCGCTCGCCTTGCGCCCGGTCGCCCGGGTCGTGTCGACGAGGGCGCGGCCGAGGACGTGGGCGTCCTCCGGCTTCTGCATGAAGGCGCCGTTGCCGGTCTTCACGTCGAAGACGACGGCGTGGGCGCCCGTCGCGAGCTTCTTCGAGAGGATCGACGCGGTGATGAGGGGAATCGACTCGACCGTCCCGGTGACGTCGCGGAGCGCGTAGAGCCGGCGGTCGGCCGGGGCGACGGTGTCCGTGGCGGCGATGAGCGCACAACCGACCGTCTCGAGGAGCCGGTCGAACGCCTCGCGCGACTGGCCGGTCACGAAACCGGGGATGGCCTCGAGCTTGTCGAGGGTGCCGCCGGTGTGCCCGAGGCCGCGCCCCGACATCATCCCGGTCTTCACGCCGCAGGCGGCCAGGAGCGGGGCCAGGACGAGGGTCGACTTGTCGCCGACCCCGCCGGTCGAGTGCTTGTCGGCGACGAAGCCGTGGGCGGTCAGGTCCCACTTCTCGCCGGAGTTCATCATGGCGAACGTCAGCGCCGCCGTCTCGGCGATCGACATGCCCCGGCAGCAGATCGCCATCAGGAGCGCCGCCGCCTGCTCGTCGGTGACCGTCCGGTCGGTCACGCCGGTGACGAAGTCCTGGATCTCCCCTTCCGACAGCTCGCCGCCGTCGCGCTTCTTGACGATGGTTCTTACGATGAGGCTCATTTCTTCTTTCCGCTCTCTTCGAGCGACTTCAGGACCTTCCCCCGCCACTCCTTCGCCGCGGCGAGGACCTTCGCCTCGTCCAGCGTCCGGACGCGCTTGCCGTCCCAGAGGATCTTCCCGTCGACGACGGTGAGCGAGACGTCGCCCGCCCGCGAGGCGTAGACGACGGTGGAGGGCAGGTCGAAAACGGGCTGGCTGTGCGAGTTCTCGAGTTCCACGACGATGAGGTCGGCTCTCTTGCCGGGCTCGAGCGAACCGACGAGGCGGTCGAGGCCGAGCGCCTTCGCGCCGTCGATCGTCGCCATCCGGAGAAGCTCGGGAGCCGTCAGCGGCGTCGGGTCGAGGGCCGCCACCTTCGCGAGCTTGCCGGCGAAGTCCATCGCGTCGAGCATGTCGAGGTCGTTGTTCGAGCCGGCGGAGCCGTCCGTCCCGAGGCCGACGACGACGCCCGCCTTCCTCGCGGCGGCGATCGGCGCGATGCCCGAGCCGAGCTTCATGTTCGACTCGGGGTTGTGCGAGAGGCTGACCTTTCGCTCGGCGAGGAGCTTCAGGTCCTCCGGCGTCAGCCAGACGCCGTGGGCGACCGAGAGCCGCGGCCCGAGGAATCCGATCTCGTCGAGCCAGGCGGTCGGGCTCTTGCCGTACTTCTCGAGGATCTGCTTCTGCTCGTCCTGCGTCTCGGAGACGTGTGTCAGGAGAGGCGCTCCGTACTCGTCGGCCAGCGCCCGGGCCGCCTGGAGCGTCTCCCGGCTGCACGTGTAGGGCGCGTGCGGGGCGATGGCCGCCGTGACGCGCGGGTGCCCCTTCCACTTCTCGAGAAAGGCTCGCGTGACGTTCTTCGACTCTTCGAGGTTCGCGTGTCCCGGTGCCGGGAAGTCGATCCACGTCTCGCCGAGGACGGCCCGCAGGCCGGCCTTGTCGACCGAGGCGGCCACGTCCGACTCGTAGTAGTACATGTCGGCGAACGTCGTCGTCCCGCCCCGGATCATCTCGAGGCAGGCGAGGTCGGTCCCCGCCCTCACGAACGCCGGCGAGACGTTCTTCGCCTCGGCCGGGAAGATGAACTTCGTGAGCCACTCCATGAGGGGCTGGTCGTTCGAGATGCCGCGCAGGAGGTTCATCGCGGCGTGGGTGTGGGTGTTGACGAAGCCCGGCAGGAGGACGCCGCCCGCACGGACGATCCGTTCCTTGGGCAGGTACGCCGCGTCGATCGCGGAGACATCGCCCACCGCGAGGATCTTCCCCCCGCGGATCGCGACGGCCGTCTCGCCGCGCACCGCGAACGCGGCGTCCATCGGGAGGGCGGCCCCCGCCACGACCACGAGGTCGCACGCGGTCCTGGATGCCGGCTTCGCCGCGGGCGACGCTCCGGCAGCCGGAAGGGCGAGAAGGAGGGCGAGGAGGGTGGCGGCCGTTCGCATCGCGCGTCCGCTCAGAGCTCGAACGCCCGAGGCAGCAGAGTCGCGAGCGTCGTCTCCTCGAGGGCTCCTCCCGTCGTGGCCATGACGACGGCGATGTCGCGGCACTGGTCCCAGAGGACCTGGCGGCAGGCGCCGCAGGGGGACGTCGGCTCGTCGGCGCCGGTGACGACGGCCACCGCCCGGAAGCCCCGGACGCCTTCGGAGATCGCCTTGAAGACCGCGGTCCGCTCGGCGCAGTTCGTCAGGCCGTAGCTGGCCGACTCGACGTTGCAGCCCTGGAAGATGCGCCCGTCCTCGGCGAGGAGCGCCGCGCCGACGTGGAAGTGCGAGTAAGGTGCGGCGGCCCTCTCGCGTGCCGCGGTCGCGGCGGCGACGAGGGTGTCACGCTCCTCGGGGGTCAGGCTCCTCGCGGCCACGGCGTCACCGCTTCCGGCGAGGCGAGGACTTCGCGGTCGCTCCGCGCCGGGCGGCCGCCTTCGGCCGGGCCTTCGCCTTCGATCCCGGCTTCGGCTTCGCTCCCGCCTTCGCCCTGCCGGCGCCCGCCGAAGCCTTTCGCGACGGGACGACGACGAGCCGGTCGGGCGAGCGGCCCTCGCCCATCGCGGCGACGAGAGCGGTCAGGAGCCTCACGAACCGGTCCTTCACGCGGCGGGTCGTCTCGAGGACCTCTTCGTGGTGCAGGGGCTGCTTGAGGACTCCGGCGGCCATGTTCGTGATGCAGGAGACCCCGACGACGCCGACGCCCATGTGGCCGAGCGCGATCACCTCGGGAACGGTCGACATCCCCACGGCGTGCGCCCCGAGCGCCCGGAAGGCCCGGATCTCGGCCGGCGTCTCGTACGACGGCCCGGTGACCCCGACGTAGACGCCTTCCTTCAGCGGCACCTTCACCCGCCGCGCCACGGCCTTCGCCAGCGTCCTCAGGTCGGACCGGTAGGCGTCGGACATGTCGGGGAAGCGGGCGCCGAACGTCTCGTCGTTCGGCCCGATGAGGGGGTTCGTCCCGAACAGGTTGATGTGGTCGGAGATGAGCATCAGGTCGCCTGCCGAGAACGACTGGTCGATGCCGCCCGCCGCGTTCGTCACGACGACGTCGCGGCAGCCGAGGAGGCCGAGGACGCGCGCCGGCGTGACGACGGACGGCATCGGGTGCCCCTCGTAGAAGTGGATGCGGCCCGACAGGACGACGATCGGAACGCCCGCGAGCGTTCCGGCGACGAGAGTCCCGGCGTGGCCGACGACGGCGGAGGCCGGAAACCCGGGGATCTGCGCGTAGGGAATCTCGAGCCGGTCCTCGACGGCCGCGGCGAAGTCGCCGAGGCCGGATCCGAGGATGACGCCGACGACGGGCGGCACGGGGATCCGCGCCCGGAGGAACTCGACGGTCTCGGCGAAGCGAGCGTCCATCTCTGTCTCCTTACGTTCAGCCGAGGAGGATGCCGGCGATCGTGGCGCTCATGAACGTCGCGAGGGACCCGCCGAGGAGGGCCCAGAGCCCGAGGCGCGCGATGTCGCTCTTCCGCGACGGGGCGAGCCCCCCGATGCCGCCGATCTGGATGCCGATCGAGGAGAAGTTCGCGAAGCCGCAGAGCGCGAACGAGGCGATGAGCCGCCCCTTCTCCGTCCACTCGGACATCGGGATCTTCGTCATCTCGGCGTAGGCGACGAACTCGTTGATGACGGTCTTGAAACCGATGAGGCGGGCGACCTTCGAGCAGTCGACGGACGGCACGCCCATCACCCACGCGAGCGGCCAGAGGAGCTTCGAGAAGAGCCACTGCAGGGAGAGGGTCGTCGCCGGATCGACGCCGGGGCCGGCGGCCGGGAAGCCGATGAAGGTGCCGACCCACCCGAGGAGACCGTTGAAGAGGGAAACGAGGGCGATGAAGGCGATCAGCATCCCGACGATGTTGATCGCGAGCGACACGCCCTGTGACGCCCCCGAGGACGCCGCCTCGATGACGTTCGCGTGCTCGTGCTCGATCTTCACCTTGACGGCGCCCGCCGTGGCCGGCTCCTCGACCTCGGGACGGAGGAGCTTGGCGATGACGATCGTCGCCGGGGCGGCCATGACCGACGCCGTGATGAGGTACTCCGCGGGGACCCCCATCGCCGCGTAGGCGAGGAGGACCGCCCCGGAGATGTGGGCCATCCCGCCCGTCATCATCGTCATCAGCTCGGAGTTCGTCATCTTCGGGATGTACGGCGCGACGATGATCGGCGCCTCGGTCTGCCCGATGAAGATGTTCGCCGAGACGGCGAGAGACTCGGCGCCGGAGATCCGGAGCAGCTTCGTCATGACGACCGCGAAGACCTGGACGACCCTCTGCATGACCCCGAGGTAGTAGAGGATCGTGAAGAACGACGCGATGAAGATGACGATCGGCATCACCTTGAACGCGAAGATGAAGGGCGAGACGTCGATGCCCGACTTCGCCAGGACCTGCCCGCCGATGGCCGGATTCGACAGCCAGCCGAAGACGAAGTCGGCTCCCTTGTCCGAGAAGGCGATCGCCCCGGTGATGCCGTCCGAGAACGACTTCAGAGCGCTGGCCCCGGTCTTCCAGGAGATGACGAGCCACCCGAGGGCGAACTGGAGGACGACCCCCCAGCCGATCGTCGCCCAGCGGATGCGCTTCCGGTCGTGCGAGAGCGCGAAGCAGGCGAGGAGGATGACGGCGAGCCCGATGAAACCGGTGAAACGGTCCAAGAAGTCCTCCTAGAAGACGCGGTCAGATTTGGTGCGGCACCGCCCCGCGAATCCGCCCTCGAGAGAGGATCACCGAACGGACTCCGATGCCCCGGCCCGATCCCGGGGGGCGAAGACGACGGCAAGCGCCTGGAGGGGTTGGTGCGAAGCGATCCGGGAAGGATACCCGAGAAGGGCCTTCCCGGCGCCGTCCGACCCGTTTTCCGGTTCTCGCGGGCGCCCGGGTCCGATTCCCGAGCGCCTCGCGGGGAGCCGAGGGGAGCCGAGGGGAGCCTAGAGTCCCTGGGCCTTCTGCTGCGCCTCGAATCGCATCGGCGAGTCGGGATAGTCGGAGACGACCCGCTGGTAGCTCGCCTTCGCTTCCGCCAGCTGGCCGTCCTTCTCGTAGAGGCGGGCGAGGGTGAACAGGATGACGTCCTTCGGGAGAGGGCGGCTCGGCCGATTCGAGATAGCCCTTCGCCGAGGCGATCGCCTCCTTCACCCGTCCCGCAGCCGCCTCGGCGTCGAGATAGGAAAGGGCCGCGACTCCCGAGGCGATCGAACCCGGATCCCGCTTCGCCAGGTCGCGTGCGCCGTCGAGGAGCTTCGCCGGGGGAGTCGGCCCTCCTTCGAGCGCGAGCAGCATCGTCCGGGCCACCTGTCCCGGCGTCGAGCCGGGCGCGTCGGCCGCGAGCTCCCGCAGCTGCTTCTTCGCAGCCTCGAGCCGTTCGGCGGCGTCCTTGTAGACGGTCACGCCGGGAGGTGCCCCCGCCCCGTCCGCCACGAGCGGAGCGTCGAACACGGAGAGCGCCGCCGACAGGCGTGCGTCGAGCTTCCGGCTTCGCAACGCGAGGCCGCCCCAGACGAGGCCCACGAGGACGACGGCGCCGACGGCGATCACCGTCCACTTCTTGGCTCCCGCTTCGTGGCTGACGACGTAGTCGCGCGCCCCGACGAGGGCGTGCTCGAGCTCGTTTTCCTTCAGGTCTTTCCGGGAAATCTTGTCCTTGGACATGCGCGCGGTCGGGGCCGGGCCTTCTCAGCAGAACGCGGCGAACGCCGCGTCCGGATGGTCGAGCCAGAAGCCCTCGGTCTCCTTTTCGAGGTCGTAGTCGAGCGCCGCCCCTTCGAGGCGGCGATGAGAGTAGGGGCAGAGCGAGATTCGCAGACCCTCGGGACCGTCCGTCAACGTACCTCCGTCGAGCGGCGTCTCACGGAACAGGATTCGATAGCCCGATCCGCCGCAACCGAGGACGTGCTGGACGACGAGGAACGTCCGGGCCGGATCGAGCCCGGCGGCGCGAATCGCCGCCAGGGCCCGATCGGTCACCCGGAACCTCTCCGAGGGGGCGTTCTCCATTCAGCGGCGCGCGGCCTTCTTCCGCGCCGGTTTCTTCGGCGCGACCTTCCGCGACGACGGCCTTCTTCGGGGCCGGCTTCCTCGCGACCGCCTTCTTCGCCGCCGGCTTCGTGGCGGCGGGCTTCTTCGTCGCGGGCTTCCTGGGCGCGGCCTTCTTCGGCCTTCGCCGGCGCCGGCTTCTGGGGAGCGGCCTTCTTCGGCGTCACGAAAGCCAGGAACTTCGCCAGCGCGCCCTGCGGCTTCTTCGCGGCGGCCGTCCGGGCGCTCGCGACGGCCTTCTTCACGGACTTCTTCACCGACGCGACGGCCCGCTTCACGGCGGGCTTCTTCTTCACGTCCGCCACGGCCTTCTTCGCCTTCGCGGCGCTTGCGGCGGCCTGCTTCGCGTCGGCCACGGCCCGCTTCACGGCGGGCTTCTTCCGCACATCGGCCACGGCCTTCTTCGCATCGGCCACCGCCTTTTCGGCGGTCGCGACCGCCTTCTTCACGGCGGGCTGCTTCTTCACGTCCGCGACGGCCTGCTTCGCCGCGGCGACCGCTTCCTTCACCTCGGGCGACTTCATCGCGCCCTTCACGGCCTTCTTCGCTTCCTTTACGGCGGTGGTCACGGCGCTGCCGGCCGCCTCCACCGCCGCCTCGACGGCGGCCTTCGCATCCGCCATCGGGGTCGGCTTCAGCACGGCGAGGACCTGGTCTGCGTGGTGCTCGACGTCCACCTTCTCGAAGACGTGGACGAGGTTTCCGTCGGGGCCGACGAGGAAGGACTTGCGGATCGTGCCGACGCCCCACGCGGTCTTACCCCAGACCCCGTACGCTTCGTGAACCGAATGATCGGCGTCCGTCAGGAGCTCGAACGGCAGCGAGAACTTCTCCGCGAACGCGTTGTGCGAATCGGCTCCGTCGGGCGAGATGCCGAGGACGGTGACGCCCGCCTCACGCAGCCCGGCAAAGCCGTCGCGAAGGCTGCAGGCTTCCTTCGTACAGCCCGGGGTGTCGTCCTTCGGGTAGAAATAGACGAGGACGCAGCCCTTCCCTGCGAAGTCGGTCAGCGAGACCGTGTTTCCGGATCGCCCGGGAAGAGTGAACGAGGGGGCCGGCGCGCCGGCCACGAGCGGGGTCGAAGCGTGCGTTTCTTCAGCCACTTTCTAACATCCTCCCGGGAGGCGAGAATAGCAGGAGGGGCGTCTAAACTCACGCGGATGACAGTTCCGTCCGCTCTCGCGATCTCGGCCACCGACCCGGGCGGAGGCCTTCTCGCGGCGGACCTGCTCGCCTTTGAAGCCCTGGGGATCCTCGGATCGGGGGTCGTCACGGCGCTGACCGCCTTCGGCATCCGCCAGGCCGGCCCGGCGTACGACGCCCCCATGGGCATCCTGCGCCCCTCCTCGAGGGCGCCCTGGCTCACCCGCCCTCTCCGTAAAGGTGGGTGTCCTGACGTCTGTCCCCGCGGTGAGGACCGTCGCGAGGGCCCTGGCCTCCGTCTCCGTCCCTCTCGTCGTCGACCCCGGCTTCGCCCCCCGGTCAGGGGTTCGCCTCCTCCGTTCGACCGTCGTCGACGCCGTCGTCCGGGACCTCCTCCCTTCCGCTGCCCTCGTCACCCTGAACCTCCTGGAGGCCTCCGCCCTCGCCGGGTTCCCGATCCGAAGCGAATCCGACGCGAAAGCCGCCGCACGCCGGATCCAGGCACTGGGCCCTTCCGCCGTCCTCGTGACCGGCGGCTGCGCCGAGGGGGAGACGGTCGTCGACGGACTCCTCGACGGCCGGACCTGG
Organism: Holophagales bacterium; assembly: GCA_016716705.1. GTDB lineage: Bacteria > Acidobacteriota > Thermoanaerobaculia > UBA5066 > UBA5066 > UBA5066. The sequence goes on from JADJVF010000018.1 coordinate 89,867, forward strand.
CACCGCTTCGAAAGTCCCCGCTCGGACATCCCCCATGCCTGCGGCGCCGGAGGCCTCCTCTCGGCAGCCGTCACTGCCTGGCTCGCCAGGGGCGAAACCCTCCCCGACGCCGTCTCCCGGGCGATTTCCTTCGTGCACCACGCCCTCGCCGCCGGCTGGCCGGCACTTCCCCTTCGCAACGAGTGATCCCGCCCTGGTCGCGCGAACTCGACAGTTTCGGCTCCGGATCGATACCGGCGGCGCATCCTGAGCTGATTCCAGGCGCGGGCCGGGCGGGTCGGGTGGACGTCGAGCTGACCGGCGGACCGGGATCCGGCTCGTGCTCGAGCGAACGGGAAAGCCCTTTTCGTCGCGTCCCGGTCAGTGGCGGCGACCGCCACCGCGAGAGCTCCCGCCCGATCCGGAGCCGCCGCCCGTTCCGCGCGAGCCTCCGCCACCGCCGGACCTCTGCGAGGACCCGCCTCCCATGCTTCGCCCGGCGCCGCCCGACGAGGACATCCGCGGCGCTGACTGGAATCCGCGCGCAGGAGCCGACGACGAAGACGAACGCGAAGGAGCCGAATAGTCCCGCGACGGGGCCGAATAGCTCCTTGATGGCGCTGAATAGCTCCCTGACGGAGCCGAGTTGCGGGGCGACGAATCCGAATAGCTCCTGGACGGAGCCGAAGTGCGAGGCGACGGAGCGAAGCTGCGGGGTGACGAGGCCGAATAGCGCGCCGACGGGCCCTGGCTCTGCGACGCGCCCTGCGAGCGGCGCCACTGCTCTCCCGACGCACTCCATCCTCGATCTGCCCCACCGCTGCGAGGAGCCGACGCCGTCGTCCGGTTCCCGGCCCGCCAATCCTGATCTGCCCCACCGCCGCGAGGAGCCGACGCCGTCGTCCGGTTCCCGGCCCGCCAGCCCTGATCCGCACCGGCCCCGCGGGAACCCGAGGGCATCCCCCGGCCACCGGAAGGCGGTGCCGCCTGGTTTCCCGAGCGCCTCAGGGAGTAGGGACCCGTCAGCGTGGACCGCGAAGCCTGCGAGCCGCCGCGATCGTGACCGGCACTCCGACCGTCCGTGTAGGGGACTCCCATACGGTGACCCGAGTCGTGCTGCCAGTTCTCGCGACCGCCATGCCCTCCCCCGTTCTGCCCGCCGTCATTCCCCGCCGTGGTAGCCGCCGTCGTAGCCGCCGTGGTGACCGTAGTTGTAGCCGCAGTGCCGGAAGAACGCGTTGTTGACGTACACGGATCCCCCGTACCAGTTCGGGCCCCAGCCCCACCCCAGGCCCCAGGACCACCCGCCGAACCAGAATCCGACGTTGATTCCCGGGCCATATCCGTATCCGTACCCGTACGAGAGCGCCGGATAGGCGCTCCACGCCGGGGCTCCCCAGACGTAGTACGGGTCGTACTGCGGTACGTAGATCACCTGCGGATCGGCCGGCACGATCTCGATGACGGTCCTCCCTTCCTGGGCGACGGCGGAGACCGTCTGCTGCGGATTGGAGGAGAGCCTGCCGGCGGCCTGCGCCCGGGTACGCAGCTGCTGCACCGCCACCATGACGTCCGATTCCTGCGCGAGGAAGGCGTTGCCGAGGGCCGTCGTCCACTGGATGTCCTCGTTCAGCGTCGCCAGGGCGTCCGGAAAGGCCACCAGGCCCTGGACGCTGGCGTCCCACGGCTGCTGCCGGGCTGCGTCCATGAGCCCCTGCCCCTGCAGGCGGTCGTTCCTCCGCAGCCACTGCTGTGCCTGCACGACCTCGAGCGGGTAGGTGCTCGCCACGAGGACCTGGCTCAGCAGGGCGTCGGGATAGAGGGCTATGGGCGCCACGAGATCGGCCAGCTGCGCAGAGGTCAGTACCGTAGCCTGGCTCAGGGCCCGGTTCCCGACGTCAGCGGGAGACACCTGCCCCTGGGCCATCGACAGGGAGGGAATCCCCGACATCGCTACCACGAAGCAGATTTGCCGCGCCATTCGGTTTTCCATATGACCTCCGGGCCTGTCTCGAACCTGCCGACGAGCGGACGCCGCCGAGAGTTTCGGTCCGGCGCCTCGTTCCGACTGGACCCGCCCCGGACATCAGCAAGACCCGCGCCAGCACGAGTGTCCCTTCGAAGGGACCAGGCGCAGGCGGCTCGCGCTACGATTCCGGGAGCGCCCGGGCCGTTCGGGCGAAGCGCCGGGTCGACGTGCCCACCCACTCGAGGACGGACCTCGGCGGGAGGACGGGATGAAGACAGCCGTCGGAATCAGCCTGGGATCGGGCGAGCACAACTTCGAGTTCGACACGGAATTCCTCGGGCAGCGCCTCAAGGTGTGGCGCCTGGGGTCGGACGCCAGCATGACCAAGACCGTCGGCCTGCTGAAGAGCTGGGAGCGGACCGCCGACGCGATCGGCATCGGCGTCGTGAAGGACAGGTACACGCTCCCCTCGCGGCGCTACCTCGAGAAGGACATCGCGCGGCTGACGAGCGCCGTGACGCGCATTCCCGTCACCACGGGGGCGCGCCTCGCCGACATCCTGCAGGAATGGGCCGTGCGCCACGTCCAGAACGCGCTCGGCTCCTACTTCACCAACGCCAACGTCCTGTTCTTCTCGGGGATGTCGAACCTCAAGCTCGCGCAGACGATGTGCGAGTACACGCAGAACGTCAGCTTCGCCGACCCGCTGCTCCAGCTCGGCATCCCCAAGCTCCTGACCTCCCTGGACGCGCTCCAGCTCTACACCGCCGGCGCCCACCGCGTGCTCGACTGGACTCTGCCCGGGGTGATGTCGTCGGACCCGGTGAAGGAGTGGACCCGCTTCCTGCTGCGCAAGGCGATCCACGGGGCCGCGGTCGTCGTGGCTCCCGTTCACGACCTCGACGACTTCGACGCGGAAGACCTGGCCGGCAAGACCATCGTCACCTCCACCGTCAGCGACGAGCGCATCGCGAAGCTCAAGGACAAGGGCGTCGCGATGGTGGTCGACGGGTCGCCGTTCCTGTTCGACCACGTGATCGCGCCCAGTCTCCTGGACGCCATGATCATCGCGGCGACGGGAAAGAAGCCCGCGGAGCTCCTCGAGGACGACTACCTGGAGATCCTCACGCGGCTGCAGGTGGAGCCGCGGATCCTCTACCCCAACGGCTTCAAGCGCGTCAACCGCTTCGCCTTCGTCATCCACCCGCTCTCGCAGGAGTACTTCAAGAAGGTCAAGCCGATCGAGCTCCTCTCCCAGGTGTCGCCGCCGGTGTTCATGGACACGCTGGAGAAGGCGATGGCCTACATGCCGCCCTTCGTCTACTCGAAGGTGACCGGCATCAAGTCCCCCACCGGCGTGGAGGCCGAGGGCTGGCTCATCTCCGTGGGAGGCACGCCCAGGGAGATCATGAGCCACGACCCGGAGTTCACCTACCGCCGCCTGCTGGAGGCCGCAAAGATCGCCAGGCAGCTGGGCGCGCAGATCATGGGCCTGGGCGCCTTCACGAAGGTCGTGGGCGACGCCGGCGCCACCGTCGCGAGGCGCGCGCCGCTGCCAATCACCACCGGCAACAGCTACAGCGCCTCCGGAGCCCTCTGGGCGGCGCGCGACGCGCTCCTGCGACTCCGGCTCCTCCCCCCACCGAAGCCCGGCGGGAAGATCGCGATGAAGGCGATGGTCGTGGGGGCCACCGGGGCCATCGGCTCGGTCTGCGCCCGCCTCCTGGCAATGGCCGCGGACGAGGTCTACATGGTGTCGCCCGAGACGGCCAAGCTCCTTTCGGTCAAGGAGTCGATCCTGAGAGAGACACCCGACGCCCGGCTGTTCCTCTCGTCGCGCGCCGACAAGGACATTGCGGACATGGACGTGATCGTCACCGCGACCTCGGGCGCCGGCAGGAAGATCCTCGACATCATGAAGGTCAAGCCCGGGTGCGTCATTACCGACGTTGCGCGGCCGCTCGACCTGCCGCCGAGCGAGGTGGCCAAACGCCCGGACGTGCTCGTGATCGAGTCCGGCGAGATCCAGCTCCCCGGGCACGGTGCAGATGAAGAACATCGGGCTGCCCGAGAACGTCGCCTACGCCTGCCTCGCCGAGACGATCGTCCTCGCGCTGGAGGGGAAGTTCGAGAGCTACACGGTCGGCCGCGACATCGAGTGGGCGAAGGTCCGCGAGATCTACCGTCTCGGCCTCAAGCACGGGATGCAGCTCGCCGCAATCTCCGGCGTCAACGGCCCCTACTCCGACGCCGACATCGAACGCGTACGCGAGCTGGCGCTGGCTGCCCGCGCACGGGACGCGGCGTCGCGGGAGCCGGCGAAAGCGGCAAGCGTAAAGGAGACGAAGCAGCCGGCCCGCCTCCCGAAGGAAGACCGCGAAGGCCACGCCACCGCGACGGGTCTCAACCCGGCGAAAGGACGCTGACCGCTCGAGCGGCGAACAGGAGGACGAAATGCAGAAGCGCGCACTCGGCGACGACGGGCTGGAAGTCTCGGCGCTCGGGCTCGGCTGCATGGGGATGAGCTTCAGCTTCGGTCCGCCTCCGGACCGGCGCGAGATGGTCTCCCTGATCCGGACGGCCGTCGAACGCGGCGTCACTTTCTTCGACACCGCCGAGGTCTACGGCCCCTTCGTGAACGAAGAGCTCGTCGGCGAGGCCCTCGAACCGTTCCGCGGGGAGGTCGTCCTCGCGACGAAGTTCGGCTTCAGGCTCGACCCAAAGGGTGGGTCGCCCTGGGCGGGCCTCGATAGCCGGCCGGAGCACGTCAGGGAGGTCGCGGAGGCCTCGCTCAAGCGGCTCCGGGTCGACGCGATCGACCTCTTCTACCAGCACCGGGTCGACCCCGAAGTTCCGATCGAGGACGTCGCAGGCGCCGTGAAGGACCTGATCCGGGAAGGGAAGGTCCGGCACTTCGGTCTCTCCGAGGCGAGTGCGCAGACGATCCGCCGCGCGCACGCAGTCCAGCCGGTCACCGCGCTCCAGAGCGAGTACTCGCTCTGGTGGAGGGAGCCCGAGGCCGAGGTCCTGCCGACCGTCGAGGAGCTCGGGATCGGCTTCGTCCCCTACAGCCCCCTGGGAAGGGGCTTCCTCACCGGGAAGATCGACGAGAAGACGACCTTCGACAGCACCGACTTCCGCAACAACCTCCCCCGCTTCGCGCCGGAAGCCCGGAAGGCGAACCAGGCGTTCGTCGAGATGCTGCGCCGGATCGCCGAGGCGAGGAAGGCGACGCCCGCTCAAATCGCGCTCGCCTGGCTCCTCGCCCGGAAGCCGTGGATCGTCCCCATTCCGGGCACCCGGAAGCTCGAGCGACTCGACGAGAACCTCGGAGCCGCCGCGCTCCACCTCACGCCCGATGACCTCCGCGAGATCGACGAGGCCTCCGCGCATGAAGGACGGCGTCGCCTGGGGCGCCATCGGGAAGTCGAAGTTCGTGGGCCTCCGGTTCCGGGACCCCGTCTTCCGGACTCCGCGAGAGCTCTCGATGAGCTATTTCGAGAGCTACTACAACGACGCCGCGGAGAAGACCCTTCGCGCGATCTCACGCCCCATCGACCTCTCGCGCCGGGACGGGAAGGACTGGGAGCGCGCCGAGGAGGACGTCTGGGATCTGAGCGACTGGATCGGCCTCCACCCCGTGCGGCCACTCCTCACGCCCGCCCAGGCGCGAAAGCTTCGCCGCGTCGAGCCGGTGGCGTTCACGCAGGGCCTCCTGCCGGGCCTCACCCACCCGCCGAAGGAGAGGATCGGCAGCTGAGATCGCGACATCCCGGCCGGGCGGGCGTCGCGAGCGGTACACTCCCCCCGTCCCACCCTCCCCGATCGGCGAGACGCCTTACGGCCGGCCGCGAAACGTGGTGTCATCAACGCAACGCAGCATGAGGAGGGAGAAGCACCATGGCCCTGGTCCATCTCTCACGCATGATCCGGGAATCGGCGAAGAGCTTCGGCCCGCGGGAGGCAATGCGCTACCGCGACGGCCGGGATTGGCGCTCCATCACCTACGCCGAGCTCGCTACGCGCGTCGAGGCCATGGCGCGCGCCCTCGTCAGCGCCGGCATCGCGGCCGGAGACCGCGTGGCGATCTTCGCGCCCAACGGCCCCGACTGGGCCATCGCCGACTTCGGAGTGCTGATGGCCGGCGCCGTCGGCGTGCCCATCTACGCAACGGACACCAGCAAGCAGGCGGAGCAGGTCTTCCTCGACTCCGGCGCGAAGCTCGTCCTCGTCGGGGGACAGGAGCAGCACGACAAGGCCGTAGCCTTCGAATCGGGTGCGCCCGTGCTCGTCGCGTTCGACCCGGCGACGCGCCTCTCCGGCCCGCGCTCGACGTCGCTCGCCGGCTTCCTCGCCCGCGCCACTCCCGAAAGCGCGACTCAGGTCGAAGACCGCCTGGCCGCGGCGAAGCTCGAGGACCTCGCCACCATCATCTACACCTCGGGGACCACGGGCGACCGCAAGGGCGCCATGCTCACCCACGCCAACTTCGCCTCGCAGTTCCGCGCCCTCGACGAGCGTTTCGAGTTCGGCCCCGAGGACCGCAGCCTCTGTTTCCTGCCGCTCAGCCACGTCTACGAGCGGGCCTGGTCTTACTTCGTCTTCCGCAGCGGCGCGGCCAACGTCTACGTGCGCGACCCCAAGGACGCCGTCACCGCCATGCCCGAGGTCCGGCCCACGGCGATGGTCAGCGTCCCGCGACTCTACGAGAAGGTCTTCGCCGCCATCCAGGACCGCGTCTCGAAGAGCTCGCCCGTGCGCCAGCGCCTCTTCCGCTGGGCGCTCGGCGTCGGCTCGACCTTCGAGTACGCGAGCCGCACCGGCCAGCGGGTGGGCCCGGTGCTCAAGGTCCGGCACGCCCTCGCGGACAAGCTGGTCCTCTCCAAGATCCGGGCGGCCGTGGGCGGCGACAAGAGGTTCTTCTCGGCCGGCGGCGCGCCGCTGGCGAGGGAGATCGAGGAGTTCTTCCTGTCGGTGGGGCTCCTCGTCTGCCAGGGCTACGGCCTCACCGAGACCTCGCCCATGGTCACCTGCAACTCGCCCGGCGCCTTCCGCTTCGGCACCGTCGGCCGCCCCATCCCAGGCTGCGAAGTGCGCATCGGGGATGCGGGTGAGGTGCAGGTGCGTGGCGACAACGTGATGAAGGGCTACTGGGGCAAGCCCGTCGAGACCGCCGCCGCGTTCGAGGACGGCTGGTTCCGGACCGGCGACGTCGGCGTGCTCGAGCCGGACGGCTACCTGCGCATCACCGACCGGATCAAGGACCTCATCATCACGTCGCAGGGGAAGAACGTCGCTCCCCAGCGCGTCGAGGGCATGCTCGCCGGGCACCCCCTGCTCGACCAGGTGGTGGTCATCGGGGACCGGCGCACGTTCCTCAGCGCCCTGATCGTGCCTAACTTCCCGGCGCTCGAGGAGCGCGCAAGGAGGGACGGGATCCCGTTCACCTCGCGCGAGGAGCTGGTGAACCGGCCCGAAATCGAGACCCTCTACGAGCAGGTCCTGCGTGAGCGCTCGAGCGAGCTCGCCGGCTACGAGCAGATCAAGCGCTTCAAGGTGCTGCCGCGGGAGCTGACGCAGGACGCGGGCGAGGTCACGCCCACCCTCAAGGTCAGGCGGCGCGTCGTCGAGCAGCACTTCCGCGGGGTCATCGACGACATGTACGCCGCCGCCGAGGGGCGGGGAGACCCGCCCGCCCGGGGCTGAACGCCCAGCCGGGGCACCTGCGAAAAGCCGGCCGACGTCCACATGTCAGAATTCCGGCGGTCTGTCATGCGGAAGCGACGCATCCTCGCGATCTCCGCGCTGAAGGGCGGCGTGGGAAAGACGACGACGGCCGTCAGCCTGGCGGCCGCCTGCGCTCGCGCGGGGCGGAGGGTGCTGCTCGTGGACGTCGATCCGCAAGGGTGCGTGGGCGCTTCGATCGGGCTCGACGGAGAGACGGGGCTCGACGCCTGGCTCGTCGGAGAGGCAGCGTTCGAGGACGTCGTCGCGCGAGAGAACCGGCAGAACCTCGACGTCGTCGTGGCGGGAGCCCGCCTTCTGGCCGCCGAGGACCAGCTGCGCGAGAAGGGGAAAGAGAAGCGGCGCCATCGGCTCGAGCGGCGCCTGGGGGAGCTCGACGGCGAGGCCTACGACGTCGTCCTCCTCGATTGCCCGCCCTCCGCCTCGCTCCTGCTCGAGAACGCATGGTTCGCCGCCCACGAGCTGGTCCTGCCCGCCAAGCTCGAGCCGCTTTCGCTTCCCGCCCTCGAGAGAACGAAGCGGTTCGTGGCGGCGATCGACGCGGGCCGGCCGAGGCCGCTGCGAATCGACGGCGTCCTCCCCGACCTTCTACGACCTGAGGACTCGCGTGTCGGACGAGACACTCGACGCGATCCGCGAGAGGTTCACGAAGATCCTGACCCCATCCGGATCAACTCGGCGCTCGCCGAAGCGCCCCGGACGGGCAAGACGATCTACGAGCTCGACCCCGGGGCGCGAGGAGCGGTCGACTACGCGCTCCTCGCCGAAGACCTCGGCCTCGTCTGAGAGCCCGCATCGCAGGGGAATCAACCGGCGCGCGAAGGAGTTGCGCGTCCGCTCGGCCGTCGTTTTCTGATCTCCGTCGCGACGGTCGGCGCACAATGAGCTGTCATGGGCGATCGCGTTCGCACCCATGTCCGCCTGGTGGCCGTTGTCGTTGCCGCGTCGATGGCGTTCTCCTGTATCCCCGATCCGCCTGTCCGGGAATCGCTCCTCCTCCGTTTCGACGAGGCGGGACACCTGCTGGTCTTCGCGACGACCTGGATCCGGGGAGGGCAAAACGAGCCTGGGCTGGTCCTGGACAGGATATCGGCGGCGCGAGAGGCCGCCCTCCACAACGACGACCTCTGGGCTCGTGCGTTACGCCCTCTCTCGCCGCCGAGCGAACGGGTCAGCTTCGGGTGGGAGAAGGGCGAGCTCCGGAAAGTCGAGCGCTCGGCCTTCCTCGAGGAGCCGGACGCGGTGACGCGCCTCTTCTCGGAGCTGCCCGTGAGCGCCTTCGTCGTCGCTTCCGGCCGGGAGCGAACGCTGGAGATCCACCCCGCGCGAACGCTGCGCGCCAACACGCGGCAACGTCAGATCGTGAGCGAGGGGCTGGGGCGTTTCGCCGACCTGGGCGCGGTCTACCTGCGCGCCACCGCGACCGTCTACCGGTACCTGGACGAGCGGCCCGAAAGGGCCCGTGACGTCCTCGCCCACGCGTTCTCGGGCCGGCTGGGTGAAGAGAAGCTCGACGAGCGCTTTCCGGTGAGCGAGGCGGAGGCGGCGCTCGCGGAATCGCTGAAGGACGCCATGGGTGGGATGACCTCGATCTTCCAGGTCGCCGAAGAGGAGGCCTTCACGCTCGACGAGCTGTCGCGCCTCGTCTACGACCCGTTTCCGGCAGCCCTGACCGTCGAGGTGCCGGGACCCGCGGAGGACGTGGCCGGATTCCGCCGCGGAGAGGGGAACCTCTGGAGCGCGCCGTCCGTGGGGATCTGGGGCGCCATGTACGGCCTCGTGGAACGCTGGGTCACGCCCGAGCCGATCATGGTGCTCGTGACCCCGGAAGGCCTGGAACCCAGCGGCAAGCTGGACATCGACGCCTTCGCAGCGCGGCCCAGGACGGTCCACGGGACACCCACTGCGAGCGAGCTGCGGGCCGCGCTCGAGGCCGGGCTCGCTCCCCCGGCGGTCTACCGCCTCAGGTGGCGCCTCCCGCCGCGTGAGGGCGAGGCGGCGCTGGAAGCGGGGCGCTGAGACGGGCGGATCATCGCGGCGTCTGTGCCGGGACGGATCGGGACCCACTCGTCTGCGAGCGCGCCGGCAGAGAGACTGTGCCTCGGGTCAGTTGTGCGCCGGCCAGCCGACCCGGACGTGCCGATCGAGGACTCGTGATCGACGCGGACGAGGCGCGAGGACCTCGTCGTTCCCGACGCCTCAGGTTGGCCAGATTCTGTGAACGCTCAGAATCTGTGGCGGAGTGGAGTTCTTCACGAGCTTCTGCGCCCAGATGCTCCAGCCATTCGCGGATCGGACTCCGATGACGTTGATCGAGCGGGTGTCGAGGTCGTAGCGGAGCTGGCCATAGGTGCTCCCCACGTTCTTCATGCGCGTGTTCAGCTGGAGCCCGGTCTCGAGGCCCTGTTGCGGCTGAAGGTGGGTTACGAGCACCGCGTTTCCCGTCCCGCCGGTCGCGATGAAAGTGCAGCCGGTGAGCTTGGCGGTCAGCATGATTGCCGGACCGTTCCCGTCGAGCGTGTACCAGACCGGGCCACCCCCGCTCAGGCTGGTGTAGACGCCGTGCACCGGAAAGGCATGGCCGCTGGCGTTTGCCCCGGAGATCATCTCGATGTTGAACGACTCGGTCTTGTGGAACCTCAGTGTGCCGAGCGTGGAGCCCGGGCGCTGCGCGTCGGCGCTGTCGTTTCGGATGTAGGCCCGCGTCTGGCCGTGCGCCGCGCAGTCGAACGTGTTGACGATCGGATGTCTTCGAATGGGCCCCTCTGGATTCTGAAGCAGCTGCGTCAGAGCGACCTGGGGGCGCGTGAGGTGACCGGAGTTCCACTCTTCCTGAAACCACTCTTGTATGGTTCTTGGCGGCATGGAAGACGCTCCCTTTCCAGAAGCGGTGGGCGTCGGCATCCCCACCGGCGCTTCGGCGCCTCTTTCTCGCGGCCTGTCGGCTGTCTCAGTCTATCAAGGACCCACGACGAAGATCGTAATGTAGCCTCGGGCGCGATGCCCGTCCGGGTCCTCTTTCTCTCCGACACCCACCTCGGCCTCGACCTCCCGTCGCGGCCCCGGATCGAACGGCGCCGCCGCGGGGACGACCTCTTCGAGACCTTCGAGCGGGCTCTCGCGCCGGCGGTGAGCGGCGAAGCAAGCATCGTCGTCCACGGCGGCGACCTCTTCTACCGAAGCCGGATTCCGGCCTGGCTCGCGGAGAGGGTCTTCTCGCGCCTCGCCGAACTTGCCGACCAGGGGCTGGACCTCTTCTGGATTCCCGGGAACCACGAGCGGTCCGGGGTGCCGCGCGGTCTTCTCCTGACGCATCCGCGGATCCGCGTCTTCGACCGCCCCAGGACGTTCGTCGTCCGGCGGGACGGACTCGACCTCGCCCTCTCCGGCTTCCCTTTCGCGCCCGACGTGCGGACGAGCTTTCCCGCTCTCCTCGCGGCGACGGGCCACGCGGACGTCGAGGCCGACGTCCGACTCCTCTGCTTCCACCAGGCCGTCGAAGGGGCGCGGGTCGGACCGGTCGGCTACACCTTCCGCGACGGGGCCGACGTCGTCCGAGGCCGGGACGTCCCTGCGGGCTTCGCGGCCGTCCTCTCGGGGCACATCCACCGCGCGCAGGTCCTCGACCGCGACCTCGCGGGACGCCCCCTCGCCGCTCCAGTCCTCTTCGCCGGCTCGACGGACCGGACCTCCTTCGCCGAGCGGAACGAGCCGAAGGGGACGTTTCTCCTCGAGCTCGAGCGGAATGCCCGGGGCGGCATCGCATCCTGGGAGTTCCGCGAGCTCCCGGTCCGCCCGATGGTCGACCTCGAGCTCGACCCGGGCGACGACGCCGTTTCGTTCGTGGCGCGCCTCAGTGCCGCGTTCTCGCGCCTCGACCCGGCGTCCCTCGTCCGGCTCCGTCTCTCGCGCGAACCTTCCTCCGCCGTCGCCGAGCTCCTCGGTGCGGAGGCCCTTCGTCTCTCCGCGCCTCCGACGATGACCGTGTCGGTCGCCTGGCGGGGCGCATTCGGCCGCCGCGAATTGCCGAAGGAATGACGTCGGCGACG